>NZ_JBSYVH010000002.1:0-1312822 GCF_054114205.1 Rhizobium sp. LEGMi-198b | reverse complement strand
GATGGGCCGACCAACTTGGAATGCCCAGGCTCACCTAACCTCAATCTCTCGAACCGCCCGGTGCGGACCCGCATGCCGGGTGGTGTGGCAGGGGTGCGATCAGCTATGATCGCCCCCTATGCCGTTTTTCAGCGGCGTGGCTCGAAGGTCTGTGTGAGGATCGAGCATTCGCCCGCCGCGATCTTGAGCACCGTCAGGCTTCCGCCCATGGCGGCGGCCGTGTCGATGCCAATGCGATGGTTGCCAAAGTCGGGCCGCGCGGTCGGCGTATGGCCATGCACCACCAGCACCGGCAATTGCGGACCTTCGGAGAGGAAGGGGTCGCGGATCCAGATCAGGTCTTCGTCGGTCTGCTGTTCCAGCGGTATGGCAGGCCGGACGCCGGCATGGACGAAGAGGAGGGGACCGATGATGATGGCGATCGGCAGCGAGCGCAGCAATTCGACATGCGCCGGCGGCATGGCCTGAAGAACGGTTTCGCAGAGTTCCTCGATGCTCCTGCCTTCTTCGAGCAGCAGATATTCCACGTCGACGCCATAGGAGGCGAGTGTCTGTACGGCGCCGAACTCGAGCCAATGGCTGTTGGCGCGCGGATCGTCCAGGAATTTCAGGAAGACATCGTCGTGATTGCCGCAAAGGATATAGCGGTCAAAGCCCACAGGTGGCGGCTCGCACAGATGCTGCAGCACGTCGTTCGATCGCGGACCACGATCGACATAATCGCCGAGGAACATTAGGAGTTTCCGGCCGGGGATCGTGACGGCATCCGCAACGATATGCCTTTCCGCTTCGATCAACGCGTCGTAGCAGCCATGAATGTCGCTCAGCGCATAGATGGCTGTGTAGCCTTCCGCTGTCAGATCAATGCGGGATCGCGGTTCAATGGACTTCGCCGCTCTCCTGCCGAAAAGTTGATCGATTAGTCCGGTCATGGACATCCGCCTACACCAAACACGACGGCATAATCTTTTGAAAATATTTCAAGAATCCCGCCATTTTAGGGCGGTAGCGCAACGCTAGTCCAACGGATGGCCAGGCGCAAGACGCGTCGGAGGGCAGGACTTACGCTAAGGTTAAGAAAAACAAGGCGATAGGAGTCGTTATGCCTTGGCGCGACCAACGCGATTCTTGGCGTTGGAGCGTTTTGCGACGGATGAATGTTTGTTCGCCGATGGCGCCATAGGGGTGCCGAACTGCATCCAGTTGCAGGCCATCGAACGCCTGACGGCAGCCGAATTCTCCCGGGCGCAGCCATGGGCAGCGACCGGGAGGTCCAAGTTGGAGACTTTGCCGACTAGCCCTCATAGGCCTTCTGCAGGCCGGCAATATCGAGCTTCACCATTTGCATCAATGCCTGCATGACGCGCGCGGCCTTGACGGGATTGGGATCGGACAGAAGTTTGCTGAGCACGCTCGGCACGATCTGCCAGGAGACGCCATAGCGGTCCTTCAGCCAGCCGCATTGCTCGATTTCGCCGCCGTCGGCAAGACCATCCCACAGCCGGTCGACCTCTGCCTGATCCTTGCAATCCACCGCCAGCGAGATCGCATGGGTATATTCGAAGCGTATGCCACCGTTCAGCGCCATGAAGCGCTGTCCCGCCAGCGTAAAGTCGACGACCAGCACGCTGTCGGCCTTGCCGGCCGGCGTATCGACAAGGTTCTTCTGCACATGGTCGATGCGTGAATCCGGAAACAGCGAGACATAGAACCTCGCGGCCTCCTCGGCCTCGCGCTCGAACCACAGGCATGGAGCAATCTTGGACAACGGCGTTTCTCCTCTTTCGGGTTGGGTTGACCAGAGGACGGATGGAAAGGGGAAATGCCGACAGGGGAGGAAAGATTTTAGTGAGGGACTTTAATTTCCAGCGAGAGGGAGTTGATTGTCATCCCCTAGCCCCCTTGGAAGGGGGCTAAGGTGAGGGGCACGGCACGACGTTGCGGCATCGGAGAGCGTGCCCGACAATCTCATCGATTGGCTGCCAGCCGTTCCGCAAACTCGATCGCCTCGATCAGGCTTCGCTCATTGGCGATCCCCTTGCCGGCGATGTCGAATGCCGTGCCGTGGTCGACAGAGGTGCGGACGATCGGCAGGCCGAGGGTGATGTTGACGCCGGAGAGGTCCATCCATTTTCCCGTCGCCGGGTCGATCTCGAAGCCCAGCAGCTTGACCGGGATATGCCCCTGATCGTGATACATGGCGACGACGGCGTCATATTGGCCGGCGCGCAGCTTGACGAAGACGGTATCGCCGGGGACCGGGCCGACGATATCCAGCCCATCTTCGACAGCCTTTGCGATCGTCGGCGCAGAAATGTCGATATCCTGCCGGCCGATGAGGCCGCCTTCGCCGGCATGCGGATTGAGCGCCGCCACGGCAATTTTCGGCTTGGTGATGCCGAGCTGCTTGAGTGCCTTGTCGGTCAGGTCGATGACAAGGCGCAGCCGCTCGGGGGTCAGGCGCTTCGGCACATCCTCCAGCGCGACATGGGTGGTGACGTGGCTGACGCGCATATTGCCATGGGCCAGCATCATCACCGAGCCGCGGGCGCCGGTGAGTTCGGCGAGCAGCTCGGTATGGCCAGCATAATGAAAGCCGGCCTTGTTCAGCGCTTCCTTGTTGAGCGGTGCAGTGACGATGCCGCCGACCTTGCCGGTCATGGCGAGCTGAACGCCCTTCTCGATCGCCTTGAAAGCCATGCGGCCGCCATCGGCAGAGAGCCGGCCCGGCAGAATCGGTTCGCCCTCCATATCGGCCTGAATGAAGCAGAGGTTCGGCCAGTCGTCCTCCATCCGGGCTTCCGGAATCTCTATATCGAGGCCGAGCTGCCGTTCGGCGAGCCGCAGGGCCGGGCCGCTACCGATTATTGTAAGTTTAAGCTTACGTTCATCGAGCCTGTCCTTCAACCGGGCAGCGGCCTTGACGATGATTTCCGGGCCGATGCCGGCGGGGTCGCCCATGGTGATTGCCAGGTGCCGCGTCATGGTTCTTCTCCTCCGGCAATCAGCGCGTTTTCACTCAAGAGATCGCGCCATAGGGTGGGGCCTCCGAATGCGCCTGATTTGGAGATGACCGTGGTGCCTTGCCAGGGGCCGCCGACAATCGTGGCGCGGGGCAGGCCGGGTGCCGCCTGGCCGGTGAGGCTGAGGGCGGTAACATCGAGTGCTGCGCAAAGGTTCCGCAAGGTTTCGCCGCCGGCGACAATCAATGTGGCTGGTGCGGGCAGTGCGTTGGCTATGCTGCCGAAAGTTGCCGCGATCCGCCTTGCCGCATCGTCACGTTCGAGCCCGGTCGGCAGATCGAGGCTGACCATGGCGACGCCGCTTTGCTGGATTTGTCTGTCGACCGCATCGGCGCTGGCACCTTCCGCAAGCTTCAGCCAATTGGGGCCGCAGGCCTGGAGTTGCGCCAGCGTGATCGGCTGATCGGAGCCGAACAGGCCGAGCACCGGTCTTTGCAGCCTGCGCGAAACGGGGACAGTGGGCGCGGGCCGCTCTTCGCTCGCGTCCTTTTCGGGAGGAGGGCGGCGATGCGTTGCCAAATCGATATTCCGCGCCAGGGCGCGCGCCAGCCCGCCAGTGCCGCTCCAAAGGACCGGTCCCTGTAGCTCAGATGATACCCATGCGATGACGGCGTCCAGATCCTCATCCGAATGGGCGTCGAAAACATGGATGCCATCCGGAATGGGTTCTCCGGCATCGACCTGGTGGTGACTGAGCGCCGTGTTGAAGGCCGGCAGGCCCTCCGCTCTCAAATGAGCGACGAGATCGCCGCTGATATCGCGCCAGGCATCCTTCCCGGCAAACAGCACCTGCCGTCCGCCGCGCGTGTGCCGCCCGTGATGCGGAAAGGCCGGCGCCAGAATGCAATGCCGCCAGTGGCCGAGCCGAAAGCAGGCCGCCAGTTCCGCCGCCCAAGGCCCGCGAAACAGGCTATCCACCTTCTTGAAGGCAAGATCGGCCCCTTCCAGCAGCGGCGCAATGGCGCCGACAATGGCAGCCGCTTCGGCGGCCGATTTCTCCCGGGTGCCGCTGTCGATCGCAAGGCAATCCGGAAGGCTTGCCGGAAGCGCATCTTCGCGCTGCACCTCGATCGGTCCATAGACGCCGACGAATTCGACAGCCGTGTCGAGCGCGCCGGTCAGATCGTCAGCGATGAGGCGGAGGGTGGGCATGAGCGATCATTGCCTCCGAAGGGCTCGGGATGCGGTGGAGATAAGCATGGAAATGACGTTCCAGTGTGCCGATTTGGGTGGGTGCAGTCTTTAAATTGTGGGGGAGTTGTCAAGTCGAAAGGGCCCGTAATCCGATTGGATGACCCGGAGGAACCTTGCTCGGAATGGTAGGCGGACTTATTCTGAACTGTTCGCGAGCCTGCCCCAGCGTGCAGCCGAGGCGGAAGGCCCGGCGACACAGGGAGGTTGTCATGAAAATCGCGTCGATACTTGCAATCGGCTGGATCGGATTTTGCGGAATCGCTTCCTTTGCCTGGGCAGAGCAGGCACACACACTGGTGGTTCCCAATGAAGTCAAGTGGGGCCCAGCCCCCAAAGTGCTTCCTGCTGGAGCACAAGCGGCGGTCTTGTTCGGCGATCCCATGAAGAAAGGCTTATTTGCCCTGCGGCTCAAAGTGCCAGCCGGCTATGCGATCCCACCGCACACGCATCCTGGCGATGAGGTGGTCACGATAATATCGGGGACGATCAATTTTGGGATGGGCAAGACCGCCGATCGGAGCGCCACCAAGTCACTGCCTGCGGGCAGTTTCTTCGCGTTGCCGCCCGGCACGGCGCATTTCGTTTACTTCAACGAGGAGACTATCCTCCAGATCACTACCAATGGCCCCTGGGGGATCAAATATATCAATCCGGCGGACGATCCTCAAAAGTCGCAATAGCTGGTTGGGGGCTTGAAGGTTGCTGCCCTATCGCGGAGTGCGGCGGATGTCACACCAACGAATCGGTCCGCGCGCCGGTAGCCATTAGGCAATGAACGGCGCAATCTTCGGTTTTCACCGAGGCTTGTCGACGTTCGCTCCGTCGCTGTTTGCGGCGCCGCAGATCCGGGCTGTGGCATTCGCCACGTTTACTCTCACGCTGATATGCGGCTATGCTGGCGTCCCGGCGATAGGGCAAGGTGGTCCCTGTCGATCCAAGGAGAGCAGAGTGAGCTACGATTTCCATGTGGGCCAGAAGGTCGTCTGCATCAATGACACGTTCAAGCATGTCAGCATCGACCAGTTGATCCGCAAGGGAACGATCTACACGATCCGTTGGGTCGGCGAATACACCCATTATGTCGACGGCACCTTCATCGGCGTGAAGCTCGAAGAGATCCACCGCGGCAACGACGATGGCCCCGAAGGCTACGGCGCCGCCGACATGCCCTACCGCGCCACCCGCTTCCGCCCGCTGGTGAAGGACAAGATTGCCTCGCTCCGGAAACTGCTGGCGCCGACGCCGGATGCGCCGGTGGAGAAGGGGAAGGTTAAGAAGAGGGAGAAGGTTTGAGGGGGCAGCGTATCTTTTGCCGCCAGCAAATCCAAGCTTCTATTGAATTCGTATTGTTTGAATATTTAGTTGAATTGCATTGACAACTACACATCCTATGGCTTCATTTTCATTCAGGGAGAATCTGAAGAAAGTGAGTCAGGCTATGCCATCAATATTTATAAGTCATGCTGCTGCCGACAGTGAAATCGCGAAGAAATTCCAGGGAGATGTTAAAGCAGATTTTCTCGGAATGTGTGAAGTTTTTGTGTCTTCGAATTTGGACAGTATTTCTGGTGGGCAAGAGTGGAACCAAGCGATAAAGAAAAACCTTGAAGAATGCGCTATATTGATCGGTCTTCTATCACCGTTGGCGGTAACTCGACCATGGATTTACACTGAATTTGGCGCTGGATGGATACGTGGAATTCCGACCATTCCCGTTTGTCATTCGGGAATCGAGAGAGGTCAACTCCCGCCGCCCTTGTCATTTTTCCAAGGCTTAAATTTGAGTGATGAACTTCATCTAGACCATCTGTATGGGATCATCGCGAGCGCTATAGGATGTGGGAAGCCACAGATCCCCTTTGGTGATCGAACCGAGCACTATCACAAGATAACGGAAGACTTAAGAATTCAACGGCAAATTGTTTATTGGGCGCAGCAGTTATTCATATGGAATTCAGGCCTTTCTGCAAAGTTGGCTAACGGTGAGGAGGAGCCCTCTGCTGCTGTGCCCGCGAACTTCGATCAACCTTTCAGGGATTTTATGATTGAAGCCAACAAGCGAGAGTACCTTGTTATTGCGCCGGCCGGATTCGCGATCGGAACCCAAATTGCCGCTCAGGCTTCGATTTTCTCGGTAAAGCGTGGCGCCCACTACGACGACCTTATATCTCTGCTTGGCTGATTTTCAGTAGAAGATGGTCTGTGTCATTGGGATATCTGTTCTAAACAGCGCAAGGTTGCGTGGAATGGAAGCTGTCCAGTATAATATTGAAATTACTATTTTGAAGTATTCCGGCTCCCGGTGCCATCCACGACCAAAGTCAGAGCACAGGAAAAATTGGAAGCAAGGTCGCAATTGCGGCTAAAACACTGGTGACTGCTGTCCATCGGGCGGCTATCGCATTTAGTTGCGCAGCCTCCTTCGACATGCGAACGAACTCGACGGCGATGCCTAAGGTCCACTGTTCATGGATCAGCGGTTCATGATGGCCGTGCCAAGGATCGAAGCTCACCTGGCTTGACTTCCACCAATACCAGGCCGCGATGAGGCCTGAAACGAGCGCGCAACTCGCGGCGATCGCAGCAATCACGTTAATCAGCGTCATATCCTTGACCCCAGTCGCTCGCATCACAGATCGCCGAACATCACGGCGTTATAGCGATTGACCGCTCTGACAATAGCTCCAGCCGCGCACTCCTGAGAACTTCCATCGAACATTGTGCACCGATTTTGCACGGATATTCCGCGCAATTCACTGGATGTTCCGTTCAGCTAGGTCGAATTGCCGGCGGCTATGCCGGTGCGCGCACAAGTAAACCATTGAAAAACAAGGAAAACTGGTGCTGCTAGAGAGATTTGAACTCTCGGCCTCTCCCTTACCAAGGGAGTGCTCTACCCCTGAGCTATAGCAGCAAACCGTGGCGCGTCGTGTGCGCCGTATTGGGCGAGGCGGCTATTGCCATAGGTGAGAGGTAAGTGCAAGCCGCAAATTTCAAGTTCGGTGAAAGATCGCTGGAAAAATTATGTCGGTCTTTTGAAGCCGGGGGATTTCGGCTATGGGAAGGTCATGGGTGCGGATAAGACGAAAAGCAGTGATGAGCAGCTCTCGCAAGGCGGTTTGACGGCCGGCGAGGGGAAGGAAGGCGCGGGCGCGAAGCTTAATCTCGAGGCGGAGCGGCGGCGCGAGCGGGCGGCGCAGAAGCTGCGTGAAAATCTTGCCCGCCGCAAACAGCAGGTCCGGGCGCGCCGCGCCGGCCAGGCGGACGAGACGGATGGGCTTCCCGCCGCAAATTCGTCCGATGCAAAGGATGCCGCCGCAAAAATGGACGAATCGTAATGATTTGATGTTGGTCATCATCAAACAGCATCAAACGAATTGAAGCCTTAAACTATTTCGTCTAAACAGCGCTCTCTCCCCAAACGCGTGGAATTTGGCGCACGGAACTTCAGGAAAGGCGGGCCTCGCCCGTAGTCATATATGGATCGTATCAGGATTGTCGGCGGCAACGAGCTCAACGGTATCATTCCGATCTCCGGCGCCAAGAATGCGGCTCTGCCTCTGATGATCGCCTCGCTGCTGACCAGCGATACGCTGACGCTCGAAAACGTGCCGCATCTGGCCGATGTCGAGCTTCTGATGCGCATCCTTGGCAATCACGGGGTCGATGTCGCCGTCAACGGCCGGCGCGAGCGCCAGGAAGACGGCTATTCCCGCACCATCCATTTCACCTGCCGCACCATCGCCGACACGACCGCGCCCTATGAGCTGGTCGCCAAGATGCGCGCCAGCTTCTGGGTCATCGGGCCGCTGCTCGCCCGCGAAGGCCAGGCGCGCGTGTCGCTGCCGGGCGGCTGCGCCATCGGCACGCGCCCGGTCGATCTCTTCATCGACGGCCTGACAGCGCTCGGCGCCACCATGGAAATCGACGGCGGTTACATCAACGCCACCGCGCCGAAGGGCGGCCTGATCGGCGCGCGCTATGTCTTCCCGAAGGTTTCGGTCGGCGCCACGCATGTGATGATGATGGCGGCGACGCTTGCCCGCGGCACGACGGTCATCGGCAATGCGGCCCGCGAGCCGGAAGTCGCCGATCTTGCCAATTGCCTCATCGCCATGGGCGCCAAGATTTCCGGCGCCGGCACCAGCACGATCACCATCGAAGGCGTCACCTCGCTCTCCGGCGCGCGCCATCGCGTCCTGCCGGATCGTATCGAGACCGGCACCTATGCCATGGCCGTCGCCATGGCCGGCGGCGATGTCCGCCTGGAAAACACCGACATGGCGCTGCTCGACACCGCGCTGGAAAGCCTGCGCCGCGCCGGCGCCGTTATCTCGGCGACCGAAAGCGGCATCCGCGTTCAGCGCAATGGCGGCGGCATCAAGCCGGTCGATATCGTTACCGATCCCTTCCCGGGTTTCCCGACCGACCTGCAGGCGCAGTTCATGGCGCTGATGACGCGCTCGACGGGCACCTCGCACATCACCGAGACGATCTTTGAAAACCGCTTCATGCATGTGCAGGAGCTCGCGCGCCTCGGCGCGAAGATCTCGCTCTCCGGCCAGACCGCCAAGATCGAAGGCGTCGAGCGTCTGAAGGGCGCGCCGGTCATGGCGACGGACCTGCGAGCCTCCGTCTCCTTGGTCATCGCCGGCCTTGCCGCCGAGGGCGAAACGCTGGTCTCGCGCATCTATCATCTCGATCGCGGCTTCGAGCGGCTGGAAGACAAGCTGACGCGCTGCGGTGCCATTGTCGAGCGCATCAGCGACTAATTCCGGCGGCCCATAGAAAGAGACAGGAGAAGCCTGTTTCTCCGGTTGCGTCTTGCCCGCCCGCATCCTATTTCCATCACTTGAGAAATGCCGGTATCGGCATTTCCATGGCGATCGGGGATATCAGGCGAATGACCAATCTCAAGCTAATGGCGCTCGACAACGAAGATTTGGGCGTGATCTCCGCGCATATGCAGGACAGCGTCTTCAAGGTTGCCGACATGTCCTATGCGCCGCGGCTCGGGCAGTTTTCCGTTGCCGCCAACCGTTTCGTCTGGGAAGTGTCGGATCAGAAGGGCAAGCCGTTCGAGCGGCATCGCTCGGCGCTGGTGTTCAAGCGGGTGCTGGCGGTGCGCTCCAGCGGCGTCGACCGACGCCAGCGCGACGAGGTGCTGTCGCTGCTCGCCATCCGCTTCGATCAAAAGGGCGAAGGGCCGGATGGCACGATCGAGCTGACGCTGGCGGGCAAGGCGACGATTGCGCTCGATGTCGAATGTATCGAAGTTCAGCTTGCAGATATCGGCGGCGCGTGGGAAACGGCTAATAAGCCCAGTCATCCGGACGAGGCCAAGTAAGCGTACGAGTTTTCGCCGCGTGCGGCGGCCCCGAAGGAAGAGGATTATCAGCGTTGGCTATCTGGCTGGATCAGGCATCGGAAGGATTCGAACAGCAGTTCGCCGCTTTTCTGACGACCAAGCGGGAAGTATCCGAGGATGTGAACGCCGTCGTACGCGCCATCATCGATGATGTGCGGGCGCGCGGCGACGCGGCTCTCGCCGATTATTCCAGGAAATTCGAGGGCATCGATTTCGCCGTGACGCCGATGCGTGTCAGCGAAGCGGAGATCGATGCGGCGGTTGCCGCCGTCCCCGCCGAAGTGCTGGGCGCGCTCAAAGTCGCCGCCACCCGCATCGAATCGCATCATCGCCGGCAATTGCCCAAGGATGATATTTATGAAGACGCTCTCGGCGTCGGTCTCGGCTCGCGCTGGACGGCGATCGAAGCCGTCGGCCTCTATGTGCCCGGCGGTACGGCGAGCTATCCGAGTTCGGTGTTGATGAATGCCGTGCCGGCCAAGGTCGCCGGCGTCGATCGCGTCGTCATCGCCGTGCCGACCATGAAGGGCGCGGTCAATCCGGCTGTTCTCGCGGCGGCCCGCATGGCCGGCGTCGAGGAGATTTACCGCGTCGGCGGGGCGCAGGCGATTGCGGCACTTGCCTACGGCACGGAAACGATCGCCCCCGTCGCTAAGATCACCGGCCCGGGCAATGCCTATGTTGCCGCCGCCAAGCGGCAGGTTTTCGGCACCGTCGGCATCGACATGATCGCCGGCCCTTCGGAAGTGCTCGTCATCGCCGACAAGCACAATGATCCGGATTGGCTCGCCGCCGATCTCCTGGCGCAGGCCGAGCATGACGAGGGCGCGCAGTCGATCCTGATCACCGATGACGCCGCGCTCGGCAAGGCCGTCGAAGGCGCCGTCGCGCGGCAGCTCAAGCAGCTCGGCCGGTCGCAGACGGCGACCGCGAGCTGGCGGGATTTCGGCGCCATCATCCTGGTTTCCGATCTGAAGCAGGCCGTTCCGCTCGCCAACCGTATCGCCGCCGAACATGTCGAGCTTGCCGTCGACGATCCGGATGCGCTGCTGGCCGGCATTCGCAATGCCGGCGCGATCTTCGTCGGGCGTCATACGCCGGAAGTGATCGGCGATTATGTCGGCGGCTCCAACCACGTGCTGCCGACGGCCCGCTCCGCGCGCTTCTCGTCCGGGCTTTCGGTGCTTGATTTCGTCAAGCGCACCTCGATCCTGAGGCTCGGTCCCGAGCAGTTGCGCACGCTTGGGCCTGCGGCGATCGCGCTCGCCAATTCCGAAGGGCTCGATGCCCATGCGCGATCCGTTGCGATCCGCCTCAATCTCGAAGGATAAGGCATGGCTGAAGGCGTCTTCCGGCTGAGCGACGTGATCCTGGACGACACGATCGGCCGTTCGACGCCCGATGTCGAGCACGAGCGCGCCGTCGCCATTTTCGATCTGATCGAGGAAAACAGTTTCGAGCCCGTCGGCCATGGCGGCGGGCCTTATCGGCTGAGCCTGTCTCTGGTCGACCAGAAGCTCGTCTTCGATATCCGCACGGAAGAGGGGGGCGTCGTCGCCACTCACATTCTGTCGCTGACGCCGTTCCGCAGGATCGTGAAGGACTACTTCATGATCTGCGAAAGCTATTACGAGGCTATCCGTTCCGCCACCCCCAGCCGCATCGAGGCGATCGACATGGGCCGCCGCGGCATTCACAATGAAGGCTCGCGGACGCTGATGGACCGGCTGAAGGGTAAGATCATCGTGGATTTCGATACGGCCCGGCGGCTTTTCACACTCGTCTGCGTGCTCTACTGGCGCGGGTGACGGCAATGGAACAGCCGAAGGCTATCGAACATAATGGGAAGCCGCCCGGTGCCATTCTGTTCATGTGCGGGCTCAACACCATCCGCTCGCCGATGGCCGAGGCGATCGCGCGCGGAATGCTGCCGCAGGGCACCTATGTCGCCTCGGCGGGCGTGCGCGCAGGCGAACGCAACCCGTTCGTGGATGTCGTCCTCGGCGAGATCGGTCTCTCGCTCGGGCGCCGGCAGCCGCAGACGCTGGAGGAGCTGGAGGATGATTTCTTCGACGTCATCATCACGCTGTCTCCCGAAGCACATCATGCGGCTCTCGAACTGACGCGCGCCAATGCCATCGATGTCATCTATTGGCCGACCATCGATCCCTCGGTCGCCGGCGGCACGCGCGAGCAGATTCTCAATGCGTATCGCGAGGTGAGAGACTATCTGCTCGGCCTGATCGAAAGCCGGCTGGTCGAGCATCGCGGCTCTCTTTAGAGTGTCTCGTTAAACAAATGCAGAAAGCCTTATCAACGAGGTTCACAAAACCGCGACGATTGTGTAGTTTCCGCGCAAAATTCCGGCGGCCTTACTTTTTGTCATGGAAGCCGGCATCAACCCCACAGGAAAAGAAGCTTTAATGCCGAAAGAAGAAGTCCTTGAATTTCCCGGTGTCGTCACCGAATTGCTGCCGAACGCGACCTTCCGTGTGAAGCTGGAAAATGAGCATGAGATCATCGCTCACACCGCCGGCCGCATGCGCAAGAACCGCATCCGGGTTCTCGCCGGCGACAAGGTGCTCGTGGAAATGACACCCTACGACCTGACCAAGGGCCGCATCACCTATCGTTTCAAGTAGTCCGCAGCTCGCATCCGAGCCGGCCCTCCGAAATGCCGCCTGTCACGGTCGAGGTTTTATGGCGCTGAAACACAAGCTGATACTGGCCTCCGGATCGCCGCGCCGCGTCGACCTCCTGCATCAGGCGGGAATTGAAGCGGCGCGCCTGATGCCCATGGATATCGACGAGGCTCCGAAGAAGTCGGAGCACCCGCGCTCGCTGGCGCGCCGGCTTTCGACGGAAAAAAGCGAGGCGGCGTTTGCGGCGGTAAAGGGCGACGTCGCCTGGCAGGGAAGCTATATCCTCGCCGCCGATACGGTCGTCGCCGTCGGCCGGCGAATCCTGCCGAAAGCGGAATTCGTCGAAGAGGCGTCTTCTGCGCTGCATCTGCTCTCCGGCCGCAGCCATGTCGTCTATACCGGCATCTGCCTGATCACGCCGGACCGCAAGCTGCGCCAGAAGGTGGTCGAGACCAAAGTCCGCTTCAAGCGGCTGTCCGGCAAGGATATCGATATGTATCTCGCCTCCGGCCAATGGCGCGGCAAGGCGGGTGCCTATGGCATACAGGGGCTCGCCGGCTCCTTCGTGCAGAAGCTGATCGGCTCCTACACGAATGTCGTTGGATTGCCACTTTATGAAACCATGCTGCTTCTCGCGGGCGAAGGATTCGACGTCTACGCGGAATGGCAGGAAGGATGATCGTCATGGCGGACGACGACAAGATCAAGGTGGGGGCAAAGATCGAGCCGCTGCGCAAGACACGGGCTTGCGCGGAATGCGGGCGACCCTCGGTGCGCGAGCATTATCCCTTCTGCTCTGATCGCTGCCGCTCACTCGATCTGTCGCGGTGGTTGAACGGCGCCTATGCCATTCCCGTTGCCGAGGACGAGACCAAGGCGTCCGACGAGGAATAGGCGCTTCGCCATTTCCACGAAGCCTTTCATTTTATTCGCGAATTGCCAAAAATCCATTTCCTGTCAAAAAAGAGTCATTTGCGGCTGGACATGGGCGAACAAGATGCTATAACCCCGCTCGCTTCCGGGGCGAACCAACCGCCCAGGGTCTTCCAAGACCTTCCGATCAGCGCGAAGCAAGGATGCCCAGGTAGCTCAGTTGGTAGAGCAGCGGATTGAAAATCCGCGTGTCACTGGTTCGATTCCGGTCCTGGGCACCATTCTTATCTTCACAATATCATCGGATCTGCGGCAGCCGTATCGGCTATCAGCAAAGCGGCGCGGCCGATATGCAGCACGGCAATCCCTGGTGTTATCCACGTCCTGCAAGTGGCCGGTGGGGGAGCTTAGATTCCTCGCACTTTTCCGACCCTGAATTTTCCCTTTGTTTCAAGCGGAATATCGCGGCTTCAGGCCATCAGAAAGGGCGAGCCTGGCTCGCGCTTTTGCAGGGGCTGTCAAGCGCGTCTAATGGTGGAGAATCGGACAAACTTCGCAACTTTAGAGGTATTCATTATTAATTCCGGTGAAAGAACCTTTCAAGATATTGATGGCTAATGCAATCAAGCGTACGAATTATTGAAGGGTCACCTATTGATTCGAAGCGACTATTACCGCACCTTAGATACTAGCGGGAAGTGATCCCGTTAAGTCCGGCGTTTATTGCAATAGCAAGCTATCGAGGCGCCATGTTAAACAACGATGTGCTATTCAACACGTTTGCCCGTTCTTTCGAAGCACGGCGCGAAGTCGAGATGTCATTCTCCGAATACCTGGAAGCGAGCCGGGATGATCCGCTCATGTACGCGAATGCGTCGGAGCGCCTGCTGGCCGCGATGGGTGAACCACTGCTGATCGATACGGCCAAGGATACCCGCCTCGGGCGTATCTTCATGAACCGAACCATCCGAACCTATCCGGCTTTCTCCGGCTTCTTCGGTATGGAAGAGACGATCGAACGTATCGTCGCCTTCTTCCGCCATGCGGCGCAGGGGTTGGAGGAGCGCAAGCAGATCCTCTATCTGCTCGGGCCTGTCGGCGGCGGTAAATCCTCGCTCGCCGAGCGCCTGAAGTCGCTGATGGAGGTCCACCCCATCTATGTGCTGAAAGCCGGCAACGAGCTCAGTCCAGTGTTCGAAAGCCCGCTCAGCGTCTTCGATCCCGTGACCATGGGGCCGATGGTCGAGGAGCGCTACGGCATTCCGCGCCGGCGCCTGACCGGGCTGATGAGCCCGTGGTGCCTGAAGCGGCTGGAAGAGTTCGAGGGCGACATTTCGCGGTTCCGCGTGGTCAGGATACAGCCGTCAAGGCTGCGACAAATCGCCGTCGCCAAGACCGAACCGGGTGATGAAAACAACCAGGATATTTCCTCGCTGGTCGGCAAGGTCGATATCCGCAAGCTCGAGAGCCTGGCGCAGAACGATCCCGACGCCTACAGCTATTCCGGTGCGCTCAATCGCGCCAACCAGGGCATTCTCGAATTCGTCGAGATGTTCAAGGCGCCGATCAAGATGTTGCATCCGTTGCTGACGGCGACGCAGGAAGGCAATTACATCGGCACCGAGAATATCGGCGCCATTCCCTTCTCGGGCATCATTCTCGCCCACTCGAACGAGTCGGAATGGCAGACCTTCAAGGCCAACAAGAACAATGAGGCGTTCATCGACCGTATCTGCGTCGTGAAGGTGCCTTATTGCTTGCGGGTCACCGAAGAACAGAAGATCTACGAGAAGCTGATCGAGGAATCCGAGCTTAGCGACGCGCCCTGTGCGCCGTCGACGCTGGAAACGCTTGCCCGCTTCACGGTTCTGACGAGGCTTGCCAAGCACGAGAACTCGACGGCCTTCTCCAAGCTTCGGGTCTATGACGGCGAAAGCCTGAAGGAGACCGATCCGAGGGCGCGCAGCGTGCAGGAGTATCGCGATGCGGCCGGTGTCGACGAAGGTATGGACGGGGCTTCGACCCGCTTCGCCTTCAAGGTGCTGGCGGCGACCTTCAACTACGATACGACCGAGATCGGCGCCGATCCGGTGCATCTGATGTATATGTTGGAGCAAGCGATCCGCCGCGAGCAACTGCCGCTCGAAACCGAAAAGCTCTACATCGAATTCATCAAGAGCGAGCTCGGGCCGCGCTACGCGGAATTTATTGGACATGAGATTCAAAAGGCCTATCTGGAATCTTATGCGGATTACGGCCAGAATCTCTTTGACCGTTATGTCGATTACGCCGATGCCTGGATCGAGGATGTGGATTTCAAGGATCCGGATACCGGCCAGCTTTTGGACCGAGAGCTTCTCAACCAGGAACTGACCAAGATCGAAAAGCCGGCGGGTATCGCCAATCCGAAGGACTTCCGCAACGAGATCGTCAAGTTCTGCTTGCGGGCGCGGGCAAGCCATGGCGGAAAGAATCCGTCCTGGACGAGTTACGAGAAGATTCGCGAAGTCATCGAAAAGCGGATGTTCTCCCAGGTCGAGGACCTCCTGCCGGTGATCTCGTTCGGATCCAAGAAGGATGGCGAGACGGAAAAGAAACATGGCGAATTCGTCGAACGCATGATGGCGCGGGGCTATACCGAGCGTCAGGTTCGGCGGCTTGTGGAATGGTACATGCGTGTGAAACAGGCAGGATGAGCCACCAAGGAAGAAGGAATGCACATTGTTGACCGGCGCCTGAATCCAGGCGGCAAAAGTCTAGAAAATCGTCAACGGTTTTTGCGAAGAGCAAAAGCGCTGGTGCAGAGAGCGGTCTATGAATCCTCTCAAAATCGCGACATTCAGGATATTCTGAAGGGCGGTGAGATCAGCATTCCCCTTGATGGAACCGAGGAGCCCCGGTTCCATCGCGGCCCAGAGGGCCTGCATGAGCATATCCTTCCCGGCAACAAGGACTTCCTTGAAGGCGATATCCTTCCGCGGCCAGAGAGCGGTGGCGGAAGGGGGCGGGCCGGCGGCGAGGGCAGTGGCGAAGACGCCTTCCGCTTCATCCTGACCCGCGAGGAATTTCTCGACCTTTTCCTCGACGATCTTGAACTTCCCGACCTTGCCAAAAAGCGGCTGACAACGACCGATCAGCCTAATCCGGTACGATCGGGCTATTCGGTAACGGGATCGCCGGCCAATCTTGCCATCAACCGCACCATGCGGCTGGCGATGATGCGGCGCGTGGCGCTGCACCGTCCGAAGCCCGAGACCGTCGCCGAACTCATCGCGGAGGCGGCCGAATGCAAGGATGAAGAACGCCGCGCCGCGCTCGAGGCTGAGATCAAGGTGCTGGAATCGAAAGTCCGGCGTATTCCCTATATCGACCCAATCGATATCCGCTACCGCCGTTTCGAGAACGAGCCGAAGCCGGTGGCACAGGCCGTCATGTTCTGCCTGATGGATGTTTCCGGCTCGATGTCGGAGCACATGAAGGATCTGGCCAAGCGCTTCTACATGCTGCTCTACATCTTCCTGACGCGGCAGTATCGCCGCGTCGAGATCGTCTTCATCCGCCATACGGATGTGGCCGAAGAGGTGGATGAGGAGACCTTCTTCCGCAGTCCGGCGACCGGCGGCACGCAGGTGTCGAGCGCTCTCGAAGCCATGCGGCGGATCGTTCATGATCGTTTCCCGCCATCGGACTGGAACATCTACGCAGCGCAGGCATCGGATGGCGACAACGCCTATTCGGACAATGCGACTGCGGCGGCGCTGCTCACCAGTGCCATCCTGCCGGTCAGCCAGTATTTCGCCTATCTGGAGGTGGGGGAGGCGCGCAGCGTCGCGATCTCTTCCGGTTCGGCGCTTTGGTCGCTTTATGAGCGCATTCAAGTGGGGTGGCCCGTGCTATCGATGCGCCGCGTCAGCGATCGCAGCCAGATCTACCCGGTCTTCCATGATCTCTTTCAGCGCCGGGCGGCGGAAACCAGGAGCGGATAATGGCAAAGGCATCGATGGAGCGGCTTTTTGACGGTGCGGACTGGGACTTCGCCACCATCCAGCGGATCCACAATGCCTGCGAGCGGATCGCCCTCGACGAGCTCGGCCTCGACGTTTATCCCAACCAGATCGAGATCATCACCGCCGAACAGATGCTCGACGTCTATTCCTCGATCGGCATGCCGCTGTTCTACAAGCATTGGTCCTTCGGCAAGCATTTTGCTCATCACGAGGCTTTTTATCGCAAGGGTCTGCGCGGGCTTGCCTATGAGATCGTCATCAACAGTTCGCCTTGCATCTCCTATCTGATGGAGGAAAATACGGCGACGATGCAGGCGCTGGTGGTCGCCCACGCCGCCTTCGGGCACAATCATTTCTTCAAGAACAATTACCTGTTCAAGCTCTGGACGGATGCGGAGGGTATTCTCGATTACCTCAACTTCGCCAAGGGCTATATTGCCCGCTGCGAGGAGCGCTATGGCCATGCCGCCGTGGAGCGGACGCTGGATGCCGCGCATGCGTTGATGTCGCATGGTGTCCACCGTTATGCCGGCAAGAAGACGCTCGATCTTCGCGATGAGGAAAGGCGCGAGCGCGAGCGGCGCGAATATGACGAACGGATCTTCAACGATCTCTGGCGGACGGTTCCGGTCGTAAAGGGCAAGAAGGCGCCTGACCTCGATTTGGAGCACCGGCGTTCGCTCACCGGCCTGCCGCAGGAAAATATCCTCTATTTCCTGGAGAAGATGGCGCCGCGGATGAAGCCGTGGCAGCGGGAGATCCTGCGCATCGTCCGGCATGTGGCGCAATATTTCTATCCGCAAAGCCAGACCAAGGTCATGAATGAGGGCACGGCGACCTACGTGCATTACCGCATCATGACTCGGCTGCACGAACTCGGCGGCATCGGCGACGGCGATTTCCTCGAATTCCTGAAATCGCATACCAATGTCGTCTTCCAGCCTTCCTTCAACGATCCGCGCTTTTCCGGTTTCAATCCCTATGCGATCGGTTTTGCGATGATGCAGGACATCGAGCGGATCGTGACCAAGCCGAAGGACGAGGACCGGCAGTGGTTTCCCGATATCGCCGGGTGTGGGGACACTATGGGAGTACTGCGCGACCTCTGGGCGAATTACCGCGACGAGAGCTTCGTATCGCAGTTCCTCAGCCCGCATCTGATGCGCAAGATGCGCATGTTCCACCTCACGGACGATCCGGAAGAGGAGGAGGGATTGCTGGTGGCGGCTATCCATGACGAACGCGGTTACAAGCGCATCCGGCGCGAACTGGCGCGGCAATATGATGTCGGCTGGATCGATCCGCATATCGAGATTGTCGATGTCGATCTTGCCGGCGACCGGCGGCTCATGCTCAAGCATACGGTGCTGAACGGCGGCCTGCTGGAGGATATTGATGCCAAACGCGTGCTGCAGCACCTTGCCGATCTTTGGAGCTATGATGTGCTGCTGCAGGAGGTCGACCGCTCCGGCTCGGTCCTGCGCGACCACCTCGTCCATCCGCGTCCGTCGGCCATTGCGGCCTGACGGCGCAGATTCACCGGCCATCAAGATTGGCGATATTTGACCACCATCGTTGCGCGGTGAGAACAGCGACCCTTCATCGCGAACGCCATGTAAAATTTTCGCGAGCGGTTTGATATGTGACGGGTGGCGGCGACCGCAGCGTCCATCGCGCCTTGTCGAAGACGATGGCGGTGCGGATCTGTTCCGGCGTTTTCCTCTGGAGGCTTAGCTGAAGATTGAAGCTTCTGTCGTTCCGGAATTCCCGGAAGAAGCTGAGCTTTGTGCCGAAAGCTTCCAGCGTCACGTCCTGCAGCTTGCCGATCGCTTCGAGCGCCGGCTGGAAATCGAGCCAGCGGGTTTCGGTCAGAAGCAGGACGACGGCGTCGATAAATGTCTCGCCGGTCGCCCTGCCATCCGCATTGTCGGGCATGATCACCTTGATACGGATATTGTCGAGCTCCCCGGTCGACGCACCACGGACGATGATGAAGAACGACGCAGCATTGCGGTCACCGTTGCCGCCTTTCTGAATCTCGTAGCTGCATTCGAAGGTTCCGGCGTCAAGCGCGCTCTGCCTCCATTCGCCAACGGACAGGCCCGATTTCGAAAGGTCGGCGCAGAGCGTTTGGCCCGTTATCCGCCAGCTTCGCACGAAGGCGCCGCGCAGGGCATCGACGGGCGGGTCGAATAAGTGGGAGCGCCGGGCTGGTTTTGGCGTTGCCGCTTTTTTGACGCGCGTGGCCTGCTTCTGTGCTGGCGCGGTTGTCGTGACCCCGGGATTGGGTGTCGCACTCTTCGCGCCGGCGATTTCGGTGGGTTTCGGATTGGCGGTTTGTGGGGCGGCGGCTGTCATGACCGGAGGTGAGGCTGGCTGGGCCGACCCGCTGAACAGATCGAGATGATAACGAGCATCGAGCGCCCTCAGATTGCGCATATCGTTAGCAAGCAACGCGGTCGCCAAAATGATCGAGCCGATAACGATCGTCGCAATCCAGAAGACAGCCCTGCTTTTCTTGCGAGGTGGCGCCACCGACATGGTTTAGATCTACAGCTACTCCAGAGGAAACCTGCTTAACTGCAATGGGTTGGCATTCCGCAGCAGATCCATAGCTACAGAATATGCGTTTATGAACGATTGATCACTCTACCGTTTTTTGTCAAATCGCAGCCTTCAGGCGAAATGTGCCTTGAGCGCCATAACGGTCGCTGCATCGGTGCGGCGCACCGTCGGTGTGGAAAATCCGAAGGCGAGCAGGTGTTCATCCGTTTCCGGGGCAGCAACGGAGCAGGAAGCGTGGATTTCGGTGATCGCAAGGCGCGGCCAGAGCTTGCCGACAGTTCCAAGATTGACGCCCGAACCGGGCATGATGGAGATGCGGCCGGCGGCAACGGCGATCGCCTGTTCCAAAGCGGGGAGCCCTTCCGCGGCCGTTTTCGCGCGGCCCGAGGTCAGGATGCGCTCGAAGCCGAGGGAAATGGCGAGCTCCACCGCCTCCTCGATATCGGGAACGAGATCGAAGGCGCGATGCAATGTTTTGCCGAGGCTTCCCACATGATCGGCGAGCGCGCGGAGTGTATCGCTGTCGAGGCGGCCGTCCGGCAGGGAGGCGCCGAGCACGACACCCGGCAGACCGGCGTGGCGGGCGGCGTCTATGTCGCTCTTCATGATGTCTTGTTCATCGGCCGAGTAGACGAAGCTGCCGGCGCGCGGGCGGATCATGGCATAGGCCGGGATCGGCGCACGCGCCGCCGCGGCCATCAGCCCAGCGCTCGGCGTGAGGCCGCCGACGGCAAGGGCGCTGCAAAGCTCGATGCGATCGCCGCCACCGGCGATGGCGGCATTGAGCCCGGCAATATCCTCGACGCAGACCTCAAGCAGCATGGCTGCGCTCTTCGGCAAATTTCAATCCAAGCAAGGCCGCGCCGATCAGGCCGGGCTCGACCTTGCATTCGCTCGGCACGACGAGCGGGCGGTCGAACTTGCGGAGAATGCGGGCGCGCACCGCCGTGTCCAGCCGCGCCAGCAGGGGTTCGACATTGGAAAGGCCGCCGCCGACCGGAACGATGGTTGCGCCGGTGATGTTGACGGTCAGCGCCAGGGGCGAGGCGACGAGATCGACAAGGACATCGATCGTCCGCTCGGCCTTGGCATCGCCCTCAAGCCATTGGCCGATGATTTCCTCGCTGGAAAATTCCAACCCATGCAGGGTCCTGTGCAGGCGCTCGACGCCACGAGCGCCGCCTATGGTGTCGACACATCCCTTCTGGCCGCATCCACAGGGATAAGCGGGGATGACCGCCGGCGGAATGCCGGCAAAGGAAGCGATGATCGGGCCATGGCCCCATTCGCCCGCAAAGCCGCCGGCGGCGTTAACGAGGCGGCCATCCGCCACCAGGCCGCCGCCGACGCCGGTGCCGAGAATGGCGCCGAAGACGATGCGATGGCCGCGTCCCGCGCCGGACATTGCTTCCGCCATGGCGAAGCAATCGGCATCGTTGGCGATCAGCACGGGATAGCCGAGTTCCGCTTCCAGTTCGGCGGCAAGGCGCCGGCCGTTGATGCAGGGAATGTTGGCACAGGTGAGTGCCTGCGTATCGGGGTCCACAACGCCGGCAATGGAAAAGGAAATGCAATCCGGCGTCTCGCCGGCCTCGGCGATGACAGCGCGCAAAGCTTGGACGAATTCGCCGAAGTCGTACTTCGGCGTCGGGCGGCGGGCGAGCGGCGTGATGTCCATCATGGAATGGGCGATGCCGCCTTTGATGGCGGAGCCCCCGATATCGAAAGAAACGATCATGAATATTGGCCTGCAGGGAACGTCTTGCGCTTGCTCGCACCCTTTGCCGGTCTTTGCAAGCCATTCCGCGCGGTGCTCCGGTCTCGGCGTGATCAGGCTTCGGGTGGGATGATCCTGGCCTCGAAACCGTCCACCTTATCGGTAGCGGGGGAGAAAAGATCGAGGCGGCCGCCGATCTGCTCGACGATGCGCTCGGCGATGGCAAGGCCGAGGCCGGAGCCGGAAGCTTTCGTATTGCCGCGCCAGAAACGTTTTTTCAGATCGGCCAGTTCTTCTTGCGACAGCACATTGCCGCCATTCAGGATATGGATCGTTCCTGCCTGGCCGATCCTGACGGTCACCTCGTCATCGGTCGGACCATGAATCAAGGCGTTTTCGATGAGGTTACGGATGGCGATGGCGAAGGCGTCGATATCGACGTTGCGGATCAGCTTCCCGTCGGCCTCGTTCTCCAGGAGAATGCGGCCCGCCGTACCCGTATCCCGGTCGTAGTCGCCGATGACTGTTTCGATGATGGCGATCAGATCGGCGGGCTTGTCGCCAGTGCCAATGCCGGCCTGGGCGCGGGAGAGCTGCAGCAGCTTTTCCGCCAGGCGGCCGAGATTGGAGAGCGAGGTCTCGATTCGTCCGGCGCGTTCGGCGAGAGGCCCTTTCGGCAGTTCGGCGATCAGCCGCTGCGTCTGCGCGAGCGCGCCGGCGATCGGCGTGCGCAGTTCGTGGGCGCTGTTGGCGGTGAATTCACGTTCGGCCTCGAGAGCCGAGCGCAGGCGGCCGAGGAGCAGATTGACGGAACGGCCTATCGGCTGCAGCTCGCGGGGCAACGGGTCGCTCTCCAACGGGGCCATGTTGCCGCCATCCTTGGTGGCGATTTCCAACCGCAACCGATCGATCGGCCGAAGCGAGCGGCCGACGATGAACCAGATGGCGACGACGCTGCCGGGGATGAGGGCAAGCAGCGGCCAGAGCAGGGCGACGCCGCTCTCCCGCGAGGCTTCCCGGCGATTCTTGAAGGCGTCGGCGACATGCAGGAAGAGTGTGCCGTTCAAAGAGGATTCTGTGTAGATTCGGTATTTCGGCGTGTTGTGGAAACCGATCTTCAATGGCACGTCGTAGGGTATCTTCGGTGCATCATGGGAATGCAGGATGAGCTTGCCCGTCGCGTCGAGCACCTGGTAGGTCAGGTATTCCCGGTTCAGTCCCCTCTCCATATTTTCGAGGGTTTGCGGATCGGCGGAGGGATCGCGATCGGCAAGATCGTCGACCACCAGAGGCATCAGGCGTTGGGCGGTTTCCTGCAATGCGCCATCGAAGGTCTCGGCGAGCTCCTTGTTGACCACATAGACGCCGATGCCGACGGCGATCAGCCAAAAGAGGACGACCGTGCCGGTCAGCGCCGCGATCAGGCGGCGGGTGATGCTGGTGCGGTTGAGACTTTTGCGCTGCGTCATCTTTCACCCAGGCAATAGCCGACGCCGCGGGCCGTGCGGATGCGGTCCTTGCCGATCTTCTTGCGCAGGCGGCTGACATAGACCTCCACCGTGTTGCTTTCGATTTCCGAACCGAAAGCATAAAGCGCTTCTTCTATCTGGTCCTTCGAGACGATGGCGCCCGGTCGCGCAACCAGCAGATCGAGGACCGCCCATTCCCGGCCGGTCAGCACGACATCCTTGCCGGAGAGCGTAATGCGCCGTTGCGGCAGGTCGATTTCGAGATCGGCTAAACGAACGGTGGGCTGCGGACTGCCGCTGTAACGGCGGGCCACCGCCATGATGCGGGCTGTAAGCTCGCCGAGATTGAAAGGCTTGACGAGATAATCGTCGGCACCGCTGTTCAGGCCCTCGATCCGGTCGGAGATCTGGTCGCGGGCGGTCAGAATGATGACGGGCGTCTCGTCCGGTTTGCGGCGCAGTTTCTTGAGGAAGTCGATGCCGATGCCGTCGGGGAGCTGCAAATCAAGCAGGATGAGGCCGTAGTGCACGGCGCTGGTAACCTCTTGCGCATCCGCGAGGTTTTTCACCCAGTCTATGGCATGCGGGGACGCGGCAATATGGTCGCGAACCGCGCCGCCGATCATATCGTCGTCCTCGACCAGAAGAATTCTCACCTGTCCCTCGCAACCATGCCCGTGCTTCAGTTAATGCCGCCGAACCTATCTGGTCAATAAAGGCCGAAATAAGCCACAATGAGAAGCGCAGTTCTCATCCCTCACGTTCTGCTGATAACGTTCGTGGCGGCTATGGACAGAGATCGGCGCCGCGATTACTTCTTTGCTCCCGATGAAGAGCGCGGCTTCGGAACTGCCGCTGATCGAAGAGCTGAGGAGAGCCGTTCATGCTGAAGGGAATTTCGCCGCTGTTGAATGCGGATGTGCTGCATGCGTTGAAATCGATGGGGCATGGCGACATGCTCGCGATCGTCGACACGAATTTTCCGGCCGATGCAATCGCGCGTCAGACCAGGCTGGGGCAGCTTCTGCGAATCGACAATGTATCGGCCGCCGAAGCCGTCGCGGCGGTGCTATCGCTGATGCCGCTCGATACGTTCATCACCGACGCGGCGACGCGCATGGAAGTGGTCGGCGCGGCCGATGAAGTACCGCAGGTTCAGAAGGAAGTGCAGGCGGCGATCGATCGCGCCGAAGGCAAGCACTGGCCTCTGACGCCGGTGGAGCGTTTCGCCTTCTATGAGCGGACAAAAACCGCTTACTGCGTGATCCAGACCGGCGAGCGCCGCTTCTATGGTTGTTTCACCTTGACCAAGGGCGTCATTCCGCCGGAAACTGACTAACGTACCGCGCTGCTGCCATATCGGGTAAAGGGTGCTGCTTTCGCAGAGGAATGTGATGGTCAGGAAGTTGGATTCCCAGGGGCGGCTTGACGATGCGGCGCGAGCCGGCTGGCTGTATTACGTTGCCGGGCGGACGCAGGACGAGATCGCCATCGCCATGGGAATCTCCCGGCAATCGGCACAGCGGCTGGTGTCGCTCGCGGTTGCCGAAAGGCTGATCAAGGTGCGGCTGGACCATCCGATTGCCGCCTGCCTCGAATATGCGGTGGCGCTGCGGGAAAAATTCAAGCTCAGGCATGTCGAAGTGGTGCCGAGCGATCCCGACGGGACATCCTCCACGGTCGGTATCGCCGAAGCGGGTGCTGCCGAGATCGAGCGCTGGCTGAAGCGCAGCGATCCGATCGTGCTGGCGATCGGCACCGGCCGCACGCTGAAGGCCGCGGTCGACCAGCTGCCGGTCATGGAATGCCCGCAGCACCGGGTCGTATCGCTGACCGGCAATATCGGTCCGGATGGCTCGGCCGCCTATTACAACGTTATCTTCAGCATGGCCGATGCGATCAAGGCGCGGCACTATCCCATGCCGCTGCCCGTGCTGGTCTCCTCGGCCGAGGAGCGCGAGCTTCTGCATGCGCAGGCGCTGGTGCGCTCGACGCTCGATATCAGCGCGCAGGCCGATGTGACTTTCGTCGGCGTCGGCGAGATGGGCATCGAGGCGCCGCTCTGTCTCGACGGCTTTCTCGAGAAGGAGGAGATGCTGGCGCTGATGAAGCGCGGAGCGGCCGGCGAAATCTGCGGCTGGGTATTCGATGGCGACGGCAAGTTGATGTCGGATGCCATTAATGACCGGGTGGCCAGCGCACCGCTTCCGCCGCGCGAAGCCTCTTCCGTCATCGGAATAGCCAAGGGCAAACGGAAGTTCGAAGCCATCAAAGCGGCCGTTACCGGCCATCAGATCAATGGTTTGATCACCGACGAAGCGGTCGCTGAGTTTCTGCTCAAGGCTTGAGCAAAAAATAACCCCATAAAATCAAATGGATGAGCTGCTTGTTCGGCAATGCAGCAATGAATTCGCATTGACATTTTGTCGCAACGGGTGAGTAATTGCTCACGAGCAAAGCGAATGCTCAAATTTGATCTTCTGGGAGGAAGATATGAAATTGAAAACTTTCCTGCTGAGCGCATGCTCCGCACTGATGTTTGCTGGAATGGCGTCCGCCGAAACCCTCACGATCGCCACCGTGAACAATGGCGATATGGTTCGTATGCAGAAGCTTACGGACGATTTCAAAGCCAAAAACCCCGACATTGACCTGCAGTGGGTCACGCTCGAAGAAAACGTATTGCGCCAGAAGGTTACGACGGACATCGCTACCAAGGGCGGCCAATACGACGTGCTGACGATCGGCACCTACGAAGTGCCGATCTGGAGCAAGCTCGGCTGGCTCGCGCCGCTCGATAAGCTTGCTGCCGACAAGAACTACGACGTGGATGACCTTCTCCCGGCTATCCGCAGCGGCCTGACGGTAGACGGGAAGCTCTATGCTGCGCCGTTCTACGGTGAAAGCTCGATGGTGATGTACCGCAAGGACCTGTTCGACAAGGCCGGCTTGAAGATGCCGGATGCGCCGACTTGGGATTTCATAGCCGACGCAGCCCGCAAGATTACCGACAAGGACCATGAAGTCTACGGCATCTGCCTTCGCGGCAAGGCCGGCTGGGGCGAAAACATGGCATTCCTGACGGCGATGTCGAACTCGTTCGGCGCTCGCTGGTTCGACGAGAAATGGAAGGCACAGTTCGATCAGCCGGAATGGAAGGACACGCTGGACTTCTACGTCAAGCTGATGAAGGACGCTGGCCCTCCGGGCGCTTCGTCCAACGGCTTCAACGAAAACCTCTCGCTGTTCCAGACCGGCAAGTGCGGTATGTGGATCGATGCGACCGTCGCAGCTTCGTTCGTTGCCGACCCGAAGCAATCTAAGGTTGCCGACAAGGTTGGCTTCGCTCTGGCGCCGGACAAGGGCCTCGGCAAGCGCGGCAACTGGCTCTGGGCATGGAGCTTGGCGGTCCCTGCCTCTTCGAAGAAGACCGAAGCTGCCGAGAAGTTCATCTCCTGGGCAACCAGCAAGGATTACACCAACCTCGTTGCCCAGAAGGAAGGCTGGCTGAATGCACCTCCCGGTACCCGTGCCTCGCTCTATGCGAATGCGGACTATCAGAAGGCAGCACCTTTTGCGAAGATGACGCTGGACTCGATCAATGCGGCTGATCCGGCCCACCCGACCGTCAAGCCGGTCCCGTATGTCGGCGTCCAGTTTGTCGCTATTCCTGAGTTCCAGGGTATCGGCACCGCCGTCGGCCAGCAGTTCTCTGCTGCCCTTGCAGGTCAGATCCCCGTCGATCAGGCGCTCAAGGCCGCACAGCAACTGACCAGCCGTGAAATGACCAAGGCTGGTTATCCGAAATAAGAAACCTCCCAAGGGTATGGAGGAGAGCGGCTCGTAGCGCTCTCCTCCCTTAGGTCGCCGAGTGCCCGAATTGCTCTTCGGCGGCCTCTTTTATTTTAGCCGGTCCGCGGCCACTCTCCCTGCTAAAAGATAGGTCGGTACTTGCCATGGCAACGCTACACACCCGTTCTACCGCACGCGTCATGATGGCGCCCTCGGTTTTGCTTCTCTTCGCGTGGATGATCGTCCCCCTGGTCATGACGATCTATTTCTCGACGCTGAACTACAATCTCATGTCTCCCGGTGCGCATGACTTCATCGGGTTCTTGAATTACGAATATTTCGTCACCGATCCGGCCTTCTGGAATTCGCTGCTGGTAACGATCCTGCTCGTGGTCGGCGCGTTGATCATCACGGTGGTCGGCGGCATCGCTCTCGCGCTCCTTCTCGATCAGCCGATCTTCGGCCAAGGCATCGTGCGCATGCTGGTGCTCGCGCCCTTCTTCGTCATGCCGACGGTCGCCGCCCTTATTTGGAAACATATGTTCATGAACCCGGTGAACGGGCTTCTGGCGTATCTTTTCAAGCTCGTCGGGCTCGATCCGCTGACCTGGCTGGAGACGATTCCGCTGTTTTCGATCATCATCATCGTTGCCTGGCAGTGGTTGCCCTTCGCAACGCTCATCCTGCTGACTGCTTTGCAGTCGCTCGACGAAGAGCAGAAGGAAGCCGCCGAAATGGATGGTGCCGGCGCGGTGTCGAAGTTCATCTACATCATCCTGCCGCATCTGGCGCGTGCGATCACGGTCGTCATTCTCATCGAGACGATCTTCCTGCTTTCGGCCTTCGCCGAAATCCTGGTCACCACCAATGGCGGCCCGGGCACGGCAACGACCAACCTCACTTACCTGGTCTATTCGCAGCTCGTTCTGCAGCAAGACGTCGGCGGCGCGTCGGCGGGCGGCATCATTGCCGTCATCCTCGCCAATATCGTCGCGATCTTCCTGATGCGCGCAGTCGGCAAGAATCTGGAGGCTTAAGATGGCTCGTACTGTCTCAACCAAACATAAGGTGGTCGTATCCGTCGCCGCCTGGGTGGTCGCGATCCTGATCTTCTTCCCGATCCTCTGGACGTTCCTGACGAGCTTCAAGACGGAGGGCGACGCCATCGCCTCGCCTCCGCAATTCCTCTTCTTCCATTGGACGCTGGAGAATTATTTCGAGGTGCAATCGCGCTCGAACTATTTCCTCCACTTCGGCAACTCGGTGCTCATCGCCTTCGGTTCGACGATCCTTGGTCTGATCGTCGCCGTTCCGGCGGCCTGGGCCATGGCCTTTTCGCCGACCAAGCGCACCAAGGACGTGCTGATGTGGATGCTGTCCACCAAGATGATGCCGCCTGTCGGCGCCTTCATCCCGATCTATTTGCTGTTCCAGGCATTCGGTCTGCTCAACAATCAGTTCGCCAGCCGTCTCGGCATGGTCGTCGTACTGATGCTGATCAACCTGCCGATCATCGTGTGGATGCTCTATACCTACTTCAAGGAAATCCCCGGCGAGATCCTCGAAGCGGCCCGCATGGACGGCGCGTCGCTGGCCAAGGAGATCATCTATGTGCTGACGCCGATGGCGATCCCGGGCCTTGCCTCGACGATGCTTCTCAACATCATCCTCGCATGGAACGAGGCCTTCTGGACGCTGAATCTCTCCGCCGTGGACGCGGCGCCGCTCAGCACCTTCATCGCCTCCTATTCCAGCCCGGAAGGCTTGTTCTACGCCAAACTTTCGGCGGCATCGACCATGGCGATCGCCCCAATCCTGATCCTCGGCTGGTTTTCGCAAAAACAACTCGTTCGCGGCCTCACCTTTGGCGCGGTTAAGTAAGGAAGAGAAACATGGGTAGCATTGTCCTTAAGAAGGTTTCTAAGGTCTTCGGCGAAGCCAAGGTCATCCCTTCCATCGACCTCGAAATCAATAACGGCGAGTTCGTCGTGTTCGTCGGCCCCTCCGGTTGCGGCAAGTCTACGCTGCTGCGTCTGATCGCCGGCCTCGAGGATGTCTCAAGCGGCCAGATTATGATCGACGGCAAGGACGGCACCAATCTGGCGCCGGCCCAGCGCGGCCTCGCCATGGTGTTCCAATCCTACGCGCTCTATCCGCACATGAGCGTTCGCAAGAATATCGCCTTTCCGCTCAAGATGGCGAACCTGGCACAGGCGGAGATCGACAAGAAAGTGGCGGATGCGGCACGTGTTCTGAACCTGACGGACTATCTGGAACGCAAGCCGCGCCAGCTCTCAGGTGGCCAGCGCCAGCGCGTCGCCATCGGCCGTGCCATCGTACGTCAGCCCGCAGCCTTTCTGTTCGACGAGCCCTTGTCGAACCTCGATGCGGCATTGCGCGTCAACATGCGCCTCGAAATCAGCGAACTGCACAATCAGCTCAAGACGACAATGATCTACGTGACCCACGATCAGGTGGAGGCCATGACCATGGCCGACAAGATCGTCGTCCTGAACCGCGGCAATGTCGAACAGGTCGGTTCGCCGCTCGAGCTCTATCGTAACCCGCAGAACATCTTCGTTGCCGGCTTCATCGGCTCGCCGAAGATGAACTTCGTCACGGGCGCCTATGCCCAGAACCTCGGCGCCCACACGATCGGCGTCCGTCCGGAACACGTACTGCTGTCGACCACCGAGGGGGACTGGCAGGGCAGGGTGAACGTCGCCGAACATCTCGGCTCCGACACCTTCCTGCATATCGATGCCGATGGCATCGGCACCATCACGGCCCGCGGAACCGGCGATTTCCCGGCACGCGCCGGCGATACCGTTTATCTGACTCCCGACAAATCCCGCATCCACCGGTTCAACGATAGGGGGCAGTCGATCTAAATCGCGCGCCCTCGCCATGTCCGGCCTCACGCGGCATGGCGAATACTATTAGACCTGGGCCACATCAGATGGGCCCAGGCCATCCTAGCCGGATAAGGCATTCCCAATCCATCCGGAGCAGAAGACCTTTCAGAAGGACTTGAGACATGACGTGCAAATTATCGCTCGCAACCCTTCAGGAGGCGGCTGCAACGGCTGCCATCCCGGCCTATGATCCAAAGTCGCTGTCGGCGGGCATCGTTCATTTCGGCGTGGGCAATTTCCATCGCGCCCATCAGGCGGTCTACCTCGACGACCTTTTCAATGTCGGCCAGAACCACGATTGGGCGATCATCGGCGCCGGCGTCCTGCCTTCGGACGCCGCCATGCGCGAGAAGCTCGCGGCTCAGAATTTCCTGACGACGGTGGTCGAACAGGACAATAATCGCACCGCTGCGCGCGTAACCGCGCCGATGATCGACATTCTGCCGGTCGGCGACGCCGCGGTCATCATCGCCAAGCTTGCCGATCCTTCGATCCGCATCGTCTCGATGACGATCACCGAAGGCGGCTATTTCATCGACGCATCCGGCAAGTTCAATCCCGCCCATCCGGCCATCGTTGCCGACGGTCAGAATGCGGATGCGCCGAAGACGGTGTTCGGCCTGATCGTCGCCGGCCTCAAGGCCCGCCGCGCCGCCGGTCTGCAACCCTTTACCGTCATGTCCTGCGACAACATTCCCCACAATGGCGGTGTCACCAAAGCCGCCGTCGTCGGCACGGCGAAGCTTTCGGATCCCGCTTTTGCCGACTGGATCGCCGCCAACGTCGCCTTCCCGAACGGCATGGTCGACCGCATTACGCCCGCAACCGGCGCACGCGAGATCGATCTGCTCAAGGAATTCTTCGATATCGAGGATAACTGGCCGGTCTATTGCGAAGAGTTCAAGCAGTGGGTGCTGGAGGACAATTTTCCGGCAGGCCGTCCGGCGCTGGAAAAGGTCGGCGTTACTTTCGTGCCGGATGTTACGCCCTACGAGCATATGAAAATCCGCATCCTGAACGGCGGCCATGCGGCAATCGCCTATCCGGCGGCGCTGATGGACGTACATTTCGTGCACGAGGCCATGGAAGAGCCCTTGATCCGCGCTTACCTCGCCAAGCTCGAGAACGAAGAGATCATTCCCGTCATCCCGCCGGTGCCGAACACGGTGCTTGCCGATTATTTCAAGCTGATCGAGCGGCGATTCTCCAATCCGAAGATTGCCGACACCATTCCGCGCTTGGCACAGGACGGTTCGAACCGGCAGCCGAAGTTCATCCTGCCGTCGACGGCCGATCGTCTGCGCCGCAAAGAGGATGTCGTGGGCCTGGCGCTGGTTTCGGCGCTGTGGTGCCGCTACTTCGCCGGCACCACCGACAGCGGCAAGGACATCGTTTTCAACGATGCCAGCGCCGACCGGCTACATGCCGCCGCGCTGAAGGCCAAGAACGACCCGGGCGCCTTCCTCGTCTTCGACGATATTTTCGGCGACGTCGCCAAATCGGATCTTTTCCGCAAGCGCTTTGCCCATGCATTAAAAACGCTGTGGGAAAAGGGGACCCGCGTTACCCTGCAGCTATACCTCGATAACAAACTCGCGGAATAACTGTCTATCGGCCGGGGCGCCCAAGTCCCGGCCGAATTTTTATGGCCAGGCCTGCGTTTGAAGAGGCGCGGCTTAACAGGGTTCGGGTTGGATCTGCGATGACTGGTGCGGAGAAGGGACTCGTAATCTTCGACTGCGATGGTGTGCTCGTCGACAGTGAACCGCTGTCCGTCAGCGTGCTCCTCCAGGCCATGCGTGATGTCGGCGTCGATATGAGCGAGGAGGACATCTACAGGCGCTTTCTCGGCAAGAGCCTCGCCACGCTCGTCGATACGCTGGAGACGGAGTTCGACGTCTTCATCGATCAGGATTTTCTCGATCGTATCCGCAATGACCTTTATGAACGCTTCCGGAACGAACTGAAGCCCATCGGCGGCATTGCCGAGACGCTGGACGCGCTGACCGTTCCGCGTTGCGTCGCCTCTTCCAGCCAGATAGAGCGCATCCGGTTGTCGCTCGGCGTTACCGGTCTGCTGGAGCGGCTGGAGCCGAATATTTTCAGCGCCAGCATGGTCAAGCGCGGCAAGCCGGCACCCGATCTCTTCCTTTATGCCGCCAAGCAGATGCAGGTCGCGCCGCAGGACTGTATCGTCATCGAAGACAGTCCGGCCGGGATCACGGCAGCGAGGGCGGCCGGCATGACGGTGTTCGCTTTCATCGGCGGCTCGCATGCTCATTCGCCGAGTTACCGGGCAGAACTGGAGCGGCTTTCTCCGGAAGTCGTGTTTGACGCAATGTCGGATTTGATACACCTTGTCCGCAATAAGCCATAAATGGACGGGGCCCATACTGAATGCGTGATCATGTGGTTGCGGTCGATATCGGCACTGGCAGCGCGCGCGCCGGCGTGTTCACATCCCGCGGTGCTCTGCTGGGTAAGGGCGAACATCCGATCATCATGAACCGCCCGCGTGAAAATCACGCCGAGCACGATTCTGAAAACATCTGGGCCGCTGTCTGCACAGCGGTGCGCGCCGCCGTTGCCGCCTCCGGCGTCGATATCTCCGTCATCGGCGCCATCGGCTTCGATGCCACCTGTTCGCTGGTGGTGCGCGACGCGGATGGCAAGCCGCTCACGGTTTCGACCGGTGGCGAAGACCGGTTCGACACCATCGTCTGGCTCGATCACCGGGCGCTTGCCGAAGCGGATTTCTGCACGGCGACCAAGCATCAGGTTCTCGAACATACCGGTCACTTCATGTCGCCGGAAATGGAGATGCCGAAGCTAATGTGGCTGAAGAAAAATCTGCCGCAGAGCTGGGCAAGGGCCGGGTATTTCTTCGACCTCGCCGATTTCATGACCTGGAAGGCCACTGGTTCGCTTGCGCGCTCGCGCTGCACGCTGACGGCGAAATGGAATTATCTCGCGCATCGCGAACCCGGCTGGCAGACGGATTTCCTCAATGTGATCGGTCTTGGCGATCTGCGCGAACGCGGCAACCTGCCGGAAGAGACAACTCCGGTTGGGGAAAGCGTCGGCACGCTGACAGCGCAAGCGGCGGAGGCTTTGGGCCTCGACCGAGAATGTCATGTCGGCGCCGGCATGATCGATGCCTATGCGGGCGCGCTCGGCACGCTCGGCGGCCGTGCCGGCGACCTCAACGCGCTGGAGCATCAACTGGCGCTGATTGCCGGAACGTCGAGTTGCATCGTCTCCTTCTTGCGCGAACGCAAGCGCAGCACCGGCATGTGGGGCCCCTATTACGAAGCCGTGTTTCCGGACACCTGGCTGGTCGAAGCCGGGCAATCGGCGACCGGTGCGCTGCTCGATCATATCGTCGGCATGCATGCGGCCGGCGGCGAACCGACGGCGGCGCTGCACGACCGTATCGTGAGGCGCATCGCGGAGCTTCGCGCCGTCGAGGGCGATGCCTTTGGCGAGCGCATCCATGTGCTTCCGGATTTTCACGGCAACCGCTCGCCGCTTGCCGATCCGCATGCGGTCGGCGTCGTCAGCGGCCTGACGCTGGATGCATCCTTCGACGGCCTCTGCCGCCTCTATTGGCGCACCTGCGTCGGCGTCGCGCTCGGTCTCCGCCATATCCTCGAGAAGATGCATGACTACGGGTACGTGCCGGATACGCTGCATGTCGCCGGCGGCCACGTGAAGAATGCGGTTCTGATGGAACTTTATTCCGACATCACCGGCTGCAAGGTGGTCGTGCCGAAGATGAACGAGGCGGTGCTCTTGGGAACGGCGATCGCCGCTTCCGTCTCCTGCGGTCTTTACGACAGCCTCGCAACGGCCGGCGCGGCCATGTATCCCGGCGGTCACGAGCGCATGCCGGACAAGGGCAAGAAGACGCTTTATGATCGCGATTATCGGCGCTTTCTCGCGATGTATCGTCATCGCGCCGAGCTGGAGTCCATGGAATAAAAAACGCCGGAAGGACTTTCCGGCGTCCAAGCCATCGTTTGTCGACCATTATCGAAGCGGCGCGTGGGCAAACATGCCTTCCAGCTCTTCGATCCTGTGGATGCGGCTCTCCGCCTCTTCGCCGGCCGCATGAATGACGGCAACCGCCAGGAACTCCAGCAACGCCATCATTGCCGACAGGTTTTCGTGGTTGCCGGCGCGCAGCGGCGGCAGTGACAGCGTCATATTGGCGAATTCATGCGCCCATTCGGTATATTGGCTGGTGATCAGCAGCACCTTGTAGCCAGAGCGGCGGGCGGAGCGCGCAAGCAACCGCGAGGCGACGAAGCGAGGCGAATCGACGATCACCACCAATGCGTCGTTCGACTGATGGCCGAGCAGCTCGATATAGCTGCCATTGGCGCCGTCGAGGAACTGCACATGATCGCGTGCGAATGCGAGACGGTCGCAGAGATGGCGCCCGAGACTTGCGAGACTAAGATGCGCGGTGACGAAAACCTCGCTGGACGACAGGATCGTCGCGACCGCATCCAGCCAGTGCGGCTGGCTGGTGAGATTGTAGATATGCTGCAGCATCTCGACCTGCTCGGCGATCTGGCCGGCAATCGGGCGTCCCTCGTTGGCGTCCTTCTGCAACTGTTCCAGAACGTTCGGCAGTTGCAGCGTCACCGGGGTCACATTTTCCCGCAGGTGCACCTTGATGCCATCCAGGCCCTGATAGCCGAGCGACCGCAGAAAGCGCCCGACAGTCATCGGGCTCAATTCCAGCCTGTCGGCGACGGAAGAGGCGGTTTCAAAGGGCAGCTCGTTCAAGTGTTCGGAGAAATACTTGGCGATTCGACGCTCGGCGGGAGTGCCTGTTTTGATATATTGTCTAAGCTTCTGGCCAAGGTCTTCCAAATGTTGCGCCTCGCTGACGGTCTATCCTAAGCGTGATCGCGCCGAATGCGGAAACAATCGGAGTGCTTGCAGATTTTGGATGACCGCTAATCATGTTAGGTTGTTGTTTTTCATATGAAACCCACAATATATTAGTGCGTACTTGATTACAACAATTCAAATGGGTGAGGGTTATTACGCGGCCGGCGGGAATATATTGATATATCTGCAATTACTACTTACATATCCGGCCACGACTAACGGGATATCGGACGAATGATCATCCATGCCGCGCGTCTTTCCGTCGCCAATCTCTTTGCAGCCGAGACGCGCAAGGTTTTTTGGAAAGTCCTCGGGCTCACATTGCTGGCGCTTATCGCTCTCTGGTTTGCGCTGCGCAGCAGCTTCATCGCCTTCGTATTGCCGTGGTTACAAAGCGTCATGCCGCCCGTACCGGATTGGACGAGCTGGCTCACCTTTCTTCTCGCCGTTCTGGCGGGCCTTGTTTTGGCGCTAGGCTTGGCGTTGCTGATCTCACCGGTTACGGCACTGATCGCAGGGCTCTTTCTCGACGATGTCGCTGAGGTGGTGGAGAAGAGGGATTATCCGGCCGATGCGCCGGGAAAAGCGCTGCCATTTGTGCCGGCGATGAAGAGTTCGCTGAAATTCCTCGGCATCGTTGTCGTGGGCAACATCATCGCGCTGCTTCTGCTTTTCATTCCCGGCGTCAATCTCGTCGCCTTCTTCCTGGTCAACGGCTATTTGCTTGGCCGGGAGTTCTTCGAATTTGCCGCCATGCGCTTCCGGCCGCCGGAAGAGGCACGACGGTTTCGCAGCAAATATGCCTTCACCGTTTTCCTTGCCGGTCTGGTGATCGCCGCCTTCCTCGCCATTCCCCTGGTCAACCTTTTGACGCCGCTGTTTGCCGCGGGGATGATGGTGCACTTGCACAAGCTTCTTTCTCAGAAGGAAGCGGCTCGTCGCGGCTGAAAATTGCAGATATAGGACGATTGCAGCTCTAATCGGCGGCGCCGACCAATTGCGGCGGTAGCTCTACCAATGGTGCAGGGATATCCCAGGTCTTTTCCGGCGAGCGACAGAGATCGGCGATAACGCAGCGTTCGCATTCCGGCTTGCGCGCCTTGCAGACATAGCGCCCGTGCAGGATCAGCCAGTGATGCGCGTGGTAGAGGTATTTGTCAGGGATTACCTTCATCAGCCGCTGTTCGACCTCGTCCGGCGTCTTGCCTGGCGCAAGCAGCAGGCGATTGGCGATGCGGAAAATATGGGTGTCGACGGCGAGCGTTGCCTGGCCGAAGGCCATGGAGAGCACGACATTGGCGGTCTTGCGGCCGACGCCAGGCAGCGTCATCAGCTCTTCGCGCGTCTGCGGCACCTCGCCGTCGAAATCCCGGATCAATTTCTCCGACAATGCCACGACGTTCTTCGCCTTGTTGCGGTAGAGGCCGATCGTCTTGATGTAGTCGCGGATGCGATCTTCTCCGAGATCGAGCATCTTCTGTGGCGTATCGGCGACGGCAAAGAGAGCGCGGGTCGCCTTGTTGACGCCGACATCGGTCGCCTGCGCCGACAAGGCCACGGCAACCACCAGCGTGAAGGGATTGACATGCTCCAGTTCCCCCTTCGGCTCAGGCCGCTGGATGGAAAAACGACGAAAGATCTCGTCCAGATCCGCCTTGGAATAGGGGCTTTTAAAAGCCGGCTTGCGGCTTGCGGCCGCATTTGACTTTTTCACGGTTTGCGCGCTGGATTTGGTCTTGGGGTTTGCCATGAACGACCTATACTCAAGTCCTATGACCGAACGCAACGCCGATACTGACATCGATAGCAACAAGCCGGTCTTCGCCGCCGAACTGTTTCCTCATCGCTCCCTGGGGCGACGGGGATTCAAGGTGATGCTGACGTTGGCGGGAGCGTTCTGCCTGATCTATGGCATCTTATTCGTCATCCGTGGCGCATGGCCTATCGGCGTCTTCTTCGGGGCGGATTTCACCCTGCTCTATGGCGCCTTCTGGCTGAATTACCGCTCTGGCAGGGTGCGGGAGGAGGTGACGGTGTCGCGCACCGACGTTTCGATCCGCAAATTCTCGCCCTCGGGCCGCATGGTCGAACACCGTTTCAATCCGTTCTGGACACGTTTCCTTGTTCGCCGGCACAGTGAAATCGGTGTTGTCTCGATGCAAGTCCGCGATCGAAGCCATCACACCCATGTCGGCTCTTTTCTCAATCCGGAGGACCGGGAGAGCTTTGCGAAGGCTTTCAAACGCGCCCTCGCAACGGTGACGCAGCGGATATAAGCGTCCAGGCAAGAAACGGGTGGTTTTACCCTTCTCTTCGTGGTGTTCTCCTTTTTAAGGAGAAAGATTATGAATGCTATCGCACAGTTGAAGACAGACATCACCCCGGAAGGACCGGACTACGACACCGTCCGCCGGGTGATCGAGCTCATCACCGAGGATTATCGCGATCAGCCGTCATTGGAAACGATCGCCGAACGGCTCGGACAATCGCCCACTCAATTGCAGAAGACCTTCACCCGTTGGGCCGGATTGTCGCCCAAGGCCTTCCTGCAGGCCGTAACGCTCGACCATGCCAAGCGGCTGCTGCGGGAGGAGGACCTGCCCTTGCTGGAAACCTCGTTCGAAGTGGGTCTTTCCGGGCCAAGCCGGCTGCACGATCTCTTCGTCACGCATGAGGCGATGTCACCCGGCGAATGGAAGGCGAAGGGCGGCGGGCTTATCATCCGCTACGGGTTCCATATCTCGCCCTTCGGCCTGGCGCTGATCATGGTCACAGACCGCGGTCTTGCCGGCCTTGCCTTCAGCGATTCCGGCGATGAGAAGGCTTGCCTGGAGGATATGACCTGCCGTTGGCCGAATGCGCAATATGTCGAGGACCTGCAGGCGACCATGCCCTATGCGGCGCGGATTTTCGAGCCATCGAAATGGTCGAGCGAACAGCCGCTGCGCGTCGTGCTAATCGGCACGGATTTCCAGGTGCGGGTCTGGGAAAGCCTGCTGAAGATCCCGATGGGCCGGGCTGTTACCTATTCCGATATCGCCAAAGACATCGGCCAGCCGACGGCGATGCGCGCGGTCGGCGCCGCCGTCGGCCGCAACCCCGTTTCTTTCGTCGTTCCCTGTCACCGCGCGCTCGGCAAGAACGGCGATCTCACCGGCTATCATTGGGGCCTGACGCGCAAGCGGGCTATGTTGGGCTGGGAGGCGGGGAAGGCTTGAGGGGGCTCTGCCTCCTCCTCGCCGGGGGTGAAGGCAGGAGTCAAGCTGCCTTTGCCATCGCCATCTGCAACAGTTCCTTTGCGGCGCCTTCGTCCGTAATCAGGGTATTGCACCCGATGCGCTTGATAGTGGCGCGGATTGCAAGGGCGCGGTGTGCGCCGCCGGAAGACAGGACGATGTGCTTGGCCTTCTTTAGGGTGTCGAGATCGACCGACATGACGCGCTTGTTGATCGGATGATCGACGGAATTGCCCTCGGCATCGAGGAAATTGAACATGGTATCGCAGACGCAGCCCGCCTCGATCAACTGATCCAGCACCTGCTTCGAGATGAAGCCTTCCGACAGCGAGGTGGAACGGGGGCCGATATCGCCGCAACTGACGATGGCGAGATCGAGGCTTTCGGCCAGGCGGTAGATCGCCTCCAGACCGCATTTTTCAATCAGATTGCGCTTGGTCTCAATGGAATCGACCAAAAGCGGTGCCAGGAACATGTAGCATTCCGCGCCGAGTTGGCTCGCCAAACGCCAGGTATAGTCGATGGGATTGGTCTGCTGGACAGCGACGATGCCACCGAGCAGCGAAACCACTTTGCAATTGTCGCGGCGTGGCGGGCGAAAGCTTGCGAGCGAAGCCGTCATCGTCCGGCCCCAGCCGACGCCGATCGTATAATTGTCGGGAATCGCCTCGGTCAGGAACTGGCCGAGCGCCAGGCCAACGCTTTTTGCCTGCGCGTCGACGTCTCCGCCTGCGGGCGAAGGAACGACGATCGCCTCGTCCAGCCCATAGGCACGTTCCAGCTTGATCGCGAGTTCGACGCAATCGTCGATGCCTTCATTGATCCAGATCTGCACTTCGCTGCGACGCATCGCCTCGTCCAGCAGACGGATCACAGTGGTGCGGCTGATGCCGAGCTGCTCGGCAACATCCTTCTGCGTCAGACCCTGATTGTAATAGAGCCAGGCAGCGCGCAGCCTCAGAGACGCCGTCTCGGAATAGGCGGTGTGTGTCCCACGTCTGAGTTTGGCCACAGGTCCTCCGGCAAGATTTCTGCACGCCCTTTTTGTTTTAATGATCGCAAACGACAAAGGTTGCGGCGATCGTGCATGACAGGGGCGAGCAAGATCAGCTTCTATTGCCGATATTCTATGGCTTGAAACTTATGTCAATTGAAATGCACAAATGTCCTTGACTTTTCGCTGCGAGATTGATGATAGTCGCCGTGAGGAAGTCGGTCTTTGTCCAGTCGAGGAGGGCAATGTGCGAGTGCTGCGCCGTGGATGCGTCTGGCCAAGCAGGGAGCCATATAGGGCGCTCGGTTTTGGCGGAAAGCCTGTCTTCGGCAATTGCTTCTTCGCGGCTTTGACCGTTCACCGGAAATGGAACTTTCGCGCTTTTTCTCCCGTTACCGAGGCATAGGAGAAGGAACGGCGCAATCCGCTTGCAGTCTTCGTGTCGTCCATCGAACCGGACGGAATTCGCCGGTCAATATCTCTCAATTCAATGGGCCAATTCAACAAGGATACGTATCATGACATCCAAGCTTGACCAACTTCGCGCTATGACGACGGTCGTGGCCGATACCGGCGATATCGAGGCGGTTGCCCGCCTGAAGCCGGTCGACTGCACGACCAATCCGACCATCGTCCTGAAGGCGCTCGGCACGCCGATGTTTGCCGACGCGATCAAGGAAGCCGTCGCCTGGGGCAAGAAGCAGGGTGGTACGCCGGACGCCGTTGCCGCTGCCGTCGCCGACCGCCTGGCAATCTCCGTTGGCGCCGCTCTCTCCGGCCTCGTTCCCGGCCGCGTCTCGACGGAAGTCGACGCCGATCTCTCCTTCAACACCGAAGGTTCGATCGCCAAGGCCCGCTCCATCATCGCTGCCTACAAGGAACGCGGCATCGGCCATGACCGCATCCTGATCAAACTCGCATCCACCTGGGAAGGCATCCGCGCCGCCGAAGTCCTGCAGAAGGAAGGCATTGACTGCAACCTGACGCTGCTCTTCAGCAAGGCCCAGGCCGTTGCCTGCGCCGACGCCAAGGTTTTCCTGATCTCGCCCTTCGTCGGCCGCATCCTCGACTGGTACAAGAAGTCGACCGGCAAGGAGTTCACGCCAGAAGAAGATCCGGGCGTTATTTCTGTTCGCGAGATCTACAATTACTACAAGGCCAATGACATCAAGACGATCGTCATGGGCGCCTCCTTCCGCAGCGCCGGCGAAATCGAAGCGCTGGCCGGCTGCGATCGCCTGACGATCAGCCCCAACCTGCTTGACGAACTCGCCAAGGATGAAGGCAAGCTGGAGCGCAAGCTCTCGCCGGAAAACAAGACTTCCGTCTCCAAGATCGCCGTCGATGAACGGACCTTCCGCTGGATGATGAACGAAGATGCGATGGCAACCGAAAAGCTCGCCGAAGGCATTCGCGCCTTCGCCAAGGATCTGGTCGCCCTTCGCACCATGGTCGGCAAGGAACTGCAGCTCGCCGCTGCCTAATGCGAGGTTGCTTCTCTTTTTGAAGAGGGCCGTTGTTTAAGAGGGTGCCGCAGAGATGCGGCGCCTTTTTTTGTTTCGGATGATAGGGCGGAAAAGCCTACCCAATAAATTCCGCCCTGATCTTCTCCGATTGACCACCGATCGTCGGCGCCGCCAAGCTGTTCTTGCTCCTGACACCGTCGACGCGAATCGGGTTTGCCGTTGTGCGAACGGAGGTGCCGTCGTCGCGGGTGACCGTCTGCAGCATGTCGAGCTGGCGGAAGGCAGCGCTTTGCAGCAGTTTCGGCCAGTCCAGCACCTCCGCGGCCCAGATATCGGCGGGCTCCAGGATGGCGAGCCATTCCTTCACCGTCTTCTCGTGCAGGCGGCTGGCGATCAGGCTCTTGATCTCGTCGCGGCGGGAGAAGGCCTCGTCCGGTGTATAATCGGCAAGCGCCGGAAGCTCGAAGAGCGGCGCCAGCTTCGCCAGCGGCATCATGGCCAGCGCCAGCCAGCCATCGGCGCAATGATAGACGCCGTAAGGAGCCGAGAGATAGGCGTGGGCATTGCGCACGGAGGATTTCTTCGGCAGGCGGCCGCCGTCGTTCAGATGGGTGGTCAGTACCTCGAACTGGAAATCGATCATCGCTTCCAGCAGGCTGGTTTCGACATGGACGCCCTGACCGGTGACGCCGCGCCGCACGAGGCCGGCGAGAATGCCCTGGACGATGAGATTGCCGGCCAGCATGTCGGCGACCGCGAGGCCGAAGGGCACCGGACCGTCATCGGCTTCACCGTTCAGCCACATGGCGCCGGAGCGGGCCTGGGCAAGCAGGTCCTGACCGGGGAAATGCCGCCATTCGTTATCGGGCCCGTAGCCGGTGATGCTGCCATAGACGATGCGGGGATTGATCTTCGCGACCGTGACGTAGTCGAGACCCAGGCGGTCGATGACCCCGGGGCGGAAATTCTGGATGATGACGTCGGCCTTTGCGATCAGCACGCGCAGGTCCTGCAGGTCACCTTCGTCCTTCATATTGATGGCAACGCTTTCCTTGCCGCGATTGATCGCGTGGAAGAGCGTCGAGTCGCCGCCAATCTCGGTGTCGCTGAGATAAAGCCGGCGGCAGAGATCGCCGCCATCGGGACGCTCGATCTTGATCACGCGCGCGCCGAGATCGCCAAGCCGCAGCGCGGCCATCGGTCCGGCCAGAAATTGGCTCATATCGAGCACCGTGATGCCGTCGAGCAGGCCGCCATTATTGCCTTCGATCATCTCAGCCCTTCAACTCCGGAGCGTCCGCGGGCCGGCCGTTCTTGTAGCGCACCGTCTGGATATGCTCGCAATAGAGCACCAGCTCGCCTTCGCCCTTGAAGACTTCGTAGGAAGAGCGGATCAGGCCGAGCTCGGCATATTTGGGCTGCTTCTCCAGATTGGTGCGGATGGTGTAGATCGTGTCGCCGATGAAGGTGGGCTTGATGAAGCGCAGCTTGTCGTAGCCATAGGAAAAGGCGTTGATGCAATTGGTAGCGACGAGGCCGAGGCCGGCGGAGAAGACGAAGGCGCCGGCGACGAGGCGCTTGCCGAACAGACCTTCCGTCTCCGCAAAGATCTGGTCGCTGACATAGGGATGCATATCGAGAACAAGGGCGTTGAACTGCTGGGATTCGCCTTCGGAGATCGTCCGCCGCAGCGAGCGGATCTTGTGGCCGATCTCGAAGTCTTCATAGAACCAGTTTTCTGAGTTCCAGACGGGAATATCGGCATGATCCGCCGGCATGGTCTTGGGGTGGGTGCTGGAAATGCCGACGGTGGCGGTCATGGCATTGGCTTTCGGTGGAAACGCGCCGGTCTCAGAGAGACCAGAGGCGCTTGGCGTTAAGATGATAGAGTCGATTGCGTTCGTCGGCGCTTACGCCTTGCATCAAGGCATGGGTGGCGGCGACCCAGGTGGAGAGATTGCCGGCGAGCGTGCAGACCGGCCAATCGCTGCCCCAGATGACGCGATCCCAGCCGAAGCTTGTGATGCAGTGTTCGACGAAGGGACGCAGTGTTTCTGGCGACCAGTTATCGGGATCGGCATAGGCAACGACACCGGAGATCTTCACGGTGACATTCGGCCGTTTGGCAACCTCACTGATCCCAGACGACCAGCTTTCGCTCAATCCATCCTTTACTGCCGGCACGCCGCAATGATCGAGCACGAAGCGGATGTTGGGATTGAGGTCGATTAGCGCGATCGCCTGGGAAATCTGATGCGGGAGGACGCATAGATCGAAGGTGAGCCGTGTATTGTTGAGCCGCTTCAAATTTTCGCGGAAAAGTGCGCCTTCGGAAACGTCGTCGGGAACGACATGCAGCACCCGGCGGAAGCCTTTTACGAAGGGGTCGGCGAGCACGCGTTCGAGATAGGCGGGAAAGCCGGCATCTTCCGGACGGCAGGCGGCGATCGCGCCGCGCAGCAGGCTGCCGGGCTCACGTCTCAGACCTTTGACATAGTCGGTCTCGCGTTCGATATCCTCTTCGGCGACATCGACTTCCATGTGAAGCGTGTCGGTGATGCGGAGGCGCTTCGCTTCGCGCGCATAGTCCTCATAGAGGCTGTCGCGATTGAGCGCACCGGCGCCAGCCAGCCAGGGATAGGCGAGCTTTTTTCGGTCGACGATATGCAAGTGGCTGTCGAAAAGCATGGTGTTCCTCCCATACCTGCTTGCTCAACATATACTCACATAAGAATAGTTTATTCAAATAAAAATTATAACTCGGCCTTGTCGACCGTTCCGGCGACGGTTTCGGAGATATCCTTGGCCGCTTCCCGCACATATTCGACGACCTGTTCGCGTGTCGGTGCCTTCTGGTTCACGGGCTCGATATAGGGGCAGGTCAGCGCTGCCAGCGCATTGCCGTCCATCGCCAGGATGGGCGCGGAAATATTGTGAACGCCACTCGTCTGCAGGCTGTTCATAGTTTCGAAGCCCTTCTCGCGGATTGCCGAGAGCTTTTCCTCAAGATCGGCTGGCGGCTCCTCCGCGTCCTGTTCCTGGCGCCTCTGCTCATTGATCATCATCTGGCGCTGTTTTTCATCCTTGAATGCCAGAAGAATGTGGCCGGAGCCGGTATTATACAAATTGATCTGGGCGCCGACGCGGATCGAGATGCCCCAATAGGTCGGCGAATCCTGCTGGGCGATGACGACGACCGAGCCGCGGTCGAAAATCGCCAGATGGCAGGCTTGCTCGGCGCGGTTGGAGAATTCGCGCATCAGCGGCGTGGCGAAGGAAACAAGCCGGCGCACCGGCGCGTGGTAGTGCGCCAGGCCGAAGAGCTTGAGGGTCAGATAGAAGCGATCGCCGTCCTGACGCTGTACATAGCCACGCCGGACCAGGCGATCGAGCATACGGTAGAATTCGTTCGGGCTTTTGCCGAGCGCCTTGGCGATTTCGGCCTGCGTCAGGCCGCCGTCGATCCGCGCCAGCAGCTCCAGGATATCGAGGCCTTTGTCCAGCGCCGGCGCGCGGTATCGATCGCTGTCGTCTTCTACACTCATAGGGGCCTCATCAGAGAAATATGATTCATCATTCATATATGAATGAAAGCGATTTGCAAGCGCCTGTGATCCCGCTTGACGGTCAGTGAATAAGGTGTTTACATATAAATCATTGATCCATATTTGGATCGTGAGGCGATCGGGCGGAGTGTCCGGTCCTTTAGGGAGGAAAATTCAATGAGGAATTTGAAGGCCGGTCTTGCCGCCGGCGTATTGGCATTGCTCGCGAGCTCCGCGGCCTTTGCCGCCGACCTGCCCGGCAAGTTCCCGGGCGTGACGATCGACGCCAAGCTGATCGGCGGCCAGCAATACGAGCCGCTTTATGGGCGCATTTCCGAGTGGGAGAAGGAGACCGGCGCCAAGGTCAACATCCTCTCCAAGAAGAACCACTTCGAGCTCGACAAGGAAATCAAGTCGGACATGGCGTCGGGCGATATTTCCTGGTGCGTCGGCTCGAACCATTCGTCCTTTGCGCCCCAGTATCCCGACCTCTATACCGACCTCGGCAAGCTGCTGCCGAAGGAAGAGATCGCCAAGTTCGTCGATTCGACCATCGAGGCATCGACCATCGACGGCCGGCTAGTCATGCTGCCGCGCGCTCAGTTCGACGTTTCGGCACTCTACTATCAGAAGAGCCTCTACAACGATGAGGCCAAGAAGACGGCGTTCAAGACCAAGTACGGCTACGACCTGGCGCCGCCGAAGACCTGGAAGGAAGTGTCAGACCAGGCAACCTTCTTCGCCAATCCGCCGAACTTCTTCGGCACGCAGTTCCCCGGCAAGGAAGAGGCGATCAACGGCCGCTTCTATGAAATGCTTGTCGCCGAAGGCGGCGAATATCTCGATAAGGACGGCAAGCCGGCCTTCAATTCCGAAGCCGGCGTGCGCGCGCTCGACTGGTTCGTGAACATGTACAAGGCGAAGGCCGTTCCGGCCGGCACGACCAACTATCTTTGGGACGATCTCGGCGCCGGTTTTGCGTCGGGCACCGTTGCGCTCGATCTCGATTGGCCGGGCTGGGCGACCTACTTCAACGATCCGAAGTCCTCGAAGATCGCCGGCAATGTCGGCGTCGTCGTGCAGCCTGTCGGTTCGGCCGGCAAGCACACCGGCTGGTCCGGCCATCACGGCTTCTCCGTGACGGAAGCGTGCAAGAACAAGGATGCCGCCGCCTCGCTCGTCTGGTTCCTGACCAACGACGATTCGCAGAAGCTCGAAGCCGCCAATGGCACGCTCCCGACCCGCAAGGCCGTCTGGGAATGGGACATCCAACAGGCTGCATCCGATCCTTACAAGAAGGAAGTGCTCAGCACTTTCCAGGAATCGATGAAGTATGCCTTCCCGGTTCCGCGCACGCCGCAATGGATCGAGATTTCCAACGTCGTCTATCCTGAGCTTCAGGCCGCCATCCTCGGCGACAAGACCTCCAAGGAAGCGCTCGACACGGCCGCACAAAAGGCAACCGACGTCCTGAAGGACGCCGGCGCGCTCTGATCGCCGCAATCAAACTCCCGCATCCGGCAGAGGGTGCGGGAGTTGTTTGAAAAATAGTATGACCTGCGCCTTTAGGGGCCGGTCTGTCCGGCCGGCTGTGACGCCGGCCTCTCGGCCCCATGCAATCGCATTCCACGCAGTCCGGGCCATGCTGCTGAGGAATGCCGACAGGTGCAAACCATGTATAAGAAAATATCTCCACCGGTCCTGCTGCTTCTTCCGGCGATCATCGTGCTTGTGGCGGTGGTGCTGTTTCCGTTGCTTCTGTCCTTCTATTCCAGCTTCACGCCGTTCCGCCTGACGCGCCCGGCGACGCTCTTCACCTTCATCGGCTTGCGGAATTATACCCGCATTCTCACCGATCCAGTTTTCCTGGCGGCCTTCGTGCGCACCGTGGTGCTGCTGACCATCGCTCTCAATCTGGAAATGCTGCTCGGCCTCTGCCTGGCGCTTCTGGTCAACAAGGCGACTTACGGCAAGCGCGTGCTGCGCACGCTGATGATGTTTCCGATGATGTTTTCGCCCGTGCTCGTCGGCTTCCAGTTCAAATTCATGTTCAACGACAATGTCGGCATCATCAACAATGCCCTGCAATCCCTGGGCATAACCAATAGTGCCATCCCCTGGCTGATCGATGGCAATCTGGCGCTGTTGTCGATCGTCATCGCCGAAATCTGGTCGTCGACATCGGTTTTCGCCATCCTCATCCTCGCTGGTCTGCTCGCCATGCCGCAGGAGCCGGTGGAGGCAGCGAAAGTCGACGGCTGCACGAGCTGGCAGACTTTTCGTTATGTCACCTGGCCGTTCCTGATGCCGTTCGCCTTTATCGCCATGACGATCCGCTCGCTCGACGTCGCCCGCGCCTATGACATCGTCAAGATCATGACGGATGGCGGCCCCGCGCGCCGCACCGAGCTGATCTGGACGCTCGTCGGGCGCACGGCCTATGCCGATGCACAGATGGGGCTCGCCAACGCCATGGCCTATGTCTCGATCATCCTGTCGATCGCCTTCACAGTCTATTTCTTCCGTAAGCTGGCGCTTGCCCGCACCCAGATCGGAGCGGAGTGGTAATCATGGATCGCAACGCTGAACAACGCATGCGCCGCCGCATCGGAAAAGTCGCTTATCTCATCGGCCTTTTCATCGCGATGCTCATCATCTGCCTGCCGGGCTTCTGGATCATCCTCAGCTCGCTGCGGCCCACGGTCGAGATCATGGCGAAGCCGCCGGTTTGGATCCCGCAGGAGCTGTCGCTCGATGCCTATCGCGCCATGTTTGGTGGGGCAGGGCAGGGCGGTATTCCCGTCTGGGATTATTTCCGCAATTCGCTGGTGATCTCCGTCACGTCCACTGTCATCGCGTTGATCATCGGCATGTCCGGGGGCTATGCCTTCGCGCGCTTCCGCTTCACCGGCAAATCCGCGGTTTTCCTCGGCCTGATGCTGACGCGCTCCGTGCCCGGCGTGGCGTTGTCGCTGCCGCTGTTCATGGTCTATGCGCGGCTCGGCATCATCGACACGCATTTCGGCCTGATCCTCACCTATGTCGCGCTGAATGTGCCTTTCACCATCTGGCTGATCGACGGATTCTTCCGGCAGGTGCCGAAGGACCTCGCCGAAGCCGCGCAGATCGACGGCTGCACGCGCTGGCAAGCCTTCTGGCAGGTGGAATTTCCGCTCGCCGGCCCCGGCATCGCATCCGCCGGCATCTTCGCCTTTCTCACCTGCTGGAACGAATATGCATTGGCCTCGCAGCTCACGCGCTCGGTCGATTCCAAGACACTCCCGGTCGGGCTGCTCGACTATACGGCGGAATTCACCATCGACTGGCGCGGCATGTGCGCTCTTGCGGTGGTGATGATCGTTCCGGCGCTCGCTCTCACCTTCATTATTCAGAAGCATCTGGTGTCCGGTCTGACATTCGGTGCGGTCAAAGGTTGAACTCCATGGCTCAGGTTACGCTCAAAAAACTCGTCAAGCGCTATGGCGCCCTGGAAATCGTCCATGGGATTGACCTTGATATCAGAGACAAGGAATTCATCGCCCTTGTCGGGCCTTCCGGCTGCGGCAAGTCGACGACGCTGCGCATGATCGCCGGCCTCGAGGACGTCTCCGAGGGCGCCATCATGATCGGAGATATCGTCGTCAACGATCTACCGCCGCGTGATCGCAACATTTCCATGGTGTTCCAGTCCTACGCGCTCTATCCGCACATGACCGTGCGCGAGAATATGGGCTTCTCGCTGAAGATCGCCAAGCAGCCGCAGGCGGAAATCGACCAGCGCGTCAACGAGGCGGCGGCGATCCTCAGCCTGGAAGCGTTGATGGACCGTCGCCCGGCACAGCTTTCCGGCGGCCAGCGCCAGCGCGTTGCCATGGGCCGCGCCATCGTCCGCCAGCCGGAAGTCTTCCTCTTCGACGAGCCGCTGTCGAACCTCGACGCCAAGCTGCGTACGCAGATGCGCACCGAGATCAAGAAGCTGCATGCCAAGGTGCAGTCGACGGTGATCTACGTCACCCATGACCAGGTGGAAGCGATGACGCTTGCCGACCGCATCGTCATCATGCGCGATGGCTACATCGAGCAGGTCGGCACGCCGGATGAAGTGTTCAAGCGGCCGGCCACGCGCTTCGTCGCCGGCTTCATCGGCTCGCCGCCGATGAATATCGAGGAGGCAACGGTTTCGGCCGGCGCGCTGGTGTTCAAGAATGGCGACAAGCTGCCGCTGCCGGGGCAATTTGCGGATCGGGTCAGAGATGGCGAAAAGGTTGCCTTCGGCCTACGCCCGGACGATATTTTCCCGAGCGGCCATGGCCTTCATTCCGGCGCCGAGGCCGCGGTGCATGAGGTGACGTTGCCCGTCGCCATCACCGAGCCTCTCGGCAATGAAACCCTGGTCTTCGTCGAATTCGCCGGCCGCGAATGGGTGTCGCGTATGCTCAATCCGCGCGGATTGAAGAGCGGCGAACAATTGAAAATGAGCTTCGACCTCAGCCAGGCGCATCTCTTTTCCGCCGAGACCGGCAAGAGCCTGGCGATCTGAGCGGGGGAGGCAAGCACATGGCCCGCATCGAGAAAATTGAGCTGCGCATGGTCGACCTGCCGCCGAAGGTGAAGCGGACGGATGCGATCCAGAGCTTTGTCAGCCAGGAGACGCCGATCGTCACCATCACCGATTCCGACGGCGCCGTCGGTACGGGCTACAGTTACACAATCGGCACCGGCGGTTCCTCCGTCATGCGGCTGCTGTCGGACCATCTCGTGCCGCTGCTGATCGGCGAGGATGCCGATTGCATCGAGGCGATCTGGCACAAAATGGAATTCGCGACGCACGCGACGACCATCGGCGCCATTACGGCCCTGGCGCTCGCCGCCATCGATACGGCGCTTTGGGACCTGCGGGCCAAGAAGCAAGGGCTGCCGCTCTGGAAGCTTGCCGGCGGCGCCAAGGATCGGTGCCCGCTCTACACGACCGAGGGAGGCTGGCTGCACATCGAGAAGGAGGCTTTGGTCGAGGATGCCTTGCAGGCGAAGGCCAAGGGTTTCTCCGGCTCGAAGGTGAAGATCGGCAAGCCGCATGGCTCGGAGGATTACGATCGGCTCTCGGCCATGCGTCTGGCGCTTGGGACGGGTTTCGAGATCATGACCGACTGCAATCAGGGCTTCACGGTCGATGAGGTCATCCGCCGTGCTGCAAGGTTGAGAGAACTCGATCTCGCTTGGATCGAGGAGCCGCTGCCATCAGACGATCTCGATGGCCATATTCGCCTGACGCGCTCGACGCCGACGCCAATCGCTGTCGGCGAATCCATGTATTCGATCCGGCATTTCCGCGAATATATGCAGAAGGGCGCCTGCTCGATCGTCCAGGTCGACGTTGCCCGTATCGGCGGCATCACGCCTTGGCTGAAGGTGGCACATGCGGCGGAAGCCTTCGATATTCCGGTCTGCCCGCATTTCCTGATGGAGCTGCATGTCAGCCTCGTCTGCGCCGTGCCGAACGGGAAATATGTCGAATATATCCCGCAGCTCGACGACCTCACCACCAAGGGCATGGAGATCATCGACGGCAAGGCAATCGCACCCTCCGAGGCCGGTATCGGCATCGCCTGGGATTGGGAAGCGGTGAAGGCACGCTCGATCGGCGAATTCACGAAAGAGATTCACGGCTGAAGGAGGACAGGGTCATGCAGCGGATGGGGATGGTGATCGGCCTGGAGCCGTCGAAGATCGAGGAATACAAGCGCCTGCATGCGGCCGTCTGGCCCGAGATCCTGGCGCTGATCTCCGAGTGCAACATCACCAACTATTCGATCTTCCTGAAGGAGCCGGAAAATCTGCTTTTCGGCTATTGGGAATATGTCGGCACGGATTTCGAGGCTGACATGGCCAAGATGGCCGCAAGCCCGAAGAACCAGGAATGGTGGTCCGTCTGCATGCCCTGTCAGAAGCCGCTCGAGACCCGCAAGGAGGGCGAGTGGTGGGCCATGATGGAAGAGGTGTTTCATCATGGCTGAGATGAGGCTTCTCACCTTCTCCCCAGCGGGGAGAAGGACGCGCGGAGCGCGGGTTGAGGGGGCGTTATCGGGTGAATTTCGCCTTTTGCTTTCAGCTCAATGCAGCTCCGAATATGCCGTGGCACCCCCTCATCCGACCCTTCGGGCCACCTTCTGCCCGAGGGGAGAAGGCAAGGTTGCCGCCAACGCCGGAGATATCCAATGACCTTCGATCCCAAATCTCTCCGCCAATGGTGGCCGAAGCCGTCGAATCCCCGCCCGATCGTCATTTTTGGTGCCGGCAGCATCGTCGGCGACGCGCATCTGCCGGCCTACAATAAGGCAGGCTTTCCGGTCGCTGGTCTCTATGATCCGAATGCCGAGAAGGCAGCGGAGTTGGCGGCCCAATGGGGCATTTGCGCCTTTGCATCTGAGGCCGAGGCGCTTGCCGTCGAAGGTGCGATCTTCGATCTGGCAACTCCGCCGGCTGCCCATGCCGCTATCCTTGCCAAGCTGCCGCGCGGCTCTTTTGCGCTGATCCAGAAGCCGATGGGCACCGATCTGGCTGCGGCGACGGAAATTCTCCGGGTATGCCGCGAGCGCGACATCAAGGCGGCTGTCAATTTCCAGCTTCGGTTCGCACCGATGATGCTGGCGCTCTATGATGCTGTCGATAAAGGCTATCTCGGCGAGGTCGTCGATTTCGACGCTTGGCTGGCGCTTGCAACGCCGTGGGGACTCTGGCCGTTTCTCAAGGGCCTGCCGCGGATCGAGATTGCCATGCACTCGATCCACTATCTTGATTTCATCCGCGGCCTGCTCGGCAATCCCAAGGGCGTGCATGCCAAGACCATCGGCCATCCGAACCATCAGGTGGCGCAGACGCGCACGGCGGCGATCCTCGACTATGGCGACAAGGTGCGCTGTGTGCTCTCGGTCAACCACGACCATGAATTCGGCCGCAAGTTCCAGGCCTGCGAGTTCCGCATCTCCGGCACCAAGGGTGCGGCCTATATCAAGCTCGGCGTCAATCTCGACTATCCGCGCGGCGAGCCGGACGAACTGTGGATTCGCCCGACCGGCGGCAGCGAGTGGGTCGAGGTGAAGCTTGAAGGCGCCTGGTTCCCGGATGCCTTCGTCAACCGTATGGCCAATCTGCAGCGTTTTGCTTCGGGCGAGGATCAGACATTGGTCGGCTCCGTCGAGGATGGCTGGCAGACCATGGCGCTGGTTGAGGCCGCCTATCAATCGAGCGCTGAGCCGGCAACGCCGATCGCCGGACTTCCAAAGGTGTAAGCGATGGCCGAACAGACGATCTACTTCGAAGACTATGAGCTCGGCCACGTCCGCATAACGACCGGACGGACGATTACCGAAACCGATTTCGTTGTCCATGCCGGCCACACCGGCGATTTCTTTCCGCATCATATGGACGCGGAATTCGCCAAGACCTTGCCTGGCGGTCAGCGCATTGCCCACGGCACGATGATCTTCTCGATCGGCGTCGGGCTGACGGCGTCGCTCATCAATCCCGTCGCCTTTTCCTATGGCTACGATCGGCTGCGGTTCATCCGCCCCGTGCATATCGGCGACACGATCCGTACGCGGGTGACGATATCGGCGAAAGAGGACGATCCGAAGCGCCCGGCGTCCGGCCGCGTTGTCGAGCGTTGCGAGGTGCTGAACCAGCGCGACGAGGTCGTCCTCGCCGCCGACCATATTCTGATCGTCGATCGCAAAGCGGCAAACTGAGAGAGAATGATGGTGACACTCAAGGGAATGACTTGGTCGCATCCGCGCGGCTACGATCCGATGGTGGCATGCTCGGCCATCTGGAAGGAAAAGACCGGCGTCGAGGTCGTCTGGGAGAAGCGCTCGCTGCAGGATTTCGAGACCTTTCCGGTGGAGGAGCTTGCGGCCTCCTATGATCTGATCGTCATCGACCACCCGCATGTCGGCCAGATCACGCGGGAGAATTGTCTGCTGCCGCTCGACGATGCCGACCATGCCGGTGAACTTGCCACAATCGCCGCCGGCACGGTCGGGCGCTCCTATCCGAGCTACAACTGGCAGGGTCGGCAGTGGGGATTCCCGATCGATGCGGCGACACAGGTTCAGGCTTACCGTCCGGATCGGTTGAGCCGGCCGATCACCGATCTTGCCGAGATCGTATCGCTCGCGGTCAAGGGCAGGGCGATCCTGCCGATGCGGCCGCCGCATTCGCTGATGACCTTCTTCACGCTTGCGGCGCATCTCGGTACGCCCTGCAGCGTCGAAGGACCGGAGTTGATCGCCACGGCGGATGGAGAAGCCGTGCTCGACTGGATGGCACGGCTCGTCGGCGGCATGGATGCCAAATGTGACGACATGGACCCGATAGCTGTCTTCGAGCTGATGGGTGAGCTGGATTGCCCCTATGACGTCGTTCCCTTCGCCTATGGCTATGTCAGCTATTCCTTTGCCGGATTCCGACCGGCGCGCTTAGCCTTTGCCGACATGCCCGTGATCGATGGCCGCGCGCCCAAAGGCTCAGCGCTCGGCGGCACGGGTATTGCCGTTTCGGCCCGGTCGCAGGCGCCGGAAGAAGCCAAGGCCTTTGCGCGCTGGATCGCGAGTGGGCCGGTGCAGGCGGGCGCCTACGCCAGTGGCAATGGCCAGCCCGGCCATGCCGACGCCTGGGGCAGCGATAGCGTTAACGGGCCGGCGCTCGATTTTTACCGCAATACGCGCGCGACGCTGGAGGGCGCCTATGTCCGGCCGCGTCATGACGGCTACATGGCTTTCCAGAGCGAGGCTTCCAACATTATTACCAATGGACTGCGCACCGCCGCGCGGCATACAGTCCTCATCGACAAGCTCAACCAGCTCTTCGCACAATCGTTCGAAAGCTAGGGCAGGCGGCTCTAGCTGTTTGTTTTCGCATGATCTTATCCGCAAGCAACCACGCATTTTCGCTTCGTGGCCTTTCGGTCCCGGGATCATGCCCTGGAGGAAAGGATCAGGATTATGGGTCACGGATTGGAAGGCAAGAAGGTCGTCATCACGGCGGCGGGACAGGGGATTGGCCGCGCGACGGCTGAGCGCTTCATCTCGCTCGGGGCGCATGTATATGCCACCGACATCAACGAGCAGACGCTTTCGACGCTGGAAGGCGCCAGCAAGCATGTGCTGAACGTGCTCGACAGCGCCGCGGTCAAGGCATATGCCGACGAACTCGGTCCGATTGACGTGCTCTTCAATTGCGCCGGCTTCGTGCATGCCGGCACCATCCTAGACTGCGAGGAGAAGGATTGGGATTTCTCCTTCAATCTCAATGCCAAGGCGATGTACACGACTTGCCGCACCTTCCTGCCGGGCATGCTCGAAAAGGGCAAAGGCTCGATCGTCAACATGTCCTCGGTCGCCTCCAGTGTGAAGGGCGTACCGAATCGCTTCGCCTACTGCGCCTCCAAGGCAGCGGTGATCGGCCTCACCAAGTCGATCGCCGCCGATTTCGTCGCCAAGGGTATCCGCGTCAATGCCATTTGCCCCGGCACGGTCGACAGCCCCTCGCTGCATGAGCGCCTGCGCGCCACCGGCGATTATGAGAAGGCGATGAAGGACTTCATCGCCCGCCAGCCGATGGGCCGCATCGCGACTGCCGAGGAGATCGCTGCCCTGGTGACCTATCTCGCCGGCGACGAGGCGGGTTTCACCACCGGTCAGATCCATGTCATCGACGGTGGCTGGACGGCTTGAACTAGCGTCTTCTCCAAGCGCGGAGGCCTCGCATTGCGGGGCCTCTTTTTGTTTGCCACCTACGTCAGAGAATCTATATCTGATGGATATTTAGTGAATGGAGAGCGGCATGCGCATGGACGGACAGCAGCATCGTTCCAGGACCGCCATGCTGTTGCACAAGCATCAGGTGATTCTGGTCAGCGTCGCGGCCGGCATCGTATGTTTCCTACTTCTGACCTCGCGCGCATTCAATCCGAGCAACTTGCTCGCTGCCTGGGATGCCACCGCCATCGTCTATATCGTATTCAGCCTGTACCGGATGCTAACATCCGATGTGCATCGCATCCGCAAGCGTTCGGCCGATCTCGATTTTTCGGATGCCGTTCTGCTGTTCCTGTCCATCGCGGCCGCAGTCGCCAGTGTTGGCGGCATCGCTCTGGAACTGCTCGGCGTCAAGGAGGCGCCGCCGCAGGTAGCGCTTTTCCGTGCATTGATGGCGATCGTAACGATCCTGATTTCCTGGGTGTTCCTGCACATGCTTTTTACGGTCCACTATGCGCACCGCTTCTATCGCGGTTCGGGCAAGGGGCAGGGGTTGAAGTTCGCCGAGCCGGTAGAGGAGCCCATCTATTGGGACTTCCTCTATTTCTCCTTCACCATCGGCGTCGCCGCCCAGACAGCCGATATCGGCGTATCTTCCGTCAGCATGCGCAAGCTGGTACTGCTGCACGCCATCCTGTCTTTCCTGTTCAACACGACGATCCTGGCGCTTGCGATCAATGTCGGGGCGAGCCTGGTGTAGCCCGCCCGCCGAAGCATCGTTGATATCTCGTCGGTTTAGAGCACCGCGTTACCGGCCATCACTGCCATGATCAGGAACACCAGGAAAACGATCAGGAAGAGCGCGAAGAGCACGCGGGCGATCGTCGCTGTTGCGGCCGAGACGCCGGAAAAGCCGAAAAAGCCGGCTATCAACGAAATCACGAAGAATATCAGAGCCCATTTCAGCATTAGAAAATCTCCTCTGCGTTGCGCCTAATGAAGACGCAGAAAAGGGGAAATTGTTCCGATGCCGTTTCGATTGCGGGGAGCGGTGGTAGGGCGGCATTCTTGAAACCAATGCCTTTCAGCAGACGTTTCGCAAGTGCTGCACCACCGGCCCTTCGCGTGGTTCAGGGCGTTCGGCGCTGCAATCGACCCGCTGGGTCGATTGCTTCGGTTACACCGAACCGCGCCTCACCCATGATTGATCATGACGTGCCGGACGGCTGTGTAGTCTTCCAGCGCGTAGACAGACATGTCCTTGCCATAGCCGGATTGCTTCAGGCCGCCATGCGGCATTTCGTTGACCAGCATGAAGTGGGTGTTGATCCAGGTGCAGCCATATTGCAGGCGGGCGGCGGTTTGCATGCCGCGGCTGATGTCCTTGGTCCAGACGGAGGAGGCAAGGCCGTAGTCGCTGTCATTAGCCCAGGCGACGGCATCGTCGGTGCTGGTGAAGCGGGTGACGGAGACGACGGGGCCAAACACTTCGCGACGGACAATTTCGTCGTCCTGCGTGGCGCCGGCAACCACGGTCGGGGCGTAGAAGAAGCCGCGATCGCCCGAGGTCTTGCCGCCGGTGGTGATTTCCATGTGCCGGTGTTCGGCGGCGCGGGTGACGAAGCTTTCGACGCGGTCGCGCTGGCGCTTGGAGATCAGCGGGCCGATTTCGTTCTCCGTGTCGTCGGCAAGGTTGAACTTGATGCTGGAGACGGCAGAGGTCAGGTCGGCGACGAAATTGTCGTAGACCTTGGCATCGGCATAGATGCGGCAGGCGGCGGTGCAGTCCTGGCCGGCATTGTAATAGCCGAAGGTCCGGATACCGGCGACGACGGCGTCGATATCGGCGTCATCGAAGACGATGACCGGGGCTTTGCCGCCGAGTTCGAGATGGGTGCGTTTCACCGTCTTGGCGGCGGCCTGCAGGACTTTCTTGCCGGTGGCGACATCGCCTGTGATCGACACCATGCCGATTTTCGGATGGTTGATCAGCGCATTGCCGACGCTCTCACCACGGCCAAGGATGACGTTGACGACGCCTTCAGGCAGGATGTCCGCGAGCAGTTTCGCCATCTTCAATGCCGTCAGCGGCGTCTGTTCCGAGGGCTTGAAGACGACGGTGTTGCCGCCGGCAATGGCGGGCGCCAGCTTCCAGGCCATCATCATCAGCGGATAGTTCCACGGTGCGATGGAGCCGACAATGCCGATCGGATCGCGGCGGATCATTGAGGTGTGGCCGGGCAGGTACTCGCCGGCGACCGGGCCGTGCAGGTTGCGCACCGCGCCGGCGAAGAAGCGGTAGCAATCGACGATGGCGGGGATTTCGTCGTTGAGGACGGCGTTGATCGGCTTGCCGCAGTTCAGCGCCTCGAGCGTCGCGAAGCTTTCGGCATCCTTCTCGATGGCGTCGGCAATCTTCAGGAGATAGGTGGAGCGCTGGGCGGGCGTCGTCTGCGACCAGCTCGCGAAAGCCTTCTCGGCGGCGTTGACGGCGGCATCGATCTGGCCGAGCGAGGCTTCCGGCAGATTGAGCACGGTCTCACCCGTCTTCGGGTTGAGAATATGCTCTTCCGTCTCCGAACCGGCCTCAAAGCGGGAGCCGATCAGCATTTGGGTGTCCATAATTATCTCCCTTTCATTTGCCGCCGCCGGCGATTTGGTCGCCGTCGCGGGTAAGATAGTAGGCTGCCAGGATCGGCAGGAAGGTGACGAGCACCACGACCATGGCGACGACATTGGTGACGGGACGTTGGCGCGGGCGGATCAGCTCTTCCAGCATCCAGATCGGCAAGGTCATCTGCTGACCGCCGGTAAAGGTAGTGACGATGACTTCATCGAAGGACAGCGCGAAGGCGAGCATGCCGCCGGCAAGCAGCGCCGTGCCGATATTCGGCAGGATCACATGGCGGAACGTCTGGAAGCCGTCGGCGCCGAGATCCATCGAGGCTTCGATCAGCGAGCCGGAAGTGCGGCGGAAGCGGGCGACGGCGTTGTTATAGACCACGACAACGCAGAAGGTGGCGTGGCCGAGAACGATCGTCCAGACCGAGAAGGGAATGTCGAACAGGCTGAAGGCCGAGCGCAGCGCTATGCCGGTGATGATACCGGGAAGCGCGATCGGCAGGATGACCAGCAGCGAGATCGCCTCGCGACCGAAGAATTTCGTCTGGCTGACGGCCGCTGCGCAGAGCGTGCCGAGCACGAGAGCGATGGCAGTCGCGACGGTCGCCACCTGCACCGACAGTGCCAAGGACGACCAGACGTCCGGCCTGTTCCAGGCTATGCCGAACCATTGCAGCGTGAGGCCCGGCGGCGGCCACTGATAGCTCTTTTCCTCCGTCGTGAAGGCATAGACGAAGATCAGCAGGATCGGCAGATGCAGGAAGAGCAGGCCGCCGGCGGCGGCGATCTTCAGGGGCAGGGACGCGCGTTGGCCGCGATCAGAGCGCATCGAAGGCCCCCTGTTTCTTGGCGATCCAGAGATAGATGGCCATGATGACAATCGGCACCACCGAGAAGGCGGCGGCGAGCGGCACGTTGCCGGCCGTGCCCTGCTGCGCATAGACGGCCTGACCGATGAAGAGACGCGACGAGCCGATGATCTGCGGAATGATGTAGTCGCCGAGCGTTAGCGAGAAGGTGAAGATTGAGCCGGCAACGACACCCGGCAAGGCCAGCGGCAGCAGCACCGTGCGGAAGGTTTGGTTCGGCGTCGCGCCGAGATCGGCGGAGGCTTCGAGGAGGTTGGCCGGCACGCGCTCAAGGGCAGCCTGCGTCGGCAGGATCATATAGGGCAGCCAGATATAGACGAAGACCAGGAAGGTGCCGATATAGCTCACCGACAGCGAATTTCCGCCGACGATCGGGAGACTGAGCACGCCGTCGAGCAGCCAGCCGAGGTAGAGCTTGTCGAAAAGCCAGGTCAAAATGCCTTCCTTGGCGAGGATCAGCTTCCAGGCGTAGACCTTGACCAGATAGCTCGACCAGAGCGGCAGCATGACGCCGAGATAGAACAGCGCCTTCCATTTTCCCTTGGCGTAACGCGCCGCATAATAGGCGATCGGAAAAGCGACGAACGAGGAGGCGATGGTCACTAGCGCCGCCATAACGACCGTGCGGATGATGATGTCGAAATTGGCGGAATTCAAAAGCTGCGCATAGGTCGCGAGCGTGAATTCGTAATTCACCATTCCGGAGAAGTCGTCGATCGAGAAGAAGCTTTGCAGCAGCAGCGCGATCAGCGAGCCGATATAGATGATGCCGAGCCAGAGCAGCGGCGGCGTCAGCATGAGGAAAAGCAGGAGTTTCGGGCGGCGCCAGAAGAGATCCGAGAGGCGGCCGAAGAAACCGCCGCGACGTGGCAGGATCGAGGTGGCTGCCGGTGCAGCCGTTGAGATGGCGGCTGATATCATGCGGCGTCGTCCATGTAATGGATGTCGGCGGGCAGCCAAGCGATGCGCACCGAGGCGCCGGTGTCGGGGATAGGTTGGCCGGCCGGCACGGTGACTTGCATGCGCGTGCCCTGCGCTTCGACCGAAAGCCGGGTGGCGGCGCCGAGGAAGCTGGTCGCCTGCACCGTCGCCGGAACACCGGCCCCCTCTGTCAACCGTATCGCTTCCGGCCGCAGGCTCGCCCAGCGCCGTTCACCGCCGAGCGATGACATGGTCTCAGGGGCGATCACATTGGAAGAACCGACGAAATCCGCGACGAACCGGGTCTTCGGCCGCTGATAGATGTCATGCGGCGTGCCCTCCTGCACGATCCTGCCATTGTTGAAGACGGCGACGCGGTCGGCCATGGAGAGTGCTTCGCCCTGATCGTGGGTGACAAAGACGAAGGTGATGCCGAGCGCGCGCTGCAGGCTCTTCAGCTCTTCCTGCATCTGCTCGCGCAGCTTGAGGTCAAGCGCACCGAGCGGTTCGTCGAGCAGCAGCACCTTCGGCTTGTTCACGAGAGCGCGGGCCAGCGCCACGCGCTGGCGCTGGCCGCCCGAGAGTTGGCCGGGGCGGCGGTCACCATAACCCGGCAGCTTCACCAATTCGAGCGCCTGTTCGGCGGCCCTCAGCCTTTCGGTCTTGCCGATACCCTTGACCATCAGCCCATAGGCGACATTGTCGAGGATGTTGAGATGCGGGAAGAGGGCATAGTCCTGGAAGACCGTGTTGACGTTGCGCCGGTAGGGCGGCACACCCTCGGCGGTTTCGCCGAAGATCTCGATATGGCCGCCGGTCGGCTGCTCGAAACCGGCGACGAGCCTGAGGCAAGTGGTCTTGCCAGAGCCGGAAGGGCCGAGCATGGCGAAGAATTCACCGGACTCAATCTCCAGATCGACGCGGTCAACGGCGCGGACCTGGCCGAAATGGCGCGATACCTGCTGGAAACGAACGGCGGTCATGGGATGCTCCCGGGTATGCAGAGAAGAAGGGCATGTTGTTCCGTTGCGCCTCTTCGCTTGGAAGAGGGCTCGGTGAGGCGATGAGGGGCTTCAGATATCAGGCCCCTCATCGCCCCGGTGCGATCGCGCTCTTTAGAATGGAGAGGCGGTCGCCATAATCGGCGTGAACTATCTGCCCCCAATCACGCCGATATAGTCTGAAACCCAGCGATGGTACGGCACGCATTCGCTCTCGGTCTTGCACTTGGCGACCGGTGTTTTCCAGAACTTGATCTTGTCGAAATGATCATAGCCGTTGGTCGCGCAGCCGCTGTCGGTCAGGAGCTCGTTGCCCTTGCACGCAGCCGGGACCGAAGGCACGGCGCCGAACCAGGCCGCAGCGTCGCCCTGGACCTTTGGCTGTAGCGAATGCTCAATCCACATATAGGCGCAGTTCGGATGCTGGCTGTCGACATGCAGCATGGTCGTATCGGCCCATCCGGTCGTGCCTTCATCAGGGAAGGTCGAGCCGATTTTCTGCTTGTCCGCCTGCAGCAGGTTGACCTGGAACGGCCAAGAGCCCGAGGCGACGACGCCTTCGTTCTTGAAGTCGTCCGTCTGGATCATCGCGTCGTGCCAATAGCGGCTGACGAGCTTGCGCTGGCCACGCAGCAGGTCAAGGGCGGCCTTGTATTGGTCTTCACTGAGTTCGTATGGGTCCTTGATGCCGAGTTCCGGCTTGTGGGCCATCAGGTAGAGCGCGGCATCGGCGATGTAGATCGGCCCGTCATAGGCCTGCACGCGGCCCTTGTTGGACTTGCCGTCCGGCAGGGTCATTTCCTCGAAGACGACATCCCAGCTCTTGGGTGCCTGATCCTTAAAGGCGTCGGTGTTGTACATCAGGACGTTCGGCCCCCAGAGATAGGGCACGCCATAGTGGACGCCGTTGACCGTATGCCACGGCGCATTTTTCAGTCGTTCATCGAGATTTTTCCAGCTCGGGATCAGATCGACGTTGATCGGCTGAACCCGCTTGCCGGCAACAAGGCGGAGCGACGCGTCGCCCGAGGCTGTGACGAGATCGAAGCCGCCTTCGTTCATCAGCGCCACCATTTCATCGGAGGTGGCGGCGGTCTTGACGCTGACCTTGCAGCCCGTGTCCTTCTCGAATTGGGTGACCCAGTCGTAATTCTTGTCGCTCTCACCGCGCTCGATATAGCCGGACCAAGCAACGATGCTGACGGCGCCTTCGCCTTTGCCGAGCGTCTTCAGCGGCGCAGCGGCGACGACCTGCGTGGCGAAACTTAAGCATGCGAGCGCTGCCGTGCATGATTTCAGCAGATGCTTCATCAAACTCTCCCGGTTCTTGAGCCAGTTGGTATCGGAGCCAGTTTCTGGCGTTATGTTCCCGAAAGAAAAGGTGACGCTATTTTGCCGTATTCGCAAATTCATTTATCAGAAAGGCGGTATCGGAATTTCCGATATCTCACTTGGCATATATGTGTCGCAAGTAAGCTCGGCACCTACCCGATATGCGTAGGGAAGAATCCGCGAGAAGCGGACAAAGACAAAGCAGCTTCAAATGAAACGATCGATCAGCAATCGGACTCGTTTCTCAAGAACGGGAACAGAAGGATCGTCCCCAATCTGACCGTCTAACGACAGCATGAACACATCAGCGGCCGTCCTATCCGCCACAATTGCCGATATGCACTCGAGCGCGACTTTGCGATGTAGCGCATCAATTTCCGGATCTAGCCGTTCACACACTTCATAGAACTCGCCGGCCATAGGTGCCCCAATCATGTCCGCCCAAGGCTCGATCAGCATAATACGGCAGACCTCAAAGAGGCGCTCCTGCTTCGTGCCAGCGCCAGTAACGGCTGCCTTGGCAAGCGGGTGTCGGGATATCAGCCAGTGCCGAAACACGGCAGTAAAGATATCCTCTTTGTTGCTGAACATTTTGTACAGCAGCGTGCGCGAAATGCAGGCGCGTTTAGCGATATCGTCCAGCGACGTTTTGGCGAAGCCAAAATTGAGGAAGCACCATTTTGCGGCATTCAAAATGGTGTTGCGGCGTGAAGCAACTTCTTCTGGGGTTATCCTGGGCGCCATAGCCGCTTGTGACAAATTGAGTGTTTTTTGTCAAGTTATTGCATTTCTCCTCTTGATCTTTGGCTATCGTCAATTCATTTTGACAGAAAGAGTAAATGTTGTCACAATGTACCGCTTTGCGCAAACAAAGTTACAGCGCGCCAGCTTCCACAGACAGAAAGCAATGAAAATGAGCAATGCTTGGACCCCTGCAGAAATCCCCCCGCAAACGGGTAGACGTATAATCGTTACAGGTGGCAACAGCGGAATAGGATGGCATACCGCGCTCGAATTGGCTCGCGCCGGCGCACAGGTTACGATCGGCGCGCGCAGCAAGTCCAAAGGCGAGGACGCGGTAAAGCGCATCCGCGACATTATTCCGACCGCCACTGTACGCTCGGGTGTCTTGGACCTTTCCAATCCTGTGTCCGTTCAAGCATTCGCCGACAGCCAGCTCGAAGACGGCCATCCTATCGATATGCTGATCAATAATGCTGGCGTAATGGGCCTTCCTCGGCGCGAAGTTAGCGTCGACGGCCACGAGCTGCAGTTCGCGACCAATGTCTTCGGGCCTTACCGTTTGACTGGTTTGCTTTTGCCTGCATTGCTGCGCGCGAACCGCCCACGTGTCGTAACAGTCGCGTCCGGCACACATAAGATGTTCAGGCCGGGACGGATAACGGATTTTGAGGCCAAGGACAGCTACGTGCCGATGCGCGTCTACGCCAAGACGAAGCTTGCCAACGTCCTCTTCGCTCGTGAGTTACAGCGTCGCGCGGGCGACCGACTACTATCCACCATCAGCCATCCTGGCGGCGCGCGAACCAATCTCTTTGCCGCAACAACCTTGAGCACCAAGATCGCCGGCATCTTGACGTACCCTCTACTGCAAAGTTCGGAGAAAGGCGCGTGGCCGAGCCTTATGGCTGCAACTTTGGAGAACGCCCGACCTGGCGGTTATTACGGACCTGGCGGCTTTATGGAGCTACGCGGCAATCCCGTCGAGGCGAAAACGGCTCCCTATGCGGATGATCCCTCCGCTTGGCGCGCTCTGTTCAATGATCTGGAGCGGATTACCGGCGTCACATACGCCATTTGAAATCGGAAGATCACATGAAAAGCTTTTCAGCTCTCTGCTACCGCTGACGGCCCGAACGCATGGCTTCGGCAATGCCGACGAAATCGCGGGCGGCTTGCGGCAGGCTGGAACCCTTGCGCCAGACCATGCCGACCTGGACGACCGGCAGCGAGCCGGAGACATCGCGGCTTTCGATGCGGTCGCCTTCCAGCGACCAGGGGCGGTAGACGAGGTCCGGCAGCAACGCAACGCCGGCACCCGTGGCAACCAGGCTTCGAACCGCCTCGACGGAGCGGGTACGGAAGGCCACATGCGGGCGGGCGCCAAGCGCTGTCAGCAGCTTGCCGGTATTCTCCTCGATCTCGTCGATGGTGAGCATGATCAGCGGTTCGCGGGTGATGTCGGCAACGCTGATGATATCGGCGGAGACCAGGGGATGACCCATGGGCAGCCAGAGACGATAGGGGGATGTCTCGAGGATTTCGGCCTGTAGCGCCATGCGGTCACGCAGGTTGGAAATGACCATGACGGCAACGTCGAGTTCGCCACCAACCAGAAGATGCTCGAGATAGCCGCCATTGTCCTCAATGGCGCTGACCTCGACGCCGGGGCAAGCGCGACGGTAGCGCGCCAGGAGGTCGGACAGCACATAGCCGGCGACAAGCGAGGTGACGCCAATATTCAACGTGCCGCCGGCCGCATTCTGCTGGCTGGAAAAACTGGTGCGCGCGTCGGAAACGGTCGCGAGGATCTTTGTGGCGTGGCGCAGGAATTGGTGGCCGTTATGGGTGATGGAGAGACCGCGCGGATGGCGGTCGAAAAGCTCGACGCCAAGATCGCTCTCCAGCTCCTTGAGCGCTTCGGTGACCGAGGATTGCGAGATCGACAGGTTCTGCGCCGCGCGAGTGACGGAGCCCTGTTCCGCCACGGCGACGAAATATTGAAGCTGTCTCAAAGTGAAGGCCATGCCCCGGTTAGAGCATGGGTTTGCCGTGCAAGGCAAGAACCAGCATCAGTCTGAAAGGCTTGGACCTTTTTTGGTAGCGGAAATGCGAGCGGCACAAGATTCATCTCTTCTTTAAGTATTCCGAAACGCGATATCCCCTAACGTGAGAGTTGATCATCTTGTCGCGTTGGAGTGCTCTATGGTGGAGCAGTTGGCGTGAGCGCCTTACTGCACATTTTCCGGCCATCCCGGAAGCTTGTCTTCATCATCGGCGGAGTGGCCTTGTTGATAGGCTGCTCCGGCGTCTTCGCGCTTTATCTCGGCAAAGACAGGCTTTTGGGTCTTGCCTCCGCCTCCCCGAACGGTTTGAAATGCAGCGACGTCAATCTGGTTACGATCCGCAAGGAGAATCGGCTCTGGGTGCGCAAATATATCCGCACGGACCCGACCGATGGGCTGACGCGCGTCAAAACGGCGCTTCGCGTCGCCAAAGCCGTGTATGACGAGCAAAAGCCTGATCTCGTTCAGGTCGTCGTCCTTGATAAGAACGGCCCGACGCTACGGTCCGATATTCGCGGCCGGGCGCTGGGGGCCGATGTCGTTTATGTTCCGCATCCGGACAAGGTTGCCGATGGTGCAGCCGAGGAGCCGGTGACGGCGCGCTACTACAATGGTGGCGCGAGCGCCCAAGGTCTGTTTTATGGCGAACAGATCAATATGCTGCCCAAGGATATCGATGACGCGCTTGCAGCGCTTCAGGATCACAGCGACTGCGACAATCCCCTGTCTGCCGACAGCGAGGCAGGCGGCAGCGCCAAGAAAGACAAGCAGAAGGCCGCCGAAGCCGCCGAACAGAAAGCCGTCGCCCGCGAGGAAAAGGAGGATGCGCCCGCGACTCCTCCGGAACAGAATCCTCCCGCGTCGAGGAGCAGTCTCCCGCCGGAGGGCAACAATACCGGCAGCTTCATTGGCGCCGACGCCACCGAACCAAATGCGGCACCATCGCCGGGTCTGGATCCGACGATGACAGGCGCCAGCAACCGGCGATCGCCGGTCACCAATTGACGGTAGACGTCACCTGGCCGGGGCCAGGATAATCTCTCAATCCGCCAGATGTTTCTCGCCGATGGCCTGATAAAGCGCAAACAAGGCTTCGTGGACGTCGCCGGCAAGGCGGTAGAATTCCGGATTGGCCAGGATGGCGGGGTGCTGCAGGAGATGGTCGTCGGTCATGTCGAGCATGAGCGAGGTCGTGTGCATCGCCTCATGGCAGCCGAATGTGCCCGGCGCGAATTGCGTCAGATCGATATCGCCCAGTTCGGCGAGATCGTCGAGGCGCTGCTGCTCGTGATCGGCGTCGGCGGTCGGATTTTCTTTTTCAGTCATTGTTCGTGCCTCTTGTTTCCGGAGGGCGAGGATTCGCCGCGCGTTGGCGGGAACTTATACGCAATCCGCAGGCAATGGCCCAATAAAAAAGGCCGCCATGGCTTAACCTGGCGGCCTGTCGTCTGTGCGAAACCGTGTTAGAGCGGTTCAGCGTTTCAGGGGATCGCTTTCCCGCTCTATCCCTTTGTTTTTCGCATTCCGGACGGAAAACCGCTGCGCTCTTTTCCTGGAATTGCTTTAGTCCGCCTTGCTGCGCCGCGCCGGGAACAGGATGATGTCGCGGATCGACGGGGAATTGGTGAGCAGCATGATCAGGCGGTCGACACCGATGCCGAGGCCGCCGGCGGGCGGCATCCCCTGATCGATGGCGTCGAGGAATTCCTCGTCCAGTTCCTTCTGCTTCTCGCCGCGCGCATGGGCTTGTTCGAGCTGTTCGACCATGCGGGCGCGCTGCTCTTCCGGATCGTTGAGTTCCGAGAAGGCGTTGCCGAGTTCCCAGGTGTTGCAATAGGTCTCGAAGCGTTCCACGAGGCGCGGTTCGCCCGGCACTTCCTTGGCGAAGGGCGAGATGTCCTTCGGGAAATGCGTGACGTGAGCCGGCTGGATCAGCGTGTCCTCGACCTTCTCTTCGAAAATGAAGGCGAGGCATTCGCCCCATGTGGCGTCCTTCTCGACGGCAAAGCCGGCGGCCTTGGCGGCGGCGCGCGCTTCCTCATCGGTCTTGATCGCCAGGAAGTCGATGCCGGTCGCTTCCTTGACGGCGTCGGGCATCGGCACGCGGCGGAACGGGCCCTTGAAGGAGATCTGCTTGTCGCCGAAGGCGAATTCGGTGCTGCCATGGATCGACATCGCCAGCGTCGAGAACAGGCGTTCCACGAGGTCCATCATGTCCTCGTAGTCGGCATAGGCCCAGTAACACTCCATCATCGTGAATTCTGGATTGTGCCGGGTGGAGACGCCTTCGTTGCGGAAGTTGCGGTTGATCTCGAAGACCTTGTCTGCGAGGGCCGAAACCAGCGTGCGCTTCAGGAACAGTTCCGGCGCGATGCGCAGATACATGTCGAGCTTCAGCGTGTTGTGATGCGTCTTGAACGGCTCGGCCGTGGCGCCGCCATAGACCGAATGCAGCATCGGCGTCTCGACTTCCATGAAGCCGTCAGTCTCCATGAAGCGGCGGATGCCGGAGACGATGCGGCTGCGCTGTTGGAAGCGAAGCTTCGATTCCTCGTTGGTCATGATGTCGAGATGGCGCTTGCGGTAGCGCAGCTCGATATCGGACAAGCCATGCCACTTTTCCGGCATCGGCAGCAGCGACTTGGTCAGCATGGTAATTTGCTGGGCATTGATCGTCAGCTCGCCGCGCTTCGTGCGGCGCACGACGCCGGTTACGCCGATGATGTCGCCGATGTCGATCATCGGCAGCAGGGCGCGGGCCTCTTCGGACGTTACATCCTTGTGGCTGAAGATCTGGATCTTGCCGGAGGCGTCATGGATATCCATGAACATGCCGGAATTGCGCGAGGAATAGACGCGGCCGGCGACGGTGACGACGTCGCCCGTTTCGGTGTCCGGCTCAAGGCCCTCGTATTTTGCAGCCAGCTCGGCATTGGTCAGCGTCCGGTGGAAATGCGCCGGATAGACGTCTCCGATCTGTTCGCGCAGCAGCTTTAGCTTCTGCCGGCGGACTTCCGTTGCGTCAGAGGAAAGGCCTGATGTTTCGGTCTTGTCGTTCATGATTTTTACGTCCGGTTCAGTTCTTCGGGCCGACGAGGGTCGCAACGGTCTGGGCGGCAAGCTTCAGCCGCTGACGCACGACGGAGCGGCCGAGGATCGCCATGCTGTCGAAAAGCGGCAGCGAGCGCGACGAGCCCGATACGGCGACGAAGAGGGGAGCGACCACCACCTTCAGCTTCTTGCCCATGCGGTCGGCAATGGCGCGCAGTTCGGCTTCGATCGTCTCGACATTCCATTCGAGGATCTTTTCGAGATCGGGCTGTACCGTGTTCAGGATTTCCAGCAGCTCTTCCGGCGTCGACTTGATCTTGGCGAAAGCCGAGGGATCGAGGTTGAGGTCGGACTTGAACAGGAAGCCAGTGAGGTCGGGCAGTTCGCCGAGCTTGGAGATGCGCGACTGCGACAGCTTCAGGCCTTCCCTCAGGCGGCTGTTTTCCATGGCCCAGGTGAGCACCCGATGCTGGAACTCCTCCTCCGACAGCTTCTCGCGGATCCAGCGGCCGTTCAGCCAGTCGAGCTTCTGGATATCGAAGATCGCGCCGGCCTTGGAGAGGTTTTCCGGATCGAACTTTTCGGCAAGCTCGTCCATGGTCAGCAGTTCTTCGCCTTCGGCGATCTGGATGAAGAACAGGCCGAGGAAGTTCATCAGCGCCTCGGGAATATAGCCGAGTGCGGTGTAATAGGAGATCGACGTCGGGTTCTTGCGCTTCGACAGCTTCGACTTGTCGGCATTGCGCATCAGCGACAGGTGCATGAACTGCGGCGGTTCGAGGCCGAGATACTGGTAGATCAGAATATGCTTCGGCACCGAGGCGAGCCATTCCTCGCCGCGCGCTACATGGGTGATCTTCATCAGATGGTCGTCGACGACGTTGGCCATGTGGTAGGTCGGCATACCATCGGCCTTGAGAAGGACCTGCATGTCGACTGCGTCCCAGGGGATTTCGACATCGCCATAGACGCCGTCATGGAACTTGCACGAGCCTTCGGTCGGGATCTTCATGCGCACGACATGCGGCTCGCCGCCGGCAACGCGCGTGGAGACTTCCTCGGCCGTCAGGTTCAAACAGTGGCCGTCATACTTCGGCGGCAGGCCGGCGGCGCGCTGGGCTTCGCGCATCTTTTCCAGGCGTTCGGGCGTGCAGAAGCAGCGGAAGCCGTGGCCGGCATCGACGATCTTCTCGACGAAGGGCTTGTAAATGTCCTTGCGGTCGCTCTGGCGATAAGGGCCGTAGGGACCGCCGATATCGGGGCCTTCGGACCACTTCAGGCCGCACCATTTCAGCGCATCGAGCACCTTGGTCTCGAATTCCGGGGTTGAGCGCGTCGCGTCGGTGTCTTCGATGCGCAGGATGAACTCGCCGCCATGCTTTTTGGCGAAGAGATAATTGAACAGCGCAATGTAGGCCGTGCCGACATGCGGCTCGCCGGTCGGGGAGGGTGCGATGCGGACGCGAACGCCTGATGTTGTCATCTTGTTTGCCCGTCAGAAAAAGCCAGGCCGCTGCTTGGGATAAGCGCTGCCCGGCTGGGGATGTTTATCTGGATCAGGAAACCGGCCGGAAAAGGGCGCCTTGCCGCTTCAATCCCGCGTTTTCCGTTTGGCAGGCTTAGGCCATATTCAACGGATAACGTCAAGGGAAACTGCTCAGCTTACCGGCCAGACATAAAGCAGGGCTGGCACGCTCACGATGATAATGATGAACGATAATGGCAGCCCGAGACGTGGATAATCGCTGAATTTGTAGCCGCCGGGTCCCATCACGAGGGTGTTGCACTGATGACCGATAGGCGTCAGGAAATCGCAGCCGGCGCCGACCGCCACCGCCATCAGAAACGCCTCGGGGCGGTAACCCAACGTCTGCGCAAAGCTGATGGTGATTGGCGCCATGACGAGCACCGTGGCGGCGTTGTTGAGGAAAGGTGTTACCGCCATGGCAGTGACCAGGATCAGTGCAAGCGCGCCATAGGGTGGCAACTGAGTGGCGAAGTGCCCGAGCCAGTGGGCAATCAGCTCGCTGCCACCAGTTGTGCGAAGCGTATCCGAGACCGGGATCAATGCTGCAAGCATCACGAGGATTGGCCCGTCGACGGCTTTGTAGACGTCGGCCAATGGAATGACCCGAAAAAGCAGCATGGCGAGAGCGGCGGCAAAGAAGCCAACCGATACAGGCGCCAGGCCGGTGGCGGTCGTCCCCATGGCTGCGACGAGGATCAGAAGCGGTATGTAGGCACGCCGCCTCGTCCCGAGCATGATCTCCCGTTTGGCCAGCGGCAGGCAGCCATTTTCCTGCAGGAAGGCCGGCATGGCGTTGCGGCTGCCCTGCAAGACCACGACATCGCCTGCCTGCAACGAAATGCCAGCGAGCCTTTCGCCGAGGCGCTCACCCTTGCGGCTGACCGCCAGCAGGTTGATACCGCGGGTGTGAAACAGCGAAAGATCGCGGGCCGATACGCCGACCAGGCTGGAATCCTGCGCGATGACAGCCTCGACCGCGATGATGTCGCCGTCCTCCTTATGCACCTCGGCCATCGGCTTGCCGGAAAGCTTCAGGCTGGCGCCGGAAACGACTAGGTCCAGAGCCTTTGGGCCGCCCTCCAGCAGGATAGTGTCCCCGGCCTGGAGCATGACGTCGGGAACCGGTGAAAGGCGTAGATCGCCGCGCAGGATCGCGGTTGCCACAACTTCTCCATCACCGTTGCGAAGAACTTCGTGCAGAGGTTTGCCAACGGCACCCGAGCCTTCGGGGACCGTCGCCTCGGAAAAATAGGCTTCAATGTCCAGTGCGTCTTCCAACGAGGGATTCTTGTGGCTGCGTTCAGGTACGAGGCGATGGAAGAAAATCAGGAAGAGAACACCGACCAAGGTCAGGAGTGCGCCGACAGGCGTGAAGTCGAACATGGAGAAGGGCGTTCCGCTGATCTCCTGCCGCAGCCGCGACACCACGATGTTCGGCGAGGTGCCGATTTGCGTCATCAGGCCGCCCAGCAGAGCGGCGAAGCTCATAGGCATCAGATAGCGCGAGGGTGAAACGCCCGTCTTTTTCGAAAACTGAAAGGCAACCGGCATCATGATCGCCAAAGCGCCGATGTTCTTGATGAAAGCCGACAGCACAGCAACCACGATCGTCAGCAGCGCGAGCTGCGTATGGGGGGATTCAAGCTTCGGAAAGAAGCGCCGTATGGCAGAATCGATTATGCCTGATCGGGCGACACCGGCGCTCACCACTAGCGCGCTGCCGACGATGATGACGATATCATCACTGAAGCCGGAAAAAAGCATTCTCGGCAGGGACGAGGCCCAGCGCTACAGCGAGAACGAGTACCGAGCACGCTACAATATCGTAGCGGATCCTACCCCAGATGAAGGCGGCCATCATCAGGGCAATAACACCAAATGCAAGTGCTTGCTGAGTGGACATGCCGCTCCGATGATGTTGTTGCCAAGGATCCAAGGCCGGATCGTGACGCCAGCTTTTGCCGATACATATCGCCGAGATGAATCAATGCAGGTTTCGCTGCAAAGTTCCGCCGACGCAAAGCCCGCCGACAACAGGCGGGCCTACATATAGTCATGGCCGATGGTTTCAGTGCCCGCCGGCAGCTCTTTTCCGCCGGTTCCGGGCCAGCATGTTCAGCACCTCGACTGCGGCGGAGAAGGCCATTGCGGCGTAGACGTAGCCCTTGGGAACATGGAAGCCCATGCCTTCGGCAATCAGCGTCGTGCCGATCATCAGCAGGAAGGCCAGCGCCAGCATGACTATGGTCGGGTTCTTCTCGATGAAGTTGGCAAGCGGCGTTGCGGCCACCAGCATGACGGTGACTGCGGCGATGACTGCGATGAACATGATCGGCAGATGCGGCGTCATGCCGACGGCGGTGATGATGCTGTCGATCGAAAAGACGAGATCGAGCAGCAGGATCTGGCCGATGGCCGAGGCAAAGCCGGTCGTGGTCGATTTGGCGATGAAATCCTCGCCATGTTCCAGCGGATCGACATTGTGATGGATTTCCTTGGTCGCCTTCCAGACCAGGAACAGGCCACCGCCGATCAGGATCATATCCTTCCAGGAGAAGCCCTGGCCGAAGACTTCGAAGACCGGTTCCGTCAATTGCACGATCCAGGCGACGGTGCCGAGCAGGGCAAGGCGCATGACCAAGGCAAGGCCGATGCCGATCTTGCGTGCTTTTTCCCGGTGCTCGACCGGCAGCTTGTTGGTCAGGATCGAGATGAAGATGAGGTTGTCGATACCGAGGACCACCTCCATGACGACGAGCGTGACAAGCGCAATCCATGCACTCGGATCCTGCACCAAGCCAACAATGTCCATTGATGATTTTCCTTTGGTCAGCGTCTGCCGACGCTGACCCCCCAGCTCCGGCTCCTCAATGATGGTCGTTTATGTAAGGAGCGAAATCGCAGGTGCAAGCGCCGCGACTATTTTCGCGGCGCGCGCGCATATTTCTATGCTTTCAGCGGAATCCAGATCTCCGTCACGCCGGTGCCGGTGCGGGGATCGAAACGGTCGTCGTAACGCTCCATCGTGTCGGGCACGCTGGCGTGCTCCTGGCCGGATTGCGGCAGCCAGTCACCGAAGATCTGATGCACGGTGGCGGAGATGCCGGAAATATGGCCGCGATGGGTAAAGACGGCATAGCGCTGCTGCGGCAGTTTCAAGGTCGTAAAACCCTCCGGCAGATCGTCGACCGCGCTAACCTCGGCGGCGGCGATATAGCGGAAGGTTTCGCTCTCGTCTTCGGCGAGGATGCAGACGCCATAGGCGACATTGCCGACCTGGCCGGGAATATGGCCGAAATGCTGGTTGAATTTCTGCCAAAGCGAGGGAATCCCTTGCGTGGCTTCATAGGCATAGGTTTCCGCAAGGCCGGCGAGCAGCATTGCGGGGAGGGTCTCGAAACGCGGCGCGTCGAGTTTGGGAAGGCGGGTGTCGTCCATTCTGATGGGCTCCAGCAAAACAAGGTTTCGGGCGTGCCCCTGTTTGCGCAAGCTGTCCGGCGTCATGCCGAATTGCTCGTGGAAGGCACGGGTGAAAGCCTCATGCGAGCCGTAGCCCGCATCGAGGGCAACCTCGAGAATGGTCGATGAGCTGTTGATCAGCGCAAGAGCCGCCCCGCTAAGGCGTCGGCCCCTGATGTAGCCGCTGATCGAATGGCCGGTGGTGAGCCCGAAGACGCGCGACAGATGATAGCGCGACAGGCCAGCCGTATCGGCAATCTCGTCCAGCGAGATGTCCGACGAGAAATGGCTTTCGATGAACCATATCGCTCTTCCAATCGCGCTCATATTCGATTCCCTGGTTGCCCGCCCATTGTTAGGCGCCGACCGGCTATCGGGTTTGATCGCGATTGCGGGATTGGGGTCAGATATCCGCTGGCTATCGGAAGGCGGTCAGGCCTGATCTTTCCGATTGATACCATAAGCAGCCATGAAGACGCGAACGGCGCCGCGCACGACATAGTCGATCTCCTCTTTCGAGGGCGGGAAATCCATGTCACCGAACAGTCTCAGCTTGAAGTAGCTGCCGCTGGCCATATCGAGGAAATGACGGGCTGCCATATCGAAGTCCTCGATGCGGAGATGACCGGCCGCAACCTGACGTTCGAGAAAGCCACGCAGAACGGTGCGCAGGTTTTCCGGGCCGGTGAAGAAGCGTTGACAGAGGGAGGGCATGCGTTCGCGCACACCGATGATGGTGCGCATGGCGCTGATGGTCTTGTCCGATGTGACGTGGGTGACGAACACCATGCCGAATTCATAGAGATTGGTGGCGACGTCGGTATCGTCGGCAAGCGCGGTGCGCACGGTCTCGACGAAATGCGCACGTTCGCTGTCCACCATGGCGGCGAACAAATCTTCCTTGTTGGCGAAATAGACGTAGAGCGTGCCCTTGGAGACGCCCGCTTCGCGCGTGACGTCGTTCATGCTCGCGGCATCGAACCCCATTTTCATGAAGACACGCTTGGCGCCATCCAGAATTTGCTGGCGCTTGACTGGGTCTTCTCCAGCGGCCCAACGCCCCCCGGATGCGGGTGCGTTCAAGACGGCGGTATTTTGCGGTTCGTGTTTCATCGTCTCCTTCGCGATCACTTTTTCAGAATCTTAATCAGATTCGTTAATTAAATCGAACCGGGTGGTTCGATATGACTTGATATGGAATGAAAAACGATCTATGTCAACTGAACTGAACCGTACGGTTCGATTATTTAGTCAGATTTCCGGTGGTAGGGCAATGTCGTCAAGTCATAGTAACAATGTAGCGCGCATCGTTGATGATTCCGCTGACGTCGAAGTGGAAGCACGGAATGCCGGTGCAACCGCCGAGGCTCCTGCCACGGAAAAGCCTAACAGCCCGCCCCCCGCCCAGGCTGCGCATGCTCACCCGGTCCAAGCGGCCCCACCGCCGACCGAGAAGAAGCGGCGCAGCCTGGCACTGCCCATCATCGCCGTTCTGGTGCTCGTTGGCGGCGGTTGGTACGGCTATGACTGGTGGACGAACGGCCGCTTCCTGGTGTCGACCGATGACGCCTATATCGAAGGTGACATCGCGACCATCCAGCCGAAAGTGACGGGCTATGTCGCCAAGGTGAACGTCGTCGCTAACCAGCAGGTCAAGGCGGGCGATGTGCTCGCCACGCTCGACGACGGCGACTACAAGCTGGCGCTTGAACAGGCCCAGGCATCGCTCGATACCGAGCAGCTTTCACTGCACACCATCGATGCGCAGATTGCCGCCGGCCAGGCTGCTCTTGCCCAGTCGCAGGCTCAAAAGGTTGCCTTGGAAGCGACGGTACGCGGCGCGCAGATCACCCAGACACGCGCTGCCGAACTTCAGTCGAAGTCCGTCGGCACCACTGCGTCGCTAGACAGCGCCAATATCGCCCTCGACCAGGCCAAGGCCAATCTCGTCGGCGGCGATGCCGCCATCGCGTCGGCTCAGGCCAATATCAACCTGCTGCAGGCGCAGCGTCGCCAGGCCGAAAGCACGATCAAGGGCCTGGAGGCCGCTCGCGACAAGGCCGCCCGCGATCTCTCCTTTACCGTGTTGAAGGCGCCTTATGACGGCATTGTCGGCAATCGTTCGGTTCAGGAAGGCGATCTCGTTTCGCCTGGCCAGAAGCTGATGGCACTGGTTCCGACCCGCCAGCTCTATATCGACGCCAACTTCAAGGAAACGCAGATCCAGCATCTGGTTGCCGGCTCCAAGGTTAACGTCCATGTCGATGCCTATAGCGATCATCCGATCGTCGGTACGGTAACGTCGATCTCACCGGCCTCTGGTTCGGTCTTCTCGCTGTTGCCGCCGGAAAATGCGACGGGCAATTTCACCAAGGTGGTCCAGCGCGTGCCGGTTCGTATCGCACTGCCGCAGGACGCGCTCGACAGCGGTCGTCTGCGTGCTGGTCTGAGTGTCGTCGTCGATGTCGATACGCGCACTGCGCCGGATCGGGTGGCCAGCAACTAAGTTTGGAGAGCGCCGATGGCCTCGACAGCAGCGACCGTAGGTTCGACAGCCGGTCCCGTCGTCCCAGCGGCGGACCACATGGACCCCCGCAAACTCATCGCTTTCTTTGCGATGGTGCTCGGCATGTTCATGTCGATCCTCGACATTCAGGTCGTTTCCGCCTCCCTCAGCGAAATCCAGGCCGGCCTTAGCGCCGGCTCGGATGAAATTCCGTGGGTCCAGACAGCCTATCTGATCGCTGAAGTCATCATGATCCCGCTTTCGGGAACGCTGGCCCGCATCATCTCGACACGATATCTTTTCGCGGCTTCCGCCGCCGGCTTCACCATTGCCAGCGGTCTCTGTGCGACGGCGACCAACATCGATCAGATGATCGTCTATCGTGCGCTGCAGGGCTTTATCGGCGGCGGTATGATCCCGTCGGTCTTCGCCGCAGCTTTCACCATTTTCCCGCCGTCAAAGCGCAACGTCGTGTCGCCGATCATCGGTTTGATCGCAACGCTTGCGCCAACCATCGGCCCGACCGTCGGCGGCTATCTCAGTCACGCATTTTCCTGGCACTGGCTGTTCCTCGTCAACATTGGGCCCGGCATCATCGTCACCATCGTCACCTGGAACTTCATCGACTTCGACAAACCGGAGCTGTCGCTGATGAAGAAGTTCGACTGGTGGGGATTGTTCTCCATGGCGCTGTTTCTCGGCGCGCTGGAATATGTGCTCGAAGAAGGCAACACCAACGACTGGTTCAACGACGACTATATCGTGATTGCCGCGATTGCTTCCGCGATCGGCGCGCTCGTCTTCTTTTACCGCGCTTTCACCGTCGAATTCCCCGTCGTCGATCTGAAGGCCTTCGGCAACAAGAACTTCGCATTTGGTTCGGTATTCTCCTTTGTCATGGGCATCGGGCTTTATGGTCTGACCTACATTTATCCCGTCTATCTCAGCCGTATCCGCGGATATGATTCGCTGATGATCGGCGAGACGATGTTCGTCTCTGGCCTTGCAATGTTCTTCACTGCGCCTCTCGCCGGTATTCTTTCCGGCAAGATGGATCTTCGGCTCATGATGATCATCGGCTTCTGCAGTTTCGCGACCGGCACGTGGATCATGACGGGCTTGACGACGGACTGGGATTTCTGGGAGCTCTTCATCCCGCAGATTCTTCGCGGCTTCGGGCTGATGTTGTGCATGGTGCCGATCAACAACATCGCGCTCGGAACGATGCCTCCCGCCCGCATGCGCGGTGCTTCCGGCCTGTTTAACCTGACCCGCAACCTCGGCGGTGCCGTCGGGCTCGCCATCATCAATACGGTGCTTAGCACCCGTCAGGACGCCCATTACATGCATCTGCGCGATCATGTTCACTGGGGGAGCCCGGCCGCCATCGATAAGATCAACAATATGACGGCCAATTTCACCGCCAACGGTCTGGACGGTCCGCAGGCAGCGTTGCGGCAGTTGGTCAACATGGCGGAGCAGCAGGCGGTCATCATGTCCTTCGGCGATGTCTTCCTGATGTTGACCGTATTGTTCCTTGCGATGATTTTTGGCGTATTGATGCTGAGCAAGCCGAACGCTCCACCGAGAGGCGCGGGTGGCGGCGGCCACTAGGCTTAACCGTTTCCTTCCTATCTTCCTGTAATTGAAAGGCTTCTCTGATCGAGAGGCCTTTTTCTTTTGTGCTTGTCGACAGGGAATTTCAGGTTTCAAAAGTTTTTGATTTACGTACATCAGAAATCGCAGTAAAGGATTTCGCCAGGAGGAGCCGATGAGACCCACCGTTTACGACATCGCCGCTGCTGCGGGCGTCAGCCTCGCGACCGTGGATCGCGTGCTGAACCGGCGCCCGGGCGTGCGTCTCGTGACGCGCGAGAAGGTGGAAGCGGCAATTCGCGACATCGGCTATGTCCGCGACGTGGCGGCAGCCAATCTTGCCAAGGGCCGCGTCTATCCGCTCGTCTTCATCCTGCCGACCGGCGACAATTCCTTCATGAACGGGCTCTATGCCGAGGTGCGTCAGGCGATGATGCGCTCGACCTTCGATCGCACCGAGATTCGCATCGTCGAGGTGCCCGCCTTCGACGCGCCGGCGCTGGTTGCCGCGCTAGACGCGCTGCAGGGACTGAATCTCGCCGGCGTGGCTTTGGTGGCGACCGATGCGCCGGAGGTCCGCGCCGCCGTCGACCGACTGGTGGCGGCACGAATTCCTGTAGTCACGCTCGTTTCCGATCTCACCGACTCCACCCGGCACCACTATGCTGGCGTCGACAATATTGCTGCGGGCCGGACGGCTGCCCGGCTGCTCGGCCGTTTTCTCGGCGGGCAGAAAGGCGATATCACCGTTCTCGCCGGCTCCATGTTGGTGCGCGACCATCGGGAGCGTCTGGAAGGATTTTCCTCCGTCATGGCGGAGGAATTTCCGCAACTGCGCCTGCTGCCGGTGCTGGAAGGGCGCGACGATCCGGAAATCGCCAACACGCTCGTCTCCGAAGCGCTTTCCGGCAGCAACAGCATCATCGGCGTCTATAGTCTCGGCGCCGGCAATCGCGGTCTGCTCAGGGCGCTGAAGGAGACAGGGCAGGGGCGCGGGCTGACGGTCGTCGTCCACGAATTGACGGAACATACACGCGCAGCGCTGCAGGAGGGCACCATCGATGCCGTTCTCAACCAGGACGCCGGCCATGAGGTGCGCAGCGCCATCCGCGTCATGAAGGCGACGGCGGACGGCCAGGATGTCATCGCCGGCCAGGAGCGCATCCGCCTCGACATTTTCTTGAAGGACAATCTGCCCTGATCATCAAAATCTGCGGCAGAGCATAGGGAGTTACATCTGATGTATTTGGGTCTTGATCTCGGAACGTCCGGCGTCAAAGCGATGCTGATCGACGGCAACCAGAAGATCATCGGATCGGCCAATGGCGGGCTCGACGTGTCGCGGCCGCATCCGGGCTGGTCGGAACAGGAGCCGGCGCACTGGGTTCGTGCCACCGAGGAGGCGGTTGCTGGCCTGAAGGCAGCACATCCGAAGGAGCTGGCTGCCGTGCGCGGCATCGGTCTGTCCGGCCAGATGCACGGCGCGACGCTGCTCGATGCGGATGACAAGGTTCTGCGTCCCTGCATCCTCTGGAACGACACGCGCAGCTATCAGGAAGCCGCCGCCCTCGATGCCGATCCGCGCTTTCGCGCCTTGACCGGCAATATCGTTTTCCCCGGCTTCACCGCGCCGAAGCTCGCCTGGGTCGCCAAGCATGAGCCTGACATTTTCGCCAAAGTGCGCTGGGTGCTGCTTCCGAAGGATTATCTGCGCCTGTGGCTGACGGGCGAGCACATGTCGGAAATGTCCGACTCCGCCGGCACGTCCTGGCTGGATACCGGCAAGCGCAAGTGGTCTTCCGAGCTGCTCGCCGCCACCAATCTCGATGAAAAGCAGATGCCGACGCTGGTGGAAGGCACGGAAGCCGCCGGCAAGCTGCGCGGCGAGCTGGCATCGAAGTGGGGTATCGCCGGCGACGTCGTCGTGGCCGGCGGGGCAGGGGACAATGCCGCCTCGGCCTGCGGCATGGGCACGGTCAGCCATGGCGCCGCCTTTGTCTCGCTCGGTACTTCCGGCGTGCTCTTTGCTGCCAACGGCTCCTACCTGCCGAAGCCGGAAAGCGCCGTTCATGCCTTCTGCCATGCGCTGCCGAACACATGGCATCAGATGGGCGTCATCCTGTCGGCGACCGATGCGTTGAACTGGCATTCGAATGTCACCGGCAAATCCGCCGCCGAACTGACCAGCGAATTGGGGGATGCGCTGAAGGCACCGTCTGGCGTCACCTTCCTTCCCTATCTTTCCGGCGAACGCACCCCGCATAATGATGCGATCATCCGTGGTGCTTTCATCGGTCTCGGCCATGAGAGCAGCCGTGCCGTCCTCACCCAGGCGGTGCTCGAAGGCGTCACCTTTGCCATTCGCGACAATCTCGAAGCGCTGCGCTCGGCGGGAACCGATATCGCCCGCGTTACCGCCATCGGCGGCGGCTCGCGTTCGCGCTACTGGCTGGCTTCGATCGCGACGGCGCTCGGCGTTCCCGTCGATTTGCCGGCCGACGGCGATTTCGGAGCCGCTTTTGGCGCTGCCCGTCTCGGCCTGATCGCGGCAACCGGCGCCGATCCGGTCGCGGTCTGCACGCCGCCGGAAACCGCCGGCACGATCGAACCGGTCATAGCGCTGGGCGGTGCTTACGAGGATGCCTACAAGCGTTACCGCGCGCTTTATCCGGCGATCAAGTCGCTGAGCGCCGGCTAATACTCCTCACCCTGCCCTCTCCCCGAGGGGAGAGGGTGAGATCGAGCTTGCTGCAGCCACCCATACCTTCTCCCCGGCAGGGAGAAGGTGGCCCGAAGGGTCGGATGAGGGCGCGCTACCAGCGACGAAACAATATCGAATACCAAACCCAAGGAGATGAGTTATGGGCACCGGATTTTTTGGTGACATCAAGAAAGTGAAGTACGAAGGGCCTGAGAGCACCAACCCGCTGGCCTTTCGCCACTACAACAAGGATGAAGTGGTTCTTGGCAAGCGCATGGAAGACCATCTGCGTTTTGCCGTTGCCTACTGGCACACCTTCACCTGGCCGGGCGGCGACCCCTTCGGCGGCCAGACCTTTCTGCGCCCCTGGTTCCAGGACACGATGGAAGCGGCCAAGCTGAAGGCTGACGTCGCCTTCGAATTCTTCACCCTGCTCGGCTCGCCCTACTACTGCTTCCATGACGCCGACGTGCGTCCGGAAGGCAAGAATTTCGCCGAGAACACCAGGAACCTCAACGAGATCGTCGATTACTTCGCCGAGAAGCAGGCCGAGACGGGCGTCAAGCTGTTGTGGGGCACGGCGAACCTGTTCTCCAACCGCCGCTTCATGTCAGGTGCCGCCACCAACCCGGATCCGGATGTCTTTGCTTTCTCGGCTGCGACCGTGAAGACCTGCATGGACGCAACGCACAAACTCGGCGGTGAAAACTACGTTCTCTGGGGCGGCCGCGAAGGCTACGAAACCCTTCTCAACACCGACCTGAAGCGTGAGCTGGACCAGATGGGCCGCTTCCTCAACCTTGTGGTCGAGTACAAGCACAAGATCGGCTTCAAGGGCACGATCCTGATCGAGCCGAAGCCGCAGGAGCCGACCAAGCATCAGTATGATTACGACGTCGCGACCGTCTACGGCTTCCTGAAGAAGAATGGCCTTGAAAACGAAGTGAAGGTCAACATCGAGCAGGGCCATGCGATCCTTGCCGGCCATTCCTTCGAGCACGAACTGGCGCTTGCCAACGCGCTCGGCATCTTCGGCTCAATCGACATGAACCGCAACGACTACCAGTCCGGTTGGGACACCGACCAGTTCCCGAACAATGTTCCGGAAATGTCGCTCGCATACTACCACGTGCTGGCAGGCGGCGGCTTCAAGAGCGGCGGCACCAACTTCGACGCCAAGCTGCGCCGTCAGTCGCTCGATCCGGAAGATCTGATCATCGGTCACATCGGCGGCATGGATTGCTGCGCCCGTGGCCTCAAGGCCGCTGCCAAGATGATCGAGGACAAGGCGCTCTCCAAGCCGCTCGCCGACCGTTACGCCGGTTGGGATTCGGCTGAAGGCCAGAAGCTGCTGCGCGGCGAATATTCGCTCGATCAGATCGCTCAGTGGGTCGAGAGCAAGGACATCAATCCGCAGCCGAAGTCCGGCAAGCAGGAACTGCTGGAAAACATCGTCAATCGTTACGTTTGATCGACAAAACCGGGAGGCGGTGGTTCATCGCCTCCCGGATTATCGCCGGAAGGCGCGGCTGGAAATGGATATGGAATTTCCGCAGGGGTCCTGGGCATTGGCGTACACATAACCATCGGCCTGGTGCAAAGGGCCGAATTCAAGCCCGTTGCCGGCGCATTTGGCGCGAAAGGCTTCCACATCCTCGACGTCGAAGACCAGCTTTACCAGCACCTGGCCCATTTTCTGTGCTTTTCCTGCCGGATGGATCATCAGATTGGCGCCGCCGTCTGGTGCCAGCAGCTCGACAATTCGATCGCCGTCCTGCCGCAGCGGTTTGAACCCAAAATGCTTCTCGTAAAAGCTGATCGTCGCGTCCACGTCGCGGGCATAAAGGACGAGTCTGCCGAGCGGCACGGCTATGTCCTTATCGCCGGGCGCGCGACGGTGCCGAGACCGAGTTGCGCACCACCAAATCCGGCCGCAGCAAGATTTCCGTCTCAGCCGGCTGGCCGTCCGACAACAGCTCAATCAGGAGCGACATTGCATGCTTGCCGATGGCGGTTCGCGGCTGCCGGATCGTGGTCAACGAGGGTGACATGAAAACGGCCTGCGGCACATCGTCGAAGCCGGTCACCGAAAAATCCCCGGGAATGTCGTAGCCGCGCGCTTTCAGCCCGATCATCACGCCGATGGCCGTCTGATCGTTGACACACATGAAGGCTGTCGGCAGCGTGTCGCGCATGAAAAGCTGCTCGACGGCCAGCCTGCCGCTCTCGATGGTGCCGTCGCCCTCGAATACGATACGAAGGTCGGGACTGACGTTGGCGGCATCCAGTCCCGCCTCGTAGCCCATGCGGCGCCGGCTATAGGCGAGGCGGGTGCGCGAATCGCCGATGAATGCAATCTTGCGATGACCCTCGGCAATCAGAAGGTCGACCGCCTTGCGCGCTCCAGCGATATCGTCCACGCCGACATAGGGAATGCCGCCGTTGAAGACCGGCTCGAAAACGCCGACGCTCGGCGGCAGCCGCGCTGTCATCGTCTGGTGTCCGAAGGGCAAGATACCGGTGAACAGGATCAAACCAGCCGCCTGGTTGGAATTCAGGAACTTCAGATATTCCAGCCCGCGTTGCGCATCGTTCTGCGTGTGGCCGATCAGGACGCCGTAGCCGTGCGAGCGCGCCTCATTTTCCAACCCGATGAGAATATTGGAGAAATTAGGATCGCCGATATCGGGCGCGACGACGAGGATCATGTTCGATCGACCGAGCCGCAGGCTGCGCGCCATGGCATTGGTGGTATAACCGGTGATCGCGATCGCCTGATTGACCTTCAGCCGCGTCGAGTTCGCGACCTTTTCAGGCATATGAATTGCCCGCGAGACCGTAGCGATCGAAACATTGGCAATGCGGGCGACGTCTTCGATGGTTGCGGGCGTGGAATTAGACACTGCGCTCTGCCTTGGGTCTCGTCTCGGACCGGACACTACACAGACTTCCGCGGAGATCAAAGGCGACCGCGAAAAATTGTGCGATATGCAATGATGTAAACCTTTACACAGAGTATGTAAAGGTTTACACAACATGGAAGTGGTGTGGGGCCACAGGGAGGAAATAATGAGTTCGGAGACCGTCGACGGCGCGGTGGTGCTGTCCGCGAGGCGAATTTCCAAGTCCTTCAGCGGCGTGCAGGTGCTGTTCAGCGTCAATTTCGATCTTCGGGCCGGCGAAATCCATGCGCTCATGGGGGAGAACGGCGCCGGCAAGTCGACGCTCGTGAAAGTCCTTTCCGGGTTCGAGCAGCCAAGCTCCGGCGAAATCCTGCTCGACGGCGAGCCGGTGAAGCTGCCGCCCAACGGCGGCGCCGAAGCGCTCGGCATTGTCATCATCCACCAGGAATTCAATCTAGCCGAACATCTGACCGTTACCGAAAGCCTGTTTCTCGGCCGTGAAGTCACGCGTTTTGGTGTGCTTGATCGCAAATATATGCGCGCCGAAACGCGGCGTGTCCTCGATCTCCTCGGTTCGCATGTCGACGAGAATGCGCTGATCGGCACGCTTTCCATCGCCGACAAGCAGATGGTGGAGATCGCCAAGGCGATCAGCCGGGACGCGAGGATCGTCTTCATGGACGAGCCGACCGCCGTCTTGTCTCGCGAGGAGACCAACTTCCTGTTCAAGCAGGTGCGCAAGCTTAGGGACCAGGGAACAAGCTTCGTGTTCGTGTCGCACAAGCTCGACGAAGTCATGGAGCTGACGGACCGCGTCACGGTCCTGCGCGACGGCCAGTGGGTGAAGACATCGCAAACCTCGCTGCTCGACGGCGAATCGATTGCCCAGTTGATGGTCGGGCGTGAGCTTTCCAGCCTCTATCCGGCCAAGAACGAGCCCGATGTCGACGAGAAGGTGGTGCTCAGCGTCAGCTCGCTCTCGACCGGCTACGTCCACGATGCGAGCTTCGAGTTGCGCAAGGGCGAGATATTGGGCTTTTCAGGCATGATCGGTTCGGGCCGGACGGAGCTGATGGAAGCGATCGTCGGCCTGCGCTCACGCGCGGCCGGTGAGGTCGTCGCCAATGGCCAAACGGTGCCGCCGCATGACGTGCATGCGGCCATCGATGCCGGGCTTGCCTATATGACCAAGGACCGGAAGTCCAAGGGTCTCCTTCTGAATTCCGGCATGGCCGTCAACCTGACCCTCCAGTCCTTGGATCGGCACGGCAAGTTCGGTTATCTCAGCGCCTCCAGCGAGGCCAGTGCGCTGACGCGGGCGCGCCGGCGCTTCGACATCCGGGTTCGCGACGGAAATATCGTTGCCGGCCGCATGTCCGGCGGCAATCAGCAGAAATTGCTTCTGGCCAAGGTCATGGAAACCGACCCGCAGATCATCATCATCGACGAGCCGACACGCGGTATCGATGTCGGCACGAAGCAGCAGATCTATCACTTCATTTCGGCACTGGCCCGCGATGGCCATTCGATCATCGTGGTCTCCTCGGAAATGCCCGAGGTCATCGGGCTGTGCACGCGGATCGCGGTGATGCGCGAGGGCCGGATCGTCGGCATGCTTGAAGGCGACGAGATCTCCGAGCAGGAAATCATGCGTTATGCGGCGGGCCTGAAGAAAAAGGCGGCTGCCTGAACGGGCAGCAGAGGCAGGGCGAATTCCCAGCAGTCATTGGGATGGGAGGTTGGTTTTGGTTATGAGCGTGGGCGAAGACAGCAGCGGCAAGACCGGTCGGCGAGGGCGTTCCTGGCGTGATGTCGATCTTAGGGCCGTGGCACCGTTTGCAGCGCTGGTGCTGCTTCTGATCGTAGGCGCACTGGTCAACCCGAACTTCATCGGCATCACCAATCTCACCAATGTCGCGACGCGATGCGCCTATATTGCGATCATTGCGGTCGGTGCCACCTTCGTCATCTCGGCGGGCGATCTCGATCTGTCCGTTGGCGCGATGGTCGCCTTCGTCGCAAGCCTGATGATCCTCTTGATGAACTCCGGTGTCATCGCCGATCCTGCCCTGATGTTGGCGGCGGCCGTGTTGTTTTCGATCGTCGCCGGTCTCCTGTGCGGCTTGGCCAACGGCTTGATCACGACCATGGGCAAGATCGAGCCGTTCATTGCGACGCTCGGCACGATGGGTGTCTACCGAGGCTTGACGACGTGGCTGTCGCAAGGCGGCGCGATCACCTTGCGCCCGGCGAACCTGCAGGCGCTGTATAAGCCCGCTTATTACGGCTCCGTGCTCGGCGTGCCGGTGCCTATCGTCGTCATCATTGTCGTTACCTGCATCGCGGCCTTCATTCTTTATCGCACCCGTTACGGGCGGCATGTCATCGCCGTCGGCTCCAGCCGCGACGTTGCGCGTTATTCCGGCGTGGCGGTCAATCGCGTGCGCACCATCGCCTTCGTCATCCAGGGCCTGTGTGTGGCGATCGCCGTGCTTCTCTACGTGCCGCGGCTTGGTTCGACATCGGCGACGACGGGTAGCTTGTGGGAGCTGCAGGCAATCACGGCCGTCGTCGTCGGCGGCACGGCGCTGAAGGGCGGCGCGGGCAGGGTATGGGGTACCGTTTGCGGAGCCTTCATCCTCGAGCTGGTCGGCAACATCATGCTGCTTTCCAATTTCATCAGCGAGTATTTGCTCAGCGCTATCCAGGGCGCGATCATCATCATCGCCATGCTCGTCCAGCGCTCGCTTGCTCGCAAACAGCAATAACCGGGTCTAAGGGGCGCCCGGTCATTAGGACAATGCCCTGTTTCTATCTGGGAGGATGAAATATGCGTAAAAGACTATTTGGTCTGGCCGTCGCGCTGGTGGCTCTGGCCAGTGCGGTTCATGCCGAGGACAAAAAGGTCACCATCGGCGTTTCCATTCCGGCGGCGGACCATGGCTGGACCTCCGGCGTCGTCTTCCATGCCGAACGCGTCGCCAAACTCTTGATGGCCGAACATCCGGGGCTGAATGTCATTGTCAAGACCTCGCCCGACGCCGCAAGCCAGGCAAATGCGGTACAGGACCTTGAGACTCAGGGCATCGACGCTCTCGTGATCCTGCCGTCGGATCCAGATCCGCTGGTCAATGCGATCAAGGAAGTCAAGGACAAGGGCAAGTTCGTTGCTCTCGTCGACCGCGCGCCGAGCAACAACGACAATTCCGTCCGCGACCTCTATGTTGCGGGCAACAATCCTGCTCTCGGCCAGACGGCGGGCGAGTATATCAAGGCCAATACACCGAATGCTCAGGTCGTCGTCATCCGTGGTCTGCCGATCCCGATCGACCAGCAGCGTCAGGACGGTTTCGACAAGGGCATCGCCGGCTCCAACGTCAAGGTTCTCGACCGGCAGTACGGCAACTGGAACCGCGACGACGCCTTCAAGGTCATGCAGGATTATCTGACGAAGTTCCCGAAGATCGATGTCGTCTGGTGCCAGGATGATGATATGGCCGTCGGCGTGCTGCAGGCGATCGACCAGGCCAAGCGTACCGACATCCAGTACATTATCGCCGGCGCCGGTTCCAAGGACATGGTCAGGAAGGTCATGGACGGCGACAAGCTGATCCCGGTGGATGTGCTCTATCCGCCGGCAATGGTCGGGACGGCTATGGAACTGACGGCCGCCAACTTCTACGATCAGGTTCCGGTTCGCGGCAACTATATCCTGGACGCGACCTTGGTCACCAAGGACAATGCCAAGGATTTCTACTTCCCCGACTCGCCGTTCTGATCGGCACGGATTCCGACAGAGGCGCCCGCCGGTTCCGGCGGGCGCTTTTTAAATGTTCCGCCGCTTCGTTTCGCGGCCCGAGGAAATTTTGCGGCACGTACCTCTTGCCGTCGGCGACTGGCCATGATTAGGTCGCAAGGCATTCGACTTTCATCCTGACGACCCTATTGTTTTTTGAGGTTACGGCGTCCCGGCCGCCTCGGATATGGGCCGGAAAGGCATCGGAAACGTTTACAGAACGCAATTAGGGAGGAATTACGCATGAAGACGATCAAGGGTCCAGGCCTGTTTCTTGGCCAGTTCGCCGGTGACGCGGCGCCGTTCAACTCGTGGGATTCGATCACGAAATGGGCTGCCGACGCCGGCTATGTCGGCGTGCAGGTGCCGACCTGGGCAGGCCAGCTCATCGACCTGAAGAAGGCGGCCTCCTCTAAGGACTATTGCGACGAATTCGCCGGCGTCGCCCGCGCCAACGGCGTCGAAGTCACCGAGCTCTCCACCCATCTGCAGGGCCAGCTCGTCGCCGTGCATCCGGCCTATGACGAGGCTTTCGACGGCTTTGCAGCGCCGGAAGTGCGCGGTGATCCGAAGGCCCGGCAGGAATGGGCCGTCGAGCAGGTGAAGATGGCACTGTCGGCTTCCAAGCATCTCGGCATCAAGGCGCATGCGACCTTCTCCGGCGCGCTCGCCTGGCCGTTCCTCTATCCCTGGCCGCAGCGTCCGGCCGGGCTGGTCGAAACCGCCTTCGACGAACTCGCCCGCCGCTGGACGCCGATCCTCGACCATGCCGATTCCTGCGGCGTCGATGTCGCCTATGAAATCCATCCCGGTGAAGACCTGCATGACGGCGTCACCTTCGAGATGTTCCTGGAACGCGTCGGCAACCATCCGCGTGCCAACATGCTCTACGACCCATCGCACTATGTCCTGCAGTGCCTCGACTATCTCGACCACCTCGACATCTACAAGGACCGCATCAAGATGTTCCACGTCAAGGATGCGGAGTTCAATCCGACCGGACGTCAGGGCGTCTATGGCGGCTATCAGAGCTGGGTCAACCGCGCCGGCCGCTTCCGTTCACCGGGCGATGGCCAAGTCGATTTCGGCTCGATCTTCTCGAAACTGACCGCCAATGATTTCGACGGCTGGGCCGTGGTCGAGTGGGAATGCTGCCTCAAGCATCCGGAAGACGGCGCACGCGAAGGTGCCGAATTCGTCAAGTCGCACATCATCCGCGTCACCGAAAAGGCGTTCGACGACTTTGCCGGCAGCGGCACGGATCAGGCGGCCAACCGGCGCATGCTGGGGCTTTAGAGCCAGGTCCCTTCTCCCCGTCCTGAGCTTGTCGAAGGGGCGGGGAAGGTGGAGGCCACCTCGTCCTTCGAGGCTTCACTCCTTCGCAAGGCTCAGGAGGCTCCGCACCTCAGGATGAGGGTGGAGCGGGCTTTCGCGAATTTTCATAGGAGCCATCCGTGGCCATCAGCGGATGGAAAAGCGCGGGTTTCGGCGCAAAAGATCAGCCTCACCCTGAGGTGGCCCGCAGGGCCCTCGAAGGGCGAGGCGGGTTGTTTGGAACGGCAGGCACCAATCTTCCCCCGCGAGGGGCGAATTCTAATTCATTCAGGAGGACCATATGGCAATCGAAGGATCATCGGGGCAGACGCGAGAGCCGCGCATTCGGCTTGGCATGGTGGGCGGAGGCGCGGGCGCCTTTATCGGTGCGGTGCACCGTATCGCCGCGCGCATTGACGACCAGTTCGATCTTGTCGCCGGCGCGCTGTCGGCCTCGCCGGACAAGGCTATCGCTTCGGGCCGTGATCTCGGTCTCGATCCATCCCGCACCTATTCCAGCTATCGCGATATGGCGATCCGCGAAGCCAAGCTCAAGAACGGCATCGAGGCGGTTTCAATCGTTACGCCGAACCATGTTCACTATGACGCCGCCAAGGAATTTCTGAAGCGCGGCATCCACGTCATCTGCGACAAGCCGCTTACCTCGAATCTTGCCGATGCCAAGAAGCTGAAGAAGGTGGCTGACGAAAGCGGCGCACTGTTCATCCTGACGCATAATTACACCGGCTACCCGATGGTGCGGCAGGCGCGTGAGATGATCGCCAATGGCAAACTCGGAGATATCCGCATCGTGCATGCAGAATATCCCCAGGATTGGCTGACGGAAAACATCGAGCAGTCGGGCCAGAAGCAGGCGGCCTGGCGCACCGATCCGTCGCAGTCCGGCGCGGGTGGCTCGACCGGCGATATCGGCACGCATGCCTATAATCTCGCCTCTTTTGTTAGCGGCCTGGAACTCGATAGCCTCGCTGCCGATCTCGACAGTTTCGTCGAAGGCCGCCGTCTGGACGACAATGGTCATCTATTGCTGCGCTTCAAAGCCAAGGGTTCGGAGAAGCCGGCTAAGGGCATGCTGTGGTGCAGCCAGGTGGCACCGGGTCATGAAAACGGCCTGAAGGTCCGCGTCTACGGCACCAAGGGCGGCCTCGAATGGACGCAGGCCGATCCCAACTATCTCTGGTATACGCCGTTCGGCGAGCCGAAGCGCCTGATCACCCGCAATGGTGCGGGCTCCGGTGCGGCCGCGGCGCGCGTCTCGCGCATTCCGTCGGGTCATCCGGAAGGCTATCTCGAAGCCTTCGCCACGATCTACACCGAGGCTGCGCGCGCCATCAATGCCCGCAAGAAGGGCGTGGCGGTCGATCCGGCCGTGGTTTACCCGACCGTCGATGATGGTGTGAAGGGTGTGGCTTTCGTCGAGGCCTGCGTTGCTTCCTCGAAGCGTAACGGTGCCTGGGTCAAGCTTTGATCTGCGAGTAAGAGGGCGGCGGGTTGTCCGCCGTCCCATGCTTTTCGACTTATAACTGCAACGTTGCAGATTTGTCATTTCAGGACTGTACAAGGACGTTTTCGTTGGTTTAAACCGCGCGCGGGCCCAATATCGTGAGCACGGTCGATCGCATCAACTGCCGTCCCGCCGTTTGAAAGAAACGAGATTAGTCATGATTGATCCAAAGAGCTTCGCTGCCCGTTTCCCGGGCGATTTCACGTTCGGCGTCGCCACTGCCGCTTTCCAGATCGAAGGCGCCACCAAGGCGGATGGCCGCAAGCCGTCGATCTGGGATGCCTTCGCGAACATGCCGGGCCGCGTCTATCAGCGGCACAACGGCGATGTCGCCTGCGATCACTACAACCGGCTGGAACAGGATCTCGATCTGATCAAGGACATGGGCGTCGAAGCCTATCGCTTCTCTATCGCCTGGCCGCGCATCATTCCGGACGGCACCGGCCCGGTGAACGAAGCCGGCCTCGATTTCTACGATCGTCTCGTCGATGGCTGTAAGGCGCGTGGCATCAAGACCTTCGCGACGCTCTATCACTGGGATCTGCCGCTGACGCTCGCCGGCGACGGCGGCTGGACGGCGCGTTCCACCGCCTATGCCTATCAGCGTTATGCCAAGACCGTCATGGCACGCCTCGGCGATCGCCTGGATTCGGTTGCCACCTTCAACGAACCTTGGTGCATTGTCTGGCTCAGCCATCTCTATGGCGTTCATGCGCCGGGCGAGCGTAACATGCAGGCCGCGCTTTATGCCATGCACACCATGAACCTCGCGCACGGTCTCGGCGTCGAGGCAATCCGGGCCGTCGCGCCGAAGGTGCCGGTCGGTATCGTGCTGAATGCCGCCTCGATCCTGCCGGGTTCCGATAGCGCCGAGGATCAGGCCGCCGTCGAGCGTGCGCATCAGTTCCACAACGGCGCCTTCTTCGATCCGATCTTCAAGGGTCAGTATCCGAAGGAATTCGTCGAGGCACTCGGCGACCGCATGCCTGTTGTCGAGGACGGCGATCTGAAGATCATCAACCAGAAGCTCGATTGGTGGGGGCTGAACTACTATATGCCGATGCGCGTCGTCGATGACGCGTCCAAGAGCGGCGATTTCCCCTGGACGAAGGAAGCGCCGCCTGCGAGCGACGTGAAGACCGACATCGGCTGGGAAATCTACGCGCCGGGCCTGAAGCATGTCGTGCAGGACCTCTACAAGCGCTACGAACTGCCGGAATGCTACATCACCGAAAACGGCGCCTGCTACAACATGGAGGTCGTCAAGGGTGAAGTCGACGACCAACCGCGCCTCGATTACTACATCGACCATCTCGGCATTGTCGCCGACCTGATCAAGGACGGTTATCCCATGCGCGGTTATTTCGCCTGGAGCCTGATGGATAATTTCGAATGGGCGGAAGGCTATCGCATGCGTTTCGGCCTCGTGCATGTCGATTACGAGACGCAGGTGCGGACGGTGAAGAAGAGCGGCAAGTGGTACCGTGAACTCGCCGGCCAGTTCCCGAAGGGGAACCACAAGGCGGCTTGATGCCGCCTTTCCGGCGCCTTCCGAAGGAGAGGAAGGTCGCCCGAATCGCTGGCACCTGATAAGCCTTGGGCATGATCCAGCGTCCGCTCTCCCTCTACGCGCTCTGCGGCAGCCAAAGGCAGGCCTCGACCAGCCTTCGGTTGCTGGAAGCCCTGCGGCTGATTTCGCCAGACGGCGTTTCCATCGAAATCTGCGATTTGATCGGCAGCCTGCCGATCTTCAATCCGGATCATGAGGGCGACAGGACGCCTCCTATTGTCGAAACCTTTGCCGCGAAAATCCGCGATGTAGACGGGGTGATCGTCTCTTGCCCGGAATATGCCCATGGCATTCCTGGCGGATTCAAGAACGCATTGGATTGGCTGGTGTCGCGCGACGAAGTGCCGTTCAAGCCGCTGATGTTTGCGCATGCCTCGCATCGCGGCGATCTTGTGCTGGAACAACTGACCGAGGTGCTGAAGACAATGTCGCTCCGCATCGTGCCGGAGGCTTTTCTGCGCGTGCCGCTGGCCGGCAAGAGCGATGAGGCGCAGGCGACGATCCTGGCGGAGGCGCAACAGAACGGCACGTTGCAAGCCAGCCTCGATCGTTTTGCACAGGCGATCCGCTCATCCGCATGAATGCCTGCGATACCGATAAATATACAACCATTTCCTGCAAGAATCGTAGGCTCGCTTTAACCGTTTCTTGAAGACCTGACGGCACACTCCAAAGTCAAGGAGAAGTGCGTTGGGTGCAGTTTTCAAGTCAATCCAGCGGAATACGCAAATCGGTCGTCATTCCATCGTGACGGCCGTTTTGTTTTCGTTCGCTTTGGTGGTCACTGTGGTTACCTTGATGGTGCTGACAGCGATCGGCCGCGTCGCGGACTATTCCAACAAATTGGATGATGAACGCTCCTGGGAAACCACTGCCGGTGCGCTGAAGACCTTCGAAGGCCTGCTCGATGCCACGCTGCATGACTATGCTGCGCGCAACACGGCCGCCAGAAATGTCTATGATGAAAACGACCAGGACTGGATCGCCGGCAACTACGGCGAGATGTCCTCGGATGGCGCCCTGTTCGACATGGCGCTGGTGGTCGACGACAATAACAAGCCGATTATTGCCTATCAGGACGGCAAGCCGATGACCGACAGGATCGAGGATGTCTTCGGTCCCTCGCTCTGGGCCTTGGTGGATCAGGTGCGCAAGGCGCGGGTGACCAGCGTTCCGGAGGCGAGCGGCTATGTGATGACCAATAAGGGCATCGCCGCCGTTGGCGTGGGGACAATCCGCGAAAAATCCGGCCGAATCCCCGTGCCGGAAGGCAAGCGCCGCTATCTGATCTTCGTCCGGCATCTCGATGCGGCCAAGATCAAGATGCTTTCCAATACCTATGTCATCAGCGGCCTCAAGCTGGTGCCGCCGGATACGATTGCGCGCTATGCCGTTTCGATCGTCGATCCGCTCGGCAAGCCGCTCGGGCGGCTGGTCTGGACCTCGCGCGGGCCTGGTGACGTCAGCTATCAACAGGCCCGTCCGCTGGTGGTTGGTGCACTCGGCCTGGTCGGCATGTTCTTCTTGGTGCTGCTGATTCTGGGGTCTCTGGCAGGACGCCGGCTCAGGGCGGAAGAGGTGCTGGCGCGGCAGGGCTCGCTCAGAGACCGGCTCAGCGGCCTCCTCAATCGCGAGGGTCTTCGTCTCGATGTCGACCGGCTGGTCGAGAGCGCCCGCGCCGATGGCAGCAATGTCCTGTTGCTCTATCTCGACCTCGATGGCTTCAAGGAAATCAACGACTCCTATGGCCACGGCACTGGCGACCAGTTGATCCGCGCCGTCGCAGCCGGGTTGAATGTGCTTATCCCGCCGAAGGCGATTCTTGCGCGGCTCGGCGGCGATGAATTCGCCGTCGCCTTTCCGACCAAGGAACTGAACGATGCGCCGGCGCTCAGGCTTGCCGAGCAGGTGCTGGATTTCTTTGCCGAGCCGCTGGAGATCGGTCGCCGCGTGGTGGTCGTCGGCGCCAGTATCGGCATTGCCAGCTCGCCGGAGGGCCGCATCGGCCGCGAGGAGCTGGTGCGCCGCGCCGACCTAGCCATGTACAAGGCCAAGGAAGCCGGACGCGCCCGTATGGCTTGCTATGAGACGGCGATGGATGCCGATCGCGAGGAGCGCAATGCACTGGAACTGGATCTGCGCAATGCCATCGAAAAAGAAGAGCTGACGCTCGCCTACCAGCCGCTGGTCGACGCCACGAGCCATGAGATCACTGGCGTCGAGGCGTTGGTGCGCTGGAACAGGCCGGGTCACGGGCCGATTTCGCCTGAAGCCTTCATTCCCGTCGCCGAAACCAGTGGTTTGATCGAAGCACTCGGGCTGTTCGTACTAAGAAAAGCCTGCGAGACGGCGCGGCAATGGCCGGATCTGCGGATTGCAGTCAATGTCTCGCCCGGACAATTCCGCAATCCCGCTTTCGCCGACTATGTCCGGCATGTCCTGAACCATACGGAGATCGAAGCCGAGCGCGTCACGCTGGAAATCACCGAAGGCTACATTATCCAGAATCCGGAGCGCACCCGCCAATCGATCGAGCGGCTGAAACGGCTTGGGGTCAAGGTGGCTCTGGACGATTTCGGCTCGGGCTTCTCGTCGATCGGCTATCTCCGCCAATTCGGCTTCGACCGCATCAAGATCGACCGGTCGCTGACCATGGATGTGCTGGAAGACAGCCGCGCCCGCGAGATGCTGCAGGCAACGGTGGCTTTGGCGCGTTCGCTCGACATCCCCGTGACGGCGGAAGGCATCGAGACGAAAGAGCAGGGGGCCGCCCTGGAGCACTTCGGTTGCGACGAGCTGCAGGGCTATTTCTTCGGCAAACCGCTGCCGGAAGCCGAGATCAGCAAGCGGCTGATGGCGCAGACGGCTCGCGTGCTCGACGTCGAGCGCGACGCAGCCGCCTAAATTCCCTAAAGCATGTCGCGCAAAAGTGTGCAGCGGTTTTGCGATAACGACATGCGCAAAATCAAGAACCTAAAGCGCAAGGGCGAATCCCAGAGATCGCGATGCGCTTTAGCCGCCAATATGCTCCTGGCCACGCTTGCGGGCGAGCATCACTTGGCGCTGGCGCTCGCGGAAGCGCTTGCGGTCTTCCTCAGTGCGGTCGTGATAGCAATGGCTGCAGGAGACGCCGGCTTCATAGAAGGGTGACGTGACCTCTTCCGCAGTGATCGGGTTGCGGCAGGCATGGCAGAGCTTGTGGTTGCCTTCCTTCAGGCCATGTTCGACGGAGACGCGCTCGTCGAAGACGAAGCAGGCGCCTTCCCACAGGCTTTCCTCGGCGGGCACTTCTTCGAGATATTTCAGAATGCCGCCCTTGAGGTGGTAAACTTCGTCGAAACCCTGCTCCTTCATGAAGGCAGTCGCCTTCTCGCAGCGGATACCGCCGGTGCAATACATAGCAATCTTCGGCTTGTTGTGCAGACCCTCGTTCTGGCGCACCCATTCCGGAAATTCGCGAAATGTCTTCGTCTTCGGATCGACCGCGCCCTTGAACACGCCGATTGCCGTCTCGTAGTCGTTGCGTGTGTCGATGACGATGGTGTCGGGGTCGGAGATCAGCGCGTTCCACTCCTGCGGCGCGACATAGGTGCCGACGATCTTGGTGGGGTCGATGTTCTCGACGCCCATGGTGACGATCTCTTTCTTCAGCTTCACCTTCATGCGGACGAAGGGCATTTTCGAGGCCCGGCTTTCCTTGTGCTCCAGCGTCGAAAATTCCGGCTGGGCGCGCAGGAGGGAGAGGACGGCGCCAATGCCTGCATCGGTGCCGGCGATGGTGCCGTTGATGCCCTCATGGGCGAGCAGCAGCGTGCCCTTGACGCCGTTTGCTTCACAGAGCGCAAGCAGCGGCTCGCGCAGGGCTTCGAAGCGCGGGAAGGAGGCGAAATGATAGAGGGCGGCAACGAGGAACGCGCCCCCTGCCTCATGCCGTGGAGTGGAAAGGATGTCGGTCATGCCGCGGAAATACAATTTTGCGCGCCGGCAGGCAATCGGGATTTATCTCACGGCATTACGGTGGCCGTTATACGACTCGTGCTAGTCTGGGTTTGTGTGCAGCAACGATCGATGCGCGGCGATGAGGTTGATGTGTCTGACAACATGCTGATGGTAAGACCATATGTCCCCGCGGATGCCGATCTGACCATGGACATATTCCTGAGAGCAATCCGGGAGGTGGCGTCGAAGGACTACAACCAAGCTCAAATCGACGCCTGGGCCAAGGTGGAAGACAGGGACGCGTGGGCGAAACGACGGTCAAGCCGGCCGGCCTGGATCGTCCAATATGGGGACGTGTCGATCGGATTTGCGGATCTGGTGCCCGATGGGCTCCTGGATATGATGTTTGTCCATCCCGATTATCAAGGCATCGGTGCAGCTAGTTTGCTCCTCGCAACGATCGAGATGGAGGCAAAAAGGCAAGGGCTTGAGCGCATTTTTACAGAGGCAAGCCTTACCGCTAGACCGTTCTTCGAAAGACGAGGCTTCAGCGTCCTGTCATCGCAGACGGTGGAAAAGCGCGGGCAAACGCTCGAAAATCTCCGGATGGAGAAATTTCTCTGAGAGGCGGCTGCAGCGGGATTGAGGAGACATCGATATCAATGTCCCCCCGTCCTGCATTGTCTACGGCTGCAACGCCACTTCCAGTTTTCCGATATTTCCATTGAAGGGGAACGGCACCTGATAGTCGTTGTCCTCTACGCCTGTCCGCGTATCGACCCCCACATCGAAGGTCTCATCCCACGGCATCAGCGCTGGAATTGTGTGCGGAATTTTCTCGTTGGCAACCTCGCTACCATCCACTTTGAGGACGCCCGTTCCGCCCTTGCCGAAACCGGGGCCGTCGGATTTGAAATCGAACACAAGGGTGTGCTTGCCGGGTGCCAAGGCGTCATGACCTTCCCAGCGAAAGCGCTCCATATCGACAAAATTGTACAGGAACACCGGCTTGCCTTTGAGCAGATAGAAACCGTATCCGCCAAAGCGTCCACCCGTGGTGACAAGCATGCCTTCACCACCACCCTGCGGTATCTCCACCTCCGCGGTGATCGTGTACGATTTGTTCACGATGCTCGGAGCGTTGCTGGACGGAATACCGGATATCACGCCTGAATAGGTGAAGTTATTTCGCCCGGCCGTGGCACTCGGCCGCGGGGTGAGGAGACGCTCCAGGATAGAGTTATCAAGCGGGAAGACATTGTATTTCGCCGCTTCCATGAGAAACAATTCCTGCATCTCGTGCAGCTTGTCCGGCATCTTGGCGGCGAGATCGTTGTTTTCCGAAAAATCCTCCGTGAGGTTGTACAATTCCCATTTGTAGCCATCGACGACGTCGGGCATTTTGGTCGTGCCCATCAGCCAAGGCGCTGCGGGCGGCCTCGTGGCTGCGATCCAGCCGTCATTATAGATCGCGCGGTTACCGAACATCTCGAAATACTGCGTCGTGCGCGCCGACGGGGCTTGGGCATTGTCCCAGCTATAGGCCATGCTGACACCTTCGATCGGCTTTTGCGCCACGCCGTTGACCATGACAGGAGGTTGGATTCCAGTCGCCTCGAGAATGGTGGGAACGATGTCGATCACATGGTGGAACTGACTGCGGATGCCACCGGCTTCCTTGATCCGTGCTGGCCAGGCCATCGCCATGCCCTGCCTCGTACCGCCGAAATGCGAGGCGACCTGCTTCGTCCATTTGAACGGCGTGTCAAAGGCCCAGGACCAGGCCACCGACATATGCGGATACGTCTTGTCGGAACCCCAGACGTCGTAGAACTTCATCTGATCCGCGACCGGAATCTGCATACCCTCGATGGTGATCAATTCGTTGGGGGTGCCAAGAGTGCTGCCTTCGGCACTCGTACCGTTGTCGCCTTCGATGTAGATGACAAGCGTGTTATCGAGCTTGCCCAGGTCGTCGACCGCCTGGATCACTCTTCCGATCTCGTGATCGGAATAGGCGACATAGGCGGCGAAAACCTCAGCCTGTCGTGCAAACAGCTTCTTGCTGTCGGCATCTAAGCTGTCCCACTTCGGCAGGTCGTCAGGCCATGGGGTTAGCTGCGTATTCGCGGGAATGACCCCGAGCCGCTTCTGGTTGGCGAAAATCTGTTCGCGCATTTCGTTCCAACCCATGTCGAACTTGCCTTTGAACTTGTCTATCCACTCCTGGGTCGGATGGTGAGGCGCATGGGTAGCTCCGGGTACGAAATAGACGAAGAACGGTTTGTCAGGAGCGGCTGCATTCAGTTGCTTGATATGGTCGATGGCATTGTCGGCTTCGTCCGTGATAAGGTTGTAGTCCGGCTTGCCAACCCAGGGGAAAATCTGGGTCGTGTTTTGGAACAAGTATGGAGTCCATTGGTTGCTGTCGCCGCCCATGAAGCCGTAGAAATATTCGAAGCCCATCCCCACGGGCCATTGATCGAACGGCCCGGCACTGCTGTATTGGAAAGCAGGGGTGTTATGGTTCTTGCCGAACCAAGACGTTGCAAAGCCGTTCTGCTTCAGAATTTCACCGATCGTGGCGTTGTTTACCCCAATGACGGAATCGTAACCGGGGTAACCGGTTGCCTGCTCGGAAATGACCCCGAAACCCGACGAATGATGGTTTCGTCCGGTAATCAGCGCTGCCCTCGTCGGAGAACAGAGCGCTGTCGAATGGAACTGCGTGTAGCGCAGGCCCGCTTTCGCAACGCGATCCAGGGCAGGCGTCGGGATGACGCCGCCGAAAGTGCCAGCAACGCCGTAACCCGCATCATCGGTCATGATGAGCAGGATATTCGGCGCGCCCTTGGGGGGCACAATCTGCGGCGGCCAATAAGGTTTGGAGTTCTTGGCGTCGAGGCCAATTTGTCCGCCAAATGCCGCGGGCGGGTTCGGAAGATATCTTCCGTCGATCGTTGTCGTTGCGCTGGGCGAACCAGGTTCGCCTGTGACCTGTTGGGCGCTTGCTCGGTCGAGTGAAATGGTGGTTAAACTCAGTGTGGCGAGAAATAATGTTCCAATTCTCAACATCGTCGTGTCCTCCAACCCGATGAAGTCGAAACGTTGGCACGATGCTGAAAAGTAACAAGTACGTTACGGTTAATGAGACGCAGTCGCTGACACGTCGGGGCCGTTATGGCACTGCCGGCACGTGTATGTGGTAGTTATCTTTAACTTTAAGTTGTCGCTCGGGGTGGTCGCTGCAAATGGAGAGGAATTGCTAGCCGTTTCTGGCTGATGGAATTGATTTCCTCAATCCCCCGCTTCCAGCCAAAGCCGTTTGATCGTCCGCGCTTCCCGGTTCGGCTCGTCGGCGAAAATCCAGCGCGCTTTGGTCAGTGCTTCCTGGCGGGCGGATTGCTGGCGGGAGATGATTGCCTCCAGCAGGCGGGCGCGGTCGTCGCTGCCGTTGAAGAGATGCGGCTCGCGATCGGTGACCTCGGATAGTATCGACAGATCGAGATAGCGGCCGAGCACATCGACCAGCGCCTTGGCTTCGAGCTGTTTTGCGTGCATGGCCGCCGGCCAGATGTCGCGCAGCAGCGCATGATGCATCCAGCAATCCTGGCTGCGTTTGCGCAACTCGTGAAATTGGTCGGTATGGGCTTCGGCATGGCATTCGGAGAGTGCCTTTGTCGCCTTGCGCCCGGTCTTGCGCCAGCTATTTTGAAAGATGCGCGCGGTCTGGCGCCGGCCGCTGCCGAAGGAGGCAGCTTTCAGCGCTTCCAATGCTTTGCGGCAGGTGGCGATTGCATTTTCCGCCTTCTCTTCGAGATCGGTTTCCTCCTGCGATAATCGGTCGCGTCGGACCGTGAGCACGTCAATCACCCGGGCAAGCGCCTGGGCCTCGTCCTCGGATGTCGCCGTCTCGTGCAGATAGTGGCTGGCCTCGATCAAGGCGGTGGCGTCGCGCACGCTGGAAAGCGTTCGCGCCATCTCCCGTAGCCTGTCGTTTTCCTGTTGCTGGAACTCTGGCGCACGCCAGGCAATCAGCCGATAGAGCGCGCGTACGCGCTTGATGTGCTTGCGTGCCGTGTGCACCGCCTCGTGCAATCCCTCCGGCCGGTCGGTGAGAGCTGCAATTACCCTGTTGAGCTGTTGCGCGGCGGCGGCTTGTACCTCGTTATCAAAGGCCTTGTCAGGCCGAATGCGATAACTCATCGTATTCCTGTTCGAATTGCGTCGCGAGCGCCTGGTTGGAGTAGCGGTATTCGCCGGTCACCTCGCGGCCAATCCAGTCCGGCAATTCCGGATCGTCGCTTTCGTCCTCCATCTCGACTTCGGCGATCACCAGGCCGCGGTGCATGCCCCGAAAAACGTCGACTTCCCAGACGAAGCCCTTGAAGGGAACCTTGTAGCGGATTTTTTCTATGACCAGACCGATGGCGTTGCCGAGCAGCTCTTCGGCATCGGCGACGGGGATTTCATATTCGAATTCATCCCGGATCATCGCCTTGCCGATCTTCATCGTCAGGGTCGCGACCGTGTGGTTCGTCAGGCGAACGCGAACGGAACGGTCGTCCATCGAGGCGACATAGGCCTGCCGTAAGGTGAGTTTCTCGGAAACGAGGTCTCGCCAATGATCGCCACGGACCAGAAACTTTCGCTCGATCTCTTTTGCCATATGCTCGACATGCTCCGCCCGCATCCCATTTAAATAGACTAACGTAACTTATCGGCATTTCCTACCCGTTGTATTCAAACTTAGCTTTTGTCTCGACAAGGACCCTCGGGAAGGCTATTCGGAAACCGGATTTCAATCGTTTTAAGGGAGCACGCCGACCATGGGCGAGAAAACCGAAAAGCTTCTTTCCATCCTGAAACTGCAGCCTGTCGTCCCCGTCCTCATCGTGGAAGATGCGAAGTCGGCCGTTCCGCTCGCCCGCGCGCTTGTCGCCGGCGGCTTGAAGGCGATCGAGATTACGCTGCGGACCGCCGGTGCACTGGATGCCGTTCGGGCCGTCGCCGAGGAAGTCGAAGGCGCCGAAGTGGGCGCCGGCACGATCCTGAACGTCGCGCAGTGGGAAGCTGCCGTCGAGGCCGGCTCCAAATTCATCGTCAGCCCCGGCACCACGCAGGAACTTCTTGATGTGGCCCGCACCTCCCACGTTCCGCTGCTGCCGGGTGCGGCGACGGCGAGCGAAGTCATGGCGCTGCGTGAGGAAGGCTACAAGGTGCTGAAGTTCTTCCCGGCCGAACAGGCTGGCGGCGCTGCCTATCTGAAGGCACTGTCTTCGCCGCTGGCCGGCACGCTGTTCTGCCCGACCGGCGGCATTTCGCTGAAGAACGCCCATGATTACCTGTCGCTGCCGAACGTCATCTGTGTCGGCGGCTCCTGGGTTGCGCCGAAGGAACTGGTCGCGGCCGGCGATTGGGCCGGGATCACCAAGCTCGCCGCCGAAGCCGCCGCGCTGAAGGGCTGAGCCTTCCTGAAAAGTCGATTAAAGGGCGTGCATGGCTTCATGCGCGCCTTTTTTGCTTTTCAGCGGATTTGTATTTGCGGTCCTACCTTCCTATCTCCCTCTCGCAATTTCGTTTGCGCATGATCTCGTCCCAAAACCGCTGCGTACTGGGATCATGCTCCACAAAGGACGGAGGACCATCCACATGATCGACGCCCGCAAGCTTCTGGACCAGTTCCTCGGATCGCAAGTTCCGGGAATGCAGGGAAGCGTGAGAGACAAGGCGAGCGAGGCCATCAATCTCGCCAGGGACAATCCGCTGGCGACCAGCGCTATTGCCGGCGTGCTGCTGGGCACGAAGACTGGCCGCGACATTGCCGGCAACGTACTGACGCTCGGTGGTCTCGCCGCCATCGCCGGGCTCGGCTATCAGGCCTACAAGAACTATCAGGCCGGCAATGCACCACAGCCTGCCCAGCAGGCGGAGCCGCAATTTCTGCCGCCGCCTTCCAATTCCGGCTTCAGCACTGCGCCGGCGATTGCCAGCAATGATTTTGCACTTTCGCTGGTCCGCGCCATGATCGCTGCGGCTCGCGCCGATGGGCATATCGACGATGCCGAGCGGCAGCATATTCTCGGCAAGGTGCACGAAGCGGGCGTCGGTGCTGAAGCGGAAGCCTTTTTCGAGCGCGAGCTTGCCAATCCCGTCGATCTCGACGCCATCGTCGCATCGGCGCAAACGGAAGAGCAGCGCGTGCAGGTCTACGCTGCGTCGCGCCTGGCGATCGAGCCGGATTCGCGGGCGGAGCGCGGCTATCTCGATCTTCTCGCCGGCCGGCTCGGTCTCCCCGACGCGCTGGTCGATCACATCGAAGCGACGGTCGTGAGCGCCAAGGTCTGATCGTTGCCAGGAAAGGGCCGGTTGCCTTTCGCGGGCGGCTGGCCTAAGCCTTCGCCGGAAAGTAAGCAGCAGTGCGCGGAGGATTGGCCATTTTGACGGATAAGAAAAGCGAAACTCGCTCCACGGCGATCGCCGCCGCCATCATCCTGCTGGCCGCCATGGTGCTGTTGTACCTGATGCCTGATGTGATCGTCCGGCTCGGCGATGTTTCGCCATGGCTCGGCACCGGCTTCGGCGTCCTCGTCATTCTCGCCTTCTTCCTGGTCTTCTGGTTGAGAGCCCGCTACCAGAGGCGCAACAGCCGGTAGTCCGCAGGGTCAAGTCTGCAGCGATGCGCCGAGCAGAACGATGCCGGTGCAGATGACCAGCAGCGCGCCAAGAATCTCAATGCCATTGCCGACCCACATCGAGAGCCTCGAGCCGCGACCGGTGAAGTGCACGGCGGTGCCCTTGGCGAAGACAGCGATGATGGCGAGCAGCGACACGGTCAGCGCCGTGCCGACCGACATGGCGATGACGGATAGCAAGCCGCCGAGATAGAGCCCGTTCAGCATCGAGAAGGTCATGACCAGCAGGGCGCCGGAACAGGGGCGCAAGCCGACGGTGATGATCGCCGACCAGGCCTCGCGGACACTGAAATTTTCATTCGACAGCATTTTCGGATCCGGCAGATGCGAATGGCCGCAGGTCTCGCAGACCATGCCATTGCCCGCATCATGCGTCGGATCGTCACAATTATAGCGGTTGCCCGTCTGCGGCGCTGCGCGGAAGTGCGATAGCCTTTGGGCGGGAGCGGAGCCGTTCGGAGCATCTTCGAATAGCGACATGCTGATCGGGCCGACCGATGTCGCGAGCTGCACTTCCTGGCGCTGTGGCCGGGCCTGGATCATCGAGCGCAGCTTGCGGAACAGCAGCCAGCCGCCAAAGATAATCACCATCACGAAGCTGGTGATCTCCATCGCATTGGTGGCCATCGTCATGGTGATGCCCGAGCCGCGCAGCACGAAATAAGCGGCACCGACGACGAGGACGGCGACGAGGCCCTGGATGAAGGCCGAAATGAACGAGATGATGATGCCGCGCTTCAGCTCGATCTCGTTGGCGACCATGTAGGAGGAGATGACGGCCTTGCCATGGCCGGGGCCGGCGGCATGGAAGATGCCGTAGGCGAAGGAGAGGCCGATCAGCGTCCAGAGCTGCCAAGGGTCCTGGCGCATGGCCTCGATGGATTTGGTGAGCGCCCGATAGAAGGCCTGCTGCTCGTAATTCACATAGAGAAAGATCGGCGCCAGCGGCCCTCCGACCGGCTGGAAGCTCGGCTCCGCCGTGCCGATACCGAGCGGCGATCCGGTGGCGTGGGCGAGGCTTGCCATCGCTAGGAAGGCGAGGGCCATAGCCGGAAGCAACCGCGCTATCCGGAACGTCAGCATTGAACGTCTAACCGCGTTGCGAAGAGCTTCGACATGGTCGTTCCCGTCGGATCGTTGAAGAAGGCATCCGTCAAAGTCGACTTGTTTTCGGCGATGACCTCGTCCGGATTGGGGCGCACGACCTTTTGCGTGCAGCCTTTGAAGCCATCGCCCTCTGTCACCAGCTCATTGTCGCTGGGAAAATCGATCGAGGTATAGAGTGTTGGATCGTAGATGCCAAAGCTCAGCTTGTTGCCCTTGAGCGGCATCGGTTCGGACGGCTTGACGGCGAAAAACATCAGGAGCTGGCCGTCCCTGTAGTCGACATTGATGATGTCGGGCTTGTTCACCTTGATGGCTTTGCCGTTCAGCGTCAGGTTTGTGTAGTAGTCATAGTCGGCGAGCGAATCGCGCACCGTTTTGCCGACTTCCTTGAGCTCGTCCGGATCGAGCTTCAGATTGGTGTTCTTGTCGAAATCCATCAGCACTGAGGAGGAGAAGACCTCGTCGAAGCGCCAGACATTGCGTAGCTCCTGCACGGCGCCGTCGGAGCCGGCCAGCACTTCCAGCCGCGCTTCCACGAAGATATGCGGATGCGCCGATGCCGCAACAGGCGCGAGCATCAGACCTCCGGCGAGGGCGGCAATAGAGATAGGCGTGGATTTTCTCATGCGTCCGATGTGCTTCGTGAGCATTGATTCACCTCGACTTCTGGTCAGGAAATGAGACGGAATTGGGACCGGTCGGCAGAGCTGAAGGGCTCAGCCGTGCTTGCGGAACCAGCTATGGAGGTAGTCGACGAAGATGCGCACCTTGGCCGGGAGATAACGACGGTGCGGATAGACAGCATAAATGCCGCGATCGGTCGGAAGATAATCGTTGAACAGCGTCAGCAACTGCCCGCTTTCGATCGCCTTGCGGCCGATGAAGTCCGGCACGACGGCAATGCCCAAGCTTGCCAAAGCCGCGCGCAGCGTCGCATGCGGGCTATTGACTTCGAGCGTGCCATTGATCGCGACATTAAAGGTCGAGCTGTCGGCATCGACGAAGCGAACATTGCCCTGTGAGCGATTGTTGGTGTCGATAATGAAAGGCACACGCGCAAGATCGCTCGGATGCTCCAGCGTCGGATAACGATCGAGGAATTCCTGGGTTGCACAAAGATGAACGCGGAAATCCGAGATCTTGCGGGCGATCATGCCGGAATCCTCAAGCTTGGTGACGCGCACTGCAACGTCGAAGCCTTCCTCGATCAGATCGACGAATCGATCTTCGGCGGCGATCTCCAGCGCGAGATCGGGGTTCTCCCTGGCGAAGTCGATCAGCGATTGCCCGACATCGGCGTCGACAAAGGTACGCGGCACGGAAACACGAAGCCGCCCTTTAAGCTGCTGATTGTTCTCGCGCACGAGATCGGCGAGATTGTCGATTTCTTTCAATATGTCGGAAGCGGTGCGGTAATAGGTGTGGCCGGCCTCGGTCATCGAGAATTGCCGGGTGGTGCGATTGAGCAGAAGCGCGCCAAGCTCATCTTCGAGTTCTCGGACATATTTGGAGAGCAGCGCCTTGGAGCGTCCGGTTTTCCTGGCGGCCGCGGAGAAACCTTCTGCTTCGACCACGTCGATGAAGGCGCGAATCCGGGTCAAAGTGTCCATGGCGAAGCCCTCGTTAACTGTCGCAAGTTATTGAACAAAATGCGCCGATTTGTTCAATTATTTTTTTCGGGCATAGGCGAAAAAAATTCTTGATTATGTCGGCGAATATTCCTATTTCGGGTTCAGCCCAAAGTCGCACGTGCCCGTGGGTGTCCGCCGATCCTCGATGTGGTGAGAAAATCGGTAAGGTACCTGGAATTAACCCCTCCAGTCGCTATTCCGGCCAACCGGAAAATGCGAGGACATCTGAAGCAACGACGGTGCGGGCCTTTTTGTTCTCTCCCGGCTTTCCATCAGCCGGGGTTACTGAAGAGGCACACCTTCATTGCCGGAAGTGCGGTTGGGATTATCCCTCCAATCCATGGCAGACAAAGCGAATTAGCGCCGCTTGCGGCACTCGTTCATCATCCGCGCTTCGCGCATTTGCACGGTTCCGGGGTCTCCACCGGCTGGTACCTGAGCGAATGAGCGTCGCCCTTTGTCCTCTGGGTCTTTTTCCCGGAGCTTTTGGAATTGAAAAGGGAATTGACATGACCACGCAACGTATTCGCGACTTTCTCGCTACCCGACGTCCGGACGGTCCCTGCCTGGTGGTTGATCTCGATGTCGTCCGCGACAATTTTCACGCCTTCCGTCATGCCATGCCGGACAGCGCCATCTATTACGCCGTCAAGGCCAACCCGGCTCCGGAAGTGCTGCGCCTGCTGGCAAGCCTCGGCTCCAACTTCGATTGCGCGTCCGTCGCTGAAATCGAAATGGCGCTCGACGCCGGTGCGACCGCTGCCCGCATCTCCTTCGGCAACACGATCAAGAAGGAACGCGATATCGCCCGTGCGCATGCACTCGGTATCAACCTCTTTGCCGTCGACAGCCACGAGGAAGTCGAGAAGATTTCCCGTGCCGCTCCCGGCGCTCGTGTGTTCTGCCGCGTTCTGACGGATGGCGAAGGTGCCGAATGGCCGCTGTCGCGCAAGTTCGGCTGCGTTCCGCAGATGGCTGTCGACGTTCTCGTCTATGCCCATCAGCTCGGTCTGGCATCCTACGGCGTGTCGTTCCACGTCGGCTCGCAGATGACCAAGGTCGATGCCTGGGATGCGGCTCTCGCCGATGCCAAGCGCGTCTTCGTCTCGCTCGCCAAGCAGGGCATTCACCTGCAGATGGTCAACATGGGCGGCGGTTTCCCGACCAAGTACCTGCGTGACGTTCCGTCGGCGGAAGCATACGGCAAGGCGATCTTTGCGGCTCTGCGCGCCCATTTCGGCAACCAGATCCCGCACACCATCATCGAGCCGGGCCGCGGCATGGTCGGCAATGCCGGCGTGATCAAGGCTGAAGTCGTCCTGATTTCGAAGAAGTCGGACAACGATGCCGCTCGCTGGGTCTTCCTCGACATCGGCAAATTCGGTGGTCTCGCCGAAACCATGGACGAGGCGATCCGCTATCCGATCCGCACCGAGCGCGACGCCGACGAGATGGAAGCCTGCATCATTGCCGGTCCGACCTGCGATTCGGCCGACGTGCTCTACGAGAAGAACCTCTATCCGCTGCCCGTGACGCTCACGATCGGCGACGAGGTCCTGATTGAAGGCACGGGCGCCTATACGACGACCTACTCGGCTGTAGCGTTCAACGGCTTCGACCCGCTGAAGGCCTACATCATCTAAGATCCCGTAAGGATCTAAACTCCGACAAAGCCGCCCCCGTAGCCAGCCGGGGCGACACACTCACAATTCCCTTTAGCACCGCTGATAACGGTATTGGGCACGGGAGGCCGAGATGGCCGCTGTTCTTGATTCTGTCCGCGCATTCTTTGCGCCGTCCACTTTCACCCTCGACCTGGAAAACGCAGGTGATGTCGTCGCTCGCGAAAATCTGCTTGATCGCGTCATGGGCGCCGATCGCCGCAAGAAGTCGTCCGAAAAGCTTCGCCGTGGCCGCGTTCCGGCCGAGGGCCTGGCGCTTGTCGCCCGCGATCGCGCCGGCCATGTCATCGGCACCGTTCGCCTGTGGAACGTCGAAGCTGGCGTCGATCGTGAGACCCGCCCGGTCGATGCGCTGCTGCTCGGCCCGCTGGCGGTCGATGGCGCCCACGAAGGCAAGGGTGTCGGCTCGGCGCTGATGCGTGCCGCCATCCTCGAAGCCAAGAAGCGCGGCCATGGCGCTGTCCTGCTCGTCGGCGATGCACCCTATTACGAGCGTTTCGGCTTCTTCGCCGAAAAGGCGCGCCATCTGGTCATGCCTGGCCCATTCCAGCGCGACCGTTTCCTCGCGCTGGAACTCAAGGATGGTTGGCTGGGCAGTGCCGTCGGCATGATCGTCGCCAGCGGCCGCAAGCTGGCCCAGCCGCCGGTCGCCAAGGCGGCCTGAGGTTTCAAATCCGCCTTCGCCCGTTCGGGCGGAGGCGTTTCTATTTGGCCGCCTTCACCCCATCCTTAGCCGGGTCGTAACCATCAGTCAGCGTCTTCAGAAACGCAACGACATCGGCGATTTCCGTATCGTTCAGAGCCGGCGCATCGCCTAGCTTGCGGTTCATCGGCGCGTCGATGACGTCGATATTGGCCTGATATTGCGCCGGAAGATCGTTGTATTTCTGTGCCTTCCCGCCGGCGTCCTTCGGGTAGATCTCGTCGGGATTGGTGTCCCGCTTGACATAGAAGCGGGTGACGTCCTCCAGCGAGCGGTAGACGCCATTGTGGAAGAAGACGTGGCGGCTGGCGACATTGCGTAGCGTCGGTGTCTTGAACAGCCCGCAATTCTGCGGCTGGGCGGAATAGGTGTCGTTGCGTAGCGGGCCGCAGATGCCGGTGTCGTAATAATGCGCGTCGGCATTGGCTGGAATGTCCGGATTGCGCGGTGCGCCAAGCGCCTCGAATTCGAAATCGGTGAAGTTCGGCATCTGGCCGTCGCCTGTCATCTTGTCGAGATGGCAAGAGGCGCAGTTACCCTTGTTGGGATCATCGAACAGTTTCAGCCCGCGCATTTCGGCGTCTGATAACATCGCCTTGCCGCGCAGATAATAGTCGTATTTGCTCGAATAGGGATGGAAGGAGGGCTCTTCGATCTGGTAGCGGGCGAGCGCAAAACCGGCTTCGGCGATCGTCATATCCTGATCGTTGAGGACATTATTGCCGAAGAGGGCGCCGATGTCCTTGCCGTAGCCCTGTTTCAGCTTGGCATAGACGGCGGCTGCATCGGCATTGGCCATCTCGAAGGGCGAGATCATCGGCTGCAGCGCTTGTTCCTCCAGCGAGTCGACACGGCCGTCCCAGAACATGCCGCCTTGCGGCACCAGATCGGGCGCGTTCGAATTGGCTTTGACGACGGCCTGTGCGGTCAGTGGCCCCGCGACCGTCGCCGGGGTGTTTGCAAGCGCCACGCCGGAGGCTTCGGTCATTGGGGCTGCCTCGGCCGCCTCGTCGGCAGCACTTTCCGCGCCGACGGAGAAGGAAGGCGTCGACATCTTATAGGCAAGGCTCGGCACTGCGCGGATGCCCGGCTGATCGAAATGCGGGCCACCGAGCTGCACGGCGCGGTCATTGGCCGGTGCGTAGTGATTGGCGGGATCGTGGCAGGTGGCGCAGGACATCTGGCCGCCGCCTGACAGTGAGGGATCGTAGAACAGCTTCCGGCCGAGCTGCGCGACGGCGCTCAGCGAAGCCGTGTCGTCACGGGTATTTGCCGCGACGGCATTGGCGGCGGGTTCGCTTGCCAAGCCGATGGTCGCCCCCGCGAGCGAGATGCTCGCGAGTGCGATCAGGGGAAGGAAATGGTGCTTCTTCAAGGACATTGTCCATCCCCTTATTTTCAGCTTAGGAAGCGCTATTGCCGGTCTTCGTGTCGAGGATCAGCTTCTGTGCATCGCCCTTCGACCAGTCGAACATGTTGTTCAGCGAGCCGGAAATGGCATCGAACGAGCCGCCACCGAGACGTTCGCCGCCCATCCAGTTGTCTTCGATGAAGCGCATGACGGAGGTCTGGTCGGTCAAAGTATGGTCGACGAAGTTGACCTTGGAGTAGGGCGAGATAACCAGCAGCGGCTGGCGCGTGCCGTAGCCACAACGGCCCTGGGCCGGCTGGCCGTTGACGCCCGGCAGCGGCGTGCCGGTCGAGCAGCCATCTCCGTTCAGCACGTCATAACCCTTGACGCCAAGCTTCGACGGATTGACGACGGCGTGGGCATGGTCATACCAGCCGTCGGAATCGTCGTAGAGGACGATGATAGCGGTGTCTTTCCAGTCCGGCGAATTCTGAACGGTGTTGACCACCTGGGTGACGAACTCCTGCTCGTCGAGCGGATCAGAATAGCCGGCATGGCCGTCCTGATAGGCCGGCGCCTTCAGGAAGCTGACGGTCGGCATGTTGCCGTTCTTCAGGGCCGCGTAGAAGTCCGTCACATCATACTGGTGGTTGGCTGCGTCGGTGGTGCCGATTGCAGCGACCGAGGACGGGCGCGCATGCGTCGGGTTGGCGGTGGAGGCGTAGTACTGGAACGGCTGGTGATGCGGGATATAGTCAGCGCTGTTGACCTGGGTGACTGTCGAGGTCGTCGCACGCTTGCAGCCGATCGTGCCGTCCGCATTCGTCACCGTCAGGTCGAAGCCGCCTTCGAAGAAGCCCCAGGTGATGTTGTGTTCGTTCAGCATGTCGCCGATGTTCTTGCCGTACATCAGCCCTGTCTGGCCGACCGAGCAGACATCGCCGGTCGGATCGAAGTCGCTGATGACGGTCCAGCCGCCATTGCCGTCGGGCACGATGCGGCCCTTGGAATAGGTGCCGTCCTTCTCCAGCGCATAGCCGGGCGGCAGGATGGCGCCGTTGGTCTGGCCGGAGATGAGGTTCAGCGCGCCGGGGGTCGACGGGCCGAAATTGGTCGAGAAGGAATTGTCGTTCAGGGCATAGTGCTGAGCGTAGTTCCAGAGCGCCGTGACGGTGTTGCCGTCATAATAGCCCATGACCTGGCCCTTGGTGCCGAAAGCGCCGGCAGCACCCTTGGTGCCCCTGCCGGTGTTGGCCGGGAACAGGTCCATGGCGAAGTTGTTGTAGGCAGCCTGTTCGGCGGTGTAGCCGTGGTTCTGCGATTGGGTGGCTGCCTGCGTGCGGTCGAGGCGGAACGGGGCCGCATCGGCTCCGTTTGCCGCGTTGGTCTTATTCGGATTGCTGTCGAGAAGACCGGCATTGGCCAGCGTGTTGATATCGGTCGACGTGTTGTCGGCGGCCTTGAATGCCGGCTCACCGTCGACGTTTGCGGCCTTGGGGTAGGTCGCGAAATAGTGGTCGAAGGAGACGTTTTCCTGGAAAACGACGATCAGATGCTTGATCGGCGTCGCCGTATTCGTCGGCGGCGCCTTGTCGGCGGCACCGGCGGTGGAACAGAGCGAAAGCAGAGTAAGCGCGCTGCCGGCGGCAAGGGCGGCGCGACGCGAAAGACAGATCATTGCCATATCCTCTCGAGTGGGGGCTTTGCCCCGACGCTTAAGGTGCGCCGCGCCGAGGCGGAAGGAACCATGCCGGGCTAGCAAGCGCATATGACAGTTCCGTGAAGGGTGGGGCGAGGGGATTTTGCTGCCGTCGTAGCGTTTCTGGCAAGCAGTTGATTCTGTTGCGCTAAGAGGAAGGCTTGCGGAGGACTCCTGTCTGGCGCGGTCGCGATGCTACTTTATGTCACGGGTGGGGAGGGGCGTGGATTTCTCACCCGCCCTCGTGGTTCGAGATGGCCCTTTGGGCCTCCTCACCATGAGGGCTACTCCTCTCGCACTGGGCTGGAAGGGCTTCATCATTCAAGGAATGCGTACAGGCTCTGGCCCGCTCCGCCTCATCCTGAGGCGCATTTCGGAGCAAAGCGCAGAAATGCCTCGAAGGACGAGGCGGCCACTGACGTTCAGGGACTAAAGCTAGATATTTTGATCCATCGTCTCGGCCGGTATCTCATCGGCGCGATGGATGCGGACGACCGTGGCCGGTACGCCGGCGACGGTGCAGTGGGCCGGGACCGGCTTTACCACGACGCTACCGGCCGCGACCTTGCTGAAGGCGCCGACTTCGATGTTGCCGAGGATCTTTGCGCCGGCGCCGATCATCACGCCATGGCGGATTTTCGGATGCCGGTCGCCGGTTTCCTTGCCGGTGCCGCCGAGCGTGACGTTCTGCAGGATCGAGACTTCATCCTCGATAACGGCCGTCTCGCCGATGACAATGCCGGAGCCGTGATCGAGCATGATGGACGAGCCGATCCTCGCCGCCGGATGAATATCCGGGCCGAAGACGAGCGAGGCCAGGTTGGAAAGCCAACTGGCGATTTCCGGTCGGCCCTCCGTCCAGAGCGCGTGGGCGATGCGGTGGGTCTGCAGGGCGTGGAAGCCTTTGAGATTCAGGAGCGCATGCAGATAGGTCGTGCAGGCGGGATCGCGGGTGCGGACCGCGACGAGATCGGCCTCCGTCGCCTGGAGGATTGCGGCATGCCGCGTCAGCACATCATGAAACAGGGCGAAAAGAGCGTCGGTTTCGATGCCGGCGACGGAAAGCCGGGCGACCAGGACATTGGCGAGGCTTTCGGCATCCGACTGCGTCGCGATGATCTGCGCTGCGAGCAGCGGGCGCAAGGTCGGCTCGCGGCCGGCGAGGTCGGCCGCTTCATGGCGGATTACGTCCCAGACGCTGCCGGCTGCGGCAGGGGAATGTCCGGCGATTGCCGTTCCTGTCTGGGACATAACCATATCTTTCTGATCAAGCGGAAACGTCAACCACGCCGCAATCGCCGGTTTCGGAGGCAAAGGCGAGCAGCTTGCCGGATTTGCTCCAGCTCATCGAGGTGATCGCACCTTTGCCTGGACGGCGCAAGAGCGCTTCCTTGGAGTCGCCGATGCGCACCGCCAGGATCATGCCATCAATGAAGCCGATCGCCAGGATGTCTTCCACCGGATGAAACTTGACCGAGGTCGCCATGATGTTGCCACGGGTGCCGAGTTCCAGCGGCGCCTTGCCCATCGGGCCGTCCTTGCCCTGAAACGGCCAGACGATCGCCGCCGGTGCGCCGGAGGAGGCAAGCCACTTGCCTTTGTTGGACCAGGAGAGCGATTTCACCTTGGCGGGATAGCCGGTCATGCGCATGTGCCTGGCCTCGGCGCCGGGCTTCGTATCCATCTTCCAGCCGTGCAAGGCGTTTTCCTGCATGGTGGTGACGACAAACTGACCGTCGGGCGAGAAGGTGACCCCGGTATGGGCGCCCTTCCATTCGAGATTGATCGGCTGCCCTGCCATCCCGACCCAATGCAGCGACACGCCGTTATAGCGCGCGACCGCGATGCGCAGGCCCTTCGGCGCGAAGGCGATGCCTTCGACGGTGCGCTCCTCGGCAAATTCCTTGATCGAGCCGTCTGCCAGCCGCACGAAGCTGCTTTTCCCGTAGGCATAAGCAACCGCGCCCTGCGGGCCGGCGGCGAGCTGGGTGATCCATTTGCGCGGCGCCTCGGCAAGCACGGTAACGCCGCCGTCAGCGGCAATCCGGAGAACCTTCCCGTCCTCGCCGCCGGAAATCAGGCTGTCGCTGTAGGGATCGCGAACGCAGGTGAGCATGCCCTGATGGGCTTCGGTCACCTTTTCGCCGCCTTCCAGCCGATGGATCGCGCCGGCGGCGCTGGCGAAGAAGGGGGTATCACCTAAAAATTCGACGGCCAGAACGTGGCCGTCGATATCAAGCGGAGCAACAGTCGGCATCAGGCGGCCGCCTCGCAGGCCTTGAAGCTCTTTTCCAGCTTTTCGCGGTCGAGTTCGCGGCCGATGAAGACCAGGCGGCTCTCATGCTTTTCGCCGTCCTTCCAGGGGCGCTGGTGATCGCCCTCGATGATCATGTGGACGCCCTGGACGACGTAGCGCTCGGCGTCGCCCTTGAAGGCGATGATGCCCTTGAGGCGCAGAATGTTCGGGCCGTCGGTCTGCGTGACCTTCTGGATCCACGGGAAGAAGCGCTCCGGATTCATCTCGCCGCCACGCAGCGAGACCGACTGCACCGTTACGTCATGAATGGCCGACAGGCTATGGTGATGGTGGTCGTGATCATGATCATGGTGGTGATGGTCGTGATCATGATCATGATTATGGTCATGGTCATGGTCATGATGGTGGTGATCGCAATCCGGGCCGCAGACATGATCTTCATGGCCGTGCTCGAGGAAATGCGGATCGTTTTCCAAGGCGCGCTCGAGGTTGAAAGCACCCTGGTTCAGAACGCGGGCGAGATCGACGCCGGAGCGGGTGGTCTTGTAGACGCGGGCGGCCGGATTGATGGCGCGGACGATATCTTCGATCTGAGCCAGCTCTTCAGCAGAGACGAGATCGGACTTGTTGATGACGACGACGTCGGCGAAGGCGATCTGGTCTTCGGCCTCGCGGCTGTCCTTCAGGCGCAGCGGCAGGTGCTTGGCATCGACAAGGGCGACGACGGCGTCGAGCTCGGTCTTGGCGCGGACATCGTCATCCATGAAGAAAGTCTGGGCGACCGGAACCGGATCGGCAAGGCCGGTGGTCTCGACGATAATGCCGTCGAAGCGGCCCGGACGGCGCATCAGACCTTCGACGACGCGGATGAGGTCGCCGCGCACCGTGCAGCAAACGCAGCCATTGTTCATCTCGTAGATTTCCTCGTCCGATTCGACGATCAGATCATTGTCGATGCCGATCTCGCCGAACTCATTGACGATGACTGCGTATTTCTTGCCGTGGTTTTCGGAGAGAATGCGGTTCAGCAGCGTCGTCTTGCCGGCGCCGAGATAGCCGGTGAGAACGGTGACGGGAATGGGCTTCTGCGTGGCTGTTTCGGTCATGGGAGCCTCGAAATATCGGAGTTTTCTCCGGAGAGCGGAAAATGATCGGCTTCCATATAAGGAGTTGGCGGCGTCAGTTCAAAGGCTTTTGTATGTTATAAGATCACATCAGGTTTGGAGTGGCGGGTTCGATGTCGGTCTGAGAGAAATCGTTTCCGACGAAGAGGAGAGGGCAGCCACAAGTGATCGGCTATCTCAACGCCTCCACATCAAACTCATCGACATCCCGCAAAAGCTCCACCAATCCCTGCACCGCATAGCCGATCAGCCGCTCACCCTTCTCCGCAGTCGCAGCACTGGCGTTGCCGGCTACGCCCTCTTTGCTCAGATCAGACATCCTCCAGCCGAAGGCGTGCTGGCCATAGGCTCGCAGGTGCTTGAAGCGCCTGATGAAATCGGATTGCTGCGAAGGGAAATCGGCAGCCTTGGTCATGTCGACCCTCTCCGGGTGGAGGGCCAGCATTACCGATGTTTCGATATCGCCACCGTGGATATCGATGGCCTTGTTCTCCGGCGCGATCAGCCCTTCAGGTACGCCAAAGCGTGTCCAACTGGTCGCGACGGCCAGCATGTCGAAGCGAACGCGTGCTTCCGTCGCGACGATGGTCATCAAGGGCGAGTTGCCGCCGTGAGCGTTCAGCATGACGAATTTGCGGATGCCGAGATGGTGCATGTTTTCGGCAATACCAAGCCATCGGTTGACAGCATCGTCGAAGGCGAGTGTTTTGGTACCGGCGATATCCATATGCTCGATGGAATAGCCGATCGGCTCGACGGGCAGGAAAGTGACGGGCAAATCAGATGGTAGGGCAGTCTTCAGGCGGGCGACGATGCCCTCCGCAATCAAGGTGTCGGTCTCGAAAGGCAGATGGGGCCCGTGTTGTTCATGGGCGCCAAGCGGCAGGACGGCGATCCAATTTGCCCGTTCCGTTGGCGTCAGCGTCCTATCATTGTCATCGAAACGCGGCATAGGCTGTGCCATCTGCGGATGTGCCTCTTGTTTATGTCAATAACCTGCGCAATGTCATACCGTGATGCTGCAGCGGCGGAAAGATCAACGGAATCACGATGGGTAAGAAGAACAAGGACGGAAAAAAAGGTAAGTCGGGTAAGAAGAAGGATCACGGCGACTACACGCTTGCCGATTTGTCGCCGGCATTGACGCAGGCGGCGCGGTCGATGCGCACGGTTCTGACCCGCAACCTGACTGCAAGTGGCCTTTACGCGGGCCAGGATGGCGTCATCCTCGCGCTGGCGGAGAGCGATGGCCTGCCGGCGGGGACGCTGGCGCAGAAGCTCGGCGTCAAGGCGCCGACCATGACCCGCACGATCGGGCGCATGGAGGCGCAGGGCTTCGTCGAGCGGCGGCCCGATGCCGCGGACGCCCGGTTGACAAAGGTCTATCTCACCGAGACCGGGCGCAACAGCGTCACCGAGATTACAAGTTCGGCCGCGGCTTGCGACGAACTCGCCACTCGCGGTTTTTCGGAGAAGGACGTCCGTTCGCTCGTGCGTCTGTTGAAGGCGATCGACGGCAATCTTCAGGCCGGCGACCATGACGAAGATGATGGGGAATTCTGAGCTCCCTTGAGGATTCAAGTTGCACGGCGCGATTTAAGCTTTTAATTAAAGTTTTTAAATTCCGGATTCGTGAGGCGCCGGGATCATATATTTGGCTGCGTTTCACGAGGAGGGGAGCGCATGGCGCAAAAGATAAAGCTTTCGACCATTGCGGAAACGCTGGGTATTTCAACGGCGACCGTATCCCTTGCCTTACGCGACAGTCCGCTGGTGGCGGTGAATACGCGCGAGAAGATCAAGGACCAGGCGCGCACGCTCGGCTATATCTACAACCGCCGTGCGGCGAGCCTCAGGACATCGCGTTCCGGAATTATCGGCGTCGTCGTGCATGACATCATGAATCCGTTCTACGGCGAGATTCTGAAGGCGATCGAAAGCGAGCTCGACCGCAGCCGTCATACATTCATTCTCTCCAACCACTATGATTCGGTCGAGAAGCAGCGGACCTTCCTCGAAACCCTGCTGCAGCTCGGCGGCGACGGCATCATCATGTCGCCGGCAATCGGCACGCCGCCGGAGGATTTCGATCTGGCGGAGGAAAACGGCATGCCGGCCATCCTCGTCGCCCGTTCGATGGAGGGGCTGGACCTGCCGACCTTTCGCGGTGACGACAGCTATGGCATTTCGCTCGCGACGAACCATCTGATCAGCCTCGGTCACCGCACCATCGCGATGATCGGCGGCACGGACCAGACCTCAACCGGCCGTGATCGTTACCAGGGCTATGTGAACGCTCTGCGCAAGGCGGGCATCGAGGTCGATCCCAATCTGCGCATTCCCGGCGCTCGTTCCAAGCAGGGCGGTTTCGAGGCGGCGGTACATCTCCTGTCACTGCCGCAGAAGCCGACGGCCGCCGTCTGCTGGAACGATCTGGTGGCGATCGGTTTGATGAACGGCATTTCCCGCGCCGGCCTTGTGCCGGGCAAGGATATTTCTGTGACCGGCTATGACGATCTGGAAGAGGCGGCGATCGCGACTCCGGCGCTGACGACGGTGTGGAACGGTCAGGCCGAGGTCGGAAGGCTTGCGGCGCGCGCGCTTTTGGATAGGCTTGCCGGCAGCCATGAGCCGGATGGAATTCATCTCATCAAGCCGGAAATGCGCATCCGTCAGTCGACATCTCCCTATCAGGCGCGCCAATAGCGTCGAACCCGCATCTTCAAGAGGAAAGATCATGTCCGATAATCGCATTGCCGTCCTCGTTCCGGGGAAGATACACCCGCGTGTTCTCGAAACGCTCAAAGGCCGCTTCGATATCATTGCGCTGGACTCCGGCGAGAGCCCGAAGGTCGATGCTGAGACGGCGGCGCGTGTGCGTGGCGTGGCGGTGTCCGGCGGTTTCAATGCCGTCTGGATGGATGCCTTCCCCAATATCGAAGTCATCGCCAATCTCGGTGTTGGCTATGACGGCGTCGATGTCGGGCATGCGGCCTCGAAAGGCATCGTGGTTACGAACACGCCCGATGTGCTGAACGATGAGGTGGCCGATACGGCCATCGCGCTGTTGCTGAATACGATACGACAATTTCCAAATGCGGAAACCTGGCTGCGCGAGGGACGCTGGGTGAAGGAAGGAGCCTTTCCGCTCTCGCCTTTCTCCCTGAAGGGACGTCGCGTCGGCATCTACGGCCTCGGCCGCATCGGCCTGGAGATTGCCAGACGGCTGGAGCCGTTCAAGGTGAAGATCGGCTATCACACGCGCTCGCCGCGCGACTCGTTGCCTTACGATTACTATCCGACCCTGAAGGAGATGGCACAATCGGTGGACACGTTGATTTCCATCGTTCCGAAGACGCCGGAGACGCATAAGGTGATCAATGCTGAGGTACTATCGGCACTTGGGCCGCAGGGCGTGTTCATCAATGTTGGACGCGGCTGGTCGGTGGATGACGACGCGCTGATCGCCGCCCTTCGGAACGGCACGCTTGGTGCTGCCGGCCTCGATGTTTTCTACGACGAGCCGAACGTTCCCTCAGCTTACCTCTCTCTGCCGAATGTCTCGCTGCTGCCGCATGTAGCATCTGCCTCGGTGCCGACGCGCAACGCCATGGCCGATCTCGTGGCGGACAATATCATCGCGTGGTTCGGCAACGGCAACCCGTTGACGCCGGTGCCGGAAACACCAGTAAAATCAAAAGCTTGATCAAACGGCCTGCTGGTGGCGAGGGGTTGCCAAAGGCTGCTCCTTGCTCGCCGCATAATCGCGCACCGCATCGCCGAAGGCGGCAAACAGCTTGCGCGAAGGCGAATCCGTTTCCGCCCAATATTCCGGGTGCCACTGCACGCCGACGGCGAAAGCCTTGGCGTCGATGACCGAGACGGCTTCGATCGTGCCGTCTTCGGCGATCGCTTCCACTTGCAGCCGCGGCGCCGTTTCGGCGATTGCCTGGCGGTGCAGCGAGTTGACCCGCACTTCGCCTGGGCCGATGACGCGGGCGATGCAGGAGCCTTCCTTGACGAACACGCTCTGGCGGATCGAATACATCGCGTCGCGATCGACATTCGGCGGCTTGCGGTGATCCCAGATGCCTGGCTGTTCCTGGATTTCGCTGGCGAGCGTGCCGCCCAATGCGACGTTCAGCTCCTGAATGCCGCGACAGATGGCGAGCATTGGGATGGCACGATCGATGGCGCGGCGAATGAGCGGCAGCGACGTCGCGTCGCGGGCCGGATCGAAGGGGCCGTCGCTTTCGAGCGCTTCCTTGCCGTAGAGCGAGGGATGTACGTTGCTGGCGGAGCCCGAGACGAGCAGGCCGTCGACGCGATCGAGAATGGCGTCGATATCGTTGCCGTCTTCCAGCGCGGGGACGATCAGTGCCATCAGGCCGGCGGCATTGACGGCTGCCCGGATATATTGCTGCTGCACCGCATGCCAGGTCACACCATCGAATTCGCGGAGATCGGCAGGAATGGCGATGATCGGTCTGGGCATGCAAGGCTCCGGAGAATTGCGAGGATATCGGGATCGGTTGGGACCCCGGAACGAATATGGTGTCGATGCCGAGGCCCGTCAAATCTAAGCGAAGAGCGGGTCTTCGGCAACGCGGAATGGTTGCGGGCGAGCTTTGTCTTTATTCGTCATAACGATGTACAGGAATCGCCATAATGCAGTGCAAAAGCAACCTTGAAAGACAATGCATGGCGTGGTTAGCTCCAGCGCTTGCGCCATGAGCGGGAGAGCATGTTTCCCGCAATGCCATATATACGGGAGGTTTCGATGGATCGCCGTTCGTTCATCAGGCGGGCCGGAGCGGTTGGCGCGGGCGCGGCCGCCTCGGCGCTCGCCAGTCCCGCTCTGGCTCAGGACTATCCGAAGATCAATTGGAAGATGACTTCCTCCTTTCCGAAGAGCCTGGATACGATCTATGGCGGTGCAGAAGACATCGCGACGCATGTTTCGGACGCGACAGGCGGCAATTTCGTCATCCAGACCTTTGAAGCCGGTGAGATCGTGCCAGGCGCGCAGGCGGTCGACGCGGTGAGCGCCGGCACCGTCGATGCGGCTCACACCTGTTCCTATTATTTCTGGAACAAGGACCCGACTTATGCCATCGGCACAGCTCTGCCTTTCGGCCTCAATGCCCGGCTTACCAATGCCTGGTTCTACCAGGGCAATGGCAACAAGCTGATGAACGAGTTTTATGCCACGCAGGGCATGTTCGGTCTGCCGGCCGGCAATACCGGCGCGCAGATGGGCGGCTGGTTCCGCAAGGAAATCAATACGCTGGACGATCTCAAGGGCTTGAAGATGCGCATTGCCGGCCTCGCCGGAAAGATCATCGAAAAGATCGGCATCGTGCCGCAACAGGATATTCCCATCAATGACGTCTACGCTGCGCTCGACAAAGGTACGATCGACGCCGTGGAGTGGGTCGGCCCTTATGACGATCTGAAACTCGGTTTCGAGAAGATCGCCAAATATTATTACTATCCCGGATGGTGGGAGGGCGGTGCCGTCGTGCACGCCTTCTTCAATTTGGAAAAATGGAACGCGCTGCCGAAGACCTATCAGACGATCCTCGCGGACGCCTGCGCTTTCGCCAACACCAATATGCTGGCGAAATATGATCTGAAAAATCCGCAGGCGCTGAAGGAGATCGTGCACCAGGGCGTAACGCTGCGCCCGTTCAGCCAGGAAATTCTCGAGGCCTGTTTCCAAGCGGCTACCGTAATTTATGCCGATCTCTCGAAATCCAACAATTATTTCAAGCGGATCTACGACGATCAAGTTGCTTACAAGAAGGACTCCTATCTCTGGATGCAACTTTCCGAATACACCTTCGATACTTTCATGATGATCCAGCAGCGGGCAGGTAAACTCTGAGCGATCGCCCCTCTATTTTCATTAGTTTATGTTTTAGTAATTGATGATTTAAGAAGTATAGTCTGAGTAGAATCAGTTTTAACTGATTGCACGAATACGATGCAAAATATCACTCAAAATTAGTGTAAGTGACCGAGATGATTAGAAAATCCGTCCAGATACCCCCTATTTGGGCAATCAAATTTTAAAAAGTTTCAACTAGAGTGCCTGCCGCATCAGGGGAACTCTGAATGAAGCCTCAAAGCCCGGACACCGTGCCGACAGATGTTTATCTGTCGTTCGTAAGTTCGCTTTTCGGAAACCGTAAAACGTTGTTTACGGGTGTGTTTGTTCACATCCTGACATATGTCATCGTGTTTCTGAGCACGGACGCCGGCATCTATCTCGGTCTCTGTCTCGCTTTCGCCGCCGTTTTCGCTTTCCGCATGTATTCCTTCTGGCAGTTCGACGCTGCCGATAAACATGCCTTTTCGCGCGCCGATATTGCTCATTGGGAAACGCGCTACGTGCTTGGCGCCGCAGGGACAGCGGCTATCCTCGGCATCGGCAGCGGCTATGCGATCCTGATCGTCCAGGATCCGTTGGCGGAGTTCATCTGCATCGCCGTGACCATGGCCTCGATGGTGTCGATCGTAGGCCGCAACTATGGTTCGCAGAAAGCGATCGACCTCCAGACCATGGCCTGCTGCCTGCCGATTATCGTCGCCTGCCTGATGTCGGAACAGCTTTACAAGTCCATCGTCTCCATCATGCTCGTGCCCTTCGGGTTGACGACGCGCTCGATGGCCAATGGCGTGCGCGAATTTCTCTACAAGAACGTCATCGCGTCACGCGAGATATCGTTGATTGCCGACCGGTTCGATACGGCGCTCAACAATATGACGCACGGCCTGTTCATGCTGGATGCCGACAATCGGATCCTGGTGGTGAACCGCAAAGCCTGCGAGCTGTTGAACCTGGCGCATCAGGAGCAGCTCAGGGATTGCGAGTTCGATGTCGTGCTGCGCTACGGTGCCCGCCATGCCTTCATCGACGGTTCGCTGCCCGGCCTGATCCAGCGGCAGATGGCGCAGCTCGTCAGCGGCTCGCTATCGCGCACCCTCATTCAGTTCAATGAGGATCTGTTTCTGGAATTTTCGGCAAGCCGTCGTGCCGATGGCATTGTCATTCTGATTTTCGAGGATGTGACGCCACGCATTCGCGCCGAGCGCAAGATCCTGCATATGGTGCGCTTCGATCCGCTGACGGGTCTGCCGAACCGCGAATATTTCGTCCAGATGGTCAAGGAAAAGCTCGCCGCTCGCGCCCAGGAAGGCCAAATTGGCCTTTTGGTTCTCGATGTGGACGACTTCAAGCACGTCAACGATACTAAGGGGCATTTCATCGGCGATCGGCTGCTGGTCGCCATAGCAGCGCGACTGAAGGAGAGGGCGGGAGACATGGCGCTTTGTGCGCGCCTCGTCGGGGATCAATTCGTCTTGTTTTTTCCGAACGAGGATGGCGAGCCGGATTTGGATAGCCGCGTGCATGCGCTGCACGCCGCCATGTCGGGCATCTACGAGGTGGACCGCAATAGTTTCCGCGTTTCCTTCAGCGGCGGCTATGTGACCATGTCGAGCCGCGAGTTCCGTCCGGAGGAATGGCAGATCAAGGCTGATCTGGCGCTGTTCGAAACCAAGTCGCGGATGAAGGGCGGATGCTCCGCCTTCGAGCAGGAAATGGATGCCCGTTACGTCGAGCGGCAGAAACTGAAAGAGGATCTGCGCGAGGCAATCGAAGGCGGTAAGCTGCATGCCGTCTATCAGCCGATGTTTACGCCGGATGGCAGCCGCATCGATTGCTGCGAGGCGCTGTCGCGCTGGGTGCATCCGGAAAAGGGCTCGATCCCGCCCAACGTCTTCGTGCAGATCGCCGAGGAAATGGGCATCGTGACCGGCATCACCCGCTTCGTGCTCAATCAGGCCTGCCGGGACTGTGCCAACTGGCCGGAGCCGATCTCGGTCTCGGTCAATCTCTCGGCGCAGGATCTGCGCAGCAACGATATCGTCACCATGGTCATGGAAGCGCTCGATGCATCGGGGCTGGACCCATCGCGGCTGCATCTGGAAGTAACCGAAAGCTGCCTGATGGACGAAATCGCGATCACGCGATCCGTTCTCACCGATCTGCGCGCCAGAGGCATCACCATCGCCATCGATGATTTCGGCACCGGCTTCTCCAGCCTCAGCTATCTCGACACGCTGCCTGTGGATATCGTCAAAATCGACCGCTCCTTCGTGCGCGACATCACCACGGACAGCCGCCGTTTCAAGCTCCTGTGCGGTATCGCCGATCTTTCCCGGGCTCTCAGCCTGGAAATCGTCATCGAGGGCGTGGAGACGCCGGAACAACTATCGCTCATTGAACAATATGATTTGGCCGACATCGTCCAGGGCTATGTCTTTTCGGTTCCCGTGCCGCGGGATAGCGTCATTGAGATGGTGGACAATCTCGGCCGCCACCAGCCGGCCATCCGGCAGGATAATGTGGCTTAAACCTCGCCGAGGAGGCCGGTTACAAAGCGTCCTTTACGTCTGCCTCGGACACCAAGCCGAACTCAAGCCGCTCAGTGCAAGCCCCTTTATTTTCGACGGCAGACAGGCATTTCCGCCGCCGATACTTCCTTGCCTGCCGTTACGTTAGGCTATTCACAGCAAAGCCGGTAGAGTGATCAGTTTATCCCCAATAATCTGTAGATGAGAATTTGTTAATATTCGAATCTATACCGGTATTTTTAATCAAAAATTAACCTTAACGAAAAGATAATTAATAAAAATTAAAACGATTATTGATCAATTTTTCTATTAATACCAATAATGGTCCGTTAACGTTTTGGAATAACGACCATGTCTTATATAAGTACTTTGAAAAATAGCTTCGCCGGCAAGCTAATGGAGGTGCTTGATCATATCGAATATCGCCGGATCGAGAGCAGCGAGGACATGGAGGATGTCGCTCGGTTGCGTTACAAGGCCTATAAAGCGCGTGCGGTTTTGCCGGTTGCGGCCCAGACCATGATCGACGATATCGATTTCGACGAGCAGGCCTATATTTTCGGCGTCTATTATTACGAAGAGCTGGTGAGTACGGTGCGGGTGCACCATGTCACGCCGGACCATCGTGTCTGCCAGTCAACAGGCATTTTTCCCGATGAAATCCATGCCTTTCTCGATGCCGGCATGACACTGATTGATCCGGCGCGCTTCGCCATCGATCCCGATTTCGAACTGGAAATGCCGGCGCTGCCTTATTTGACGCTGAGACCGGCAATTGTCGGCGCTGTCTATTTCGATACCGACCGAGTCATGCAGCATATCCGCCCGGCGCATGCCGCCTTCTACAAACGTGTCTTTTATGCAGATACGATCGTGCCGCCGCGCATGACAGAGACCTATGGTTTCGAACTGACGCTGCTGGCTTCGCGGTCGAAGGAGATTCGCGGCAAGTTGATGCAGCGATACCCCTTTTTCGATTCGGAACCCTATGAGCGGCGGATGATGTTCTCGCGCGGCGCTGACGGCGGCAGGCATCCGCTGACCATTCTGCCGACGGCGCGAATGGCTGCTGGCGGCCGCGCTGCTGGTCGGCAGCAGTTCAGCTAAGCCTTCTCAAGCCGCTGCGGCGTTCTCGTGCATTGCATTTTTCGTCGCTTTGTGTAACCCCTCGATTGAGGAAATTTGGCCGCGGTGTCTCTTCGGGATCTACCGCGGCTTTCGAGGCTGAACTCCAGCCGACACGCGATTGCAAAGCCGGTCGGGGAGTGCATAGAGGGGAGATTTTTGCATGGCCGAACATCAAGCCGGACCGGTCGAAACCGGTGCTCCTATGGACTACAAAGAGCACGACAAGACCTATCACGGGTTCCTTTTCGTCGCCAGGGCCGGATCGGCGATCATCGCCGCGTTGATGATAGCGATGGCGGCTGGCTTCTTCGGTCATGCCGGCTTCCTTGGCGGTCTGCTTATTTTCTTCGTTCTTTCAATCGTTGGCACCATGCTCGTGCGCTGATATTTCAAGCGCGCTAATCGATGCAGGGCCGTCCGGCCCGCGCCTTCCATGGAATCTCAGCCCTGGGTCTGCAGGCTATGCGCTGCTGTATCCAGTGGCGCTGTCGTTTGACGTGAGGTGGTGTCGTTGGGCAATCTGGTTTTTGTCGCCAAGGAGACCGTGGCGGATGAGACGCGTGTCGCAGCGTCCATCGAAACGGTGAAGAAAATGAAAAGCCTTGGCTTTGACATTGTGGTCGAAGCCGGCGCCGGTGCTCTGTCGCGCATCCCGGATGATGAATATGAAGCCATCGGCGCGCGTATCGGCTCCGCTCGGGATGCTGTGCGCGCCGATGTCATTCTCAAAGTGCGCCGGCCGACGAGCGAAGAGATTGCCGGTTACAAGAGCGGCGCGATCGTCATCGCCATCATGGATCCCTATGGCAATGAGGCAGCGCTCGCTGACATGGCGCGGGCCGGGCTCACAAGCTTCTCCATGGAGCTGATGCCGCGCATCACCCGTGCGCAGTCGATGGACGTGCTGTCATCGCAAGCCAATCTTGCCGGCTATCAGGCCGTGATCGAGGCAGCCGCGGTCTATGACCGGGCCTTGCCAATGATGATGACGGCGGCCGGCACCGTGCCGGCGGCGAAGGTCTTCGTCATGGGTGCCGGCGTCGCAGGGCTGCAGGCGATCGCGACAGCGAGGCGATTGGGCGCGCAGGTATCGGCAACGGATGTTCGTCCTGCAGCCAAGGAACAGGTCGCCTCGCTCGGTGCGAAATTCGTGGCCGTCGAGGACGAAGAGTTCAAGGCGGCGGAAACCGCCGGCGGCTATGCCAAGGAGATGTCCAAGGATTATCAGGCCAAGCAGGCGGCGCTGGTTGCCGAACATATCTCCAAGCAGGATATCGTTATCACCACGGCGTTGATTCCCGGCCGTCCGGCGCCGCGGCTTGTCAACCGCGAGATGCTGAAGGCCATGCGCCCCGGCGCAGTTGCCGTCGATCTCGCCGTCGAACGCGGCGGCAATATCGAGGGTGTCGAATTCGGGACCGTGGCCGATGTCGAGGGCGTCAAGGTGATCGGATATCCCAATCTGGCCGGTCGCATTCCGGCAAGTGCTTCCGCGCTCTATGCCAAGAACCTCGTCACCTTCCTGGAAACGATGGTCGACAAGAATAGCAAGAGCCTCGGGCTCAACCGGGCCGATGAGCTGATCAAGGCGACGATGCTAACCGATGGAGGCGAGGTCGTGCATCCGAATTTCGTCGACCCGGATCAGCCGACGGTCAACAAGGGGGATCTGTAGATGGCCAGCCAAGCAATGGATCAGGCGCTCCAGAAATTGAACGACGCCGTTGCCGCTGTGACGACCGCGGCCACGCAGGCGCCGGAATCCATCAGTGCCGTGTCCGGCGGTGCGATTGATCCCTTCGTGTTCCAACTGGCGATCTTCGTATTGGCGATCTTCGTCGGTTATTACGTGGTGTGGTCGGTGACTCCCGCCCTGCATACGCCGCTGATGGCCGTAACGAACGCGATTTCCTCGGTCATCGTCGTCGGTGCGCTTCTGGCGGTCGGCATTTCCGCCAGCGGGCTTGCCACCGGTTTCGGCTTCGTGGCGCTGGTGCTCGTCTCGGTCAATATCGTCGGCGGCTTCCTTGTCACCCAGCGCATGCTGGCGATGTACAAGAAGAAAGACAAGTGAGGGCGGCATGCTGAGCAATATCGCGGCCTTCCTCTATCTCGTCTCCGGCGTGCTGTTCATCCTGGCGCTGCGCGGCCTGTCGCATCCGGCCACCAGCCGCCGCGGTAATCTCTACGGCATGGTCGGGATGGGCATCGCCATCGCGACGACGCTGGTTCTCGCGACGCCCTCCTTCGGCGGCTTCGTGCTGATCGTTCTCGGCCTTGCCATCGGCGGCGGGGCAGGGGCCTATATCGCCCGCGTCATTCCGATGACGTCGATGCCGCAACTCGTTGCCGGTTTCCATTCGCTGGTCGGTCTGGCGGCCGTGCTCGTCGCTGCCGCGGCACTCTATACGCCGTCATCCTTCGGCATAGGCGAAATCGGACATATCCATACGGAAGCGCGCATCGAAATGGCGATCGGCGTCGCTATCGGTGCGCTGACCTTCACCGGCTCGATCATCGCCTTCCTGAAGCTCGACGGCCGCATGTCCGGCAAGCCGATCCTGTTGCCCAACCGGCATATCATCAACGCCGTGCTGCTGGCGCTTATCCTGTTTTTCATCTTCGGCCTGGCGGTCAGCGAAAGCCACTTCAATTTCTGGGCGATCGTCGCCCTGGCTCTGGCGCTCGGCGTGTTGCTGATCGTGCCGATCGGCGGCGCCGACATGCCCGTCGTCGTATCGATGCTGAACTCCTATTCCGGCTGGGCGGCGGCCGGCATCGGTTTCACGCTCGGCAATCTGGCGCTGATCATCACCGGTGCTCTGGTCGGCTCCTCGGGTGCCATCCTCAGCTATATCATGTGCAAGGGCATGAACCGTTCCTTCATCTCCGTCATCCTCGGAGGGTTCGGCGGCGAAACGGCTGCCAGCGGCGCCGACAACAGCGACAAGACGGTGAAGCTCGGCTCGGCCGAGGATGCCGCCTACCTGATGGCCAACGCCTCGAAGGTCATCATCGTGCCGGGCTATGGCATGGCGGTTGCGCAGGCCCAACATGCGCTGCGCGAAATGGCCGACAAGCTGAAGGCGAACGGCGTCGACGTGAAATACGCCATTCATCCCGTCGCCGGCCGCATGCCGGGACACATGAATGTGCTGCTTGCCGAGGCCAATGTTCCTTATGACGAGGTCTTTGAGCTGGAAGACATCAATTCGGAATTTGCCCAGGCCGATGTCGCCTATGTCATCGGCGCCAACGACGTCACCAATCCGGCTGCACGTGACGACAAGACGTCGCCGATCTACGGCATGCCGATCCTTGACGTCGACAAGGCCAAGACCTGCCTCTTCGTCAAACGTTCTCTTGGTTCCGGCTATGCCGGTATCGACAACACGCTGTTCTATAAGGACGGCACGATGATGCTGCTCGGGGACGCCAAAAAGGTCACCGAGGAGATCGTCAAGGCGATGAACGAGTGAGCTTCCATCTTCCCGGTGGGGAGATTTCAGGATCTGAGAGACTTGAAGGCCCGGCATAGGGGCGATTTGCGAGAATCGCCCCAACTTGTCTTTCTCAAATCGAAGCGGGTGCCAGCGTCATTTTCTCGACGCCAATGGCGACGTTGACGCCTTCCTGGGCCTGGACGTTGAGAGGTTGCAGCATGAAAGCCCGGTTGGTGCCGCCAGCGATGACCTTGGCGCCGCCTCCGGCTGCAACGCTGGCATCGGCGCCGACGCCGTAATATTCGCCGGCCAGCGCGATATCGCTGAATGGTGTGCCGGTTTTAGCAAGCACTACCCAGACCATGACGCTGCGGCCGGTAATGCCGAGATCGACGCCATATTTCTGGATCATGCCGGCGTAACGTGCAGGCGCCCCGCCGCCGCTCGGCTCAAAAATGCACATCAGGTTCTTCTGCGACATGATGATCATGCCCGTCGACCCCTTCGACGTGCAGGTGAGCCTGCCGAGAGTAGCGTAGTCGGCGGACGTTGCGGGCGCAGCCCATACAGCAAAGGACAGTGCTGCGGATGCCAGGAGAATGTGTTTCAGCATGGTCTTTCTCCTCTGGATTGACCAATGATGAAATTGGAACGGCTCCTGCGGTGGAATGTTCCGGGCGGAGTCGGGGGCCAGCTAGTTTCGTTCGCGCTCACGCTCCATGGTGCTGCGCACAGCATTCAGCACCCAAACGAGGCCTGTCGGACGGAAGTCGATCTCGACTGTGCCGCTGAAGGCGGCGGCGGCATGCGCCTTGGTGACGGTTGTGCCAAAGCCCGTAATGGTCGGCGCTTTGACGATCGGGCCGCCGCTTTCCGTCCAGATGAGCCTGATCATCTGCCCGATCTCGCCGTCGGCGCTCGTCCATTCGATGGTGATCTTCCCTTCGGGAGCGGACAGAGCGCCGTATTTCACCGAATTCGTCGCCAGCTCGTGCAGAATCAAGCCGAGATTCTGCACCGCCTCCGGCTTGAGCAGGAAATCCCTGCCCTTGATATCGAGTTGTTGCGGTCCTTGCAGGAAGGTGGCCAGATGAATGTCGATCACCCGCCGCAGCGACACGCCGGACCATTGTTCGCTGGTCAGGACTTCGATCGAGCGCGCCAGGCCTTCCAGCCGGTCGGCGACCGCGCGCTGAAAGGTGTCGACGCTGTCGGTCTGCCGGGCGAGCTGACGGGTCATTGCCTGGGCAAGCGCGAGCAGGTTCTTGGTGCGATGAACGAGCTCATGCATGACGAAATGCAGCCTGTCCTCCGTTTCGCTGCGATCGAAGGATGCGTTGGAAAGCGCCATGGCCATCTGATTGGCCTCGATGACACTGGTCTCGATCGGCGAAACAATCTCGCCCCGGCCCATGCGGTCCGCCATGTCGGCGATGCTCTGGATGGTAGTGCGCACCTGTCGGGCCAGCGCATAAACCGCAATCACCGCGATCAGCAACAGGGTGACGCCACCATAGATCAGGAAGCGCCAGGTGCTCATCAGCGAAGCCTGCGCGGACGCGATGGGGCCCCAGACCACGGCTTTCCACGACCAGCCCGGAATTTGCGCATAGCCGAGCAGCGAGTGCGGCAGGACCTTCTCATCCTGATAGACGCCGCTCGAGGCAATCAGTTTCGGCAGGATATCCTTGTTGAACGCGTCGCCAGGGGAATGATTGGCAGGGCCGCTGGCGGCAACGATATGGCCGGAACTGTCGATGACCGCAGCCGACCAGCCGGGCGCAAGGGCATCGGTCGTCACGAGCTTAGCGAGTTCATCGGCATCCTGCGTCATGGCAAGGGCCGCACCGGCCGGCGAATGATCGAGCGGCAGGGTGACATTATAGACCCAGCGGTGGATGACTGATCCGACAAAGACGTCCGAAGCCTCGATGCGGCCCGAATTGAGTGCCGATTGCAAGGCGGCCAGATTGCCAGTCTTGCCGAGCGGCTTGCTCAGCGGCCAGCGCGTGTTCAGCCGCATCTGACCGTCCTTGTCCAGAAGCAGGACGAAAAGCGAATCGGTGCGCAGCACCGTCTCTGTCCGGTCGAAGAAGGTGGCGATGTCGTTGCGCTCCAGTTCCGGCGAGGAGGAAAGCAGTCGCAGGGTCGTCGCCATGTCCTGCAGTTGCCGGTCGATGGTGCGCGCCAATGCTTGGGCGTCCTGAACCGTATCGCGCTTCAGCACATCGCGTTCGTTGCTTTCGAGCTGAACCAGCAGCAATGCCACGAAAGCCAGAATCGGCAAAGCGATCGCCAATGCTATGGCGATCAGATAGGCCCCAATCGAAGCCTTTGGGAAACGCGGCGGCTTTCTCATGACGCGATCAACCGATCGGACCACCATTAAAATAAAAAGCGTCTACCAAAGCGGGAATATCGGTCTTGATCACCATGTCGAGCGCCCCCATGCTTTTACCCGAGCAGCATGCTCTCGAAAGGGCCATGTTAGGGCCCGGTAAATTGCGTTGCAACATATGAAAAGTCATCGCAGTTAAATCGTAAGTGATACCAGACACTTTGGACGCGAGTGGCATAGGCTTAAAGTTGAGCTGCATGAGTTATTCGCTTGTCAGCGCGAATCGCGACAGGTGAAATGGCGCAAGCTGAGGATCGGGATCGTCACTGAGGATCTCCGCTGCCGCAACCGATCCGACGAGCGGCGCCAGCGTCACACCGGAATGCAACACGGCAAGATAGAGGCCCGGAGCTGCATCGACACCGCCGATGATCGGGAAACCGTCTTTCGGGGTCGGACGATAGCCAACCGTATAAAAATCGAGTTCGAGCTCGTCGCCGCCACGCAGCATGGTTTTGACCTTGGCGAAGAGTTCGTCGGCGGCCTGCTGCGGTTTCTCGCCCGGATCGGTACCGCCGAAATCGGTGCCGGCAATGATCCTGCCTTCCATCGTCTGGCGCATGTGCAGCTCCGGCGCCATGACGAGGCCGTTCAGCAGCCGGGGAGCAGGGCGGGAATGAACGATGAGGCCCGGCGGCGTTTCGATCGGCACATCGATGCCGACGGACGCAGCAAGTGCTGCGGTGCCGGCACCGGCGGCGAGAACCACATGATCGGCAAGCAGCACTCCGTCTGCCGTTTCAACGCCCGTGATCCTGCCGTTCTCCCGCAGAAGCCGTCTGGCTTCCATGCCATAGGACAGCGTTGCGCCATGACGGGCGGCATCTTCCAACAGCAAATTGGCGGCGGCAACCGGCTCGACGGCGCCTTCTTCGCCGACATGCAGCGCAAAAGTGGGCGGATCGGCGAGGTGAGGTTCGAGTGCGGCGCTTGTTTCGCGATCGACCTGCCGCAGGCCGTAGCCCCAGCCGCCCTGCCGCACGGCATAGGCCACCAATTCGGCTTCCGGCAGATCCCAGCAGAGCCCGCCGCACCAGGAAAGCGGCAGGCCGGGTAGGTCAGCCGCCAGCCGCGACCATTCCGCCATCGAGCGGCGACGGAAATGGAAATAGAATTCGGGGTTGCCCCAGCTCGCGTTGATCCAGGCGAAAGAGCTGGGCGTCGCCTCGCCTCCGGGCTTTGCCGCGATCACGGTGACGGATGCACCCTTGCGCGCCAAATGCCAGGCGATGGAGGCGCCGATAATGCCGGCGCCGATGACGATGATTTCTTGAGAAGGCATGCCGCGTCTCTTATCCGAATGTGGGGTCGGGGGAGACTATGCGTTCAACAGCGCAAAGAAAAGCCGCCGGGCGGATGATCGCACGGCGGCCCACTGTTGTTCTCAGGCACTTGTGGCAAGAAAAGCGCCATGCGCTTTTCCTGCAACTATTTTAGGCGCCTGCCCCTACGCGTGCCAGGCCGTCCTTGGCCGGCTGGTAGGACGGGTCGAGGTTGACGGCGTGCTGGTAGGAACGGCGGGCTTTGGCCTTATCGCCACGGCGCTCATAAACGAAAGCCTGGTTGGCCCAGGATTCGGCGACCTTGTTGTTGAGGTCGATCGCGTGGTTGAAATCGGCAAACGCGTTGTCGTCGTCGTTCTGCGCGAGATAGGAGATGCCGCGGCTGTTATAGGGCTCGGGCGAATTCGGCGACAGCGAGATCGCCTTGGAGAAGTCGTCGATCGCCTTATCCTGCTGATTACGCTTCTGGTAGATCACACCACGGCCGTTATAGGCGCGGCCATCCGTCGTGCCGAGGCTGATCGCCTTGGAATAATCGTTGAAAGCGTCGTTGTCGCGGCCGGACTGACGATAGAGGTTGCCGCGGCCGATATAGGCGACGTCATAATTGGAGTTGATCTGCAGCGCGGCGTTATAGTCGGCGACCGCTTCCGGCAGCTTGCCCATGTTGCGATAGATGAGCGCGCGGTTGGCGTAGGCCTGATAGAACTTCGGATTGAGCTGGATCGCCTGGTTGAAGTCTGCAAGGGCGCGGCTGAATTCGCCGCCGCGGCCATAGGCCGTGCCGCGGACGTTATAGCCTTCCGGATCCTGCGGATTGGCATTGATGACCGAGGTCAGCGAGGCAATGTTTTCCGAAGAACCCTGCGCCTTGTCGATGCGGATCACCGTATCGGTGGAGGCGGTCTGGCAGCCGGAAAGGCCGATTGCAGTGAGAAGAGCCAAAGCGGGTACGGCAGCAGCGCGCTTCGAAACAAAAAAAGACAGTTTCGAAGTGCGGAACTGTTTGGACGTCGTGATTGCCATTATCGGGTTCGCTTTCCCCATGCGTTATATCAGGCTGTTTTGATAAATTCCGTTTGCCCGGAGAATAAATCAAAAAGGCGGCGGCGAACGACTCGCCCCCGCCAGACATGCATCTGAAAACGTCGAAAAAACGACGATTAGCGTGCGACCAGACCTTCGCGCTGCGCGCGCTTGCGTGCCAGCTTGCGAACGCGACGAACAGCTTCAGCCTTCTCGCGAGCACGCTTCTGCGACGGCTTTTCGTAGTAGTCGCGCATCTTCATTTCGCGGAAAATGCCTTCGCGCTGCATCTTCTTCTTGAGAGCGCGGAGAGCCTGATCGACATTGTTATCGCGGACAAGTACCTGCACGAGAATCACGTTCCTTTGGTTTGGTTGATGCCAGCGGCGACTGCAGCGCCAGGAGACAAAACAATAACGTTCGCGCGGCCGCAGCCTTGCGATTGGTAAGGCGAGATAACAGATCGGTTTGTCAAAGTCTAGCCAGATCGTGAGTTTGCAGAGGAAAAAGCGCTTTGTCGAGCCTGAAGTGAGCCCGCGAGGTCGCCTCCGGCGTGCTTATGTGAGATTTGAGGGCCTGGTCATTTCCACCCGCTGCCGAACCGCCTGGTTTCGGTGGTTATCCGGCGTTAAGGGGAATCGCTTTATGAAATCGTTCGATCTCGCTGTCGCCGTCAGGTCATTTGGTGCGTCTATCCTGGCCGCCACCCTTCTTGTCGCAACGCTGGTGCCTGCCGCAGCCGGCGAGGTGCGACTCGGCAAAAATGTCCACATAGGCGGCCATGACTTTTCCAACCAGACCTTCGACAGCAAACATCGGGCAAGAATCTATCTTTACGACCGCAAACCACAGAAGGAAGGATGCGCGTGGCGCAGCGACGGCCATGGTGGTCGAGTGAAGATCTGTCATCTTCAGCGCAAGTAAGGGTTGGGGGACTGATGAACGATCGGACCATGACGCACAGCGTTCACTATGCGAGCGGCTTGTGTATGCCTCGATGGCAGTCACTCAGATATATCGATCCGGGCTGTTCACAAGCTCGGGCCTTGCTGTAGCATTCTTTTTAACCGTGTCGAAAGCCGGTCGTGATTGCGTCGCAAAAGAGCCGTTGTGTCGGTTTTTGATCTGCGATTTGTATGGCCCATCGAAAGGGCTTGATCCCTGAAGGAGTTGAGGGCGAATGCGTAAATACTCTGTCTTTGCCGTGGCACGGGAAGCAATGCGGGCTCACAAGGGCTGGGAGGCCCAGTGGAGTTCGCCGGAGCCGCGCAAGGAGTATGACGTCATCATCATCGGCGCTGGCGGCCATGGCCTGGGCGCCGCCTATTATCTCGCCAAGGAACACGGCATCACCAATGTCGCCGTGATTGAGAAGGGCTGGCTCGGCGGCGGCAATACCGGCCGCAACACGACCATCATCCGCTCGAACTATCTCTATGAAGAGAGCATGCACATCTACGAGCATTCGATGAAGCTCTGGGAGGGGCTTTCTCAGGATCTCAATTACAATGTCATGTACTCGCCGCGCGGCGTGATGATGCTGTCGCACAATATTCACGATCAGCAGTCCTTCAAGCGGCATATCCATGCCAATAGGCTCTATGGCATCGACAATGAATGGCTGACGCCGGAGCAGGCCAAGGCTTACTGTCCGCCGCTCGATATTTCGAAGACGGCGCGCTACCCGATCAATGGCGCTGCACTCCAGCGCCGCGGCGGCACGGCCCGTCACGATGCCGTGGCCTGGGGCTTTGCCCGCGCGGCTTCGGATCGCGGCGTGCATATCATCCAGAATTGTGAAGTGACCGGTATCCAGCGTGGGCCGGACGGTCGCGTGACCGGCGTCGACACCACCAAGGGCTTCATCGGCGCCAAGAAGATCGGCGTTTCGGCGGCAGGTCACACGACCGTCGTCATGCAGATGGCCGGCGTGCGCGTGCCGCTGCAGTCGAGCCCGTTGCAGGCGCTGGTTTCCGAGCCGTTGAAGCCGATCTTCCCCTGCGTCGTCATGTCGAACACGGTGCATGCCTATATTTCGCAATCCGACAAGGGCGAACTCGTCATCGGCGCGGGTACGGACCAGTACAATTCCTATAGCCAGACCGGTGGCCTGCAGATCATCACCCATACGCTGGATGCGATCTGTGAACTCTTCCCGATGTTCCGCCGCGTGAAGATGATGCGCTCCTGGGGCGGCATCGTCGACAACACGCCGGATCGTTCGGCGATCCAGTCGAAGACGCCGGTGCCGGGCCTCTATGTCAATTGCGGCTGGGGCACGGGCGGCTTCAAGGCGACGCCGGGTTCGGCCAATCTGTTTGCGCATCTCATCGCCCGCGACGAGCCGCATCGGTTCAATGCCGGCCTGACGCTGGATCGCTTCCGCACTGGCCGCTTGATCGACGAGGCGGCTGCCGCCGCCGTGGCGCATTGATGCTGACGGCGGTCGGGATCGTTCTTGCGGCAAGGTTTTCGCTGTCGGCAGGAACGATCGTGACCGAAGTCAGTGATCTCTTTCCGGGGGTCGAGGATGTTCGCATGCAGGTGATCCATAAGGCGAAGGCCGAGGCCGAATGGCCCTTCGTGGCCGAAAGCGGCGTGCTTGCCTGCGTCAAGGTGTTGAAAAAGCCGGCGGTCTATTTTGTGCCGGAGCAGACGCCTGAGGCGACAAGGGCTTTTGCCATCGACACGGATCTGCTGGGAATGAGCTTGGTCAATCTGGGAATGACCAATGTGCTGAAACCCTACGGATCGCTGGAGGCGCTCGTGAAGCGCATAACACCTTTCGTCACAATGGGACGCCAGCTCTGCGCACAGCCTCCCGGCACAAGCCTTACGGGCTCCGAGCTTTAACATAGGTAGAAAACGATGCTGCTGATTTACTGCCCCTATTGCGAGGAAGAGCGTTCGGAACTGGAATTCCGCAACGCGGGCGACGCGCATATCGTGAGGCCGGAAAATATCGCCGGAATTTCCGATGAGGAATTCGAGGAATATTTCTTCCTGCGTGACAATCCGAAGGGTCTGATCTTCGAGCGCTGGCGGCATATGCATGGCTGCGGCCGCTTCTTCAACGCTGCGCGCGATACGGTGAGCGACCGCTTCTACCGGACCTACAAGGCCGGCGAGCCGAAGCCGGATATTTCGACGCTGCTGCCCGCGGCCCCCGAGCCGGTCCATGAGCCGGTGGCGCAAGACAACAACGTGCAAGAACAACGTGCACAAGAACAAGCACACCAAGAAGAGGGATTTGCGAAATGAGCGGCGCCAATCGTATTGCAGGCAAGGGCCGCCTGACGCCGGCCAGAACCGCCCGCTTCACCTTTGATGGCAAGAGTTATACGGCACTCGAAGGCGACACCGTCGCCTCGGCGCTGCTTGCCAACGGTATTCATCTCGTCGGCCGCTCGTTCAAATATCATCGCCCGCGCGGCATCCTGTCGGCCGGCGCGGAAGAGCCCAACGCGTTGCTCGACATCTCCCGCGATTCGGCCCGCCGCCAGCCCAATGTGCGCGCCAGCGTGCAGGAGGTCTTCGATGGCATGAAGGCGGAGTCGCAGAATCGTTGGCCGTCTCTCGCCTTCGATGTCGGCGGCGTCAACAATCTCATGTCGCCCTTCTTCGCCGCCGGCTTCTACTACAAGACCTTCATGTGGCCGAAGGCGGCCTGGAAGAATATTTACGAACCCTTCATTCGCCGCGCCGCCGGTCTCGGCGTCGCGCCGACTGAGGAGGATCCGGATCACTATGCCAGCCGTTATGCCCATTGCGACGTGCTGGTGGTCGGCGCCGGCATTGCCGGTCTTTCCGCCGCACTGGCGGCCGCAGAAACCGGCGCCAAGGTCATTCTCAGCGACGAACAGGCGGAAGCGGGCGGCTCGCTGCGTTTCGATGCCAGCGTCAAGATCGACGGTGTTGAGGGCTATGTCTGGGCACAGGATGTCGTCGCCAAGCTCAAGTCGATGGACAATGTGGAAGTGCTGACCCGCACGACGGCTTTCGGCTATTACAACCACAATTTCATCGGCCTTGCCGAACGCGTCACCGATCATCTCGCAAAGCCGGGCCGTCATCTGCCGCGCGAGCGTCTGTGGCAGGTCCGCGCCAAGCGCGTCATCATGGCGACGGGCGCGATCGAGCGGCATATGGTGTTCCCGAACAACGACCGCCCGGGCATCATGCTGGCATCCGCGGCGCGCACTTATCTCAACCATTACGGTGTTGCCGTCGGCACCAAGGTTGGCGTTTATACGGCGCATGACTCGGCTTACGAGGCTGCCTTCGACCTGAAGCGCGCCGGCGTCTCCGTCGCGGCGATCATCGACAGCCGCGCACGGCCCGGCGAGGCCGTGCTTGCCGAGGCGAAGCGGCTCGGGATTGAGGTGCTGAGCGACTATGCCGTCATCGATACCGCCGGCAAGCTGCGCATTTCCTCCATGACCGTGGCGCGCAATGGCAGCCGCGGTGCCCGCAAGATTGCTATCGATGCGCTGCTGGTTTCGGCCGGCTGGACGCCTTCTGTGCATCTATTCTCGCAGTCGCGCGGCAAGCTGAAATTCGATGCCGAGAAGCAGCGCTTCCTGCCGGGCACCTGTGTGCAGGATTGTCTCTCCGTCGGTGCCTGCAACGGCACGGACGGGCTGCAGGCGGCGATTGAGGAATCGCTTGCCGCCGGTGAATTGATGGCGCGAGCTGCGGGCGCAGGTGGCGCGGGCGGCAAGATCCTGCTGCAGGCCGAACAGGCCTTCGAATGGACGGGCGGCATGATCGGCGCAGCCGAGGGTGCCGGGCCTAATACCAATGCCAAGGCTTTCGTCGACTTCCAGCACGATGTCTGCGCGAAGGATATCCGCCTCGCCGTGCGCGAAGGCATGCATTCGATCGAGCATATCAAGCGGTTCACCACCAACGGCATGGCGTCCGACCAGGGCAAGCTCTCCAATATGCATGGCCTGGCGATTGCCGCGGAAATGCTTGGCAAGGATATTCCGAAGGTCGGTCTTACCACCTTCCGCGCGCCCTATACGCCGGTGACCTATGGCACGCTGATCAGCCATTCGCGCGGGTCGCTCTTCGATCCCGCGCGCAAGACGCCGATGCATGCCTGGGAAGAGGCGCATGGCGCCATCTTCGAAGATGTCGGCAACTGGAAGCGCGCCTGGTTCTATCCGCGACCCGGCGAGACGATGCATCAGGCTGTCAACCGCGAATGCCAAACGGCACGCGAAGTGGCTGGTGTGTTCGACGCCTCGACGCTCGGCAAGATCGAAGTGGTCGGGCCGGATGCGGCGCAGTTCCTGAACCTGCTCTACACCAACGCCTGGGACACGCTGAAGCCCGGTCGCTGCCGTTACGGCATCATGACCCGCGAGGACGGCTTTGTTTATGACGACGGCGTCGTCGGACGCTTGGCCGAAGATCGCTTCCATGTGACGACCACAACCGGCGGTGCGCCGCGCGTGCTGCACCACATGGAAGATTATCTGCAAACCGAATTCCCGCATCTGAAGGTTTGGCTGACGTCGACTACGGAACAGTGGGCCGTCATCGCCGTGCAAGGGCCGAAGGCGCGCGAGATCATCGAGCCGCTCGTCGAGGGGCAGGATCTGTCCAATGAAGCCTTCCCGCATATGAGCGTGGCCGAGTGCAAGGTCTGCGGTGTACCGGCGCGGCTGTTCCGCGTCTCCTTCACCGGTGAGGCGGGCTACGAAATCAACGTGCCGGCGGACTACGGGCAGTCGGTTTTGGAAGCCGTCTGGGCGCGGGCCGAGCCGTTGGGCGCTTGCGCGTACGGCACCGAGACCATGCACGTTCTTCGCGCCGAGAAGGGCTATATCATCGTCGGCCAGGATACCGACGGTACGGTGACGCCCGATGACGCCGGACTTTCCTGGGCCGTGTCCAAGAAGAAGACCGATTTCGTCGGTATTCGTGGCCTGAAGCGGCCGGACCTTGTCAAGGAAGGGCGCAAGCAGCTCGTCGGTCTCGTCACCCGCGACCCGAAGGTGGTGCTGGAAGAAGGCGCGCAGATCGTCGCCGATCCGAATGAGCCGAAGCCGATGACCATGCTCGGCCATGTCACCTCTTCCTATTGGTCCGAAAATCTCGGCCGCTCGATTGCCTTCGCACTTGTTGCCGGTGGCCGCGAGCGCATGGGCAAGACGCTCTATGTGCCGATGCCGGACAAGACGATTGCCGTCGAGGTGACGGATCTGGTGTTCTTTGACAAGGAAGGAGGCCGGATCAATGGCTGATCTCGCTGTTCGCAAATTGCCGCTCGCCGGCCGCCACGGTGGCTCGGCCACTGTTCGCCTGACACCCGCAGCACCTGCAAGCCGCATTGCGCTGCGGGCACCGGCCGACTCTCTTGGCGGTCTTTCGCAGGCGCTCGGCCTGCAACTGCCTACCCGGCCGAAGACATCTGCCAGTGCAAATGGGCGTCATGCTCTGTGGATCGGCCCGGACGAATGGCTCGTTATCGACGAGAATGGCGCCGAGCTGGTCGGCATTGCCGCTTCTGCCGGCGTTGTGCATTCGGCAGCGGATGTTTCTCATCGAAACACAGCGATCATCGCTTCCGGCCCCGGCGCGGAAGCGACTCTCGCCGGCGGTTGCCCGCAGGACCTGTCGCTGCAGGCTTTTCCTGTCGGGGCCTGCTCGCGCACGCTGTTGGGTAAGGTGGAAGTCGTGCTGCTGCGCCTCGATGACGAGACATTCCGCGTCGAAGTCTGGCGCTCCTTTTCTGAGTATGCTTTCGGACTGTTGGCCGAGGCGGCTGAGGATGCGCAAAATACGTTTTCTCCTCGCTGACACGGCGCCTAACAGGGGAGGGGCGGGAAGCAGTTCTTTGCTGTAACGCCCCTTCATCCCGCGCGATGCGCGACCTTCTCGCCGCTGAGGCGAAGGTGGAAAAGCGGCCCTAAGCCCCTTCCGGCCGATCCTTTGGATCGAACTGCGATATAGTCGTCCATGTTGCGGTCAGCGCCGGCTTACGCTCGTTTTCGATTTCCACGGTCACATCATAAGTGAGCATCAGCATACTTGCACCGCGCAGCCGAGTTTCGGCGAGCTTGAAGTGGCCGCGCACGCGCGCCCCGCATTTGACCGGCGACATGAAGCGGATCTGCTCGAAGCCGTAGTTGATGCCCATCGTCTGCTCGCGGATCTTCGGCAGGCCGCTGTAGTTCATCGCCGAAAGCAGCGACAGCGTCAGGAAGCCGTGTGCGATGGTGCCGCCATAGGGCGTTTCCGCTTTGGCGCGCTCGGGATCGACATGGATGAACTGATGGTCGAGCGTCGCGTCGGCGAAAGTGTCGATCATCGTCTGGTCGACCGTGATCCAGTCGGAAATGCCGATCTCGGTTCCTACCAGCTTCATGATCTCAACAAGCGAAATATCGCCGGGCATTCCATCCTCGTCAGGTTTTGCTGCTTCCTGCGATCTTTCTGGCGATTAAAACCGGAAAGTCAACGGGCTCAGTTTTCGAGGAGGAAGCTGACCGAGCGCGCCGGCACGATGGTCTCGCCTTGAACCGGCGTTGCTCCCTCAGGCTTCAGCAGCGACCAGCCGGCCCCGCTCGAGGCCGGCAGCTTGACGTGTTGTTCCTCGTTCGCGCGGTTCAGCAACACGGCGAGACGGGTCTTCTTGCCACTATCACGATCCTCAGTCCCGATCGCCATGCCGAGCACGCGGGCAGCCGGCGTCTCCCAATCAGGCACCGTCATGGCCGTGCCGTTGGCGGAGAACCAGAGGACATCGCCTTTGCCGTTGAAAAATTCCATCTCGCTAAAGGCTGTAAAGCGGCGGCGGAGACTGGCGAGCCAAGCAGTATGGCCAATCAACTCCTCGTCTAGCGTGGTCCAGTCCATCCAGGTGATATCGTTGTCCTGGCAATAGGCATTGTTGTTGCCCCGCTGGGTGCGCCCACATTCGTCGCCGGCGGTCAGCATGATCGTGCCGCGTGTGGCGAAAAGCGTAGAGAGCAGGGCTTCGATGTCGGTGCGGCGTTTGCGAAGGATCACTGGATTATCTGTCTTGCCCTCGACGCCATTGTTCCAGGAGAAATTTTCGTTATGGCCATCGCGATTGTTCTCGCCGTTCGCCTCATTGTGCTTGTGCGCATAGGAGACGATGTCCATGAGCGTGAAGCCATCATGGGCGGCGAGGAAGTTGACGCTACGGGTCTGGGTGCGGCCGTCGCGGCCGAAGAAGGAAGACGAGCCGGCGAGGATGGTGGCGATGTCGCCGATCTTGTTGTCATCGCCGCGCCAGAAGCAGCGCAGATCGTCACGGGCGCGATCGTTCCATTCGAGAAAGGGAGCCGGAAAATTGCCGAGCTGGTAGCCGCCGGGACCGATGTCCCAGGGTTCGGCAATCATGATCCGGTCCTGAAGCACGTCATCGGCGAAGAGGGACCGCAGCGTCAGGCTTTCGGGATCGAAGCCCTTGGCGGTACGGCCGAGGACGGTGGCAAGGTCGAAACGGAAGCCGTCGATGCCAGCGTGGAGCACGAAATGGCGCAGACTGTCGATGATGAGCTGGCGGGTCGCCGGCTGATCGCAGGCGACCGTATTGCCGGTGCCGGTGTCGTTGATCAGCACACTGGGCTGGTTCGGGTCATGGTGGAAATAGGTGGGATTGTCGAGGCCACGCAATGACAGCGTCGAGCCTTGGCGGTCGCTCTCGCCGGTGTGATTGAAAACGAGATCAAGGATGACAGCGATGCCCTCGGCGTGCAGTGCCGCCACCGTCCCGCGCAATTCCACGACGCCACCGGGTACGATACGGGGGTCGAGCGCCATGAAGGCGACGGGATTGTAGCCCCAGCCATTGCTGAGGCCGAGCGGCGGCAGATGCCGTTCGTCGATCCATGCGGTGATTGGCATCAGCTCGACGGCATCGACATGCAGTCGCTTGAGATGGGCGATGACCGCCGGATGGGCGAGGGCGGCCAATGTGCCGCGCTTCTCCGCCGGCACATCCGGATGCAACATGGTAAAAGGCTTGACGGCGATTTCGTAGATCAGGCCGCCCGGCTTGAACAACGGCTTGGCCGGCTTGACCACTATATCGCCGGAGACGATCGCCCTCGGTATCAGATCCTGCGTATCCTCGCCGAACGTGCCGAGGCGAGGATCGTAGCGGAAGGGCCGGTCGATTTCCTTGGCATAGGGATCGACAAGCAGCTTCGACGGATCGAACCACAGACCCTGGTTCGGATCGTATGTACCATGGGCGCGAAAACCGTAGCGCGTGCCTTCCTTGGCGCCATCGACCGACAGACGATGCTCCTCGCCTTCGCGCTTCATCGGCAGACGCGCAATCTCTTCTCCGCCCTCGGCATCGAGCAGGCAAAGCTCGATCTTCTCGGCATGTTTGGACGCGACGGCAAATTCGACACCCGAGTTGGTGAGGGTCGCGCCAAGGCTGCGGATTGTCGGCTCGGACATGTCTTCGCGGGCTTTCCGGATGGCTAGAGGTGGTCCTCTCTCCCCGCATGCGGGAGAAGGCTAGGGTGAGGGGGGCGGAGCGTCCGGCAAATTGCGCAGTCGCGGTGAATCTTGAGAAGGCCCCTCATCCGACCAGTGGCCGCTTCCCGTCGTTCGGCGGCTTCTGGCCACCTTCTCCCCGCATTGCGGGGGGAAGGGCTCAGATCGTAGGGATCAGGTAATCACCGTCGGTGCATCGCGGCCGGTGCGGCCCTTGATATCGGCGATATCCTGAGCGGCGGCGATGAGGTCGGCGAGCGCTTCCTGCGTCTCGATGTTATGGCGGGTCGGATCGGGCTCGTAGCGCTCGATGTAGACGCGCAGCGTCGCGCCCGTCGTGCCGGTGCCGGAAAGGCGGAAGACGACGCGGGAGCCGCCCTCGAACAGGATGCGGATGCCCTGGTGCTGGCTGACCGACTTGTCGACCGGATCGTGATAGGCAAAGTCGTCGGCGGCGGAAACGGTGAGATCGCCAAACTGCGTGCCCGGCAGGGTCGGCAGCTTTTCGCGCAGGGTGTCGATCAGGCCATTGGCGGCATCGGTATCGACGCCTTCGTAGTCATGCCGCGAATAATAGTTGCGGCCATAGGTCGCCCAATGCTGGGTGACGATATCGATGACGCTTTCGCCGCGCACCGCAAGAATGTTGAGCCAGAGCAGCACGGCCCAGAGGCCGTCCTTTTCGCGGACATGGTTGGAACCGGTGCCGGAGCTTTCCTCGCCGCAGATCGTCGCCATGCCGGCGTCAAGCAGATTGCCGAAGAATTTCCAGCCGGTCGGGGTCTCGTAGATACCGATGCCGCGCTTTTCCGCGACGCGGTCGGCGGCGCCGCTTGTCGGCATGGAGCGAGCGATACCGGCGATGCCATGCGAATAGCCTGGCGCCAGATTGGCATTGGCGGCGAGGATCGCGAGGCTGTCCGACGGCGTGACATAGATGCCCTTGCCGATAATCAGGTTGCGGTCTCCGTCGCCGTCGGATGCCGCGCCGAAATCGGGCGCATCATCACCCATCATCTCGTCATAGAGCTCTTTGCAGTAGACGAGATTCGGATCGGGGTGATGGCCGCCGAAATCCGGCAGCGGCAGGAAATTGCGGACCGAGCCGCCCGGTGCGCCGAGGCGGATTTCGAAGATTTCCTTGGCATAGGGGCCGGTCACCGCGCTCATTGCGTCGAAGCAGAGGCGGAAGCCGAGGCTGATGAGGTTGCGGATGGCGCCGAAATCAAACAGCTCTTCCATCAAAGCAGCATAGTCTTCGACCGGGTCGATGACTGAGACGATCATCCCGCCAACGTCTTCACGGCCGATGCGGTCGAGATTGATGTCGGCGAAATCGGCGATCTTATAGCTTTCGATGATCTTGGTGCGCTCATAGATCGCATCGGTGATCTTTTCCGGCGCCGGGCCGCCATTGCCAATATTGTACTTGATGCCGAAATCCTCGGTCGGGCCGCCGGGATTGTGGCTCGCCGACAGCACGATGCCGCCGAACGCCTTGTATTTGCGGATGATGTTCGAGGCGGCGGGCGTGGAGAGAATGCCGCCCTTGCCGACCATCACCTTGCCGAAGCCATTGGCGGCGGCCATCTTGATGGCCTTCTGGATGACTTCGCGATTGTAGTAGCGGCCGTCGCCGCCGATGACCAGGCATTTGCCCTGGTAGCCTTCGAGCGAATCGAAAATCGACTGGATGAAGTTCTCAGCGTAATTCGGCTGCTGGAATACGGGAACTTTCTTCCGGAGGCCTGACGTGCCAGGCTTCTGATCCGCATAGGGTTTGGTGGGAATGGTTTTAATCATCTGATTAAGCGCCTCTCGAGACAAGGCTGGAGTAGAGGGCTGCATAGCGTTCTGCGCTCTTGCCCCAGGATACGTCGGATTTCATGCCCTGCTTTTGCATCTGCGTCCAGACCTTTCGATCCTGGAAAAGGTGCATGGCGCGGCGTACGGCTTGCAGCAGCCCATCGGCAGTGATGGGCGAAAACTGAATGCCGGTCGCGACTTTTGCCTGCAGCGCGGCGTGGTTGGCATCTATGATGGTGTCGTTGAGGCCACCCGTACGCGCAACGACCGGCAGGCAGCCATAGCGTAAGCCATAAAGCTGCGTGAGGCCACAGGGTTCGAAGCGGGACGGAATGATGATGGCGTCGCAGCCGGCCTGCATCAGATGCGACATCGGTTCATTATAGCCGGCGGAAACGCCGACGCGGCCGCGATGACGGCCGGCGGCGGCGAAAAGTGCGCCTTCGAGGGCGGCATCGCCGGCGCCGAGGATGGCGAGCTTGCCGCCCATCCGGACGATATCGCTGGAAATGCGGGCAAGCAGATCCATGCCCTTCTGCCAGGTCAGACGGCTGACGACGCAGAAAATCGGGCCGTCATCATCGTCCAGACCAAAATGCTCGACCACGAGCTTGCGGTTCGCGGCGCGGTCTTTCAGCGTCGTGGCGCCATAGGTTTGCGCGATCATCGGATCGGTTTCCGGGTTCCAGATACCGTCGTCGATGCCATTCACAATTCCATGCAGGCTGTTTGCCCGGCTGGCGATGACGCCCTCCAGGCCCATGCCGAATTCCGGCGTCAGGATTTCCTCCGCATAGGAAGGGCTGACGGTGGTCAGGGCAAGAGCGGTCTGAAGGCCGCCCTTCAGGAAGCCGACGTCGCCGTAATACTCGACACCTTCGATCGAAAAGGCATGCGCAGGCAGGCGCAGGCCGGGGAAGATGTCGGCGCCGAACTGGCCTTGGAAGGCGATGTTGTGGACGGTGAGGACGCTCGGCAGTTCCGGTGTCGGGTAGTAACGCATGTAGACCGGCACCATGGCCGATTGCCAGTCATGCACATGTACCAGATCCGGCCGCCAGCCGGGCAGCAGGCCGGCGGCGATTTCCGCGCCGGCGAGCGACAAGGCAGCGAAACGCTGCCAGTTGTCGGGATAATCCTTGCCGGCAGCGTCGACATAGGGGCCGCCGGTGCGGTTATAGTAGGCCGGTGCATCGAGCACGAGGAGGGAAATTCCGTCGTGCTCGGCTTCGAAGACCGTCGCTTTTTCACCGAGCAGGTCGGAAAACTCGAGACGGGCCACCGGATTGCGGATGGCCTTCATGACGGCGGGATAGCCCGGGATCAGGGTCTTCGTTTCGACGCCGTAGGGCTTGAGAGCGATAGGCAGGGCGCCGGCCACATCGGCCAGGCCCCCTGTCTTGATCAAAGGGAAGACTTCGGACGAAACCGAAAGAACTTTCATATGTCAGATATCCAGCTTGTCGATCATCGTCTGGGTGATCAGGCAGATACCACTTTCCGTGCGACGGAAGCGTTTGCCATCCAGTTCCGGATCTTCGCCGACCACCAGGCCTTCCGGAATGGTGACGCCATGGTCGATGACGACATTCTTTAGCTGGGCGCGACGGCCGATCTTGACGCTCGGCAGCACGACGGCCCCTTCCAGCTTGGAATAGGAGTTGGCGCGCACGCCGGTAAACAGCAGGCTGTTCGACAGGCTCGCGCCGGAAATGATGCAGTCGCCGGCAACGACGGAGGAGACGGCCGAACCGCGGCGATCCTCGTCGTCATGGACGAACTTGGCCGGCGGGGTGATTTCGGCATAGGTCCAGATTGGCCAGGACTTGTCGTAGATGTCGAGTTCCGGCACCACGGCGGTCAGGTCGATATTGGCCTGCCAGTAGGCGTCGACCGTACCGACATCGCGCCAGTAGGCTTCGCGCTCGAAATCGGAGCGCACGCAGGATTGCGTGAAGCGATGGGCGACGGCTTTGCCGTTCTTGACGATGTAGGGGATGATATCCTTGCCGAAGTCGCGGCTGGAATTCGGATCGGCAGCATCGCGGCGCAGGCACTCGATCAGGAACTTCGTGTGGAAGACGTAGATGCCCATCGACGCCAGCGCGAAATCGGGATTGCCGGGAATGCCCGGCGGGTCCGCCGGCTTCTCGACGAAGTCGATGATCCGGTCCTTCTCGTCGACATGCATGACGCCGAAGCCGACGGCATCCATGCGCGGCACTTCGAGGCAGCCGATGGTGACATCGGCGCCGGAATCGACGTGCTGCTGCAGCATCCACTCATAGTCCATCTTGTAAATATGGTCGCCGGCAAGGATGACCATGTATTCAGGACCATAGGGCTCGATGATGTCGATGTTCTGATAGACGGCGTCGGCCGTGCCTTCGTACCACTGCGTTTCGGAAACGCGCTGGCTCGCCGGCAGGATGTCGAAGCTTTCATTACGCTCAGGGCGCAGGAAGTTCCAGCCGCGCTGCAGGTGGCGAATAAGGGAGTGCGCCTTGTATTGGGTCGCGACGCCGATGCGGCGGATACCGGAGTTCAGCGCGTTGGATAGCGCGAAATCAATGATACGAGCCTTGCCGCCGAAGTAGACGGCAGGTTTGGCACGGCGGTCGGTTAGCTCTTTCAGGCGGCTGCCCCGGCCACCGGCAAGAACGTAGGCCATGGCGTCGCGGGCCAGTGGCTGGATACGTTTTTCTACCATTTCAGTCCTCCCTGTCTGTGATGATTTCAAGATTCCGGTTCAAGCATGATCGTCGCCAGGGGAGGTAGCGTTATCGTCGCTTGTATGCCTCCGCCCGCACTGACGGCCTGCACGCGCCCGCCATTGCCCTTGCCGCTGCCGCCGTAAATATCGGCATCGGTGTTCAATATTTCGCGCCACCGCCCCTCAGCCGGCAGGCGCAAAGTGTAATTCTCGCGGTAGACCGGCGTGAAATTGGTGATGACCGCGACCGGCTTTTCGCCCGGCGCCTTGCGCAGCCAGGCAAAGACCGAATTCTCAAAGTCATCGACGATCAACCACTCGAAACCTTCGCCCTCGCAGTCCCGGGCATGCAGTGCTGCTTTGCTGCGATAGGTGAAGTTGAGATCACGCACCAGGCGTCGCATGCCTTCATGCATGCGGTACTGCAGAAGGTTCCAATCCAGCGCACGGGCTTCGCTCCACTCGCTCCATTGCGCGAATTCCTGGCCCATGAACAACAGCTTCTTGCCCGGATAGCCCCACATGAAAGCGTAATAGGCGCGCAGGTTGGCAAATTTCTGCCAATCGTCACCCGCCATCTTGGCAATCAGCGACCCCTTTCCGTGTACCACTTCGTCATGGGAGAGCGGCAGAACGAAATTTTCCGAGAAAGCATAGATCAGGCCGAAGGTCAGTTCGTTGTGGTGATATCTGCGATGCACGGGCTCGCGGGCGAGATAGCTCAGCGTGTCGTGCATGAAGCCCATATTCCACTTGAAGCCGAAGCCAAGGCCGCCTTCGTGGACCGGCTGCGAGACTTTCGGCCAGGAGGTCGATTCCTCCGCGATGGTCATCACGCCCGGGTGCGAACCATAAAGCCTGGTGTTCATCGATTGCAGGAAGCGAACCGCTTCCAGGTTCTCGTTGCCGCCATATTCGTTCGGGATCCATTCGCCGTGCTTGCGGGAATAGTCGAGGTAGAGCATCGAGGCGACGGCGTCGACGCGCACGCCGTCGAGATGAAATTTCTCGGCCCAATAGAGCGCATTGTTCTGCAGGTAGGCGAGAACTTCGGTGCGACCGAAATTGTAGATCGCCGTGTTCCAGTCGGGATGGAAGCCCTTGCGCGGATCTTCATGCTCGTAGAGCGCGGTACCGTCGAACCAGCCGAGGCCGTGTTCGTCGGTCGGGAAATGCGCCGGCACCCAATCGAGAATGACGCCGATGCCGACCTTGTGACAGCCGTTGACGAAGCGCGCCAAGCCTTCCGGTTCGCCGAAACGGGCCGTCGGTGCATAGAGGCCGGTGGTCTGATAGCCCCAGGACGGATCGTAAGGATGTTCGGTGATCGGCAGGAATTCGATATGGGTGAAGCCCATGTCGACGCAATAGGGAATGAGGCGCGAGGCAAGCTCGTCCCAGGAGAGCATGGAACCATCGTCGCGGCGCTGCCATGAGGCGGCATGCACCTCGTAGATCGAGATCGGCTGGCGGCGCTTATCGACACTGGCCCAATGTTCGAGATGGGCCTCGTCTTCCCAGACCTGGGTCATTTCGGTGGCGGTGACCGAAGCGGTCTTCGGCCGGAGTTCGCTGCGACGGGCGAAGGGATCGGCCTTCAACGGCAGGAGCACGCCGTCATGGCCGCGGATTTCGAACTTGTAGGCGACGCCGGCTGGAACGTCTGGCGCGAAGATTTCCCAGATGCCGGAGTCCGAGCGAAAGCGCATGACATGCCGGCGGCCGTCCCAATTGTTGAAGTCGCCAACCACGGAAACGCGCTGCGCATTCGGCGCCCAGACGGCAAAGTGAAAGCCCTGTACGCCTTCGTGCTTCAAGAGGTGAGCGCCCATCTTGTCGAACAAACGCAGATGGGTACCCTCGCGGACGAAGTAATCGTCCATCGGACCGAGAACCGGGCCGAAGCTGTAGGGATCGGTCACCGCCCATTCGGAATCGCCGCGCCGGGCGCGATAGCGCACCGGCTGCTGCTTGGTGACCGTGATATTACCGGAAAAGAACCCGGCTGGATCGAGACGATCCAGCTCGCCGATGACGGAGCCGTCCAACGCCGTGGCGGTGACGGCTTCTGCGCCGAGAATGAAGCAACGGGCGATGAACCCATTATCCGTCCGATGGACGCCGAGGACGGCGAATGGATCGGAATGTGTGCCTGCGAGAATTGCAGCAATCTCGTCTGCCGAAATGTCCCTCAAGGCGGTGCCGTCAGCGGGTCTTTTCGGCTTTTTCATCCGGCTCTCCAGATTTCCTTGGCGTATTGGCGGATCGTGCGATCGGAGGAGAACCAGCCCATCCGAGCGGTGTTGTTGATCGTCTTCGCGTACCACTCGGAGGGATTGGCCCAGAGGGTATCGACCTGGCGCTGAGCGGCGGCGTAGGCGTCGAAATCGGCCGCGACCATGAACCAGTCATGGGCGTAGATGCCGTCGATCAGGCCGGCATAACGGCTGCGGTCGTCCGGGGAGAAGACACCAGACGCGATGGCCGAAAGGGCCTGCGCCAATTCGCGCGAACGTTCGATGACGGCGCGGGGATCGTGGCCGTCGCTGCGCAGATTGGCGACCTCGTCGGCTTTCAGGCCGAAGATCACGATGTTGTCTTCACCGACATTGTCGCGCATTTCGACGTTGGCGCCGTCCAGCGTGCCGATGGTCAGGGCGCCGTTGAGGCCGAACTTCATGTTGCCGGTACCGGATGCCTCCATGCCGGCGGTCGAAATCTGCTCGGAAAGGTCCGCAGCAGGAACCATAACCTCGGCGAGCGAGACGTTATAGTTCGGCACGAAGACGACCTTCAGCAGGCCACGCACCGAAGGGTCGTGGTTGATGACGCGGGCGACGTCGTTGATCAGCTTGATGATCAGCTTGGCGTTGTGATAGCTCGGCGCCGCCTTGCCGGCGAACAGCTTTACGCGTGGCTGCCAGTCCAGTTCCGGATGCGAGCGGATCTGATCATAAAGCGCGATGGCTTCGATGATGTTCAGAAGCTGGCGCTTGTATTCATGGATGCGCTTGATCTGGATGTCGAACATCGCGTTGGGGTCGAGCTTGATGCCCATGCGGCTGGCGACGAGATTGGAAAGCTGCACCTTGTTGGCGCGTTTGACGGCGGCGAACTTCTCCTGGAAGGCGCTGTCGCGGGCGAATTGGTCGAGCGGCTTCAGCTTTTCCGCATCGTCGAGGAACGCGTCGCCGATGGTTTCGCGCACGAGATTGGTCAGGCCCGGATTGCATTGCATCAGCCAGCGGCGTGGCGTGATGCCGTTGGTCTTGTTGTTGATGCGATCCGGGTAAAGCTTGTGGAGATCAGAGAAGACCGTGACCTTCATCAGGTCGGTGTGAAGCGCCGAGACGCCATTGATCGAGTGCGAGCCGACGAAAGCGAGATTGCCCATGCGCAGGCGGCGGTCGCCATTTTCATCGATCAGCGAGATCGAGCGGATTTCCGCGTCGCTGAAATTGCGGGCCTTGCGGGCTTCGACCAGGATCTTGGCATTGATCGCATAGACGATCTGCATGTGGCGGGGCAGCAGCCGTTCGAACAGCGGCACCGGCCAGCTTTCAAGCGCTTCCGGAAGAAGCGTGTGGTTGGTGTAGCCGAAGGTGTTGCGGGTGATATCCCAGGCGGCGTCGAACTCGAGGCCGTGAACATCGACCAGAAGGCGCATCATTTCGGCGACGGAAACGGCCGGATGGGTGTCGTTCAGTTGGATCGCGACCTTGTCGGCGAGGTTGGTGAGATCGTCATACTGCTGCAGATGGCGGCGCAGGATGTCCTGCAGCGAGGCCGACGAGAAGAAGAATTCCTGGCGCAGACGCAGTTCCTGGCCGGCAGGCGTCGCGTCGGCCGGGTAGAGAACGCGGGTCAGGCTTTCCGCCTTGTTACTTTCACGCAGCGCGCCGATATGGTCGCCGGCATTGAAGGCGTCGAGCAGGATCGGGTCGATCGGCTGTGCCGACCAGAGGCGCAGCGTGTTGACGCGCTTGGCGCGCCAGCCGACGACGGGCGTATCGAAGGCGGCGGCGATGACGCGTTCGGCCGGCTTCCAGACATAGCGCGGCTGGTCGTCATGGCCGCTGACGAATTCGACGGCGCCGCCGAAACCGATTTCATAGGCGCTTTCCTGACGCTCGAATTCCCATGGATTGCCGTGGGCAAGCCAGGTTTCCGGCAGTTCCACCTGCCAGCCGTCGGCCATCTGCTGGCGGAACAGGCCGTGGACGTAGCGAATGCCGTAGCCATAGGCCGGCACATCGACGGTCGCCATAGATTCCATGAAGCAGGCGGCGAGACGGCCAAGGCCGCCGTTGCCGAGCGCCGCGTCCGGCTCAAGGCCGGCGATGACGCGGATGTCGACGCCGAGCGAGGAGAGCGCATTGGTGATCTCCTCCATCAGGCCGAGGTTCGACACAGCGTCGCGCATCAGGCGGCCGATGAGGAATTCGAGGGATAGATAGTAGACGCGCTTGGCACCGGTCTCGTACACCTTGCGGGTCGATTCCATCCATTTGTCGATGACACGGTCGCGAATGACAAGGATCGTCGCCGTCAACCAATCGTGCGGCTTGGCCACTTTTGCATCCTTGCCGATGCGATAGGTCAGGCGCTCGATGATTTCTTCCGCAAGGATTTCGGGGTGGGAACTGCGCGGAGCAGGAACGGGGAGATTGGCCTTGGTCAAGTTATTCATACTATCAAGTCTCGCCATTTGTGATTTATATTCAGGGCGTTACGCCTGATAAATCAAATTGCCATCGCCTTTACCTAGCAGTTTATGCACCGATGTAAAGCCGTTGCAACAAGTGAATTCGGCAGATGCGAAAATACCGGGCAAATGCTCTCAAAGCGCTAAAAAGACTTGATTCCGATTGTTTTTCCGGCTCTTATCGCCGGATTAGCTAACGCGCGAAAGCCGCTCCGGATTATTCTGGAGCGGCTTTCGTTTTTACGATCTATTCATAGTTTCCGGTGCATCGCGCTCCGGTTGTTATTTGGTCAGGAGCGTCATTTTCTTTGACGCCTGCGTTGCAATCGACGAAAAGGCGCTGAACAGGTCTGCTGCATTCTGCGGCGTGAAGTAGTCGGAGGCCGACGTTGCGCAGTACTTCAGCAGAGCCTGACCGTTTGCGGGCGCCATGAAGGCGATCGTGTAGACATGGATGCCGGCAGTGCGTGCCGCATCGCACTGGATCTTGGTGTTTGCGTCGGCGCTTGCCACGTTGTTGTCGCCGTCGGTCATGAAGACGATATAGGTGCTCGGGTTCGTTGAGCCGTTCTTGTTCTTGTGCTGCAACTGTTCGTTCGTGAGCCCCGGCGTCGTGGATGCCATCGTGAGGGCGGTCACTGCAGCCGTGAATGCAGGCGCCGAGTTTGTCGTGCCGCTTGCTGTCAGGTTGTTGACGTAGCTGGTGACGCCGCTGGTACCCCAGGCGAGCGCCGTCGGCGTCTGGGCGCTGGAATTGTAGGAGTCGGCGCCAGTGCGAACATACATGCTGTTGGGGTCGGCCGTGTTCAATTGTGCCGCCAAGTTCGCGGTAGCGATCTTCAGCGATTGAAGCTTGGTGTAATAATTGGTTTGCGTACCCGTGCAGGTACTATTGACGGTCTTGCCTTTCGAGTTGGTCGTCGTGCAGGCATATGTGTACGTCGTCGTCGGCTGCTCGGTGTTGACCGTGTCCGTTGGTTCGTCCATCGAGCCAGAACGGTCGAGAACGAAATACATGGACAGCGGATTCTTTTGCGTGGATGTATTGTTGCCACTGACCGACGTGCTCGATGCGCCGACATTCATCGTGGTGAGGCCTAGCATGCGGGTCATGCCGTTCACCGGCATCGCATAGGACGCGTTCACAACGACGGAATAGCTGGCATTGCCTGACGAATCGGTCGTTTTCGTCACCGTTGCGGTTGTGCCGGCCCTGAGTGCGCTGGTGGCACTCGCATCGCCGGCAAGATAATTCGACATCTGCCCGGTCACGAAGTCAGCGGCCAGTTGCTGGGCGTTGGATGTCGTCGCACTGCCATTGGCAAGTGCCGTTGCCGTGGCAAGGGCCGCCGCATCGGTCGCTTCCTGCAGTTGGCTGTCCGTTACAGCCATATTGGAAACATCGACCGCAACGCCAGCCGCGGCCGCGAGGACGGGAATGGCTAGCGCGGTCAATATGCCGAAATTGCCGGCGCGATCGCGCAAAAGATTTTGAATGCCACGGAATTTGCTCGAACAAGTGATCATCACGTCCGCCCAAAAAGTATATGCCCCAGAACCGCGACTATCGGCGAAAACTCTAAGGACGGCGTTGAGATGATCATTCGACTTTTAGCAAATGACGCGAATATTTCCGATTTAGGGTTGTATTCGAAACTACTGCTTTAATGGAATGACGTCGACGGCCTGCACCGTCTTCTGGGTTCCATAGCTCTTCAGCACACCGATAACAGGGGCGACGTCGGAATAGTCGCGGCCGTAGGCGACGACGATATGGTCGGTTCCGGCCGGGATATTGTTGGTCGGATCGAGCTCGATCCAGCCTGCCGTTTCGCCGCACCAGATGCGCACCCAGGCATGCATGGCATCGGCGCCTTCCAGCCGCTCCTTGCCGGGCGGCGGGATGGTGCGCAGGAAGCCGCTGACATAGCCGGCCGGAATGCCGAGGCTACGCAACGCGATGATCATGACATGCGCGAAATCCTGGCAGACGCCGCGTTTCAGGCGGAATGCCTCTTTCGGCGCGGTGTCGACCGTCGTCGCCTTGGGGTCGTAGAGGAAATCCTTGTGGATCTGGGCGCAGACGGCGTGGGCGATCTGCATCACCGTCAGATTGGTCGTCGCCCATTGCCGGGCATAGTCGGCGATCTCCGTCGTCTCCGGCAGACGCGGGCTTGTGCCGATGAAATGATGCGGCGAGGATGGCTCGATCGACCAGCAGTCGCTGATTTCATCCGGCAGTTTGGCAAGTACGGGCGAGAAGTCGGCGGAGACCGGCTGGCTCTCGACCTGCACCCGCGCCTGCATGCGGATGTCGAGCTTTTCATGGGGGTTGCGCACCAGGATCGAAGTCGCTGGATGCTGGAAAAAATCGGTGAAGTTCGACTGCTCGTCCGGATGGGGCGTGACTTTCAGCGAGCCGGCAATCAAGCGCTGGCGGTTGGCGAGCGACAGCGGTAGCACGCGCACGATATGACGCGCGCCGCTGGCCGGCACGTCGTAGATATAGCCCATGTGCAGCGAGAGGTCGTAAAGCATCACATCATCCGAGATAGGTCTGGGCCAGGAGATCGGAGAGATGCTCCAGCTCCCGTTCCAGCTTTTTGTAGACCTCGTCGTTCATGGCCTCCGGCGTCATAACGGCCAGGCCCGAATGCAGCCGCATGGCTTCGCGGTAGAAGGGCGACATCTGGCCGTTGACGAAGGCGTTCGGCAATTGCTCCACTTCCCGATGGATTTCGTTCATCTGGAAGAGAATCGAGCGCGGGTTAAGTGGATCGAGCGCCAGCAGATCGGTCACCGTCAACCGAGCGGTATTGACGTTGTAGCGGCGGCGATGGGTCATCACGCTGTCGCCGATTTCGAGCAGCATGTCGAGCGCGCCGTCGGGCGCCTCCGGGCCGGACATGTAGCCGAGCAGGCGCGTCATATGCAGTCCGCGCTCGATATAGCGGCCGAGCGACAGGAAGCGCCAGCCGGTGAAACGATACATGTTTTCATGCACGAGACCGGCAAAGCCCGCGAGCTTGCGCAGGAGGATCGTCATCGCGTGACTGGCGTCGTCGCCGGATTTGACCTTTTCCTTGAAGCGGCGGGCGGTCTTGGCGAGATCGTTCAGCGCCAGCCAGCCGTCCGGCGAGAAGCGGTCGCGGATGTTGCTGGCGGAATAGACGGCGCTGTCGATATTGCGCAGCAGGCTTTCCGGCACGGCTTCCTTGGTATCGATATCGACGGCGGCGAGATAGGCGCTGACAGCGGCAAGCAGCGGCTGAGTGGGGTCGGCGGCTTCGGCAAAGCGGCCGTGCCAGGCGCGCAGGATGCGCAAGGCCCCTTCGGCGCGTTCGATATAACGGCCGAGCCAGAAGAGGTTGTCAGCGGCGCGGCTCGGCAGGCTGCCGGGCATGTTGCGGGTGAAGGTCTCTTCGGCCGGCAGCAGCGTGTGGCGCTCAACCGGTTTGTCGGAAACGATCCAGACATCGGCGGCCGAGCCGCCGGACTGCATGGCGATGGCGGCAACATCGTCGCCGCTGCCGATACGGGCAAAGCCGCCCGGCATGATCTGCCAGCCGTTTTCGGTGCGGGCGGCAAAGACGCGCAGGCTCATCGGCCGCGGTAGCAGTTTGCCGTTTACCCAGGCAGGAGTCGTCGAGAGGGTGACGACCTCCTGGCCAACCAGCTTGTGGCCGTCCGTCCGCAGCCAGTCGGTAATCGATTCCTTGGCGGTGGTGCGCAGCGTCGAGCCTAGCACTGACTGGCCATTGTCGTCGAAGAAGGGCATGCAGGAATAGGCCGGGCCGATCACCATTTTTTCGATATGCGCGGCGACATGTTCGCGCTCGGTCTTTTGTCCGCACCACCAGGTAGCGATCGACGGCAGCTTCAGGTCCTCGCCACGCAGATGCCGGCAGATGGTGGGCATGAAGGCGAGCAGGGCGCGGGTTTCCAGAATGCCCGAACCGAGCGCGTTGACGATGGTGACGGTTTGCGCCCTCAGCGCCTCGACCATGCCAGGCGTGCCGATATGGGATTGCTGATTGAGCTCCAGCGGGTCGGCATAGGATGCATCGAGGCGGCGCCACAGCACGCTGATCGGCCTCAAGCCCGCGACGGTACGCACCATCAGTTGATCGTTGACGACGGTAATGTCCTCGCCTTCGAGCAGCATGAAGCCGAGGTAGCGAGCAATATAGGCGTGTTCGTAGTAGGTCTCGTTGGCGGGCCCCGGCGTCAAGACGGCAATGCGGTCGGTCGTGCCGCGCTTTGCACCCTGCAACGCGTCGCGGAAGGCGCCGAAGAAGGATGCGAGACGATGCACTTTTGTCTCTGCATAGATATCGGAGAAAGCGCGCGTGGTGGCGACGCGGGTCTCCAGCGCGAAACCGGCACCCGACGGAGCCTGGGCACGATCGGCCAGCACCCACCAATTGCCGTCCGGACCACGGCCGATCTCGAAGGCCAGGAAGTGGAGATAGTGCCCGTTCGCGGGTTTGACACCGGCGAGCGGCCGCAGGAATTCCGGGTTGGCGGCGATCAGCGCCGGCGGCAGCAAGCCTTCGTTGACCAGCCGGTTATCGCCATAGATATCGGCGATGACCTCCTCCAGCAGATCGGCGCGTTGCTGCAGGCCGGCCGACAGCGTCTGCCATTCGCGCTCGTCGATCAGAACGGGAATGTGCGAAATCGGCCAGTTGCGTTCGCTGACGCCGGCTGCTCCATAGGCGCGGTAGAAAACGCCAGCGTCGCGCAGATAGCGGTCGGCACGGGCGAAACGTTCCAGGAGTTCCCTTTCCGGCATGCGCGCGAGCGCGGCCAGCAGATTTTGCCAGACCGGCCGTACCGCTCCGGTATTGTCGACCATTTCGTCGGCGACGCCGGGCATGGCGGAATAGGCAAACGCCGGATCGTTGCCGATGCCAGCCCTTACCTCGTCCCGCCGTTCCGTCGCTGGTTTCTTCCCCACCATGCGTATGCCCGTTTCAAACTCCTATCGGCCGCCTCAGATCGAGCGTCAGCGGAAATTCTCCCGACACTGATTCTGTGCGCAGATTATAACCGCCCGCCGTATGTCCCCAAGGTTCGAATCGCGCCAAACGCCGCGCTTCGGCCTCATTGCCATTGACAGGGAAGGTGTCATAGTTCCGGCCGCCGGGATGGGCAACATGATAGATACAGCCGCCGATCGAACGCTTCGACCATGTATCATAAATGTCGAAGGTCAGAGGTGTATCGATCGGCAGAACCGGGTGCAGGCCCGAGGCCGGATGCCAGGCCTTGTAACGGACGCCGGCGATGGAAACGCCCGAGGCGCCCGTGGGCGTCAGCGGCACGGCGCGGCCGTTGCAGGCGACGACATAACGCGAGGGATTGTTGGTTTCGAACCGCACCTGCAGCCGCTCCACCGACGAATCGACATAACGGACGGTGCCGCCGATCGCGCCTTCCTCACCCATGACATGCCAGGGCTCCAAGGCCTGGCGCAGTTCCAGCTTGCTGCCTTCGTATTCGACTTCGCCGCAGAAGGGGAAACGGAATTCGAGCTGCGCCTGGAACCATTCGGGACGAAGGTCGAAGCCGTTTTCCCGAAGATCCGTCAGCACATCGAGGAAATCCTGCCAGATATGATGCGGCAGCATGAAGCGGTCGTGCAGCGCGGTGCCCCAGCGGACGAACTTGCCGTCGATCGGATTGCGCCAGAAACGGGCGATGAGGGCGCGGACCAGCAATTGCTGGGCAAGGCTCATGCGGGCGTTCGGCGGCATTTCGAAGCCACGGAGTTCCACCAGGCCAAGGCGGCCGGTCGGTCCATCCGGGGAAAACAGCTTGTCGATGCAGATTTCCGAGCGGTGCGTGTTGCCGCTGACGTCGGTCAGAAGGTTGCGGAACAGGCGGTCGACGAGCCAGGGCAGCGGCGGGATGCCGCGACCGGGTGCCGGCACCTGCGCCAGCGCGATCTCCAGTTCGTAGAGGCTGTCGTGACGTGCCTCGTCGATGCGCGGCGCCTGGCTGGTTGGGCCGATGAACAGGCCGGAGAAGAGATAGGAGAGCGAGGGGTGGCGCTGCCAATGCAGCACCAGGCTCTTCAAAAGGTCCGGCCGGCGCAGGAACGGGCTGTCGTTCGGATTGGCGCCGCCGACGACGACGTGGTTGCCGCCGCCGGTGCCGGTGTGGCGGCCGTCGATCATGAATTTGTCGGTGCCGAGGCGCGTTTGCCGGGCCTCTTCATAGACCGCGGTGGTGATATCGACACATTCCTGCCAGCTCGAAGCCGGATGAATGTTGACTTCGATCACGCCGGGATCGGGAGCGACGCGGATCACGTTGATGCGCTCGTCCTGGGGTGGCGGATAGCCTTCGATGTGAACAGGCAGGTTCAGGGCCGCGGCCGCGCGTTCGGCGGAGGCGACGAGGTCGAGGTAATCCTCCACGCTGACCGTCGGCGGCATGAAGATGCAGAGGCGCCCGTCGCGCGGCTCGACCGAGATCGCGGTGCGGACATAGCCGCCGATCTCGTCGATCGATTGCGGCATGGTCGGCTGCTGGCCGGCAAAGGGCTGGAAATGGGCGGCTTGCAGCGGCCGGCCCTTGTCCTGACCGTAATCCGGCAGTGCCTCGCGCGGGATCGTCGGGTCCATCGGGTTGATGTAGGGATATTGCGATGCCGGTATCCAGTCGAGCGAATTCAGCGGCAGGCGATAGCCGACCGGGCTGTCGCCGGGCATGAGGAAGATGCGGCCGCGGCGGGTGCGCCATTTCTCACTGACCCAGCGACGACCGCTGGCGCGCGCATTCCAGGCCTGTACCGGCAGAATATAGCCCGTCGGTCGCGTCAGCCCGCGCTCGAAGACGCGGGCCATGCGTGAGCGTTCCTCCGGATCCTTCAGCTTCGAGTTGGACGGGTCGACATTGTCGGGCAGGTTCGCTTCCTTGACCAGCCATTCGGCCGGGTCTTCGAAAGCCGGCGCCACGTAGTCGGGCTCGATATCGAGCTCGCCGGCGATCGCCGTCAGGAGGCGACCGGCATCGTCCTCGGTAACGCTGTAGTTGCGGCCCTCGTTGGCGATCAGGTCGGGGTTCGACCAGATCGGCAGGCCGTCGCGCCGCCAGTAGAGCGAGAAGGTCCAGCGCGGCAGGCTTTCGCCAGGATACCATTTGCCCTGGCCGTAATGCAGAAAGCCATTCGGTGCGAAGTGTTCGCGCAGGCGTCGGATCAGATTATCGGCCTTTTCGCGCTTGGTCGGGCCGACCGCGGCTGTGTTCCATTCATCGGACTGGAAGTCGTCGATCGAGACGAAGGTCGGCTCGCCGCCCATGGTCAGGCGCACGTCGTCTTGCCTGAGGATGGTGTCGACCTTTTCGCCGAGCGCGTTCAGAGCTTCCCAGCTTTCATCGGAGAAGGGCTTGGTGATGCGCGGATGCTCGGCAACGCGGGCAACCGTCATGTCGAAATCGAATTCGGTCTTGGCCTCACCGAAATAACCGCCGGAGATCGGTGCCGCGTTGCGGTAATGCGGTGTGGCGGCGAGCGGAATATGGCTCTCGCCGGTCAGCAGGCCTGAGGTCGGGTCGAGACCCACCCAGCCGGCGCCGGGAAGATAGACCTCCGCCCAGGCATGCAGGTCGGTAAAGTCGTGTTCCGTACCCGAGGGCCCATCGAGCGCCTTCAGATCCGGCGTGAGCTGAATGAGATAGCCGGAAACGAAGCGTGCGGCGAGGCCGAGATGGCGGAGAATCTGGACGAGCAGCCAGCTCGTATCGCGACAGGAGCCCTTTGCCTTTTCCAGCGTCTCTTCCGGCGTTTGTACGCCGGTTTCCAGGCGGATGACGTAGCCGATTTCATGCTGCAGCCGCGCATTGAGGCCGACGATCATGTCGACGGTGCGCTGTTCGGAGCGGTCGAGGGTTGAAAGGAAAGCGGCAAGGCGCGGCCCCGGCTCCTCCGGCTTCATGTAGATCGACAGATCTTCGCTGATAGTCTCGGGATAGTCGAAAGGCCACTTAGTCGCTTCCTCTTCGACGAAGAAGTCGAAGGGATTGTAGACCGTCATATCGGCAACGAGATCGACCTCGATCTTCAACTCGGTCACCGGATCGGGAAAGACGAAGCGGGCGAGATAATTGCCGTAGGGGTCCTGCTGCAAATTCACGAAATGATTTGATGGCGTCACCTTCAGCGAATGACTGAGGACGCGTGTCTTGGAATGCGGAGCGGGTTTCAGGCGAATGATTTGAGGGCCGAGGCGGACCGGGTTGTCGTATTTATAATGGGTGAGATGATAAATGCTTGCTTTGATCGCCATATTTTCTCTTTGCCTAGCTCGCAACGTTGTGCGGCATTTGCTGTTCCCACCGGCAGTGTGTGCAATGCAGCGGAAGAATGCAAGGCGTCTCGGCAGTCAATCAGGGCCGTTCCATAGGGTGTCAAAAATAAAAGCGGCGGGCTTTCGCCCACCGCTTTGAAATCGATGCCGTCGAAAACCTCAGCTTCTGCCGAATTCATCGACCAGGCGGATGATGTCGTCTTCGCCGAGATAGGAGCCCGTCTGAACTTCGATCAATTCCAGCAGGATCTTGCCGGGGTTGGAAAGGCGGTGCACTTCGCCGAGCGGGATATAGACCGACTCGTTTTCGCGCAGCATCTGCACGTGCTCGCCGACCGTCACCTCCGCCGTGCCCTTGACGACGATCCAGTGTTCCGAACGGTGATGATGTTTCTGCAGCGACAGCTTCTTGCCGGGCAGAACGAAGATGCGCTTCACCTGGAAACGTTCGCCGTTCAGCACCGAGGTATAACCGCCCCAGGGGCGATAGGACGTCGGATGGGTCTCGGTGAGCTTGGCCGTCGTCTTCTGGCTGGCGAGCAGCTTCACCAGCTTGCCGACTTCCTGGCTGTCCTTGAGATGGCCGACATAGACGGCGTCTTCGCTGGCGATGACGGCGACGTCTTCCATCCCCTGCACGGCGAGATGGACACCATGCGTCATGACGAGCGAATTCTTGGTGTTGATCAGCGTCGTGTCGCCGGCAGCCACGTTGCCGTTATCGTCGCGCTTGCCGGTCTTCCAGACCGAATCCCAGCTTCCGAGATCCGACCAGGTGAAGGGCGAGGGAACGACGGCGGCATTCTCCGTCTTTTCCATCAGTGCATAGTCAATGGAAATATCGGGGCTTTTGACGAAGGCTTCTGCGTCGAGGCGGGTGAAATCGAGGTCGCGCGTCGACTTGGCAATAGCCTTGGCGGCGGCCTTTTCGACTTCCGGTGCGTATTCGTGCATCTCGGCGAGAAGCTGGCCGGCGGAGAACATGAACATGCCGGAATTCCAGTAGAACCCGCCGCTGGCGACCATCGCCTCCGCCTTTTCCAGGGCAGGCTTTTCGACGAAACGCTTGACGGCATGCGCACCGGTCGAAAGCTCCTTGCCGCTCTCGATATAGCCGTAGCCGGTCGCCGGCTCGGTCGGTGTAATGCCGAAGGTCACGAGCTTGCCTTCCAGCGCCGTATCGCGGGCAGTTCGAACGCAATCGAAATAGGTGCCGTTGGCGTCGATCTCGTAATCGGAGCCGAGGACGTGCATCGTGGCGTCCTGGCCGAAAAGTTCGCTGACGAGCGTGGCGGCGGCGGCAACGGCGGCAGCCGTGTTGCGGGCAACCGGCTCCAGCAGGACGGCAGCCAGCTTCAGCCCGAGTTCACGCGCCTGTTCGGCAACGAGGAAGCGAAATTCTTCGTTGGTGAGGACGATCGGGGCTTCGTAAAGTTCGGGATCGGAGACGCGCGTCAACGTGCTCTGAAAGAGCGTCTTGTCGCCGATGAACTGGATGAACTGCTTTGGCGCAGAGGCACGCGACAGCGGCCATAACCGTGTTCCCTTGCCGCCGGCCATGATCACTGGGACGATTTTGGCTGCCATATCTGCCTCTCTCCTACACACTTTACTGAAGAACGCTTCGCGGACATCTGCAATATATGCGATCGCCACCTGCGTCCCTTGAACAATTGGCTTTCGCCATTGCGATATTTTTCAGGAAAACACCAGCGCGAATTTACCATCAACTCCGAACATTCCCCGATCTTAGTGAGGAAATTCTAACAATCAAAGTTATGCTTCGGTTGAGAGACCAGATACGTGTTGTGGGATTTTCCGCCGAAAGATGTAGGCGTTGCCGCGATTTCTATGCGGCAACGCCAGGGAATCATCTTGTCAGGCCTTGGCTCTGTCGCGGGGCTCTTCATCGGCCGGATCATGCGTGGTGCCGTTGCGCTTGTTGTAGCGGATCGACGACCAGAGCGAGACGCCGATCAAAGCCGCGCCGCCAAGGCCAGTGACGACCTCGGGAATATGCATAAGCGTTTGCACATACATGATCACCGAGAGAATCAGGATGGCGTAGAAGGCGCCATGCTCGAGGTAACGATAGTGGGCGAGCGTACCCTTTTCTACAAGCATGACCGTCATCGAGCGAACATACATGGCGCCGATACCGAGGCCGATAGCGATGATGAAGAGGTTTTGGGTGAGTGCGAAAGCGCCGATGACACCGTCGAATGAGAAGCTGGCGTCGAGGATTTCCAGATAGAGGAATGCTCCGAAGCCACCCCTCGCGGCAGCGCTCATCGTCTTTTGCGAGGCATCCAGAAAGCCACTGAGGACCTCGACCAGAAGGAAGGTTAGGAGACCGTAGACGGAGGCATAGAGGAATGTGGTCGCATCCTCGCCACCGAGCAGGGAAGAAAAGATCAGGACGAGGATCAGCACGAAGGCGATTTCGATGCCCTTGATGGTGGCGAAATGCGCCATCGCCTTCTCGACAAAGGCGATCCAGTGCACATCCTTCTCGCGATCGAAGAAATAGGTGAGGCCGACCATCATCAGGAAGGTGCCGCCGAAAGCGGCGATGGGCAGATGCGCGTCATGCATGATCGCGGCATATTGCTCCGGTTCGGCAGCCGCGAGCTTCAGCGCCTCCCAGGGATTGATATGGGCGGCGATGGCGACGATCGCCAGCGGAAAGACGATTCGCATGCCGAAAACGGCGATGACGATGCCCCAGGTCAAAAAGCGGTGCTGCCAGACCGGCGTCATCTCTTTCAGCTTGTTGGCATTGACGATGGCGTTGTCGAACGAGAGCGATATCTCCAGCACGGCCAGCACCAGGCAGATGAAAAAGGCCGTTGCCAAGCCGCCCAAGGTGCCCGTCATGTTCCAGCCGAGCAATGCGCCCAGGATAAGACCGCCGATAGTGACGATAAAGGCCCAACCGAAATAGCTGAGCGTGGATTTGGAGGAGGACGACGTCATCGACGCACCTCCTTGGGAGCGGAGAAGATGTGTCCGGACTCAAGGCATGGCCGCATGCCAGACAGGGCATGCGGGCGAGGCATGGTCAGAGTATTCATGAAAAGAAATCCGCCGGCTCATCTGCAGGCGGTACCGACATCGCGAGAGCGCCGTTAAAACTCTCGCCAGAGGGGCCCGGCACCAAAGTTCAATCCGCAGCCGATGTCAGAAGGCGCGGAGATACCACCATTAGTTAGTGAAATTGCGGTTCCCGTCAAGAGGCGCGGCGGTTCGACGCTGCCGCATTCCCCAGGATAGAAATTTCCGGAACCAAACGGGAAAGAGGAGCGTTTGGGCTTGAGGCGGGCAGGGCGATGTCCGTTGCAGGACTGATCCAGAAATGGATTGATTGTCGGATAGAGAGCAGCGGACAAGGAGGACCTCTCATGAGCCCCCATCCCATTCATCATAGACCGAAAGAAGTAAAGCCGGAGCCGAGCCGACAGAAACGGACGCGTTCGAACGTCCTTCGTCAGGCGCAGGTATTGCCGCCGCACAACGTCGATCTGACGCTGCAACCTGCAACGCATGAAGATGTTCATGTGCCGGCCCATGTCAGCGGCGCTGACCTGTCGCGGGAGGCACCTGGCGACGCCAATCACGGCGGGAAACACAAAGGCCGCTCAAAATAAAAGCTGGAAGCCGGATATTTTTTGAGGCTCCGGGTCTCACGGCCCGGGGCGCGGCTTTGCTTATTTGCCGTGCGGCGGTTTGCCGTTCGACAGGAAGCTGGCGGCAAAGCTCAGCTCGGTCGATTTCGCCGAACATTCGATGGCGACGGGTTTGCCCGAATAAGGATTGGCGAAGGTGCAGGTGCCCTTGGCGTCGACCTGGCCGGTCATCTTGTTGCCGGCGCCCGTGGAGATGACCTCGATCGGCAATTGCGCGGTTCCCTTCGTCGCGCCGGGCTTGATACCGCGGCCGTTGCCCTGGAAGCCAAGCATCTTGCCGCCGGATGAAAAGATGAACGTCACCGAGCCATCCGGCCCCGTGACGCTGGCGATCTCACCCTTGCAGCCTTTCGAGGCATCGAGCTTGCCCACGACGAGCTTGGAACAGGTGCCGCTGACCACCACCGCGCCGGGCGCCGGAAAATTTTGTGCGGCGGCGTCAGCCGCAACGGTCATCACTGTCAGTCCAATAGCAAGGCCTGCGAATCGCATGAATGGGTCCTTTCGAAGCCCTCGCAGTTTGCCGATCGAAATGTGGCAGTCAATCCCGAAGCGCTAATGTGCCGACGTAGGAAGGCGCCGGTCACTCCGGCACGAGCGTGCCGATCAGTTGCAGCAGTGCATTCTGCCGGTTGCCGCCGCCGGCCAGGAATTCATAGAGCGTCATCTTTTTTTCGCTGCCACCGTCGACGAGATAGTCGGACTGGCGGATGACGAAGACCTCGCCGCTGTCGGTGTCCCGGGCGAGGTGGAACAGATATTCGTCGCCGTTGGGCTTGTGGTTTTTATAGAACTGCTTCTTCACGATCGCCATTCTCGTCCTCCCGTACGATCAATGCTTTAGCGTGACAGTAGTGTGACAGCGCGACCGGAAGTCAAGCGATTTGCGGGTGAAACTTCTGCTTGCCTGCCCGACGGTGACGCGTTCAAGCGCCGAACATCAGCATGTGATTGGATATCAACGAAAAGACGATTATCCTCAACCCTCGCGATCGAGAATTCGATGCGCCATGAGCGAGAGGTCAAAGCAAATGAGAATGATGTTAGCGTTAGGGGCCATGTTAAGCCTCGCTTGCGTCTCTGCAGGCGAAGCACCCTCGAACTACCAGTCATACCAGGGCATTCGCGCCGATAGCGATCCCGTGCTTCTAGCGCGATATGACAGGGCTCTGCACTATTGTGAACCCGAAGCCTATTCCTGGTATCGGGGCTCCCCCGATCCCAACAGCAGCATGTACATCCTGGCATTGAGAAGTTGCTTGTATCGGCACAGCTTTATAGACCGCGGCGCCTACGCCTATCCGAACACGGCGGTATTCCAGCATTTCCTGGATCGCTAAACGGTCAAGACTTTTTCGCACGCGGAAGCGCCTTTCCCTCACCGGGAGGGCGCTTTTTTCATAGAGGCGTCTTTGCTTCTCGCGCTGCGATCGACCTCAGGCGCCCAAAATCGCATTAATCTCAGCGATCAGCGTCGCGTAAGTTTCGATATGCCGCTGGTATTCCGCCCTGATCTCGTCGGTTATTTCCTTCAGCGGCCCGTCACCTTCCTGACGGAAATGGCGTATGTCCTTATCCTCCAGCGAGCGAAGCTGCTCTTCATGCTCCTCGATTTTGCGCTCATAGTTGTTTCGAAGCTTGGTGAGATCCATTGCATCCTCCATAAGTCATGCTGATGCAGCTAAATCAATCGTGTCCGCGCCCGCGGTACTTCGTCGGAATGCCTGCCGTCTCATGGCATTGCGCCAGGGTTTCAAGCCATGCTGCCAAGCCTTCGGGCACTTCAGCGTTTCCAGCCTCCATCGCTTCCACCCAAGACAAGTCGCATTGCAGAGCGCTCGCCAGGTTGAGCGGCGTCCAGCGGATATGCAGAAGGCATTCGGTGAACCGGGCTGGGGTCATAGCAGACATCCATTCTATTCTGTTCAGAGGGTGACACGACCAATCAGCAAGTCAAGCGCTCTCCAAGGTCAAGCATAGCAGCGGAATGCGCGCTTCTGGTGGCAGATCTCTGAACGCTATTGAGGTGCGATGTACCTTGGGGCCTTTATGCGAAAAGGGCTCAGCGATTTCTCGCTAAGCCCTTGAAAAGGATGGTGGGCGTGACAAGGATCGAACTTGTGACCCCTACGATGTCAACGTAGTGCTCTCCCGCTGAGCTACACGCCCATCCGATGGCGGCGCATAGATCACAAAACCTTGGTAGCCGTCAATAGGCTTTTTTTCGGTTTTGTGACGTTGCCGCCGGAAGCCTTAGGCGGCAAGGAGTTTGTTGACTTCGTCGACCAGCTCGCGCAGGTGGAAAGGCTTGGAAAGTACCTTGGCATCCTTCGGCGCTTTCGAATCGGGGTTCAGCGCGACAGCGGCGAAGCCGGTGATGAACATCACCTTCAGATCCGGATCGAGCTCGGTGGCGCGGCGCGCCAGTTCGATGCCATCCATCTCCGGCATGACAATGTCGGTAAGCAGCAGCGAAAAGGGCTCCTCGCGCAGCCGGTCGTAGGCGCTTGCTCCATTGTCAAAGGACAAGACCTTGTAGCCGGCCTTTTCCAGCGCCTTCACAAGGAACCGACGCATGTCGTTGTCATCTTCGGCAAGGAGTATCTTCTGGGTCATCATCTGTTCGCTAATCAACTTCTGTCTTGTTGGACTTGTCCAGCGTCCAACTTAGTCGTTGGCCGTAAACAAGCGGTGAATGGTCGGGTCAGGACAAAGCCATTCGCGTTCGTCCGTTGCAGCATAATCGCCTCCCAAGACCGCTTCGCTGTCTTAAGGATCGTGCTTTCGGGCATTTCCGTAGCGGCCCTTTGTATAAGGCCATTTTGCTTAAGTTAGTATGGACTTGCGGGCGAGCAACTGGCAACATGGATGCTGCGACAAGTTGTTGACATGGTAAAGACGTTGATGTCCGCAGAAATGCGTAATTTCGAGATTTTTGAGGTATCGGAGCCCGTCTCTCAGACAATTCCCTTTGTCTACAGCTCGCCCCATAGCGGCCGCATCTATCCACCGGATTTTATCGCCCAGTCCCGCCTGCAGGGCATCGCCATTCGCCGCTCGGAAGATCACTATGTCGATGAGCTGTTTTCGGCGGCAAGCGCTCTCGGCGCGCCGCTGCTGCTCGCCAATTTCCCGCGCGCCTATATCGACGTCAACCGCGAGCCCTATGAGCTCGACCCGCGTATGTTCGATGGCGTGTTGCCGCCCTATGCCAACATCAATTCGCTGCGAGTCGCCGGCGGTCTCGGCACCATTCCGCGCATCGTTGCCGAAAACATGGAAATCTACGCCCGCCGGGTGCCGGTCGAGGATGCGCTGAGGCGCATCGATACGATCTACAAGCCTTACCATGCGACACTGCGCCGGTTGATTGCCCGCACCCATGTCAAATTCGGCTTCGGCGTTCTGGTCGACTGCCATTCCATGCCGGGCAATATCCGCATCGCCGGCAGCAATGCGCGGCCCGATTTCATCCTTGGCGACCGCTACGGAACGAGCGCCTCGGCGGATCTGTCGCGCGCCGCCATGCAGATTCTCGACGAGCTCGGCTTTAACGCCGTGCGCAACAAGCCCTATGCCGGCGGCTTCATCACCGAGCATTATGGTCGCCCCTCCCGTGGACTTCATGCCCTGCAGATCGAGGTTAACCGCTCCCTCTACGTCGATGAAACGACGCTGGAGAAACGGTCGGATTTCGGTGCTGTCGCCGCAGCTATCACCCTGTTCATGAAACGCATGGCCGAGCATGTGGAATCCTACGCAGGCGATCCGGCGCTGGCGGCGGAGTAGGGGGTATCTCGCCCCTTGCGGGCGAGAAAGCAAAATCAGCATTTAGCTTTAGCTAGCTGCTAGATTTTGCAAGAGAGGGGGTAGGTCAGGGCGCGCCGACTCTCGGGGTAGGCCGAGCAAGAAGCGGACCCCCGCTCTGGCAATTTCAATGGCTTAGAAATTGCGCTAGGCTGTTGAATATGCAGCGCGTCCGGTATTGCAATTCCTAAACCAATGAAATTGCTTTCTCGCCCGCCAAGGGCGAGATCGAGCGCATCTGCCGCGCCATTCCCATGAAACAAATAGGCCCGGACAAAAAAGAACCGCGCTTGTGGCGCGGCTAAGTCTAGGGAGGAAACACCCAAGGAGGGTATTTACAGTCAGAAGACTGTAAGGGGATATTGCTGCTGCATTGCACAAATGTCAAGCAGATTATTGCGGCGCAAAATATTTAGGCAATCGCTGAATTTCTGCCTGATCTCCGGGCAATCCGCCTCTCGCAACGGCATTTGGTTTGCTTCGCCGCGTTTATGCGCTATGACTTCGCCCGTCCCGTCATTTATCCGGATCGACCATGCTTCCTGATCGTGCCTTCTTCTATCGTCTGGCCGAGGCGGCCAAGGCTGAGACCCTGCCGCGCTTTCGCGCCGGCGTCGACGTGGTTAACAAGGAGGCTCAGGGGTTCGACCCGGTAACCGAGGGCGACCGCGCCGCCGAAGTGGCGATTCGCACCTTGATCGAGGCGGAGTTTCCCGACCACGGCATCCTGGGCGAAGAGCACGGCGATGTCGGTCTGGATAGGGAACATGTCTGGGTGATCGATCCGATCGATGGTACCCGGGCCTTCATTTCCGGTGTGCCTGTCTGGGGGACGCTGATCGGCCTGCAGAAAAACGGACGCGCCGTCATGGGCATGATCGACCAGCCGTTTACGGGCGAGCGCTATTTCGCCGACGGCAACGGCTCGACCTATTCCGGCCCGGAAGGCGAAAGGCGGCTGCTGGTTCGTGATTGCGGCAGCCTGTCGAATGCCATTCTCTTCACCACTTCGCCGCATCTTTTCGCCGGCAAGGAGTTGGCAAAATATCGCGAGATTGAGAGCCAGGTGCGCCTGTTCCGCTACGGCACGGATTGCTATGCCTATGCGCTGCTCGCCGCCGGTCACGTCGATCTCGTCATCGAAAATTCGCTGAAGCCCTACGATGTCGGCGGCATTATCCCCGTCATCGAGCAGGCGGGCGGCATCATCACCACCTGGGACGGCGGTCGGCCGGAAAAGGGCGGCACGATCATCGCCGCCGGCAGCCGCGCGGTCTATGATCAGGCAATGGCGATCCTGTCGCGCTAGCTATACGTTTTCGGGTTCGCGATCCCGCTCTAAATCCCCACTCCCGCCATATCCGTATTCGCCTCGGCATCGCTGCCGGGGATGAAGGCGTTGATGGCGGCGAGGGCGGCGTTGCGATAGACGTCCCGCTCCTGAAGAATCTCGTGTTTGGCGCCGTGAACCGGCACGAGCTGCGCTGCGCGGAAATAGCGCGACAATCGTTCCTGGTCGGCATAGGGCACGACGCCGTCGCGGGTCGGCGCGATCAACACGGTCGGAATGGTGATGGAAAAGAGATGTTCGGGCGTATTGACGCGATCGATCGTGCGGAATGCTTCCAGCAGCCAGCGCGCCGTCGGCGGTCCGAGGGTGAGCTGCGGATAGGCCGTTGCGACGGCGATATTGCGCCGATAACGCCGCTCGTCCGTCGTCAACGGATTTTCCGGAAACGGCTTTTCCTTGATAGTTTTGCTGAACTGCATCCGGCCAAGACCAAAAGCGCAGACTATGCCGGAGAGAGAGCGGATAAGGCCGGGCGAGACGCCGTGGCCGGTGAGGCCAACGAAGGGCGCCGACAGCACCATGCGCTCGATCCGGGTCGCAAGCCGCGGCGCCGCCGACAATGCGATCAGTCCACCGGTCGAGTGCGCCAGCAGGAAGAACGGCAGGCGCGTATCCGGCAGCACGATCTTGTCGAGGAAGGCGGTCAGGTCACGCTCATAGTCCGAGAAGCGTCTGACATGTCCGCGCAGCGGGTCCTTCAACAGCCGCTCGGAGCCGCCTTGGCCACGCAGATCGAAGGTTGCGACCCAGAGACCTTTTTTGGTCAAGTCGCGGATCGTTTCGAAATATTTCTCGATGAACTCGTTGCGGCCCTGCATCAGCACCACGGTGCCCTTGGCGACCGGCTGCTCGCAGCGGAAGACGACATAGCGCAGCTTTCGCCTGTCAAATGACTCGAAGAACCCTTCGGTGCGGTTTTCCGGCACCGGATTGTCTGGAGTGGAATAGAGGATCGAATCCATGACGATGTCGCGCCCCGCTGAAGGGATGTCCTCCTCAAGGGGATAGCGCAGGTGCAGGGAATTGCAACTGCTTTGTTGGCGGCGATATCCCTCCATCGGCGTCTCCGATGGCACTATCGTTTTTCTCCGTTTCCCCTCCTTGCGCGTCTCTGCGAGTTCTCGGCCGTGGTCATCCGTATGGGAATGAAAGACATGGCAATTGCTGAAATCGTGAATTCAAGAATCCTTATTGTCGGCGGCAGCTCTGGAATGGGCTTGGCGCTGGCGAAACGCTCGCTCGCCGTCGGTGCCGAGGTCATCATCGTTGGGCGGAACGCGGACAAATTGAAGCGCACCGGCGCGGAGCTCCAAAATCCGGCACTTTCCACGATCGCGACCGATATCACGCAGGAAGGCCAGGTTGCCGATCTATTCGAGCGGGTCGGTCGGCTCGACCATATCGTGAGCACAGCCGCCGATATCGAAGGTGCTTATGAACTGCTGCCCTCGCTGGATCTCAAAGCTGCGCAAAAGGTTGTGGAAAGCAAATTCTACGGACCGCTATTGCTGGCGAAATATGGCGCGCCAGCACTCTCTCCAACGGGCTCCATCACCTTCACATCCGGTATCGCGGCCTATCGTCCATCGGCGCGAGGGTCGGTTGTTGCCGCAGTCAATGCGGGCTTGGAAGGGCTGGTCCGGGCGCTCGCAGTCGAATTGGCGCCAATCCGTGTGAATGCGGTTTCGCCCGGCTGGGTCGACACACCCATCTGGGCGCTCGTTGCCGGCGACAAGAAGGACGAGACGCTGAACGCCATGGCAAAACGGCTGCCGGTTGGGCGCGTAGGACAACCGGAAGATATCGCCGACGCCATCAGTTTCCTGATGGGCAATGCTTTCACAACGGGAACGATACTGCATGTCGAGGGCGGGCACCGGTTGGTTTAGCGGGTACGAAACCGTTGCTTTCGGCTGCCAGCAACAATTTCAAGGCTGGGGGCTGAACACGCCTGCGCCGCCAAATCATCACAAGCGACGCTGTCCGGGTTGGGCTGGGCCAGGGCAGCTCGTTGATTTCGCCGCGATCGAGGGCGTCGGCGACCGCAAGCCGCGGAACCAGGCTCATCCCTGTACCGGCTGCCACGAGCCGGGCAATTGTACCGATGCTGCCGACTTCGGCGGCGAGTTTCGGTGCCGCTATCCCAGCCTCGTCGAAAGCCTTGTCGAAGAGGTGTCGATAGATGCAACCGGGCTCGGTTGCGACGAAGCTCGTAGAAGCAAGCGCAGCCAAATCGCCTCCTTTCGATAAGGATTCCTGCCCAGGAGGCGCAATAAGAACCAATGGCTCCGCAGATATCATCCGCTTCGCCAGGCGTTCATCGAGACCGTCCTTCTCAAAACAGAAGGCGACATCGATCTCGCCGTCTTCGACCTTCCGCAATAGATCGCCGCTGCCTGCAACTTTCAGCCGCAGATTGACATCAGGATGATTGCTTTGAAAAGCCGCCAGCCATTGCGGAAGCCTCACGGAAGCAATCGTCTCCAGTGCGCCGATCGTCACCGTTCCCGCGGTGCGCCCCGAGGCTGCCTCGACGGCCGCACGCGCCTCGTCCGCCATCATCAGAATTTCTTCGGCATAGGGTCTCAGTGCTTCGCCCGCTGCCGTGAGTTCCAAGCCCGATCTCGACCGAATAAAGAGCTCGGTGCCCAGTTCGGTTTCGAGCGACTGGATTTGATCGCTCACGCTCGATTGCGCGAGATTCACCTCCTCGGCCGCACGAGTGAAATTCCGATTTCGGGCAACCGCCAGGAATGTCTTGAGTAGTCTCGGATGCATTGAGCCGTGCCGAAGTGGGATCAGAACAAGCGCCACCAAATGAGGAGGCAGCGCGGAGGCGACGCAACGATATCGATTTTGTCACCGCCAACAGATTACGGAATGGTCATATAGAAGGTCAACGGGGCAGGGCCATCGCCGCCGCCCTCAAGGCTTCGGTGTTGTACCGCGGCGCTCGAGTGCGGTTTTGCGGATGATGTCGGCGATCTCCGGGCTGCTGCTGGACAGCATCTGGAAGTCGGCGGAATAGAGCGAGAGGAGCGAGACTTCGGTGACTGCGCTGACGGTTGCCGAGCGGGGTTCGCCGCTGATCAGCGCCATCTCGCCGAAGAAGCTGCCAGAGCCGAGCTCCACCGGATGTGGTGTCGCGACGCTGACGCGGCCTTCGACGATGAAAAACATCTGGTCGCCCGTGTCGCCCTTGCGGCAGATTACGGTGCCCGCCGGTACGACGCGCGGCCTCAGCGCCCGTACGATCTCGATCAGTGCGGCAGAACCAAGTTTTTGGAACAGCGGCACGGCCGCAACCAACTGCCAATTGCGCACGAAGTCCTGGCGGCGGACTTCTTCGTAGAAACCGGTGGCGAGGATGCCGGCCCATAGGGCAAAGATGCCGATGCCGCTCATCATGACCAGCCCGGCGAGAACGCGTCCGGCGAAGCTTTGCGGAATCTCGTCGCCATAGCCGGTGGTCGATAAGGTCACTACCGCCCACCACATCGCCAGGGGTATGCTGCCGAACTTGTCGGGCTGGACGTCGCGCTCGATGACATAGGCTGCGAGTGCCGCGCCGAACAGAACGATGCCGAAGATCGAGGTGACGCCGATCAGATTGGGCGCTTCTTTAGTGAGGACCCTACCCAACAGTCGAAAGAAGTTCGAACCGCGCAGGGGTTTCAGCAGCCAGATGGCACAATAGAGGCTTTGGTCGCGGCCGCCGACGAACAGGAACGCAGCCATGGGGATGAGAACGGCGAGCACATCGACGACTATTTCCGGCCCCTTGTCGCGAACTTTTTTTGTCCGGCGCACGATCAGCGTTTCGATCAATTGCAGGACATAGGCAGCCCAGATGCCGGCAAGCAGGACTTCCAGAATGAGCCTAGTCTGTCCGGCGATGTCCGGCATCGTGAGCGCAGCCACGGTCACGAGACCGATTGCAGCAAGCAGCGCGCTCAGCGGCTCAGAAATCTTCGAGAAAGGGAGTGCCGACATTCAACAACCTCCCCGACCGGCCTGCCACTCACCTAAGCATAGGATGCCTTCGGCCCAAACGTAAAGGGCTGTTGAGGCATGTGCAGCAGCCAAGTGTTGACCAGTGAACGAGCAAATTCGTCTTGGGCCGTTATCGCTGCCCGACATCCAGCGGAAAGCCCTTGAAGGGCTTGATTTCCTTGAGCACGAACGTCGTCTGCATTTCCTTGATACGGGGCAATCGGCGAACGGCCGCCATCGCGAAATCCGCGTAGCTGTCGAGGTCCGCGGCAACGACCTGCAGCAGGAAATCCGAGTCTCCGGCGATGCTGTAGCATGCCACGACTTCGCTCAGCTTCAGGACGTCGCGCGAGAATTCTTCGGCTTCGGCCTCGCTGTGGCTGTCGATCTTCACCCTGATGAAAGCCAGGACGCCGAGGCCGATCTGGCGCCTGTCGAGGGTTGCCGTATAGCCCTGGATGACCCCTGTTTCTTCCAATTGACGCACACGCCGCCAGCATGGGGAGGTGGAGAGCCCGACTTCGGACGAAAGTGCCTGATTGGTCAGGCGTCCGTCCTTCTGGAGTGCTTCGAGGATTCTGAGGTCGATCGATTCAAGTGCGGAGGGCATATGTCGCCTTATTATGGGTCGATATGGGTAGAGTCTGCCATATATAGCCAAGTATTGGCAATAAAAGGTAAGAATCTCCGCGACGCCCAGGATATTCTTTTGGGAACATCGACACCAGCAACAGGTTTCCCATGCTTCCCGATATCCGCCTCGCCATCGTCATCAATCCGGATCTGCCGCTCGGGCTGATTGCCAATACCGCCGGCACCATCGCGATCGGGCTGGGGGCGCGATTTCCCGCGCTTGCGGGGCAGCAATTGATCGATAGCGAAGGGCGGACCATCGACATCAGTTCGAACATGCCGGTTCCGATGCTGCAGGCGGATGCCGACACCATCCGGTCGCTGCTGCTGAAGGCTTTGCCGCCGCAGGGCGAACGTGCGGTCGTCGCCTTTCCGGCCTTTGCACGCTCGCTGCACGATTACAGGGAGTATGAGGCAACGTTTCCCGGCCGCGACCTCCAGATGGAAGCGATCGACGGTCTGGGGATAGCGGGTCCGTCGAAATGGGTGAAATCGCTGACGGGCTCGCTGAAGCTGTTGCGCTGAGGGAAGGAAAGAAAAGGGCCGGCTTGCGGAGATAGAGAGATCCGCGTCGCCGGCCTAGCAAGGACTGAAGAAGAAGGGACGATACACTTCAGTCATCGGACAGTGAATGTATCCGATGGTTCCATTGGTAGGCCCGCCAGCCTGAACGGGTGCCGAACCGGCCGTTCATCTGCGGTTCACGCTGCGTTATGTCTGAAATTCGGGAGATGTCTTCAGGGGTCTTGAACTCCCGAAAAGCGATCACCATCTCCATTCTGCGGGTGCCAAAAGGGCTCGCATAACCGTCCCGAGACCGCCCAGAGCGGGGTCATGGGGCACAACCGAATCGCAATCGTCGCTCACAGGAGGACACCATGCGTCACGTAGACTTCTCTCCCCTTTATCGTTCCACCGTCGGTTTCGACCGCCTCTTCACCATGCTCGACAGCCTTGCGCAGCCGGATCAGGCCCAGACCTATCCGCCCTACAACATCGAGCGTACCGGTGAGAACACCTATCGCATCACCATGGCCGTTGCCGGTTTCGATGAAAAGGAACTGAGCATCGAGGCTCATGCCCATGTTCTCCAGGTCAAGGGTGAAAAGAGCGAGGAGCCGGCTGAGGCCAGCGAATATCTCTATCGCGGTATCGCCAAGCGCGCCTTCGAGCGCCGCTTCCAGCTCGCTGATCATGTCGAGGTCCAGGCGGCTTCGCTGAAGAATGGTCTGCTGCACATCGATCTATTGCGCAACATTCCGGAAGCCATGAAGCCCCGCCGTATCTCCATCGCCGCCGAGCCGGTCGAGACCCCGAAGGCAATCGAGGCCCGTATCAACTAACGGCCTTCAATCAATAGACCAAAGACCGATCCTCCCAAGGTCACAAAAGCAAGGCGGCGCTCCGTTGGGGCGCCGCCTTTTGTATTCGATCGTGGCTGGAATGGTCCTCACGCGGCGTTCGGGGCTCCGTTCGCCTTGGAGGCCACGCCCGCCTGGGCTTCGGCCTTGGCCGCTTCCCGCCTCTTGGCGGCATCCGCATATTTTTGGGCGATGACGGCGCAGGCCATCAACTGGATTTGGTGAAACAGCATCAGTGGCAGGACAATGGCGCCGATGCCCTGGCCGGCGAAGATGACGTTGGCCATCGGAACGCCGCTCGCAAGCGATTTCTTCGAACCGCAGAAGGTGATGGTGATCTCGTCGGCGCGGGAGAAGCCGAGCGCGCGACTGCCGAACATGGTGATGCAGAGCACCAGCGCCAGAAGCACGATGTTGGCGACGATGACCGTGGCGATATCGACGAGCGAGAAGGTATGCCACAGGCCCTCGGCGACGGCCTCGCTGAAGGCCGAATAGACGACCATCAGGATCGAGCCACGGTCGATCGGCATCAGGATCGTCTTCTTCGAGCGTATCCAATTGCCGATCCAGGGCTGCAGGACCTGGCCGGCGATGAAGGGCGCGAGCAGTTGCAGCATGATCTGCTCCAGCACGTCCCAGGAGAATCCACCGCCATGGCCGCCGACGGAGAAGAGCACGCCGACGAGCAGGGGCGTCAGGAACATGCCGAAGATATTGGAGGCCGATGCGGCGCAGATCGCGGCCGGCACATTGCCGCCGGCAATCGAGGTGAAGGCGATCGAGGACTGCACCGTTGAGGGCAGCACGCTGAGGAACAGGATGCCGGTGTAAAGTGCCTGCGGCAGGATGGCTGGCACCAGCACGCCCATGGCGAGAGCCAGAAGCGGGAAAATGCCAAAGGTTGTCAGCAGGATGACCAGGTGCAGCCGCCAATGCAGCAGGCCGGCGATGACCACATCCCGCGACAGGCGCGCGCCGTGCAGGAAGAACAGCAGGCCGATGGCAAAATTGGTGGCGGTGCCGAAGTAGCTGGCGCTCGTACCCTGCACGGGGAAGAAGGATGCCGTCAGCACGGTGAGCACGAGCAGCATGGTGAAGGTGTCTGGAAGAAAGCGGCGCATGATGCCAACCCCGATTTGCAATTCCGTAAGATTAGTTCTAGCACATAGACCTATCGTGATCCGCGATGCAAGGAATAACAGTTATCGTGATTCAGGATGAGTGCCATGCTTGATCTCACGCAATTGCGCAGCTTCGTCGCCGTCGAGCAGATGGGCAGCTTCACGCTGGCGGCCGAGCGGCTTGGCCTCGGCCAGTCCACGGTCAGCCAGCATATCCAGCGGCTGGAGACTATGCTTGGCCGCAAGCTTCTGGCCCGCGACACGCATCGAGTGGTGTTGACGGGCGACGGCGAGGCGCTGCTCGGCCATGCCCGGCAGATGCTGTCGATCGAGGGGGAGGTGCAGCAGCTCTTTGCCGGCAACAGCCTGCGCGGCAACTTGCGGCTCGGTGTCTCCGAGGATTTCGTCACCAGCCAGTTGCCGGATGTGCTGGAAGAATTTGTTCGCTCGCATCCTTCCGTCGATCTCGAATTGACGGTCGCGCTCAGCGGCACGCTCTATGAAATGCAGGACAATGGCGACCTCGACCTGGTTCTTGCCAAGCGCCGCCTCGGCGATGCCAGGGGGAGGCTCGTCTATCGCGAGCCGCTGGTCTGGCTGGCGCGTGATCCGGAGCGCATTCGCAAGCTCGCGGCGCCTTTACCGCTGATCGCCTTTCCCGCCCCAAGCGTTACCCGGGCCGTAGCGCTTGAGGCGCTGCGCCGTCAACAGGTGCCCTGGCGCATCGTCTGTACCTGCGGCAGCCTCAGCGGCCTGACGGCGGCGGCGCGTGCCGGCATGGGCGTCCTCGTTCAGCCCCGCAGCATGGCGCCAACAGGACTGTCGGAAATTGCGCCCGGTTGGCTGCCGATGCTGGAGGACGTCGAATTCGTGTTGGTGCCACGCAAGGGAGCGGATCAGTTGCTGGTCAGCGCCTTGTCGGAGGATATTCTGGCGAAGGTGCGAGGGCTGAGATCTAACTGACTTATCAGGGCGGTGACGCCATCAATCCAAAAAATATTTTGGAATCATATAAATAAGATTGTGAGATCTGCTAAAGTTCTTTCGCCGGCTCCCGATACGCTTTCTGCGTGTCCTGTCCTTTTTGTTCACCTATTCAGGTTAATGTCAGCTTTCATTAGTACGGTTAAGTTTAATTGAACGAGCTGAGTCGAGGAAAATCAGCCCGATGAAATATGGTGCGATGTTTATTTGCGGGCTGGTCGCCTGCGTCATGGCGATGACGGTCATAACCCGTCATATGCCGGGCCAATCGGGCCAAGACGTTTCACATTCCGCACTGTTCATGCACCCAAGTGAGAATTTAACCTCCAAATGAGGTGCTGAGCGCCGCGTGCGTCCCAATGGGACAGCTACGGCGCTCCTTTTTTACCCGAAAATCAGGCGAGGCAAGCCAGGAAGCCGGCGACATCGTCATCTGTCGTGGCGAAGCTGGTGACGAGGCGGATCAGTGTCTCGTTCGCGTTTACCAGCTCGGGGCGCGATTCCGAGATCGGCCATTCGTAGAACTTTGCACCCCTGTCCTCGGCGGTCTTGGCGGCCGATTTCGAAATGATCGCAAAGACTTCGTTCGAGGCGGTCGGCCAGGCGAGGCGTGCGGTGGCGACCTGCTCGATGCCGGCGCGCAGGCGATCGGCCATGCGGTTGGAATGGCGGGCAAGGTCGAGCCAGAGGCCATCTTCGAAATAGCCGTCGAACTGGGCGGCGATGAAGCGCGACTTGGAGAAAAGCTGCGCGGCGCGTTTGCGAATGAAGTGCATCTCCTTCGCCTGCTCCGGATTGAAGAAGACGATCGCCTCGGCGCACCAGCAGCCGTTTTTGGTGCCGCCGAAGGAAAGGATGTCGACGCCGCGCTTCCAGGTCATTTCCGCCGGGCTGACGCCGAGCGCGACCAGCGCATTGGCGAAGCGGGCGCCATCCATGTGCAGTGGCAGGCTGTTTGCCTTGCAGACGGAGGCGATGGCGTCGATTTCAGCGAGTGAATAGACCGTGCCGATCTCCGTTGCCTGGGTGATGGTCACTGCCGCGGCGCGGCCATGATGGAGGTCATCCTGCGGAAAGCGGGCGACCTTGGTGACGAGCGCCTTCACGTCGATTTTACCGGCCGCACCATCGACCGTCGCCAGCCGCGCCCCGCTGAAGAAATCCGGCGCGCCGCATTCGTCCTCGGCGACATGTGCTTCTGGATGGCAGAAGCTGACGCCGCCCGGCTTCTGGACGCTGGCGAGCGACAGCGAATTGGCGGCCGTGCCGGTTGCGACGAAGAAGACGGCGACTTCACGCTCGAAAATCTCGGCGAACTTGGCTTCAATCTTCTGGTCGAGATCGCTGGTGCCGTAGGCTGCGGCAAAACCGCCGGATTCGGCGAAAAGCCGCTGGGCGATCTTGGGATGGGCGCCGGCCCAATTATCGGAAGCAAAAAACATGGATATGCACCAACTGAATCAACAGGATTGCGGGAGGGTTAGCTGAGGTCCGCCGGACATTAATCCAATGCCGCAGGGGATCAAGAGTGCCATGCTGAAGGACACATCACAGAAATTGATCTACGCAATCAACAAACAAAATGATGCGGCGTGGTGAAACTTTCTTGCTCGAATTTTGAAGCATCGGCAATCTTCCGTCGCGGGTTAACGTTATTTTGCCGTTTTGCTCTTGCGAAGCCGATCACTTTCTGGCATAGAGCTGATGAATTAGGACAGGGTTGCTGTCCTATTTTGGCCGCCAAGGCCGAAGATGCGCTAGAGGGTCCTGACGATATCGGGATTTCGAGCTATAGTTACCGCGAGCATGTCCTATCGAGCCGTGAGGCGATCAGGCGGAGCGGCGGTGGAATAAGCAAGGCGCGGAACGCTGACGACGGGCTCCACCAAGGAGTCATGGTCTGCGGCCCGATCTTCACAATGCAACAGCGCTGTCGCGCGTCGGACCCGATAACGGGGCGGCGCGGGACGAAGGATCGCCCGCGATGCGGGCCTTACCGGAGGGAAAACGATGACGAACAGGACGCCGTCCATGATTTTTGACCAGATCGCAGCAGCAGAGGCTGCCGCCACGGTCAATACGTCGAAACGTGCCGATCGTTTGGCCTCGGGAGGCCTCCCGCCGAAGCAGGGCCTCTATGATCCGCGAAATGAACATGATGCCTGCGGCGTCGGTTTTGTCGCGCATATGAAGGGCCAGAAGTCGCACCAGATCGTGCGCGACGGCCTGTTCATTCTGGAAAACCTGACGCATCGCGGCGCTGTCGGTGCCGATCCGCTGATGGGCGATGGCGCCGGCATTCTCGTGCAGATTCCTGACCGTTTTTTCCGCGAGGAAATGGCCTTGCAGGGCGTTACCCTGCCGAAGGCCGGCGAATATGGCGTCGGCCATTTCTTCCTGCCGCGCGACGAGGCGTTGATCGAGCATTTCAAGACCGCCATCAAGCAGGTCGTCGCCGAAGAGGGCCAGGTTCTGCTCGGCTTTCGCGATGTGCCGGTCGACAACTCCTCGCTCTCGAAGGCGCCTGACATCGCCGCTACAGAGCCGCATCATGTGCAGGTCTTCATCGGCGCCGGCCGCGATGCCGGCACGCATGAGGAATTCGAGCGCCGCCTGTTCACTCTGCGCAAGGTGATCTCCAACCGCATCTATGCGGAATATGAGGGCGAAGAGAGTAACTTCTACCCGGTCTCGCTGTCGAGCTCGACCGTGGTCTACAAGGGCATGTTCCTCGCCTATCAGGTCGGCGCCTATTACAAGGATCTCGCCGATCCGCGTTTCGAATCGGCCGTCGCCCTCGTGCACCAGCGCTTTTCCACCAACACCTTCCCGTCGTGGAAGCTGGCGCACCCCTATCGCATGGTCGCCCATAACGGAGAAATCAACACGCTGCGCGGCAACGTCAACTGGATGGCGGCGCGCCAGGCTTCGGTCTCTTCGCCGCTCTTCGGCGACGACATCTCCAAGCTCTGGCCGATTTCCTACGAAGGACAGTCGGACACCGCCTGCTTCGACAACGCGCTCGAATTCCTCGTGCGCGGTGGCTATTCCATGGCGCATGCCGTAATGATGCTGATCCCGGAAGCCTGGGCCGGCAACCAGTTGATGGCGGCGGAACGCAAGGCGTTCTACGAATATCATGCCGCCCTGATGGAGCCGTGGGATGGTCCGGCCGCTGTCGCCTTCACCGATGGCAAGCAGATCGGCGCGACGCTCGACCGCAACGGCCTGCGTCCGGCCCGCTATCTCGTCACCAACGACGATCGCGTCATCATGGCGTCCGAAGCCGGCGTTTTGCCGGTTGAGGAAGAAAAGATCATTCAGAAGTGGCGCCTGCAGCCGGGCAAGATGCTGCTCATCGATATGGAAAAGGGCCGGATCATCTCCGACGACGAGGTGAAGTCGGAGCTTGCGACCAAGCATCCCTATCGGAGCTGGCTCAACCGCACGCAGTTGATCCTCGAAGACTTGAAGCCGGTGGAGCCGCGGGCGCTGCGCCGCGACGTGTCGCTGCTCGATCGCCAGCAGGCTTTCGGCTATACGCTGGAAGACACCAAGATCCTGATGTCGCCGATGGCGACGACGGGGCAGGAGGCGATTGGCTCCATGGGCACGGATACGCCGATCTCAGCCATGTCCGACAAGCCGAAGCTGCTTTATACCTATTTCAAGCAGAACTTCGCGCAGGTCACCAACCCGCCGATCGACCCGATACGCGAAGAGCTGGTGATGAGCCTCGTCTCCTTCATCGGTCCGCGCCCGAACCTGCTCGACCATACCGGAATGGCCAATGCCAAGCGGCTGGAAGTGCGTCAGCCGATCCTGACCAATGGCGATCTGGAAAAGATCCGCTCGATCGGCCATACGGAAGACCGTTTCGACACCAAGACGCTGGACTTCACCTATGATGTCGAGCGCGGTGCCGAAGGCATGCCGGAAATGCTGGACCGTCTCTGCGAGCGTGCGGAAGCGGCCGTTCGCGGTGGCTACAACATCATCGTGCTGTCCGACCGCCAGATCGGGCCGGACCGCATCGCGATCCCGGCGCTGCTGGCGACGGCGGCCGTTCACCATCACCTGATCCGCAAGGGGCTGCGCACATCGGTTGGTATCGTCGTCGAAACCGGCGAGCCGCGCGAAGTGCACCATTTCTGCCTGCTCGCCGGCTATGGCGCGGAGGCGATCAACCCCTATCTCGCCTTCGACACGCTGCTCGACATGCATCAGCGCGGTGACTTCCCGAAGGAAGTCGATGCGAGCGAAGTCGTCTACCGCTATATCAAGGCGGTCGGCAAAGGCATCCTCAAGGTCATGTCGAAGATGGGCATTTCGACCTATCAGTCCTATTGCGGCGCGCAGATCTTCGATGCGATCGGCTTGCAGCAGGAACTGGTCGACAAGTACTTCTTCGGCACGGCGACGATGATCGAAGGTATCGGCCTCGAGACCATCGCCGAGGAAACTGTTGCCCGTCACAAGTCGGCCTTCGGCCGTGATCCGATCCTGGCAAGCACGCTCGATATCGGCGGCGAATATGCCTACCGTATGCGCGGTGAAAGCCATGCCTGGACGCCGGATGCTGTCGCCGCCCTTCAGCATGCCGTGCGCGGCAATGCTGCGGACCGCTATCGCGAGTTCTCGGAGATGGTCAACCAGTCGGCGCTCCGGATGAACACCATCCGCGGTCTCTTCAAGATCAAGGATGCGGAAACACTCGGCCGCAAGCCGATCTCGGTCGACGAGGTCGAGCCCGCTGCCGATATCGTCAAGCGCTTCTCGACAGGCGCCATGTCTTTCGGCTCTATCAGCCGTGAGGCGCATACGACGCTGGCGATCGCCATGAACCGCATCGGCGGCAAGTCGAACACCGGCGAAGGCGGCGAGGAATCCGATCGCTACACGCCGCTCTTCGACGGTTCGCCGAACCCTGAACGCTCGGCAATCAAGCAGATCGCCTCCGGCCGCTTCGGTGTGACCACCGAATATCTGGTCAATGCCGACGTGCTGCAGATCAAGGTGGCTCAGGGTGCCAAGCCCGGCGAAGGCGGCCAGTTGCCCGGCCATAAGGTCGACGCCACGGTCGCCAAGACCCGCCATTCGACGCCGGGTGTGGGCCTGATCTCGCCGCCGCCGCACCATGATATCTACTCGATCGAAGATCTGGCGCAGCTCATCTTCGACCTGAAGAACGTCAACCCGACCTCGGATGTGTCGGTCAAGCTCGTCTCGGAAGTTGGCGTCGGCACGGTCGCCGCCGGCGTTGCCAAGGCGCGCGCCGATCACATCACCGTTGCCGGCTTCGACGGTGGTACGGGTGCTTCACCGCTCACCTCGCTGAAGCATGCGGGTTCGCCCTGGGAAATCGGCCTTGCTGAGACACAGCAGACGCTGGTGCTGAACGGGTTGCGCTCACGCGTCGCCCTGCAGGTGGATGGCGGTCTGAAGACCGGCCGCGACGTCATCGTCGGCGCGCTGCTCGGCGCAGACGAATTCGGTTTCGCCACCGCGCCGTTGATTGCGGCCGGCTGCATCATGATGCGCAAGTGCCACCTCAACACCTGTCCAGTCGGCGTCGCGACGCAGGACCCGGTTCTGCGCAAGCGCTTCAAGGGCACGCCGGAGCATGTCATCAACTACTTCTTCTTCGTTGCGGAGGAAGTGCGCGAAATTCTCGCCTCGCTTGGCGCTACCAAGCTGGACGACATCATCGGCGCTTCGGAACTGCTGGAGAAGGATGATATGCTCGCCCATTGGAAGGCCAAGGGGCTCGACTTCAGCCGCATCTTCCACAAGGTCGATGCGCCGAAGGAAGACACCTATTGGACGACCGTGCAGAAGCACCCGATCGTCGACATTCTCGACCGCAAGCTGATCGAGAAGGCAGAGCCGGCGCTTGCCAGCAAGACGCCGGTCGCCTTCGAAGTCGACATCAAGAACGTCGACCGTTCGGCCGGTGCGATGCTGTCGGGCGCCGTCGCCAAGCGCTACGGTCACCGCGGCCTGAAGGATGACACGATCAACGTCACGCTGAGAGGCACGGCCGGCCAGTCCTTCGGCGCGTTCCTGGCGCGCGGCGTCACCTTCAACCTCATCGGTGACGGTAACGACTACGTCGGCAAGGGCCTTTCGGGCGGCCGCATCATCATCCGTCCGCCGGAAAACTCGCAGATATCAGCCGAACATTCGATCATCGTCGGCAACACCGTGCTTTACGGCGCGACCGAAGGCGAATGCTATTTCCGTGGCGTCGCCGGTGAGCGTTTTGCGGTGCGCAACTCCGGCGCCATCACCGTCGTCGAAGGCGTGGGTGACCATGGCTGCGAATATATGACCGGCGGTGTCGTCGTCGTGCTCGGCGAAACCGGCCGCAACTTCGCAGCCGGTATGTCGGGCGGCGTCGCTTATGTGCTCGACGAAAAGGGTGATTTCGCCCGTCGCTGCAACATGGCGATGGTCGAGCTGGAACCGGTTCCGGAAGAGGACGAATTGCTGGAGAAGCTGCATCATCACGGCGGCGACCTCATGCACAAGGGACGCGTCGACGTCTCCGGTGACATGACGCGCCACGACGAAGAGCGCCTCTACCAGTTGATTTCGAACCATTTTCACTACACCGGCTCGACGCGGGCAAAGGAAATCCTCGATCACTGGGCCGACTATCGCCCGAAATTCCGCAAGGTCATGCCGGTCGAATACCGTCGTGCGCTGGAAGAGATGGAGCGTAGCCGGATGGGTGTGGCGGCGGAGTGATCCGCTGCAGCTCGTCTTCCCTTCGAGGATTTCGCGTCCAATTGCGATCGCCGCGGTGGCGGTCGCAACTGTCGAAAAGCGGAATCGGTTTTGAATTACAGTGCCGGACAAGGCAGCGGGATTTGCCTTCAGGCACGGGAGCCATCGGCTCCTCTATTTAGCGTGAGGAAACGAAAGCATGGGCAAGGTAACAGGCTTCTTGGAAATCGACCGGCAGGTTGGCAAGTATCAGCCGGCGTCGGACCGCATCCGGCATTTCCGCGAATTCACGATCCCCATGTCGGACCAGGAAGTGCAGAAACAGGCAGCACGCTGCATGGACTGTGGCATTCCCTATTGCCACGGCCCAACCGGCTGCCCGGTCCACAACCAGATTCCGGATTGGAACGACCTCGTTTACAACAACAATTGGGAAGAGGCGATCCGCAACCTGCATTCGACCAACAACTTCCCGGAATTCACCGGCCGCGTCTGCCCCGCACCTTGCGAGGAAGCCTGCACGCTGAACCTCGAGGATGCTCCGGTCGCGATCAAGACGGTCGAGCAGGCCATTGCCGACAAGGCCTATGAACTCGGCTTCATCCGTCCGGAACCGGCAACCGTCCATACGGGCAAGAAGGTCGCCGTCATCGGCTCCGGCCCCGCCGGCATGGCGGCGGCTCAGCAGCTTGGCCGCGCGGGTCACGAAGTCCATGTTTACGAGCGCGAAACGAAGCCCGGTGGGCTGCTGCGCTACGGCATTCCGGACTTCAAGATGGAGAAGAACTTCATCGACCGCCGCGTCGAACAGATGAAGGGCGAAGGCGTGACCTTCCATTGCGGCGTCAATGTCGGCGTGGACGTCAAGGTCGAGCAGCTTCTGGCTGACCATGATGCGGTTCTTTATTGCGGCGGCTCGGAAACCCCGCGCGAAGCCGGCATTCCCGGCACGACGCTAGCAGGCGTCCATGACGCCATGCCCTATCTCGTGCAGCAGAACCGCCGCATCGGCCGCGAAAACATCGACAGCATCGGCTGGCCGTCCGACCCGATCCTTGCCGGCGGCAAGCATATCGTGGTCGTCGGTGGCGGCGATACTGCGTCCGACTGCGTCGGCACCGCGTTCCGCCAGGGTGCCGTCAAGGTGACCCAGCTCGATATCCGCCCGCAGCCGCCGGAAAAGGAAGACAAGCTCGCCGTCTGGCCCTTCTGGGCGACGAAGATGCGTACCTCCTCCTCGCAGGCCGAGGGCGCCGTGCGCGAATTCCAGGTGGCAACGCTGGAATTCATCGGCGAAGACGGCGTACTGACCGGCGTGAAGTGCTGCGAAGTGGATGAGCGCCGCAAGCCGATTGCCGGCACGGAGTTCGTTATCCGCGCCGATCTCGCCTTCATCGCCATCGGCTTCCGCGGTCCGTTCACCGACAGCGTGCTGAAGGAACTCGACGGCAAGCTGACGCTCAACACCGACAAGCGCGGCTCGACTAATGTCGTCGCCGACGACAAGGACTATAGGACCTCGGTCGACAAGCTCTGGACCGCCGGCGACGTCCGCCGCGGCCAGTCCCTGGTCGTCTGGGCCATCCGCGAAGGCCGCCAGGCCGCCCGCGCGATCGACGAAGCCCTAATGGGCTCGACGGTGCTGCCGCGGTAAGAGAAGCGCATGTACTGATATATAGAGGGCCGCCAAGTGCGGCCCTTTCATTTTGTTGAATTGTCCGCCGGCGCCTCACCCACCGGCAGTCGGTAGTCGTCGACGCGTCCGGTCGGCGCCGGGGCCATCTGGCCTTTCTCGACCAGGAGGTCGCGAGGAGATTGGGTGACGGAATTGTGGGCGGGAGCGCCGCCGAGAAGTTGTGCGCCGCCGTCGAGATTGGGGTCGGAAAGGCTTACCGGCTGTGTGCGGGTGATCATTTCCATCTCCGTCGGCGGCAGGTTGACTTGTTCGGCCGGCAGTTGATTGCCGGTGTCGAGGCGGATGATATCCGGGCTCGCCTGGTCACCGAGCAGTCGGCGCGTCGGTTTTTCGACGTAAAAGGCGACCTTGCGTTTTCCCGCTGCCGTGAGATTGACACCGTCGGAAGTTCGGAGCCGCACCTGCTGGCCGTTGATGTCGGAACCGGTGACGATGAACTCGCCGTTCTCGTCGGTGAAGCCGTCCCAGATATCGATGAATTCGCCGCCGACGCTTTCGACCTTGCTTTGGTAGAGTTGGTTGAGCTTCACCGCATCGGCCGTCATCTGGTCGGAGCCGAAGGGTGGCAGGCCGACCCAGAGGAGGGGGATATGGTGGTTCGTCACCAGCCTGCCGAACTGCTGCACGCGCTCCTCATAGGCAAGGTACCAGGGGTCGGTGCCGAATTTTTCGTTGAGCCCGTCACCCGTCATCTGCTGGCGATCGTTGGCCCCGATCATGACGACGACCATGGCGGGTTTCAATTGATCCAGCATGGCCGGCAACTGTTGCGGCCAGTTGTAATAGTCCTGGCGCACCAGGCCGGAGGCGACAGTGCTGCGTGTCTGTACGACGACGCCGGGCGAGGTGGAAAAGGCATCTTCCAGCCCGTCGCCCAGGCCGCCCGCCAGAAAATCGCCGACGACGAGGATCGTCTTGGCATCCGGCAGTTTCTGGATCTCCGGTGGCGGCTCCGGCTGAGCCACCACCACCTGTCGCGGCGGTGGAGCGATCCGTTTGCGCGGCGGCCGAATCGTGCGTCTCGGCGGAGGCTGATAGGGAATATCGGGCTCCGAACGGCCGAACAACATTTCAAGCAATGTCCTGCGCGGCCGCTCCTGCGCCTCGGCTGCCGTCAGCAGACAGGCAAACGCCAAAAGGCCTGCAAGAAGTGCCGTGAACATCGTTCTTGCAGCAGTCATGGCCGCGCGGGCAGGTCGGTTTTTCATCGGGCTCTTTTCCGCTCGCTGCGCCATGGTTGCATGAAGGCGGTGCCGCCGTCCAGCCAATCCAAGGCTCATCTCGACCGCGGCGACCTATTTGCGCAGGGCGTTCAACAGGTTCATCGACGGCTCGCCGTCGGCGCTCATGCCGAAACGCTGCTGAACGGCGGTAATGGCGGCCTTGGAGCCGGAGCCAAAATTGCCGTCGACGACGCCGTCGTAATAGCCGAGCTCCTTTAGGCGGGTTTGCAGCTCGAATTTCTGCTTTACATCCAGCGTGCCGCTCGGGCGCGGCCAGGATTGCTGCACGCCGCCATAGCCGGCGATCTGATCGGCCAGCAGGCCAACGGCGAGCGCGTAGCTGTCGGAGGCATTGTAACGCTTGATGGTGAAGAAGTTGCCGGCCATCAGGAAACCGGGGCCGTCAGCTCCGCCCGGCATCTTCAGTTGCGCGCGGTCGGATGTCAGGCGGAAGCTCTTGCCGTTCGGGCGTACGAAGCCCATGGCAGCCCATTGTGCGATCGTGTGGGTCTTGCCGACCTGCGCTGCGCCGCCCGGCGGTACGGTCACTTCGTAGCCCCAGGTGCGGCTGGTGCTCCAGCCGTTCTTTGCCAGCAGATTGGCGGTCGTTGCCAGCGCGTCGGGAATGGAGTTCCAGATATCGGCATGGCCGTTGCCGTCAGCGTCGACCGCATAGAGCAGGTAGCTGGTCGGGATGAACTGCGTGTGGCCCATGGCGCCGGCCCAGGAGCCGTTCAGCTCGTCGCGCGGCACATCGCCGCTCTGCAGGATCTTCAGTGCCGCGATCAATTGCTTTTTGGCGTAGCCGGCGCGCTTCGGATCGGCATAGGCAAGCGTCGCCAGCGCGCGCGGCACGTAATGCAGCTTCTCGTCCTTGGCGAGCACGGCACCGTAATTTGATTCCATCGACCAGATCGCGAGGATAATATTGCGATCCACGCCGAAATGCTGTTCAAGGGAACGGAGTGTGGAACCGTATTTGGCCGCCATCTTCCGGCCAACATCGACGGTATAGGGATTGACGCGGGAATCCAGATAATCCCAGATCTGGGATTTGAATTCCGGTTGATACTGCGCTTTTTCGAGGACCGTGGGGTCGGGGTCCGTTACGCCGGCAAATGCTTTGCGATAGGTTGACTGCGTGATGCCGCTTTTGGCTGCGGTATCGTAGAAGCCCGCGATCCATTTCTGGAACCCGGGGTCCGCATTGGCGTTAATGGGAGTTAGTCCCGCAAAGGCACCGAACGCGAGCGCCAGAGCGAGACCACGAAGGGAGTGTTTGCGGTTTGGGGTCATCAACAGCCGTGTCCATCAATACTTGGATTTCGGTGCGGCGATGCCGGTGGCATTCGCCCAAGCGTGACACTACAGGAACGAAGTCAACAAATTCTTTACCATGGAAGCCAGGGTCAGTCATCATTTGCAAAACAGTAGCAAATTTATACTACTGACCCTTCGATTAGCTTTGGCGCAAAAGCGACGTAATTCCCCAGGAGGTATGCGTGGGACAGCATAAAAAGGTGCGTAAGGCAGTATTTCCGGTCGCCGGACTAGGGACGCGGTTCTTGCCGGCGACCAAGGCGGTGCCGAAGGAGATGTTGACCGTCGTCGACAAGCCGGTGATTCAGTACGTCGTCGACGAGGCGATGGAAGCGGGCATCGAGCATTTCGTGTTCGTGACCGGCCGCAGCAAGCATGTCATCGAGGACTATTTCGACATTCAGTTTGAACTCGAGCACACGCTGCGCCAGCGCAACAAGAATGCCGAACTGTCGCTGCTGAACGGCCTGCTGCCGAAGGCCGGCACGGCGAGCTTCACGCGCCAGCAGGAGCCGCTCGGCCTCGGCCATGCCGTTTGGTGCGCCCGCGAGATCGTCGGCGACGAACCGTTCGCGCTGCTTTTGCCCGACATGGTCATGCGTGCCGAAAAGGGCTGCATGAAGGGTATGATCGAGCTTTATGAGCATAGCGGCGGCAACGTCATCGCCGTCGAGGAATGCGCTCCGGATCAGACGCATAAATACGGCATCGTCGGCGTCGGCGAAACGATCGGCAGCGGCTTCCGCATCACCGAAATGGTGGAGAAGCCGGCCAAGGGCACCGCTCCGTCGAACTTCTTCATCAATGGCCGCTACATCCTGCAGCCGGAGATCTTCCACATCCTGGAGCGCCAGGAGCGCGGTGCGGGCAATGAGATCCAGTTGACGGACGGCATGCTGAAGCTTGCGCAAGAGCAGGATTTCGCCGGCTATCACTTCCAGGGCCAGACTTTCGACTGTGGCGCCAAGGATGGCTTCATCCTCGCCAACGTCGCCTTCGCGCTCGCCCGCGCGGACATCCGCCCGACCATCGAGGATGGGTTCAGGGCGCTGGTCGACGCGCTGAAATAGTAGAAAGATCAAAGCACCCTCTCCCCGCTGATGCGGGGCGAGGGAGTGACCGGGGCTTTACCTCTTCACCGTCAACCCCACGCCCGCCTGAAGCTGGCGCGTATCGTCGCCCGTCTTTCGTGACGTGAGCTGATAGCCGACGTTACTGGTCAGATCGAGATAGCGATTGATGCCCCAGGTCAGGCCGAGGGCTGCATCATATTCGGTTTCGTCGGAGATGGTGCTGCCGGACGGATAGTCGCGCCAGATCGTGCCGCCCGTGAGCTTGGCCGTGAGATCGTCGCGCAGTTCCTGGCTTAATGTGCTCGTCAACTGATAGGCGGTGTAGCCGCTTTCGCCCGCCGTCGTGGAGGGTTGGACCGTTGTCGAAAGGCCGATGCTGACATCGGTGCCGCGCTGCGGCGACCAGGCAAGATTGCCGTCGACGGTCGGCGAATCGATCGGAGCCAGGCGCGAATCGTCGAATTCCGTATGCTGGTAGCCGAAACCGAGCTCGCCCTTCATCTTGTCGCCAAGATCGAGCTCGATACCCGCCTTGCCGCCATAGCTTTGGTTCGAGCGGGCGTAGCCGTTGCTGTCGTGGGACTGGTCGTAGAAGGTGCGGCCGAGATCGGCCTCCAGGAAGGGAATGAGGACAGGCGACAATTCGTAGCCGATGCGCCCGCGCCAGGTGCCGGCCGTCTGATTGCGGTCGCTAAGCGTCACCTGTGTTCCGTCCGACAGGGTGGCATCGGAATAGATTGTGCGGGTTAGCGCCACGGCCGTCGTGCCGCGCAACAGGCCGAAATCGCGCTCCAGCGATGTACCGGCGTTGAATTGATTGACGGCCGACTGCTTCGAGGCACCGGCAATCGCGTTCGGATCGCTCGTATCTTCGCGGAAGAACTGATAGCCGGCGGTGATATGCGCGGTGGTGTCACTGGGAAGATCAAGGCGTAGATCGGCGTTGATATTGACATTCGGCTGTTCGGCGCCGCTGCCGCTCAGGTTTTTCTGCCAGACGCCCTCACCGGTGACGATCAGCGCATGGCGGTCCCAATCCGATGTCAGGGTGCTGCGCAGATCGGTCTGTAGGAAGCTGCGATCGTCATTGGTCGAGCCGGTGCGGTTGCGCTCGAAGTTGATGGACTGGTTGACGGAAGGCCGCAGGGTGAAGGTGCCGAGCGGTATGCCTTGCACATCCTCGCGATCCGGATGCTGCCGCGCTTTCAGATCATCGACACTGGTCTCGCGCAGATTGACGCGGCGCAGATCGTCATCCAGCGTCGAGCCCGTCGTGGTCGGATCGATGCCGAGCCGCAGGCGTGAACTGGACGGCGTGTCCGAATCCGTCGTCGTCTGTTTCGCGGCTTTGGTCGTCTTGGATTTGGAGGATGTCGTGCCCGTCGTGTCCGAACCGGGAAGATCGAAACTATCTGTGTCGGTCGATGTTGCCGTCAGATTGGTGCTGGAACTCTGGCTCGCGTCGAGCGATTGCGCCTGAACCGGCATCGGCATGGCGAATGCAGCCCAGCCCAGCAGAGCGGATGCAGCGCATGCCGTCAGCCGGAGGGAGCCACCACCCGCCTTGTTCTTGCCGATGTCCATTTGATCTATGTCTGGCCTTACTGGAAATGCTTTAAATCGTTACCCAAGCGTAATGTCCATTGCTGCTTTACATACACATTGAGCAGTGGCTAAGTGCATGTTTTTAAGCAATAAAAATTACGACTGAGCTTGCGCTGAATTTTGAAGGGGAAACGTTATTTTATGGTTAATAGTTGGTGAAAATATCTGACATCCACTTACGTCGTCATCCGTTCCGATGAATTAGACGATGGCTTTGTCAGGTGCCGGCCGGAGAAAGCCGAAGGTTCGACCGACGCATTTTCCTCATTCCGCTGCAATCCCGAAGGCATCGAAAGCATTCACGAGCTTTCCGTCACGGACTTGATAGGCACGGAAGGCATTGCCGACGATGAGTGTCACAGTGTTATCGATGCTATCAAAAGCAATTTCGCCGACAAGCTCGCGAATGGCGGCGCACATCTCGGCGCGGGCGGCAAACCGTATTTCGTCATCGTTCGCCGCCTGCCAAATCCCTCGTAGCTCTGAGATCCTGCTGCCCGCCTCGTCGATATCGGCCGTCCGCATCGTCAGTCGCTGTCGTTCCTGTTGATTGTGCCGAAGCTCGGCCTCAACCGCCTGTCGCTCTGCCTGACGGACTTTCAGCAGTTGAACGATGCTCTCGATTTCTCCGTTACCGTCTTCGATCACCTCGGCAAGCCGGCGCTCTCTTCGGCGCAGGTCCTCCAGTTGCAGCGTGGCGGCCGCAATCGCCTTGTCCATATCCGAGATTTCCGCATCGAACCGCACCGATTGCAGCGCATCGGCCAGATCGAGTTCGCGGACATGATCGAGGATAGCGGCCTCAATCGGCTCATAGCGGAAGTTCTTCCGCCCTTCGTCACAGCGATGACCCCGCACATGATTGGCACAGACGAGATAGCGGGCCATGCCTTGCTTGACTTGGCTGACCTTCATCGTCATCGGCCCACCGCAATGAGCGCAGTGGCAAAGCCCGGTGAAGAGATTGGCGATCGTCTTGCCCTTGCGTCCGGGCTTTCCGACGGGATCACGCATCGCCTGCACCCTCAGAAACATATCCTTGTCGATAACTGTAGGGAAATAACCCTCTATTGGATCACCATCCGGCACACGCTTGCCGTCAACGATCCTGTGCGGCTGGAATGTGCCTAAGACATCGACACGTTTGAGAAGGAGTTTGATTATGCTCTGATACCAGCCGTTATCGGTGCCGAACGTTGGAACGCCAGTCGCATTGAGATGCCGCGCAATCGCCGTCGACCCGAGGCCGCGCGCGGCCATCTCGTAGATCGTTCGCACCGTCTGCGCATGATGGTTGAGCGTGAACTCGTATCTGTTGCCGTCGATGCGCCTCGCGTCGATCCATGACGGCGTCAGTCCTGTGATATGACCTTCGCCGGCTCTGGCTCTGTCACGCTTACGCTTGTTAGCCGCGCCAATGCGCTCGCTCTTCGTCTGACTCTCTTCATGGCCACGCGACATGACCGCAAGCCCGATGATGAGCTTGGTCCAATCGCCGTTGAGGATTTCCCGGCTGTAGACTTGCTGGCCATCACGACCGAGCGTGACGATAGTGATGCCGGCATTGATGATGGCCATAAACAGCGTCAGTGCATCCGGCACGGCCTCTCGTGATAGCCGATCGAGGCTTTCAATGAGCAGATAGCTGCCTGTGGGGATTTCTCCACTTTCGATCATGGCAAGGAAACGACCGAGCGCGCCATGCTTGAAGTTCTTCCCCTTCCATGCCGACACGCCCAAGTCCCGCAAGCTGTCGTCCAGAAGCAGAGAGTGTTCGTCCGCGTAGGCCCGCGACCGCTCAAGCTGCCGGCGCAGGCTGTCGCCGCGAAGCTGCCGCTGACTGCTCATACGCACGTATGAATATGCCCGAAGTGGATGGGTCCTGCCTTTGTCGTCGGAACTGCCGGTCATAGTCGCCTCCTGCGCTGATCCGCTAACATGGGCGGGAAACGCGGGCGAGCGCGAGGCAATCGGTGTAAACGGCTATATCAGTGTAATGTTGTGGCTAGCGGAGGCGAACCGGCAGCGCCATAAGGAAAGCCGCCGCTGGACGCGTCGGCATGATTGAACACCGTCATCTCCCAGGCACCGTCGGGGCCTTTGGCGTAATAGATATCCAACTGAACCGTCGCGCCGAGCTTGTCATACGCAATCAGCGAGGTCTTGTTGGTATAGACGCTGTTGGCCTGGTTCTCTGCCGGCGTCTGCCCGATCAGGAAGGGTTTGAATGTCTCCGTCGATGGCGAGAGATTGTAGGACAGGCTCATGCCGCCGCTTTGATCGGCAACGGTCGGGTCGTTGCTTGGCAGCGAGGTCATGCCGGTCAGATCGACATCGAAGCTGTTGCCTGCCGAAATCGGCACAGTGAACGAGGTTGGGCCGAGCAACGCGCCGGTCGCAGGATCGAAATTGAGGGTCTGCGTGGTCAATGCAGGCGCAGAATAGGGAAAGCCACCAGCGGTGGACGCTGCTGCGTCGTAATAGCTGACTTCCCATGTGTTGGGACCGGTCTTGGCGTAATAGACATCGAGCGCAGTCGGGGGTCCTAAATCGACAAAGCCTGTCCACGTCTGCTTGGCGACATAGACGCTGGCCGGATCGTTCGAAGACGGCGGCAGTTCAGCGCCTGCCGTATCGATCTCGGGAGCATCCGACGGCAGGTTCGTATGCGCTCCCATATTGTTGGTGCTCGGCCCTGCCGCCTGTGTCATGCCTGAGAGATCGATCGTGAAGGGATCATCCAGCGCCGAGATCGTCAGCATGGGATTGCCGCCGACGATGGCTCCCGTTGCAGGATCGAAGGTCAACGTGGTCGTCGCCATCGGTGCTGGATCGGACACGTCATAAGGCGGGCCCGACGATAGCGAGCCATGCCGCCCGAAGGCCGTCACTTCCCACCGGTTATCGCCGATCTTGGTCATGTAGACATCGGCATAGAAATCCTCGGCGATATCGGATGAGGCGACCGTGAACTTGCGGTCATAGGATGCGGGCAGCTTGTTGTCCGATGGCGCATGCATCATGCCGGTCGCGGCTTCGTCCGCATTGGCTGGCAGATTGACCTTGAACACACCCGAGGTCGAAGGATGGACGGACAGGCCGCTTTCATTGAGATTGATCGGCACGAGACCGGAAAAGCCGTTGATGACGACAGCCGGAGCGCCGCCGTCGAACGCATATCCCATCAACGTGTAACCAGCCGAATTGACCAGATTGCCGCTATCGTTTTTGGTGAAATCACCGGCGCGCGTCAGCACCGGAATACCCGACGCATCGCGCACGATGAAGAAGCCTGCCCCGCTGATGGAAAGATCGGTATCGGAAGTCGTAAAGCTGATATCGCCCTGCTCCGAGATGGCGCGGCGAATGTTCGTCTGCACGCCGCCTGAATTGTAGTTGCCCGAAGCCGACGGCAGCACCATGGAGGAAAAGCTGGTGGAGGCGCGTTTGTAGCCGGTCGTATTGGCATTGGCGATATTGTCGGCCACGGTGGAAAGCCGGTTGGCTTGGGCGTTCATGCCGGACACGCTGGTCTTCATGCTGCCGAACAAACTCATAGCAATATATCCTCGATGCGAATGAATATGGCGGAACGCTATGAACAGAGGCTTGCGTCAGGCTGAAATCAAAATAACGCTAAAGTAGAAAATCCCGAACAATCCATTGGTGTAATCGAACAAAACATTACTAAGATTTGGCTTGCAGGGAGAGCTGCTATCGACGCCGCCGAATATAACATTCACCGTTCCGAACGGCGAGCAGGTAACACTCGACATTACCGGCAACACGCAGCTTGCCGCCGGCTTCGTGACCATCAGCGCCGATGTGAAGGGCAATGGCGCAAGCGCGGTCGTCGGTTACGACCTCTCAGAGGACGGCATCGTTTCCCTGAAATATGCGGATGGAACGCTTGAGCCGAGATACCGCATCCCGCTCGCCGATGTCGCAAGCCCGGATAATCTGACAGTCCTGAACGGCAATGCTTTCTCTGCAAACGGCTCATCCGGCGTCACCGTCATGGGCTTTGCCAATTCGTCGGGCTTCGGATCGATCAAGTCGGGATCGCTGGAGGGGTCCAATGTCGATCTGGCATCCGAACTCACGGAGATGATCCAGAGCCAGCGCAGCTATACAGCCAACTCCAAGGTCTTCCAGACCGGATCGGATTTGCTCGACGTGCTGATCAACCTGCAACGATAGGCACTCTCAACTCTTTGCTCGCCCTTTTGATAGACGGCTGTATCCCGGACTTACGATCAACGGTTTCGGGAAAGGATTACGGCATGTCTCATCTGAAGGGTTTGAAGCTGGCTCAGGCGGTTCCGGTTCGCGCGAGCGCCGATCCAGTCGCACGGTCGCGGGAGAAGATGATCGCGGCCCTTATCGAGCAGAAGCAGATGGCCGAGGCGAAGATCGCCGGCCAGGTATTCGCACCCACGCATATCGTTCGCCGCAAGAACGCCGAGGGCCAGCGCGTCGAGGTCGAAACAGCCAAGCGCGTGCGTCAGGGCTGGTTTACGGATACGGCACGCAAGGTGTTCTTCTCGGCGCGCTATGCGGGCAGGTCCATCGACTTCGCCAAGGACAAAAACGCCATCGAGGTTGGCGAACTCGCAGCACTGCCAGCAGTCATCGATACGCTGGCCGAGGCGGTCCGCGCCGGTGAGCTGGATGCGCAACTGACCGCGGCTGCGGCCGAACGCGGCAAGATGCTGCGTAAGGCGAAGTAAGCGGCGTTCTCTCTTCTCGGATAAGCACGACCCCATAAGATGGATTATCATCTTATGGGGTCGTGCTTTCTGCCTCAGGGTCCACTGGAGCGTCAACGGCGCGCGTCTCGGTCTGAGTGCTGCCGCGCTGCGCTTTCGCCCTTCGCCGCGTTCCTTGATATGTCTATGCGCCCCTGTGGCAGCGCCCGGCGCGCGGGAGCACCTTTTCACTTTCTTCACCCCTGCCGGATATGGATGACGCTGGGCCGGTGATTGGGTTTTGCGTTCACCGCGCCGCCTCTTCGCTCGCCCTTTTCGTCCGATGGAACTTTGCTGCGCCCGCAAACTGCGGAGACAGCATGCATCGGTACAGCGAAAACGAGACGCAAACTTCCCAGCTATCCCAAACACAGATCGATCTTGCCTTGCTCTTCATGAGCGACCCGCACGTCAATGGCCGATCTCTCTACCGCATCCAAGGCGGCAGGCCATTTTGGGTATGCTATGAAGCGGATGGCCGCATACAGGAACGGTCCTATTTCTCGGCGCTGTCCTGGCGGGCCCTGATGCTGTTTGCGCTGGAAGACTGCCGGGAATTCAAGGTCCTTGAGATGGACGAGCCGGGACGGATGACTGAGCTGTTTCCCGAAGCCGTCATGCGGCAGCTTGAGGAAAACGCCAAAGCTCGCTGCGATACCGTTCCGGTGCTAAAGCTGATCGATCCAAAAGGATCGGCTACCGTCATCGTCACCCGTAGCCGCTGCAATGGCCATGCGGTCGATATCTTGCATAACCTCGACAATGGCAGGCCAGTGTTTCAGGCGGTGTGGATATCTGACCTGCTGCGGCTGGACGCCAAGATCGGCATGAAGCTCATACGGGATGAGAGCTTTGCGCCGATCATGCCCATCGGCGCCTATATCGAAGCTGCCGCCCTGACGGGCCGGATCGCAGGTGAAGACGAGATTTCCGTTTTGCCCCTCATCGGGCGCGTGCCGCGACTGCGACTGCCCGAGTCAGCGGCCACCGTGCAGCGCATCTTCGATCATCAGTGCCGGAAATACCCTGCGCTTGAGCAGCTTCGCGCACGGACAATCTACGAGGACTACGGTCTATAGATTACTTATATTGGGGCAACACGGGCGGACAACGTATCACCGTTGTAATCGGAGAAGACATCATGAGCGATGAAATCGCGAAGTTCAACCGCGGCATCGATTGCCGCAATAATTCGTCTCGGCCATCAATCACTACAAAATTCTCTTTTTGAATTCCTGTAAGCGCGCTTGGAGAAATCCAGGTTGCTCTTCCGTAAACTCTGGTGCGTCTTCGTGGAGCAGGCTGTGAAGATACCGCGTCTGAATTCCGTTGACTGTCGAGAACCGATTAGGCTGGTAATCCTCAGCTTTCACGAGACGGTAGATGGGAGTGCTTTCAAGGGCTCGATTAACATCGTAATACGCGTCTGTCGGGTCGTCATAAGTGACCGATGTAAACAGGTAGGCGTATTGCTCACGGCCAGTCTCCGCCAAGCCATCACCACCGATTTCGCTTTCCCACTGGTTTGCTAGATCTTGCGCACGAATTATGAATTCCTGTCGGGTGTTCAGTTGCTTTTGCGTCTCACTGCCAAGAACGATACGGGCCGCGTTAAGTGCAAGTCGCACCTCTTTTAATAGCGCTTCAGTTTGATCAGCGAGGTCAGTGGTGAAATTGTCTATTAGGTCGCGCGGATCGATAGTCTCGCGCTGCGCGACTGCCTTCTCGTACGCATAGTAATCGCGCCCCAGGTATTGTCTCATATCATTAGATGAAAGTTGAAAAGCTGGATCGCTCTCCAACGACGCGAGGTCGCGCTCTAACGATAGTTTGGTCCACTCTGATATTTTGCTCATGAAAACCCCAAAAAAGAAAAGTGGGGGCTGTTACACCCCCACTCTTGTTTCCTTAGACAGCCGCAGACGCTGCCGCTTGTGGGCGAAAGTTCGACTTCGTCAGAGACTTCGTCACAGGCGAAGTGAACTGCAGGTCAGTCTCATGTTCCTTGAATCCATCGTAGATGATACCAGCAACTTCGGCATTTTCGGCACTACCGAAATAGATACCGAACTTACCGTCATCGAGTTTGCGGATCGTGCAAACGCCGTATCCGTTATCATCCACAGGGAACAAGGCTTCATCAGCGTTGAACGTTGCAATCGGCTTCAGCCGGTCAACTTCGCGCGGCACAGAGACTGTGTACGTCTTGGTGCTATTGCGCTTCGCGCCGTGCTCTGCACGATCCATCGCCTTGGCCGCTTCGACGCCCTTGATGGTCTTGTCTCTACCGACTTTCGTCTTTGCATTTTCAAGAACCGACATGATGCCGTCAAAGTCCAACTCTTCCGTGGCGTTAGCCATCAACCAGCGAAGTGCATTGGGGAAGTTCTTTGCCGCGTACGCACTTGGCATCCACTTCCCATCGACTATTTCGCCGATCAGGGCACGCGACACGAATAGCATGGGGTTTACCTTCCCGTTTACGGCCTTTGAGGGGTCGAAATTTTTGGGAGGAGTGATCCCGCGTGCTCGTGCAAGGATGTCGAATTCATTCATCCTGCGCTTGTCACGCATAACGGTTTTTATGAAGACGACTGCCGTCACCAGCAGCTCCTTGGTGGAAAGTTCCACCTTGGTTTGAAGCTGGTGAAGGTTTGCCGTCGCCGTCATCACGATGCTTGCACCCGCGAAGACGTCTTCCGGCTCCTTGGCCCACTCTGCAATTGTCAAAGAACTGGTCTTCGTTTCCATAACTGTCTTTCCTCTTTTTTGGTGCCCCTTGGGGCATCCGGTTGAAACACCGCCCGCGAACCGACATCCGAAATGAAATGTCGCCCGCAAAACGGCAGCACAACAACCAGTCGACTTCAGCCGACTAAAGAAGAGGTGAAGCAATTACCTCGCCCGAAGACAAGAATTCATGTGCCACGACGAAACAATTTTGTCCATTGGAAATCCATCCTGTATATTTCTCAACGTTGTTGATGGTTAAACACAGGTTATTCTAAACGTAAATTTTGTCTGCAAAGTGTTTACGCAATACGGTTTCGTGTGAGGTGTTTTCCAACATTATGCGAGTTCCTTCAATTACCTCACAGTCAACATAGAATTGTTGAAGGTCAGCCTTTTGAAGGGAGCCGTCAAAACGAGGATAGACCAGGCTGTCATTGCGCTTGATATGCCAATGGTTCTTGGTGAATTTCACATAAGGAAGATCTTGCTGGCAGAAAATCTCCACCCAGAAGTCCCGCTCTTCAATGAACAGTGTAACGTGCCACCGGAAATCATATGCGACGTTATCCCGCCATTGACCGTCGACTACCGATCGGTCGTGGCCGGCTTCCATGTGAAAGAACGTCGATCTGACTTTTTTCCGAAAGGCCCCCACATCCATGCTCATTCGGGTACTGTTGCAGAGCATGCAAGCAGCGACAATATTGTCGGGAGCATCGGTTCCGCCATCTGATCTGGCGATGCAATGCTCCGCGGTGCAACGAAAACTCTCAAGAAGGGCATCCGGCGTTTTGAACCACTTTTCGAGCCGAGGTTCCGCAAACCGCTTTTTTGCTTCGTCGAGTGGTTCTATCGCTGCTTCCCACATGGGATTACCGCAATAGCAGCATCTCCCGCGCTGGCGGTTATAGGCGTGAATACGAGAGGCTTTGAGATGGAAATCCGCCAAGTAGTATGTCCTTCATAATTATGAAGCGACTATGAAGGGCGGCGGTTAAGCGACGTTAAAGGCGTATATCATTTTGTTTTTTCTATACAATGCGTCGCTCCGCTTTGCAGAGGCTCACGCAATGCCGCCGCGTTCGGTGTCGGAAGCAATGGGATGATTTTATCTTCGGGGGAAGTTTCGATCCGGACGGATCATTCGGTAGGTTTTTTGATAGTCTTGATACTTGAGTATCTGTCATCTTCGGCACTGTGAATGCTGGGTCCATTCGTTCCGAACGATATCGATGGTTCTTCTGGACCGTTTATCATCTGTTGATAGAATTCCATTGCGGCTCTACGGAGAGCTGCAACGGAATGTCCAGATAATCGATCCGCAAGAAATGCAACGCAGGCGTGGCCACACGGTTCGTTGCGGGTCTATGGTTCAGTGCTTCATGAATTGGCCGACGAGAACCACCTGGTCCCCGTCGAACGTCGAGCGTCCGATTTCCTTGGTGCAATAGTTTGCGACGCCTTCGGCATCGTAGATCGATTGGAAATTGGTCTCGCCGGCGCGGGTCAATCGGTTCCATTTGAGCGCGGTCAGTGCGGGCAGATTATCATAGGGGCGATCGGGAAACTTCAACAGCCCATGCGCGTGAATATTCGTTTTCACATGCTCGATGAAAAATATACCGTCCGTGCGTTCTGCGGCCGACAGGGTATGCCATTTATGCCCGCATAGCTCACGGTCCATCATGCCGCAAAATCGGCCAATCAATCGCGTCATCTCCAATACGTCGCCCGTGCTATTCGTAGTCAGCGTGACGAACGCGTTCGGCTGCATCTGCCTTGCCGTCTCAATATAGCTGTCGCGCAACCGTTGGCGGCGTTCCTTGTGGTTCTGTTCCATGTCCTCTCCCTGCTGCTGTCGGAGCAGCACATCCCAATAAATAGTCTAGGTATTTAGTCCTAAGCAGCGCAGACCCGCGCCAAATAGGCTGGAACCGAAGACATCAAGGGAGGCGGGACATGGCGCACGATATCGAGTTTTTGAAAGAGGTTTACGAGCGAATGCATCGAGCTAGGTTGGTGCAGAGCAAGGTGGAGTTTTCCACGCGGATGCTCGGCAAGGGGCCGAGCTATCTGACATCAATGAGCGCTCGTGACCGGAATGTGCCGGAAGAGGTCGTTGCTCATTTGCGCGAAACGATCGTCGGCGACCTCAACGACATTGAGATCAAGGCAACAGAGCTTGAAGAACAGCTTCGCCGCTTCAGGCTCGAGCAGGCACAGTGCAGGGATGTGCTTGACTGGATCGCGGACGCTGACCGCCTGGACGAACCTAAGCCCAACCGAAAAATGGAAAGCCGTCTGCTTGCGGGCTTGCTCGATATGATACGCGGCGGCTTTCGGTCCGCGTTCATTGAGTGCTGACGTCGGAATAAACAAGCCGGGCGATGCGCCAAGGATCACTAAGGACGTTCGAAATCCTGCGCGGAAATCGTCTGTGGCCTCACATTCCCCGCGGGAACCGCGTACAGCGTGTATGACAAAACTTGCGTCTCAACCTGAGTCGCGGTCTGCTTGGTTTGAAGCGATTGCACGCCGGGAAACTGTCCAGCACCGTCCAGCTCAACGAACTTCCTGCATGCAATGTCCAGCTTATCTCCGAAGGCATATTGCACCTTATACATACCGTCCGGAATACCGTTGATCTGTGCCGTTTGATTACTACGGACAAAAAACGCCGCGACAATCCTGTTCGTTGACGCCTCTCGCAATTTGATGATGGCATTGCCACTAGCACCGTTGCGAATTTCCAGAGCATGTCCTTCCGTGGCATCAAGCAGATTGGCTTGAAGAAGTTCACCGTTGTACGGCGCCTGCGCGCAGGTCGGCACATTCTGAGCGGGTGCCGTTTGTCGGGATGGGTAATTAGCTTTTGTCGGTGGTGGGGAATAGAGCGTCGTAGCCGTGTATGTTCTCGCAGGCCCTTCACTGTCCGCAATGATCATAGCGGTAACGGCTCCAGGTAAGGCGAATGCCATGGTGACGTGAATGGCGATGGTCGTGAGGGACGACCGCCACGGATTTTTCAAACCCGACTGTCGAGTGTTGGCCCCGGCCTTTTCCAGTTGCGACGCTAATTCCGATGCATCGCTTGCGATGCTCTTATCACCTGCAAGTTTCGATAGTGTCGCCAATGCATAAGAAAGTTGCAGGTTGCCGTGAGACAGGAATGCGAGAGCATTGTACCAAATCATGCGTTCGTCGGACTTCTGCTCGTGCTTGCCGCCGAAGCCGTTTATCAGGATCGAGCCGACTGAATACAGCGGCCCCCACGGTACTCCCCACCAGCCGGTGAAAAGAGTGATTGCCGACGACTTAAGCGCTTCCTTCTTGGCGCAGGCCGCACAGAATATGCCCTGAACCGGTTTGCGGACAGTGGCAAAGAGGAAGCTATAGACACGGAAAAATACAACATAGCGCGGTTGAGCGGTGATCTTGCCGCAGCGAGAACAGCAAATTGGATCGATGCGGTGATGTTTTGCTTCCTGCGTCGTCGTCTGATACGCAGAACTATCATATTCAGCCCGCTTGATCGGATCGCTGAGAACATCGTAGGCTGCAGAAATCCGATGGAATTTTTCGGCCGTATTTGCACCGGAGGCGTCCGGGTGAGTTGCTTTTGCAAGACGCCTGTAAGCTGCTTTGATCTCTTCAGCCGTCGACGACGGTTCCACGCTCAAGGCTTTGTAAAAGCCTTGAAGATCATTATTTTGCATCTTGCCCCCGCAAGTAATACGCTTACCGAGACACGGTATGAACGAGAATTCATTCTAAGGCCACTACTATTGGATGCTGCGCAAATCTTTGGGCATGCGGTGTTACGCAATGGGGACACCCGATTACAGCAAATCGACTGCCGCTTTCATCATCTCGTCGCGTACCTCAATATAACGTTGCGTCGTCGTCAGATTGCGATGGCCTGCCAGTGTCATGATGACCTTCGGGCTGACACCGGAATGGGCAAGCCGTGTGATGAACCAGCGGCGACCGCTGTGCGAGGTCGCGCCGTCGAGACCGGCGCTCCGGTAAAGCTGACCCATCAACTGACAGAGCGCGTTTGGGGAAAACGCCGTGCGCTTCTGCGTCATCAGCAGCGGCGCATCGTCAGCACGGTCGCCAAGGTATTCGCCAGCATATCGCTCGATCTCTCGGCGTAGTTTGTCGTTCATGAACACCACGCGGGCATGGCCGCCTTTGGTGATCTCGGCGCCTAGCCGCAATTGCTCCCGCACCTTACTATCGCTGTCGATGACATCACGCACAGCCAGCGCGGCGATCTCGCCCACTCGAAGGCCCGCTAGATGCGACAGCATCAACGCTAGCCGGTTGCGCTCTGCGTACTTCATCTGCGCGACCACCGCCAGCAGTCGCTTGAACTCCGCATCTGTCAAAACTCTCGCCTGCTTCACGCCCGAACCTCACAAAAAGCAGCATTTTCATGCCTTTCGTTATGTTTCCGATGCACCGGAAGGGCGAGCATTAATTGCCAGCGGGAAATTGCTCAGCAGGTGCAATCGGTTAGCGGCGGTGAGGGCCGAAACCTAAGAAAATGTATGTTTTGTGATGTTCGGCTTTCCTTCCAATTCTGAGAAACTGGCGGGTATGCAGCCAGAAGCCGACACAAGCTCGGCTTGAATGAGTGACCGATTTGGAGCCGTATCCTGACAACCCTTTATTGGCTCGACGCAGGTGAAAGCGACTCTTATAGTTGGCACATTCGGCGAACGCGATGTCCGCTCAAAATCTTATAAACCGACACTATGTTTGCAGTGGAGCAGAAGGGAATTGCTTTACTTTATTTCAGACGGCGAATTAGCCGGCGGCTATGATGCACGGATCGAATTGGATGGCGCCGACGTGCTTCTATATAGCCGTGGCGGTGCAACAGGAGGGAGGCCACCGCGAAATACAGACTACGAAAAGGCGCTCCTAACGATAGTCCGGCGTTTGCGGGCGAGCGAGAGTTCCGTTCAACCAGCGATCGCCCGCGTCTTGCTTGATAGTCAACCGGCACGAAAAATGCCCTTGGAAAAGCGGCTCCTCGTGGAGGCTAGCGAGCTTTCCGGACTAAGCGATGACCAAGCCGTTACATTAATCAGATCCAGGGCAAAGAACTGGGGGCAAGCGGCCGGAGTGTTAGGCGGCAACTCAACGAAGGCGCTACGTATTGAAACGCAAGGCCACTCGTACACGAGCATCCAATCGACGCTCAAGCTCCTGGATTGGGAAAACAAGCTCAGTGTTAATACATTAAGCGCCGAGGAGCAAGGCAAGGTCACTTCTTTACATATTGACAGAGCGGTCGAGCGGTTGCGTTCGAATGAAGATGCTCCGAACTTCAGTGAGTCAAGAGACTATGACGTTTTGCTGGACGATGGAGTGAGACTTGCTCCGAAGAAGGTCTTCGGGCTGGCTTTGGAAGAGGCGCTGGGGATCAAAGCCCTACCAGAGCATTTCAATGCTGGATGGGGCCAGCCGAGCTTCCGAATTATTGAGACCGCAGGATACCTGATAGTTCCGAAAAATGAACCACTTCCCACTCCGGCGGAAGTCGCAGAAGCACAAAGTGTTTTGCCTCCGATGGGTGGCGACAGCGGCATGCGCGAGGGCATGCTAAAACTTGTCATCCACATGCGCAGGGAACGCGATCCAAGACTATCCGATGAGAAGAAGGCCACGTTCATTGCGGAGCATGGCTTTCTCTATTGCGAACGGTGCAACATGAAACCGGCCGAGCACTACGAGTCCGACGTGGCCGCTGCCTGCATCGAGGTTCATCATGCCAAGGTTCAGGTCAAAGACATGCAGGAAGATCATGTCACAATGCTTGAGGATTTGCAGTGCCTTTGCGCGAACTGCCATCGCGTGACACACCGTGAACTGGCAGTTGCTGCTCGCGGATTACGAAAAAGCAATAGCCGTTGAACTTGCGTTCTCCAACTATCTAAAGGCGTGACTTCCATCGCCGCAAAATGAGCTTGTGCGGAAGTGTCGCCGACTGCATACAATCATGAAGGCCATCTGAGAGAGCAATGCCCCTTGTCGCCAAGCCGATCAACGATACACATCTTGCTCTCAAAGTCCGCATCCAACTAGCTATAGCGTTTCCCCCGCTCCCTCGCCGGTGCGACAGCACTCAGGAACCGCAGGACGATGCACGCCCTACTAATCCTGCATGACAACTAGGCGGTAGGCGCTTGATGGTTGCGTACGACTCAGCTTTACTCTCAGCAGAGTTGAGCAGGGAGGTGGTTGGTGTCGAATATTATTGTGAGCGCAGTGGTTCACGACTTAGTCCGTGACGGGGCAGGGTTTTCAGTCCGTCTCGCTGAAAAGCCACTAGCAATCGGCACGACAGCTCAGCGGGTTATTGACACGCTTTATGAACTATATGGACGTCGGGGGTCAAAATCGCATGGCCGATTTTCTTCCAATGCCGACAACTTTCCCACGCAGAAGCATTTGCGAAGTTATGTCGACGATGGCCTAAAAGACTTTGCCACACTCACTGCCTCCATGATGGAGACGTTGCGACTTCAAGCCGGCACCCGAGGTGCAGCGCAAGGAGGTCACGTTTTTTTTGCTCATTTTACTCGCTCAGAAAGTCATTACCTTCTTGTCGCAATCATCACCGACAAACTAGGTGCGGCACTGACAAATGACTTGGGGGTCCGTGACGTCAAGCATCTTGATATCGATGGGTTTCGCTTTGCCGGCAGAATCGGAATCTCGGCATGGCTAGCGGGAGAGGCACGCTATATCAGCTTCCTCAAAGGCAAGGGCAACGTTGCCGACTACTTTCGTGACTTCCTCGGCTGTGATGCTTTCGTTCAGGAGCGCGAGGACACGCGCCGCCTAATCGACGCATTGAAAAAATTTACAACTGATAGAGGTATGACTCCCGGTGCGAGGGAGGATTTCCTCAAGCGGGCAAAAGAAATATGCCAGCGATATTCCAAGCAGCGCGAGGAACTATCATTGGCAGCATTAGCCAATGAGCTTGTGCCCACCGACCCTGAGCCGCTTAACGATGCCCTGTCAGATACCGATCTCGGCCTAAATGACAACTTCGTCCCTCATGCCCAAGCACTCCGAGCTCTCACCAGAATAAAAGCTTCCACCAAGAATTGGACGCTCGATTTTGACCGAGATGCTATTGCCACAGGCCAAATCGTCTATGATAAGGATGCGCAATCGTTGCTGATTACCAACTTGCCGTCAACGATGGTCCAAGACCTGGAAGACGAATTCAGCGATGGAACGATTGAAGTTTGAACAACTTCTTGCACTGTATCAAAACACCGAGTTCGTTTCCGGTAGCAGAGAAGGCGTGCTCACCGTTTCCACGGAACACATTCAAAGTTTTCTAAATTGGTTGGAAACGGATACGGCAGAAGCGCGAAGCACCGGGCTTTCGCTGTTAGACGACGTCTCCTCGTGCAAGATCGGCGACACGATTCGCATCGAAGCGGGTACGCCGCGTCAAGGGTTGGGCATACTCGCTGACAATTTTAATGATCTGTTACGTTCTCCAGACGCCAGCTTCAAGGAGCCCTCAAACTATTTTGTCATTCAGGAAAAGATAGAGCGCAACACAAAGCCGCCTCATCGCTTGCAGACACTTTACCGTCAGGTTTTAGCGGTGCTTTCTGTGATCTCAGAGGCCGCAACGTTCGTCGATTACATCCGCCGTGAGATGATCTTCGTAGGTGAAAGCAAGCTTATTGTCCCCGCGCTCTACCAAAGCGAGCTACTGGAAGAGGTAAATGTTGGGCACACTGCCAGGTTCGTTGAACTCTTCAGGAGCGAGACGCACCGAGACCAGAAACTCGGCATCCTAAACGCCTCGATAGTAAGGATGGTCCAGTCGTTGCCCCGTGAAGATAGGCTTCGGCATCTCCTAACCAACCTAGATGCGATCAACGACGACATCCAGAACGGTTATCGGTTATTTGCCTCTAGCTTCTCGTATTCAAAGGTGCGAAGCGAGCTGGCCGCCGCGAAGCTTGAATTCACTGCAAAAGTCCACAAAACTATAGTTGACGTACAAGGGCAGTTGCTCGGAATTCCCGCTGCGACCATTATCGTAGCAACCCAAATGAAGGAGCCAACCTCCTGTCTTATGTCGTGGGCGAACTTTGCCATCATCGCGGGCGCATGGGTCTTTGTTGTGCTTTTGGTATTAGCTCTTATTAATCAGTGGCTTACGCTGTCCGCCATTGCGGGTGAAGTGAATCGGCAGAAAGCAAAACTTCAAACGGATTATGCCGATCTGGGAAAGGAGTTTACGTCAACGTTTAATGGGGTGACTTGGCGAATTTGTTGGCACCGTATCGCGCTCCTCGTTGTGGGGATCGTCAGTTGCGTAGGTGCCGCAGTCGCTACCGCGGCCTATACCTACCTGAGTTCAACAGTTCCAGTATGTGTTTAATCAAATATCCTATCACAAAGGATCTTGTGCTTCCTGCCACTTCAGTCTAGATCCTCACAGGTTCCGAATAGAGATATGGGCTAATAAATTGAGAGCAATCGATTTGTATTCCGGTGTTGGTGGCTGGTCTTTGGGACTGAAGCTCGCGGGCATAGAGGTAGTGGCATCCTACGAACGCTGGGCAATCGCCAACGAAACAAATTTTCTCAACAATAAGCATGTTGCCCATACTGTCGATATCAGACGCCTATCGCTTGATCAGCTTCCCAACGAAATCGATATCGTTGTCGGCAGCCCGCCCTGCACTCAATTCTCATTTGCTAATCGGGGCGGCACAGGTGACATTGAAGACGGACTTGAAGATATAAAGTGTTTCTTGCGGATCGTGGATCATCTCAAGCCGCGATACTGGGCAATGGAGAATGTATCGCGTGTAGCTACCATCATTCAACGGGAGGCCGTCGTTGGTGGACGGCTGGAAGAGTTCCGGCATCTACCGATGACCATGTCCGTGTTAAACATGGAAAAGTTTGGCCTTCCGCAACGAAGGCAGCGCTGCATCGTAGGAAACTTTAACTTCGATCTTCTCAATTCCTATCAGGAAAAGCTGGCTCCCGTAACCTTGGGTGAAGTCGTAACTTCGTTGAGCCAAGTTGTTATCACTGATCCTCTTTATGGAATAACGTTAAATAAAAGTGACCTTCATGATCACGAAGAAGAGGTTCAGCTTAACGAAGAAGAAATTCGCATCAATCAGGCGGCGAAATTACATCATCCGATATACAATGCCATGCCATTTCCGGACCCTATAGTTCGTTCGGCAAGAACGATCACCGCCACATGCACTCGCGTATCGCGCGAAAGTATAATTATCCAGCAGCCCGCGCGCGCGAATGTGTATAGGCGCTTGACTGTAAGAGAGCGCGCATGCCTCCAAGGATTCCCAATAACGTTTCAATTTTATGGAGAAACATATACCCAAAAGCTGCGAATGGTCGGAAACGCCGTACCTCCGACTATTTCATACCTTATCGGACAGGCAATGATGCTGACACACCAAGACGAATTGCCTCATGTGTCCGATCGAATCCGCCTATCTAACGGAAAAGTTGCACCACCCACGAGGACCCCGCCGCATATCGCCGGACGTCAGTATCCGTCGAAGCGGACTTTTCGATTTGCAGTACCAAATTTCCATTTCAAAAGTGGCGTTCGATTCGAGCTAGCGAACTCGTTTGAAATCGGCCAGCCAGTTTGGAGTGTGCGGCTTTATTTCGGAACTCCGAAATCAATCCACATTCTTCCACTCGATCCGGAATCTTTCATCAGCTTCAAATCTTTTGTTTCAATCAATTTACTTGAGCGGATTGATCAGGAGCTCGAAAGGTTAAGCTCATATTTAAGTACCGTTGATGTCGAACGCATGCAAGATGTTTGGTGTCATGCCGGACCTGGGGGCACCCGACCGTTTACGCTACTGGACAAAATCAGCGAGGCAGGCACAAACCTTGCCAAAAATCTCTCTTTTCAGCCGTCACAGTCTACCGACGCGATAGCTGTAGCCCTAACGGCTCATTTCGGTACAAAATATGCAAGTCTTCTTGGAGTGTCGAAATTACACAAAAACGCTAGTGCCGTTCATGCCGGCATGCTGATAGGTGCACTGACAAACAAATGGCTAAGCACTCACGTCTACGGACATGCGACGACGCCTCGGAAAGCAAAAACATCCGGATAAATTGAAGCGCATCTACTCCTGGTCTGTGAGCAATCGCTTCAATCTGGCCCAGCTCTCCTCAGGCAGTTGCTTTATGACCTTGACCAGCTTTTCATCGCCGCTTGCCATAACGAGCTTTCGAACCGGGGCGGCGATTGCTTCCGCCTCTCGCACCTCCTCCTCTTCGACATCCATTCCTCGAACGATAGCACCTGCGCGCAACGCCTCATCGAGCGTCAAAACGAAAGCCGCAGCGAAGGAACTACCGCAATGTTCACAACTTTTTGCACGCAATGGGTTTAAGCCACCGCACTGTCTGCACTCTTTAAAACGCTCTGGACCTTCCTTCTCCGGAAACTCGTGGCCACACACCTCGCAGAACTTTTCCTTAATTGGAACTTCGCTCGTGCAATCGGGGCAAATTTTCGTTTTTGGAGGTTCTTCAGCTTTGCGCTTAGAAGGAGACATTTCGTCTTCAATTCTGCGAGCGAATGCCTCCAGCACGTCAAACGACGGCATTACCACATAAGCGCGAGTGTCGTCATTTGGACCACTAGTGCGAACTACTCTACCAACAGCCTGACGAAACGCCAATTCGGTTAGAGCGTGGGGTAGATATACAAGAACCCTCAGCCTGGCGATATCAACACCTTCCGAGATCATGGCGACGGATACAATCCAACGTCGGTCTGTGTGCCTAAATGCCTCAATGCGATTTTCCGCGTTTTGCATTTGGCTATGTATGATTGCAGGGGTTTCACCCTCGACCAACTCGATCAATTTCACCATATATTCGGCCATCTCGATCGATGGCGCGATTACCAGGCCGCCCGCGTTAGGCATGCGGTAACGAAGGTCATTAAGCTTAGCGGTTGCCCATTCAATCATCGTTGCCTGATAGCCATCAATTCGGGGCGTTTTGCCATCAGCCTCAAATTGAGGAGTGCATGCAAGGCGATAAAAATTCAACGCCCTCTGCAGTCCAGGAATGCGGTTTAATGTGGGGCTCAGTTGAGCTTTTTCTTTGCTGGACACCGAGACTGTTTCACCGTCTTCGAGATCAACAGTGAAGTGCCCTTCATGGCGATGGAAAGTGGCGGGCCTACAATAGTCAAGATCAACTGCTTCGCCGTAACTAAGTGTGTATGTTCCGTCTTCGGGATGATTGATCTGACCTGCGTCGTCATACGCCATCCAGATCGACTTCTTCCCATCAGACCGTATTGGCGTACCAGTCAAGACGATGACATATTTCGCGTCCGAGAATGCGGAGGTCGCACCAGTTCCCCAAGCAGCCTGTACCGCGGCGTGATGGTGCTCGTCGCATATTACCAGCACCCGTGACGCCCCACAGACAGCCTGAAACGCGTCCTGTAGATTTTGAACAGCGGCCCAAGTTGCACAGACGTCAAGTTCAATTTTCTCGTCGCTTGTTACCCGACCCATGTATCGACCGGTTATTGCATAAAAGTCCTTGGCCCATTGCCGAACGACTTCCACTCGTGGCGCAATTACGACAACCCGATCAATGTGACCTTCATCAATCAACCTTTTAGCTATCGTACAAGCAGCGATGGTCTTACCGGCTCCGGGTGCAGCATTAATGAGAAAATGCTTGTCCTCGGCACGTTCGATCAACCATGCCATAGCTTTTTGCAGGGCGTCATTCTGCCACGGTCTAAGCTTCACCATCTTCGATCCTTTGCTTAAGTTGCATTTCGGGCAGAGCGCTTGACCGTTCAAGAGAACTGTTTTTCCATAACGAGAAAACGGATGAACATGATCAGCATGGAAACCTTTACGCAAGCGCTCTCCGCATAACGCACATTTTCCGCCACTTATGAGTGCTAAAATAAATCTCTGCCGAAGAGAAAAGCTTCTCTTCACTTGTTCACCCAATACTCCGTGAACAAAATTTCTCTAATTGGCAGGTTTGCGGGCGGCTTTAACACCGCATGCTGATTAATGCGAACCATTGCTGTCGCATATGGGACCTTACGGTTCTTCACAACGAAACCTTGTTGGCGCATCTCATAGACCAGCTCCGGTAAGTTGGAGAGACCGAACAGAACAAGGGCTTCCATACGCGTTAACGGCTTTCCGGAGAGCATGTGCTCTTTCGCGGCTAGAGCCGATCCGGCGGTAATTGATGATGTCTCCATGCTGGCCCCAAGTACTTCTCAATTGCGGCGCGTAGCGCCAAAGTTGCATTCAAGCCAATATCGTCGATCTTTGAGTACCGTCGGATTTCAAACTCAAGAACCCTCCAGCCTCCATCTTTCATCGCTTCATCCACCGGGAGTGTCTGGAACGCGCGACTCTCGGTGGAAACTCCCCAGCCATCTACATCTTCGCTCGCATCCCGATACGCTCGCATAATAAGGATTGCGATTTGAGCAAGTTGTTTCGCTGGTATATCCGGCCCCAACCCGCTGCGCAATTCCGCAAATATCGCTCTAAACTGGGCCGGTTTTTGCATAACCCCTCCTCAACCTAGAGGGTCATCCATTTTCCGGATCACGTCAACGGGGAAACCACCTATGGGAGAGCAAAATTTCAATTTGTTCTGCTGTTGAGAGCAATTTCAACGTTGATAACAAAACGTTAACTAAGGCGACTCTGTGGAGGACGCAAATTCTGCTAAAAGAAAGGACTTAATTATCTCTGCGAGAGCGGTATCGTTACTAATTTGACATTCCCATATCACCAATACCTTCCATCCAAGGGCATGCAATTTCTCTAAAATAACAATATCTCGGGCAAGATTGCGTTGAAATTTTCCCTGCCAAAAATCGACATTGCTGCGAGGAGTAGTCGCGAGTTTACAATCGGTATGGCGATGCCAAAAACATCCATGAACGAAAATTATCTTCCTACGACTCGGGAATACCAGGTCCGGTCGTCCAGGTAGCCCCGCAACATGTAGCCTGAAGCGAAAGCCTAAGGCGTGGGCGCAACGCCTAACTTTCATTTCCGGGGATGTGTCCTTTCCCCGTATCCTAGACATTATTTTAGACCGAACCTCAGGTGATACCCGATCACCCATTGCTATGCCTCCATTGAGAACGCTCACAATAGTCTCGGGCAATAGCGATGACAAACCTTGACTCAACCTCTCGATCTTCCAAAGTACAACCTCGATTGAGTAGCACATTGTCAAGCATGCATTATATTCTTCTAAATCAATATTTTAAAACCATAATCTTCCAATTCCGATGGCAACTGATCCCCTTTCTAAGGCGATGCACGCGGCCCGTATCAAGTTGTTTTTCAACCGGCCCGAGCTTTCGGTCGAGGCGGCGAGGTTGCGGTTTGTCGACGCAACAGAAGAGTGTGGGAACATGGAACTTAAAGATTCCACTCTTCGGTATAATCGTGAATACGCGAAGTCCCTTTCGCCCAACGAGCTGGAATTGATGATTGCTCGGTTACTCTCTAACGGGCGTATCAGCAAATTTTAGCACAGACATAGCGCACATGGCCCAACTGATTAAGAAATCAGATAGCCATGCTTTGATCTCCCGATCGAAAATCCGTATCCTTGGGATCGATGCGCCTCGCGTCGTTGGCGATTAGCGGTTTTTCTCGGCCCGTCGCCGATCACGATCAGCGCCCCACGCCTCAGCACGAGCCTGACGTTCGGCTTTCATTCCAATCACATCGGGATCGTTGAGACGCGGATTAGTTGGATTTGGCAGAGATCCATTTTCTTTTGCATCAAGGAGCGTCTTGACCACTGCTAAGCCATCGGCCAAATCCCGTTGGCTGTTGGGCAGCAAGTTTTTCTCATCATCGCGTTCGAGACGTATATCGGTCACGAAATGTTCAGGCCGCATTGAACCGGGCTTGTCGTTGATGAAGCCCGCCGCGACTGCATCGAAACTCTTTGTGAGTTTCCCGTATTTGAATTTGTGCGCGCGAAGGCCGTTCGCGATGATTACGGTCACTTCCTGCGTTTCAGGGTCAAACGTCATCATCTGAATGAAACGCTTATAAGCGAAATGCACGCGAGATCGTGACCGATAAAGGTCCTCTTTTGACAAAGTAGTCCAGCGGGCGCGTTCTTCTGCAATCTCGGCTTCGATATCCATCTTGGCCTTGTTCGCCGTCAGAATGCCAGCGCGTTGCGCTTCTAAATCGACTTGCTCGGCTTCGAGTTGTTTTTGCTTCTCAGAATTGGCATCCAACTGCTTGTGGAAGAGGTGCCGGAGGTTTTTCGGTGCAGTCGATATCTCTTCAATCAGCGACGTGTTTTTCTGGTCGAGGGCCTTAAACTCGGCCTCGATATCGATCAGCCGTCTCGCGATCACGTTGAGGTCGCCAGTGTCGTCCTGAATTTTGAAAATCTCGTGCAATCGAAATTCTGGCACGAAATCCAGCATGGCAGTTTCAAGACGATCATAGTTGATGCCTTTGCCACTCGTGCACTGATGCTGTTTTTTCTCTTCCCCATAGCGTTTGAATGTTCGCATTCGGTTATAGCAGCGCAGGTACTTTTGCTGCTTTTTTCGACCGAAATAGAGCGTCATCGAACCCTGGCAAACCCCGCATGTGACCATGCCCTGAAACAGGTTGGTGAACGTTTCGCCTTTGCGGCCTCTATGAGGGCGGGCCTTTTTCGCCTTCATCGCACGAAGATAAAGGTCTTCATCGATCGCGGCGGGAAAGAAGTTCCTCTGTGGCGGTCCAGCGTCGAAATATTTGCCGTTCCGATGCTCTTTTGGCTGATATGTGCCGATCACGGCGGGGTAGTTCAACAAGTGACTAACTGCGGATTGATGCCAGCCAGCTTTCGCTTTCTTGAAAACCGGAGTGTTCTCTCGGTGCAAAATGCGGCAAATCTCCATCTGGCCTAAGCCTTCGGCCGCCAACTCGTAAATCATCTTTACCGTCGCAGCATGGTGGTTGAGCTTATAGGTAATTTCGCCCTTAACGCCTTTGCTAGCGTCGATCCATGACGGGAGGTTGATATTGTACCGGCTTTCGCCACGCATCGCAGCTTCGCGCATCTTTGTCATGGCTTCTTGGATGCGCTTGCTTTTTGTGCTGCTTTCCTCGTTCGCCCGGATCATCACAACGAGACTGCCCATTAACTGGTATGGATTGTTCTCAATCGTGCGCTGAGAGTAGACTTGCTCGTCTGCAAGCGTGACGATGATGATGCCCGCATTGATGATCGCCAAAAATGGCGGCAACGCTTCAAGCACGTTCTTACGTGATAATCGGTCGAGGCTTTCAATAATCAGGTAACTGCCCTGATCAACCTTCCCAGATTTGACTAACTGCAAGAATTTTCCCAGCGCGCCATTTTCGACGTTGGCGCCGGTATAGGCCGAAACGCCTATATCGCGCAGTGTCTCATCCAAATCGAGACCATGCGCCAGCGCGTAGTCGCGGCTGTTCTGTAACTGGCGTCTAAGACTGTCACCGGAGATTTGCCGCTCCGTACTCATACGGATGTACGAGTAAGCCTTTGGTCTGACTGTAATTTCCATATCTCACCTCAGCGCAATTTCACCACGTCACCGCTTAAAAAATGGTGCATTGCGCTGTGTATGTAAAACAACAGTGTACTAAAGGCCCATGGTTAACGCTTCCTTGCCAGCCGACTACAAGGAGTCATGGTGACGGAACTGGCTTTGGTGGCGCGACGGCCGATCTCCGCTGCACAAAATCGATCTCCGGTGGACAGATTTGCAGAAAAGCGTTAGGCCTCCGTCATGAATAAGAGAGCTGTAAGACTCATCGAGAACGGTGCGATCGAATCCGCGATGCGGACGATCGAGACCGAGAGACGGGGCATGGAGGCGCTGGAACGCGCCCTGACCAATGGTCTGGCCGAGCCCTTCAGCCGCGCGGTCGAGATCATCGGCGATATCACCGGCCGCGTCATCATCACCGGTGTCGGCAAGAGCGGTCATATCGGCAACAAGCTTGCCGCCAGCCTGGCCTCCACCGGAACTCCGGCCTTTTTCGTGCATCCGGTCGAGGCCAATCACGGCGATCTCGGCATGATCACGCAGGACGACGTCATCATCGCGATGTCCTGGAGCGGCGAAAGTGCGGAGTTGCGCGGCATCATCAGCTATTCCCGTCGCTTCTCGATCCCGATGATCGCCATTACATCGGGCGAGACCTCTACGCTGGCGCGAGAATCGGATGTCGTTCTATTGCTGCCTAAGGAACAGGAAGCCTGCCCGCACGGGCTGGCGCCCACCACATCGACGCTGCTGCAGCTCGCGATCGGCGATGCGCTCACCGTGGCTCTGCTGGAGGCGCGCGGCTTCACCGCCGAGGATTTCCGCACCTTCCATCCGGGTGGCAAGCTGGGCGCTAGCCTCTCGCATGTCGCCGATATCATGCACAAGGGCGATCGCGTACCCCTGGTCAAGCTTGGCACGGGCATGCGCGAAGCGGTCATGACGCTAGCGCAAATGCGCTTTGGTTGCGTCGGCGTCGTCGATGATGACGGTTGCCTTTGCGGCATTGTGACCGATGGCGACATTGCCCGCAATCTCGGCAACAACCTTGCGGAGATGCGCGTGGACGAGGTGATGACGCGCAATCCGAAGACGGTGAAGGAAACGACGCTGGCGACCGGCGCAATGGCCGTACTCAATCGTCACAACATCTCGGCGCTGATCGTCGTCGACGATGCCCGGCGGCCTGTCGGCATCGTCCACTTCCACGATCTGCTGCGGATCGGCGTCGCCTGATCAGACGGGTTCGACCGTGAGGTCGCGGCCGCTGCTGGCAACGACCTTGACGCGGGTGCCGACTGGCAGATCCGGTCCGTTGACCGTCCAATAAGTATCGTTCAGGCGAATGCGCCCCCGGCCTTCGGTGATCGGTTGGTCGAGCGTCGCCGTGCGTCCGACCAAGCTGGCGCTGCGCTGGTTGAGGAACGGCTCGTCGGTGGCCTGGCTGTTGTTATAGAGATAGTGGCGGCCGATGAGGGTGACGATCACGGCCGTCGCGGCGAAGACAAGTCCCTGCAGTTGCCAGACCCAGAAGGCGCTATCCCAGAAAAGCAGTGACAAAGCGCCGACGATGATGCCGGCCAAGCCGATCCATACCAGGAAGAAGCCCGGCAGGATCAGTTCGGCCGCGAGCAGAATCAGACCTACCAGCCACCAGCTCCAGGGGCCGAGTTCGACGACGAGATTGTCGAACATTTCAGCTCTCCTTTGATGTCAGCGGATTGATCGTCGGCGTGGTGCGTGCGGGGCCTGTCCGGGGACGAGGAGGCTGTGGCGCGCCGCTGCCATCGCCATTGTCGCCGAAGACTTCGCGGGCGATAGCGCCGATGCCGCCGAGCGAGCCGATGATGGAGCTGGCCTCCATCGGCATGAGCACAATCTTCGAATTGCCGGCCGAGCCGATTGCGCTGAGGGCTTCGGTGTATTTCTGCGCAATGAAGTAGTTGATCGCCTGGACATTGCCCTCGGCAATCGCCTCGGACACCACGCGCGTCGCCTTGGCTTCAGCCTCGGCCAGGCGCTCTCGGGCCTCGGCATTGCGGAATGCAGCCTCCCGCTGGCCTTCGGCCTGTAGGACAGCCGCCTGCTTGGCTCCTTCGGCGCGCAGAATCTGCGCATTGCGCAAGCCTTCCGCTTCGAGAACCTGCGCACGCTTTTCGCGCTCGGCCTTCATCTGCCGCGCCATGGCATCGACAAGATCCTTCGGCGGCTGGATGTCCTTGATTTCCACGCGCGTCACCTTGATACCCCAGGGCTCGGCTGCTTCGTCGACCACGCGTAGCAGCCGCTCGTTGATGGCGTCGCGGTTCGACAGCAATTCATCGAGGTCCATCGAGCCCATGACGGAGCGGATGTTGGTTTTGGTGAGATTGAGGATCGCGGTTTCGAGATTGGTAATCTGATAGGCGGCCTGCGCCGCATTCAGCACCTGGAAGAAGGCGACCGCATCTGCTGAGATGCTGGCGTTGTCCTTGGTGATGACCTCCTGCGTCGGCACGGCGAGGACCTGTTCCATCACGTTCATGCGTGCGCCGACCGTTTCGATGAAGGGCACGATCAGATTGAGCCCCGGCTCCAGCGTGCGCATATAGCGGCCGAAGCGCTGGACCGTGTAGCGATATCCCTGCGGCACCGTTTTGATACCCGCAAACAGCACCAGGATGACCAAAACAACCAAGGCAACCGCAAAGATGCTGAACCCACCGATTACCATAAAATCCTCCATGGACGCCCCACACGATGCAGGGTTTGCGTCACTTCAAAGCACTGCCGCGATCTCTGCGTATTCGGGCGAACAAGCGACGCAGCAGGTCAATCAGATGTGGTGGGTTAGCATGTTCTCGGCAAGGGCGGAATGGGCGGTGCCATCCGACTCCTTGCCCTATTTCACGTACGAAAGGGCGGGGGGAAATCTCGTTGTTTGCGGCTGGAACAGACGGTTCCGTCACCCTCCCAATTTCACTCAGGCCTTGCACCTGACCGCACATGTTCATACCTTAAGGGGAGGAAAAGTATCCGGTTTCTGCCGCCGCGCGACCCTCCGAGCCGCGGCATGGCACATCACCAGGGTGAGACGATGAATATCGACAGGACTTTGCGGTCAATCGTGGCCGTGCACGCTTCAATTCCGGACGATGCCTTTACGGCTGGGGCGCTGGGAACCCGGCGGGAAGGCAGCGGTGTGGTCATCAGGGATAACGGACTGGTTCTCACGATCGGCTATCTCATCACCGAGGCCGAGGAGGTTTGGCTTACGACCAATGAAGGCCGCGTGGTGCCCGCCCATGCGCTTGCCTATGATCAGGAGACCGGTTTCGGTCTGGTCCAGGCACTCGGATCGCTTGGTGTCCCCGCTTTGGAATTCGGCAACGTGGCCAAGGCCGCGATCGGCGATCCCGTGGTGATTGCCGATGGGGTCGGTCAATTCGTCCGGGCAAGCATCGTGGCCAAGCAGGAATTCGCCGGCTATTGGGAATATCTGCTGGAGGAGGCGATCTTCGTCGCGCCCGCCCATCCTTCATGGGGAGGTGCCGCGCTTCTCGACGCGCACGGCAAGCTATTGGGCATCGGCTCACTTCACCTGCAGATGGCCTCACAAAATAATGAGGCTGCCGATATCAACATGGTCGTTCCGATCGATTTGTTGCCGCCCATTCTTGATGATCTGCTCAACCGCGGTCAGGTCAATAAGCCGCCGAGGCCTTGGCTCGGGGCTTTCTCCGCCGAAAGCAATGGGGAGGTCGTGGTCATGAGCGTGGCAGAAGGAGGTCCGGCCGCCCAGGCGGGCTTGCGTCGCGGCGACGTCATCTCCGAGATCCGGGATGGGGAAGTGGACAGCCTGGCCGATTTTTACCGCAAGGTCTGGGAAAGCGGCCCCGCCGGTGCAGAAATCCCCATGAGGATATTGCGCAACGGCCGCGAAGCATGGCTACGCGTCAAGTCGGCCGACCGCAGCAGCTTTCTGAGGAAGCCGCAGTTGCAATGAGGCAGGGCGATCGTGGCGGCGGCTGGAACAGCATCCGACGCCACGGGCGCATGGCAGGCATCAAATCCAGCCAAGCAACTCCCGCCTGACCACTTTTTCCAGCACCCGCATGCCGTCTTCGCCGTCGTTCAGGCAGGGAATATGCGTGAACTTCTCGCCGCCATTGTGGTGGAAGGATTCGGCAGCCTGTTCGGCGATTTCTTCGAGCGTTTCCAAGCAATCCGAGACGAAACCGGGGTTGAGGACGGCGATGCGTTTGGTGCCCTCCCTGGCAAGGTGCTCCACCGTCTTGTCAGTGTAGGGTTGCAGCCATTCCTCCGGTCCGAAGCGGGACTGGAAGGTAAGCATGAACCGGTCTTCGGAGAGCCCAAGCTTTTCGCGCAGCAACCGGCTGGTCTCGACGCATTGCCGATAATAGGGATCGCCTTTCTCGGAATAGGAAAGCGGAATGCCGTGGAAGGAGGCCAGGATCTTCTCCGGTTGCCAGTCGAGCGTGGCGAGGTGCCGGGTGACGGAGTTGGCGAGCGCCTCGATATAGGTGGGATCGGTATGATAATCCGGCACGGTGCGCAGCGCCGGCTGCCAGCGCATGGCCATCAGCTTTTCGAAAGCCTTGTCATTGACGGTGGCGGTGGTCGCAGCCGCATATTGCGGATAGAGCGGAAACAGCAAGATACGGTCGCAACCCTGATCCTTCAGCACCTGGATGCGCTCGCCGATCGCTGGCTTGCCGTAGCGCATCGCCCAATCGACAATAACATCCGGCAGGTCCGTCAACCGCGCTGCCATCAAATCCGATTGGTTGCGGGTATAGGTGCGCAGGAAACTTTCGTTCTTTTCCTTGTTCCAGATCGTCTCATACGCCTTGCCGACCTTGCCGGGGCGGGTGTTGAGGACGATGCCGAACAGGATCGGATACCACTTCCATGGCGACCACTCGATGACGCGCTTGTCCGTCAGGAATTCGCGCAGATAGCGCCGCATCGACGTGTAGTCGGTGCCGTCGGGCGTGCCGAGATTGACGAGAAGGACGCCGATCTTGCCGGATTTTTGCTGCGATTGGCCAGTCGGGGCTTCTGCGATCATCAATTGTGGTCCTCTCAACGAAACGGAGCACCTCACATAGGAACAAAAACCGGCCCGGGAAAGCCCGGACCGGCTGACTTTTACGAGACAAATCGTCCTTACTTGGCCGGAATCTTCAATTCACGGCCGATGGTAAGGTGGCGCGCTCTGAGATTGCGGTTGGCGGCCACGAGTTTGCGCCATTCGCCGGCATCGCCGTAGTAGGTCTTGGCGAGATCCCAGAGTGTGTCGCCGACGGCGATGACATGGGTGGTCGGCGTTTTCGGAGGCTCGCTGGCCTGGGGTGCCGGTGCGGGAGTCTCCGGTGCCGTCGCCGCGGCAGCAGGAGCGGTTGTCGGCGTGGTGGTCGGTGTTGCCGGGGCAGCCGTCGCCGGCGCCGTGGCCTCAGGCGTTGATGTGGCAGGCGTGGTGGTGGTGGTGCTGGGTGCTGAAGTGGCAGGCGTGGTGGTCTCGGGCGCTGTGGTCGTAGCTGGAGCGGTGGTAGCTGGGGCTGTTGTTGCGGGAGTGGTCGTCGTCGGAGGCGTCGCGGCGGGGGCCGTGGTCTCAGGCGTTGACGTGGCAGGTGTGGTGGTGCTGGGTGTCGACGCAGCGGGCGCGGTCGTGGTCGGCGCAGTCGTCGTTGCCGGAGCGGTAGTAGCTGGGGCTGCTGTTTCCGGAGTGGTGGTCGTCGCCGGAGGGGTCGCGGCGGGTGCTGCCGTCTGAGATGTTGACGTCGAAGCAGCGGGAGCCGTCGTGGAAGGGGCTGCGCCGGTATCGGCCGCAGCCGGGGCGGGCTTCTGATCCGATGATGCTGCCTGTTGCGTCTCCGCCGGCTTGCCTGCCTCCGGTTGGGCAACGGTTGCGGTGCCGCCGAGCTGTGCGATGCGGCCATCGGTGTAGGGCTTGTAGGGATTATGCGACGCCAGATAATCGGCGACCACCGCTTCGAGGTCGGGGCCGAAGTCATAGGCGTTCTTGCCGTTCTGCGCGAAGACGACGTAACCGTCTCCGCCGGCGCGCATGTAATTATTGCTGACGACGCCGTAGGTCTTGTTGGGATCGAGCGGCACGAACTCCGTGCCTTCCTGCACAACGACGGAGACGACCCTGCTGCCGGGCGGCTTTGATTTATCGAAGGCATATTTGATACCAGCGACCTGCGGGAAGCGGCCGGCGCCATCGTCGATCTGGCTGAGGCCGTTTTCCAATGCCGTCTTCACGTCAGCGCCCGTCAACTGGAAAGTGGCGATGGTGTTCTGGAAGGGCAGCACGGTCAGCACGTCACCCATGGTGACGTCACCGGCGCCGATCGAGGCGCGCAGGCCGCCGCCGTTCTGGATGGCGATGGCGATGTTCTGATTTTTTGTGCGATCCAGCATAGCGTCGGCGACGAGATCGCCCATGGAGCATTCCTGAACGCGGCAAATCTCGCGTGCGCCTTCGATCGGGGCCTGCGTGGCGCCAATGATTTTATGGCGCAGTTCCTCGATCGGCTTGGCCATCTCCTGGACACGGGCGGCAATGGCGGGGTCCTGTTTGATCGAAGAATCGAGCAGGATCGGATCGCCCTTGGCTTCCTTGACGACGCCATTGTCATCGAAGGTGATGACGACATCGCCGAGATATTTGCTGTAGGAGGCCGCCTGAACGACCGGGACTTTATAACCTGCAGGGTTGTCGACCATGGTCGGATAGGGACCGGCGGCTTTCGGGTCCGTATTCGACAGAAGCGTATGCGAATGGCCGCCGACGACGACATCGACGCCGGCGATTCTGGCGATCTGGGCGACGTCGCGCGGATAGCCGACATGGGTAAGCGCGATGATCTTGTTGACGCCCTGCGACTTCAGCGCATCCACTTCGGCACTGATGGCGGCCGCATCGTCCGTGATCTTGACGTGTGGGCCGGGGGAGGAGAGCTCCGGCGTCTCGGTCGTGACCGCGCCGACGATGCCGATCTTCTGGCCGCCGATATCGAGCACGATCGATTTCTTGATGCGATCGCCGATTTTCGATTCGCCGTCGATGACCAGATTGGCGGTGACGACGGGGAATTGCGCCTTGTCGAGGAAGGCGGCGAGCGGGCCTTCGCCGTCATCGAATTCATGGTTGCCGACGGTCATGGCGTCGATCTTCATATCGTTGAGGAATTCGACCTCGGCAGCTCCCTTGTAGGTCGTGTAGAAAAGCGAACCCTGAAAATTGTCGCCGGCATCGAGCAGCAGGACATTTTGGCCGGAAAGTGCGGCGCGACGCTGGTCGATCGCGGTCTTCAGCCTCGCTGCGCCGCCGAAGCATTCATTCTTGCTTTCTTCGGCGGCAGAGCAGGTGGCGTCGAACTTGTTGATCGGTTCCACGCGCGAATGGAAATCGTTGAAGTGCAGAATGTTGAGCTGGTAATCCGCGAAAGCGGTGCTGGCGCTCAGCGCCAAGGCCGCAACGGCCAAAAGACCCATACCCAAGGGCTTCGTCATCTCTCTCTCCTGTTACTCACCATATCCGGCCCGCCCATGTCCCGCAGCGGTACCCCCGGGGTGAATCTTTCCATCCCGGCGAAAAGAGCGCAAGCAAAAGCTGTTGGCTTTATTAGGATTTTGCAAATCAACGGAAAAGAAGCCGCTGTATCAGGCGCAAGCCTCAATGGAGGCATCGCCATAGGATTCCCGCAGGGCGGCGAGGACATTCCAGCCGATGGCAAGGGTGAGAAGCAGGCAGCAAAGGGCAGCGATGCGATGAAAGCGCCGGCTGCCATCGCGGTAAAGCAGGATCGTGCCGGCGCCATAGATCAGTAAAGCAGGCAGGGCGATGATGAAGACGCTTATCGGTCCGTCACAATCGAGCGCCGCGATGCCTTGTGCCTTATAGCTGTTGGCAGGCAAAGCCGCCGCCAGGATAGCGACCGGCAATGCGGCGACCAAAACGAGATAGAGCACCAATCTGCGCATGGCGATCTATCCGTCCGCGGCGCCCGTTTCAGCCCTATCGGCGATTGAGGGAGAACTGCTTCCCGGCATCGGACGTGCAATTGAGCTGGGAGGGGCTGATCATGGCGCAGTTGATCTTGGACTGAGTCTTGCGCACCAGCGAGGTCATGTTGATCTCGATCAGGCTGGGAGAAACGCTGGTATAGGTGCCGGAGGCCAGAACCGAATTGCTGTCGGTGGTGTGGGTCGTGAATGTGCCGGCCTGGAAGGTCGAAATGAGGCCGTTTGCATCGCTCCAGTTGCCTTCTACCCCTGTCTGCGGCTGGACGCTGGCGCGCATGGCCGGCGGAGGCCTCGATCCGCCGAAATCGACGCAGGCGGACAAGGCTGCTGCGGCGGCGAGAAGGGCAATGCTGGTTCTGATCTTCATAAATGTCTCCCGCGATTGAAGGCGGACTAATGTCATGTTGGTTGCGGGAAACCATGCCGTGGCCATCTGTTGAAAGCAAGGCTTCAGAACCCGTCAGGTCGATTTATCCGGCGAGCGTAACAAAAATGCCCGCACGACCAGTGCGGGCATTTGAGTTTCTGACTGTTCGGATGATCCGTCGATCAGCGAACCAGGATGTTCTTGAACTGCCAAGGATCCTTGGTGTCGATGTCTTCCGGGAACAGGCCCGGACGGCCGTCAAGCGGAGTCCAGTCGGTGTAGTGGCCTTCAACCGGACCGAGATACGGCAACTGTACTTCGAGGCAGCGCTTGTAGTCGATCTCGTCAGCTTCGACGATGCCGGCGGTCGGATTTTCCAGGGCCCAGACCATGCCGGCGAGCACGGCGGAGGTCACCTGCAGGCCGGTTGCATTCTGGTAAGGAGCGATGCGGCGGGTCTCTTCGAGCGACAGACGCGAACCGTACCAATAGGCGTTCTTGTCGTGGCCATAGAGCAGCACGCCGAGTTCGTCGATGCCGTCCTCAAGCTCGTCTTCGTCCAGAACGTGATGGACCGGCTGCGCCGTGCCGCCGTTGCCGAACATTTCGTGCAGCGACAGCACGGCGTCGTTGGCGGGATGATAGGCGTAGTGGCAGGTTGGGCGGAAGGTGACGTCGCCATCCTTGTCGCGGACCGTGAAGAAATCGGCGATCGAGATTGACTCATTGTGCGTGACGAGGAAGCCGTATTGCGGGCCGGGGGTCGGGCACCAGGTGCGAACGCGGGTGTTGGCGCCCGGCTGCTCGAGATAGATGGCGGCCTGGCAGCCCTTCTTGTGCTTCTTGGCGTTCTTCGGCATCCACGTTTCATGGGTGCCCCAGCCGAGTTCAGCCGGCTGCATGCCTTCGGAGATGAAGCCTTCGACGGACCAGGTGTTCCAGAATACGTTCAGCGGCTTCGGATGCTTGGTGCGCTGAGTGTCACGCTCGGCGATGTGGATGCCCTTGACGCCGACCTTCTTCATCAGCTTTGCCCAGCCTTCGCGGTCATGCTGATCCGGCTCGTCGAACTTGATGCCGATATCGTTGGCGAGATTGACGAGCGCCTGCTTGACGAACCAGGAAACCATGCCCGGGTTTGCGCCGCAGGTGGAAACAGCCGTCGCACCACCGGGGTTCTTTGCCTTTTCCTTGCGCACGGTTTCACGCAGCGCGTAGTTGGTGCGGTCGGCGTTTTTCATGTTCTTGTCGAAATAGAAGCCGAGCCAGGGCTCGACGACCGTATCGACATAGAGCACGTCGAGCTTGCGGCACAGCTTGATCAGGTCGAGCGAGGAGGTGTCTACCGAGAGGTTGACGCAGAAGCCCTGGCCGCCGCCTTCCGTCAGGAGGGGCTTCAAGAGGTCCTTGTAATTGTCCTTGGTGACATATTCCTCGATATAGCGGACGCCATGCTTTTCCAGGATCGCCTTGTGGTCGGCGTCCAATTGCGGGTCGATGACGACCATCCGGCTTTTGTCGAATTTGAAATGGCGTTCGATCAGGGGCAAGGTGCCGCGGCCGATGGAGCCAAAGCCGATCATTACGATCGGACCGGTAATTTCGGCATATACCGGATAGTTCTGTTCCGTCATTCTTGTCTCCTTCGAAGGGCAGGACGCCGTTCGGCCTGTGAAATTCAATCAATATGTGCGCGAAAATGCGAGGTGAACGGCTCTAACCATAAATTGATGTCACAATAAAGAGCCGTCCCGGCTTATCGGGCAAATGTCAAGCCGGTGAAGCAACGTCCGCAAGCGCTCGCAATTGTCTCGCCAGCTCGCTTTTCTGGTGCGTGAGGCCCTTATAGGCCGTCTGCTGCTCATCCAAAGCATCCAATTGCGCGGCAAAACTCAATGCCAGTTCCGAAGCTTTGGGATGGTTCGCGATCGCGGCGATCGGGTCGACATAAACGCGGATGGTAAAGAGGATATCGCCCGATACCGGCAGCTTGCGCAGCGTCTGGCGCTCGACGCGGGCGAAGCGGGTCTCAAGCGTGGGAGGCGTGGCGGCCGGCGGACGGCTATGCTTCGACGTCCGGAGAGACAGCTCCTTCGTCGTGCTCACCGACCAGTTCATCCGCTCGACAGGCTGCGCCACCTGCAGATTGTCGAAGATGCGGGTGATGAGGACGGCATTGCGGGTGCCCTCGCCAAAGCCGGGCACGTCTCCATGAATCGCCTGCATCGGCCGGCCGAATTTTTCCTGAAGCGACCAGGAGGAGGGGAAGGCGACATGGCCGGCGACGAGATGCCAGCCGTTCTCCTTGCGCCGCATGATGACGAGATCGTCGGCGACGAGCGAACCGGCCTTCAGGAGCGGCGGCAGGCTGGGATCGGCAAGATCGATCGAGTGACCGGCGGCGGAGATGGTATCGCCGTCGCGGCGATAGATTGCCGGATGCTGTTCGCAAAGATAGGTCGTCAGGAGGTCAAGACATTCCCGCTGCGCATGTTCCGAACCGGCTTCGGAAACGAAAACATCATTGCGGCGGTCGTAAAGAAGCCTTTGCTTTTCATCGAGATAGCGCCCGAGATCGGCGTCCGGCTCGATCCATCGTGCCGGATCGAGCGGCATCAGGCCGATCGTGAAGGGTTTTGCAGAGCCGTCATAGGGTGTGTAGGTCAACAAGGTCATGGATGGAGCTTACTGCGTCAACGTTTCCTGATGGAAGAGCATTCGCCAGTGCTCCTCCGCTTCTAGCCGCAAGATCGAGCTGCGAAGCGTTCTGACCTCACGACCATCCGGATAACGGCGGGCCCCACGATAGGTCGCGAGTGCGAGCGTACCGGAGAGCATCTTCAATTCGAAGTCGGTCAGCGTTCGCGAAATACCGTCGGGCTCACCCTCGACAAGCCGATCGACGATGTCGCGGAACGTATAGAGAGCGCCCGAACTGCCGATCTCGCGAAACTCGGCAGACAATAGGTCCGCCAACGCCTGTTTCGATGTGCGCACCGCCGGATCGAAAAGCCGTTCTTCCAATTCTTTCAGATGTCGACTGAGATCATCCATCGCGGCGACGGACAGCATGGGCGACCCCTTCCCGTTTCAAATCAGACCTTCAGGGCCTCCAATCCTTCCCTGACGGTCGTTAGGGCGATTTCCGCGACGTCATAGGCGGCAACGCCGTGGATGGTGAAGGGATCGGCTGCGACATAGGCTTCCAGTTCGGCGCGATCGCCGCGGGCAAAGATGATGCCGCCAGTGCGCGGCACCTTGCGGCCGGACGCGAGAAACCAGCCCTTCGCATAGCCTTCCTTCACCCAGGCCATATGCGGCTCCATGTGCTTGTCGGCTTCGTCATTGCCCTTGAGATAGGTCAGCGAGAGGATGAACATTGCGTCAATTCCATATGAGTTGTGCGCGGATCAGGCCGCGCAGGGAGTTTCCGACATAAAGCGCACCTTTTTCCAGATCGTCCAGCCTTATCCGGCCGACGCGGGCTTTGCGCTGGCAGATGAGTTCGGTGCGCAACACGCCGGCGAGCAGGCCGGAAGAGATCGGCGGCGTTCGCAACGGTCCGGAACCCTCGTCGAGGAAGATCGAGGTAATGGTGCCCTCGCAGACCTCGTCCTTTTCATTGAGCAACAGCACTTCGTCCGCCTCTGCCGTCGAATATTCGGCGCGGGCAGCCTCATAGACGGACCGACGGGTGGTTTTGATGCGCAGCAGCTTGTCGGCAGAATCAAGACGGGTTTTGGCAATGCGGACGCGCCAGACGGTATCGGGAGCAAGGGGCGTGAAGGCGGCAGTCGTAACGTCCGTCTGCCCGGTGCGATCGAATGTCAGGCGCACCCGCAATGGAGCGTTCGCATCCGCAACGGCAGCATCGAGTTTCGCCAGCGCATCCTTCGGCGCGGGAAAACCCAATCGGCGGGCGGACCGTTGCAGTCGGGCAAGATGGAGGCGCAGGCGCACGAAGCCCGTCTGCGGCTCGTAGCGCAACGTCTCGATCAGCGAAAAATCCTCTAGCGCTTGATCCATCGATCTCCCATGGCGAAGCGCGCCTTCAACAGGCATTCTTCATATTCCGCCTCCGCCGTCGAATCGAAAACGATGCCGCCGCCGACATTGAAGACGGCACGGCCGTCATCGAACAGCGTGATGGTGCGGATCGCCACGGAAAAGCGCATGGCGCCGCCAGGTGAAATCATGCCGATCGCCCCGCAATAGGCGTCGCGCGGGTTATCTTCGAGTTCGTGCAGAATTTCCATCGCCCGCATTTTCGGCGCGCCGGTGATCGAGCCGCAGGGGAAGAGCGCTGCGAAGATATCGCGGATGGTCATGTTGGGGAGTAGCTTCGCCTGCACATGGCTGACCATCTGGTGCACGGTCGGATAGGTCTCGATCTCGAAAAGTTTCGGCACGTCGAGCGTACCGACTTCGGTGATGCGTGAGATGTCGTTGCGCAGGAGGTCGACGATCATGCGGTTCTCGGCCTGCGTCTTTTCGTCGGCCAGCATGGCGTCGATGATCTCGGCATCCTCGACGGCGTCGGCGCCGCGCTTGGCGGTACCCTTCATCGGATGCGTCTCGATCCAGCCGTCATCGTCGGTCCGGAAGAAGAGTTCGGGCGAGCGCGACAGGATGATCGGGCCGCCGAGATCGACCAGCGCGCCATATTTTACCGGCTGAAGCTCGATCAGCGACCAGAAGGCGGCACGGGCGTCGCCATTCCAACGGGCCGTGATGGGCATGGTCAGGTTTGCCTGGTAGCAATCGCCCTGGCGCAAATGCCAATGCAGCCGGTCGAATCTCTCTTTATATATAGGGAAGTCCCAACCGGCTGTGGCGTCGGTCAGAAACGCCTCGTTTTCAAGGCGTTGCAATGGCTGGGAGAGGGCATGACCATCCGCCGCCGGAGCGTCGAAAACGCCGAAAGAGAGCAGCGGCGTCTCGCGGTTTTCTTCAGCGAAAGGCGCAAGCTTTTCCTCGAAGAGGTGACCGGCCTCATAGGCCATATAGCCCGCCAACCACTTCCCCGCGGCCTTTGCCTTTTGCATCCGATCAAGGGCGTTGAAGAATTCCGCACGTGTTCGAGCTGTGATGATCTCCGCCGGTTCGGCGAAGAGCATCACCTGTCCTGTGCTGTCGTCCCGGAAGAGGACGTAGGGTTGCGTGTCGGCCACGTGCGATTCTTTATCAGTGTGCATCAAGCACTCTTATCAAGCGCCTCCAGCTCATCGATGAGCCCTTCGATCATCGACAGTCCCTTGCTCCAGAACGACGGATCGGTGGCGTCGAGGCCGAAGGGTTTCAGGAGTTCGGAATGATGCTTGGTGCCGCCGGCCTTCAGCAGCTCGAAATATTTCGCCTGGAAGCCCTCTTCGGCATTCTGATAGACGGCATAGAGCGAATTCACCAGGCAGTCGCCGAAGGCATAGGCATAGACGTAGAAAGGCGAGTGGATGAAGTGGGGGATATAGGCCCAATAGGTCTCGTAGCCCTCTGAGATCTTGATCGCCGGCCCGAGGCTTTCCGACTGGACGGAGAGCCACAGCTCGCCGATATCGTCTGAAGTCAGCTCGCCGTTCTTGCGCGCGGTGTGAACCTTACGTTCGAATTCGTAGAAGGCGATCTGGCGGACGACCGTATTGATCATGTCCTCGACTTTCTGGGCGAGCATCGCCTTGCGCTCGCGCTTGTCGGTGGTCTTGTCGAGCAAGGCGCGGAAGGTCAACATTTCGCCGAAGACTGAGGCGGTTTCGGCCAAGGTCAGCGGCGTCTGGCACATCAGCGCGCCTTGGCCACCGGCAAGCACCTGATGCACGCCATGGCCGAGCTCGTGCGCCAGCGTCATGACATCGCGCGGCTTGCCCATATAGTTGACGAGCACATAGGGATGTGCGGAAGGAACGGTCGGATGCGCGAAGGCGCCCGGCGCCTTGCCGGGACGTACCGGTGCATCGATCCATTCCTCATCGAAGAAACGCCTGGCGATATCAGCCATTTCCGGTGCGAAATCGCCATAGGCGGAGAGAACGGTCTGCTTCGCCTCGGTCCAGGGGATCAGCGCATTAGAGGTCTCGGGCAGCGGCGCGTTGCGGTCCCAGAAATTCATCTGTTCCATGCCGAGCCACTTCGCCTTCATCTGATAATAGCGATGCGACAGGCGAGGATAGGCGTCGCGCACGGCGGCAGCCAAGGCATCGACCACCTCGCGCTCGACGCGGTTGGCCAGATGCCGGCTGTCGGCGATATCTTCGAAGCCGCGCCAGCGGTCGGCGATGTCCTTATCCTTGGCAAGCGTATTGGTGATCAGGGTGAAGATGCGCAAATTGGCCTTGAAGGTCTCGGCGAGAGCCATTGCCGCCTTGCGGCGCAGCTCGGTGTCTTTCTCCTGAAGCATGTTCAACGTGACTTCCAGCGGAAGCTTCTCGCCGTCCACCTCGAAGCGCAGCTCCGCCATGGTCTCGTCGAACAGGCGATTGAAGGCGGCGGCGCTGGTCATGGATTTTTCCAGGAATAGCTGCTCCAGCTTGTCCTCGAGCTGGTAGGGCTTGTCCTTGCGCAGGTCGACGATCCAGGGACGGTAATGGCCGGCGGCTGGGTCGTTTGCCATGCAGGCGTCCATCACGGCATCGTCGATGCGATTGAGTTCCAGCGGAAAGAACAGCAGATGGGCGGAATAGTCGGTCAGCCGCGCCTGCACGTCGCCGTAGAGCTTGCCGTTGGCCGGATCGCTGGTGTTGGAGAAATAGGTAAGGCCGGCGAAAGAGCCGAGGCGGCCCATGATATCGTCCAGGGCTTCATAGTCCTTCAGCGCTGCACCGATGCCGGCGTCACCGGTCTTGGTGGCAGCGTCCGCAAGTTTGCCTTTCCACTTTTCCTCAAACGCGATCGCCGCCTTTCCGGCCTTTTCCATATCACTGACAAAGGCGGTGGAGGTGGCGGACGGATAGAGGTCACTGAGCTTCCAGGCGGGCAGATCGCCGAGGGCGGGATTGGTTGCGGCGGCCGCCGGGCCGGCGGAAAAATTAAAGGATGAATGGAGCGAGGTCGGGCTCATGGGCGGTATTTCCTCTGCTTTTCTTTGCGGAACAGTCCGGTCTCTCCGTGTCTATTCGGCTGAAAAGGCCGCTGCAAGGGCGATTTCCTCGAGATCGGACAACCGAATTCATAGGCACCGTTACATTCGTCATAATGATTAAAATACGATGCTTTGGCAAAACTTCGTGTTCAAGCCTTTCTGCGAAGGTCCTCGTCAGGTTTCGCATGAAGTGAGGCACCAATGACCGTATTTAATAGCGCCAAGGGGGGCGCGCAGATTCTCGTTGTTGAGGATGATCCGATTCAACGCCGTCTGCTGAAAAACGCTATCGAGCGGCACGGACACGTTGCTCATCTGGCGGAGAATGGCCGTTTTGGCCTTGAGATACTGAAGCGCAACAGCGATCAGATCAATGTGATCGTGCTCGATCTCATGATGCCGGAGATGAACGGCATCGAGTTTCTGAGCGCGCTGCGCGATATGGGCACCGAGGTGCCCGTCATCGTGCAGACCGGGCAGGGCGGTATCGAGACCGTGGTGCAGGCCATGCGGGCCGGCGCCTTCGATTTCGTCGTCAAACCGGTATCGCCGGAGCGGATAGCGGCTTCGATCGCCAATGCGCTGAAGCTCGATCAACGCGAGGCCAGGGCTCGCGCCGGACGCAGGTCGCGCTCCAGCGCGATCAGTTTCGACGACATCGTTTCTGCAAGTCCGGCGATGATGCGGGTGATCGATCTTGCCCAGCGAGCAGCGCAATCGAACATCCCCGTGGTGCTCGAGGGCGAATCCGGCGTCGGCAAGGAGCTGGTGGCGCGTGCCATCCAGGCCGCCAGCGACCGCGCTGGCAAGCCCTTCGTGACGGTCAACTGCGGTGCCATTCCGCACAACCTCGTGGAGAGCATTCTCTTCGGCCATGAGAAGGGCGCCTTCACGGGCGCTGCCGAGCGGCATGTCGGCAAGTTTATGGAGGCGGACGGCGGCACGCTGTTCCTCGACGAAGTCGGCGATCTGCCGCTGGAGGTGCAGGTCAAGCTCCTGCGCGCTGTACAGCAAGGGGAGATCGAGACGGTCGGCGCCCGCGTTGCGCAGAAGGTCAATGTCCGGCTGATCTCGGCCACCAACAAGGACCTGATCGAGGAGGTGAAGGCCGGCCGGTTCCGTGAAGACCTCTACTATCGCCTCAACGTTTTCCCAATCACCATGCCGGCGCTGCGTCGTCGCAAGGAAGATATTCCGTATCTTGCTCGTGCCTTTGCCGACCGATTTGCGCTCGAACAGAAACTCGGCCATTCGCTTTCGATCAGTCCGGGCGCCTTGGCGTTGCTGACGGCCTATGACTGGCCGGGCAATATTCGCCAGCTCGAAAACGCGATCTTCCGCGCTGTCGTGCTGTCCGAGGGTTCGGAATTGGTCGAAGCCGATTTTCCGCAGATTGCGGCACAGTTGCCCGGCTATTTCACTGCCGAGCATCCGACCTTAGTTGTGGATAATTCCGAGGCTTTCAGCATCGGCGCGGAGACCGGCGAGAGGTTTGAGCGCGGGACGCGTGTCAGTTCCTCGGATGCGGTTACAACCCCGCCGCTATCGGTCGTCGAAACACCGTCTGTTTCGGCGGCAGACAATGTCATCGTCAGTACGGACCCGTCCGGTGACGTCAGAAAGCTCGCAGATGTTGAGGAAGAGCTCATTCGATTCGCTCTCAAATTCTATCGAGGACAAATGAGTCAAGTGGCAAGGAAGCTCGGAATCGGGCGGTCGACTCTCTATCGCAAGTTGAAGGACTATGGAATAGACCCGGATGACCCGCAGAAACATGCGGCTTGAGCGTATATTAACGTTTAGGCAAGCATATTTTGTTACCTGTCGTAAAGCACTTGTTAGTGCATCGTTCACCATGTATGAAGAGGGCGACCATGTGTGGCATTTTTGCCATCGTGTCACCGCAATTGACAGCCATTTGGAACACGATGCGACATTGTCTGTCGGACGGGGATCGAATTGCCGAATCTGATTGGAAATACCAAGCTTAATAGCTTGAGCAGGCTCTTTGCGTGCTCTGAGATATTTCGTAAGGTGGCCAAGGTCGTAGCCGTTGGTCTTCTTGCGATGGCTGTTTCCACTCCGGTTTTCGTTGGAACCCCCTCCCAGGCAGGCGGCGAAACCCGCAGCCTCAAGATCTATTACGTCCATACAGGCGAAAAGGCTGTTATCACCTACAAGCGCAATGGAAAATTCGATCCGGACGGTTTGGAGAAACTGAACCGCATCCTGCGCGACTGGCGTAAAAACCAGCCGACCAAGATGAACCCGCGCTTGTTCGACCTGATCTGGGAAGTCTACCGCGAAAGTGGTTCGCATGAATTCATCTATGTCGTCTGCGGCTTCCGCTCGCCGGGAACCAACGAGATGCTGCGCACGCGTTCTGCCCATACGGGCGTCGCGAAGAAGAGCCAGCATATGCTCGGCAACGCGATGGATTTCTATATTCCGGACGTCAAGCTCACCAAGCTGCGCGAAATCGGCATGAAGCTGCAGGTCGGCGGCGTCGGCTATTATCCGACATCCGGCTCGCCCTTCGTTCACATGGACGTCGGCGGCGTGCGCGCCTGGCCGCGCATGGATCGCCAGGATCTCGTCCGTCTCTTCCCCGATGGCAAGACGATGCATATTCCGGCCGACGGTCGGCCATTGCCGGGCTATCAGGAAGCGGTTGCCGACTATAAGCGCCGCATGTCTTCCGACGATATCCAGATCGCCAGTGCTTCGTCTCCGCGTCGTGGCTTCTTCGCCAGACTGTTTGGCGGCGGTGCCGATGAGGAAGAGGACAATGCGGATGAAGGCGCACCGGCAACGGCAGCGCCGACCACGGTCGTTGCCAAGAAAGGCCAGTCCGCTCCAGCCGCGACGGATGACGGCGGCGATGACAGCCAGCCGGAAACGCAGGTTGCCAGCATAAATGCGCCTGTTCCGCAGGTTCGGCCAGCCTTCGGCAATCAGCCGGCGGGCAGCGAAGTGGCTTCGGCTCTGATGTCGCCGCCGCATAACGCCGCTCAGGATGCGCTTGCCGCAGCCATGCCGGATGCGAACGACCAGCAGCAATATGCGGATCTTCGCGCCTATCACGTTCCGGTTCCGTCGCTCCTTGACCGTCGTTCGCCCGGTGATGCCGAGCTAGCTTCGGCAGAGTCAGACCAGACCGCGGGCGTGCCGGTTCCGGTTGAGCGTCCGGAAATCGCCGAAAACCTGCTTGCTTCCGCCGATGCCGATCCGGACGCGATCGATGATGCGGCCGATGAAGGCACGCTCTCACCGTCGATCGTGGCAGCTCTCGAACAGCATCGCGTCGATCAAGCGGATGTAAATGCTGGCGTTCCGGTTAATGCTGATGTTCCGGTCAATGTGGCCGCCAACAATGCCGCATCCAAGGATGAGATGCCGGTGAAGACTGCTGCGGATACCGCGGCGCCGGCCAATGCCGTTGGCGACAGTGACGCCGTCCGGGCGATCGCTGCGGTCTCGCCGCAGAAGCGGCCGGGACAGCAGATGCCGATGCAGGTCGCGGCACTTGCGCCGACCACCAATGAGATCAAGGTCAGCAGTGGCCGCTTCAATGATAGCTTCGAACCGGCGCTGTCGCAGGAGCGTCCGATTGCTGCCGGTATCGCGACCAAGGGCGGCCGGCCGAATAGGCAGGATGCCGCAGTGGCCGATGCCGGCCGTGCGACCGTGACCACCGAGCCGAAGCTGACCGAGAAGATGATTTCGCAGTGGGCGATCGCCAATGCCCGTGTCGAAATCGTCAACCGCCCGGTCAAGGCACCGCGCTTCGTCAGCCCGACGCTGCGCGCGCAGCCGACCGCCGTCTATACCGAAGGCTTCAAGGTGCAGACGGCATCGATCGATCCGGAACGCTTCAGCGGTTCGGCCGTGAACTTCCTGCAGGTAAAGAAGTTCAATTCGGTCGAATAGCCCCACCTCCGCCGATCCAAAAGAAGACCGCCGAAGCGGTCGGTTTCGCTTCGGTGGAGCCGGCCGTTGATGTTCTCTAGGTTCGAACGGGGCTCAACGCTGTTCTGAGTTCAGCCGAAAACACTTTCTCCATCGAACACCCGCGCGATCATCAGCTCGACCCAGGCACGGGCGATGCGGGTCGGTACGATGGCGTCGCCGATACCTTTGGATTGCTTTCGGGCGCTTCGGAAGGTGCGTATTTACGCCAGGCGAAATTCCGACGAAAAGTGTCCGTCACGAACCACAATTCCGCGGAGCCTTAGAATGGATCGGATCGACGCAATGAGGGTCTTCGTCACGGCGATCGACGAGGGCAGCCTTGCCGGCGCGGCGCGCAAGCTGAAACGATCGCCGACCGCGATCAGTAGGGCCCTGAGTTCGCTGGAGGCCCATGTCGGCGTCGAGCTGCTCCATCGGACAACTCGCACGCTCAAGCTAAGCGAGGCCGGTCAACGCTATGTGGCCGCATGCCGGCGGGTACTCGTCGAGCTCGAGGAGGCCGACATGGTGGCGGGAGGCGAGCGTTCGTCACCGCGCGGCACTCTGACCATTTCGGCGCCGCCAATCCTTGGCGAAGAGGTGCTGCGGCCGATTCTGGATGATTTTCTCGAGCTTCACCCCAGCGTCTCCGTTCGGTTTCTGATGCTGGATCGCTTCGTCAACCTCGTCGACGAGGGCGTCGATCTTGCGCTCCGCATCGGCAATTTGACGGATTCGTCTCATATCTCGACCCGCATCGGCGGCGATGTAAGGCGCGTCGTCGTCGCATCGCCACGTTATCTCGCCGGCAATCCGGATATCGTCGAGCCGTCCGATCTCGCTAAACATCAGATCGTGGCCTTCAGCAATTTCGGCCTCGATTCCTGGAGCTTCACGCCGGCGAAAGGATCGCCAGTTCCGCGGACGGTTCATTTCACGCCTCGGTATATCGTCAACAGCGTGCGCGCCGCGGCGGCATCGGCGGTAGCCGGCATTGGATTGACGCGGCTTTATTCCTATCACGTCGCAGAATATGTCCGGGACGGCCGGCTCAAGATTGTGCTCCCCGACGCCGAGCATCCCGCGCTTCCGGTCCATTTGCTCGCGCCACCGGGCCGCATGTCCGTGCCAAAGGTTCGCGCCTTTGTCGATCACGCCGTCCCTCGTCTGCGCGTCGAGCTCAATCGCATAGCGACGGAAGCAGGCTCTTTGCCTTGATTGTGCCGATATACGGAGGAGTGTCTGTCAAAGATCGGCAATTCTCCCGAATGACGGATGCATCTAAATCAATAGCACCGACGCCGACGGCGTTGGGCGGCCCGAAACCCCGGCCGCTGCACTTGAAAAGGATGCACACATCATGAGCAGTCAACAGAAGGTCGCCATCATCACCGGAGCCTCGCAAGGGATCGGCGAGGGGCTCGTTCGAGCCTACCGTGATCGCAACTATCGTGTCGTCGCAACCTCCCGGTCGATCAAGGCCAACTCTGACGCAGGTGTACATACCGTGGCTGGCGATATCGCCGACCCGGAAACCGCGGAACGGGTAGTTCGCGAAGCACTTGAGCACTTCGGCCGCATCGATACGCTGGTCAACAACGCCGGCGTCTTCCTTGCCAAGCCGTTCATCGAGTTCACTCAGCAGGACTTCGATCATAACATGAGCGTGAACGTCGCCGGCTTCTTTCACATCACGCAGCGCGTTGCTGCGGAGATGCTGAAGCAACGCTCGGGCCATATCGTCAACATCACCACGAGCATAGTCAATCAGCCGATCGCCGGCGTGCCGGCAGCGCTCGCCTCCTTGACCAAGGGCGGCCTCAACTCGGTCACTCAGGAACTGGCGATAGAATTCGCGAAAACCGGCGTCCGCGTGAACGCGGTATCGCCAGGGATCATCAAAACGCCGATGCATGCGCCGGAAACGCACGAGGCGCTTTCGAGTCTTCATCCCGTCGGCCGGATGGGCGAGATCCGCGATATCGTCGATGCGGTTCTCTATCTTGAGACGGCGAATTTTGTAACCGGTGAAATCCTCCACGTCGATGGCGGCCAAAACGCTGGCCGCTGGTGAAATTGCAGCGCCAAGGCAATTAAGTCCTCGAATCCAAATCTTGAAAGGAAACAGTCATGCCGATCGTTACCGTACAGGTTACTCGTGAGGGAACGAACCCCGACCGGAATTCGGTCACCGCGGAAGAGAAAGCCGCCATCATTGCCGGTGTCAGCCAAGTGTTGCTTGATGTGCTGAACAAACCTCTGGAATCCACCTATGTGGTGATCGAGGAGGTGGATCTGGACAATTGGGGCTGGGGCGGCCTTCCGACGGTCCAATATCGAAAGCAGCGCGCCGCAGCGGCGGCAAAAGCCTGAGCTTCAGGCTTGCATCGTTGACGGCGGATGGTTGATGGCAACAACGGCTGAGATGACGGGCGACGCTCTCTGTGTCGCCCGTCTCAATGTCTCTTGAGCGCAAGAATCTGAATTTTCAGGAAGCACGGAAGCGCTTTGCTTGGTAAAGTGCAGGTGCTTGTCGGGCAAGACGGTAGAAACCCGTGCCTGGCGGTGACATCAGAATCCGGCCGAGATCGACGCTCGTGGCCGTCCTTTCGCAGTTGGCCGTCTTGATGATTCTACAGTTCCGGCGGCTGTCGACATATCGAACCGATGCATATTACGCATGCTTTCGCACGCCGGCGGAATGCTGGGGTGTCCGGTAAAATCCAATTCAGGAGTAATGCCGATGAGCAAGATTTTGATTGTGCTGACCTCCCATGATCAGTTTGGCAATACGGGAAGAAAGACCGGCTTCTGGCTGGAAGAGTTTGCGGCCCCTTATTACGTCTTCAAGGACGCCGGGGCTGAGATCACGGTCGCATCCCCCAAGGGTGGACAGCCGCCGATCGATCCCAAAAGCGACGAGCCTGAAAATCAAACTCCAGCGATGACACGCTTTAAGTCTGATAAGGACGCGCAAGCCGTGCTTGCCAATACCGTAAAGCTCGCGACCGTCAACGCTGCCGACTTCGATACCGTTTTTTATCCCGGCGGTCACGGTCCCATGTGGGATCTAGCGGAAGACAGGAAATCCATTTCCCTGATCGAGGATTTTTACAATTCGGGCAAGCCGGTTGCCGCCGTCTGCCACGCACCCGGAGTCCTCCATCACGTACAATATCAGGGGCAGCCTCTGGTCAAGGGCAAGCGCGTCACGGGGTTTGCGAACAGCGAAGAGGAGGCAGTCCATCTTACCTCCGTTGTTCCTTTCCTCGTGGAGGATGAACTGAAGCGCCTTGGCGGCAGGTATGAGAAGGTCGCCGACTGGCAGAGCTTTGCCATCACCGATGGCAGGCTGGTAACCGGTCAGAATCCGGCATCATCAACGGCTGCCGCTCAAGCACTGTTGAAGCTGCTTTGACCGCGGGCTGAACCGACGAGGCAAACAGGAGGGGTTCAGCTTTCCACGGAAATGCTGAACCCCTCTATCGTTTGGCCAAACTTGTGCTGCCAAAATCAGTCGCCGGGCTTCGCATGCGTGGCGAGCCTCAGATCGTTAAGCCCGCGATTTCCGTCCTTGTTGCCGGTCGCGGCCACGGCGGTGAATATACGCTCGGCATCGTCGTACATTTTGAGATTGAGATAGCAGTAGCCGCGCAGAACCATGAGATCGACGCGTTCCTGCTGCAGTTGCGCGCGTTGATCGAGATAGAGCAGGGTTTCCTGATAGCGTTTGGCGGAAAATGCCGTAAGCGCGCGATCGGCGAGGATGGCAACCTGCAATTCGGCAGCACGCTGGCGGCTGAGAGGAGCCTTGGCTGCAGCAACAGCCGCATTGTTGGCGAGCCCCACGCGCAGATAGGCGAGGCTTTGCCCATAGGCCGCGTCTTCGCGCGCCTTGCCGGCGGGGCTATTCAACGCGACCTCGAAGGCTTCGATCGCCTCCATCGGGCGGTTGAGGTCCATGAGGCACCAGCCGCGGCTCAAAGCATCCGCCGGATCGAGGCGCTGGGCATTGATCGTCGCGGAGCAACCTCGCAGTCCGCGGGCGCCGCGGCGAACCGTCGTGACTTGTGTCTCAGGCCCGCTATATACCACGCGCGCTGTCGTGCGCTGGCGTGTGTTGACATTGGTCTCGGACGGCGCAGGGGTTGCGAGCGGCTGTGCGTTGGTTGGAGCAGCCCCCATTTGCGGCGTGGTTTGATTTGGCGAAGGCAGCGGTGCATAGCCTATGGGCGCTTGAGGCGTGACCTCGCCGAGCCTGGCGATGCGCTCCGAACGGCCCGCCCATAGCCGTTGAATTTCAGCGACACCCTGCCGGTCATTCAACTGATTGCGGGTGATGGCCAGGCCATAGGCGGACGGCTCATCGTCGGGTTTCCAGCGCAATGCGGTCTCGAACCAGCGTATCGCGGTTTGCGGTTGGTTCAGTGAACGCGCATACCAGCCGAATTCCTGTGCAGTCGGCACGTATTTTTGCTCGATGACTTCGGCGGCCATGCGGCTCAGCACGTCTTCGCTGAGATTGGCTGGCGGTTGCAGCGCCATCAGATTGGCTGTGGCCGCGAGATAGGTTGCTGTCGCATCCTTGGACTCGTTCCGCCATCTGTACATGACGTCTTCGGCTTCCTGAGGCTTGTGATCGTCGATCAGGATCAAGGCCAATCCCTGTGACGCCGAAGCGGAATCATCCTTTGCGCGGGCCATGCGAAACCATTTTTCCGCTTCGCCATTGTTTTGGTGGCGCAGATGATACCAACCAAGCAGCAGGGCGTCGGACGCGAGACCCTGGGTCTCAGCCGCACGTTCCACTTGAGAAATATAGTCCGGCGCCACGGACAGTTTCGGATCATCATTGCCCTCGGCGACGAAGCGCCGCGCAAGGTCCGTGCGGATGCTGTCAAATTCCCGCTCGCCATTGCCGTCGGGTTTCTCCAGGGCAAGGAGATCCTGCATGGGCTGATAGGGCATCAGCGCCGATGCCTTTTGAACGGTTGCGAGCCTCTCCTGAGGATTGACGCAATTCTTCAGGATGTAGACGTAGGCGTCCTGGCCGCGGGTAGACCTGTTGGTCTTGATGAAAGCCTCTGCGACACGCCATAAAATGTCGATGTCACTGCAAGTAAGCAGGCTTGGCGTGTTGGCGCCGATGTCGACCACGGTTGCATATTGTTTGAGATCGGAGGCGTTGACCAGACGCGCCCGCGCTTCGGCAATATCGAGACGTTCCAGCAAGTCGGCGGGCGGTTGCCAGCCGGTTTCCGCCGCCTGGCGATCCGCGATGGCCTTGCGCAGCTCGGCATAGCGCCCTTCGGAATAGAGCTGCCACATGGCTTCGAGCTGCTTGTCGCTGTTTTGCGGGATGGCCAGCGGATCGGCTGGCGGCACCCAATCCGGATAAAGCGCCTGAAGTCGGGAAATTTCTGCCTGAAGCCTCGCCTTGTCGCCGTGGCTTGCGAAATAGCGAAGTGCGCTTTCGTCGACTTTGGGCGGCGGTGCGGGCTGCGGTGTGGCCGACTGAGGCGTCGCTTGCGCAACGGCGTTCGGTGTGTCAGATGCCGCTTGGACAGGAGGGGAAGTATCGGACAGAACTGCGGAAGGTGCCGTCGCCTGGATGCGATCGGATACGGCTTTCATATCCAGCGGCGGGGAGTTGAAGGCTATGTCGACCGGCTTGATGCTTCCGGTCTGGGAAACTTGGCTATCCTGACGATTTTGCGCGGCCAGCCCTAATCCCTCTTCGAGATTCCCACGGCCTTTCGTCGCGATGACGAATCCCGCCACCACGACTGCCGCCGAAATCGTAAGTAGGGAGGATTTCATAAACACTCCGGATGTTTCTCCTCAACGAAAGCCAGGCCCAACAGTTGAAGGGTCGATGGATAGTAGAGTGACGGCACGAATTGCCGAACCGAAGCGGGCAACTTCGCCCCGCTTGTTACACACGCCACAACATCGTTAACAATTCGATAACCGGGGTCCGCAAGTGGCTGTTTTGGCTTGCCAGTTTCCAGATCGATCGTGGCTGGTTCATCGCCTTCGACCGTCATGCCCGCCTGCAGCCGCGTCAACAGCGCCTTGTCGGAAATCCCCGCCCGCACAAGGTAAAGCGGGATGCGAATCGCATTGTAACCGAATTCGGCGTCGAAACCGTCAGCGGGTTTCGGCTTGGCGCGCAGGCTCACCCAGTCGGCTGGCAGTTTTCGCGGTCCCAACTGTATTGACTGCAGCAGGGACAGGCCGTCATCCGTAAGCTTTTGCCATTCGTCCGATGGTGCCAGCAAAGCCATGACGGGAATGGCTTCATAAACCCAGTAGGATGGATTGACGACCGGCCCGTCATCGCGTTCCGAGGCCGCATAGCCTTTGATGCCCGGGAGAAGCAGTGTTCGTCCGCCTGCGTGGACCACAGCATGCGATAGAAGCGCCTGCGCTATCGTCGCTGCCGCCTCCAGATAGTCCTTCTTGTTCCATGCCGATCCTGCCAGCGCCAGGGCGTAGGCAATCAGCATGTCGCCGTCAGAGGCATTGTTCGTGTCCGTGACGTGCGGAGTGACGGCCGGGTCCCATTTCCAGGCGGCGAGACCATCGTCGCGCAGCAGCAGCTCGGTTCGCGTGAAATACCATATTTGCTCGAAATCGGCGGGACTGTTCGAAAGATAGGCAAGCAACAAGCCATAGCCTTGTCCCTCGCTGTGGCTGATATTGTCGTTTCCGTTGTCGACGATGCGGCCGCTCGCATCGAGGAATTTCGCCTTGTAGGCGGCCCATGCCTGCGGATCGATTGCAGCGCGTTGCGCCGCAAGTGGCTGGCACATCGTCAAAAGAGCGACGCCGCCGGCAACGACCATGGTTTGCCAGCGCCTCATCCGCGCCTGCCGATCTTGGCGAGGATTCCGGACGTCGCGACGCCGAGCAGCAAGAAGAGGATGATAAGCAGGAATGCGTAGGACAGAATATTGGTCGAAAGCCAGTTCGCGGCAATCAGGCGGTAGTTGGTAAACGACCAGGGCTGAGTCATGACGAAGTCGAAGCGGCTGACGGGTACCGTGTCGACCTTTCCGGTCTTGCTGGAATAAACGGTGATATGACCGGCAATCTGCGGCCAATCGGCCTGGGATGTCATGGCTTCGACTCCGGCTCTCAAGTCCTTTGCCGAAGGCGCGGTGACGATCGTCCAAGAGGATTCGCCCGTGGCGCTCGCTCCCTGCGCAATCATGAAGCTGTTGAGATTCGAGGGCGTGAAGACACGCTCGGCACTGGGAATGAACTGCAGCGAACTCAGCGAGATATCGAAATTGCGGCGCATCCAATCCTGAAACAGCGAAATCTGGCGCTGCAATGCGCCGCCGCCGATTCTGGAGCGCCACTCGTCGAATGTGACAGTCGTTTCCGATTGGCCATTTTGCCCGGCTGTGGGGGGACGCCAGGATGCTTGGCTGGCCGTCGCGATATTCATCTGCGACAACGTCGTCGTCGGCATCTGCGAAATCGAGCCGACGAAGATCGCATCGCGGTTTCCAACGCCGCTCGGCGAGGCGATAAGATCCACATCGATTGGATGTCCTGCAACAACCGCCATTTGTCCCAGCAATGTTGCCGTTGCGGATACGGTGTCGGGATCAGCACGGTCGATGAAGAGGGCGACCGGCGCGAGACCACGATTGTAAGGATAGCTCGTGCCTGCCAGTGCTGCCAGATTCGGACGCTGGGCGACCCTGGCGAAATCCGGCATATGAAATTGACTTGTATCGAACAGTGCGAAACGTGGCGTCGTGTTGGAGGTCGTGCCGGGCGCGCAGGCTTGGTCCTCGTTGGTCAGCAACATCGCTTCCAGCGTCACCGTATTGAGACCAGGTTTGAAATGGCGCATCGTCACGCGAATGGGCAGATGCCTGAAAATGCCGCCACCTGTCGCAGTAATCGGCTTCGTCGTAGCGATGCTTCCATTGACATAAACGTCGACATGGCTTCCCGGCAGAACGTTCTTCGCATAGGCGGCGTCAAGAAGGATGGTCGCTTCGCCATAGGCATTGGCATAGAAGTCCGACGGGATTGCCACATTGAAGCTGGTGTGGAAGCGGCGACCCGAAAATTCCGTCGTGTCGATGCCCAATTGCGAGAATGAGAGGCTCGTGTCCGAAAACAGGAATGGTGCATCCGGCGCGGTCCAGCGCTGGGTGACCAAGATATCCCTGCGGACGGTCGGATCTCTGTCGGTCGGCGAGACGATGGTATCGATGGCGCCGGAAACCGCCTGCCAGGACGGCCCGCTGACGAGAAGGATCGTCGAGCCCGTGCGCGGATCCTTGACGAAAGTTGCCAGTGCGGCGGTCTGTGCTGCCGCCGGTGCCGAAAACAAAGGCTGCAGCTCGGCGGGCGTCCCAACGAGCACCGTCATCTTTCCGGGACCGGGCGGAGGCAGCGTGTCCGTGCTGAAAGAGAAAGTCTCATTTGGCATTCCGCTCAGCAGCGAAAGGCCCTGGGCCAGCCGCATCAGCGGTTTTGTGGTGCCCGGTTGCGCCAGAGCCGGCACGACGAGGTTGAATTCGGTTTTGCCGGCACCATCGACACCAATTGCGCGGATTGCATCCGTGCTCGACAGTCTTTGTGCATCCTGTTCGCTAAAGCTTAGATAGGTCTTTGCCGGATCGATATCGGACCAAAGTTCGTAGGTTGATTGGATGTTGCAATCGGTGCGATGGCGCTGTGTCGCTTCAAAGGTCACCAGATTGGCGCCCGGCTGCAGCAGACCGCGCGGGATATCGAAACTTATCGAGGAGGCGCTATCCGGCGAGCCGATCTGCTGCTGGCCGATAGGGCGATTGTTGAGAAAGATGGTCAGTTGCGAAGCCTCGGGGGCAACGACGACCGCATTCTGATAGGCGAAATTGAACTTGGCCGGAGCGGCGGCTTGTTCGGGAGTGAGGAAAATCGACCACGATTTCCGATCATATTCGCCTTGCAGTCGGAAGTCTGTGAACGGCACGACATACCGCCGGAAATCAGCGGCCGCCGGCGTTGCTGCCGCCTGCTTCACCACCGGAACATTTTGCGCCGGTAGGACAGGCGCGACCTGTGGCGTGCTTGTTTTGGGTGCGGTCGCCTGCGGAGCCGCGACTTGCGGAACTGCCGCTTGCGGAGTGACCACCTTTGGACTCGTCACCTGCGGGGTGGTCGTTTGCGGTGCAGTGACCCGCGGCATCAATGTTTCCGGCATGATCGGCTTCGCACCCTTCGGCCGTTCACCGGACATGTCGAAAGGCGCCGTCTGAGCATGGGCGATCGTGGCGCCAAGCAGGAAAATCAGCGCTGAAAGGACGCTCTTCATCAATTGCTCGCCTTTACCCCTTGCTGCTCCGCCTCGCTTTCGGATCGCATGCTGCGGAAAAGATAAAGTAAACCGCGGCTTGTCTGATAAAGCGACAGACCCACAAACCATATGGTTCCGCGAATGATGCCGGGATTGCGGCGGCGGGCCTGCTGGAACTGCGTCCATTGATCGGAGTTTGCAAACACCAGATCCGCAATCAGGCGATGATCCAGGGCACCTTTCGGGACATATTGGCAGCCGATTGTCGTTATCTCACCGGTTCGCTGGACGTTGCGGACGACAACCGGCAGCGTCTCCATTTCCGCGCCGCTATATGGCTGAAAGCGGAGGACCCCTTCCGCACCCACGACGATCGGATCAAGCTCCTTGTTGAAGACATTCAATCGCGCGCCGTGGACGGAAACGTCCTCGATCGAGGCGGAATTCCACCGGCCGTTGACGCCGAATTCGCTGCGACGATTGACCCTGACGCGGCGCGAGGACGACCGCTCGCCACGCTCTGAAACAACGCCAAGCGCACAACCGGACAGGACCAGGTTGATCATATTCCATCCGCCGACGACGAGCGTCACATCCGCTTTATAGGGTTCGGCATAGATGCGGTATATTGTTACCGCGACCGCGAGGATCTGCACGGCGAAAATCACGAAGAAGGGGCGGCTGATTTCGGAAAGACGGCTGGTAGAAATCGACTCATCCTTGGCCGTGACCTTGAACGTCGGTTTTCGCGGATTGAGCATGACCGAGATGACGGCGGGCAGCAAATGCACCGTCTGGACATATTCATAGAGCTCCGAAATCCACGGCCAGCGGAAGGAACCGTAGAGATAGTTCTGCATCATGAGGTTCACGAGCATGTAGGCGAGCGTGTAGGCGAGGAATTCGCCGCCGGACGCCGTGAAGATCTCGAGATCGAAGAAAAGATAAAAGAGCGGCGCGAACAGGAAAATGGTGCGAGGAAAGGGAAAGAGCCAGAAGAGCGTGGACGACATGTAGCAAAGCCGTTGCGGCAACGAGAGGCCGCGCTTCAGCAGCGGGAAGCGGAAGCGCAGGATTTGCATCATGCCCTGAGCCCAGCGGCTGCGCTGGCCGATGAAACTCGCAAACGTCGCGGGCTGCAGACCGGCAATCAGCGGCTTGTCGACATAGATGCTGTTCCAGCCGCTGCCATGAAGGGCCAATGCCGTTTCGCAATCTTCCGTGATGCTGATGCCGCTGAAGCCCTTTTGCGATTCCAGTGCGGTGCGGCTCAATACGGCGGCCGAACCGCAGAAAAAGGCGGCATTCCACTTGTCCAAACCGCGCTGAATGATGCCGTAGAACATCTCGTTCTCACTCGGCATGTTGTCAAAAGTCTTAAGATTGCGCTCCAGCGGATCGGGATTGATGAAGAAATGCGGCGTTTGGACGAGAAAGAGCTTTGGGTCGTCTTCGAAATAACCGACGGTTTCGAGCAGGAAATCGCGGGCCGGCGCATGGTCGGCATCGAAGACGGCGATCAGGTCGCCGCTCGAATGCTTCAAACCATTGTTGAGGTTGCCGGCCTTGGCGTGCTCATTGCGGTCGCGCGTCAGATATTCGACATCGAGATCGTCGCAAAGCTGCTTGAGTTCGTTGTGGCGCGCAATTGCCGTCTGCGATTCCAAAAGTTTGGTGGAATTGCGCTTCTGTAAAGTGCCGCCGTCGTCGAGCAGCCAAACCTTGAGTTTGTCGGCCGGATAATCCATCGCCTTGGCGGAGGCGAGTGTGTTGGCGAGAAGCTTTGTGTCCTCATTGTAGGACGGAACGAAAACGTCGACGGATGGAAATTGCTGTACCTTCGATGCGCGGGCGGTGCGTGGAGGCAGGGGCGTCGCAACGATGAAAAGGCTGAGCATCAGCATGGCGACGTTGTACATTTCTGCAAGATAGAGCAGCAGGCCAGGGATGAAATTTTCCGGCTGATTGACGGGTGGCAGCGTGTTGGTCGTGCGCCAATAGACATAGCGCAACACGATCGACGTACCGAAAGCGAGCGCAATCAGCCGCCAGGTTCCCTGAGCCTTGAGGATCTTGATGATCGCCATGATGGCAACGACAGCGGTGCTCGCGATGAGCTGAGTCTGCAGGTTGACCGGCAATGTGATCAGGACGATCCCGCATAGCGAAACCACCATCCACATCAAGATGCTTCGCGCTGTTTGCATCGATGTCCCTTCAATGGCGCTGAGCCGCACGCGTGTCGGCGCTCTAGGTTGTTTATCTCCGGCAGGCCGCGGTCGCGGCCGCGTCGCCGATACAGTCTGGGGATGGTACGATTGTACCGTTGGTTCCCATCGTTCTGGGCTGAACCTGTGCCGGTATCTGCGCCGGCGCGGTCGTGACGCCTGTCTGGGGCATGCTGCCCTGCGGATCGGGCAATGGCACGCGAGGACCGACTGCTTGAGGCGGAGCCACCGTGACGGGCTGCGGCTGGACCGGGACCTGGCGACGGACGACGGCGGGACGAACCACAACAGGGCGGACTTCATAGCCGCTGGCCATCGCACCGTTTCGGTAGCCGCCCGCATCCGGGTAAATCGGATCGCCAGGATGGCCGAGCAAAGCATCGGCTCCTCGCGGGGCACCATAGGGGTTCAAGGTCTGGCCTTCGAAGCCGCCGGCGATCGTGTAGCCGTAAACGGTGCTTAGGAGCTGCCGCTCGTTTGCCTGCGCATCGCAGAGCCGGAGCCTGACCTGAACCATGCTGAAATTACGCTGCTCCACCGGCGGGGAATGACCGGCACGGATTTGCTGCCAGGCATAAATGCAGGTATCGCCCGCCCGGCTCTGGCCAGAAGCATAACCGAAGGGGCCGTAGCTGTTCTGCACGAAGTTTGCGGAGCGAGCGAGGCGAACGCCGGGTATCGTCGCAGCCATCTCACGCGAGATCGCGCCTTCGCTGATCATTTGATAAGGTGTGCTGCCAAGCCCCGGGTTCGAGCCGGACGCGCCGAGAAACTGCACTTTGAGAAAGTTCTGACCGATAACCGACGATGTCGTGGAGAGCGAAATCGTCTGCTCCACATCGTCTTTGTGCTTGCGCTCGACCACGCTGACGATGGCAGGGCCGCCGGGCGGCGGGAATGCCAAAGCTTTTTCATTAGGCACGGTTTCCGCATCAGCCGATTGCCGCACTCCGCCCGTTGTCGTGCAACTGGTCGCTACCACGGCCAATGTTACGAGGGCTATTATTCTGACTAAGTGCATCTTTGATCGCGGCAATCATTTGTCGTTATATTCACGGGCAAATTACGCGATGAATTTTGAAATCAAGCCCCTGAGTTCAATATTTAGGTTAAGCGCAATTATGGTTAATTATCAATTAACAATGAAAGGATTGGTCAAATCTTAGGGCAGAAACGACGGTTTTCCGTTATTTCGGCGCGCTCGCCGCACTGCTGCATAAGATGATCGAGGCCATATCGCTTTCGCGGTCGCGGCCTTGATATGAACTGATAGCGGACCGAGCAACCGTCGTCGTGAGGATTGTCATGGCACTTGGCCGTAGTATTATCGCAGAGGGTCCACCACGACCCTCAAGGCTGACTCGCTCTTCCGATATGCTCCCAGCGAGGCAGCCCCGACGTTGGCAATGAAGTCTTCGCCACCGTCCACGATCGACGCCATGATCGTCCTGCGTGGCTCAACGACGACTTCGGAAACGTCGTAGTCGGAGTCATCAGAGGGCTCGGCGTACGAAACCTGGCTAGGAGACGCGACCAGGGGATCACGGGTTTCGCATTCCGGGAGGCACGATTCAAAAGTGCGTGTCGCATCGTACCGTTTCGAAGTTGCCTTCGTCGCAACTTCGGAGGACGTCCTGATGATGGTGGGGATCGGAAGGTTTGTCGGCGTTGACGCTACCGTTGCCGTGGAGACGTCCGATTGCGTCTGCTGCGGAAGTGATGCGAGGAGATCGTCCTTTGCAGGCCGGATGTTTTGCGTGTCGGCAGCGAAGACGGTTGCGACTTGCGGCAAAGGGCGGGACGCTTCTATGTCTCCCCCGCCGATCCACCAGGACACACCCAATCCTGCACCGGCGAAGGCCAGATACAGAATCTTACTCTCGATGAACCTCGAAATTGATACAGCCATCTCTCGAACTCTTTCTCACCGTTGAAACCGGTCTCAGAAGAACCCCAAATCAGGGCGCAATTTTCGCCCAATGATGACGGGAAAGCGGCTGATTGTTCAAAAATATTTCGGCGGAAGCAGCGGAATGAACGCGCTCCTCGCGCTTCCATTCCGCCGAAAGCTTATTCCATTCCGAGCGCGGCCATGTAGGTCTGAAGGATGGATTCTTCCTCGAGGCGCTCATTGGCGTCCTTTTTGCGCAGGCGGATGATCGTCTTCATCGCCTTCGTGTCGTAGCCCCGGCCTTTCGCTTCCCCGAACACGTCCTTGATGTCGTCGGCGATCGTCTGCTTTTCTTCTTCCAGTCGCTCGATGCGCTCGATGAACTGGCGGAGTTCCGCCGCCGCTACGTTGATATCGCCGGTCGTGGCCACTTCTTCCATGTGTCATATCCTCTCTTGCGGCCTTGAGGCCTGAATTCGATGGGCCGTTGACCTGCCGTGAATGGAGCGCGAGGTCAAGCCGTCTCGATGAACGTCGCCCTATTCCTTCGGCCTGTTCTGCTCAAAAGCGGCTTTTTGCACAGCGGAAGCCTCCGTCTGGTGCAGATTTTTCCAGTCCTCGTAAGGCATGCCGTAGACCATTTCGCGCGATTCGTCCTTGGTCACCGGCAGGCCCGCTTCCTCTGCCGCCTCGCGATACCAGTTGGACAGGCAGTTGCGGCAGAAACCGGCGAGATTCATCAGGTCGATGTTCTGCACGTCGCTCCGCTCGCGCAGATGCGCGACAAGGCGACGGAAAGCGGCTGCCTCCAGTTCGGTCTGCTGTTCCTTGGTGAGCTCAGTCATCTCTGTTTCCTCACGTCATTTTTCCGGCACGATTTCGTCCGAGGCCGCTTTGCTTGTTTGGCGTCAAGCCTCGTCATACGGGCCGGTGCGCGACGGATAGCGCTTATATTCGTGCAGCGCTGGGTCGTCGTTCATCGCCGCAAAGATCGGCGCCAGCCGCGCGGCCCACTCGCTGATGCCGGTCTCATCGCCGATCAAATCCTGGCGGACTTCCAGCAGCGCATGCGCAATACCCGTGACCATGCAGTGGCGGTACATGGTGTCGTTCCTCAGCGCCCCGTCATAGGGTTCGTTGTCGCCTATTACGAGATTGGTGTCGGCGCCAAGCTTTGCAAGAAGCGGCAGCACGGCGCGCTCATCGCTGTCCCAGAGCACGCTTGCATGCCAGGGGCGAGGAACACCCTTCCAGGCCGGTGTGAAGGAATGTAGCGACAGCACCAACGGCGCCTTGCCCGTCGCGTCGGCGACCGATGTGATCGTCTCATCCACGGCGCGGTGATAGGGGCGGTGGAAGGCCTCGATGCGGTAATTCCACTCTTCCTCGGTGATCGGATGATTGCCTGGGATGATCGCCCCGTCGGAGATTTTCATGATCAGGGTCGGGTCGTCTTCGCCGCGGTTCGGGTCGATCAGCAGGCGGGAAAAGCCGCCCAGCACGGCGGGCACGCCGAGCCGCGCCGAAAGTTGGCGGCAAAGCCCCTCGATGCCGATGTCATAGGCGATATGCCGCGAAAAGGCAGTTTCGGGCAGGCCTAGCCGGCCATAGCGTTCGGGGAGGTGCCGCATCGCATGATCGCCGAGGATGACCATGCCTTTGTCACGATTGCCGGTTATGATTTCGAAAGATTTGAAGTCATTCATGTGGATTGTCGATTATCGCATTTTTCAGCCCGTTGTTTGATTGCATGCGCGGGCAGAAGGTGCAAGGCTCGGCCTCTTGATCGGGCGAGAGCGAGGCCGTAGGGCACTGCTACCATCCCGTGAAGAAAATATAATCGATTAGAGTTGCGTTGACATTCGTGGGATGGCAGCGCAAGAAGACGCAACAACGAATAACCGGGAGCCCATTGGAAGCCGTGTCCAGCCAAGTCGCGCCAAGTTTCGTTACGCGGTCAGGGCCGCTTGCCCGATTCGCATTTTTCATCCTTGCCGCCGCCGCGCCATTTTTCTTCATGCCAAATGCAGCCCATGCCGATTTCCGCGTCTGCAACGGTACGCAGAATCTCGTGGGTGTGGCGATCGGCTATCGTGCGAAGGAAGGCTGGGTGACCGAGGGATGGTGGCAGGTTCCGGCCACCACCTGCGCGACTTTGATCGAAGGGCCGCTTCAATCCCGCTATTATTACCTCTACGCAGAAGATGCAGCTCGCGGCGGCCGCTGGACGGGCGATATCGAAATGTGCGTGGCGGAAAATGAATTCAAAATCCCAGGCGTGAAGGATTGCTACGCGCGCGGTTACCAGAAAATGGGATTCAAGGAATACGACACGGGGCGTCAGGCGAGTTGGATGGTTCAGCTCTCCGATACCCCGGGCAGCCAAGAAAGCCAGAATTGATGAAACGCAACCGAAAAGTCAAAATCCTAGCGACGCTCGGCCCAGCTTCCTCCGAAGAGGAGATGATTCAGAAGCTGCATGAGGCCGGTGCCGACCTCTTCCGCATCAACATGAGCCATGCCAGCCATGACCTGATGCGCACGCTCATCCAGCGTATCCGCGCCGTCGAGGCCCGCTGTGGCCGTCCGATCGGCATTCTCGCCGACTTGCAGGGTCCCAAGCTGCGTGTCGGTAAGTTTGCCCAGGGCAAGGTCGATCTCAAGCCCGGCCAGACCTTCACGCTCGACAACAACGATACGCCTGGCGACAATACCCGCGTGTTCCTGCCGCATCCGGAAATCCTGGAGTCGGTTCAGCCCGGTCACCGGCTGTTGATCGACGACGGCAAGCTCGCGCTTCGCGCTGAAAAGTGCGACGGCAAGAGCATTGTCACGACCGTCATTTCCGGTACGAAGATTTCCGACCGCAAAGGCGTCAGCCTGCCGGATACGCTGCTTGGCGTCGGCGCGCTGACCGACAAGGATCGCACCGACCTTGACGCCGTTCTCGCCACCAACGAAGTCGACTGGGTTGCGCTCTCCTTCATCCAGCGTCCGGAAGACCTGTCCGAAGTCCGCAAGATTTCGCGCGGCCGCGTCGGCCTGATGTCGAAGATCGAGAAGCCGCAGGCTGTCGAGCGCATCGAGGAAATCATCGAGCTTTCCGACGCGCTCATGGTCGCCCGCGGCGATCTTGGTGTCGAAATGCCACTCGAAGCGGTTCCCGGCATCCAGAAGCAATTGATCCGCGCCTGCCGCCGTTCCGGTAAGCCGGTGGTCGTCGCCACGCAGATGCTGGAATCGATGATCTCGGCGCCGGTTCCGACCCGTGCCGAAGTCTCCGACGTCGCCACCGCCGTCTTCGAAGGCGCTGACGCCGTCATGCTGTCGGCCGAATCCGCTTCGGGCGACTATCCGGTCGAGGCCGTATCGACAATGGCTTCGATCGCCAGCACCATCGAGCGCGAGCCGCACTATCCGGGCATTATCTACGCTCAGCGCGCGCAGCCGGAAGCAACTGGCGCCGACGCTATCTCGCTCGCTGCCCGTCAGATCGCCGAGACGCTGAAGCTTGCCGCCATCGTCTGCTACACCTCGTCGGGCACGACCGGTCTGCGCGCTTCGCGCGAGCGCCCGCAGGTTCCGATCCTGGCGCTGTCGCCGATCATCCAGACGGCTCGCCGTCTGTCGGTGGTTTGGGGTATGCACTGTGTCGTCACGCATGACGCCACGGACCTCGACGATATGGTCAACAATGCCTGCCGCATCGTCGCCGAGGAAGGCTTCGGCAAGCCCGGCGACCGCATCATCATCTCCGCCGGCGTGCCGCTCGGCACTCCCGGTGCGACCAACATGCTCCGCATCGCCTATATAGGCTCTGACGGCCAATCAGGCGTCTGATTGCCGGTATTTACAAGTATCGAAGCCCGCTGCCTGAGAAGGCGGCGGGCTTTTGCGTTATGGGAAAGGCCAGGGCCTTCGCGCCAACCTTCATCTTGAAAAGATAACCGGTCGCTGTGGTGAGAATGGCGGCGAAAAAGGCTGCCCAAACCCGCCTTTATCTGAGATAATCGCGCGGGGAGGATTGCCTCTGCTGCATGTTCAGCGGAGAGGACAGTCGCAAATCAGTATCCCATTGAAGCATTTGATCCTGCCCCGTCCGCAGCGATGAGCCTGCTGTCGGCAAGCATCTAGCGAACATCTTCACTGTTCAGCAATCGCGAGCCAGGAGCACTTCACATGGTAACGTGGAAACCCGATCCGAGCTTTTATCCGTCACCGCGCATGGCCATGAAGGCGGCGCCGGAGACGCTTGCCTATGTCGTTGCCTTCGATCCGACGCGAGCGGTTCCCGACGAGCTCGCGGTCGTCGATGTCGATCCCAATTCAGCCTCTTACGGTCAGATCGTCACCTCCGTCGCGATGCCCAATGTCGGTGACGAGTTGCATCATTTCGGCTGGAATGCCTGCTCGTCCTGCCTTTGCCCGAATGCGCCGCATCCGCATGCGGAGCGCCGTTATCTGGTCGTGCCGGGATTGAGGTCTTCGCGCATCCACATCATCGATACCAAGCCCGATGGCCGCAAACCATCGATCGTCAAGGTCATCGAGCCCGGCGAAGTCGCCGAGCGCGCCGGATATTCCCGGCCCCACACCATTCACTGCGGACCGGAAGGGATCTATGTCGCCGCTCTTGGCAATGCCGAGGGGAAGGGACCGGGCGGGGTGTTCCTCATGGATCACGAGACCTTCGAGGTGCGCGGCCAATGGGAAATGGATCGCGGACCGCAGCAGCTTTCCTATGATGTCTGGTGGCACCTTGGTCACGATACGCTCGTCACCAGCGAGTGGGGTACGCCGGATACATTCGAAAATGGCCTGATTCCGGAAGTCCTGCTCGGCGCAAAATATGGCCGCCGTCTGCATTTCTGGGATCTGCACAAGCGCAAGCATCTGCAGACGATCGATTTCGGAGACAAGTATCAGCTCGTATTCGAACTCAGACCCGCGCATGACCCGACCAAGGCCTATGGTTTCGTCAACTGCGTTCTCAGTCTTGAGGACCTCTCCTCCTCGATATGGGTCTGGCATCGCGACGGCGAGAAGTGGGCGGTGACGAAGGTGATCGACATTCCAGCGGAGCCTGCCGATCCGGAGCAGTTACCGCCGATGCTCAAGGGTTTCGGTGCCGTGCCGCCGCTCGTTACCGACATCGATCTTTCGATGGATGACAGATTTCTCTACGTCTCCTGCTGGGGGACCGGCGATCTGCATCAGTATGATGTCTCCGATCCCTTCAAGCCGAAGCTGACGGGGAAGGTCAGGATCGGCGGCATCGTTTCGCGCGCGTCGCACCCGAAAGCGAAGAATGGCGCGCTGAATGGCGGCCCGCAAATGGTCGAGATCAGCCGCGATGGTCGCCGCGTCTATTTCACCAACTCGCTCTATGGCGCGATCGACGAGCAGTTCTATCCCGATGGCCTTTCCGGCTGGATGGTAAAGCTCGACGCGGGCGCGGACGGCGGCATTGCCTTCGACGAGAAATTCTTCGTCGAGTGGCCGAAATCGCATCGTCCGCACCAGGTCCGCTTGCAGGGTGGGGATTGCTCGTCGGATTCCTATTGCTATCCGTGAGCATAGGTCAGCCGGACGAGGCGCCCCATGAACGAACTCTGGCCCTGGATGCTGCTGGCGGGATTGGGCGCCTTTCATGGCCTCAACCCCGCGATGGGATGGTTGTTTGCCGTGGCGCTTGGCGTTCATCGGCAGAGTTCCGCAGCCGTGGTCAAGGCGGTGCCCGCCATTGCCCTTGGCCACGCCGTATCCATCGCGCTTGTTGCCGGAGCGGTGGTCGCTGTCGGTCTTTTTGTGGATCAGGGCGCCGTACGCACGGTCACGGGGCTGGGTCTCATCGCATGGGCTATCTGGCATCACTTTTATGGACACCGGCACCGCGTTCGCATCGGCATGCGTACTGGGCTTACGGGCCTCGTGCTCTGGTCGTTTTTGATGGCGACGGCCCACGGCGCCGGGCTCATGCTCCTGCCGGCCTTGATGCCGCTCTGCCTTGCGGGGTCACCATTGCATGACATCGGCGGGGATGCGTCCGCGGCGATGACGATTGCGGCCGTCGGTGTCCACACCCTTGCGATGTTAGTGGTCACAAGCCTCGTTGCCCTCGCGGTCTATCGCTGGGTCGGGCTCGAAATATTGCGCAGCGCCTGGATCAATGTGGATCTCGTATGGACGCTGGTTCTGCTTGGCACCGGTACTGTGCTGTTGGTCGTCTAGAGGTTGTGGAGATCCATCCCCATGCTTGCAAAGCGCAGCGGTGCATGCAAGTTTCCGACAGTCATGGGGAGGGAATCATGCACACTGCCACGCTGCTTGCCTTTGCCACTGTCTCCTTCATCGGCATCGCGACGCCGGGGCCGACCGTGCTCCTGGCATTGACCAACGGCTCGCGCTACGGCGTGCGCCGCGCCCTGGCGGGCATGGTCGGCGCCGTGCTGTCGGATTTCGTGCTGATCGGCGCGGTTGCCATCGGGCTCGGCGCGTTGCTGGCCGCCTCGGAATTCTGGTTTTCAGTGCTGAAATGGGCGGGTGCTGCCTATCTTGCCTTTCTCGGCATCATGATGCTGCGCTCCAAGGGAACGATCGACGGCATGCTCAAGGCCAGTGCCGGGCAGGCGAAAGGGACGATGCTGTCCATTGGAATGAAGAGCTTCATGGTCGCGGTGACCAATCCCAAGGGTTATCTGTTCTTCTCGGCCTTTTTGCCGCAGTTCATCGATCCTGCCGCACCGCAAATGCCGCAATATGCCATCCTCGCGGTGCTTTTCGCTTCGCTCGATTTCGCGATCATGTTCGGATACGCCGCTTTCGGCTCGCAAGCCGTGCGTTTCCTCAAGACGGAAGGTACGAAATGGCTGGAACGCGCCTGCGGTGGCACGCTCCTCGCCTTGGCCGGCTCGCTGGCGCTTTATCGTCGCGCGACGAATTGACGGTTAGTGGCGGTGCAGCGCCGTTTCGAAGAGGTCGGCATCGACATTGCCGCCGGAGGTGACCGCAATGACCGTGTCGCCGTCGATCTCCTTGCCATGAAAAAGGGCGGCCGCCAGCGCTACGGCGCCGCCCGGCTCGACGACGATCTTGAGGCGAGTGAAGGCGAGTGCCATGGCGTCCAGCGCTTCCTCGTCGGTCACGACAAGGCCGGGGCCGCAGAGGCGCTTCAGGATCGGAAAAGTAATATTGCCAGGCTGTGGAGTGATGATGGCGTCGCAGATCGAGCCCTGCAGAGCGGCGTTGCGTTCGATTTTGCCGGAGGCAAGAGAGCGGGTGGTGTCGTCAAAGTCCTTGGGTTCGCAGGGGCGGACCTTGAAGCCGGGCGCGCGGGCTTCCAGTGCCAGTGCAATGCCCGAGGTGAGGCCACCGCCGCCGCAGGGGACGAGCACGGTCGCGGCATCGATGCCCTCTTCGGCTGCCTGTTCGGCGATTTCCAGCCCGGTCGTTCCCTGGCCGGCGATCACCAGCGGCTCGTCGAAGGGCTTGATCAGGGTGAGGCCGCGCTCCTTGGAGAGCCGCGCACCGATCTCGTCGCGATCCTCCTTGATGCGATCGTAGAGTACGACCTCGGCGCCCAAGGCGCGGGTATTGGCGATCTTCAGTTTCGGTGCGTCCGTCGGCATGACGATGACGGCAGGGATGCCATGCAGTTGCGCGGCAAGCGCCACACCTTGGGCGTGATTGCCGGAGGAGAAGGCGATGACGCCCTTGGCGCGCACGGAGGGTTCCAGCCCGGAAACCGCCGACCAGCCGCCGCGAAACTTGAAGGAACCAGTATGCTGCAGGCATTCCGCTTTCACAAACAGCCGCCGCCCGGCGATCTCATCCAGGAATGGGGAGGAGAGAAGGGGAGTGCGTCGCGCGCGACCGTCGAGGCGATCGCGAGCGGCTTCAATCATTGCAATATCGACCATGGAAGGAACACTCTTCTGCTGCGGAAAGGCCGTTCATCCATAAAACGCCGTGGTTCTCTTTAAAACAACGACTTTGTCCCGGTGACACTTCAACCGGCATCCGACAAAGAAAGGTGGCCGACATCGTAGATCTGGACGCTAGGCCCCAAAACGTCTTTTGGCAGATCGGCAAGCAGACGGAAACGCACCTGCGTCCAACCGGCCGGCTCGAAGGCGGCGACGGAAGCAAGCGCTTCGCCGCGCGCGACCTCGCCAGCGGCTGCATCGCTTTCGCGCTGACGAATCTCGGAAAGCGGTGCGTAGGGCTCCATCTGAACGATCTCGCGGATGGCGAACCGGGCGTCGCGAATATCTGGCGAAATTGCAGTGTGCCAGACGACCCAGGTCTTCACCTGCGGCCAGCCGAAACTTTCCGTCACCCCGGCAAAGCCAGGACCGCAGATGAAATTGCTCAAGCCCTCATCCTTGTCCCAGACATAGAAGGGCGAATAGAGGTTCTCGCGGCTTCCTGTCCTGGCATCGCCTTTCCGGGCCGTGAGATAGGCCTTGAACTTCAGACCGGGAAAATTATCGAGCATAGGCCCCTTGTCGTGGATGCGGCGATCGATAATCGCCATGTCATAGTCGGCAGGCAGGGTGAAGCTGTATTGCATGGCAATCATGGTCAATCCTCCAGCCAGGTCACGGCGGCGCCGTTCTGTGCGGCCTGAATGCTGATATAGGCGAAGGTGCTGTCCGGCGTTGCGCCATGTCTGTGACGCTCGCCGGGTGCGAAGGTGATGCAGTCGCCGGCGCGCAGTTCCTCAGTCGGTTCGTCGTTACGTTGGGCAAGGCCGACACCCGACAGGACGTAGAGAATCTGGCCATGTGGATGGGTGTGCCAACGGGTCATGATGCCGGGTTCCAGCGTGCAGCGCATGGCAGTGAGCCCACCATCCTTGTTGTTTTCGACCAACATTTCGACCCAGAAGGGCGCATTGGCGATGCCCTCTGGCGAATGCTGCGTGGCGGTTCCGGCGCGATGGATCGGAAGTGGCTGTCGAATGCTTGTCTGGTTCATCGTCGTCAGGCCTGTTCGATCATCTGCGCGATGCCGTCTGCGAAGGACCAGTCCTCGCGCGTCGTCGTGATGATGTTGATCATGATATCTTCGGGCCGAATGCCCGGCGCATCCGCAAGCAGGGTGACGAGGCGGCGATAGAAGGCCTTCTTGACTTCGGTCGAGCGCGGTTTGCCGATGGTGATCTGGAAGAAAACGTAATTGTCCGAGCGCGGGCCGCCGAGATAGGTGCGGTCGAAGATCAGCTCGTTCGGCTCCAACTGATGGATTTCCTGAAAGCGATCCGTGGGCGGCACATCGAACGTTTCGACCATGGCGCGGTGGAAATTATCCGAGAGCGTCTGCAGATATTCCGGCGACTTGCCGCGGAGAAGGGAAATGCGGGTGAACGGCATGGGAAGCTCCTGTCATCTGTCCACTTGACGGGGCCACAATGCCACGGGATAATCATTCGGAAAATCAGATAATATTGGATCGATAGTCCCAAAAATGTGAATAGTTGATCATGCGGAAAGTTATCTTCGATCTCGACGTTCTGCGCAGCTTCGTGACAGGCATGGAACTTGGCAGCTTCGCCAAGGCGGCGGATCGGCTCGGGCGTTCGACGTCTGCGATCAGCGCGCAGCTCAAGAAACTGGAGGAACAGGCGGGCACGCCGATCTTCCGCAAGGCTGGGCGCGGGCTGGCGCTGACGGAAGCCGGCGAAACCATGCTCGCCTATGCGCGGCGGTTGCTGGATCTCAACGACGAGGCGGCGACTGCGCTTCAAGGCGCGGATCTGGAGGGATGGGTGCGGCTCGGCCTGCAGGAGGACTTCGGCGAGACACTCTTGCCGGAGGTGCTCGGCCGCTTTGCGCGCGCGCATCCGAAGGTGCGGATCGAGGCGCGCGTGGTCCGCAATGCCGAGCTGATCGAGCGCGTGACCTCCGGTAAGCTCGATCTGGCCCTTGCCTGGAGCGACGGGTTTCGCACTGCCCATACCGATCGGATCGCGGAGGTTCCGATGTGCTGGGTCGGGCCGGCGCATGGTGCCACCCATTGGCGTGCCGATAGCGGCGAACCGCTGCCGCTCGCGTCATTGGAAGCTCCCTGCCTGCTGCGGTCGATCGCGACCAAGGTGCTGGACCATGCGGGCATCGGCTGGCGCATTTCCTTCGTCAGCCCCAGCCTTGGCGGGCTCTGGGCTGCGACGGCGGCGGGGCTGGGCCTGACGGTGCGTACGCCGCTGGGTTTGCCGGACAAAGTGCGGCTTATGGTGTCAGGCGAAGCCGGTCTCCCGCCGCTGCCGAAGCTCGATCTCGTCTTGCATCGCGCCGAAGCGGAAGCGAGCCCGGCGACGGAGCGGCTGGCGTCGATCATGCTGCAGGCCGTGCGGCAAACGGTGGGCGCGACGCCACAGGGGCGGGTGTTTGTCGATGCGCCGGATTACGAACTCGTGACCGCCTGAGCGGCGGCGGCTTCGCTCGGTAGCACGGTCTTCAGGCGGGCGAGGCGGGCTTCCGCCTCCTGAGCGAAAGCCTGGAGGTCGCGTGACTGGCCGGCGAGGTGCTCCATCGCGGCGATGGCCACATCGGTCGCGAGATAGTCCGGCTTGTGGCCGAGATGGCGGATGGTGATGAGCTCGGCGCCCGCAATGTCGCGCGCAAGGCCTCGCGAATGCAGCTCTTCCATGACGATATCGTCACTATCGCCGGTGATGATGACGGTCGGCGCCGTGATCTCGCGGTAGCGTGGTGCTTGGGCGGAAACATAGGCGAGGAGATTGGCAACGTCGGCTGCGTTGTTGCGAAAGGCCCTTGGCCGCAACACCAGCTCCGGCGCGGTCTTCGCTATGTAATCGGCAGGCCGCTGATTGGGGCGGAAGACGCCGAGCGTACCGCTTTCGACACGGTGCAGGCCGAGCGGGATCACCAGCAGATGGGCAAAGAGCCAGCCGAAGACGGGAAAGGCGGCAAGCGTATAATACCAGTCGATTCCGCCCGGCCACGGGTGGGTCGCCGGTGCTAGGAAGAGCAGGCCAGCCGTCTTGTCGGGATGGCGCATGCCGAAGGCGGCGGCGATGGCGCCGCCGAAGGAATGGCCGACGATGATGGCGTTTTCGATGCAGCGTTTCTCCATTAATCTGGCAATCGCGTCGGCCTGGCCGGAGGGCAGGGCATTTTCCGGGCCGCCGCGTTCGGAATAGCCATGGCCGGGCCGATCAACGAAGAGCATTTCCGCCCGACCCGCGAGCGGACCGGCAAAGGCCTCGAATTGGTCGCGCAGATTGCCGCTGGCGCCGTGGATGAAGATCAGCGGCGGCAGATCGGCCGTGGCCGGGCGCGGCAAGTGCAGGGCGTTCATGCGGAATTCGCCGATATCGGTCAGCTCGCCGATATTGGGATAGGCCTGCTCGATCGCGCGTGTCTTATAGGCCGAGAATCCGGCTGCGGCGGCAAGAAGCAGAACAAGAGCACAAAATAGAACATCGATCATTGCAGTATGAAGTAGAGAATTGGACCACCAGCCTATCCGACGTTCATGACCTCTCGTCCGCCGTAGGCCTGCCCGTTGTTGTAAAACCCCAGATCATGCCGCTTACAGGTGGAATCACCAGCAAGCAGACAGATGCTCTAGGTGCGGCTGCCGGCGATTTTTTCAGAGAGGGTATTAAACTGGTCCTGGGCGGCGCGATTCGCTGGATAGATCTCAAGGAAGCGCTCCCAGGCCTTCAACGTCAGCTCGTCATTGCCGGTTTCGCTTAGGATCGCGGCCATGCCGGCAAGCGCGCCGAAGTGGCGCGGCTCTATCCGCAGCACCTGATTGATGTCTTCCATTGATTTGCGATAGTCGCCGATGGCATAATTCAGCGTCGCGCGGCGGTTCCAGCCCTCGGCATAATCCGGCTTCAGCGAGATCACCTGGTCCAAGAAATCCATGGCGGCGGCATTGCGCTTTTCCTGGATGGCCTTATCGGCCCACTGCATCAGGAGATTGATGGTGGCGCTGCCGGAATCGCTCCATTCCATGCGAATCTGGTCGGCGATAAGGCTCGCCTGGTCGGGATTGCGCTGGCGCTTCAACGCCGTGAAGAGATTATCGATCTGCTGCTTCGACGACAGGCTGCCGGACGCGGCGTTCGGATCTTTTTTCTCAACGATATTAGAATCATCCGCCATAGCGACATGCGGTGCGGCGGCGGTCAGAGCGAGGAGAATCGGCAAGGCCAGATATGACAAAGCAAAAATGCGCATGGCGGGCATAGTAGCCCGCCAATGTCGAAGATCAAAATAATTTTGATGTGATCATCTCAAGCGACCGCGAACGGTCCGCCTGGCCCATGGCCAGGCGCCACGCAAAATCAGCCCTGACGAGCCTTGTAGCGCGGGTTCAGCTTGTTGATGATGTAAATGCGGCCCTTGCGGCGGACCAGACGGTTGTCACGGTGACGCGCCTTGAGCGACTTGAGCGAATTCTTGATCTTCATTTTTCTGATCCGCGATGTTTGAGGGGGAATGTCACATTCGCCCGGTATCTTTAACAATCAAAAGCGCGCTCAGGGCGCGCTCTTTAGGGTGGGCAGCAAATACCCTGTCGCCTGGGCCCTGTCAACCATGTCAGGGGTTTTTTCCCAGGGCTGTTAGCGGCGAAGCTGCGTGACGTGGCCCATCTTGCGGCCGGGACGCGACTCCGTCTTGCCGTAGAGATGCACCAGCACGTCATCCTGGCTCAGCCAATCGGGAACCGAAAGGATATCGTCGCCGATCAGATTCTGCATCACGCAGTCGGAATGACGCGCCGGATTGCCGAGCGGCAGGCCGGCGACGGCGCGGATGTGCTGCTCGAATTGCGAGACAACGCAGGCCGCTTCCGTCCAGTGGCCTGAATTGTGCACGCGCGGGGCCATTTCGTTGGCAATCAAGCTACCGTCGGCAAGCGCGAAGAACTCAATGCCGATGACGCCGACATAGCCGAGCGCGGTCAAAATCTTCTCCGCCGCCACGCGTGCCGCCGCCGCCGTCTCCGCGGAGATTCTGGCGGGAAGGGTGGAGGTGTGGAGAATGCCGTTGCGATGGATATTTTCCGCCGGATCGTAGCAGGCGACGCTGCCGTCCAGGCCGCGGGCGGCAATGATGGAAATCTCCCGCTCGAACGCCACGAAGCTTTCGAGAATCAGCGGCACGCCGCCGAGCGCGGCATAGCCGCCTTTGGCGCTGTCGGCGGACGAGCGATAGACGCGCTGCCCCTTTCCGTCGTAGCCGAGACGGCGAGTCTTGAGCACGCCCTGGCCGCCGAAGTCGGCAAGCGCCGTTTCGAGATCGGCCTGGCTGTCGACGGCATGGAAGCGGGCGGTCGGAATGCCGCAATCGTTGATGAAGCGCTTTTCGGTCAGCCTGTCCTGCGCCATCTCCAGCGCCTTCGGCGGCGGGTAGACGGCAATATCTTTGGCAAGCCTTTCGGCGGCGGCGACCGGCACGTTTTCGAATTCATAGGTGACGACGTCGCAGCGCTTCGCCAGTTCGGCAAGCGCGATGGGATCGTCATAGGCGGCCACGATCTGGTCGTCCGCCACCTGCACGGCCGGGCAATCGGCTTGCGGCTCAAGGATGATCGTGCGGAAGTTCAGGCGAGCCGCCGCCATGGCCAGCATGCGGCCGAGCTGGCCGCCGCCGATGATGCCGATCGTTTTCGCCGTCATAGGTCGTCCATGGGATATTCTGCAACGGCAGCGCTCTGCCGGGCGCGCCATTCGTCCAGCCGCTCGGCGATATCCTCGTCGCCAAGCGCCAAGACGGCGGCGGCGAGAAGGGCGGCATTGATCGCGCCAGCCTTGCCGATCGCCAAGGTGCCAACGGGAATGCCTGCCGGCATCTGCACGATGGAAAGAAGACTGTCCTGGCCGGACAAGGCGCGGGACTGCACCGGTACACCGAAGACCGGCAGCGGCGTCATCGAGGCGGCCATGCCCGGAAGGTGGGCGGCGCCACCGGCACCCGCGATGATGACTTTAAAGCCCTCGTCGCGTGCGCCCTTGGCGAAGCTCACCAGCCGGTCCGGCGTGCGATGTGCGGAGATGATGCGCGCGTCATAGGTGATTTCCAGCGCTTCCAACGTGTCAGCGGCGTTCTTCATGGTTTCCCAGTCGGACTGGCTACCCATGATGATGGCGACGGGCGGTCTTTCTGTCATCATCGTCGCGTCTGCTCCTCAGGCGATAATGTCGGGAATGATCTGGTCTTCCAGCTTGGTGAGCTTGTCCTTGATGACGAGCTTCTTCTTTTTCATGCGCTGGATGCGGAGCGCGTCGCAGCCCGTCTGGATCATGGCGTCGATTGCGGCGTCGTAATCCTCATGTTCCTGACGCAACCGCGCCACGATCAGCCTGATTTCCGCCTGTTCCTGATCGGCCATTCCTATTTCCCCAATGCCCTGCGGACTCGTGCTCGTTCCGCCTCGTGAATTCCGCAAGCTCCTATCACCAAATGACGGTAACGGGAAGTTATCCTTCATCACGAATTTGCCGCTCATAAGCCACGTTTTGGCCTTCGACAAGGGTCCAATATTATGGCACAGTAGTAGGGTTGACACCTAGAGCTTTGGCGATGGATGGCCAAGGTTCGTAAGAGGAAGGAAGGGTCATATGACTGTTCAAGCTCATCTTGAATCGCTCGAAAAGAAACATGTCGCTCTCGAGGAGGAGCTACATTCTGCACTGACATCTCCCTCTATCAATGATAACGAAATAGCCGACATCAAGCGCAGAAAGCTGCGCCTCAAAGACGAAATCCAACGTCTGCGATCGTCAGTTCACTGACACAACGTCTTCCTGAGGACAGAAAGCCGCCGATCGTGGCAAGGAAGACAGGCGGGCCAAGAGGCCCTGAAACAATTCCTTTGTAATAGACGGTGACTACTCCAGTCGATATGGATGCGCCAACTTCAAAACGTGAGGAGTGGGAGTTGGCGCAACTTTCCTGACAAAGATCGGGAAATTGCTGCAGAGCGCGCGCAAGAGAGCCAGTCTCAGGCCCAGAACTGATCCAGCCACAAATTGAGCTTATCGAAACCGCGGCTGTTGACCGCGTAGATGCGTTTCGTGCCTTCGGTGGTGACGGAAACGAGATTGCTGTCGAGCAACGCCTTGAGATGCTGCGATACGGCAGGGCGGCTGATCGGCAGGCCCTGCGCCAGTTCGTTGACCGTTTTCGGTGCGCGGCGGAGCTCCTCCAGCAGGTGGCGCCGGTTCGGATCCGCGATGGCTGCGAAGGGGTCCATGATCGACATGGCGAGAAGCTACGTCAAACGCCAAAGAGCGGCAAGTCAATTGTGCGCCGCATGATGAATCATGTTGGTCGCGCCCTACTTTTGCTGTTGCGGAAGCAAAAGATTGGAAAAGTCGGGCATGTTCTCGTCGGATTTCTTCTTCCAGTAGGCCGCCTGCTGTGGGTCCTTGGGGACTCCTTGGCCCTGTTCGTACAGCATACTCAGCCAAAATGCGGAGAACGGTTCGCCCTGTTCCGCGGCTTTGCGAAACAATTCGGCCGCCTTGGCATAATCCTGATGTACGCCGCGGCCTGCGAGATACATCTCTCCCAATGCGAATTGTCCCTTAGCAATGCCCTGTTCCGCTAGCTTTTGAAACCAGAAGGCTGCCTGAGTGTCGTCCTGCTTAACGCCTCGCCCGTAAGCGTAGAGAGTGCCGACCATGCCTTGAGCCGTCACGTCCCCTTTCAGTGCTCTTTCGTGATAAAGCTTGAAGGCGGTGGCATAATCCGACTTCTGATAGGCTGTGAAGGCTTCATCTGGATCGGCCAGGGCGACCGTGCGAACCGCGCAAAGCGCTAGGCTCAATATTAATGCGAATATTATGCGCGCTAGTTTCATATGATTTATCACGAATCCCAACCAGTCGGCGATCAGTCCCCTAGCTTTATTTTGGTGCTGCGGCAAATATCAACTTGAGTCTTCCGTTGTCGGGCGGGCAATGCGCAGATCAGCGTCTGTTTCCCCTTGTCAGCAAGTGCTAACGGATTTACTCACAAGCATCGAATGGGTGCGCCATCCCTGATAAATGAACGCAAATATGGAAGCTTGCATGACCGTGCCCGAAGATCGCTGCCGCCTTGTTCTCATCGTTCCCGATATCGCCGATATAGAGGAGCAGGCGAAGGCGGTGGCTGACGCGTTGCGAGGCGGGGATGTGGCGTCGGTGATCATTCCGCAATATGGGCTCGACGACAGCACCTTTCAGAAGCATGCGGAAAAGCTGGTGCCGGTGGTGCAGGCGGCGGGTGCTGCGGCGTTGATTGCCGGAGATAGCCGTGTCGCGGGCCGCGCCAAGGCCGACGGGTTGCACATTACCGGCAATCTTGCCGAATTCACCGAGGCGGTCGAGAAATTCGTGCCGAAGCTGATCGTCGGCGGTGGCAGCGCCACGGACAGGCACAATGCGCTGGAGATCGGCGAACTGCGTCCCGACTATATCTTCTTCGGCAAGCTCGACGGCGACATCAAGCCGGAGGCGCATCCGAAAAACGTCGCACTCGGCGAATGGTGGGCCTCGATGATCGAGATTCCCTGCATCGTCATGGGTGGCACCGATCCGAAATCGGCGTTGGAGGTGGCTTTGTCGGGCGCCGAATTCGTGGCGCTGCGCACGGCCGTTTTTGCCGACCCTTCGGCGGCGCCGTCCATCGTTGCGGAAGTGAATGCGCTTCTCGACGAAAAAGCGCCACGGTTTGAAGATTGATAGCAATCCATGTCGCTCACGCCTCGATTCCGTCACCGTTTCTTTGTTGCTGCGCTCGCCGTTGAGCTGACGGCATTGCCGCCGCTGGCGGTGGCCCAATCGAACAACAGCGATACGTCGCTGCCCGGCATTACGACACAGCCGGAAAAGGGCAGCAGGCCCACCGATAGCGGCCAGTCCGACGATGCCGCGCAGCCGGATGAGACTGCGGCGCCGGACGATAGCGCGCCGGTGCAAAATGATAGCGTGGTGACGCGGCCATTGAATGCCACCGTCGGCACTTTCAAGACGGAGAAGGTCGGGCCCGGCGCCGAGCCGAAAGCCGACGATGCCATCAAGCCTTCCCAGGGTGTCGGCGTCTTTGATCGCATGGGCGCGAAGCTGCCCGACCTGCCGCCGGAAAAGCCCTTTACCGGCAAGGTCGACGAAGCTTATGGCGCTTTCCAGCGCGGCTATTACCTGACCGCGTTCCAGAAAGCCTTGCCGCGGGCGCAGCTCGGTGATCCCGCGGCGCAGACCCTGCTTGCAGAACTGATGTCGCAGGGCCTCGGCGTCAAACGCGACACCAAGGACGCTGCCTTCTGGTATGGCAAGGCGGCCGAGGGCGGCGATGCGACATCGATGTTCAAATACGCGTTGCTCCTAATGGAAGGGCGCGACGTGCCGCGCGACGAGAAGAAGGCGGACGAATGGATGAAGAAGGCGGCCGATGCCGGCCAGGCATCCGCCGAATTCAACTGGGGGCAGAGCCTGACGGCGGACAATCCCGGCATCAAGGGCCTGCAGATGGCGCTTCCATATTATGAAAAGGCGGCGCAGCAGGGCATTGCCGATGCGCAATATGCCGTCTCTCAGCTCTATCTCAATCTGCCCGACCTGCCGCAGGAGAAGAAGGAACAGGCCCGTGAATGGCTGTCGCGCGCCGCCAATGCGGGGTTCGACACCGCCCAGCTCGACATGGGCATTTGGCTGATCAACGGGATCGGCGGCAAGCAGGACCTGGAAAACGGTTTCAACTGGATGAAGGTCGCCGCCTATCGCGGCAATGTCGTTGCGCAGAATAAGCTGGCGCATCTCTATATCAACGCGCTCGGCACGAAGCAGGACCCGGTCGCTGCGGCTACCTGGTATGTCATCTCGCGCCGCGCCGGTCTCAAAGATCCGGAGCTCGAGGATTTTTACCAGGGCATCGAGGACTATCAGCAAAAGGCCGCGATCGACGCCGCGAACAAGTTTCGCAGGTCGCAGTAATGCTTAGAGCGCGCTGCGTTTATTTGAACGCATGGCGCTCTACGTGAAAGTGAATCCCGCTAGAACAAAGCATCCGCGAAAAGATCTTCGTCGTTTGTTTTGGCCGGCGCTGCCGCAACCGGTGCCGCGCTGACGTCCATGGCGATGATATCGCGATGGACGTTGCGTTCCTGCGCCATCGTGTAGGTCTTAAAGATGCGGGCGCTGAGCGGCGCGATGATTTCTTCCAAATCGCTGACATCGGCCATATCGCTGCCGGCCATGTCTTCGAGCGTACCGGCACAATTTGCCAAGGTTTCGCCGAGGTCGCGCTGGAAGTCGAGTTTGCCGATAGACAGCATAATCTTGTTTGCCACTTCACGGCCATGGCCCGAGAGGGTTTCCAACTCGCCATCCATGATGTTGGCGGCGGCGCGGATGGTGTCGACGGCCGAGATCAGCCTCTCGTCCAATCGATAGTCTGAGGCCTCCTGGCCCGAGGCGACGTGGCCGGCTGCCGTTTCGAGAGATGCGAGGCCGGAGACGATCGCGTCAGCGGATTCATCGAGCTTTGCCGCAAAGATACGTAGTTCGGCGGTGACGACGTTGATCGAACGGCCTTCTTCGCCCATGCGGCTGCAGCGCAGATTGGTGTTGAGCGCCATGTAGTGGATGTCGGTCTTGACGGCGCGGATGGTCTCGATGCGGTGCAACAGGTTCGAGGCCGTGCCGAGCGTCGACTGGCTGATGCCGTCGGCCTGAATGCGGGCTGTTTCGACCTGTTTGACGATCGTGTGGGCGGCGGAGACGCTCTGTTCCAGTGCGCGCAGCACATTGCCGTCGCCGCTTCTGCCGTCGGGCTTCATGGCGTCGCGCAGCTTCAGGATTTCCTGCGTGTCATGGCTGAAGCTGGCGATCGTCTTGACGACGCTACCGGACTCCCGCTGGAAGTCCGTGACCATGTCGCGCATTTGTGCCGCCGTCAGGTGATGAATGACATTTTCGAGCCGCTGGCGGGCATCGGTATCGAGCTTGCTGCCCTCGCCGCTTGCGAGAAATTCTTCCAGAAAAGCAAAGGCGCTTTGTATGTGCTCGATGCGCTGGCGGGTAATGTCGCCGATTTGCAGAGCCGAAAGGGTGGTCGCGACCTTGCTTTGCACGCCGCGGGCGATAGCGCCAACTTCGGCGGCGATCACAGCGAGTTCTTTACGGTGAGCAGCGATGGTGCGGGCATCCTTTTCCAGTGCTGCCACCACTTGCGGAACGTTGCGGTCATAGGCCTTCGCGGTGGTGGCGCCAAAGCCCATGGCGACCTTCAACTCGCGTTCGAGGGCGCCGAGCTGCTGGGCGAAGGTGTTGACTTCATCGGTGCCGGAGTGAATGCGCTCCAGAATTTCCTCGGCAAAACCGGCAAATTCGGCAATGCCCGCACCGGTGATCTTCACCGTGACGGCGAAGGTACGCAGGTAACGCATGGTCTCCTGCATATCGGTGACATGGGCATGCAGCTTGGTGCCGGCCTCAGCCAGAACGGCGAAATTCTGCTGACGCCTGACCTCAAGTCCGGGCAGGTCGGACAGGCCGCTCACCGTCTGCAACAGATCGGTGGTAGTGTCGCTGGCGCCATCGCTGTCGAGCGCCTTGGTCAACCTGTCGAGGGATGACAGGAGTTGGTTCAGAACCTCCATGACGGACAGGAGAACAGCGCCGCCGTCGAGAAAGCGTTTCTCAACCTCGCTGCGCGCCGCTTCCAGGGTGCGGCTGACATCCATGGCCTGCGGGAATCCCCGTGGGCGGTCGATGCGGCGTGCCAGCGCTGTTGCGTATGTCATGTCTGTCCCTTTACTTGGAAAAAGGCCTGTTTGACTCAACTCTTAAATGTGGGATGGAAAATTCCGGTAAATTCTCCGGACTCGTGGGCGTTGCATGCCGGACTTTCCCCGGCAGCGTTAATATTCACTCACCGGAAAGTGCGTGTTTTGATCTATTCGATTTAACCGCCTGAATCCCAATCATATTTTCATCGTAAAATTTGAGTGGTCATTTATGCCAGGTGAGAATTCACATCCCCTGAAACGACGAATTATACAACCTGTGTTTACTCCCTCTTAAGGCTGACATGAGATTCAATAGTTATTGCTCAAGTATTCGTTTGGTAGCGGGGCCAGATTTGAAATGGATGATAAATATTCCGAATCTATTTCCCTGCCGAATATCCTAAGCATCAGGAACATTTCCGAAATTTATCAAAGTATGACTTTGAAGCTTCGGGACGGCAAAATGCTTGTCCTCGAAGTCGCCGACGATGCGGAAGCCGATTTGAGCTTCGTGCAATTGGTCGAGTCGGCAAGGATGGAGGCGAAGGCCTCCGGCAAAACACTTCGTCTTTCTTCGCCGGCTAGCGGTTCTGTTTTGAAAGTCTTGCAGAGGGGCGGGTTCGTCGACGCCTTTACGGCGGAGGATGCGCAATTCTGGCTCCATAAAGAGGTACATTCATGAGTGCGAAGATTTTGACTGTCGATGATTCCGCCAGCATCCGTCTGACGACCAAGGTGACGCTGACCAATGCCGGTTACGAGGTCACCGAGGCGGAGAATGGTGCCGAAGGCCTGGATAAGGCCAAGGCCGGGCACTTCGATCTCATCGTGACCGATCTCAACATGCCCGTCATGGACGGACTGACCATGATCGAGGAGCTGCGCAAGCTGCCGGCTCACATGGGCGTTCCGATCATCTTCCTGACGACGGAATCCGATGCTGATCTCAAGGCGCGCGCCAAGGCCGCCGGCGCCACCGGCTGGCTGACCAAGCCTTTCGATCCGGAAAATCTCGTCAAAATCATCAAGAAAGTGCTGGGCAGATGAACTCGCTCGATCCAATTGCTGTCTTCCGTACCGAGGCTGCAGAATGCCTGGAGCAGATCGAGGCAGGCCTTTTGGATCTCACGCATCAGCTCGATGACAAGGCTTTGATCGATGCCGTGTTCCGGGGCCTTCATACACTGAAGGGTTCGGGCTCCATGTTCGGCTTCGATGCGCTCGCCGGCTTCACCCATCATTGCGAAACCGCCTTCGACCGCGTCCGTAAGGGCCAGGCGCCGGCAACGGCCGAGCTCGTCGCCGCCGTTCTCGACGCGCAGGACCATATGCGCGCCCTAGTCGACGATCCCAACGGCAATCACGAAGCCACCAGCCAACGTCTTCTGGCGCAATTGCATGCAGCAGTCGGCGGCGCCGGCGATGCTGCAAAGCCGGTTCAGGCCGTCGCCGTGACTGCGCCTGTTGTGACGGACAAGCGAAAGACCTGGCGCATTCGTTTCAGCCTGCCACAGAACGCGATGATCAACGGCACCAATCCGCTAGGGTTGCTGGATGAGCTGCGCGATCTCGGCGAATGCCGCATCCTCGCCAACACCTCGGCCATTCCGCCGCTGAGCGTGCTGGTGCCTACGGAATTGCATCTTTCCTGGGATGTCACTGTTACGACCGAGCAGCCGCGGTCGGCCATCGACGATGTTTTCATCTTCGTCATGGACGACATGCAGCTTGATGTCGAGGAAATCGATGGCAATGCAGTTGCTGCAACGCCGGATGAGCCCGCCGTTTCGGCTGCCCCGCAGGCGGTCGTTGCTCCCGCCGCGCCGGCGGCTGCCGAAATTGTCCCGGTCAAACGGGAAGTGGCGGCACCTGCAGCGCCGGTTGCCGACCAGCGACAGGCAAAGGCTGCCGAAAGCGTTCGCGTTCCGGCTTTGCGTCTCGATGAACTTATGGACCGTGTCGGCGAACTGGTCATCGCACAATCGCGCCTAAGCCAGTTGGCCAGTGCCAGCGCCGATATCGGGCTGAGATCGGTATCGGAAGAGATCGAGCGCTTGTCCGGCGAGTTGCGCGATACGATGATGGTGCTGCGCATGGTGCCGGTCGCAAGCCTCTTCAACCGTTTCCGCCGCCTGGTGCATGATCTGGCGCGAGAGACCGGCAAGGTCATCGAGCTCGTCACCGAAGGCGAGACGACGGAGGTCGACAAGACCGTGATCGAGCGGCTTGCGGATCCGTTGGTGCATCTGGTGCGCAATTCCATCGATCATGGCCTTGAGCCGCCGGAAGAGCGTCTTGCTGCCGGCAAGGCCGAAGCTGGAACTATTGTATTGTCGGCCCGGCAATCGGGTGGCGAAGTCATCATCTCGATCAAGGACGACGGCCGCGGTATCAATCGAGAGCGCGTTCGCGCCAAGGCGGAATCGTCCGGGTTGATCCAGCCGGGTCAGCAGCTCAGCGATGCCGAGCTCCTGCAGCTCATCTTCGCACCCGGATTTTCGACGGCGGCGCAGATCACCAATCTTTCCGGCCGCGGCGTCGGCATGGATGTGGTGAAGCAGACGGTGGAAACGCTACGCGGCACCATCGATATCGTCAGCCTGCCGGGGCAGGGGTCCGATGTATCATTGCGCATTCCGCTGACGCTCGCCATCATCGACGGTCTGCTCGTGCGCGTCGGCGCCGGGCGCTACGTCATTCCGCTGTCGGCGGTCGAGGAATGCCTGGAATTGTCGCTGGAAGAGGACCTGCGCTCGCGTGGCCGCAGTTTCATTTCGCTGCGCGACAGCCTGGTGCCTTTCCTGCGGTTGCGGGACGTATTCCGCACCGGCACCAAGCCGGACGTGCATCAGAAGGTCGTCGTCATCTCGACCGGCACGGAGCGGGTCGGCCTGGTGGTCGATCAGATCATCGGCGACCACCAGACGGTGATCAAATCCATGTCGAAGCTGCACAATGACGTCGCGCATTTCTCCGGGGCTACGATTCTTGGTGACGGCAGCGTCGCCCTCATTCTCGATGTCGTGCATCTGGTCGCGGCCGGCCAGCAACAGGAGGCGCATCTGCGTGCAGCGGGATGAGCGGAAAAGCCAGGAAATCCGACAATCTCTGGAATGGCACTCATTGGAATGAAAACGGCGAGGTCGAAGTTCTGACCTTCGATCTTGCCGGTGAAACCTTCGCCCTCGAGGCGGTCATGGTTCAGGAAATCCTGGACATTCTGCCGGAAACCGCCGTTCCCGGCAGCCAGCCCTTCGTGGGCAGCGTCATCAACTTTCGCGGCAAGGTGATACCCCTTGCCGATCTCCGTCTCGCTTTCGGCATGGAAGCGGCGGAAGCGACTATCGATAGCCGTATCATCGTTATCGAACTTGACCTGCAGGATGAACCCACGCTCGTGGGTCTGCGGACCGACAAGGTGAATGAAGTCACCACACTTGCAAAAGCTTCCAGTGAAGCACCGCCTAGCGTGGGGATGCGTTGGCGTCCCGACTACATCAACTGCCTGGTCAAGCGCGGAGGGGAATTCATCATTCTCCCCAATCTGCAGGCGATTTTTTCCGCCCGGCGAAACAAGGCGCTTTCCGCCTGAACATTGCCGCGGCCGAATTTTCGAGGGAAGCAAGACGATGCGTCTAACGATCAAAGCCAAGCTGGTGGGGGCGTTCGCCTTCATCATCCTCATGCTGATAGGCACGGCCGGCTACGGCCTCATGAGCCTCAGCGCTTTCAACGATACCATCAGCAACGTGCTCGAAGGCCCCGTGGAGCGACTGGAGTTGACACAGCAGGTCAACATCTCCCAGCTCCAGGTCATCCGTCAGCAGAAGAACCTTCTTGCGGCCCACAGCGACGATGAAGCCAAGGCTGCGCTCGCTGCCGGCGACGTGGCACGCAAGCAGCTTGCCGACACCTTGGCGGCCGTGGACAAGGTCGCTACCGAAGAAAGCCGCGCTCATTGGGACTCCGTCGAAGCCATCGCAACGAAGTTCATCCAGGCCGACGACCAGATTCGGCAACTGCTGAAGGCAGGCGACAAGGAAGGCGCAAGCAACATCTCCGTTACCGATGCCCGCCGGGCCGCCAACGAGATCGACAAGGCTCTCGAAGCTCTGCTCGCCACCGAGAAGCAGAAAATGAAGGAAGCGGACGACGGCGCCGATGTGCAATATGCCGGCACCCGCCTGACGATGCTCGTTGCCGCAGGTGTCGCACTGCTGATTGCAGCCGTGACCGCGTTTTGGATCGCAAACACGATCAGCAAGGGTCTCGCCCGCGCCAATACCGTCGTTCGAGAAGTTGCCGAGGGCGATCTGACCAAGACGGCGGAAATCACCAATCACGACGAAATCGGCGCATTGCTCGGCAACGTCAATGTCATGATCGAACGTCTGCGCGGCGTGGTTGCCGATGCGCTGGGTGCGGCTGACAACGTCTCCTCGGGCAGCCAGCAGCTTTCGGCAAGCTCGGAGCAGGTGTCGCAGGGTGCGACCGAGCAGGCGGCTTCGGCCGAAGAGGCCTCAGCTTCGATGGAGCAGATGGCGGCCAACATCAAGCAGAATGCCGACAATGCCGCCCAAACGGAAAAGATTGCCCGCCAGTCGGCCAGGGATGCGGAAGCAAGCGGCGATGCCGTCACTCGCGCCGTCAGCGCCATGCGCACGATCGCCGAAAAGATCGGCATCGTGCAGGAGATCGCCCGCCAGACCGATCTGCTCGCTTTGAACGCGGCCGTCGAAGCGGCTCGTGCCGGCGAACATGGCAAGGGCTTTGCGGTTGTCGCCTCGGAAGTGCGCAAGCTTGCCGAACGCAGCCAATCGGCTGCTGCCGAGATCAGCTCGATGTCGAGCGATACCGTCAAGGCTGCGGCGGAAGCCGGCGAGATGCTCGGCCGTCTGGTGCCGGATATCCGCAAGACCGCCGAACTCGTCTCCGAGATCAGCGCCGCCTGCCGCGAGCAGGACATCGGTGCCGCCCAGATCAACGAAGCGATCCAGCAACTCGACAAGGTGACGCAGCAGAATGCCGGTGCCTCGGAAGAGATGTCGGCCACTTCGGAAGAGCTGGCAGCGCAGGCTGAAGAGCTGCAGGCCTCTATTGCCTTCTTCAAGGTCGATACGGCAGGCAGCAAAGTCACGGCCAGGAAGTTGCCCGCCAAGGTCGGTCACAAGGCTGCCGCTGCGCCGGCTGCCAACCGCCGTGCCACGTCTGCCGCGGTAAATTCCGTGCAGACCGTCGCTGCCCAGCAGGCCCGGGCCAAGGGTTTTGCCCTCGATCTTTCCATGGGTGGCCCGGATGCCGGCGACGCGGATTTCCGCGAAAGCGCCTGAGCGCTTCTTCGAGACCTCCGCCGGGACCGTCATGGTCCCGGCGTTCTGATATCCCCAACGTGTGTATGCGTTGGCGTCGTGGTTCTTGAGATGTCCAGTGACGGGGAGGTGAATGGATCGCTTTCCCCGGTTCGACGGCTCTCTTTATCGGTACGACGCTGTCAAACGGTGACGCCGTTCCGCAATACTCATTTGCCTCTTTATCTCTGGGGATAGGACATGCGCTTTTCCATCAAACTGAAATTAGGCCTCGCCTTCGGCACCATGACGCTGCTTTTGATTGGCATAGCGGTCTATGGCAGCATCAGTCTCGGTCACCTCAACGACGCCAGCAACGAGATGACCGAGGGACCGGTCAAACGGTTGCAACTGGCGCTCGACGCCAACATTGCCGCAGTTGAAGCCGTTCGTGCGCAGAAAGATGCGCTCATATCCAGCGGTGAGGCGGAAACCGCCTTTTATAAGGAGTCCAGCACTCATCTGGACACGATGTTCTCACAAGCCCAGGAGGGTCTCGCTGCCTCGGCGGCGGAAGGCAAGCTACTTTGGGAGAAATTGATATCGCTTGGCCAGACTTTCCGCCAGCGTTCCACCGACCTGCAGGCCCTCGAGGCCAAAGGTGATCATGCCGGCGCCGAGGCGCTTTCGGACGGCGAGCTGAGCGACCTGAACAATCAGATGACCGACGTGATCAACAAGCTGGTCGACATCCAGAAAAGGGAGTTGGCGGCCACGGATGCGGGCGGCGACCTTCTCTATGAAGACACGCTGATGATCCTGGCGATCGCCTCCGCCGTCGCGTTGATCATTGCATTGAGCGCAGCCTTCTGGATTACGCTCGGGATCAATCGCGGCCTGACCAAGGTGTCCAACATCGCCAAGGCGGTGGCGCTCGGCGACCTTGATCAGAAGGTCGAGGTCAGGACCAATGACGAGATCAAGGATCTGATCGATACCGTCAATGTCATGACATCGAACCTGCGCATCACCGCTGGCGTGGCGGGCCGCATCGCCATGGGCGATCTTTCCGTTGCCGTGAAGCCGCTCTCCGACAAGGACGTTCTCGGTCTGGCAATGCAGAGCATGGTCGCCAACTTGCGCGCCACCTCCGATATCGCCACGCAGATTTCCGACGGAGACCTGACGGTGACGCCGAAGCCGCTTTCCGACAAGGATGTGCTCGGCCTGGCGCTGGAGCAGATGATCGAACGTCTGCGCGGCGTGGTTGCCGATGCGCTGGGTGCGGCGGACAACGTCTCCTCGGGCAGCCAGCAGCTTTCGGCAAGCTCGGAGCAGGTGTCGCAGGGTGCGACCGAGCAGGCGGCCTCGGCCGAAGAGGCCTCAGCTTCGATGGAGCAGATGGCGGCCAACATCAAGCAGAACGCCGACAATGCCGCCCAAACGGAAAAGATTGCCCGTCAGTCGGCCAGGGATGCGGAAGCAAGCGGCGATGCCGTCACTCGCGCCGTCAGCGCCATGCGGACGATCGCCGAGAAGATCGGCATCGTGCAGGAGATCGCCCGCCAGACTGATCTGCTCGCTTTGAACGCGGCCGTCGAAGCGGCTCGTGCCGGCGAACATGGCAAGGGCTTTGCGGTTGTCGCCTCGGAAGTGCGCAAGCTTGCCGAACGCAGCCAATCGGCCGCCGCCGAGATCAGCTCGATGTCGAGCGATACCGTCAAGGCCGCTGCGGAAGCCGGCGAGATGCTCGGCCGTCTGGTGCCGGATATCCGCAAGACCGCCGAACTCGTCTCCGAGATCAGCGCCGCCTGCCGCGAGCAGGACATCGGTGCCGCCCAGATCAATGAAGCGATCCAGCAGCTCGACAAGGTCACGCAGCAAAATGCCGGTGCCTCGGAAGAAATGTCGGCCACTTCGGAAGAACTGGCCGCCCAGGCTGAAGAGCTGCAAGCTTCGATCGCCTTCTTCAAGGTCGATACATCGGCCAATCGCCAGCGCAGTGTTGTTGCGGCCAAGACGACCGACCGGGCTCCGGCTGCGGTCGCTCGTCAGGCGAAAGCGCCGAAACCCGCCTCCGTTCAGGCGCAGCAAGCGCGTCTCAAGGGCTTTGCCCTCGATCTCTCCATGGGCGGCCCGGATGATGCCGACGCCGAATTCAAGGAAAGTGCATGACCATGGCTTCACCTGCTCTGGAAGCGCAATTCGTCACCTTCAGCCTCGGCGAGGAAGTCTTCGCCGTAGCGGTCGAAGTGGTCCGCGAAATCCTCGATTATGCCGAGGCTTTCAAGATCCCCAACGGACCGGATTACCTGCTCGGCCTGCGCGATGTGCGTGGGCAGGGTGTGCCGACCATCGATCTCCGGCTGAAGCTCGGTCTTACCAAGACCGTTCCGACCCCGCATACCCGTGTGCTGGTGCTGGATATTCCGATGGAGGCCAAGGTGCTGACGCTCGGCCTTGTCGCCGACCGCGTCTTCGAGGTGACGCCCTTTCGGCATGACCAGATCGAAGCGGCCCCCGATATCGGCGTACGCTGGCGTTCCGACTACATCGCCGGCGTCGTGCGCCGGGAGAATGGTTTCGTCGTCATCGTCGATCTCGCCCGCTTGCTGTCGCGGGAAGACACCGTCGCGCTCGATCCGCATCGCGCCGGCCATGCCGCATAAGAATTCGTAAGGGGGTGGGTGAATGGGAACGGTTGCCGTTCAGGAGAGCCAAATCATCGGTGACCGCATCAGCACGCGGAATTTCGAGAAGCTGGCGCGTTTCATCTATGACTACAGCGGCATCAAGATGCCGTCGACGAAACTGACGATGCTGGAGGGGCGGCTGCGGCGGCGGCTGCGCGCCACCAACATCACGTCGTTCGACGATTATTGCGATTTCTTGTTCAACCATGGCGGCTTGGAACAGGAGACTGTCTATCTCATCGATGCAGTGACGACCAACAAGACCGATTTCTTCCGCGAGGCCAAACATTTCGAGTTCATGCAGACTGTGGCCTTGCCGGCGCTGTTGCGCGCCGGCCATCGCCGCCTGCGCGCGTGGAGTGCTGCCTGCTCGACAGGGGCGGAGCCCTATTCGATGGCGATGGTGATGGAGGAATTTTCCGAAAGCGAAGGTCGCATCGACTATGCAATCCTGGCGACCGATCTCAGCACCGACGTGCTGCAATCGGCCAGGAGCGGCATCTACGCGGACGACATGGTGTTGCCGGTTCCGGCGGAACTGAAGCGCAAATATGTGATGACCGCCAAAGTGCCGGGTAGGCGGGAGGTGCGCATCACGCCGCGTTTGCGTTCGAAGATCGGCTTCGGCCGGTTGAACCTCATGGATGAGAAATACCAGGTGGGGGATGCCATGCACATCATCTTCTGCCGTAATGTTCTCATCTATTTTGACAAGCAGACGCAGGCCGGCGTCCTTTCGCGTCTCTGCGATTGTCTCGTGCCCGGCGGCTATATATTCATCGGCCATTCGGAATCGATCACCGGCTTTGACCTGCCGCTGAAACAGGTTTCCAACACGGTCTTCCAGCGAATCTAGGCAGGCCTTCATGCCAAAGAAAATCCGCGTCCTGATCATCGATGACTCCGCCAGCGTACGCCAAACGCTGGCGGCGCTTTTGTCTGAAGACCCCGAGATCGAGGTGATGGGGGTGGCGAACGATCCCTTCATGGCCGCCCGCCGGATCCAGGAGGAGGTACCCGATGTCATTACGCTGGATGTCGAGATGCCGCGCATGGACGGCATCACCTTCCTGCGCAAGTTGATGTCGCAGCGGCCGATCCCGGTCGTCATGTGCTCCTCGCTGACGGAGGCGGGTTCGGAAACTTTGCTGCAGGCCCTGGAAGCGGGCGCGGTGGATATCATCCTGAAACCGCGGATTGGCGCTGCCGATTATCTGGCCGACGAGGCGATGCGCATCCGCGAGGTGGTCAAGAGCGCTTCGCATGCCAGGATGCCGAATGTCCGCCGCGCTGAGGCGCGTTCGGCATCCGCTTCGGGACCGACGAAGAAGCTGACGGCCGACGCCATGCTGCCGCCGCCGACCGGCCGCGCCATGGCGAAGACGACCGAGATGGTCGTCTGTGTCGGCGCTTCGACAGGCGGCACCGAGGCACTGCGGCAAATGTTGGAGGCGCTGCCCGCCAATGCGCCGGGCATGGTCATCGTACAGCACATGCCGGAGAGGTTTACCGCCGCCTTCGCCAAGCGGCTGAACAGCCTCTGCGAAGTGGAAGTGAAGGAAGCGGCCGATGGCGATCCGGTTCTGCGCGGCCATGTGCTGATCGCCCCCGGCGACAACCACATGATGCTGGAGCGGCAGGGTGCGCGTTATCATGTGGCTATCAAGACCGGACCGCTGGTCTCGCGCCACCGTCCGTCAGTCGATGTCCTCTTCCGCTCGGCGGCGCGGGCGGCCGGATCGAATGCCATGGGCATCATCATGACCGGCATGGGCGACGACGGTGCGCGCGGCATGTTCGAGATGAAACAGGCAGGCGCCTATACCGTTGCCCAGGACGAGGCGACCTCCGTCGTTTTCGGCATGCCGAAGGAGGCGATCGCCCGCGGCGGCGTCGACCGTGTCGTGCCGCTCGAGCAGATCGCCCGCGAGATCCTGATGGCGCAGCAGAAATTCTAGGCTGGATAATCGTCGATTTGATCGGCGCGGACTGTGTTGCGAAGTCGGCCCGACGAGAAAACCAGGCCTTCCGCCTCGCTGTACTTGAAATTCCCCCGATTTTGTGGTCTTGAGGCCGCCAATCTTTATTGCGCTGCCGATCCCGCTCCGCCGGGGCCTGCTTTCGGGTCCGGTCAGTGCCTTCTATTTTACCCAAGGAAGCCCGATGGCCCGTTCTGCTCTTCTCAATGTCATGGTTCAGGCCGCCCTCAAGGCAGGCAAGTCGCTCAGCCGCGATTTCGGCGAAGTGCAGAACCTGCAGGTTTCGGTGAAGGGACCGGGCGATTTCGTCAGTCAGGCCGATCTCAAGGCGCAGAAGATCATCCATGACGAGCTGCTGAAGGCGCGGCCGACCTATGGCTTCCTCGGCGAGGAAAGCGAAGAGATCAAGGGCACGGACGGCGCGCATCGCTGGATCGTCGATCCGCTCGACGGCACGACCAATTTCCTGCACGGCATTCCGATGTTCTCCATCTCGATCGCGCTGGAGCGCAATGGTGAGATCGTCGCCGGCGTTGTTTTCAATCCGGCGACGGACGAGCTTTACACCGCCGAGCGCGGCGGTGGCGCCTTCCTCAACGATCGCCGCCTGCGCGTCGCCTCGCGTCGTGTCCTGTCGGACTGCGTCATTGGCTGCGGCGTCCCGCATCTCGGCCGCGGCAATCACGGCAAGTTCCTAGTCGAGCTGCGCCATGTGATGGGCGAAGTTGCCGGCATCCGCCGTCTCGGTTCGGCAGCACTCGATCTCGCTTATGTCGCAGCCGGCCGTTTCGACGGCTTCTGGGAATTGGGCCTGTCGCCCTGGGACATGGCGGCCGGTATCCTGCTGGTGCGCGAAGCCGGCGGTTTCGTCTTGGACTACGACGGTGGCACCGATATGCTCGGTACCGGCACGATCATCTGCGGCAACGAGCATATTCAAAAGGCGCTGGCCGAGGTCGTCAAGCGGCCTATCCCGACAAAATAAAGCTGATCTTTCAGCAATTGGCCTTCAGCAAAACAGCCTGTTGCCAATGGCTTGTTTTGTGTTTTCCGTCTCTTCAATTCGGCACAATGTTGCTCTAGTCTCCGCGGGCGGAGTATGCGGAGGCAAAGCGTGCGATGGAAAATGTGAATCTGGGGGATCTGGGGTCGACCGACAATGTGTCGGGCAGCTATACCTACAAGCTCTCCAGCCCGATGGCCTTCTTTTGGACGATGATCCTTTTCCTGGTCATCGTCGGTTTTATTGTGGCGATCCTGTTTCGCCAGGCTCAAGTCGCCTTCCTGCATAATCCCGGTCTCAACGGATTGATCCTTGGCGTGCTGGCCGTCGGCATTCTGCTGGTCTTCAATCATGTCCTGATGCTGAGGCCCGAAGTTCGCTGGTTCAATCATTTCCGCGCCGTCGGCAATGCTGCCGACAAGGTCGGCCGCAATCCGCGGCTTCTGGCGCCCATGCGGGCGCTCATCGGCAACCGTCGCGGCATGCAGTTGTCGACGGCGACGCTGCGCTCAATCCTTGATTCCATCGCCACCCGTCTCGATGAATCGCGCGATACTTCGCGCTATCTCATCGGTCTGCTCGTCTTCCTCGGCCTGCTCGGCACCTTCTGGGGTCTGATCGGCACGATCGGCTCGATCAACGATGTCATCCAGAGCCTCGATGTCGGCTCCGGCGACACCGGCGATATCCTTGGCGCCCTCAAGACCGGCCTTTCCGGCCCGCTGGTCGGTATGGGCACGGCGTTCTCGTCCTCGCTGCTCGGCCTTTCCGGCTCGCTGATCCTCGGTTTTCTCGACCTTCAGGCCGGCCGCGCGCAGAACCGCTTCTATACCGAACTGGAAAACTGGCTTTCCTCGGTTACCGATGTCGGCTCGGATATCGCTCCCGTGATCGAAGGCGCCAATGGCGCATCCTCCGAGGATGTGCGGGTGCTTTCGGAATATCTGCGCAAGATCGCGGAAGAAGGCGGCGGTGGCCAGCGCTCGGTGACGGCGATGGCGAACCTGGCCGAGGGCATCCAGGGTCTGGTGAAAAACATGCGCAACGAGCAGCAGATGCTGCGCGACTGGATCGAGGCACAGCAGGAAGAAGCGAAATCGATGCGCCGCACGCTCGACCGTCTCGCCGATCGCATCAGCCATACCGAAAAGACCGGGAGCAAGTAAATCATGGCGCTCGCGCGAAACAGTCGCCACAAGAGAACGGTCGACTATTGGCCGGGATTCGTCGATGCGCTCTCCACGCTGCTGATGGCGATCATGTTCCTGCTGACGGTGTTTGTCGTCGGCCAGTTCATCCTGAGCCGCGAGATTTCCGGCCGCGACGAGGTGCTGAATCGCCTCAATAGCCAGATTAACGAATTGACGCAGGCATTGGCGCTCGAAAAGAGCGGCAAGCAGGATCTCGAGGATTCCATCGCCAATCTGCAGGCGTCGCTTTCGGTGGCAGAGGGCGACCGCTCGCGTCTGCAGGCGCTTCTCGACGCCGGTTCCGGCAATAGCCAGGCCGCGCAGCAGAGGGTCGGCACGTTGACGCAGCAGCTTGACGATCAGAAGCAGGCGAGCGCCCGCGCTCTCAGCCAGGTCGATCTTCTCAACCAGCAGATTGCCGCGCTGCGCAGCCAGATTGCCGCTGTCGAGGCGGCCTTGCAGGCGTCGGAGGAGAAGGATCAGACATCGCAGGTGAAGATCGCTGATCTCGGCCGGCGGCTGAATGTGGCGCTGGCGCAGCGCGTGCAGGAGCTCAACCGTTATCGTTCCGACTTCTTTGGGCGCTTGCGCGAAATTCTCTCCGACCGCGACAATATTCGCATCGTTGGCGACCGCTTCGTCTTCCAGTCGGAAGTGCTGTTCCCTTCCGGTGCGGCTGATCTCAACCCGGACGGCCAGGCGGAGATGGCCAAGCTTGCGGCCGCGCTGATCGATCTTTCCAAGGAAATTCCGCCCGAGATCAACTGGGTGCTGCGCGTCGATGGGCATACGGACAACGTGCCGCTCTCCGGCAGCGGCCGCTATCCCGACAACTGGGCGCTGTCATCGGCGCGCGCCATCGCTGTCGTCAAGTTCCTGATTGCCCACGGCGTTCCTGCGGACCGGCTCGTCGCCGCCGGCTTCGGCGAGTTCCAGCCGATCGCTCCCGGCGATACGCCGGAAGCCCGCGCCACCAACCGCCGTATCGAGCTGAAGCTGACGGAGAAATAGTCGTCAGCTCCTCTCGGCCAGAATGGTATCGAGGCTTGCCTGCAGGAATTCTCGGACGGCAGAGCTGTGGCTGAGGCCGATCGCCGTGCGATAGGCCGTAACCGCGCTCTCCGTTTCTCCGGCTTCCGCAAGCAGATGGGCACGGACGGCCCAATAGGGCTGGTAGCTCAGGATATCGCTCTCAACCAATTGGTTCAGCTTCTGCAATCCCGCCATAGCCCCCTGCGCCCGGCCGATCACGGCGGCTTGACTCACGCGGGCGCCGACGGTCGGTTTCATCAGCACGAGTGCGTCATAGAGCTTTGCGAGCGCCGTCCAGTCGGTGACACCGGAGCGACGGCGTTCGGAATGGACGGACTGGATTGCCGCCTGGCATTGGAATGGGCCGAAGCGATCGAAAGTTCCCGCCTGCCACAGCAGGCTGTCGGCTTCGGCCATCATGATAGCGTTCCAGCGTGCGGTGTCCTGTTCGCCGAGCGGTACATAGCAGCCATCCGCATCCCGGCGGGCGGCACGGCGGGCTTCGCAGTAAAGCATCAGGGACAGCAATCCGATCGCCTCCGGCTCCTGCGGTAGGGTGGCAAGCAGGGCGCGGCCGAGCCAGATGGCTTCTTCTGCCAGAGCATGCAGCTTGCCGTCTTCGCCATCGAGCCCGTCCCAGCCGAGGCCGTAGGCAGCATAGATCGCCGAGAGCACGCCCGTCAGCCGCTCGGGCAGCACGGAACGATCGGGGACGCTGAAGGGAATATGCGCTTCGCGGATCTTGGTCTTGGCCCGAACCAGCCGCTGGCTCATCGTTTCCGGCGAGACGATGAAAGCCTGCGCTATGGTTCTGGCATCGATGCCAAGAACCGTCTGCAGCATCAGCGGCGTATGCACGGACCGGTCGATCGCCGGATGGGTGCAGGTAAACAGCAGCTTCAGCCGCTCGTCGGGGAAGGTGGGGCCATCCGCGTTCATGCGCTCCTCCGCTTCCTCGAAAGCGAGGATGATCGTATCGCGGGCGGCGGCCTTGACGTTTGCATGTCTTGCGGCGCCATAAAGATTGCGCCGCGCCGCGACCAATAGCCAGGCCTCGGGATTTTCGGGAATGCCGCGCGCCGGCCAAGCGCGCAATGCGGCTGCAAGAGCTTCGGACAGTGCATCCTCCGCCGCCGGCACATCGCCCGAGCGCGCCGCCAGGAAAGCGATTAACTTGCCGTAGGATTGACGCGCCACCCGTTCCGTGGCGCGTCCAACGTCATGGTCCATGGCCATGTCACATTTGCAGGCGCGGCCGCACTTCGACGGATCCCTTCTGGGAGATTGGCACGCGCACGGCCCATTCCAGGGCTGCGTCGAGATTCGGCACATCGATCAGATAGAAACCGCCGAGCTGTTCCTTGCCTTCCGGGAAAGGACCGTCCTGCACGTCATGGTCTTCGCCGCGGCGGCGGATGACCGTTGCGGTTTCCGGCTCGGTCAGCCCGGCACCGCCGGTCATGATGCCGGCCTGGACAAGCGCCTGGGTATAGGCGATCCAGCCGTTCTTATAGGCGGGATCCTCGCGCCGCTTAAAATCCTCGGCCGATTCACGGATGATCAAAGCATATTGCATGGGGAAACTCCTGCTCGCTGTGTTGGCGGTAAGCCGGACTGGACGCTGCATCTAAAGAGCAAATGCCAAGATGTGCAACGCCGCCGGCGAAACGGCTTCATGCCCGTTCCGATACTATGAGACACGAGCGAGGCTGATTTCGACAGGCCGAGCAGATTTTTTCGAAATTTTTTGATGGGCAAACGAAAACGGCCGGCGCGCCCGAAGGCTGCCGGCCGTAGAGGCTGTATAGCAGCGCTCGACGCGAAGTCTTAGGCGGCGGTCTGGTCGTCGATAGCGGCGGCGCCGACATGGGACTTGATCGATTCAATAGCGTGGAGGGCCGAAGCCTTCGCCTTATAGCCTTCGGAGGCAAACATGGTTTCGCCGTTCGAGGCCTTGAAGCGGAAGCGGAATTCGCCAGCCTTGTCCTTGTAGACTTCAAATTTATACATGGTTCCCGTCTCCTAGAATCGCGTCAGCGCGAGATAACGGGAAAAATCTAGCGCAACTTTAAAGCTATTTCCACCTGTTGTATTCGGCTTGCCCGATCCCCGTTATTTGACTGCGAGCATGCGGTCGTCGATGCCGGCGTCGAATTGCAGCCGCGCCAGCTTGGCGTAGATGCCGCCGTGATGGATCAGGCTTTGGTGCGTGCCTTCTTCGACGATGCGGCCTTGATCGAGCACAAGGATGCGGTCGGCCTTCAGAACCGTCGCCAGGCGATGCGCGATGACGAGGGTGGTGCGCGTTTCCATCAGGCCATCGAGGGCCCTTTGCACCAGCGTCTCGCTCTCCGCATCGAGCGCCGATGTCGCTTCGTCGAGCAGCAGGATCGGCGCATTCTTCAGGATGGCGCGGGCAATGGCGATGCGCTGGCGCTGTCCGCCGGAAAGGGTAATGCCGCGCTCGCCTACCTGTGTGTCGTAACCCTTGTCCAGGCGCGAGATGAATTCATCCGCCTGGGCGGCGATCGCGGCGGCGCGGACCTCGTCGCGCAAGGCTTCGGGGCGGCCGAAGGCAATATTGTCGTGGATCGAGGCGGCGAAAATGGTCGTGTCCTGAGGCACGATGGCGATGCGGTCGCGCAGGGCGTCGGGCAAAACGCGACGGGCGTCGATGCCGTCGATGGCGATGCTACCCTGCTGCGGATCGTAGAAGCGCAGCAACAGCGAGAAGACCGTGCTCTTGCCGGCACCGGAAGGACCGACGATCGCCACCGTTTCGCCCGGCTGAACGGAAAGCGACAGGCCATGCAGCGCTGATTTGCCCGGCCGGGACGGATAGGAGAAATGCACGTCGGAGAATTCCACCCGACCCTGCGGCGGCTGGGGAAGGGGCAATGGATTGGAGGGGGCGGCGATCGGCGAGACTTCGGCGAGAAGTTCGCCCAGGCGATCGGCCGCGCCTGCGGCCTGCGACAGCTCGCCCCAGACTTCCGACAGCGAGCCGAGCGACGTGCCGGCGATGACGGAGTAAAGGAGGAACTGACCGAGCGTACCCGCCGACATCGTTCCGGCGAGAACATTTTGCGCACCGACCCAAAGCACGGCGACGATGCTGCCAAAGACCATGGTGATGGCAAATCCGGTCAGCAGCGAGCGGGATTTGATCGCGGCGCGTGCCGCCTGATAGGCATCCTCGACCGCGGCGCCATAACGCTGCGCTGCCGCCGCCTCGCCGTTAAAGGCCTGGATGGTGCGGCTGGCGGCGATGGTCTCGTTGGCATAGGCGGATGCATCGGCAAGCGTATCCTGCGCGGCGCGCGAGCGCTTGCGCACGGAGCGGCCGAAGCTGACAAGCGGCAGCACGATGATCGGGATGGCAATCAGCACGATGCTCGACAGCTTCGGGCTGGTGATGATCATCATGCCCACGGCGCCAAGACAGAGAATGAGATTGCGCAGCGCCACCGAAGCCGTTGCGCCGACGGCGGACTTGATCTGCGTCGTGTCGGCCGTCAGCCGCGAGACGATCTCGCCGGATTGATTGACATCGAAGAAGGAGGGCGACAGCCGCGTCACATGATCGAAGACCTCGCGGCGCATATCCGAGACGATGCGCTCGCCGATGGTGATGACAAAATAATAGCGCAACGCGCTTGCGATCGCGAGAATGACGGCCATCGCCATGATCGCGGCGAAATAGCTGTCGATGAGACCGCGATCGGACTGATCGAAGCCATGGTCGATCATGCGCCGGACGGCCAGCGGCAGGGCGAGAGAGGTGACGGCAGCAACGACCAGGGCGATCAGCGCCCCCAGCACCATGCCGCGATAGCGCCTGAGATAGGGTGCCAGCCGTCCAAGCGGCCGAATGGATTTGCGCTTTTTGTCGTCTGCCTGGCCCGTCTCTGACAAGTCGTCTCCAATCCCCATATCAGCAAGGGACTTCGCTCTTTCGCCCCTTGTTATCCTTGCCGCCTTCATGTATAGGCACGCCATCTTAATTGGAAGCCGTGGCCTCAATCGGACTGCGGCTTCATTTATTCAATCGGTTCGGTTGCCGCAATGGCTTGCGACAAATGGACCCTGGCATGACAGGAAGATTGTTATGAAGGCCAACATCCATCCCGACTACCACACCATCAAGGTGGTCATGACCGACGGCACCGAATACGAAACCCGCTCGACCTGGGGTTCGGAAGGCGCTGTCATGAACCTCGAAATCGACAGCAAGTCTCATCCGGCTTGGACGGGCGGCAACCAGCAGCTCATGGACCGCGGCGGCCGCGTTTCCAAGTTCAACAAGCGCTTCGGCGGTCTCGGCATCTAATCGCTTCGCGATCTGGTGTTTTGAAAAGAGCCCGGCTTTGCTGGGCTTTTTTGTTGTCTTGATGCGATGCTCTTCGTAGAGCGGTCGCTTCTCAGGCTCATCGCCGCTATCATCTCAGACCGAACAAAATAAAACCGGCCGTGTGAAACACGGCCGGTTTTATTCGTCAGTTATAAGTTATTGAAACTCAGTTCGTCCCAAAAGCCGTCTGCAGCAGGGTGAGCTGTGCTTTGACGCTGTTCTGGTTGTCCGGAACGATCGGAGCTTCCGTCGGGCGATAGATTTCGCGGTCGAGCAGGGCGACGCGGTTCTGAAGGCGTAGCGAGCGCTCGACGAGATCGCGGAAGGATTCCGGAAGGTCGTTCCAGCCCGGAGCATTGCGGTCGACGTTGAAGCCGTCGAGGCGAACCTTGTTTTTTTCGGCCAGCACCTGATCGCGCGACATTTCGCCGTTGTTGACGGCGCGCTGCAGCAGCAGCCACGAGGCCATCTGCATCAAGCGGGTGGTCAGCCGCATGGATTCGGCGGCGTAGAGCACGGAGGCCATGCGCGGCAGAACCTTGGAGGCTGCCCGACCCTGGCCGTCGAGATAAGCGGCGGTTTCCTCGACCAGCGACATGCCTTCCGAATACAGCGTCCTGAACTGCGCCGACGAAGCTGCGTGGCCAGCAAAGCTGATCGTGTTCAAACCAAGTTCCGACATCGAAGAAATCCCAGCTAACGCAACACTTTTGTTCAGGAAAAGCCGGTGAAGTTCAGAAGAACTCTCGGCGTCCGTTCTTATGACTTCAAGATGGTGGTTTTAACTGAAATTCGCAAGGCGATTCTTAAGAAAGGGTTAATCTCCACAGTTTCCTCGGGAGCGCCGTGTCAAGGCGAAAAAGAAGAGCCGCAAACGCGGCTCTCAAGGTAAAACAGGGAGAAAAATCAGACCAATTCGCCAAGTGGAGGAACTGTCTGAGTCCAGAGCAAATCTGGATGGTCATAGTAATATGTCGTAAAGCTTAATATTCCGTTGAGCACGCCTCTGTCTGTACTTCAATCGCACAGGTTTCCGCCGATGGCAGGCTTACGAGCGGAACAGGTTTTCGGCCGCCTGACGGCCGGATGCCTTGGTGGCAATCTCCGCTTCCAGCCGGGCGATCTCCGCCTGCATCAGTGCGACGCGTGCCTTGAGCTCGTCGACGGAAAGCAGCGACAAATCGCTGCCGATTTCATGGGCGGACGGCTTTTTCGGGCGGTCATCATCGAAAATGCTCATTTTGTTTCCTCCTCGTCACTCCCCCGGCTCATGTGCCGTAATTTACCGTCATATCGTCCTTTTTCGAAGCCTCACTTTTCGAAGCCTCGCTGCGCGCCAACGACATGCTTTCCGGCGTGATCATCTGCGCATTCGCCGAAGGCATGTTGGTGTAGGCGTCGCGATCGCTCGCGGGCTTGGCGGCGCGCATGCGGCTGCGGAAGATCGCGTAGCTGGTGATCAGCACATGCGCGACCGCGGTGACGAAGAACAGTGCGTAGGGACCGATGGAGGACATGACCGGGCCACTCAGCGTCGGGCCGATGATCGTGCCGATGCCGTAGAGCAGCAGCAGGCCGCCGGAGACTTTGACGAAATCCTCGGGTGCTGCGAAGTCGTTGGCATGGGCGACGGTGATCGGATAGAGCGTGTTGGCGACGGCGCCATAGATGACCACCATGCCGATCAGGAAATAAGGACCGGCCGGCTGCAGCAGGAAGAGCAGCAGCCCGTCGATGGCGGCGACAGCGGCCATGCCGGCCAGCACGTAGCGGCGGTCGATGCGGTCGGAGAGGCGGCCGGCCGGAAACTGCATCACCGCCCCGGCGAAGATGGTCGAGCTCATCATCAGCGCGATATTGCTGTCCGAGAGACCGGCATTGGCGCCGAAGACGGCGCCGAGCGTGCCATAGGCACCATTGGCAATGCCGACCAAGAGGATGCCGATGGAGGCGACCGGCGAGTTGCGGTAGAGCGCCTTCAAATCCAGGCTGACGGCCTTCAGCGGCTGCGGCGAGGCAGCGGTCGAAAGCGTCGTCGGCAGCATGGCGATGCAATAGCAGATGCCGCAGCACATGAAGAGGATCGGCGTGTGGATATCCGCGAAGGGGATCATCATCTGGCCGGCAACGGCGCCGATCAAGGTAATGCCGATATAAAGCGAGAAGATCGCGCCGCGGCTTTCATTGGTGGCACGTTCATTGAGCCAGCTTTCGATGATCATCGAGGTGCCGGCGGTGCAGAAACCGGTGACGGCCCGCAGCAGCACCCACCAGGTCGCGTCGACGATGATGCCGGTCAGCAGCGCGATGATGGCGATGACGGAGATGAAGCCGGAAAAGGCGCGGACATGACCGATGCGCCGAACGAGTTTCGGCGCGGTCAGACAGCCGAGCACGAAGCCTGTCGCCCAGGTCGTGCCAAGCAGGCCGAGTGTCGTGGTGGCGTAGCCCTCGGCTGTGCCGCGCACAGGTAGAAGCAGGCTGTGCAGGCCATTGCCGGTGAATAGGAAGAGCGTACCGAAAAGCAGGGCAAGAACGGGTAAAATATTTCTCTTCATGTTCCTACTTTCATGCGGCTCCACTTAGAGAACCGATAAGGCAGGACCAAGCCCTGCCAGTTTTCACTATTGATTGTGCCCCGGATTGCCGTTATCGGCGTTAAGAAACAGTCTGTTGGCGCGGAAAAATGTCCGTCCTATGACGATTAGAGCATGATCATGAAAACTAGGCAGTGGTTTTTGATGAGGCAGTGCTCACTCTTGCGCAAACGGGGAAAAATACCGTGACAAAAGTGATCGCGGTGCTGCTATTGCTTGCCATGGCGGTGCAAATCATCAAGCCGCTCGGGCTGCCCGGCCTCAAACGGCGCGCCGATTTCTGGAAGATCGCCGTGATAGCCTTTGCAGCCTGGACGATCGCTTTGGTCATCAACGAGACGTTTTAAGGCATTGCAGGCCGGGATTGAGACCTTCGGAGGATCGTGCGGGGCGCCTTAAAGCAGGATTTCGCCGCGCATGACATGGACGCTGCTACCCGACAGCAAGACTTCGTTTACCGTGCCGGAAGATTTCCGGACTTCGACACCGATGACGCTGCGTCTTCCCATTTCCACGCCCTGCTCGATGGTGATTTTCACCTCCGCGTCCTGTGCCGGCAACAGGGAGGTCAGGTAGGCGCCGAGTGCAGCGGAGGCGCTGCCGGTCGCCGGGTCTTCCGTCACATTGTCCATGGGCGCGAACATACGGGCGCGGATGTGCCACGGATTTTCGGCGGAGCGTACGTAGAGAAAGAGCGAGAAGCCGGTCTTGTCCAGCTTGTGCCGGGCAGCCGCTTCGACAAAGATCGCCGCATTCGGCCACGCTTTTCCAAGCGTTTCCAGGCTGTCCAGTTCTGCGAAGGCGAAAGGCAGGCCGACGGAGGCGAAGGTCGGGGCGTGCGTTATCGTGCGGATCGATTGCGGACCGACCTGCACGCAGCGGGCAATCAGTTCGGGGGCAATCGTGTCGCCGACCGTCAGCTTTCCCGGCGCACGGATGCTGGCGCCTGTGATGTTGCCGCCCTTGCGCAACAGCGTCACCTCAACCAGCCCGGCATCCTCTTCGAAGATCAGCCTGTCGCCCGCGGGCTTTCCGAAGATTTCCTGTTGTTGTCCGAGAACGAAAGCGGTGCCGACATTGGGATGGCCGGCAAAGGGGATTTCGGCCGTTGGCGTGAAGATGCGGACGCGCGCGGTATGATCCGGGTTCTCCGGTGGCAGCACGAAGGTCGTTTCCGAATAGCCGAACTCGGCTGCGATCTTCTGCATGGCGTCGCTGCTCAGGCCGCGGGCATCGGGGATGACGGCCAGCGGATTGCCGACGAAGCGCTCCGATGTGAAGACGTCGACGGTGACATAAGCGACGGTATTCATGGCGGCTCCCAGAGTATTGATGGAATTGTGAGGATTTAGCCGCTGCTTGGGCGAGCCTGAAAGCGGGAACTTGTGCCGGTGACAAGTTCTTCGCTGTGGAGCAGGCCTCATCCATCATTTAAATTATTCATGAAGGCTTTCGAGCGGCGTGATGGATTCCATCGATATGCGGGATTAGCTTCGTCTGTATAAAATCACATAGCTAGAATGAAGCGGGATCTACTTCTGCGAAGTTACCGGCAATTTGAAAAGGTTTTCCATGCCTCTTCTTGACCCTAATGCAGTCCATCCAATTACTTTGCCTGATGGCACCCTCTATCGCGATACTGTCTACCTGAAGAACGTAATTGACCATCCGCGCATGGAAATCGGCGAGTTCAGCTATTATACCCATTCCGGAAGGCCGGAAGATACTGCCCAGATACTGGCGCCCTATCTCGGTGGTAGCGTTCGTGAGCGCCTGGTGATCGGCAAGTTTGTCCAAATTGCTCGGGGAAGCTACTTCATCACCAGTTCGGCTAATCATCCGATGACTGGCTTCACCACCTATCCATTTCGCATCTTTAGGCCTGAGACCTTCGGCTACACGGACCTACCGGTGAAAGATACCATCGTCGGTCACGATGTCTGGATTGGTCATAACGCGGCGATAATGCCGGGCGTGCAGATTGGGGTGGGCGCGATTGTCGCCGCTGCTTCGGTTGTCGCAAGTCATGTACCGCCTTATGCGGTTGTTGGCGGGAACCCGGCAACTATCATTCGGATGCGCTATCCGAGTGAGGTCATCAACGAACTTCTTGATATAGCCTGGTGGGATTGGCCGATAGACAAAATCGAAGCCAACTTAGCGTCTCTCAGTAGCGGTGATCTCGCTGCCCTCAAAACAGCTTGAGCGTGCTGCAATCTCATCTACCGCACAAAGCAAAAAGCCCCGACCGCATCGCGATCGGGGGCTTTCATCCATTCGAAGCGTCACCTTAGATCAGGCGGCCTTTTCGCTGTCCTTGGTCCAGCTACCCTTGGCGGCGAGGTAGTTCATCTCGGCGCGGTGGGCGAAGGCGCGCTGGCCGGCGGCGACGTTTTCCGCCTTGCCGCCCCATGCCTTCAGCGCGGCGTCCTGCAGGGCGCGGCCGTAGGAGAAGGTAACGTGCCAAGGCAGGTCATAGCCGTTGATGGCGGAGAGATGCGCGGTTGCTTCTTCCGGCGTCTGGCCGCCGGAGAGGAAGGCGATGCCGGGGACGGCGGAGGGAACGGTTTCCTTCAGCACCTTGACGGTGCGTTCGGCGACTTGCTCGACCGATGCCTTGCGCGCCTTCTTGCCGTCGATGACCATGCTCGGCTTGAGGATCATGCCTTCGAGGTTGATGCGGGCTTCTGCGAGCTCCTGGAAAACGATCTGCAGCGTCCAGCGGGTGACTTCCTCGCTGCGGGCGAGATCGTGGGTGCCGGGTTCGCCGTCCATCAAGACTTCCGGCTCGACGATCGGCACGATCTTAGCCTGCTGGCAAAGCGCGGCGTAGCGGGCGAGCGCATGAGCATTGGCCTTGATCGAGCCATGGGTCGGCAGCGTATCGGAAATGGCGATCACGCCACGCCATTTCGCGAAGCGGGCGCCGGCGTCATAATATTTCGCCAGGCGGTCAGCGAGGCCGTCCAGGCCTTCGGTGATGGTTTCGCCCGGGAAGCCGGCCATCGGCTTGGCGCCGGTATCGACCTTGATGCCGGGAATGCTGTCGGCAGCGCGGATGATGTCGACGAAAGGCGTGCCGTCGGCGGCCTTCTGAAAGAGAGTTTCCTCATAGAGGATGACCCCGGAGACGTACTTCTTCATCGCCTCTTCCGAGCGGAAGAGCATTTCGCGATAATCGCGGCGGCTCTCTTCGGTGGAAGCGAGAGCGATCGTGTCGAGACGTTTCTTGATCGTGGCGGTGGATTCGTCAGCCGCCAGCAGGCCCTTGCCACCGGCTACCATCTTTACGGCAATGTCTTCAAGTCGTTCGCTCATTTTCGTTCTCCAAGTCGATTTCAGTCAGCGACGGGGTCATATAGGTCGGCGATAACAGAAGTGTATAAAGAGGGAAATGGGCAGCTAAATTATTGAAACGATTGAAATGATTTCAACCGTTTGAAAGTTCGGACTATCATTTTAGCATCCTGTGGAAAGCTGCGAAAGTCCGGGTCGCAGCTCTCCTTTTTGTGTGAGATGCCGGTCTATTTTTCAGTATGGAGAACGGCGACGCCCGGCAGGACCTTGCCTTCCATCCATTCGAGGAAGGCACCACCTGCCGTAGAGACATAGGTGAAATCATCGGCGACGCCGGCATGGTTCAATGCGGAGACGGTATCGCCGCCGCCGGCAACCGAGGTCAGTTTGCCGGCTTTGGTGCATTCAGCGGCATATTTAGCGGCAGCCACGGTGGCGGCGTCGAAAGGCGTGATTTCGAAAGCGCCGAGGGGGCCGTTCCAGACCAGCGTCGTTGCGCGTCCGATCCAGGCCTTGACTGCTTCGACCGATTTCGGGCCGACATCGAGGACCATGGCATCGGCCGGAATGGCTTCGATCGAAACGACTTGATTGTCCGCGCCAGCCTTGAATTCGCGGGCGACAACGCCGTCTTCCGGCAGCACGATGGCGCAGCCCGACGTGGCGGCTTCGATCATGATCTGCTTGGCGGTGTCGGCCAGATCATGCTCGCACAGCGATTTGCCGACATTGGTGCCGCGGGCGGCGAGGAAGGTGTTGGCCATGCCGCCGCCGATCACCAGCGCATCGACCTTCTTCACCAGGTTCATCAGCAAGTCGATCTTGGTCGAAACCTTGGCGCCGCCGACGATGGCAACGACCGGGCGGGCCGGGTTACCAAGACCTTTTTCCAGCGCTTCCAGCTCGGCCTGCATGGTGCGGCCGGCATAGGCGGGCAGGTGATTGGCAAGGCCCTCGGTCGAGGAATGGGCGCGGTGAGCAGCGGAAAAGGCGTCGTTGACGTAGATATCGCCGTTGACGGCCAGTGCTTTCGTAAAGGCAGCGTCGTTTTTCTCTTCTTCCTTATGGAAGCGGGTGTTTTCGAGCAGCAGAATATCGCCGTTGTTCATCTTGGCGATGGCGTCGGCTGCCGGTGCGCCGACGCAATCGGAGGCGAAGAGGACGGCGTGATCGAGCACTTCTTCGATCGCGGGAATGATCAAGGAAAGCGACAGATCCGGCGACGGCCCATCCTTCGGGCGGCCGAAATGGGCAAGCAGGATGACCTTGGCGCCCTTCTTGGACAATTCCAGAATCGTCGGCGCCACGCGTTCGATGCGGGTCGCGTCGGTGACTTTGCCGTCCTTGACCGGCACATTGAGGTCGACGCGCACGAGCACGCGCTTGCCGGTGATATCGGTGAGATTGTCGAGGGTTTTGAAGGCTGCCATAGGGAGGATCCAATGTTGTTGGTGCCGCGAAGTGCGCCGACCATACTACGGATGATGCGAGACGCAAGGCGGTCAAGCGTCGTTTTTGCCGGTATTTGAATCGGTTGAAACGACCTCTTCGGCGTGCTCGCGGCGCTTGCGCAGGAAGCCGCGAATACCGTTCAAAATGTCGTGGAGATTGATGAAAATCGGCAGGATCGCCGGTGGTTCCAACGCTTCCAGCGACATGCCGACCGACTGGATATGGTCGTTTTCGTCGAGATCGCGGACGATCAGGATGATCTCGCCGAGACGAACGCGATCGGCATAATCGGCCTTGCCGCCGAGGCGTTGACGCATCAGCTCGGCGATCGTCAGACCTTTTTCCGCATCGCTCAGAAGCCCCGGACCATAGGCCGCGTCAAGATCGGCGGCGGGACGCAGCGGCGAGATCGAAAAGGCGCCGAAGAAATCCGCATCATCCGGATCAACCGGCGCGCGGCTGGCAAACAGGCGGTCGAGAAGGCGTGAATAGCTGGGCGAAATGAAGAGATAGACGAGATCGTGTTCGCGCAGGCGCCCGGCATATTGGTAGCGCATCGACTTGCCGTCCCTGACGACGAGCGATGGCATCGCCCAGCGCGGGATGCGTTCGCCGCGCAGAACCGGGCTATCCTTGACGACGCGATAGGAGAGCAGCTCGTGATTGACTGTGCCCGGCAGATCGACCTCGACTTTGTCGACGGCGCCCATGCGCGGCGGCACGATGAGGCCGAGCCGGCGCGCCATCGGCTTGATCGTCCAGCCCTGAACGAGCAACGACACCAGCACGACGATGAAGGCGACATTGAAATAGGTCTGGCTGCTCGGGAGATTGCCGAGGATCGGCATGATGGCGAGCAGGATGGAGACGGCACCGCGCAGGCCGACCCAGGCGACGAAACCCGTTTCGCGCTGCGTGTAGTCGAAAGGCAGCAGACAGAGCCAGACGGCAATTGGCCGGGCGATGAAGATCAGGAACAGCGCCAACGCCACGGCGGGGATGGCGATCGCCGGAAATTGCGACGGCGTGGCGAGCAGTCCGAGGACGAGGAACATGATGATTTGCGCCAGCCACGTCATGCCGTCCTGAAAGCGTTTGATGCTGGCCGAGGCGGGCATCTTGCGATTTCCGGCGTAAATGCCGGCCACATAGACGGCGAGAAAGCCGCTGCCACCGACGGCGCCGGTAAAGGAGAAGACGAGCAGGGCGAGCGCCAGCACGAAGATCGGCGTCAGACCGCGATCGGTCTCCAGATGGCTGACGATCAGCACGATCATCATGCCTCCGAGCAGGCCGAGAATGACGCCGAGGCCCATCTGCTGGATGAAGGTCGCCAGCATGACGAGATTGAAGCCGTGATAGCCGTCGCCGCTCGCCAGCAGCTCGACCAGCGCCAGCGTCAGGAAGATCGCCATCGGATCATTGGTGCCGGATTCGACTTCCAGCGTCGAGCGCACCTTGTCTCGGATGTTGATGCCGCCGATGCGCAGCAGGAAGAAGACAGCGGCCGCATCCGTCGACGCGACGATCGAGCCGAGGAGCAGGCCTTGCAGCCAGGTAAAGCCAAGGAGCCAGGTGGCGGCGAGGCCGAACAGTGCCGCCGTAACGAGAACGCCGATGGACGCAATGGTCAGGGCCGGGGCGGCGGCCAGTTTGAAGGCCTGGATCGGCGTGCCATAGCCGGAATCGAAGAGGATGACGGCGAGAGCGAGCGAGCCGAGGATATAGGCAAGATAGTTATTGCTGAATTCGATGCCGAGCCCGTCCGTGCCGGCCATCAGCCCGATCATCAGAAAAAGCAGCAGCAGCGGTGCGCCGAAACGAAAGGCAAGCAGACTCGAGAAGGCCGCCATCAGAATGAGGACCGTGCACACCAATACGACGACGTAAAATGCCTCCACGCCCTTCTTCCCCTTTCCCGCGCGCTCTTGCCCGGCCAAAGCCCGGGTCGTTCGCAATTCTCCCGCAACCACTATGCTGCCGCATGCTTAAAATTAGTACATACAAATATTCTTCGGAGAAGGCGCTGGTTCTATGCCCACTCCGACGATAGCGACTTCATGCTGTGATGCGTTTCGCCAGAACAGCGAAACGGCCCCGGAACGCTTTGGGAGAATTCCTGTCAAAAATTTATTTGTAAATCTGGACCATAGCAGGGCAGGGAGAGGAAAGATTTGCGGCGAATGGGAGGAATAACGTGGACCGCAGGCTGTTATCCGCGCGGCCGTATTAAACATCCACACGCTTGAAATAGATTGGATAGTCGATCACCAGCCCATCCTCGTCGACGGGCAGGTCTACGGTAAAGGTCCTGTCTTCGGCAGCATAGCGATAGAGTTTCTGCGGCGTGACGCAAGTGTAGCGCTGGCCGTCGCGCAGCGGCACGAAGCTGTCGAACGGGATATAGAGCGGACCTCGCTCATAATGTTCCGGTGATCCCTGGAGGTTCCGGAGGGTACTTCAGAAGTCCTTTGTCGACGCAGTAGTTTCTAAGTGATTCCCAGACCGCACCTCCAATAAGGTAAATGCTCAAGCAGATTTCCTTTAGCTCTTGCTTTGAGAGCACTAGCTCCTCTCCAAAAGCGAATTTGCGGCCATGCACCGCAAGTCTCACGGTAATTTTGCCCCCCTTGGGAAAGAAGACGCCCTTCAGGTCTTTTCCGTCAATGGAGGTTCCATCCGGAAAAACAGCCACTACGTCGAGGGCAACCCACTCCAGCCGGAATACTCCTGTTTCAGAATCTATATCATTCCCACCAACCACGCCTCGGCGATGTGCATAGCAATTGCGTGCCTGGTTTAACTGCCGGAGAACTCGGCGGTGATCTTCAGGAATGGGCAATATCTCGTTCAGCGCTTTTATTTGGTCAGAAATGCCTAGCTTCTCGAAGCGCGCTGAGGGAGGGCGTTGGGTCATACCCTCGGTCTGCGCAATTAAATCCAAGACCCAATAAACTTCGAGCAAATAGACGGAAAACGTCTCAAGGAGTTCACGCAGGCCGCTGGCTTGCGTCCATTTCGCATACTCTTCAGCAACATGTTTCGCTTCGTCTGGAGCAAGGTCCTCTTTGACTAATGTAATGTGGTGGAACGTATCTGGTACCAATACATGAGAGATGGGTGGATCGTGTTCCGCCGCGTTCATACCGATCCCCATAAACATGTCTGCACGCGTTATTCCGGTGTGCAGGATACGCAGTATGCCATCAAGATCGATGCGGATTGGACCATTCATATGCTCGTCCATTGGCTGTGGCGCAATATTGGTATGAACATAGAGGGATAGCGTTTGGCTTTTGGGGCCTAGTCAGCTAAATATCCTCATGGAGGCAGATAGGCTCCTCGCCAACTCTATTGCACCCCTCTAGGTCATCGCGGAAGTTATTTCGTCAAAAAGAAATAAACGCAGAATTCAAACATCCACACGCTTGAAATAGATTGAATAGTCGATCACCAGCCCATCCTCGTCGACGGGCAGGTCTACGGTAAAGGTCCTATCTTCGGCAGCATAGCGATAGAGTTTCTGCGGCGTGATGCAAGTGTAGCGCTGGCCGTCGCGTAGCGGCACGAAGCTGTCGAACGGAATATAGAGCATGGAAAGCTTTGCCGTTCCAGCTTCCGGCGTCAGCTCAAGCCGGCGGATCGGCAGGCTGTTTGTGAAAGGCGAGCCGGAGAGATCGATATCGATGCAGCCGTCGAATTGCGGCAAGGCAATGCCGTCTTCGGCGCGCCAATGTCCTTTGCCGTCGGAAAGCAAGGCAAGGCGCCGGCCATCGGTGGTTTCGATCGAGAAGGAGAGAACGGTCCAGTCGGCTGCGCAATCGATGCGGTAGAAGACGCCGTAGGGCGAGCCGCCGCGGCTGCCGATGATGGTGCCACAGGCGCGAATGGCTGCGCCCGTGGCGGTGTCGATGGGACCGATCGTCAGATGCTCCAGCCCGTCTCCTTCCAGCGGACGCCAGCGAACTGTCGTCGGAAGGAGAGGGCGGAAGGCCATGATCAGATCAGCTTGGCAAATGCAACGGCCGTGTCGGACATGCGGCTGGAGAAGCCCCATTCGTTGTCGTACCAGGACAGGACGCGCACGAAGTTGCCTTCCATGACCTTGGTCTGGTCGGTCGCGAAGATCGACGAGTGGCTGTCATGGTTGAAGTCACGGGAAACCAGCGGCTCGTCGGTGTAGCCGAGGATGCCCTTCAGCTTGCCGTTCGATGCAGCCTTGATGGCTTCGTTGATTTCGCCGACCGTCGTTGCCTTCTTGGACACGAACTTGAAGTCGACAACCGAGACGTTCGGGGTCGGAACGCGGATCGACGTGCCGTCGAGCTTGCCCTTCAGGTGCGGCAGAACGAGACCAACAGCCTTTGCGGCGCCCGTCGAGGTCGGGATCATGGACAGGGCTGCGGCACGGGCGCGGTACAGGTCCTTGTGCATGGTGTCGAGCGTCGGCTGGTCACCAGTGTAGGAGTGGATGGTCGTCATGAAGCCGTGGTCGATGCCGACGGCGTCGTCGAGAACCTTCACGACCGGCACCAGGCAGTTCGTGGTGCAGGAAGCGTTGGAGATGACCATGTGCTCCTTGGTGAGCTGGTCGTGGTTGACGCCGAAAACGACGGTCAGGTCGGCACCGTCGGCAGGAGCCGAAACGATAACGCGCTTGGCACCGGCCGTCAGGTGAGCGGCGGCCTTGTCGCGGGCAGTGAAGATGCCCGTGCATTCCATGGCGATGTCGACGCCAAGGTCCTTGTGCGGCAGCGTTGCCGGATCCTTGATCGCCGTGACCTTGATCGGCTTGCCGCCGCCAACGATGATCGTGTCGCCTTCGACCTTCACTTCGGCAGGGAACTTGCCGTGGATGGAATCGTAACGCAGCAGGTGGGCATTGGTCTCGACCGGGCCGAGGTCGTTGATGGCAACAACTTCGATGTCGGTGCGGCCGGATTCGACGATCGCGCGCAGAACGTTACGGCCGATGCGGCCGAAACCGTTGATGGCAACTTTTACAGTCATGTGTTCACTCCCGTTCACTCAGGGTATTTCTATTGAAATGGAGAGCGCCTTTCGACACCCTCAGGAAAGCTTTGCCTCAGCGGCAGCGACAACCGCCTCGGCGGTAATGCCGAAATGCTTATAAACGTCCTTGTAAGGTGCGGAAGCACCAAAGCTCTTCATGCCGATGAAGGCGCCTTCCGGACCGATGAATGCGTCCCAGCCTTCGCGAACGGCGGCTTCGACGGCGATCTTGACCGGCGAATTGCCGAGCACTTCCGAGCGGTAGGCTTCAGGCTGCTCGAAGAAGAGCTCCGTGCAGGGTACGGAAACGACGCGGGTGGAAATACCCTTGCCTTCCAGCGCCGTGCGGGCGGCGACGGCGATTTCGACTTCGGAACCCGAAGCGAAGATCGTCACCTTAGCATCGGCGTTGCCGGCGAGCGTGTAGGCGCCCTGCTCGCAGAGGTTCTTCTCGCTGTATTCGGTACGTGCAGCGAGCAGGTTCTGGCGGGTCAACGCGAGGCCGGATGGACGATTGTGCGTCTTGACCGCGATCTGCCAGCATTCCGCTGTTTCGGTGGCATCAGCCGGGCGGAACAACAGGAAGTTCGGAATGGCACGCAGCCCTGCGATCTGTTCGACCGGCTGGTGCGTCGGGCCGTCTTCGCCGACGCCGATCGAGTCATGCGTCAGAACGTGGATGGCGCGGATGCTCATCAGCGCAGCGAGACGGAGCGGCGGACGGCAATAGTCCGAGAAGATCAGGAAGCCGCCGGAATAGGGGATCAGGCCGCCATGCAGCGAAATGCCGTTCATGGCAGAGGCCATGCCGTGCTCGCGGATGCCCCAGTGGACGTACCGGCCGGAGAAATCGGTCGGGGTGATCGACTTCATCTGGCTGGTCTTGGTGTTGTTCGACGGCGTCAGGTCCGCGGAACCGCCCAGTGTTTCCGGCAGGAAGCCATTGATGACTTCGAGCGCATCTTCCGATGCCTTGCGGGTTGCGAGCGTCGGCTTGGTTTCAGCGAGCTTCTTCTTGTATTCGCTGATGGCGGCATCGAAGCCAGCCGGCAGCTCGCCGGCAAAGCGGCGATTGAATTCGGCCTTCTTGCCGGCTTCCGCAACAGCGACGCGGCCTTCCCAGGCTTCGCGGGTGCTGACGGAGCGCTCGCCGGCGGCGCGCCATTCGGTAAGAATGTCGTCCGGAATGACGAAAGCTTCGTAGGGCCAGTTCAACGCAACGCGCGTCGCTGCAATTTCCTCGGCGCCGAGCGGCGAGCCGTGAACCTTGTGGGTGCCCTGCTTGTTCGGAGCGCCGAAGCCGATAATCGTCTTGCAGGCGATCAGCGTCGGGCGGTCGGATTGGTGCGCGGCTTCGATGGCAGCGCCGATGGCGGCCTGGTCGTGGCCGTCTACTTCGATCGTGTTCCAGTGAACGGCCTTGAAGCGGGCAACCTGGTCGGTCGAATCCGACAGCGAAACGGCGCCGTCGATGGTGATCGAGTTGTTGTCCCAGAAAAGGATGAGCTTGTTCAGCTTCAGGTGGCCGGCCAGCGCGATCGCTTCATGGCTGATGCCTTCCATGAGGCAGCCGTCGCCGCACATGACATAGGTATAGTGATCCATCAGCTCGGCGCCGAATTCTTCACGCAGCTTGCGTTCGGCGATCGCCATGCCGACCGAATTGGCAATACCCTGGCCGAGCGGGCCGGTGGTGGTTTCGATGCCGGTGGCGTGACCATATTCCGGATGGCCGGCAGTCTTGGAGCCGAGCTGACGGAATTGCTTGAGGTCCTCGACCCCCATGTCAGGGTAGCCGGTCAAGTACAGCAGCGAATAGAGCAGCATGGAGCCATGGCCAGCCGAGAGCACGAAGCGGTCACGGTTCGGCCAATGCGGATGCTTCGGGTCGAAGCGTAGATATTTGCCAAAGAGAACGGTGGCGACATCCGCCATCCCCATCGGCAAACCGGGGTGACCGGAATTGGCCTTCTCGACAGCATCCATGGCAAGGAAACGGATCGCATTCGCCATCCGGTCGTGTTGTTCGCGAGAGATCATGGTTTTTCCGCAGGGTTCCGGGTTCGGGGGATGGCCACACGCTTGGGAGGCTGGGCCACCGGTTGAAAGGCGGCCGAAACGGAGGAGTACCTTACAAACTCCGTTTTCACTGCTGCCTCAGGCGGCTGAGACATAGCAGTTGGGGCGAGCAAGTCAATAAATCCGCGGGGCGATCAGGGGGTGGTGCGGCAATTTTTCGACATTTGCCCGCCGACTTATACAAAAGACGACAAGGGTAAGACAAAGGCCGCTTAAGCCATAAAGGCGACCTTCATCCACAGATTAGGTCCCCTGCCGTATGGCGGCCTTTATTGACGTTCAGTTGCCGAGTTGAATATTGTTGGGAAATCAGTCGAGTGGCCGGATATTTTGATTCGGGCCTTGCGCGGGGAATCGAAAGGCATGACGCCCTCAGGCAAAACGGTGGATGTGGCGCTCGCTCAGTTGCGCCAGGCGCTTTCGACTTTGGAGAGCGCCGTCGATGTGCGGTTCGAACGTGAACGCGCGCAAAGCGATGTTGAAGGCGAGGTTCGCCGGGTGCATGCGGATCGTTCGCGGCTCGCCCAGGAACTCGACCAGGCGGAGTTCCGAGCGAACCGGCTTGAAGAGGTCAATCGCGAAGTGTCGCGCCGGCTTGTGACGGCGATGGAAACCATAAGAGCCGTGCTCGACCGCTGATCCCTCGGGACGCAGCCGTCGCGATCAGCGGCAATGATCGGAAAGTCTCATGGCGCAGGTAACGGTAACGATCGATGGCAAGGCCTATCGCATGGCCTGCGAAGAGGGGCAGGAAGAGCATCTGACGGATCTCGCCACCCGCTTCGACCGCTATGTCATGCATCTGAAGAGCCAGTTCGGCGAAATCGGCGATCTGCGCGTCACCGTCATGGCCGGCATCATGATCATGGACGAGGTGGCGGAGCTGACACGTCGCGTTTCGGGGCTGGAGGCCGAGCTCGAAAACTTGCGCAACAACCGTGACACCGTGCTTGCGGCCAATGCCCGCAGCGAAGAGACGCTCGCAACCGTCATCGACGAAGTGACGACGCGCATTCGCGGCATCACCGAGAAGCTGACGGTTCGCCCAGGCGCCGAGCCGAACTGAGGCGTTCTTTTATTTCTCGGGACTGCACCGTAGCACCCTCTGGTACAAGGCGAGGATTCTCTTTATATAGGACTTGCGGTCTGCGCTTCCCGACAGGAACCACAATCCCTGGGGCCATACTCGATCCAAAGGGAGCTGTCCCTGACCAGGCCCGTGGGCCTGGACACACGGTGCCCACCTACGTTTGTAGGCGCCCAGGATCGTAAACATCCATCGGTCGTCGTGGATCGCTCTTCCTTTCCTGATTTTGCAAAGAAAGGCAGCGTTGCGGGATTCTTATTGTCTCGCTGACGCCGTTCCTCCTCCTCTTAACGTTTCGCGCCGAGATAGGCGCCGCGCTCGAATTCCGAGCGGTTGGCTGCGCTGCGCAGGCGCAACAGGTCCTTGCGGGCGATGAGACCGACAAGGACACCGGTCCGTTCGTCGACAACGGGAACACGGCCGGTATCGGCATGGATCATGATATCGGCGACGCGGCCAACCGTGTCTTCAGGATGTGCGACCGGAATGGACGTATCAGAGATCAAATCATAGAGCGTCTGACCGGCGAGATCGGGCTCATTCTGCCATCGTAGCGCATCCGCGCGCGAGATCATGCCGACCAAGCGGCCATCGGCCTGGACAACGGGATAGAAGCGATGGGCATCCGGCTGTTCGGTCAATTGCGCGAGAGCTCCTGCGACCGGCATGGTGGCGGGAAGCGTATTCACCTTCGCAATCATGATGTCGGCAGCGCGGGTCAATTCGAACGGATCGATGCCATATTCGCGGGTGATGTGCTGGCCGCGGCGCGCGATCTTTTCCGTCAGGATCGACCGCTTCAACAGCAACACGGTGACCGCATAAGCGGCGACGGTGGCGGCAAGCAGCGGCACGAGCGCATGCATGTCGCCGGTCAATTCAATGGCGAAGAAGGTGCCGGTCAGCGGCGCGCGCATCGTGCCGCCCATCATCGCGGCCATGCCGAGCAGCGCCCAAAAGCCGGGATCTCCGGGCAGAACGAGGCCGACAAGCCAACCGAGCGTGCCGCCGAGGATGAGCAGCGGCGCAAGCACGCCGCCCGACGTTCCCGATGACAATGCTACCAGCCAGATGCCAGCCTTGACCAAGAGAATGGCGACCACCGCAACTGCGACGACGTGGTCGTTCAGCAGATCGGAGATGATATCATAGCCGACGCCGAGCGCGCGCGGCTCGATCAGTCCGCCGAGGCCGACAACGAGGCCGCCGAGAGCGGGCCACCACATCCAGTGAATGGGGAGTTTCTCGAAGGCGTCTTCGATGCGGTAGAGCAGCGTCGTCAAGAGGCCGGATTGCAGGCCGGACACGATGCCGAGGCCGGCGGCCAGCAGGATGCTCCACCAGTTGAGCGCCATGTCGAAATGGGCCGGGAAAAGCGGGCCGCTGCCGATCAGCAGGGGCCGCCAGGTGATGGAGACGCAGGATGCGATCACGACCGGAATGAAGCTGCGCGGCTTCCATTCGAACAGCAGCAATTCGACGGCGAGCATGACGGCGGCGATGGGCGAGCCGAAGATCGCGGTCATGCCGGCGGCGGCACCTGCGACCAGCAGCGTCTTGCGCTCGGCGGCGCTCAGATGAAAGAACTGTGCGAACAGCGACCCGATGGCGCCGCCGGTCATGATGATCGGCCCTTCAGCGCCGAACGGGCCGCCCGTGCCGATCGAGATGGCGGAAGAGAGCGGCTTCAGGACCGCCACTTTCGGCGACATTCGGCTGCCGCCGATCAAGATCGCCTCGATTGCCTCCGGAATGCCGTGGCCGCGGATCTTTTCCGAACCGTAGCGTGCCATGAGGCCGATGACGAGGCCGCCGATGATGGGCGCGGCCACCATCCAGGGGGAGCGCGCGACGGTGCCCAGCGACAGCGGTTCGACGCTGATCTTGAACAGCCAGACCGCGTTGGTGACGAGCGCAATGAGGTTGATCAGCGCCCAGGCCGACAGGGCGCCGCCCGTGCCCACGACCAACGCCATGGCCGCAAGCACTAGTACGCGCTTGTCCGTTGTAAAATCCCCATTGTCTTTCCGCGAAGCGCCACCCGAGAAATCATGGGCGGGCCGATGATGTACGTTGATATCCTGCATGGAAGGCTTTCTGTGCTAAAGCGCGGCGGCAAACTAGCCGAAACTGCAATGGCAATTATATCGTAATGCGATATAAATCAACGGCTGAAAACAGAATGTATTTGTGAGGAAGATGGGATTGGCGCGGGAATTGGATGAGATGCTATCGCAGGCGGACTACGAGGCTCTGGCGACACTGCGCTACACGCTGCGGAAATTCATGGATTTCAGCACCTCCGCAGCCCATCAGGAGGGACTGCCGCCGCAGCAGCATCAGGCGCTGCTGGCGATCAAGGGCAATCCACAGAGCGAGACGATGACCATCGGCATGTTGGCGGAACGCCTGCTGATCGCGCCGCATACGGCGACTGAATTGGTCGGCCGGCTGATCGATGCCGGCTATGTCACCCGCCATCCCGATCCGGCTGACAAACGCCGGCAAACGCTGCAGCTGACGGAAAAATCGGAAGAGATACTGCGCCGGCTGACGGCCATTCACCTCAGGGAGATCCGGGACATGGCGCCGGAACTCATCGACATCCTGACGCATCTGCAGGCGGATGTCGGCGGCAAATGAAGCGCCATTGCCGACGATGACCGGCAATGGCGCGTTGCCGGTTATTGGCCGAGCCGGATGCCACCGTCGCAGATCAACGTGTGGCCGCTAACGAAGCCGTTGCCGATCAGGAAGGCGATGGCTTCGGCGATCTCTTGCGGCCGGCCGACGCGTCCGACCGGCGTGCGTGCGGCGAAGCTTGTAAAGGCCGGCGCCTTCTGTTCCTCGCCGAGGAAATCCCACCAGGGCGTGTCGACGACGCCGGGCGAGATGCAGTTCACCCGGATTGGCTTCAGCTCGACGGCAAGAACTGGCGCAAGGGCAGCGATGGCGGCGTTGACGGCTGCAAGCCCTGCTGTTCCCGGCAAGGCTGCCTGTGCCGAGACAGCGGAGACGAAGGTGATGCTGCCTTCTTTCGAGAGATAGGGAAGACAAGCCTGGGCGCAGGCAAAATGTGCCATCGTCTTCTGGTCGAAACCCTTCTTGAGATCGGCAAGGTCGACGGTTGCGAAGGGGCCACCGCCATTGCCGCCGCCGAGTGCCAGGACGAGATGATCCAAAGGTCCGATCGTCTGGAAAATCTTGGCAAGACCGGTGAGGTCGGCGGCGTCCATGGCGATCGTAGCGACATCGCCACCGAGGCTTTGTGCCGCCGCCCGGAGCTTTGTCTCATCGCGACCGGTGATCGTCACCCGATATTCTTTTTCGAGAAGATGGGCGGCGGTCGCAAGGCCAATACCGGACGAGCCGCCAATGATGACGGTGTGTTGGGACGACATGGTTGTCTCCTTGTTGGATGGCGAAGATGGAGAGGTCTGTTCAGGCGAGACCTGTGAGCTCGTCGCTGAGACTGCGCAGCCGCTTGCGCGCGGCTGCGTCATAGGCCTGGGCATTGGCGCGGGATGGGTACTGCCCGTCGTAATAGAGGCCAGAGCGTCCTTCGAGGTCGGCGCCCGCAACCAGATTAAGAATGGCGTCGGCGCCCTGATCGACTGTGCTCATGGGTGACACGCCGGCCTGGCGCACCATGGTGGTGTCCATGTAGGTTGCGGGGTGCAGGCAATTGACGATGACACCACAGCCCGCCAATTCCTTGGCGAGATCGAACGTGAACATGATCTGCGCCAGCTTGCTCTGGCAATAGGCGCGCACGCCGCTATAGCCGTGCGTCAGCATGACATCGGAGAAGTCGATCGGCTGTTGACCAACCGAGGAAACATTGACGATGCGGGCGAGGCTGCTCGCCTTCAACAGCGGCAGCAGGCAGCGTGTCAGCAGGAAGCCGGCAAGATAGTTCACCGCAAAGCGCAGTTCGTGCCCGTCGCGGCTGACCTGACGTCCCGCATCGCCGCCGCCGGTGCCGATGCCGGCATTGTTGACCAGAATGTTGAGGCGCTCATGATCGCGCTTGATAGCGTCGGCCAGGGCACGGACCTCATCCAGCGATGAAAGATCGGCGGGATAAAAGGTGGCTTTTCCGCCCGCGCCGCGAATGCTGGAAAGCAGGCTTGCAGCGCGTGCCTTGTCGCGCCCATGCAACAGCACCATGGCGCCGGACGCAGCGAGCCTTTCGGCAACCCGGCGGCCAACGCCATCGGTCGAGCCGGTGATGAGGATCGTCTTGTCGCTCATGTCCATCGCAATCACCTCTATTTTGTACATGCGGTGATATTTGGCAGTTTGCGAAAGCGACAAACAGTTCCGGTTTTATCCTAGTATTCATCCTGCTATGATGAGCGATGACCATCAATCAAAACCAAACTATTCTGGACGCCAGGCGCCGCGAGTTCGGTGCTTTCCTGCGCTCCCGCCGCGAGAAGCTGACGCCGGCAAGCGTCGGTCTGCCGGATGGATTTCGCCGGCGGACGCCGGGGTTGCGGCGCGAAGAGGTAGCGCTGCTCGCCGGAGTCGGGGCCACCTGGTACACCTGGCTGGAGCAGGGGCGGGATGTGCGTGCCTCGGCGGAAGTGCTGTCGGCGCTTGCCGATGCGTTGCGGCTCGATCCGGCGGAACGACGGCATCTCTTCACCTTGAGCGATCGGCCATCAACAGAAGTTCCCTCGCGTGGTCCGGAAGAGGTGCCTGAATCGCTGCGACGGATGCTCGCGAGCCTCACTGGGCAACCCGCCTATGTCCTCGGCCGGCGCTGGGATGTGCTTGCCTGGAACCCGGCGGCGGTGGCTCTTTTCGGCGATTACGGCTTGTTGCAGGGCGACGCGCGCAATAGCGTCCATCGGGTGTTCACCGATCCCGCGCATCGTGTGCTATTGGTCGATTGGGAGATCGTAGCGGCAAATTCGCTCGCCATGTTCCGTGCTGATAGCGCCCGCTACGCCGGCGATCCCGATTTCGAACGGCTGATCGCCACGTTGACGCAGACAAGCCCGGAATTTCGCGCCTGGTGGCCGAGACAGGAAGTGCTGCGGCCGCTCGCAGGCTGCAAGCGATTGCGCCATCCCCAAGGTGGGCTGATGACGTTCGAATATACCGCGCTTGCCGTCATCGACCGGCCGGATATGAAGCTCGTTGTCTATACGCCCCTGGAGGAGGACGGGACCGGCGGGAAACTGAAAACACTCCTGGGCGCGAAAACCTGATTGCGGTTCATACGACCGCATAGGGCCTCAGCCCTCCAGATCGCTTTTTAGCCGGTCAAGGATCGACAAGGCGTGGCCGGCATAGGCACTGATCCAACGGTCGTGAATCTGCTTGATCGGCAGGCTGTTGAGATGGTTCCAGCGCTCCCGGCCTTCCTTCTTGGCGATCACCAGATCGGCCTCCTCCAGCACCTTCAGATGCTGCATCACCGTGCAACGGTCCATATCCGCAAAGGTCTCGCAGAGCATGCCGGTCGTCCTCGGGGCTTCCTTGAGCAAGTCGAGGATTTCGCGTCGGCGACGGTGCGCCAGGGCTTTGAAAATGAGGTCGCCATCCGATTCGCTTGACATGTTATGTTTTTATAACATAAAATCCCTGATCGCAATGGAAAAGCAACCACACTCGGAAAGCGGAGGAGAAGTCATGACCTTGAATGTTCGTATTTCGGGACGCATCGGCCGCAAAGTGGATGAGGTCTTCGATGCCGTCGTCAATCCGAAGAAGCTCTCGAGCTATTTCACCACCGTCGGCGGTGCCAGCGCGCCGCTCGTGGCGGGGACGACCGTGATCTGGTGGAAGAACGCGCCGGTCGAGGTCAACGAGGTGGAAACCGACCGGCGTATCGTCTTTCATTGGGATGGTGGTACCGGCGAAGACGGCGCGCGCTACAGGACAAAAGTGGAGATGACGTTCGAACCGCTCGACGACGGCGGCACCTTGGTAACGATCGAGGAATCCGGCTGGCGTGAGGACGCAGCCGGCCGACGTGGCACCTATCTGAACTGCGAGGGCTGGACGCAGATGCTCTGCTGCATGAAGGCCTTCGTCGAATACGGCATCAATCTGCGCGAGGGTTTCTTCCTGAGTGAAATGCGCGGCGAGCCAGCGGAAGCGCCGGATCGGTAAAGTGGCGGCAGCGCTCATGCGCCGCAATCAGACATTCTTCTCGGCGGCGCGTGCCGCCAGAAGCAGCGCTGACCTGACGCCAGGTACGACGGTTGTCGCGTCGACCTGCTGATCACCATTTTTCTGGCAACCAAATTGGCGGATGTCGCCAAAAGATGTGACCTGGCCAGAATTTCCTGATAGAGGGCTGCGTTGATCGCAGGCCACACAGTTCACTTTTCTGTGTGGAAAAGCTCAAAATCCGGGTGAATGACAAATTCCTTTAAATAATAACAGATTCATTGCTGGCGGAACGGGTCCTGCGCCAAAATTGCCCAAATTCAGAATGATGGGAGCGCTCGAGAAAAAGAGCCCGTTGAAAGAAGTGCTGGCGGTAACACACACAGACGCAGATTGCCGTTACTGCATATCCGAGCAAACGGGACCGGCGAAAGCCATTTCAAACAGGTAGAGCATGTCGACCCCAATCGATCTGGAAAAAGCCGATGAGGACCTAGAGACGCGCGGCGGCATAAGTGGGTTCTTGAACCGCAATCGCACGCTGATTGTCGCTATCCTTACTGTCGCCGTCTTCGGTATCGCTGCCTATGCGATCTTCGATCTGACGAACGAGGTGCGCTATGACGATGTCGTGCACGCGCTGGCGACGACGAAAGTCTCATCCATCGTGCTTGCCCTGTTCTTCACGGGTCTCAGTTTCTTTTCGCTGATCTTTTATGATCAGAACGCGCTGGAATATATCGGCAAGCGGCTGCCGTTCCCGCATGTGGCGCTGACCTCCTTCAGCGCCTATGCCGTCGGCAATACCGCCGGCTTCGGCGCGCTCAGTGCCGGCGCCATCCGCTATCGCGCCTATACCCGGCTCGGCCTGTCCCCGGACGATATTACCCGCGTTATCGCCTTTGTGACGCTGGCCTTCGGCCTTGGCCTTGCCGCCGTCGGCGCCATCGCGCTGCTGATCATCGCCGACGAGATCGGCCCGCTGATCAATGTCGACGGCCTTTGGCTGCGCTTGATTGCCGGCGCCATCATCGCTGCGCTTGCCTTCGTTATCATCGTCGGCCGCAATGGCCGAGAGGTGCGGATCGGGCCGATCGCCATTCGCCTGCCGGATTCGCTGACCTGGTCGCGGCAATTCCTGGTGACCGCGGTCGACATCGCCGCTTCTGCGTCCGTGCTCTATGTCTTGCTCCCGGATTCGGCCATCGGCTGGCCGGGCTTCTTTGCCATCTACGCCATCGCCGTCGGCCTCGGTGTGCTGAGCCACGTTCCGGCCGGCTTCGGCGTTTTCGAGACGATCATCATCGCTTGGCTCGGCAGCTCCGTGAACGCCGACGCCGTTCTCGGTTCGCTGGTTCTCTACCGCGTCATCTACAACGTGATCCCGCTGGCGATCGCGATCCTTGCGGTCTCGGCGGCGGAACTGCGTCGTTTCGTCGATCATCCGGCCGCTTCCAGCATGCGGCGTATCGGCGGCCGGCTGATGCCGCAGTTGCTGTCGACCTTCGCGCTTCTGCTCGGCATGATGCTGGTATTTTCGAGCGTGACGCCGACGCCGGACAGGAACCTGGAATTTCTTTCCAGTTTTCTGCCGCTGTCACTTGTCGAAAGCGCGCATTTTATCTCCAGCCTTCTCGGTTTGGCGATGATCGTTGCCGCCCGTGGCCTCGGCCAACGTCTCGATGGTGCCTGGTGGGTTTCGATCATCTCGGCGGTTTTTGCGCTGTTGTTCTCGCTGCTGAAGGCCATCGCAGTGGTCGAGGCTGCGCTGCTCGCCTTCCTCGTTTTCGGCCTGATCGTCAGCCGCCGATTGTTCACGCGCCCGGCTTCGCTGCTCAATCAAGCCCTGACCGGGGGGTGGCTGACAGCAATCGCTGTGATCTGCATCGGCGCCGTCGTCATCCTGTTTTTCGTCTATCGCGACGTCGAATACAGCAACCAGCTCTGGTGGCAGTTCGAATTCACCGAAGAAGCGCCGCGCGGACTTCGTGCAGTGCTCGGCATCTCCATCGTCTCGTCGGCGATCGCGATCTTCAGCCTGCTGCGCCCGGCGACCGCGCGCCTGGAGCCGGTTTCCGACCATGCCGTCGAACGGGCCGTTGAAATCGTTCGCAAGCAAGGCATTGCCGACGCCAATCTCGTGCGCATGGGCGACAAAAGCATCATGTTCTCCGAAAAGGGCGATGCCTTCATCATGTATGGCAAGCAGGGCCGTTCCTGGATCGCCCTGTTCGATCCGATCGGGCCGCGGCACGCGCTTCCCGAGCTGGTCTGGCGCTTCGTCGAAACCGCCCGTTCGGCCGGCTGCCGTTCGGTCTTCTATCAGATATCGCCGATGCTTTTGTCCTATTGCGCCGATGCGGGTTTGCGTGCTTTCAAGCTCGGCGAACTGGCGGTGGTCAACCTTTCCAATTTCGAGCTGAAGGGCGGCAAATGGGCCAATCTTCGCCAGACGGCGAGCCGCGCTGTGCGTGACGGACTAGAATTTGCCGTTATCGAGCCGCAGCATGTGCCCGATGTTATCGATCAGCTTGCCGAGGTTTCGGAATCATGGCTTGCCGATCACAACGCCAAGGAAAAGGGTTTTTCGCTCGGCGCTTTCGATCCCGACTACGTGGTGTCGCAGCCGGTTGGCGTGTTGAAAAAGGATGGTAAGATCGTTGCTTTCGCTAACATCCTGATGACGGAGACCAAGGAGGAGGGGTCCGTCGATCTGATGCGCTTTTCACCCGATGCGCCGAAGGGATCGATGGATTTTCTGTTCGTGCAGATCCTCGAGTATCTGAAGCAGCAGGGCTTCCAGCGCTTCAACCTTGGCATGGCGCCGCTATCAGGCATGTCGAGACGGGAATCGGCGCCGGTTTGGGACAGGGTCGGCGGAACCGTCTTCGAACACGGCGAGCGCTACTATAATTTCAAAGGGCTTCGTGCCTTCAAATCCAAATTTCATCCCGAATGGCAGCCTCGTTACCTGGCCGTTTCGGGAGGTGTCAGTCCAATGATCGCGTTGATGGATGCCACATTCCTCATCGGGGGCGGACTTAAGGGGGTCGTGAGGAAATGATCTTGAAATACGCAATGTCATTGGCTTTCGCATTCATGTTGACAACGGGCCTACTGGCATCAGGCGCGGCGAGAGCGGACGAGGACGATACCAAATACGATCTCGGCATGATCTCTCCGCCGCATATCATGCGTCCGCAGGGCAAGGTGACGAGCGAGGTCGTGCTGATCTCCGACGCCGCCGGCTGGGGCGACAAGGAAAAGGGCGTCGCCGAAAAGCTTGTTGCCAACGGCACTCTGGTCATCGGCATCGATTACCCGTCCTTCCTGGCATCGCTCAATAAGTATGACGTCAATCAGAATGACGGCTGCATCTATATGGTCTCCGATCTGGAGTCGCTGAGCCAGCAGGTGCAGCGCTCCTTTGCCGACAGCACCTATCAATTGCCAGTCATCGCCGGTGTCGGCGCCGGCGGCGCCATGGCGCTGACCATCGCCGCGCAGACGCCGGACGCCACCGTTGCCGGCACGCTCGCCGCCGATCCGACCTTCGGCATCGCACTGAAACAGGAGCTTTGCACGCCGGCTGAAAAGAAGACCGATGGCGACATCGTGTCCTTCGGCCTGCAGGACGGCGCGCTACCGAATCCGATCCTTGCGACCTTCACCTCGAACGCACCCAAGGATGGACGCGAACATGTCGAGGAGATCCAGAAGGAGCATCCTGATGTTCAGGTCACCGATTCCGACGAGGATGACACCTATGCGGCGCTGAGCGCCGGGCTGGTGGATCTGATGAAGACGATCGACAGCGAAAAGTCGCCGCTCGGGCTACCGGTCGATGTCATGAACACCAAGCCGACGGAAGACACGCTGGCGATCGTCTATTCCGGCGACGGCGGCTGGCGAGATATCGACAAGGAAGTCGGCAGCTATTTGCAGGACCAGGGCATCCCGGTCGTCGGTGTCGATTCGCTGCATTACTTCTGGTCGGAGCGCGATCCACAGCAGACCGCCGACGATCTCGCCCGCATGATCCAGTACTATACCAAGCGCTTCAAGGTAAAGCATGTGGTGCTGATCGGCTATTCCTTCGGCGCCGACGTGCTGCCGGCGAGCTATAACCGGCTGAAGCAGCCGGACAAGGACAGAATCGTGCAGATGTCGCTGCTGTCGCTGTCGCGCAAGGTCGACTATGTGATCTCGGTCATGGGTTGGCTCGGCGCCGAAAGCGAAGGCAAGGGCGGCGATCCCCTCAGCGACCTGAAGTCGATCAATCCGAAGACGGTTCAATGCATCTACGGCAAGGATGACGACGAGGATGTCGCCTGCCCATCGCTGAAGGGCACAGGCGCTGAAGTCATCGCCATGGAGGGTGGCCATCATTTCGACGACGACTATGAAGCGCTGGCCAATCATATCATCGACGGCCTGAAGAGCCGGCTCGGCGAGTAATGTACCGATATGCGCGGCGGCCCGATCGTCGCGCATATCCGGCAATTGAGCTTCATGCCACGCGGAGCTCAGCGAGCGGAGCTTTTACCCGCCTGCCGCCCAGCATTCATTTGCTTCTAGCCGCCGCTATCGCTAGTCGGAGGAAGGACTACGCGAGTCAGACATGGCTTGTACCGACCAATCCCGCCAAAATGATCCCGCCAAACCGAAAGGGACTAAATCTTGTCCGTCGCATCGTCTCTCGCCTTCGACAAAAGCTATTCCGGATTCCTGTTCGACATGGACGGCACGATCATCAACTCGATCGCTGCCGCCGAGCGTGTCTGGGGCGATTGGGCGCGCAGCAAGGGGCTGGATGTCGCGGCATTCATGCCGACCATGCACGGTTCGCGCGGCGTTGATACGATCGGCCGCTTGAACCTGCCGGGTGTCGATCCGGTGGCGGAATCGCTGCTGATCATGGAAGCGGAAATCGCCGATGTCGAGGGCGTGGTGCCGCTCCCCGGCGCCATCGAATTCCTGGCCTCGCTGCCGCCGGAGCGCTGGGCGATCGTCACCTCCTCGCCGCATCGGCTGGCCCAGGCGCGCCTTGCCGCCGCCGGTGTTCCGGTCCCACGCTTCATCGTCACCGCCGAAGACGTCAAGATCGGCAAACCCGATCCGCAATGCTACATCCTCGGCGCCGAGCGTCTCGGTCTGCGGACGTCCGATTGTCTGGTCTTCGAAGACGTGATGGCCGGCATCAAGGCCGGCGAAACCGCGGGCGCCGACGTCATGGTGATTACGGCGACGCATTCCCATCCGGTCAACACCAATCATTCGACGCTGCTGAACTACGAGAATGTTCGCGCGCATATCGATGATGATGGTCGGATTTCGGTGATGCGTAGGGACGGTTGACGTCCACCCGACCAGCATGCAATCACGGCATGTCGCTTTCACGCATTGCAATGGGCCGCCGGCTCATTATGTTTTGGTGATATTGTCGAACTCCGCGAAAGCCTGATGAACCCCAAAGAGCTGAAAACCCTATATCGCAACGAGCGCCTGGCAGCGCGTGACGCCATTCCCCCAGACGAGCGGATCGAGAAAGGGTTGGCGATGCTTGCGCATGCCGGCAATGCGATCGAGCTTCAGCCTGGTGAGATCGTGTCCGGCTTCCTGCCGATCCGGTCCGAAGTGGACATACGGCCGCTGATGGCGCGGCTGCGTGAGCGGGGTGCGCGGCTTTGCGTGCCGGTCATTCTCGATAAACGCACCATCGTCTTTCGCGAACTCGTTCCCGGCGCGGAGCTGGTTTCCAGTGGTTTCGGCACGGCGGGGCCCGGACCAGAGGCTCCAGTGTTGGACCCGCATATCATGCTGGTGCCGCTTTCGGCTTTCGACAGCACTGGCCATCGTATTGGCTACGGCGCCGGCTACTATGATCGCGCCATTGATCATCTGCAGCAAAAAGGGCTGAATCCGCGGCTGATCGGCATTGCATTTGATTGCCAAGAAGTGCCATCAGTACCGGCTGAGCCGCATGATGTCCGTCTTGACGCGATTTTGACCGAGAGCGGCCTCAATTTCGTTTCCGTAGAGATTGGATAGGAAATGCGGCTGCTATTTTTAGGTGACATGGTCGGCAAGACCGGACGGGTTGCGGTATGGGATCGCCTGCCGGGCCTCATTTCCGATCTGAAGCTCGACTTCGTCATCGTCAACGGCGAGAACGCCGCCGGCGGCTTCGGCATCACCGAGGACATCTTTCTGGAAACGATCAATGCCGGCGCCGATGTGGTGACGACGGGTAATCACGTCTGGGATCAGAAGGAAGCGGTGGTGTTCTGTGGGCGCCACGACCAGTTTCTGCGCCCCGCCAATTATCCGGCCGGCACGCCCGGTCGCGGCTCCAGTATCTATTATGCCCGCAACGGCGCCCGGGTGCTCGTCGCCAACATCATGGGCCGCGTCTTCATGCATCCGGAGCTGGACGATCCTTTCAAGGCGGCGGAAGCGATCCTCGATGCCTGCCCGCTGAAAGAGCAGGCAGACGCCATCGTGTTCGATTTCCATGCGGAAGCGACAAGCGAAAAACAATGTTTCGGCCATTTCGTGGATGGCCGCGCCAGCTTTGTTGTCGGCACGCATACGCATGTGCCGACCGCGGACGCGCAGATCCTGAATGGCGGCACCGCCTACATGTCGGATGCCGGCATGTGCGGCGACTATGACTCGTCGCTCGGCATGGAGAAGGAAGAGCCGCTCAACCGCTTCATTTCGAAGATGCCGAAGGGCCGTTTCGAGGCTGCCTCCGGGCCGGCCACCATCTGCGGCGTCGGTGTCGAGATATCGGATGCGACGGGGCTTGCCGAAAAGATCGCGCCGCTCAGGATCGGGCCGCGCCTGGCGGAGACCATTCCAGAATTCTGGCGTTAGCTATTGTCCTGCCGTTGATCACGCGGCAGCGATGACGCGATTGTGAGCAATCCGATCGGATTGCGGCTGGACGCACCTCAGCTCATACCGCATCCTTCGCGGCTCTGTGGAGCTGAAGGGATGGCATGATGCTGCGATTTCCCGTCTTCGCTGTGATCTTCCTGCTGGCCGTGGCCGGTTGGAGTGCCGCAGGCGCCCAGCAGAGACCGTCCCGCCCACATGTCAGCCAATGTCAGGCGATCGCGCAGTCGCTGCCGAAAGCGACATTCGCCAGCTTTTCCGGTTCAGCCCCGCTTCCGGCCAACGATCCCGTCGGCGGCGATGTAAAAATCACCTTCCTCGGTCATGCCACCCTCTTCATAGAGACACCCGGCGGTGTGTCGATCGCGACCGATTTCAGCGGCGCCTTTGTCCCGCCTTATACGCCGACCGTCGTGACGATGAACAAGGCGCATCCAAGCCATTACACGCTGACCCCGGATCCGGCGATCAAATATGTGCTGCACGGCTGGAGCGATACGCCCGGCGAGCCGGCGAAGATCAATCTGACTGTCGGCGATACGCTGATCCGCAACGTGGTGACCGATATTCGTGGATGGTCGGGAGGTGTCGAGGCGAACGGCAATTCGATCTTCATCTTCGAAGTGGCCGGGCTCTGCATCGGCCATCTTGGGCACCTGCATTTCGAGCTCAACGACAAGCAATATGCCGAAATCGGCCGGCTCGATGTCGTCATGGTGCCGGTCGATGGCGGCCTTACCATGGGCGCGGACAGCATGAGCCGGGTGGTGAAACGGCTGCGTTCGTCGCTCATTCTGCCAATGCACCGCTGGGGGCCGCCGATACAGCAATTCCTGGCGATGTTCGGCCCGGATTTCGACATCGCCTATGCGCCCACCGCAAGCACCACCGTTTCGCTGAAAACCCTGCCGCGCAAGCCGCTGATTTACGTGCTGAGGGGGCTTTGAGCCGATCAGCACGATGCCCGGGCGGCCCTCTCCCTCCGCCCGGGCACACCTTCGAACGATATCGCTACCGGGCGCCCTGTCGTGGGCGTCCTTGCGGGCTTTTTGCTTGAATGAAAGCCACTTCGCTCTTATAAGGCGGCCCATTCCCAACAAAAGACGTGAACAGGGGTGCCATGGCTGGCCATTCACAGTTTAAAAACATCATGCATCGCAAGGGCCGTCAGGACTCGGTGCGTTCGAAAATGTTCTCGAAGCTGGCACGTGAAATCACTGTTGCCGCCAAGTCGGGTCTGCCTGATCCGAGCATGAACGCAAGTTTGCGCCTGGCGATCCAGAACGCCAAGGCGCAGTCGATGCCCAAGGACAATATCGATCGCGCCATCAAGAAAGCCTCCGGCGCAGATACCGAGAATTACGATGCGGTCCGCTATGAGGGCTACGGCCCCGGCGGCACGGCGATCATCGTCGAGGCTCTGACCGACAATCGCAACCGCACCGCGTCGAACGTCCGCTCGATCTTCACGAAGGCCGGCGGCGCGCTTGGTGAAACCGGCTCGGTCTCCTTCTCCTTCGACCATGTCGGTGAAATCACCTACAAGCCCGAGGTCGGTGATGCGGATAAGGTGATGGAAGCCGCGATCGAAGCCGGCGCCGACGATGTCGAGAGCGATGAGGAAGGCCACACCATCATCTGCGGTTTCGAAGCGATGAACGAGGTTGCCAAGGCACTCGAAGCAACGCTCGGCGAAGCCGAAACCGTCAAGGCGATCTGGCGTGCCCAGAACAATGTGCCGGTCGACGAAGAAAAGGCGCAGTCGCTGATGAAGCTAATCGACAGCCTGGAAGACGACGACGACGTGCAGAACGTCTATTCGAACTTCGAAGTCTCCGAAGAGATTCTGGCCAAGCTCTCGGCCTGATTTTTTCCTCTAAAAATAAGCCCCAGTCTCCCAGGTTTTGCCAAGGGAGACTGGGGCTTTTCTATTATTAGGCAGCCTTCTTGAATGACGGCAATTGCGCGAATAGCTCCACCGATCTCAGCCGCGCCTCGATGTCGTGGATCGGCATCGAAATGATCACTTCGTCCGCTTCCGTATCCTTGATGAACTGCGAAAGCTTGGCCTCCGCAGTCGCGGGTGAGCCGACAATGGCGTAACGCAGGGTGTGTTCGACATTCAGTTTTTCCATAGGCGTCCAGAAATCGTCCATGTCCCTGCGGGGGCGAGGGAAGGGGCCGCGGACATTGCGGCGCAGGTTGACGAATTGCTGCTGTGCCGAGGTGAAGTGATAATCCGCCTCTTCGTCGGTCTCCGCGGCCGAGCCCATGACGCCGACCATGACATAGGGTTTGTCGAGTGTTGCCGACGGCGTGAAGCGGTCGCGATAGATGGCGACGGCATCGAGCAAAGCTTCCGGCGCAAAATGCGAGGCGAAAGCATAGGGCAGGCCGAGCATGGCGGCGAGATGGGCGCTGTAGAGGCTCGATCCGAGCAGCCAGATCGGCACTTTGGCGCCGTTGCCGGGTACGGCAAGGATCGATTGGTTCTCGTCGGCCGGGCTGAACAGATGCTGCAGCTCGACAATATCATTGGGGAAGCTCTGGGCGCCGGCATCGAGGTTGCGACGCAGGGCCTGCGCCGTGCGCATATCCGTGCCCGGCGCACGACCGAGACCGAGATCGACGCGGCCGGGAAACAGGGCTTCGAGCGTGCCGAATTGCTCCGCTATCACCAGCGGCGAATGGTTCGGCAGCATGACGCCGCCCGAGCCGATGCGGATGCGCGAAGTGGCTGCTCCGACATGGCCGATAACAACCGCGGTCGCGGCGCTGGCGACGCCTGGCATGCCATGATGCTCCGCCAGCCAGAACCTGGTGTAGCCAAGCGCTTCCGCCTTCTGCGCCATGCGCTTCGAGCCTTCGAAGGATTGGCTGACTGTGCTGCCCTCGGCAACGGGCGAAAGATCGAGGATGGAAAAGGGGACCATGGCAAGAGACCTGCGTGGTGAAAGGGGAGGAGCAATTGTCTCCATGTAGGAGCGCCGACACTCCGTTCCAAACCCTGCCCGGCAATTTCGTCACCCTAATTTCAAAGCTGCAGAAAGAGGCTGGGTTTGGGAATTTGTTTTTGTTTCGTTCACATTTTGCTGGCACATCTGCAGCTCCAAAGATAGGTTGACGCATGCAGAATACGATTCGAATCATCGGCATCGATCCCGGCCTGCGCCGCACCGGCTGGGGCATTATCGACACGTTGGGCAATTCCCTGCGTTTCGTTGCCTCGGGGACGGTGACGTCGGACGGCGAGATGGATCTCGCGTCGCGCCTCTGCCAGCTTCACGATGGGCTTGCCGATATCGTCCACAGCTACAAGCCGGATGAAGCCGCTGTCGAACAGACCTTCGTCAATAAGGATGCGGTGGCGACGCTGAAGCTCGGCCAGGCGCGCGGTATCGCCATGCTCGTGCCCGCGCGTGCCGGGCTGCAGGTTGCCGAATATGCGCCGAATGCCGTCAAGAAGGCAGTGATCGGCGTGGGTCATGGCGAGAAGCAGCAGATCCACATGATGCTGAAAATCCTGATGCCGAAGGTGGAGTTCAAAGGCAACGACGCCGCCGATGCACTCGCCATCGCCATCTGCCATGCCCACAATCGTGGCGCCAGCCGGATGCGTCAGGCGGCGCTGGCGGGGTAGTTTGTTTTCGTTATCGCTCCTACTTTCCTTCACTTGACCTTATCTCTCCCGAAACCCATCCCTGACGGACATCATTCATGATCGGCAAGTTGAAAGGCACAATCGAAGAGATCGGCGAGGACTACGCGCTCGTGGATGTGCATGGCGTCTGCTACGTCGCCTATTGTTCGGCACGCACGCTGTCGAAACTCGGCTCCGTCGGCGAGGCCTGTGTTCTCTTCATCGAGACCTATGTCCGCGAGGACCAGATCCGTCTTTTCGGGTTCACGACGGTGCTTGAACGGGAGTGGTTCAATCTTCTGCAGACGGTGCAGGGTATCGGCGCGAAGGTGGCGCTGGCACTGTTGTCGACGCTGACGCCGTCGGAGCTCGCCAATGCGATCGCGCTGCAGGACCGCGGCGCCGTATCCCGGGCGCCGGGTGTCGGGCCGAAAGTGGCGATGCGCATCGTCACCGAGCTGAAGAACAAGGCGCCGGCGTTTGCGGGCGAGGCGATCAATATCGGCCTAAAGCAGGAATTGGGCGATGGCGTCGCTTCCGCCCCGGTCGCCGATGCCGTTTCTGCGCTCACCAATCTCGGCTATTCCCGCGACCAGGCCGCAAATGCGGTTGCGGCTGCGATGAAATCGGCGGGTGAGGAAGCAGACAGCGCCAAGCTGATCCGGCTGGGATTGAAGGAACTTGCACGGTGATCCTTTGCACCTTTTTCTATTCCTTACTATTGTCTCAAGGTAAGGAGATCGACTCATGGCGCTCCTCCACGGAATGGTGATCTAAGGGAGGGAGCCATGGTGACCGCCATGGTCTTCAGCATCAAAGCCGCAAAACGCATACCGGGAATGGAACGTCTGACATGAGCGAAGCCGCACGCTTGATATCGCCGGAAAAGCGGGGCGAAGACCTGGATGTGACGCTTAGGCCGCAGTCGCTGGACGAGTTTACCGGCCAGGCAGAGGCGCGCGCCAATCTCAAGGTGTTCATCGAGGCCGCAAAGGGACGCGGCGAGGCGTTGGACCATGTGCTGTTCGTCGGCCCCCCGGGTCTCGGCAAGACGACGCTGGCGCAGATCATGGCGAAGGAACTCGGCGTCAATTTCCGCTCGACGTCCGGCCCTGTCATTGCCAAGGCCGGCGATCTTGCCGCGCTTCTGACCAATCTCGAAGAGCGGGACGTGCTCTTCATCGATGAAATCCATCGCCTCAATCCGGCCGTCGAAGAAATCCTCTATCCGGCCATGGAGGATTTTCAGCTTGACCTGATTATCGGCGAAGGCCCGGCGGCGCGTTCGGTGAAGATCGATCTTGCCAAGTTCACGCTGGTCGCCGCCACCACGCGTCTCGGCCTGCTGACGACGCCGCTGCGTGACCGTTTCGGCATTCCTGTTCGCCTGAGCTTCTATACGGTTGAGGAACTGGAGCTGATCGTGCGCCGCGGAGCGCGGCTGATGGGGCTCGGGATAACCGAAGAGGGCGCGCGCGAGATTGCCAGGCGCGCCCGCGGCACGCCGCGCATCGCTGGCCGCCTGCTGCGCAGGGTACGTGATTTCGCCGAAGTGGCAAAGGCCGAGGCGGTAACCCGCGAGATCGCCGATGAGGCATTGACCCGGCTGCTGGTCGATAATGTCGGTTTCGATCAGCTCGACAAGCGCTATCTCAATATGATCGCCGTCAATTTCGGCGGCGGCCCGGTCGGCATCGAAACCATCGCCGCGGGCCTCTCCGAACCGCGCGACGCGATCGAGGATATCATCGAGCCCTATATGATACAGCAGGGTTTCATTCAGCGTACGCCGCGCGGCCGCGTACTGACGGCGATCGCCTGGCGACATCTCGGGATGCAGCCGCCAAAGGACCTGGAGGCAGCACAGTTCAGGCTGTTCCAGGAGGAAGGCGAGTGATCGGCCGTCGCGGTTTCCTGAAGCTCTTCGGCAGCAGTATCGTCGGATTGATGGCGCTCGGTGGCTATGCCTTTGGATACGAGCCCGTCTTGCGCCTCAACGTGGCCCGCTACCAGTTGACGCCGCCTGGTTGGACGCCGGGGCTGAAACTGAGGGTCGTGGCACTGGCCGATTTTCATGCGTGCAGACCGTGGATGACGGCCGATCGCATCGCCTCCATTTGCACCCGTGCCAACGATCTCGGTGGCGATATCATCGTTCTGCTCGGCGATTACACGTCGGGGACGGATTTCGTAACCGGACGCGTCGATCATCGGGTATGGGCGGCGGAGCTCGCGGCCCTGAAGGCGCCGCTCGGCGTTCACGCGATCGTCGGCAATCATGATTGGTGGCACGATGCGGCGGCGCAGAAGCGCGGCTCAGGCCCGACCTTCAGTCATAAGGCATTGGCGGATGTCGGAATTCCGGTCTATTCCAATCGTTCGGCTCGTCTCGAAAAGGATGGACACGGCTTTTGGCTGGCAGGCGTCGAGGATCAGCTTGCTTTGCGCCGGAGCGTCCGCTGGAAGCGCCAGTTCACGACGGGACTCGATGATCTCGACGGCACGCTGGCGCAGGTGAATGACTCGGCGCCGGTTATCCTGCTCGCCCATGAGCCCGATATCTTTCCGACCGTGCCGTCGCGCGTGTCGCTGACCTTGTCCGGTCATACGCATGGCGGGCAGGTCAGGGTTTTCGGCTGGTCGCCCTATCTGCCGTCGCGCTATGGCGACCGGTATGTCTATGGCCATATTGTCGAAGAGGACCGCCATATCATCGTCTCCGGCGGCCTGGGCTGTTCGGTGGCGCCGGTTCGCGTCGGCGTCCCGCCGGAAATCGTTGTGATCGATCTGGGATAGGGCGATGTCGAAACGCAGGGCCATCAGGGTGAACGCCGGTCATGCGCGATACCAGATGCGCGTGGCGGGCCTTGGTTTTCGCGAGGGGCATGTGCTCGTCCACCGCGCTGTGCATGAGCCGTTCTGGACCTTTCCGGGCGGCAGGGCGGAAATCGGCGAGACGTCGCAGGAGACGTTGCGGCGAGAGATGATGGAGGAGCTGGGCGTCGACGTTGTGGTTGGCCGGCTGCTTTGGATGGTGGAGAACTTCTTTCACTACGAGCGCCGTGATTGGCATGAGCTGGGGCTCTACTATGTGATGGATATCCCCCGGGGTTTCCCGTTTCGGCCGGAGGAGATCGTTCATCGCATCCAAGACGGCGACAATCATCTCGAATTCAAATGGGTGCCGGCCACGCGCGAGGCGCTGGTTGCACTCGATATTCCGCCCTATTTCATTGCCGACGAAATCGAAAGTCTGCCGATAACCGCGCGCCATCTGGTTTGGCGGGACGGCGATCTCGACAAAGCGTAGAGGAGGGAGTGCAGCATGTCCGGTTTCGATCCGATCCGCGTGTTCCGCAAGCTCGCTTACAACAACGCCTTGGCGAATACTCGATTGCATCGGGCTTGTGCGGCGCTTCGCCCTGGTGAGTTCGAGGCCAGGCGGGTGAGCTTCTTTCCGTCGATCAAGTTGACCCTTAATCACATCCTGACCGTCGACTGGTTTTATGTCGATGCGCTGGAGGGCGGGACGCTTGGTCTTAAGGCTTTCGACATCGAAGAGCCATTCGACACGCTCGATGCATTGACGGTGGAGCAAGGCAAAGTCGACGCGCGGCTCGTGGTTCTGTGTGAACATCTGAATCCCGAGGGGCTGGTACGGGTGATCGATCTGCATCGCGGCGACCGCATCCAGAGGGAGCGTGCGGAGGATGTGCTGAACCATCTTTTCCAGCACCAGACCCATCATCGCGGGCAGGTGCATGCCATGCTCGCCGGCAGCAGCGTCGCCCCGCCGCAACTGGATGAATTCATCGTTGCCGACGATGCGAGATTTCGGGGTGAGGACTTGGCAGCGCTTAGCTGGGACGAGACGATTCTGATGCGCTGAAACCCGCATGGCGCGGCGGCATCGTCAATTTCGCAATAGTTTCTTCCAGCAAGGCCGTGCCGCCGCCGCGCCAGCCGAGCGCGCGGATTTTCGACGTATCCATAGCGCTGACGACGCCTTGTAACGCGGGTGCGGGCAGGGGGTTCGGACAGCCGGTTGCCCGCTGCAAGTGCGCAAGGATATTGTGCGTATCGGTGAGAATATCCGAGAGGTTGAAAGCCTCGCCATTGATGCGGCTGGTCTCTGTTTCCAAGAGCAGGCGGACGGCGCGGCCGAGGTCGCGACCGTGGACTTCGGTTCCGGCGCGGGAAGGAACGGTCTTTCCCGCAAGGTAGTCCGTGAAAAGATCATCCCATTTGTTCGGGCGGAGATCGCCGTAGACCCCTGTCGCCCTTAGGCTCGCCGTCAGGAAGCTGGGCGCGGACAAGGAGAAGAGGGCGTGTTCGGCATCGCGCTTCACTTCGCCATAGAGCGTGTTCGGCGTCGGGATGGTGTCTTCCGTCAGCGTCTCGCCGGCCAGCCGATCACCATAGATGGCGCGCGACGAGAGAAAGATGCAGCGGCGGATGTCCGCGCGTTTTGCCGTCTCGAATAGCCTTATCGTGCCATCCCGATTGAACCGGCGGAAGCTCTCGGGATCATCGCCTTCGCCGCCGCGATATTTGCCGGGGACATGCGCGAAGGCCGCGTGCACGAAGAAATAGGCATCGTCGAAGACGTCGCTCTGATCTTCCGAAGGATCGAGGCTAAATGGCACGAAGGTGACGGGCTGAGAGAAGAGGCTGGATTCCGGTGCGTTGCGGCCGCCGACGGCAACCTGATATCCAGCAGCAAGCAGCTCCTCGACGATATAGCGGCCGACGAGACCTGTCCCGCCCGAGACCAGAACTTTCATGCCGCCTCTTTCGGATTGGCGAATGCGGTGATGTCTGGCACGTCACGCCCGGCATGGAAATGGTGCCACAAATCGATCAGCGGTTTCAGTTGATCGGCCTTCGGGTGGTTCTTCTCCCAAGGCTTTTCATATTGGTAATGCAGGATCGAAATGCTGTTCCAGTCCCAAAGCGTGGGCATGGTGAACCATACATATTGCAGCATATTCATGAAGACCGGCAGGCCGTGCCAATCCGGGAAGAATGTCTCGAGAAAGGTTTGGTCGGTGCGCCGCCAGAAAATGCCGGGACGATCGAGCAGCTTCAGCATGTCCTTGAAGGTCGCGAGCGACGGCTTGGCGACGAAGACGCCGGAATTCATTCGATGAAAGTCCGCAAGGCTTTCATACACGTTGGGTGCGGCGGAAAATTCCGGATAGTCGAACAGCCTGTCGACATTCTTCAGCACCAATGCATCCGCATCGATGAAGACACAGGTGTCATAGTCGATGAGCTGCCAGAGCCTGAGCTTGCAGAAATTATCGAGCGGCGAGTGGAAGGAAGGCTTACGACCCTTGGTGAAGGGAGCGTTGGCATGCAGATTGCCGCGCGCGTGGCGCTCGTTGAATTCGTCGGAGAGCGCCAGATGTTCCACCTCCACCAGCCGGCAGCCGAGCCCTTCCAGCGGCGCAAGATCCCTTTCGTCGACGCCTGCCGTGTGTAGAACCACCATATCGGCTCTGGTGCTGGTGCGCGAAATCGAATGCATCAATGCCAACGCGCCCATGGCGTAGTCGGCATTGGTGACGAGCGTGACGAAGGCTTGCCGCGCTTGCGGGGTGGAGCGCGGCCGTATCCCCTGCAGGATTTCGCTTCCGAACATCATGAGACCGACTTCAATCGCTTGCCTTCGGGATCGTGGTTGACCGTCGCCGCGAGATCCTTGGTCCAGGCGGAAACGGCCGGAACGCGCGAGCGATCGACGCGATAGGCATATTTCCTGGCGACATCGACGATTTCGCTCAAAAGACCCGCTTGCAGGGTGATCGGCGCCAGGCCGAGATCGAGGAACTTGTCGTTCTTGACGATCAGGTCGTTCTCCGGCGCTTCCTTCCGTGGGTTGGGCAGCCGGACGATTTCCGCACCGCTCAACTTGGCGATCATCTCGGCGAGATCGCGGACCCGATGCGTCTCCGTCATTTGATTGAAGATCTCGACACGCGCATTGCGCGGCGGCGGGTTCTTCAGCGCCAGCTCGATGCAGCGCACCGAATCCTGGATGTGGATGAAGGCGCGGGTCTGGCCGCCGGTGCCGTGCACGGTCAAGGGATAGCCGATCGCCGCCTGGATGAGGAAGCGGTTCAGCACCGTGCCGTAATCGCCGTCATAGTCGAATCGATTGATCAATTGTTCGTGACGGCGCGTCTGCTCCGTATGCGTGCCCCAGACGATGCCCTGATGCAGGTCGGTAATCCTGAGACCGTCGTTTTTGGCGTAGAACTGGAAGAGGAGTTGATCCAGGCATTTGGTCATATGGTAGATCGAGCCCGGATTGGCCGGATAGAGAATATCTTGATTGACGGTCCGGCCATCGACGGTCTCGATGCCCACGGGCAGGTAGCCTTCCGGAATGGCGGCGCCGACCGTGGAATAGCCATAGACACCCATGGTGCCGAGATGGACGAGATGGGCGTCAAGGTTGAGTTCGACCAGCGCATTCAGGAGATTATGCGTGGCGCTGACATTGTTGTTGACCGTGTAATTCTTGTGGCGGTCGCTCTTCATCGAATAGGGCGCGGCGCGCTGTTCGGCAAAGTGCACGATGGCGTCGGGGCGATGCTCGGCGAGCCACTTTTTCAGAAGCTCATAGTCTTTTGCGAGATCGATGAGGTGGAAGTGGATGCGGCGGCCGGTCTCCGCATGCCAGATGCGGGTGCGTTCCTGGATCGAATCCATCGGCGTCAGCGATTGCACACCGAGCTCCGTGTCGATCCAGCGGCGGGAGAGATTGTCGAGAATATGGATCTCATGACCGGCATCGGAGAGATGCAGCGAGGTTGGCCAACCAATGAAACCGTCGCCGCCCATAACCGCTATTTTCATGAGATCGTATCCTTCTGCGTCGATCGCTATCCGGCACCATTCCGGATAGTCAGTATTTATGACAATCGTTCAAAGCTTGCTTGATGGCAGAAGTTCGGCCAAAGAGGGTCCCCAGATTTTTTGGAGATGCGGCGACGATGAACAGCCCCTTTCTGATTGCCGGGGAACTGGAAGCCGGTAGCCACCGGCTGGTGCAGCGAGTCTATTATGAGGATACGGATTTTTCCGGCCTCGTCTATCATGCGCGCTACCTCCACTTCCTCGAACGCGGCCGCACGGACTATCTGCGCTGCCTCGGCGTGGAACAGCGCGAGCTCCTGAATGCCGACGAGGAGGGGCTGGTTTTCGTCGTTCACCGTATGGAGATCGACTTCAGGGGGCCGGCGCGAATGGACGACCTGTTGGTGATTCGCACGACGACCGAGAAGGCCGGTGGCGCCAAGATGGTGCTGTCCCAGGAAATCCGCCGCGGTGAGACGCTGCTGATCGCGGCCAAGGTCATTATCGCCGTGATCAACGCCAAGGGAAAACCGCGGCGGTTACCGGAAAAGCTGGCTGCGCAGATGCTGGTGGCGTCCGAGGCTGTGGTTTAGTGCCACAAGGGAGGCTGCTTAGAGCCAGCAGGCAGCCGTGTGTGGCGATGTCGGAGGCCTCGAAAAGTCTCCTTGCTAAAACTTGAGTTTTGTGTGAAGGAATTTCCGCGCGCAAGAACTGTTTTGTGCCTGCCGCCGGTTTCGTCCGGTCCGTTCTTTCCAGGAGACAGAATAACCTTCGTCACCGTCAAATCTTTCATGCTCCGACGCTAACATTCTTTTAACCATAATAGTGTCTTACTGCCGTTGTCGGAGTTTGTGCGGCGCACGCCTTCCTTTGACCAAATTTGACGGCAAGAAGGCAGTTGTAAGCTTGGAAGGCTTTGACCAGGGCGTTCAGCGGCGGCTGCCAAACATTTCTTGTGAGATCACTTTTAGCCGCCCGGTCTAGCGCCGGGCGTTTGGATTCGGGGATTTTGGATCAATGGAACAAGTAGCATTGGCAGCGGCCACCACACCGGACATCACCCTCTGGTCGCTTTTCATGCAGGCAGGCTTGGTGGTCAAGCTTGTCATGCTCGGACTGCTCGCGGCCTCCGTATGGACCTGGGCGATCGTCATCGACAAGTATCTGAGCTACGCCCGGGCACGCCGGCAGTTCGATCATTTCGAGCAGGTCTTCTGGTCGGGCCAGTCGCTCGAGGAACTCTATCGCACGCTTTCGGAGCGTACCAATACGGGACTGGGCGCCATCTTCGTCGCCGCCATGCGCGAATGGAAGAAGTCGTTCGAGCGCGGCGCACGTTCGCCGATCGGCCTGCAGATGCGTATCGATCGCGCCATGGACGTGACGTTGGCGCGTGAATCGGAACATCTGGTCGCCCGCCTCGGATCGCTTGCGACCATCGGTTCGGCCGGCCCGTTCATCGGTCTCTTCGGCACCGTCGTCGGTATCATGACCTCGTTCCAGGCGATCGCCGGTTCGAAGTCGACCAATCTCGCGGTCGTCGCCCCCGGCATCGCAGAAGCCTTGCTCGCGACCGCGATCGGCCTCGTCGCCGCTATTCCCGCGGTTATCGCCTACAACAAGTTCTCAGCCGACGCCGGCAAGCTCTCGGCGCGCATGGAAGGCTTCGCGGACGAATTCTCCGCCATCTTGTCGCGCCAGATCGATGAGAAGCTGCAGCCGCGCCAGGCTGCGCAGTAAATCGCAGACGGAACCGGAGTAAATCACATGGCAATGTCTGTTGGAGGCAAGGGTGGCGGCGGTGGCCGCCGGGGCGGGCGTCGCGGCGGTGGCCGGGGCGGTCCGATCGCCGATATCAACGTGACGCCGCTGGTCGACGTCATGCTCGTGCTGCTGATCATCTTCATGGTGGCCGCGCCGATGATGACATCCGGCGTGCCGATCGACCTGCCGCAAACGCAGGCCGGCGCATTGAACGCCCAAACCCAGCCGATCACCATTTCCATCAAGCAGGACGGCCAGGTCTTCCTGCAGGAAACGCAGATCGAAGCGGCCGACATTGCCGCCAAGCTGAAGGCGATCGCCACCACCGGCTACAACGAACGCATTTTCGTACGCGGCGACGGAAAAGCGCCCTATGGCGTCATCGCCGACGTCATGTCGCGCATCCAGGAGGCCGGCTACAAGAATATCGGCCTGGTTACGCAGCAGATAACGGACCATTGACGGATCGACATGAAGCGCAGCATCGCCACATCTGCCGTCATTCACATCTTGGTGCTGATCGGCGCCATGCTGACGCTGAGTGCGCCTGCGCCTCTGGAGACGCCGGAGAGCACGGCGATGGACGTCGATATCGTCCCCGCCGATCAACTTCAGCAGGGTGAGAAGCATGCGCCGGTGACGGATCATGCGGCGCCGAAGCAGACCAAGAAGCAGACCCAGGTCGCGAACGCGCAGAATGCCGGCGAAAACGATATCGACCTGAAGAACCCGGCCGTGCCGACGCAGCGTCCGCAAGATGAGAACGCCGCCCTCGCGCCGAAGAAGACCGACGTTCCGGTGCCGCAGAACGATCCGCGGCCGAACGATGTCAAGACGATCGAGCAGCAGGATACGGAAGCCGCGCCGAAGGAAGTGGCTGCTGTTCCGCAGCAGAAGCCGGATGTGACCCCCACACCGACACCGACGCCCACCCCCACGCCACAGAAGACGGAGCCGACGCCGCAGAAGAGCGAGGTCACGCCTGCGCCAACACCCACGCCGACCCCGACTCCGACTCCGCAAAAGGCTGATCCGAAGCCGGTGACCGAAAACCCGACCGAGCAGGCTGCGCAGCCGCCGGCGGACAAGGTTCCTGTTCCGGACGTGAAGCCGCAGCCAGTCCAGCCGCCGAAGACTGCCGAGGCGAAGCCTGATCCGAAACCCGAGCAAAAGCTTGTGGTGAAGCCACAACAGGTGGCGGAAGCCAAACCAACAGCCAAGCCAACGGACAAGACGACCACTCAAAGCACGAGCAAGAACACCTCGACCGATAACGGGCAGGGCGACAGCGACAAGAAGCGCGAGACGGCAAAAGGCTCGAATGCCGGTCTGGATAATGGCCTCGCCGATGAGATCAACAAGGTGCTCAATAACACCTCGTCCGGCGGCGGTGCCAAGCGTTCGGCGAAGTCGACTTCCGCCGGTGCACAGACCAATGTCGCTTCGACTGGCGGTATGAAGTCGCTGAGTAGCGGTAAGCTCAGCCAGAGCCAGCAGGACGGCCTGCGCGACCTCATCGCCAAGAACTGGAACATCATTCCTGGCCTGGAAGGGGCGGGCGATGTGAAGATCAAAGTGCATTTCAAGCTCGACAAGTCCGGCCAGATCGTCGGTGAACCGGAAGTCTCAGCGAGCGGCGGACCGGCGTCGACACAGGCTGCCTTGCAGGGCGGCGCCGTTCGCGCGGTGCTGCGGTCGCAGGTGGATTTCATGAAGATCCTGCCGCCGGACAAATACGACGATTGGCAAGAAGTTGTCGTCAACTTCAGCGCAGCGGACCTGGGGCTGTGATGCGGGGACCGCAACGTTTGACGAACTACTGTCCCCGTTTCGGCCTGAGCTTGCTCGTGGTTCTTGGGATCATGCTGGCAGGTTCAATGTCAGTTCAGCCTGAGCGTGCGGCTGCGGATGGCATTTACGATAAAGTAGCGGAGAACTGGAGCCTCACACCGGGTCTCAGGCTCCATCGTGGTGGACAGATCGTGGGCGAGCCAGAAGTCACGATAAGGGGCGGCCCCAAAGAGACGCAGATTGCTATTGCGGCAAGCGCTGCGCGCGCTGTCGTGAGGGCGGCACCTTTCAAGAACCTGCCGCAAACTCAATCCGACAATGAAACTAGCTCGGTCGAAGTCATACAGAACTTCGAACCCGGCGACATGGCGCTTTAATGCTGAAAGGCTTGGCACATATGATCAGAAAATCCCTCGTTCGTCTCCTGCTGGTGCTGGCGGGCCTGACGGCAGCCCTCGCCACTCCGGCTTATGCTGTGGTCGAGATCAACATCAACAAGGGCAACGTCCAGCCGATGCCGATCGCCATCACCGACCTTCTGTCGAATGATGGCCTGGGCGCACAGATTTCGGGCGTCATTGCTGCCGACCTGCAGCGCTCCGGCCTGTTTGCTCCTGTCAACAAGCAGGCCTTCATCGAGAAGATCAGCAATCCGGATGCCACGCCGCGCTTTCAGGACTGGACGGCGATCAACGCTCAGGCGCTGGTAACCGGCCGAGTGACGCAAGAGGGCGGTCGCCTTCGCGCGGAGTTCCGCCTGTGGGACACCTACGGCAGCCAGCAGATGATCGGCCAGCAGTTCTATGCGCAGCCGGACAACTGGCGTCGCGTCGCCCACATCATTGCTGACGCGATCTATGAAAAGATCACCGGCGAGAAGGGCTATTTCGACACCCGTGTCGTCTTCGTTGCCGAGAGCGGCCCAAAGACGGCCCGCAAGACGCAGCTCGGCATCATGGACCAGGACGGCTTCAATGCCCGCATGCTGACTGATGGCAGCGACCTCGTGCTGACGCCGCGCTTCTCGCCGAACCGGCAGGAAGTCACTTACATGTCCTTCGCCAACCAGCAGCCGCGCGTCTATCTGCTGCAACTGCAGACGGGCCAGCGCGAGCTGGTGGGCAACTTTCCGGGCATGACCTTTTCGCCGCGCTTCTCGCCGGATGGCCAGCGGGTGATCATGAGCCTGCAGCAGGAAGGCAACGCCAATATCTATACGATGGACCTGCGCTCGCGCACCACGACCCGCCTGACCTCGACGGCCGCCATCGATACTTCGCCTTCGTATTCGCCCGATGGCACGCAGATTGCTTTCGAAAGCGACCGCGGCGGCAAGCAGCAGATCTATGTGATGAATGCGGATGGCTCCAACCAGCACCGCATCTCCTTCGGCGACGGCTCCTATTCGACACCGGTGTGGTCGCCGCGCGGCGATCTCATCGCCTTCACCAAGCAGTCTGGTCAGACATTCTCGATCGGCGTCATGAAGACGGATGGTTCGGGCGAGCGGCTGCTGACCACGGGCTTCCACAATGAAGGCCCGACCTGGGCGCCGAACGGACGCGTCATCATGTTCTTCCGCGAACCGCAGGGCTCCAGTGGCCCGCAGCTCTATTCGATCGATCTGACGGGCTACAACGAGCAGAAGATTCCGACCCCGGGCTTCGCTTCCGACCCGGCTTGGTCGCCGCTCCTCGAATAGGGGTGGGCCAGGCATGGTCGCAAACCGACGCTTCACGCAGTCAAAAGTGCGAAGCGATATCGAGTAAGATCATGCAAGAAAACAGCTTGAGCGGGCGGCGGCTCGAAAAGTCGCTGATCCGGTCGAGCGTCACTTTGTCGCCGCAAAGTCCTGTGAGTGGACCACTTCGGGACAACTTTAGGACATCATTAACCATATTTGTTGGAATCGGATTAACCGAACCCGGTTACAGTCTGGCAACCCTGATAGAGACTTAAGGAGAGACCGGCAATGAGCCGCATCGCAACCCCGGCCGTTGGCCATATGCAGAACCTCGCCCGCAACCCGATCATGATCGCGCTTTTCGTCGGCCTTTCGCTTGCCGGCTGCGCCTCCAAGAAGGGCTTGCCGAACGATGCAAACGGCCTTGGCCTTAATGGCGCCGGCAATGCCGCTCCGGGTTCGCCGCAGGATTTCACGGTCAACGTTGGCGATCGCATCTTCTTCGATACCGACAGCTCGTCGATTCGCGCCGACGCCTCCCAGACGCTCGACCGTCAGGCTCAGTGGCTCGCTCGTTATCCGAACTACGCAATCACCGTCGAAGGCCACGCCGACGAACGCGGCACGCGCGAATACAACCTGGCTCTCGGCGCCCGTCGTGCTGCCGCCACCAAGGACTACCTCGCTTCGCGCGGCGTTCCGGCTCAGCGCATGAAGACGATTTCCTACGGTAAGGAACGTCCGGTCGCGACCTGCGACGATATTTCCTGCTGGTCGCAGAACCGTCGTGCCGTCACCGTGCTCAACGGCGCCGGCTCCTGATAGGCCGAATTTGCGGCCGAAATGCACAAAGGCGGTCCGCGTGGCCGCCTTTACTTTTTTGACCACACTTTGGCCGAACTCCGTTGCTTTTTGAGATTAATTGTAAAAATCTCCTGTTCGCGCCCTGGGGTGCGAAGAATCAATGGGCAGGATGATCCGTATGAGAAAACTTGTCGTGGCGAGCTTACTTTGTCTCGCCGCCGTCGCCGGTAGTGAGCGTGACGCCTCTGCCTTGTCGCTTTTCGGACTTCACTTAGGTGGCCGCAGTGCACCGGAACAGGCCGTTCCGAACAATGCGGCTCCCCAGAGGCAGTTCGGGCAGGCACCCGTCATCAACGTTCAAAACAGCGATGCCGAAGTCCGTTTGCAGCAGCTTGAAGACCAGATGCGCCAATTGAACGGCCGCGTCGAAGAGATGAGCTATCAGTTGCTGCAGATGCAGGAGCAGATCCGCAAGACGCAAGAGGACAATGAATTCCGCTTCCAGCAGCTTGAAAAGCGTGGCGGTGGGGGCACTGGCGGTGCGGCTGGGACTGGCGGCGGCGCGGCCCCGATGAAGAAGAGCGAAGCGGATGCCCCGGCGCAGGGCGCAGGCGGCGGTCAGCAACAGGACGACATCGCCGGTGTAATCAGCGATTCGCAAGGTGGCGACGCGCCGAATACGGCGCAACAGGGCGGCGGTTCTGGCAAGCCGCCGACGCAGCTCGGCTCGATCCAGTTCGATCAGAGCGGCAAGCAGGTCGGCGCAACGGCGACGCGCGCCAACAACGGTTCGGGTGCTGCGCCGGCCGCCGGCTCAGGCACGCAGACGGCCTCGCTCGGCAGCGAAAACGATCAGTATAAATCGGCCTATGGCCACGTCCTGTCCGGCGACTACAGTGTCGCCGAACAGGAGTTCCGCCAGTATATCGACAGCTACCCGAATAGCGCCCGGGCGCCCGATGCCAACTTCTGGCTTGGCGAAGCGCTTTATTCGCAAGGCAAATATAATGATGCGGCCAAGACTTTCCTGAATGCGCATCAGAAATACGGCACCTCCGAAAAGGCACCGGAAATGCTCTTGAAGCTTGGCATGTCGCTCGCTGCCCTCGATAACAAGGATACGGCCTGCGCAACGCTGCGCGAAGTAACCAAGCGCTATCCGAAGGCTTCGAAGGCCGTTACCAACAAGGTAGCCAGCGAACAAAAGCGTCTTGCCTGCTGATTGCGATGTCCGGTGACGCTGTGACTGTTGCTGCCACGGCCCAGATGCCAGACGCTGCAGCGGCCGATTTTATTTATTCCCTTTTCAAGCCTGCCCATATTCTGGTCGCCATTTCCGGCGGCAGCGATTCCACCGGTCTGCTGGTTGCCATTTCTGAGCAGTTGAGGGCCTTCCCGGATTCAAACATCAGCCTTTCCGCCGCCACGGTCGATCATGGTTTGCGGTCGGAGTCTGCCGATGAAGCAAGCGATGTCGCCGCTCTCTGTGCATCGCTTGGCGTGCCCCACATCATTCGTCGCTGGGAGGGCGAGAAGCCGAAGAGCGGTGTCATGGCTGCAGCCCGCGAGGCGCGCTATGGGCTGCTTGCCGATATTGCGGCGGATATTTCTGCCAACGTGGTCGTTACCGCGCATACGCTCGATGACCAGCGCGAGACCTTGGCCATGCGCGCGGAACGTTTAAGCGAAGGTGAGGGCGTTGCCGGCACCGGCATTGCCGACGCCATGCTCTTCGATCGGCGCCTCTGGATCGTCAGGCCGTTTCTCGCCTGCCGGCGGGCCGATATCCGCGCCTATCTCACGCGGCGGGGCATGTCCTGGTTGGATGATCCGAGCAATGAGGATGTCCGCTATGAGCGCGTACGCATGCGCAAACGCCTGGCGCAGGATGCCGTGCCGCTCTCTGTGCTTGATGATGGCGCGGCTCGCGTGGCGCTCTCGAAGGAAGCCGCCGCCTGGCTGGATAGATATGTGACTGTTCATGCGAGCGTGCTTTGCGTCGTCAGCCGCGATGGGCTGGCGGTCGATGAGATCGTGCTCTCCTATGCGCTCTCCTATCTCGCCGCCGCATTCGGCGGTGAGCCCTATGGTCCGGGCCGCGAGCGGATGCGTCGTATCCTGGATTTCATCGGCGAGGACAAGCCGGGGCGGCGCACGGCGGGCGGCGTCGTCTTCGACCTGCGCCGGGACGGGCTTTATCTCATGCGCGAAAGCCGCGACATCCAGCCGCTTGTGCTTGCGCCGGGAGCCAATGGCATATGGGATGGCCGCTTTCAGATCGTCAATCACGATCCGGCCACTATCTGTATCGAAGCGGCGGGGGAGAGGGGCGCGGTGGAGTTTCCGGAGAGGCTGCCGAAGGGCGCTGTGCAGCGTGCTCGGGCCGTGTTGCCACGGGTGGCCGCCGGCGCTGGCGGGAGCGCCGTATCAGCCACGATTACACCCCATCTTGCGCCTTTCGACCGCTTTTTGACACGATTCGATCTCACATTTGCGGATCGGTTGGCGACTTGCTTTGGCCGTGAACCCTATACTCGGCCGCCACTTTGAGAGTTATTGACGGAAAAAACATGTGGCGATGCGGTTTGCCTTGGCAAGGGCTTGGCGCAACCCTATGTTAGGGATCAAGTAATGCCGCCGCTCAGCGGCGGAAGTTTCAGTGCTGGGGAGTTCGATGAACCCTAATTTTCGTAATTTCGCTCTGTGGGCAATCATAGCTTTGCTGCTGATTGCTCTGTTCAGTATGTTCCAGAACGCGCCGGCACAAACAGGCTCCAGGGAAATTCCGTATTCGCAGTTCCTTCGGGAAGTTGATTCAGGCCGCGTCCGTGACGTCACCGTCACTGGCAATCGCGTGGTCGGCAGCTATGTCGAAAACGGTACAACCTTCCAGACCTATGCCCCGGTCGTGGACGACAGCCTGCTTGATCGCCTGCAAAGCAAGAACGTCAACATTGTCGGCCGTCCGGAATCGGATGGCTCCTCGAGCTTCCTGAGCTATCTCGGCACGCTGTTGCCGATGCTCCTGATCCTCGGTGTCTGGCTGTTCTTCATGCGGCAGATGCAGGGTGGCTCGCGCGGTGCAATGGGCTTCGGCAAGTCCAAGGCAAAGCTTTTGACGGAGGCGCATGGTCGCGTCACCTTCGATGATGTCGCCGGTGTCGACGAAGCCAAGCAGGATCTGGAAGAAATCGTGGAATTCCTGCGCGATCCGCAGAAGTTCCAGCGTCTGGGTGGCCGTATTCCGCGCGGCGTTCTGCTTGTCGGCCCTCCCGGTACGGGTAAGACGCTTCTGGCGCGCGCCATTGCCGGCGAGGCCAATGTGCCGTTCTTCACCATTTCCGGTTCCGACTTCGTTGAAATGTTCGTCGGTGTCGGCGCAAGCCGCGTCCGCGACATGTTCGAACAGGCGAAGAAGAACGCGCCCTGCATCATCTTCATCGACGAAATCGACGCCGTCGGCCGCCATCGTGGCGCCGGTCTCGGAGGCGGTAACGACGAACGCGAGCAGACGCTGAACCAGTTGCTGGTCGAGATGGACGGTTTCGAAGCCAATGAGGGCATCATCCTCATCGCCGCCACCAACCGCCCTGACGTTCTCGATCCGGCGCTGCTGCGTCCCGGCCGCTTCGACCGCCAGGTCGTCGTGCCGAACCCGGACATTGTCGGCCGTGAACGCATCCTGAAGGTACACGCCCGCAACGTTCCGCTGGCTCCGAACGTCGATCTGAAGACGCTTGCCCGCGGTACGCCCGGCTTCTCCGGTGCCGACCTGATGAACCTCGTCAACGAAGCCGCCCTGATGGCCGCCCGCCGCAACAAGCGCCTGGTCACCATGCAGGAATTCGAAGACGCCAAGGACAAGATCATGATGGGCGCCGAGCGCCGTTCTTCCGCGATGACCGAGGCGGAAAAGAAGCTTACGGCCTATCACGAAGCCGGCCATGCGATTACGGCGCTCAATGTCGCCATCGCCGATCCGCTGCACAAGGCGACCATCATTCCGCGCGGTCGTGCGCTCGGCATGGTCATGCAGCTTCCCGAGGGCGACCGCTACTCGATGAGCTACAAGTGGATGGTGTCGCGCCTCTGCATCATGATGGGCGGCCGCGTTGCAGAAGAGCTGACCTTCGGCAAGGAGAATATCACCTCCGGCGCGTCCTCGGACATCGAGCAGGCGACCAAGCTTGCCCGCGCCATGGTCACGCAATGGGGCTTCTCCGATGAGCTCGGCCAGGTTGCCTATGGTGAAAACCAGCAGGAGGTTTTCCTCGGCCACTCCGTTTCGCAATCGAAGAATGTCTCCGAGGCGACCGCTCAGAAGATCGACAACGAAGTTCGTCGCCTGATCGACCAGGCTTACAAACAGGCTATGGACATCATCACTACCAAGCACGACGAGTTCGTGGCACTGGCCGAAGGCCTGCTCGAATACGAAACGCTGACTGGCGAAGAGATCAAGGCGCTCATTCGCGGCGAAAAGCCCGCCCGCGATCTCGGTGACGATACGCCTCCGAGTCGCGGCTCGGCGGTCCCGAAGACCGGTGCAAAGAAGGACGGCCCGCTTGGCACCAAGGGCGATGAGCCCGAGGGCGGTTTCGAACCGCAGCCACGCTGACGCACAGAGCCGATTGAACATGTAGACGAAGAGGCCAGTTCCTTTTTTAACGGGGAACTGGCCTTTTTCTTGATAGCCGGGGGTGATGAACGGAGACGGTTCGATACCGGTGATGACCCGAACGTCGAAATTCAAGCGGGAAAGCGGGTTGCTGCGTGTGACTCGAGGTGTCGACAGCGAACAGCGCATCGCCCTGTCTGCATTCATGTCGCGGAGGCATCGATACTGAGCGTGCGCCAGGTGTGTAACCCGTACCCTGGCGGTCTCATCACCGGTGTTGCCCTAATGACGATTGGATATCTTTATGCGTGAAGTATCCGTGATCCTCAGCTCAACGATTACCTGTCCAATCTGCGGCTTCAAAGCGTCAGAAACAATGCCAACTGACGCGTGCCAATATTTCTACGAGTGCAAAAGCTGCGGTGCCGTTCTTCGACCGAGGGCGGGCGATTGTTGCGTGTTCTGTTCGTCTGGAACAGTTCCTTGCCCGCCTGTTCAGGCTCAAGGCAAACAGGGCCGTTGCTGTTGATCGGTGTGACGTCGGGCTGTCAGTGCGGTTCAGTCGTCTGGCTTCCAACCGCTGCCGTCCCAACGGCCACCCGATTTACGCCGATAGACTAGGAGGCCGGTCTGTTTCAGTGGAGAACTGACCTTTTTTAGTGCTTATTAACAGTAACGCGTTGTAATACGTTTTCTTGGTAATTTAAGTGCCGAGGTTTGCAATCTATGGCATGAGCCTCAAGCATCGATGTTCGCGCCGCCCATGGAATTCCGGGGAGGAGAACGGGATGCCGCAGTCCCTCAAAGGGACGCTGCAATCACGGGAGTGCATATGAAACGTCGCTATTTCGGAACGGACGGAATCCGCGGACAATCCAATATCTATCCGATGACGCCGGATCTCGCCATGCGCGTGGGTATCGCCGCCGGCACGATTTTCCATCGGGGGAGTCATCGCCATCGAGTGGTCATCGGCAAGGATACGCGTCTCTCCGGCTACATGCTGGAAAACGCCATGGTGGCGGGTTTCACCGCAGCCGGTGTCGACGCCTTCGTTCTCGGTCCGATTCCGACGCCTGCCGTCGCCATGCTGACGCGGTCACTGCGCGCCGATATCGGTGTGATGATCTCTGCTTCGCACAATCCTTACGAAGACAACGGCATCAAGCTTTTCGGCCCCGATGGCTACAAGCTGTCCGACGATCTCGAAACGAAGATCGAGGATCTGCTGGAAAAGGACATGACGGCGCATCTCGCCAAGTCGGAAAACATCGGCCGTGCCAAGCGCGTCGACGGCGTGCATGACCGTTATATCGAACATGCCAAGCGCACGCTGCCGCGCGATGTGACACTGCAGGGCCTGCGCATTGCCATCGATTGCGCCAATGGCGCCGCCTACAAGGTAGCGCCCGCCGTACTGTGGGAACTCGGCGCCGATGTCGTTACCATCGGTAACGAGCCGAACGGCACCAATATCAATCTCAATTGCGGCTCCACCAGCCCGGTCGCGCTGCAGAAGAAGGTGGACGAAGTGCGTGCCGATATCGGCATCGCGCTCGATGGCGACGCCGATCGCGTCATCATCGTCGACGAAACCGGGACGATTGTTGACGGTGACCAACTGATGGCCGTCATCGCCGAGAGCTGGGCCGAGAGCCAGTTGCTGCGCGGCAATGGCATCGTCGCGACCGTCATGTCTAATCTCGGTCTGGAACGCTTCCTGGAAGACAAGGGCATGGCGCTTGCCCGCACCGCGGTCGGCGACCGTTATGTCGTCGAGCATATGCGCCAGCACAATTACAATGTCGGCGGCGAGCAGTCCGGCCATATCGTGCTCTCCGACTATGGCACGACCGGCGACGGCCTTGTGGCGGCGTTGCAGATCCTGGCTGCGGTCAAGCGCACCGGCAAGCCGGTCAGCGAAGTCTGCCGCCGCTTCGAACCGGTGCCGCAGCTTCTGCGCAATGTCCGCATTTCCGGCGGCAAGCCGCTGGAAGACATGCAGGTGCGCAAGGCGATCGCCGATGCCGAAAGTGAGCTTGCCCGCAACGGCCGCCTCGTTATCCGCCCCTCCGGCACTGAGCCGCTGATCCGCGTCATGGCGGAAGGCGACGACCGTGGTCAGATCGAGCGCATCGTCGGCGGTCTGATCGATGTGATCTCGAGCGTTCGCAACGCTGCCTGATTAAGCTGTGGGTTATTCAGATATCGGCAAGAAATCCGCGGCCGCCTGATGGGGCGGCCGTTGATATTGCTCGCGGCAAGAGGATCACCGGAACATTTCGCCGGGATAAGCACCCCAGAGCATGTTCTGCCTGACATAGCCGCTCGCGGAATGCTTCCGCACGGAGACGCTACACCAAGCGCCGGTACAGGAGCGTAGCGACAGCAAGACGCCGGGCTGCAGTTCAGCGATGAGTGTGGCCGTCGTTTCCGGGCTTCCGCGCAGCATCGCGTTTGTCTTCAGCCATGGCCCGACGACCGCCGTGCGCAGCCCCGAAAGAAGGGCGCTATGCATCCATCCGGTCGTGCCGATATCATCGCGCACCTGTCGCCAATGGCCGTATTCGTCGATGATCTCCAGCGGCAGGCCGGGTTTCATATAGATCCATTTGGTTGGATAAATCGTCGATGGCCCAGCGCGCATAAGCGCCTTGTATGCTTTCAGCGACACATAGCGAGGGATGGGTAATCCCGTCTCTCGTCCCTTGTTCCAGCTCGTCGCTGCGGCCGGCAGTGTGGGAACTGGGCCGGCGAGGGCGGCGGTCGCCAGAAAGCTAAATGCAAGGCACAGGCCGGCACCCAGATTGCGAAAGTAAGTCAACGACTTCCTCCATACTTGCGCCCCCGGCTGCGGTCATGGTAGCGGCCCGATTATTGCCAATTGGTTTAAAAGCTGGGAAACATCTTGATGCCCGGGGCAGCTACCTCACTTGGGTGGAGGCCAATCCGAAAGCAAGGTTATGCCAAGCCTTGGCGAAGCCTGCGGAGAGGCTCGATCTCCGCGGCCGTCGGCGGTCCGACAGCGACGATCAACGCCGTGATGCGCCGGGTCCGTATCATCCACGGATTGCGTTTCGCATCTCCATGGAGCAAGTCCTGGGCGAATAATTCTGAACCAGATATGCGATATAAGAATGGCCGGGTGCGCGCTCTCTGGCTTTTCCTGCGGCGCGAGGTGTCCTATTCCTGTAACGGGAAAAGCCAAGTCAATCAAAGACATTGCGGTTTCGTACGCCTAGTTTTACGAATCGCTAATGTACAGAGTCAAGTATATCCGCCGACTGAATAGAGTAAATATTCGTAGTTAATTGGGTTTTAACCCTTATCATTCATTATCCATATCATGTCTTTCGGTTGGCAGGCTTTTGCCGTGCCAATGGCAATAAATTTGGAGCCAAAGCCATGATGAAAACTTTGATTGGGGCCGCTGCTGCTCTCTTTGTCGGCACATCCGCTTTTTCGGCCGATCTCTATACGCCGGAACCGGCTCAGCCGGCGCCGGAAGTTGCCGTCAGCCAATCCAGCGGCTGGTATCTGCGCGGCGATGTCGGTTATGCCTTCACCGATCTGCGCGGCGCCAATTATTTCCAGGGCTCCAATTCCAGCCTTGTCGATTTCGACAGCGCAAAGCTTGATGACAATTTCACGCTGGGTGGCGGTGTCGGTTACCAGATCAACAACTACCTGCGCACGGACGTGACGCTGGATTATCTCTTCAAGTCGGATTTCAAGGGCTCGACAAGTGGCGATTGCGGAGCCTGCGGCCCTGGTTTCACCGCCGTGCCCGCGACCTCCCGAGATGTGGCGTCGCTGACGGCCTATAGCTTGCTTGCCAACGCCTATGTCGATATCGGCACCTACGGCATCTTCACCCCCTATGTGGGCGGTGGTCTCGGCGGCACTTACGTTAAATGGAGCAACCTGAAGAATACCTCCTGCTCCAACGCCGATTCGAGCTCCTGCGACGAAACCGTTACCCACAATGGTCGCGGTAGCTGGCGCTTCACCTATGCGCTGATGGCCGGTACTTCGATCGATCTCTCGTGCAATCTCAAGGCCGATGTCGGCTATCGTTACCGCCACATCGAAGGCGGCGATATGTTCGGCTATGCGGAAAACGGCGGTCCGGGCTACGACAAGGGCCTCAACCTGCATGAAGCCCGCCTCGGTGCCCGCTATACGTTTGGCGGCTGCCAGACAGCCAGCTACATGCCGCCGGCTGATATCCCTGTCCAGTCGCAGCCGGTCTACAAGTAAGCCTTTCTACGGCCAAGCCTTTGAAAAGCCGCCCGGTTCGTCCGGGCGGCTTTTTACTTTTTTCTGTCGCCGTTAAGCAATTCAACCGCGTTTTAAACCTTCGTTAACCATGAATTCCCTATGGTTAATGAAATGACAATGGCTGTGGCTCAGCCCGGTCTCTCCTCTCGGAGAGCCAGAATGGCGGGCACGACAAGGGCAGGCCGGCTTGAAAGCGGGGACCGGCCCGAGGTTGGAAGGCGAGGGGTAATGATCCGTTTCGACGCTTTTGCGCTGGCCGCGATGATGGCGAGCGCGGTTGCGGGCACTGCTTTTGCGGGTGATCTGCCGCCGGAGATCAAGATGCCCGAAGTCAGCGTCAAGGATGCTAGGGGCTGGTACGTGCGGGGCGATCTCGGCTATGCGGTCAACGCCAGCCACAACGACACAACCTTCCGCGCTTATGACCCCACCAGCGGCGATTACAGCTCCAGCCGCTTTGATTCCGACCGCTTCAGCGGCGATTTTTCGGGTGGCCTCGGCGTTGGTTATCAATTCAACGACTTGCTTCGTGCTGATATCACCGGCGACTATTTCAGCGGCGATTTCGATGGCCGGATTTCGAGCGCGTCGCCCTGCGCAGGCGGCGCAGCCGGTACGGGTTGCTCCACCAAAGCGCGCTCTTCTTTCAAGGCGGGCAGCCTGATGGTGAACGGCTATGTCGATCTCGGCACGCTGGCCGGCTTTACGCCCTATGTCGGTGCCGGTCTCGGCGCGACGAGGGTTTCCTGGAACAGCGTCAATGCTGTCGGCTCCTGTGTCGACGGTGTCTCCGGCTGCGGTGGTGCTGCTTCGGTCAGCGCGCGTTATCCCGGCGAAAGCGATTGGCGCATGACCTATGCTTTGATGGCCGGAGTCGCCTATGAAGTGGCCCCAAATGTGAAACTCGATCTCGGCTATCGCTTCTCGCATATCGCCGGCGGCGATATGTTCGGTTATTCGGCAGCGGATGCGTCAGCCGGCGCCGGCGGCACGATGGGCCGCGATGGCGCTTTGTCGCGACACGAGATTCGTATCGGGTTGCGAATCACCACCTGGTAGGGTCGCTGCCTACGGCGTCGTGAGCACGTAGGCGATGCGGCGGAAGAAATCCAACGTGCGGAAGAGATGCGCGGGAACGCGCCGCCAGGCAGCGGATTTCGCGGCACGATAGTCACGACGCCAGCCAATCATCGTGCTCCGCTGCAGCGGGCTGAAGCCGACGATGTTGGCGCGCGTCGTGAAGATGGATGTGCGCATATCCCAGCCGCGTTCCACAGCGACATCCCAGGGCAGGGACATGACCGCGAGCGCCTTGACGATCTTTTCAGCGCCACTGCGCGTTACAAGGTAGCATGCCGTCGAGCCCTGTGGGCCGAAAAGGCAGCGGCCGATCAAGTCTCCCGTGCGGCTTTGGGCCGCGGCGCGGAAGCCGCCCCAGCGATGGTTCACGAGCTTGATGACCTCGGCGTTCGGGATAGCTTCCTTTGCCGCCATGGCACGGGCGAGGAAATCGCCGTCCAGCGCTATGTCGTCTTCAATGATGACAGCCGCTTCGCTGCCGTCGGCAAGAAATTGGCGCAACGCCATCAGATGACTGCGGTAGCAGCCATATTCGCCGGGCAGAATGACCCTGCCGTGCCGACGTCGGAAACGGTCGTGATCGACGTCGATCCATTGCTCCCGCGGCAAAAGAGCGCCGTCGACGCCGTCGACGCGCTCGATCCTGATGCCGAATTCATCGCTCTGCCGCTTAATTTCCGCCAGTCTGTCCGTCGCTCGATCAATATTGATGAGGTAAACGGGTAGCGGCTGCGCGGGCGTGCGAGGGCTTTCGGACAGTGCGGCTTGGTACATTAAAGACATTTGTTCTTCATCTGTTGGCGCAGAGCCATTCAACGCCGATACATATGGGTGTGTCTCCGCAAAGAAGCCAGCTTTTCTGTGACTAACCTAGCGTGATTTTGCTGTGCGAAGCTTATCCCATCGGCATCATTGCTGCACGAATGCGTGAAGCATTGTCCATCCGCCCAATTTACCTATTGCACCGGCAGGCCGCTTCCAATATATCCGACGGCGGGACACTCCTCCCCAACGAGGAGCTTTCTATCTGAGAGGATAGCATCATGACTAAGCTCGCCAAGCCGGACATCCGTCCGAACAACACCCATTTCTCTTCTGGCCCCTGCTCGAAGCGCCCTGGTTGGACGCTCGATGGTCTTTCCGACGCGGCTCTTGGCCGTTCGCACCGCGCGAAAGTCGGCAAGGCCAAGCTGAAGCAGGCCATCGATCTTACCCGTGACATTCTGGAAGTGCCCGCGGACTACCGCATCGGCATCGTTCCGGCTTCCGATACCGGCGCCGTCGAAATGGCGCTCTGGTCGCTGCTCGGAGAACGTGGTGTCGACATGCTCGCCTGGGAAAGCTTTGGCGCTGGCTGGGTCACCGACGTCGTCAAGCAGCTTAAGCTCAAGGATGTCCGCAAGCTTGAGGCCGGTTACGGCGAGCTGCCCGATCTTTCCGCCGTCGATTTCGACCGCGACGTGGTCTTCACCTGGAACGGCACCACTTCTGGTGTCCGTGTTCCGAACGCCGATTTCATTCCGGCCGATCGTAAGGGCCTGACGATCTGCGACGCCACCTCGGCCGCTTTCGCTCAGAACCTCGATTTTGCCAAGCTCGACGTCGTCACATTCTCCTGGCAGAAGGTTCTGGGCGGCGAGGGCGCACATGGCGTCATCATCCTGTCGCCGCGCGCCGTCGAGCGCCTAACCACCTATGTACCGGCCTGGCCGTTGCCGAAGATCTTCCGCATGACCAGCGGCGGCAAGCTGATCGAAGGCATCTTCACCGGCGAGACGATTAACACGCCGTCGATGCTTTGCGTCGAGGACTATATCGACGCTCTCCTCTGGGCCAAGGAGCTCGGCGGTCTCAAGGCGCTGATCGGCCGTGCCGATGCCAACGCCAAGGTCATCCATGACTTCGTTGCCGCTAACGACTGGATCGCCAATCTCGCCGTCAAGGCCGAGACGGAGTCCAACACCTCCGTCTGCCTGAAGATCGTCGACAAGGACGTTACGGCTCTCGATGAGGACGGCCAGGCGAATTTTGCCAAGGGCCTCGTCGCGCTGCTCGAAAAGGAAGGCGTCGCCTATGACGTCGGCCATTACCGCGACGCGCCTTCGGGCCTGCGCATCTGGGCGGGTGCGACGATCGAAGCTGCCGACATGCAGAAGCTGATGCCCTGGCTCTCCTGGGCTTTCGAAACGCAGAAGGCGACGCTCTCCCAGGCTGCTGCCTGAGATCATGGCGTCCACAGGCTCCGCCAGGAAGGCGGAGCCCAGCATTCGCATTTCAATCACAGTTGACCCTTTCAGGAGGCCTCCATGGCACCCCGCGTTCTCGTATCCGACGAACTGTCGGAAACCGCCGTCCAGATCTTTCGCGATCGCGGCGTCGAAGTCGATTTCCAGCCGCAGCTCGGCAAGGATAAAGACAAGCTGCTCGAAATCATCGGCAATTATGATGGCCTCGCCATCCGCTCCGCCACCAAGGTGACGGAGAAGATCATCGAAGCAGCGAAGAACCTCAAGGTCGTCGGCCGCGCCGGCATCGGCGTCGACAATGTCGATATCCCGGCCGCTTCGCGTCGCGGTATCATCGTCATGAACACGCCCTTCGGCAATTCGATCACGACCGCCGAACACGCCATCGCGCTGATGTTCGCCGTTGCCCGACAGCTTCCTTCCGCCGATGCCTCGACCCAGGCCGGCAAGTGGGAAAAGTCGAAATTCATGGGTGTCGAAATCACCGGCAAGACGCTCGGCGTCATCGGCGCCGGCAATATCGGTTCCATCGTCATCGCCCGCGCCATCGGCCTGAAGATGCATGTCGTTGCCTATGACCCGTTCCTTTCCAAGGAACGTGCCGAGGAAATGGGTGTCGTCAAGGTGGAACTCGACGAACTCTTCGCTCGCGCCGATTTCATCACGCTGCACGTGCCGCTCACCGACAAGACGCGCAACATCATCGACGCTGACGCACTCGGCAAGACGAAGCCGGGCGTGCGTATCATCAACTGCGCTCGCGGCGGTTTGGTGGATGAGGCAGCCCTTGCCGCCGCCATCAAGTCTGGCCATGTCGCCGGCGCCGCCTTCGACGTCTTCGAAGTCGAACCCGCCAAGGAAAGCCCGCTATTTGGCCTGCCGAACGTCGTCTGCACGCCGCATCTCGGCGCATCCACTACCGAAGCGCAGGAGAATGTCGCCCTGCAGGTGGCCGAGCAGATGTCGGATTATCTCGTCAAGGGCGCGGTTTCCAACGCCATCAACATGCCCTCGATCACCGCTGAGGAAGCGCCGATCCTGAAGCCGTTCATCAAGCTTGCCGACGTTCTCGGCGCTTTCGTCGGCCAGGTGACGGACGATCCGATCAAGGAAATCGAGATTCTCTACGACGGCGTTACCGCGGGCATGAACACCAAGGCGCTGACGAGTGCGCTGCTGGCCGGCCTCATCCGCAATCAGGTTGCCGACGTCAACATGGTTTCGGCGCCGATCATGATCAAGGAAAAGGGCATCGTGCTCGCCGAAGTCAAGCGCGACAAGACCGGCGTCTATGACGGCTACATCAAGCTGACCGTCACCACCGACAGCATGACGCGCTCGATCGCCGGCACCGTCTTCTCCGACGGCAAGCCGCGCTTCATCCAGATCAAGGGCATCAATCTCGACGCCGATGTAGGCAACCACATGATCTATATCGCCAACACCGACGTTCCCGGCATGATCGGCTTCATCGGCACGACGCTCGGCGCGGCCAATGTCAACATCGCCAACTTCCAGCTCGGCCGCGACAAGCAGGGCGGCGATGCCATCGCGCTGCTTTATGTCGACGGCGCGATCAACGATGAGGTTCTGGCCAAGCTGGCCGCCCATCAGGCGATCCGTCAGGCAAAGCCGTTGGTGTTCAACGTCGACTAAGTCAAGCTCCTCCCAAGAGCGACACGAAGGCCCGGCGCAACGTGAGTTGCACCGGGTTTTTCATGATTGCAAACGGGTTGTGGATAAGTTTGCGCAAGAGACTATCGGCACCCGTGGAACGCGCCTATCTCTTAGTCATGGGGGCGTCACAACGGAATATTTTCGAAAATATCACGGGTAGGCCGGAGACGGCCTGGCTTGCGAAACCGGCCGCGGTAGCGATCGTGCTATTTGCGCGCGCTATTACTGCCGTGCGGGCGATCTGGTGGGAAAGTGGCGTGCCCACAGGCCGCTGCGTCTATTTCGCCAATCACTCCAGCCATGGCGATTTCATCCTCATCTGGGCGGTGCTGCCGCCACGGCTCAGGCGGCGAACACGCCCAGTCGCCGGCGCCGATTACTGGCTGAAATCGAAGCTGAACAGCTTCATTGGCCGCGACGTCTTCAAAGCCGTGCTGATCGAACGGGACCGGGAGGCGCGGACGGAAGATCCGATCGAGCAGATGGCTGCCGCTATCGACGAAGGCTCTTCGCTGATCCTGTTTCCCGAGGGCACGCGAAACCTGACCGACGCACCCCTGCAACCCTTCAAGAGTGGGCTATTTCATCTGGCGAGGATGCGCCCCGATATCGATCTTGTTCCCGTCTGGATCAACAATCTCAATCGTGTCATGCCCAAGGGCGAGTTCGTGCCCATTCCGTTGATCTGCACCGTGACCTTTGGCGAGGCGCTGCGCATCGGCGCAGACGAAGAGAAGGCGGATTTTCTGGCGCGTGCGCAAGCGGCGCTGCTGGCCCTCTCGCCCAAACAAATGGGGAGCGGTGAATGAGCGCAGCAAGCTCCGATCTCATCCACCTTATCCTCGGTATCCTCGGCGTTCTGATCGTCGCATCCGTCGTCGGCTATGTGCTGCAGCGGCGCCTGTCGCCCGATGGTTCCAACGCGGCGATCGAAAACCTCAATGCCCGCATCAAGGCCTGGTGGGCGATGGTGATCCTGATCGGCATCGCCTTTCTGGCGGGCCGCGCCGGCGTCATCCTGCTCTTTGCCTTCTGCTCCTTCGCGGCACTGCGCGAATTCATCACGCTGATCAACACCAGACGCGCCGACCATTGGGCGCTCGCCGCCGCCTTCTTTGTCGCGCTACCTGTGCAATATTATCTGCTCTGGGCCGAGCAATACGGCATCTTTTCCATCTTCATCCCGGTCTATGCCTTTCTCTTCATGCCTATTATCGCGGTCTTGCGCGGCGATACCGAGCGCTTCCTGATCCGCATTGCCGAGGTGCAATGGGCACTGATGATCTGCGTCTTCTGCGCTTCGCATGTGCCCGCTCTGTTGACCCTGCACATACCGGGCTATGAGGGCCGCAATGTCCTTTTGATCGCGTTCCTCGTCATCGTCGTGCAGCTCAGCGATGTCCTGCAATATGTCTGGGGCAAACTGTTCGGTCGCCGTAAGATCGCGCCGAAACTATCGCCATCCAAAACGGTCGAAGGCTTTGTCGGAGGCGTCGTCAGCGCCACGCTGATCGGGGCGGCGCTTTGGTGGATCACGCCGTTCACGCCGCTGCAGGCAGGCTTGCTTGCCTTCGTGATTACCCTGATGGGCTTCTTCGGCGGGCTGGTGATGTCGGCGATCAAGAGGGATCGCGGCGTCAAGGACTGGGGGCATCTGATCGAAGGCCATGGCGGGCTGATCGACCGGCTCGATTCCGTCGTCTTCTCAGCACCGATCTTTTTTCATCTCGTGCGCTATTGGTGGTCGGTGTCATGACGGCGCGGGTGAGGGCGCTGGCCGGTAGCAGCATCGTGCACGTGCTTTTCGCTTTCCTTGCCATGGGTGGATGGGCCGTCTTTGCCAACCGTCTGCATCCAATGCCGCAGCCGGTGATCTCCGGTCTCGTCCAGGGCATTCTTTCCGGCTGCCTGACGCTGTTTTTGAAATCGGTGGTGGAAGCCCTGTCCAAACGGTTCCGTGGCTTCACTGTTCTATGGGCGCCGCCATTGATCGCCTGTCTCGGGTCAACGGCCATATTGGTGACGATCCACGCGCTCAGCGGCACGCCGGAGATATTGAAGACCATCGCGGTGCCGCTGCTGGTTTCGACCAGCTATGCGGCGATCTACAATTATTCGATTTCCGGCGGGAGGCGTTAGGTCCATGGCGGGCGAGGGAATGGGCGACAGGCGGCCATTGGCAAGCCGCAACACGCGCTGGGCGCAGGGGCTGGCGCGGCGGATGACGAATTTGTCGGTGACACCGAACCAGATATCGCAGGCGAGCATCGTCATGGCGGCACTGGCCGGCGGTTCTTTCTGGCTGTCGGGGCAGGGCAGTGGCGGGGTGCGCGCCCTATCCCTGATCCTTGCGGCACTCTTCTGCCAACTTCGCCTGCTCTGCAATTTGCTGGATGGCATGGTCGCCGTCGAGGGCGGCAAGGGCGCGGCGGATGGGCCGTTCTGGAATGAATTCCCGGATCGCGTCGCCGATATCCTGATCTTCGCTGGCGTCGGCTATGGCATTGGCGCTTCCGGCCTTGGCTGGGCTGCCGCCGCCTTCGCCGTTCTCACCGCCTATGTCCGCGAGCTTGGCCGTGCTACCAGCAATCCCAGCGATTTCGGCGGGCCGATGGCCAAACAGCATCGCATGGCAACGATGACCGCGGCCGCTCTGCTCTCGGTCGTCGAAGTGCTCTGGAGCGGCGGCTCCTGGATACTGACCATCGCGCTCTGGATCGTCGCGGTCGGCGCAGCGGTGACGGCTCTTCGCCGCAGTCTCTATCTTATCGAGCGGCTAAAAGCCAAGGGTTGATTGGCGGCCTCGTCCGCTGTCGCGAAGCCGGTGATTCGCCGCCCCTTGCGCCGGGCAGCAATCCTTTCTATATCCCTGATCCATCAAGGCCGGGCGGCCAAGCCGCCGCGTGCCGCAGACGATACAAATCCGCCGCTTTTGCATGGCAACCGGTGGACAGAAGACAGCACCGAAGATCGACTGAGATTGGCGGCAAGACCGTGAACACACTGGATTTTGACAAGAGGCCGGAAGATACGCGCGTTGTCGTCGCCATGTCTGGCGGCGTCGATAGTTCCGTCGTCGCCGGCATTCTGACGCGTCAGGGCTATGATGTGCTTGGGATCACGTTGCAGCTCTACGATCATGGCGCCGCCGTGCACCGCGCCGGCTCCTGCTGTGCGGGCCAGGATATCGATGATGCCCGCCGCGTCTGCGAGACGCTTGGCATCCCGCATTATGTGCTCGACTACGAAAAGCGCTTCCGCGAGACGGTGATCAATCCCTTCGCCGAAAGCTATGTTGCTGGCGAGACCCCGATCCCCTGCGTAGCCTGCAACCAGACCGTCAAATTCGCCGATCTCCTGGCGACGGCCAAGGAACTCGGCGCCGATGCGCTGGCGACCGGCCACTATATCCGCTCCCGCCCGAACCCGTCGGCCGATCATCCCGGCCGGCGCGCACTCTATCGCCCGGCCGATGCAGATCGCGACCAGAGCTATTTCCTCTTCGCCACCACGCAGGAGCAGATCGACTATCTGCGCTTTCCGCTTGGCGGCATGCCGAAATCGGAGACGCGTGCGCTTGCCGGGGAGATGGGCCTCGTCGTTGCCAAGAAGGCCGACAGCCAGGACATCTGTTTCGTGCCGCAGGGCAAATATTCTGACGTGATCGCCAAGCTGAAGCCGAATGCGGCGCTCGCCGGCGAGATCGTCCATCTCGACGGCCGCGTGCTCGGCCATCACGAGGGCATCCTGCACTATACGATTGGCCAGCGCCGCGGCATCGGCATCGCGACCGGCGAGCCGCTTTATGTCGTCTATCTCGACGCCCGCTCGCGCCGCGTCATCGTCGGCCCGAAGGAGGCGCTGGAAACGCACCGCGTCTATCTCCGTGACGTCAACTGGCTGGGCGACGAACCGCTGGCGCAGGCGGCTTCCGGCGAGGGTTTTGCCTGCTACGCCAAGGTCCGCTCGACCCGTGCGCCGGCCCCTGCCGTGCTGCATGCCGATGCGACTGGCATCTATGTCGACCTGACGATCGGCGAGGCAGGTGTCGCTCCGGGCCAGGCCTGCGCTCTCTATTCCGCCCCGGGTGATGACGCCCGCGTCTACGGCGGCGGCTTCATCGAACGCTCAGAGCGCGAACCGATGGCAGAAGCCTCGCTGAAGGCATTGCTGGCCAGCCCCGTCGCGGCCTGAAGGCGGCGGTGCGGGGCGTGGGGGAAAGCATTGATTTTTCCAAATCATCCGCTTGACACAAAGCCGAACCGCACCTTATAAGCCGCTCAACCGACGAGCCAACGCTCCTCGAGCGGCGGTTTCGTTTGGCCCTTGTGTATAGTCCAGGTGACTATGCGCTGAAGTGGCGGAGTAGCTCAGTAGGTCAGAGCAGAGGAATCATAATCCTTGTGTCGGGGGTTCAAATCCCTCCTCCGCTACCAAAATTTCTCCAATGAAATCAGTAGGTTGGCCGGTCAGCGTTGGAAGATGGCTGATACGCTCGGCTTCTACGCAAATTTAGTCTGGGACACTGCCTTCAAATACCCGAAATCGCAGCAATCTGAGCAATCAGGGTGGCATAGGTTTCGATATGTCGGCGGTACTCCGCCTCGGTTACCTCCCAGCTCCATTATCCTCTTTGCGAAAATGGCTGATGTCTGGCTCTTCCATCGACTGAAGATGTTCTTGATGCTCTGCAATCTTCTGCTCTTAGCTTTTCAGAGGTTCATGCAAACCCATCGCATTCGCGATCATTTGCGAAGATAGCTCTTTCGGCCGTCATCGGTAAGACAATAGTGGCCGCCACGGGGGCCGACGCAATACGATCCGCCTCGGCAGGAGCAATCTGTTGAAGTCGTCGGTTCCATTTCTCCAGGTGCTGATCCGAAAAGGGATGCGCCGCCCATATAAGACTCGCACGATTGCTTGCTCGCGCTGACAGATCCGTCACTGCAGATGAAAGTTGACCCTTGGCAGTGATCAATGCCGCCTTTTTGGCCACTGCAGGGAGTGTTTGCCGCCACGCAATAAGCCGGCAGCAAGATCAAAGTCGCTCCGCAAATTGCAATCCATGCTCGCATCAAGTCCCCTATGTGCGAGAACTATCCGATCGCTGCGGTGAGAGGCGAAGATGGAGCCGCCGCCTATAAGAGGCCACTTCGCCCTAAACTATGACGACTTTATCCGGAATGGCGCGAAAATCGAGTGCGAGAATTCGCCGACAAGTCGCGAACGTCGGCGCAACGTCTTAGAAGTCAATGAAGAAGCTGCACCACCATGAGCGCTATCGTGGTTATGCCCGCACACACCGTCATGGCCGTCAAAATTGAAGTCGACATCATCTCGCTCCTCAATCGAATTTTCGGAATTGATTACAGAAGCGAGAGCGGGATGTCGCGTGACAGATCGCGTGACGGTAGCGAGAGGAACGAGAAGACTTCGCAGCCTTCATTTGTTCAGCCCCGCACGAAACCAAGCAGGAACGACGGCACTTTAAAAAAAAGCCCCCGCCTACTTGCGTTTCGGCGGGGGGAGGAAATATGGCAGAACTCTTATATTAGAATGATCGAATTCTATATCAAAGGCGAAAGCGGATTCAAAAAACCCCATTCGACCAGTTTGGGTAACTTTTTGTTTCTGCAATGGCTCAAGAGACTGGCTGCGATCGCAACAGCGCAGCGAGTGACGCCTACTTAGGTCTTCGATGCCGACGAGACGAGGCCAGCTCAGCTTTTACCCTTATCGATGCGGCGTCTCAAATCCTCGGCGAAATATTTGTAGTTCTCCAGCATATCCTCATAGTGAGTGAGGACTATTGCCGTAATATCCTCCCAGGGGCCGTCACCGAATTTGGCTTGATGCTGGATCTCTCCTGCCTGAATACGAGAGATGCGCTGCGAGAACTCCTCGATCTGCCCGACGCAGTCGGCCAAACGTTCGACAAGCGATTTATCCATCTTCCCCTCCATCGTGCTGGCATCATGATTGTTTGGAAGTCAACAATGATAGACGCGGAAAGACAAGCTCTCCAAGAGGGCATAAGCCCGTCAGCCAGCCTTTGGGCAACGACGACGGGACGCTGATAGGTCTTGCGCGGCGTCATTGGCAGCGGTCAGCGAGTCTCGCGTGTCCTCACATATTGCCGCGATTGTGCCGTCCCCCGAACGCAATGTCGCCTTGAAGCTATGAGACGTCCCGCGGCGATGGTTGCCGGAGCCCGGCCGCTTTTATCAGGAATTATGAGGCCAGCGATGCTTTGGGATCTAATAACAATCGCAGCAATTTTTGCTCTATTTGCCGCCGTCCGCGAGGGCCGACTTATTATTGCCAAGGCAAGAGCTTCGCATTGGAATAACTTCCAACTTCGATAGAGCGGTTCGGCTTTTCACGGAAGCGCGCAACCGCTCTATCTCTGTATTCTCGTAATTTCCGGACCGAAAGCCGCTGCGCATTTTTCCTGGAATTGCTTTAGCCGCTGACGATCCCCGAAACGCTTCACGATAACGGCATGAGTCCAGGCGACAGAAAAAGTGCGCGAAGCGTTCTTTCTTGCGTCTTTTTTGTGACCATTATGACTCCTTGACCGCGTTGGTGCGGAAAGGGGGTGCAATATGGATTACTACGTGACACTCGCAGTCTGCGTTACCGCTGGGTCGTTCGTCTTTGCCGTCATGAATATTCGCTAGACTGGCGCGCAGAAGCACGGCCGACACCGTACGGGCGCGGGTCAAGACGAAACGCGCACCTGTATCGGTCGAGAGATGCCTGAGCTTCCAGCGTCGGGCGGACTAAAGTCGGGAAGAGCTCAGTGCATCATAGGCGTTGATCAAGCGATCCACGTCCAGCCCGTGTTCCTGCGGTCCGAAGCTGAGGTGGCTGACGGTAAAATCCGCATAGATTGCGGTGGGCCGATCGAGGAAGGTCGGCAGGTCGACCGTCAGCGCATATTCATCGTCGCCTTTCGGAAGAGCCATATGCAGGAGGTCCTTTCCGAGCCAGGATATGAAGTTGATCGACTGGCGCTCCGTCCATTCGATGACCTTGTTCGGCAAAGGCAGATGCTTCTCGTCCTTTTCCAGGAAGTAATCGTGAAGCCGGGTTGCGCGCTCGGCGCTTTGCCACAGGCTTCCCCCGAACCCTCCAGGCGGGCGCTCGAAATGACCGAGGTCATCTGGAAGTCCGCCCCCTTGTTGCTGCCAATAGGCGCATACGCCGTTGTTCACGACATTTGCGGAGACGACGAAGTAATTCGGGTTGGCCCTTCTAAACTCGATGAATTCATTGAGTTTTTCTATGTCCAGATAGACGATGTCATCGTCACACTTCAGAAATACCGCGCTGGAAAACCTCTCCAGCCGCTTCGCGTAGTAGTCATAGGCCTGCCAATAGGGCAGTTTTTCATTTGGGTTTCCGACATAGCGTCGTACGGGGGCATTTACATCGCAAAGTTCCAAATCGGCGCCCCATCCGCCGCGCACCATCACCGATGCGCCGGAGCCCAGGTTCAGCTCAGGCCACTTGCCGATCGTCACGCCATTGACCTGAAGTGAGGGAGCACCCGCCGAGTCGATGCTGAGCACGACCTGGTTCGGCAGGCTTGGCGAAAGAACGCTGGGTGTCGATTTGCTCCAGATGGTCGTTGTTTCACCCCGGCTCCCAAAGTTATTCAGTTCGCTGCGCTTGACGCTGCGAAGAGCGGAATGGGTGTTCTGCCAGCCACCGACAACAATTTCGAAGCAATTATCATCGTCACCATTCGGAAGAACGGCGATATGCAGATCGTGGTCTATCTTGGCATTCGCGCGGAAGGAGGAACGCGGCGTGACCGCACCCTTCAACTGGTACGGCGCTTCGGACCCCATATATCGCGCCGGGCCGAATTCGCGCGTGACCCACTCGTTATCTTCAGAGGAACGCGTGAAATCCCATATGTGCCATTCATCAATGATGCCATCATTGATGGCCTTGCGGATGTATTTGGTCAGAATCTCCATTCGCTTTTGCCGCCCGGCGAATGTCACAAGAATAACAGGAGTCATAATATCCTCTTCGCTTGCAGCCGTTGCCGCAATTCAACTTCAAAGTGATTCCGGCTCTCTCAGCAGACGGCTGTCGCGCGCAAGCGGCGCGTAATCGTTCCATTGGGCCAGCTTCTCGAGATAGCGGCGCCGGTAGGCTTGATCATCCTCGAATTCGATATTCTCCAGAACGATTTCGGCGCCGACCTCGTAGTAGACATCAAGATTGCGCATGTCCGGCGCCGGCGTTTCTCCGCGCTCGATTTCGCCCTGCATCTGCCAAAACAGATGTTCGAGGCGCCGTGCGAGGCCTGGAATATCACGTAGCGCGCTCGTCTCGCGCTGGCGCTGCAAGGAGTCCCTGATCGCGGTCAGGCTCTCGCGGTCCTGCGCGAAGGCGATGGCCCGGCTTACATAATCCTCCGGCCCGCTGCAGATCAGTTCCGGAACGCCGGCGGCTGCGACGATGCTGCTGCAGAAGCGCGAGGCAAAGCTTTTTCCGGGCATAGTCAGGACCGGCAGCCCGACGGTGATCGCGTCCGCCGCGGTGGAGTGCGCCCCATAGGGGAAGGTGTCCAGGAAGAGATCGGCCAGCGCCATTCGCGCCAGATGGTTCGGATTGGCCGCCTTGGACGCGAAAATGAGGCGCTCGGGCGCGACGCCGGCTTGCGCGGCCAACTGGCGCAGGCGCTCGTTGACATCCGGGGCCTCCGCAAGCAGCCACAGCACGCTGCCGGGTGTCGCAGAAAGGATCTGCATCCAGCGCGCAAAGCAGTTGGCGGTGATCTTCTGCATCCCGTTGAGGCAAGCGTAGACGAAGGCGTCCTCCGGCAGGCCGGCTTCCGCGCGAGTCGGCCGTGCGGCGATCAGCCGTTTGCGATCGATAGGCTGGTTGCAGGCAATCCGCAGTACCTTTTCCGTATAGTAGATTTCGTTCTCCGGCGGGATGATGTGCTCGTCCGCGATGACGTATTGATGAAACGGGCTGGCCGTCGTGCCGGGATAGCCGCAGAAATTGACGATGACCGGCGCAGGCCGGTAGGCGAAGATCTTCGCCCGCGCATGCTTGGTGTAGCCGTTGACGTCGACGAGAATGTCGATCTCGTCAGCACGGATTTGCTTTGCTGCGTCGATATCGCTGAGCGTGGAGATTTCCCGCCAGCAATCCACCGCGTTCTTGATCCGCGTTTGCGTCGCGTCGTTGGAGCGCGGCTCGCCGCAGTAATAGGCGAAAACCTCGACGCTGCTCTTGTCATGCAGCTCCAGCACTTCCCTGAGCGCAAAACCGACCGCATGGTCGCGCAGATCCGATGAGACGTAGCCGACGCGCAAACGCTCTCCGGTCCCCGATTTCTGTTTCGGCGGAAGGCGTGGGAAGTCACGGAGATCGGGCCGGCCGATCAGCGATTTGTGATAGCGATAGGCCTTGCCGAGCTGGAATAGGGGATCGTCGCTATAGCAGCCGAGGATCAAGGGCGACATTGCATCCAGCAAGTGCCGGGCCGAGACATGTTCGGACGTGATCAGAGTCGGCCACTTGCACTGGTGCTGGCGCAACGACGTCCAATGCTGGCCTGCCTCGGTCTTGCTGGGCTGCAGCTCGATCGCTTGCCATAAAGCTGCTTCCGCCTCTTCCAGCAAGCCGCCGGCTTCGAGAACGCGGCCAATGTGCTGGAGCGCCATCAGGCGATAGCCAATCTTGTCGGCCGTGATCTCGGCGGTCGCTTTTGCGAAGTCTCGCCATTGTTCGACGGCCCGGCCGGTCAGGCCGCTGTCTTCCAGAAGGCGGCCGAGGTTGATGTGCGCTGGTCCGAACTCTGGAGACAGCTTCAAACAGGCGCGAAGCGCGTGGATCGCCGCGGCCGCATCGCCAGTTTGGTTGGCGGCGACAGCGTAGTTGAAATAAGCGAGATGCAGCAGGGGGTTAGCGTCGTTGAACGCGATCCAGGTCTTGTAAAGCTCGACCGCTTGCGACTGTTTTCCTATGCGACCTAAAACTTCAGCGATCTGAAATAGCTCGGCAAGCGGCAATTGCTGATTCCGGGCCCTCTCCGATGCGCTGACGAGCGGCGAGGCTTGGGTCGAGACAGGTGCAATATTGACGGTCATGGACATCCTGCGGCAAGGCGGCCTTGCGGCCGAGGGAAACTGACGAGCGAAAGCGTCATCCCTTCTAGTGCAGCTAGCTTGCGTCGGACTGATTGTTTTCTGAAGGAGGCACAGGGCAGGGAGCGTAGTGTTTTCCGGCCATGAGAGTGGCGAACGGTTAAAAAATGGGGAGTGGCGGCCGCTGTGCCGCTCTGCCGCTCGCCGTCATGACGGTCGAATCGCAAACGAACCCGGATTCTCGGAGTGTCTCGCAAAAGAATAGCGCCGCGCAATTTCTCGCGCGGCGCCGAGGTCTTTTGCGGCGCGGGTGAAACCGCGCCGCAATCCGTCAGATTTTAGTTGTAGGCCGCGTAGGCAGAGATGACCGCCGCGACTTGTCCTTCATCTAGTGCCTGCACCTGTGTCGTGGTGAGGGCATAGAGCTGGGCGCTGGAGAGCGAAGCGATGTCATCGGTGGACAGTCCGCCCAGACCCGCCGTGCTGATCGCCGCAATCTCGTCGGTGGAGAAGGTTGCGATGTCGGCGGTGGAGAGGGCGCCGACTTCGGTTGCCGTCAGAGCACCGATCTGCGAGCTCGTCAGAGCGGCGACCTGATCGGTGGAGAGCGCTTCGATCTGCGAAGAGCTCAAGGCGGCGACCTGCGTGGTCTTCAGGACACCGATCTGAGTGGTGGACAGAGCGGCGACGTCATCGGTGGAGAGCGCACCGATCTGGGTCGAGGACAGAGCCGCAACTTGGTCGGTGGTCAGAACCTTAGCCTGATCGGTGGAGAGCGCGCCGATCTGGCTGGTGCTCAACTTGGCGATCTGGCTGGTCTTCAGAGCGGCCACCTGATCCGTGGAGAGCGCTGCAACCTTTTCGGAGGAGAGACCGGAGAGGGCTGCAGTGCTGATCGCTGCGATCTCGTCCGTCGAGAAGGTCGCGAGGTCGGCGGTAGAGAGCGCGCCGACTTCGGTTGCCGACAGGGCACCGATTTGCGTCGAGCTCAGAGCGGCAGCCTGATCCGTGGAGAGGGCTTCGATCTGCGAGGAGCTCAGGGCGGCGACCTGGCCAGTCTTCAGCACACCGATTTGAGCGGTGGAGAGAGCGGCGACGTCGTCGGTGGAGAGCGCACCGATCTGCGAGCTTGTCAGAGCGCTGACCTGGTCGGTGGTCAGAACCTTGGCCTGGTCGGTGGAGAGTGCGCCGATCTGAGTGGTGCTCAGCTTGGCGATCTGACCGGTGGTCAGAGCGGCCACTTGGTCAGTCGAGAGCGCTGCAACCTTATCGGATGTCAGGCCCGACAGAGCCGAGGTGCTGATCGCTGCAATCTCGTCGGTGGAGAAGGTTGCAAGGTCGGCGGTGGAGAGGGCGCCGACTTCGGAGGCCGTCAGGGCACCGATTTGCGAGCTCGTCAGAGCGGCAGCCTGATCCGTGGAGAGAGCTGCGATCTGCGAGGACTTGAGAGCGGCGACCTGTGCAGTCTTCAGGACACCGATCTGAGTGGTGGACAGAGCGGCGACGTCGTCGGTGGACAAGGCTGCGATCTGGGTCGAGCTCAGAGCGGCAACCTGATCGGTGGTCAGAACCTTGGCCTGGTCGGTCGAAAGAGCGCCGATCTGGCTCGTGCTCAGCTTGGCGATCTGGCTGGTCTTCAGAGCGGCAACCTGATCCGTGGAGAGGGCGGCAACCTTTTCAGAGGACAGGCCGGAGAGGGCTGCGGTCGAGAGAGCTGCAATCTCGTCGGTGGAGAAGGTTGCGAGGTCAGCGGTAGAAAGGGCGCCAACTTCGGTTGCCGTCAGGGCTGCGACCTGGGTCGAGCTCAGAGCGGCAGCCTGATCCGTGGAGAGAGCGGCGATCTGCGAGGAGCTCAGCGCGGCGACCTGGCCGGTCTTCAGCACACCGATCTGAGCGGTGGAGAGGACGGCGACGTCGTCGGTGGAGAGCGCACCGATCTGCGTCGAGGACAGAGCCGCAACTTGGTCGGTGGTCAGAACCTTAGCCTGGTCGGTGGAGAGTGCGCCGATCTGGGTGGTGCTGAGCTTGGCGATCTGGCTGGTCTTCAGAGCGGCAACCTGATCCGTGGACAGCGCTGCAACCTTATCGGAGGAGAGACCGGAGAGGGCTGCAGTCGAGAGGGCTGCAATCTCGTCGGTGGAGAAGGTTGCGAGGTCAGCGGTGGAGAGAGCACCGACTTCGGTCGCCGTCAGAGCACCGATCTGCGAGCTCGTCAGAGCGGCAGCCTGATCAGTAGACAGGGCTTCGATCTGCGAGGACTTCAGGGCGGCGACTTGGCCGGTCGTCAGGACACCGATCTGAGCGGTAGAGAGGGCGGCGACGTCATCGGTTGAGAGCGCACCGATCTGGGTCGAGGTCAGAGCAGCGACCTGGTCGGTGGTGAGAACCTTGGCCTGGTCGGTCGAAAGCGCGCCGATCTGGCTGGTGCTGAGCTTGGCGATCTGGCTGGTCTTCAGAGCGGCAACCTGATCCGTGGAGAGCGCTGCAACCTTTTCGGAGGAGAGACCGGAGAGGGCTGCAGTGCTGATCGCTGCGATCTCGTCGGTCGAGAAGGTTGCGAGGTCGGCGGTGGAGAGGGCGCCAACTTCGGTTGCCGACAGGGCTGCGACCTGGGTCGAGCTCAGAGCGGCAGCCTGATCCGTGGAGAGGGCGGCGATCTGCGAAGAGCTCAGCGCGGCGACCTGGCCAGTCTTCAGCACACCAATCTGAGCGGTGGAGAGGACGGCGACGTCGTCGGTCGAGAGCGCACCGATCTGGGTCGAGGACAGAGCCGCGACCTGGTCGGTGGTCAGAACCTTAGCCTGGTCGGTGGAGAGAGCGCCGATCTGGCTGGTGCTCAGCTTGGCGATCTGGGTGGTCTTGAGAGCAGCAACCTGATCCGTGGAGAGAGCAGCAACCTTTTCAGAGGACAGGCCGGAGAGGGCTGCAGTCGAGAGGGCTGCAATCTCGTCGGTGGAGAAGGTTGCGAGGTCGGCGGTGGAGAGAGCGCCAACTTCGGTAGCCGTCAGGGCCGCGACTTGCGAGCTCGTCAGAGCGGCAGCCTGGTCGGTGGAGAGTGCTGCGATCTGCGAGGACTTGAGGGCTGCGACCTGAGCGGTCTTCAGCACACCGATTTGAGCGGTGGAGAGAGCGGCGACGTCGTCGGTGGAGAGCGCACCGATCTGCGAGCTTGTCAGAGCGCTGACCTGGTCGGTGGTCAGAACCTTGGCCTGGTCGGTGGAGAGTGCGCCGATCTGAGTGGTGCTCAGCTTGGCGATCTGACCGGTGGTCAGAGCGGCCACTTGGTCAGTCGAGAGCGCTGCAACCTTATCGGATGTCAGGCCCGACAGAGCCGAGGTGCTGATCGCTGCAATCTCGTCGGTGGAGAAGGTTGCGAGGTCGGCGGTGGAGAGGGCGCCGACTTCGGAGGCCGTCAGGGCACCGATTTGCGAGCTCGTCAGAGCGGCAGCCTGATCGGTGGAGAGAGCTGCGATCTGCGAGGACTTGAGGGCTGCGACCTGAGCGGTCTTCAGCGCACCAATCTGAGTGGTGGAGAGGACGGCGACGTCATCGGTTGAGAGCGCACCGATCTGGGTCGAGCTCAGAGCGGCGACCTGGTCAGTGGTCAGAACTTTGGCCTGATCGGTCGAAAGAGCGCCGATCTGGCTGGTGCTGAGCTTGGCGATCTGGGTGGTCTTGAGAGCGGCCACCTGATCCGTGGACAGCGCTGCAACCTTTTCGGAGGACAGGCCGGAGAGGGCTGCGGTCGAGAGGGCTGCAATCTCGTCGGTGGAGAAGGTTGCGAGGTCGGCGGTGGAAAGTGCACCAACTTCGGTTGCCGACAGGGCTGCGATCTGGGTCGAGCTCAGCGCGGCAGCCTGGTCGGTCGAGAGGGCTGCGATCTGCGAAGAGCTCAGCGCGGCGACCTGGCCGGTCTTCAGCACACCGATCTGAGCGGTGGAGAGAGCGGCGACGTCGTCGGTGGAGAGCGCACCGATCTGCGTCGAGGACAGAGCCGCGACCTGGTCGGTGGTCAGAACCTTGGCCTGGTCGGTTGAGAGTGCGCCGATCTGGCTCGTGCTGAGCTTGGCGATCTGGATGGTCTTCAGAGCAGCAACCTGATCCGTGGAGAGCGCTGCAACCTTATCGGATGTCAGGCCCGACAGAGCCGAGGTGCTGATTGCCGCGATTTCGTCGGTGGAGAAGGTTGCGAGGTCAGCGGTGGAGAGAGCACCAACTTCGGAAGCCGTCAGGGCACCGATTTGCGAGCTCGTCAGAGCGGCGGCCTGGTCGGTGGAGAGTGCTGCGATCTGCGAGGACTTGAGAGCTGCGACCTGAGCGGTCTTCAGCGCACCGATCTGAGCGGTAGAGAGGACAGCGACGTCGTCGGTGGAGAGCGCACCGATCTGCGTCGAACTCAGAGAGGCAACCTGGTCAGTGGTGAGAACCTTGGCCTGGTCGGTCGAAAGTGCGCCGATCTGGCTGGTGCTGAGCTTAGCGATCTGGCTGGTCTTCAGTGCAGCAACCTGATCCGTGGAGAGCGCTGCGACCTTATCGGAGGACAGGCCCGACAGAGCTGCGGTGCTGATTGCTGCGATCTCGTCGGTGGAGAAGGTTGCGAGGTCAGCGGTGGAGAGCGCGCCGACTTCGGAGGCCGTCAGGGCAGCGACTTGCGAGCTCGTCAGAGCAGCAGCCTGGTCCGTGGAGAGAGCTGCGATCTGCGAGGACTTGAGGGCTGCGACCTGAGCGGTCTTCAGCGCACCGATCTGGGCAGTGGAGAGGACAGCGACGTCATCGGTGGAAAGAGCGGCGATCTGGGTCGAGCTCAGAGCGGCGACCTGGTCGGTGGTCAGGACCTTGGCCTGGTCGGTCGAAAGAGCGCCGATCTGGGTGGTGCTCAGCTTGGCAATCTGGCTGGTCTTCAGAGCGGCCACCTGATCGGTGGAGAGGGCGGCAACCTTTTCAGAGGACAGGCCGGAGAGGGCTGCGGTCGAGAGGGCTGCGATCTCGTCGGTGGAGAAGGTTGCGAGGTCAGCGGTGGAGAGGGCGCCAACTTCAGTAGCTGTCAGGGCAGCGACTTGCGAGCTCGTCAGAGCGGCAGCCTGGTCGGTGGAGAGTGCTGCGATCTGCGTGGACTTCAGAGCTGCGACCTGAGCGGTCTTCAGCGCACCGATCTGAGCGGTGGAGAGGACGGCGACGTCGTCGGTTGAGAGCGCACCGATCTGCGTCGAACTCAGAGAGGCAACCTGGTCAGTGGTCAGAGCCTTGGCCTGGTCGGTCGAAAGAGCGCCGATCTGGGTGGTGCTGAGCTTGGCAATCTGGCTGGTCTTCAGAGCGGCAACCTGGTCGGTGGAGAGCGCTGCGACCTTATCAGAGGTCAGGCCGGAGATGGCCGCGGTGCTGATTGCTGCGATTTCGTCGGTGGAGAAGGTTGCGAGATCAGCGGTGGAGAGGGCGCCAACTTCGGAGGCCGTCAGGGCTGCGACCTGGGTCGAGCTCAGAGCGGCAGCCTGGTCGGTGGAGAGAGCGGCGATCTGCGAGGACTTGAGAGCAGCGATCTGTGCAGTCTTCAGGACACCGATCTGAGTGGTGGAGAGAGCGGCAACATCGTCAGTGGAGAGGGCGCCGATCTGCGAGCTTGTCAGAGCGCCGATCTGGTCGGTGGTCAGGACCTTCGCCTGGTCAGTGGAGAGCGCAGCGATCTGGCTGGTGCTGAGCTTAGCGATCTGGCTGGTCTTCAGAGCGGCAACCTGATCCGTGGAGAGCGCTGCGACCTTATCGGAGGACAGGCCCGACAGAGCTGCGGTGTTGATTGCCGCGATCTCGTCAGTGGAGAAGGTTGCGAGGTCAGCCGTGGAAAGGGCGCCAACTTCGGAGGCCGTCAGGGCTGCGACCTGGGTCGAGCTCAGAGCGGCCGCCTGATCCGTGGAGAGGGCTGCGATCTGCGAGGACTTGAGGGCTGCGATCTGCGCGGTCTTCAGCGCACCAATCTGAGTGGTGGAGAGGACGGCGACGTCATCGGTGGAAAGCGCACCAATCTGGGTCGAGCTCAGAGAGGCAACCTGGTCAGTGGTCAGAACCTTGGCCTGGTCGGTGGAGAGTGCGCCAATCTGGCTGGTGCTGAGCTTGGCGATCTGGGTGGTCTTGAGAGCAGCAACCTGATCCGTAGAGAGCGCTGCGACCTGATCGGTGGTCAGGCCGGAGAGGGCTGCGGTGGAGAGGGCTGCGACTTCGTCGGTGGAGAAGGTTGCGAGGTCAGCAGTGGAAAGGGCGCCAACTTCGGAGGCCGTCAGGGCTGCGATCTGGGTCGAGCTCAGCGCGGCAGCCTGATCCGTGGAGAGGGCTGCGATCTGCGTGGACTTGAGGGCTGCGACCTGTGCGGTCTTCAGGACACCGATCTGATCGGTGGAGAGAGCGGCAACGTCGTCAGTGGAGAGGACTGCAACCTGCTTCGAGGTGAGAGCGGCAACTTGGGTGGTGGTCAGACCCTTGGTCTGATCGGTGGAGAGGCCTGCAACATCGGCTGTGGTAAGCGCGGCGACCTGCTCGCCGGAAAGGCCACCCAACTGGGTCGTGGAGAGAACTGCCAGTTGGTCCAGGCTCAAACCGAGAATGGCGCTCGTCGATACGGCGCCCATCTGCGTGGAGGTGAAGGTGGAGATATCCTGCGTTTCAAAAGCGGAAATCTGCGTCGAGCTTAGCGCCTTGATCTGGGTGGTGCTCAGTGCCGCGACGTCGTCGGTCGTCAACTGCTTAATCGTTGAGGTGGTAAGAGCTTTAATCTGATTGATGCTCAGAGAAGAAATAACTGAAGTCATGGACGCGCCCCTAGTGTGTTAGCTGACTGCGAGTATCATTCCTCTGCCGTCGGCCGCGCGCGAAGACCAGCAAAGTCCTTTTACGGCGCCCCCGGGCGCACGTTTGCTGGCAGCTTACCCTCGTAATCAGACACCAATACCGGCGTCGACAATTCGGGCGTCCTGTCGGAAGAGAATGAAGTTACACGGAACATGGCTCGGACGAGCCGGCGCGTTGGAAGGGCATCATGCTTCCAGAGCCATGCATGGCCCTGATCCCTACGCCATTGGACGCTGACGTCCTGCCTGCAAATTCCGGTTCGCCCAGATCTGTCGTTTACTCATGGGCGAATCGCGTTTTTCAGCAGAATTCTAGCGACCCAAGAACGCTTTTATTCGGTTGCTTTTAATTTTGAATTAACGACCGGCAAGCTCAGGTTTTTTCCAGCAACGGATTTAGCCCAATACTTGTTCGCACCTCGAAGGCGGCCTTTCGGTATTACGCGCTTATCAGAGCATTCGCCTCGCGACAGGCGGCGACGAAAGCCACGCGTGTTTCGTTCGCGGTCGTATAGCCTTCGAAACAATCAATGCAGGCCCGCAAGGCCGCCTCGTAGGCGTTTCCGTGGCGTACCGGCCAATCCGCGGTCAAGCAATCCGTGGCCTCGGCTGCCGTCCGGATGATGCGGATATTTTTCGGCAGGCGTACGACGACAGGCTTTCTCCAGGCGGTTTGAAACATCGCGCTCCTCGTTTGGCATTTTAAAACGGGATAGCGACGGTTTCGTTCCAAGCATTGTTGCGGACAGCGGCACGAAGCCAAGGCGCGAGAGGAGGATCGGGGGACGCAGGCGACTTATTCGACCATTGTGGCTTCGATCGGTACGCCAGCTTCCCTGGCCGCGGCGACGAAGCTGTTGCGCGCGTCCAGCGGCTGCCTGATCCCGCTTTCAACATCCGCACATATCTGCAGGGCCATCATGAACGCCTTGCCTTTGGCAACGGGCCATGCATTCAGCAGCATGTCCAATGCCTCTTTCGTGGTGCCAACGGTATAGATTTTCCCCGTTCGCTTGCAGATGACCATCACCGGGAAATTCCAATGTCTATTGCTCATCGTACAAGCTCCGACCCCACGCACTCACGTTAACGCTGCGGATGGCAAGGGCACAAGCAAAATTAGATAAGGTGTCTGGCGCGCGTTTGAGACGCTGCGATCGTTGTAAAAAGGGCTTGAGAAACGCTGTAGACTCAGGGCTCAGAGTCCGGCTTCTGCCCGAACTCCGTACCCCCGCAAAAACATATCTACGGCTTGTTCCGCCGATCCCCGAATCTCTGCCTCCGTCGGCGTTTGACCAAAGAGTGTGGTCATCTGCAGGTCGGCGTTGATCAGCGCGCTGAATTGGCGAGCGGCGAGGTCGCAGTCGGGAATGTTAAGGAGGCCCTGGTGGTGGAGGCGGGCGAAGATGGCGCCCAATGCCTTGCCGATCCTGCAAGGGCCGTGTTCGCGCCAGGCTTCGAAAAGGTGCGGATAGCGGGGGCCTTCGGACTGGACGAGCTTACGCAAGAATTTTCCGTCCTGATTATAAAGACAATTATTGTTGATATCGACAGCGAAGGCGATCAGATCCTCCCGAAGGTTTTCCGGTCTGTCAGGGAAGGCGGCCAGCGCGGAGAACAGAGCCGTATTGGCGCGCCCGCTCACGTCAGCGATGACGGCGATGAACAATGCCTCTTTTTCACGGTAGTGATTGTAAATGGTCTGCCGGGAGACGCAGGCTTCCTCGGCGATCTCGTCGATGCTCGCGCCGGAAAAACCCTCGCGACAAAAAACTTCCGCCGCAGCGTCGAGGATGGAAATACGCTTCAGGCATTGGGCGGGTCTTACGGTCTTTGCCTGCGAGGCGGCGGTGCTTCGGCTTTTCATGGGATCAAGATAATCCGCATTGACGATTTGGACAATAGTGTCTATTTTTACAGTCATGTCCAAAACGATGGGCATGCTTGTAAAGCATATCTCAGGCCCGCGCTTTCCTCCCAAGACCGTGCGGCGTTCTTAAAACCCAACCCAAGAATTCGTTGAGCATTCCGTCGATTTTCGGGTGGTTTGCTCTTCGAAGAAAAGGCAGTTGAGCCTTTGTCGGGCTCGATTGGCGGATGCAGCATTTTGTTTTCAACGTCTCCCGCGGGAGACGCGGCGCGAAGGCAATCCGGTCTTCACGCTCAAATTTTCTGAAAGATCATCATCATGACGACGTCTTTCCTTCGCTATGCGATCATCCTTGGCCTGCTTTCGGCCATCGGTCCCTTCGCGATCGACATGTATCTTCCCGCTTTGCCATCGATCGGCAAGGATCTTGCGGCGGAGAACAGTGTCGTTCAGTTGAGCCTGTTGTTCTTCTTCATTCCCTTCGCCATCTTTCAATTGCTCTATGGGCCGCTTTCGGACATGTGGGGACGCAAGGCGCCACTTTATCTCGGCATCGGCCTGTTCGCAGTGGCGAGCATAGGTGCGGCCACGGCGGGCAATATCGAGACGCTGATCGCTTTCCGCTTCCTGCAGGGCATCGGCGGCGCGGCCGGCATGGTGGTGCCGCGCGCCGTCGTGCGCGACATGCATACTGGCGTTCAGGCGGCGCGGCTGATGTCGCTGCTGATGCTCGTCTTCAGCATTTCGCCGATCCTCGCGCCGCTGACGGGCAGTGCCGTCATCGCCTTCTACGGTTGGCGCGGTGTGTTCTGGGCGGTGACAATCGCGGCGGTGATCGGGCTGATCCTGCTGTCTACCCAACTCGAGGAGACCCGGGCGAAGGCGGAGCGCTCGCAAAGCGGCCTGCGCAGCGCGATGGCGGCCTATCGTCTGCTGCTGAGTGACCGTAATTTCTTGACGCTCACTTTCATTGGCGGCCTCGGCATATCGAGCTTTCTCGTCTACCTCGCCAATTCGCCCTTTGTGCTGATCGACCATTACGGCCTGACGCCGACGCAATACAGCTTTGCTTTCTCGATCAATGCCGTCTCCTTCTTCTCGGTGTCGCAGCTCACCGGCTGGCTCGGCGAGCGTTTCGGTCTGGTGCGGGTGATGCGCGTCGCGGTTGCCGCTTTTGCCACGACCATGGCACTGCTGGCGGTGGTCATGAGCCTCGGCTTCAACCAGTTGCCGGTTCTCATCGTGTTTCTCTTTATCGGTTTCGGTTTTCTGGGTTTGGTCATTCCCACGACCGGCGTGCTGGCGTTGGAAGATCATGGCGAGATTGCCGGTACGGCCTCGGCGCTGATGGGCACGCTGCAATTCGCTGCCGCCGCCGTCGCGATGATCATTGCCGGCCTGTTTTTCGATGGCTCGGCGCTGCCCATGGTCGGCTGCGTCGCACTCTGCGCCGTCGCCGCACTCCTGCTGACGCAGGCGACTATCGCCCGCCGGCCGGCTGCGGAAGCGGCCGCGGAATAGCGACTATCTCCCACGTGGGTTTAAAAGGCCGGGCTTTGCCCCGGCCTTTTGCGTTCCGGCTGTCGCGCATCATCTTGTGCGCAAGCACAAGATCGTAAAAGACTTTGAGCGGTCATCGAAGGGGAGAGAAAGGTGGGCAGCTTCACGGAAATTCTGGAGCGGGCGCAAAAGCGCAAGGGTGGGGCGGAAGCTCTGAAGGCACTCATGCCAAAAGCGCCCGATCACGATGCCTTGCGCGCCGTGCCGGACGACAGGTTGCTGTCGGAAATGACGCGCTACGTTTTCTATGCCGGCTTCGTGCGCAATGTCATTGATTCCAAATGGCCGGGTTTCGAGGCGGCTTTCTCCGGCTTCGACCCGGCTTTCCTCAACCTCGCACCCGACGACTACTGGCATGATCTGACCTCCGACGCGCGCATCGTGCGCAACGGCGCCAAGATCATGTCCGTGCGGGACAATGCCCATTTCATTCGCCAACTTGCCGAGGAGCATGGCAGCGCCGGGCGCTTCTTTGCCGATTGGCCGGTGGAAGATCATATCGGCTTGCTCGCCGTGCTCGATAAGCGCGCCAACCGGCTTGGGGGCATGAGCGGCCAATATTTCCTGCGCGCCATCGGGCGCGATAGTTTCGTCATGAGCCACGATGTACTCGTCTGCCTGCGTCTTTCCGGCCTGCCGATCTCGGAGCCGAAGCCGGCCAAGAAGGAGCTGCGCCTGATCCAGGATCAGTTCAATGCCTGGGGCGCCGAAACGGGCCTGCCGCAAACCTATCTCTCGCGCATCTGCGCCTTCTCTGTGGGCATGCCGGGGGAAGAGGAAGAGCTCTGATTGATTTGGCTGGTCGGATGATATTGGATCGTCTTTGGGAATAGGGAGAGACTTCTATGTCGACCGACAACAGGCCTTTGGCCATCAGTGCGCCTGAGCCGCGTTCGCTTGAGCTCATCTTCACCAAGGATGCGCTGTCGCTCCTTCATTCGAAATACCGGATCGTCGAGGCTGATCCGGAGAATATTGCTGGGCTTGGCGACGACGTACTCGGCGAGGCGCGCTATATCATCGGCCAGCCGCCGCTTTCGAAGGATACGCTCGACCGCATGCCGCACCTGCGCTGCATTTTGAATGTCGAAAGCAATCTCATCAACAACATGCCCTATGATGTGCTGTTCGAGCGCGGCATCCATGTCGTTACCACCGGACAAGTCTTCGCCGAGCCGGTGGCGGAGATCGGGCTTGGATTTGCGCTCAGCCTGGCGCGCGGCATCGTCGACGCCGATCTCGATTTTCGCGGGGGCAGGGAGCTTTGGGGCGGTGACGGCAATGCCAGGGCCCGTCTGCTCTCTGGCAGCGATATCGGTATCGTCGGGTTCGGCGACCTCGGCAAGGCGCTGAACCGGGTGCTGTCGGGCTTTCGCGCGACGATCAGGGTGTTCGATCCCTGGATGCCGCCTTCGATCCTCAGGGAACATGGCGTCCAGCCGGCCAGCCTCGACGAGGTGCTTTTGGGCAGCGATTTCGTTTTCGTCGTCGCCTCCGTCACCAGCGAAAACAAGGGCTTCCTCGGCGCAGAAGCTTTTGCACGCATGCGCAAGGGCGCGGCCTTCATCCTGCTTAGCCGCGCCGATGTCGTGGATTTCGACGCATTGATGGCTGCGGTCGCCTCCGGCCATATCGTTGCGGCGAGCGATGTCTATCCGGAGGAGCCGCTTGGCAAGGATCATCCGGTGCGCGGCCTCAAAGGCTTCATCCGCTCGGCGCATCGCGCCGGTGCCCTCGACAGCGCCTTCAAGAAAATGGGCGACATGGTGCTGGAAGATATGGCCCTGATGGACCGGGGCCTGCCGCCGATGCGCTGCAAGCGGGCGGAGCGCGAAACGGTGTCACGGATGCGCTCGAAGCCGGTCACCCGAAACTGAAGTTGCAGGTTGCCACGCAGACGGCAGCGGGTGAATTCGCGCAGACGCCTATGAGCCGGCGACGTTGCAGGAGAAGTTGTTCATCCAAGCTGATGGGCGGCTGCCGTCGAACCATCCGGCAGCCGCATTCCGTCATCGGATTTGACCGATGAGTATCAGCGATGATCGAGCTTTGCGACCAGGCGGTCGCCAAGCCATTGCATGCCGCAGACGAGGATGATCAGCACGATGACGACGGCGATCATTACGTCGGTCTCAAAGCGCTGGTAGCCGTAGCGGATCGCGAGGTCGCCGAGGCCGCCGCCGCCGATGGTGCCGGCCATGGCCGAGGCACCGATCAGGGTGACCAGCGTCACCGTAAAGCCTGCGACAATCCCGGGCAGTGCTTCCGGCACCAGCACTTCCCGGATGATGGTCCAGCGGTTGCCACCCATGGCGCGTACGGCATCGATCAGGCCGCGATCGACCTCGCGCAGCGAAACTTCGGCGATGCGGGCGTAATAGGGTATCGCCGCGATGGTAAGCGGCACGATTGCCGCAGTCGTGCCAAGCGCGGTGCCGACGAGCAGCCGCGTCAGCGGGATCAATGCGATCAACAGGATGATGAACGGCACGGCGCGGAAGCCGTTGACCAACGCCGCGAGGATGCGGTTGACGGTGAGCTGTTCGGCGATGCCGTCACGGCCGGTGATGACCAGCGCGAGGCCGAGCGGCAGGCCGATGACGAGCGAGATCAGGCCGGATGCTCCAGTCATCCAGATCGTTTCCCAGAAGGAGCGCCAGAGCAGGCCGAGGATGATGTCAGTTGTCATAGCCTAGAACCTCCACCCGGGCGGTCCGGGCCGTCAGAAAATCAGTCACCTGCGCTGGCAGCGTTGCATCGCGGGTCGGCACAGCGATGAAGAAGCGGGCGACGGGCTGGTTCTGAATATGGTCGATGCCGCCATGCACCAGGCGGAAGGAATGCGGCAGCGCTGCCGAAAGCTCGGCGAAGAGCGCGCCTTGCGCGGCCGGGCCGGCGAGATCGACGCTTAAAATCGCCTCGGTGCCCGGTGCCTGCGACAGTCGCTCGGCGATATGTTCCGGAAGCTGCGGGCGGATGGTGCTGAGCAGGCTTGCGGTGATCTCAGTCTGCGGATTGGCGAAAATCTGCCAGACCGGGCCTTTCTCAACGATGCGGCCCGCATCGATGACGGCCACACGATCGGCAATCGCGCGCACCACTTCCATCTCGTGGGTGATGAGCAGGATCGTCAGGCCAAGCTTGCGGTTGATATCCTTCAGCAGCGTCAGGATCGAGCGTGTCGTCTCGGGATCGAGGGCGGAGGTCGCTTCGTCGGAAAGGAGAAGGGCGGGGCGGGCGGCCAGTGCCCGGGCGATGCCGACGCGCTGCTTCTGCCCGCCAGAGAGAGCCGAGGGATAGGCCTTCGCCTTGTCGGCAAGACCGACGAGTTCGAGCAACTCGCGGGCACGCGCCAGCCGCTCCGCCTTGGCGATACCTTCGATCTTCAGTGGAAGGGCGACATTGTCTTCGACGGTCTTTGCCGAAAGCAGATTGAAATGCTGGAAAATCATGCCGATGCGGCGGCGCAGCGGCTGCAGTTCGTTTTCCGACAGGCCGACGATATTGCGTCCTTCGATATGGATTTCGCCGCTGTCGGCACGTTCCAGCCCGTTCAGGCAGCGGATCAGCGTTGACTTGCCGGCACCGCTGCGGCCGATGATGCCGACGATCTCGCCACGGCGGGCCGTGAGCGAAATACCGTCGAGCGCAGGGTTCGTGCCAAACCGGCGCCTGACATCAACGAGGCGGACGATCTCATCGCCCTGCGACGTGCCGGGCGGGGCATGTCCTTTGATGGCAGTGGCGGAAACGAAGGAATTCATATCAATCTTCTTTCGGCTTTGCGTCGTCGGGCATTGATATCCTGGAACACCGAAGGCGGCCCGAGCAAAAAATGCCCCAGCCGCCTTGGTGCTCAGCGCTGCCCCCGGCGCCGAATTGGTGTTAGTAGGCGCTGAGGCCGGTGCCTTTGTAGACCTTGTCGAACTCAGTCTTGACCGTATCGTTCTGATAGGAGGCGACCAGCGTCTTCACCCAGGACTCATTCTCGCTGCCCTGCTTGACGGCGATGAAGTTGCGGTAAGGGTTGCCATCGATCGGCTCCTGCGCAATGCGGTCCTTCGGCGAAAGCCCGCTCTTCAGCGCCCAGTCGGTGTTGACGACGGCGGCATCGAGATCGTCGATCGAGCGACCGACGATGCCGGCGTCGAGCTCCTTGATTTCGACATTTTTCGGGTTCTCGATGATGTCGGCGGTGGTGGCGAGAATGCCGGTGCCGTCCTTGAGCTTGATGACGCCCTCATTCTGCAGCACGCGCAAAGCGCGGCCCTCGTTGGACGGATCGTTCGGCACGCCGATGACCGCGCCCTTCGGCAGGTCGGCAACCGCCTTGTATTTTTTGGTGTAGAGGCCGATGGGCCAGACGCCGGTATAGCCGACGCGGACGATATGATAGCCGTGTTGCTTGATCTGGTTGTCGAGATAAGGCTGGTGCTGGAAGGCATTGGCGTCGACTTCGCCGCGCTCCAGTGCTTCGTTTGGCTGGGTATAGTCGTTGAAGGCCACGGTTTCGATCTTCAGGCCCTTCTTGGCGGCTTCCGCAGTGACCACGCGCCAGACATCTTCATCTTCGCCGCTCATGATGCCGACCTTGATCGTCTTGTCGGCGGCAAAGGAGGGGGCGGCTGCCGTCAGGCCGAAAACGGCGACAGCGGAGGCAATGAGAGCCGCAAGGCCGGTCCGGCGCGAGAAGCGCAAGGCAGCGAGACCTTCAGAAGACTTTTTCGTCATGGGAAATCCTGTTCCATGTGATTGAGACGCCATCGTCTCGTTGACCGCATGGATCATCTCAGACGGTTGTGGGTCACGCGAAGCAGGATCATTTGTTGTGCGCCGCACTTCTGAAAAACTCTTTTTGGCGTACCGCAGATCTAGAACTAATTTTCTATAGAGATAGTCGATTTTTGTGCCGCGACGATTCCAACTGCATCGAAATTGTGCAAATCAGCGATGGATTGGATCTTTCCAGAGCACTTCTTCCGGCTTTTCCACCGGTTCGATATCGAGATTGACGACGACGGGCTCCTGTCCGGAGCGGACAAGCACGCATTCCAGCGTTTCGTCGCGGCTGGCGTTGATCTCCTGATGCGGCACGAAGGGCGGCACGTAGATGAAGTCGCCGGGGCCGGCTTCGGCGACGAATTCCAGGTTTTCGCCCCAACGCATCCGCGCCTTGCCCTTGACGACATAGATGATGCTTTCGAGATCGCCGTGATGATGGGCGCCGGTCTTGGCGTTGGCGTGGATCGTCACCGTTCCGGCCCAGATCTTCTCGGCGCCCGCGCGGGCATGATTGATAGCGGTGGCCCGGTTCATGCCCGGCGTCTGCGCCGTATTCGGATCGAGCGCATTTCCGGGGATGATCTTGACACCATGTTCGCGCCAATCGACAGGTTCGTGGTGGTGGCCGTGATCGTGTCCATGATCGTTGCTCATGGCTGTCCTTTCGCTACGGAAGGGGCGAGTCGAGCCTCTTCCAAAGGTGAAGTATTCTACCAGCCTACGGCGAAACCCTTCAAAAATATAGGGAATCACAGAAACTTTCGAAAGAGGCTTTTCAAGTCGAGATTAATCTATAGACTCTATCAAGTTAAATGACCGGTGGGAACATTTCGTGTTATCCCGCGTTGCGCCGGTCGGAAAATGGTTTGCCGCGCCGCTCGTCCGATCAAATGCATTCGGGGCGCGCCAGATTCAGAAGCAGCGCGTAGGCCTCTCCGCGAGAGACCGGATAGTTTTTCAAATTATGCGCCGGACTTCCACTTGAAAGGAGACAGACATGAGCAATGCCTTGCCGCCCCTTCATGAGGGTCATGCCCCCATTACTTTGCAGCAGCTCTTCAGGGAAGCGCTCTATGCTTTCGAGGAATGGGACACAGAAGTCACTGAACCGATCGTGATGTTCGAAGGGAAGGTCGTTCCCGTGAGCGTCGTTTTCGAAGCCATGCGTGAATGCACCGATATCGTGCCCAACAACATCGTTTCGGCCGTCACCGAACGGTTGACCAAGCCCTGGGAGGGCGAAGGTCCTCTCGATACAATGACCTTTTCGACCGCAGCCCGGGTCATGGGCGTTCTCGTTCGCAAGCGCCTTCTGGTCGTCAACAATGGTGTCGATGTCGCCGCCGTTGTTGCTGCCGAGACCCAGGCGGCGGAACAGTCAGACCGGTAAGAAATAGCGCATGATTTATTGAGGAACCCGCTGGTTCGCGCCAGCGGGTTCTTTTATGCGATATCAGCGGCGGCTGACGTCAAATTCCGGATCGACGGGGATCTGCATTGCCGTCACCAGATGGTTCGTCTGTCCGGCAAGGCCGATGACGGCCAGCAATTCGCCATGCTGTGCGTCTGTCATGCCCTTTGCCCTGGCGGCAGCGGTATGGGAATGAACGCAGTAGGTGCAGCCGTTGGCGGTGGACACGGCGATATAGATCATCTCGCGAACCAACGGATCGAGTGCGCCGTCAGCCATCATCACCGCCTTAAGCCCCTCCCAGGTGCGCTTCAAAAGTGCCGGATCATTGGCGAGGCCACGCCAGAAATTATTGACGAAATCGGATTTTCTGACGGCGCGGATGTCATCGAAAACGGCCTTCACCGCCGGGATCGCCTCGGCTTCCGCATCGTCGAGCAATTTGACTGTCGTCATTCCAAAATCTCCTTCCAACAATCCGCATGGGTGCGAAAGCTATAGCGCATTTTCGCGTGGGCTTCGCTGAAGGATCGCGTGATCACGGCAACTCTTTTCATTTGCAAAAGTCATCCATATGTGAAAATACTATTCACATAAGAAAAATGCGGTGCGGGACGCAGGGGATTCGGCGGGGGAAATCTCTGTCGAAGCGGAGGTCGGCGACCGGATTGATGCGAGGGAAGCGGAAATAGTCATGGTGGTGGAGAAGGAATTGCCGCTGGCCGGCCTGGTGGTCGTAGATATGAGCCAGTTCCTGTCCGGCCCCTATTGCACCCTGAGACTGATGGATCTCGGCGCGAGAGTCATCAAGATCGAGCGGCCGGAGGCAGGCGATCTCTCGCGACGGCTTTATCTGAGCGATAGCGAGAGCGGCGATTCGACCATTTTCCACGCGATCAACCGTTCGAAGGAAAGCCTGGCGGTCGACTTGAAAAACGAGCGCGACATACAGGCGCTGCGCAAGCTGATCGCCAAGGCCGACGTCCTGGTACAGAATTTCCGGCCGGGCGTCATCGAGCGGCTTGGGCTGGATTATGAGGCTGCGCAGAAGCTCAATCCGCGGCTCGTCTATTGCTCGATCAGCGGCTACGGCGACGAGGGTCCCTGGGTGTCGCGCCCGGGGCAGGATTTGCTGGCGCAATCTCGCTCTGGTGTCATGTGGCTGAATGGCGATGAGGGGCAGGGGCCGGTGCCGTTCGGCTTGGCGATCGGCGATATGCTGGCGGGTGCGGCCGCCGCCCAGGGTATTCTGGCGGCGCTGGTGCGCCGTGGCGTCACCGGCAAGGGCGGGCTGGTGGAGACGAGCCTGCTGGAGGCACTGGTCGATCTGCAGGTGGAGGTGCTGACTGTCCACATGAACAGCGGCAACAAGCTGCCCCAGCGCTCCGGGTTCCGCAGTGCGCATGCCTATCTTTCCGCGCCATACGGCGTTTATCCCGCCACCGACGGCTATCTCGCCATCGCCATGACGCCGATTTCGAAGCTAGCCGACCTTCTCGGCATGGAAGAGCTTGCGCCCTACCGCGACGATCCGAAAAGCTGGTTTACGGCGCGCGACGACATAAAGGCGCTGATCTCGGCGCGCATAGCCACCCGCACCGTGGATGAATGGCTGGCCATTCTGGAACCGGCAGACATTTGGTGTGCCAAGGTGCTGAACTGGCCGGAACTGTTGCAGAGCGAGGGATTTGGCGTGCTGGACATGCTGCAGACGGTTGCCCGCGACGACGGCGTTTCCGTACGCACCACGCGCTCGCCGGTTCGTATTGACGGGCAACGGCCAAAATTCGAACGTGCAGCCCCGCATGTCGGCGAGCATAATGCGGCGATCTGGGAAGAGTTCGGCCTCGGGTGAGTGTCGGAGAGATCGCCCGACGGAATTAGAAGGAGTTTTCCCATGACGCGCATCACCAATCTCCGCGTATTCGATCTGCGCTTTCCGACTTCGCAGAGCCTCGACGGCTCCGATGCGATGAATCCCGATCCGGATTATTCGGCGGCCTACGTCATTCTTGATACCGACAAGCCGGGCCTCGAAGGCCACGGCTTGACCTTTACCATCGGTCGCGGCAACGACATCTGCTGCATGGCGATCGAGGCGATGCGCCATCTGGTCGTCGGCACGGAGCTTGCCGGCGTGTTGGAAAATCCCGGTAAATACTGGCGGCATCTGACCAGCGACAGCCAGCTCCGCTGGATCGGCCCGGAGAAGGGCGCGATGCATCTGGCCACTGGTGCCGTCGTCAACGCTGTCTGGGACCTGCTCGCCAAGGAGGCTGGCAAGCCGGTCTGGCGGCTGGTGGCGGAGATGGATGCGGAGCACATTGCCGATATCGTCGATTACCGCTACCTGACCGACGTATTAACCCGCGACGAAGCCGTGGCAATCCTGAAGAAGGCTGAGGCGGGCAAGGCGGAGCGCATCGCCACCCTCGAGCGTGAAGGTTATGCCTGCTACACGACCTCGGCCGGCTGGCTCGGCTATGATGATGCCAAGCTGCGCCGTCTTTGCCAGGAGGCAATCGATGCCGGTTTCAATCATGTGAAGATGAAGGTTGGCCGCGATCTTGCGGACGATATCCGCCGTCTCACCATCGCCCGCGAAGTGATCGGTCCCGATCGCTATTTGATGATCGATGCCAACCAGGTCTGGGAGGTGGGCCAGGCGATCGATTGGGTGCAAAAGCTCGCTTTTGCGAAGCCCTTCTTCATCGAGGAGCCGACCAGCCCCGATGATGTTGCCGGCCATCGCAAGATCCGCCAGGCGATCGGGCCGGTAAAGGTCGCGACCGGCGAGATGTGCCAGAACCGCATCATGTTCAAGCAGTTCATCGCCGAAGGCGCCATCGACATCGTGCAGATCGATTCTTGCCGCATGGGCGGGCTGAACGAAGTCCTGTCAGTGCTTCTCGTTGCCGCGAAATATGGCCTGCCTGTCTGGCCGCATGCCGGCGGCGTCGGCCTCTGCGAATATGTGCAGCACCTGTCGATGATCGACTACGTCGCCGTCTCCGGCACCAAGGATGGTCGCGTGATCGAATATGTCGACCACCTGCATGAACATTTCATCGACCCTTGCGTGATCCGCGACGCCGCCTACATGCCGCCAAGTCTGCCTGGCTTCTCGATCGAGATGAAGCCTGAGTCGATCGCCGCCTATACGTTCAAGGGGTGATCCGTCACCTGAAGGTTCCAATTACAAGAGTTGAAGCGCTCAGTTCGAGCGCTTCAACCATGCCTGGATGATCGGCACATCCGCGTCTGTCAATTCGTGGCCGTAGGGGATCGTTTGCTGGTTCATCGTCGCGCCGCCGGCATTAAGCCGTTCGGCGAGCGGTTGCGCGTGGTGTCCATAGTCGTCCTTCTCGCCAGCGATGATCAGTACATCGGCGTTCGACATGTCCGCCGGCGGCGGATCGGTCAGCGCGGCCATGGAGCGTAGCAGTACAGCGCGGCGGATGAGATGCGGCTGCAGCGACAGCATGGCATTGATGAGGTTCGCGCCGTTCGAATAGCCGATATAGACGATACGCTCGGGATCGAGGTCGTAGGTGCGGATCGCGCCATCGATGAAGGCGGCGAAGGCTTCGGCTTCGCTGGCGATGTCGGCCTGATCGAAGGAGAAGGGCGTGATGCGGCGGAACCAGCGCGGCGAGCCTTCCTCGAGCGCGCGGCCACGCACGCCGAGCAACGTTGCCCGCGGGTCGATCTTATGGGCAATCGGCATCAGTGATGTTTCGCTGGCGCCCGAGCCATGCAGCAAGATGAAGACGGTACCGTCCGGCTCCTCCGGCGTGAAGAAGCGATGCACGAACGGCAGATCGCGATAGATGACGCGCGGCTCGCCGGGCATTGAGAATTGCGGCAGGATCACGCTCAGCTCCGCCAGCCGTTCCGGTTTGTCATCGGGGGCGAACAGGCGCGTGCCGAGTGTTGCCTCGTCTTCGTCGATCAGCATGCCCGGCGCATCGGTTGCGAGTTCGAACAGGATGCGGCCGGGTTCCCGGACATAGAGCGAGCGGAAATATTTGCGATCATGCATCGCTGTCGGCCAGGAATTGATCGCCTGCAGCGCCGTACGCACCGCTTGCAGTTCGGCATCGTCGGAGGCACGAAACGCCACGTGGTCGACCGTGCCGGTTCCCGGCGCACTTGCCCAGAAACCACGGGCATCGCGGATGTCGATGATATCACCGGGTTCGGAAATGAGGCGGCTGATCGCCCCATCGACCGCTTGCAGCCGGTAGCCGAAATGCTCCAAGAGAAGCTTTTGCGTCTCCTCGGGCGTCTCGCTGAACAGCGTCGCGCCGCGAATGCGCCGGATGGCATGTTCTGGCGGGATTTTGTCGCTTGCCCAAGGTGCGGCCGATTGTAATTCACCTACGCCGACAAGTTTGATGATAACGCCATCTGGGTCTTTCAGCCGTAGAACCGGTTCGCCGAATTCCTCGGAAGGGCCTTCGGGTTTCAGCCCTGCGCTCAAGGCGCGCGTCAGCCAGAAACCGATGCTCATGGGATCGATGGCCAGCGAGATTTCGCCGACTTGTCCGACGCCGGGACGTCCCGGAGAGCCGTCCTCCCAGACAAGGAAGGTCACCAGCGAGCCCGGCGATCCGATCGCGTCGCCATAGATGAGGTGCAACTGCGTGGCGTCTTCGAAGCCGCCGGTGCGTTTGACCAGCCGTAGGCCGAGAAAGCCGGCGTAGAAATCGACATTCGCCTGCACCTTGCGGGTGATGAGCGTGATGTGGTGAATGCCGGCGACCATGACGATGCTCCAGATGGATTGTGCAATTGGTCGCTATTTAGGGCGGAAGCATCCGCCAGTTCAATGCGCGGTCCGTGGAGGCTGTGTTCACCAAAAGCGCAACGTCCGCCTCTGAACCGTGCCAGGCACGGATCAAGTTTTGCCTATTTGACTGCCTTGGCCGTCTTTCGTTTGGCCTTTGTCTTCGGCTCTGGTGGCGGCTGCAGCGCCTCTTTCTCGAGGCGCAGTTCCCTCAGGCGCGCCGTTTTGCGTTCGCGGGTCATCTGTTCGCTGGCGATGATTTCCTTGACGGTGGAGTCGAGCTGGCTGGACTTGACCAGCGCTGCCTCTCTCTTGGATCCGAAAAGATTGTCTTTATTGGGCGGCGCCATCTTGGCCTCCAGGGTTTGTGTCGGCGTTGGCGTTTCCTGTGGATTTGAGCGGGTAAGCATCCGCGCCCACAAGGAGGGAGATCCATCCTGTATCGGGTGGCATTCGTATTGCTGGGAATTCCAGCGCTCCCCGGAAATAAGGCGGAATTGCCGCAATGAAGCCGGGGGGACGTAAAAAGAAAAGTGCCGATGAATCTTATATAGGACGACGCAAAAAACTCGGAAATAGCTACAAAAAGACTATTCGAATTTGATCCTCGATAAACGATAGTTTTATGTCACGCGAGTCGATTTATGCGAAATATCTAGTCATTTTCGATATTTCTGATATTTCGCCTTGTGGGGTATCCAGCCCTCAGCTATAAGCTGCGCATCGATATTGGTGAACGAACTTTGCCTCGACGCACTCTGCGCGACATTGACGAACTTCCCTCTCAAAATCGGTCTACTGCACCAGACGGTTGTCTGGATGCGATCTCTACATGAGTGATTGAAAGGTCATTGTTATGAGCACAGGTACTGTAAAGTGGTTCAATGCTACCAAGGGTTTTGGTTTCATTCAGCCTGATGACGGCGCGACGGACGTCTTCGTGCATATTTCCGCGGTTGAGCGCGCTGGAATGAGCACTCTTCGTGACGGCCAGAAGATTTCCTACGAGCTTGTCAAGGACAAGCGCTCGGGCAAGATGTCGGCTGATCAGCTCGAATCCCTGTAAGGCATTTGCTTCCGATCTTTGACCATGGATGTACTGGCAAAGATCGTTGAGACGATGAAGGAAGAGGTCGGGTTAGCCCGGCCTTTTTTGTATCTTGTGTTCCTGGCGAGCTTTTCGACACTCGGGGAATCAGTGTCCCCCGAGTGAATCCTCGGGCGACTTCTTGCGGTGGCCGCTGATCTCCGTGCCGGCGGTGCGCGAAAAGCTGGCGTTCCAGATCACTGCGAGCAGCGCAATGGCCGTGACGACGATGAAGGCGACGGAGAAGTCGATCATCTCGGCCTTCGCATGGCCGCCGAACTGCATCGAGCCATGCAGGGCAAGAGCGGCGACGCAGATGCCGAGCGAGAGCATCAACTGCTGGAAGGTCGAATAAAAGCTGGTCGCGATGCTCATCCGGTCACGTTCGATCTCGTCATAAGCGATCGTGTTGTAGGCTGTGAACTGGAACGACATGAAGAAGCCGCAGAAGAACAGGATCACGAAGATGACAGGCAACGGCCAATTCGGCTGGAAAATGGCGCACATTCCATAGCCGAGCGTGCCAATCAGACCGAAGACGATAAGGGCGGTGCGGAAGCCGAGCGTGCGCAGGATGCGGACCTGAAAAGGCTTCATGGCCATGGAGCCGAGCGCGGTCGCAATGGCGATCTGGCCGGCTGTAGCGGCCGAAAGACCGAAGCCGAGCTGCAGCATCAGCGGGATAAGGAAGGGATGGGCGCCCTGGCTGATGCGCGTCAGCGAGCCGGCGATGACCGAGGTGCGGAACGTCGGCACCTTCATCAGCGAGAAATCCATGATCGGCGACGGATGCTTGCGGGCATGTCGCAGATAGGCGATGCCGAACAGTAGGCCAATCGAGATCAGGAAGACGGCCAGATAGCCTTCGCCTTCGCGGCTCGACATTTCGAAACCGAAGAGCAGCGAGCCAAGCGAGATGCCTGACAGGATGAAGCCGGAAAGGTCGAAGCGGCCATTGCGCGGCCCTTTTACCTCTTCGATGAACATCGACACCAAGATGAAGCCGATAACGCCGATCGGCACGTTGATGTAGAAGATCCAGCGCCAGTCGAGATAGGTCACGAACATGCCGCCGACGGGCGGGCCGAGGATGGGGCCGACAAGCGCCGGGATCAGTAGCCAGGACATGGCGTTGACCATGTCCTTGCGGGCGACGCTGCGCATCAACACGAGACGTCCCACAGGCAGCATCATCGCTCCGCCGAGACCCTGCAGCAATCGCGCGATCACGAGGAAGAACAGGTTCGGCGCCTGCGCGCACAGAAGCGAGCCGACGACGAAAACCGCGATGGCGGACCGGAAGACGGTGCGCGATCCGAAGCGGTCTGCAATGGCGCCGCTGGCGGGAATGAAGATCGCCAGGCTCAGAAGATAGGACGTGAGCGAGATACTCATCGCTGGCGCGCTGACGCCGAAGTCTCTCGCCATGGTCGGCAGCGCTGTGGCGAGCACGGTCGCGTCAAGCTGCTCCATGAACATGGCGCTTGCTACGATAAGCGCGATTACACGAAAATTAGGTACGGCCCGCCGGGTTGGGGCGGCCTGGAAAATCTGGTCCGACATTGTCGGGGATCGCTCTCGATGGCGCGGTGGGGTCCAAAGACAGAACCGCGAGTCTGGTGACGGCGCAAAGGCCGATTGGAACGGGGCCCGGTATACTCCCGCTCACGCGGGATGACTATATCCGAATTTGCAAATCTTATTGATCGAAATGGAAAAAACGTCGCAGCCGGGCAGGAATGTCACAACCGATGAATGCCAGATGAACAGGTGACGGCGGCAGCGGCGGTTGCATCGATCACAGTCTGTTTTCCCGCGTAAGATGGTGTGTCTCGATTGTTGATTCTTTGTCATGAATAAGCTGACATAACGGCACTTAAGTCATGAGCTATCCCGTTGCATAATGTTTACGAAGCCAAAGCGGGGCCTGCCATGAACATCCTCAGGAAGTGTTGCATTCGTCGCCGCGCCGCGTGATGCGGGCGATTTTTGACGGCGTACCGGCCCGCCTGACTTCCAAAACCTAACCACATCTTCAAGGAGAAGATCATGTTTGCAATCACTGCCGTCACAGGCAAGGTCGGTGGCACGACAGCACGCGCACTCATTAACGCTGGGCACAAGGTCCGGGCCGTCCTTCGCGACCGGGCGAAGGGCGCGGAATGGGAAAAGCTCGGCGCTGAAGTGGCCGTCGCCACCTTCGATGATGCCGATGCGCTTGCGCAGGCTTTCGACGGTGCCGAAGGCGTCTTCGTCATGGCCTCGCCGAATTTCGCGCCCGATCCGGGCTTCCCTAGCGCCCGCAAGGATGCGGCGGCGCAGGCGGCCGCCATCCAGCGCGCGCAGCCGGGCAAGGTCGTGATGTTGTCGTCGATCGGTGGCCAGCGTACCTCCGGCCTCGGGCTCATCACTCAGGTTCACATGCTGGAAGAGGCGCTGGCGCCACTGACCATGCCGGTTGCCACTCTGCGGCCGACCTGGTTCATGGAGAATTCATTGTGGGATATAGCGCCGGCGCGCGCGACCGGTGAAATGCCAAGCTATCTGGCACCGCTCGACAAGCCCTATCCAATGGTCGCCACCGCCGATATCGGCGCCATCGCCGCCAGGACAATGACCGAGAACTGGACCGACCGCCGGGTGATCGAGATCGAAGGGCCGAAGCGCTATAGCCAGATCGAAATCGCAACCCTGATCGGCCAGGCCATCGGTCGTCCGGTCGTTGCCAAGCCTGTCCCGCGCGCCGAGTGGGAAGAGCGTTTCAGGGCACAGGGGGCTGCCTGGCCGGAGCCGCGCATCGAGATGATCGAAAGCTTCAACTCCGGCTGGATTGACTTCGAGCCAGCAGGCGTCAACGAACATGTGGTTGCGCCGACGCCCTTTGAAACTGTCCTGGCCGAACTCGCCAAGATCGCCTGAAGATCAGTACCCTTCAGCCAAGCCCGAGCCGGCGCGGCTATCCATTGCTCCGTTATAGCGCGCGCCGCCTCCCTCGGCGATTTGACCGAGGCTCTTGCCGCCGACGAGGATGCCGGCGGCCTGACCCCAGACCGGCCAATCGCCGCCGACCTGGACATTATAGCCCATGCCGGTCAGCAGTTTGATCGTGTCGGGAGACAGCGTGTAGGGCTCGGTATAAACCTTATCCGGCAGCCACTGATGATGTATCCGCGGTGCGTCGATCGCCTGCTGAATATCCATGCCGAAATCGATAACGTTGATGATCGCTTCGAGCGTAATGGTGATGATGCGCGCGCCGCCGGGGCTGCCGATCACCATGAAGGGCTTGCCGTCCTTGGCGACGATCGTCGGGCTCATGGAGGAAAGCGGTGTCTTCTTCGGCTGGACGGCGTTGGCCTCGCCTTGAACCAGACCGTAGAGGTTCGGTACGCCCGGTTTGGCGGTGAAATCGTCCATCTCGTTGTTGAGCAGGATGCCGGTGCCGGGTGCGACCACGCCGGCCCCGAAGGAGCCGTTCAGCGTATAGGTGACGGCAACCGCATTGCCGTCATTGTCGATGATCGAATAATGCGTCGTCTCATGGCTCTCGCCGAGGCCCTTCGGCATCAGATCCTTGGAGACGCCGGCGCGATAGGGATCGATGCTGTCGCGGATCTTCTTTGCGTAGTCCTTATCCAGCAGCTTGCTGACGGGATTGTTGACGAAATCGGGATCGCCGAGCGCGGAATTGCGATCGACATAGGCATGGCGCATGGCCTCGACCATGAGATGCACGGTGTCAGCCGAAGCGTAGCCGGTAAAGGAAAGCGGATAGCCTTCCAACACGTTGAGAATCTCGCAGATGATCACGCCGCCGGAAGAGGGCGGTGGTGAGGAGATGATCTCATAGCCCCGGTAATTGCACTTCACCGGGTCGAGTTCGCGGACCTTGTATTGCTCGAAATCCTCCTTGGCCAGGATGCCACCCTTGTCGTGGCTGGCCTTGACGATCGCATCGGCGGTCGAGCCCTTATAGAAGCCATCAGGGCCTTGTTCCGAAACGCTGGAGAGGGCCGCGCCAAGCTGCGGCTGGGTCAGTGTATCGCCGGTGGCGAAGGGTTTGCCGTCCCCTTTGACGAAGATTGCGGCGGTGGCCGGATCGCGCGCCAGCCATTTCTTGCCGTGGTTCAACTCGGCGGCATCGGCCTGGTTCAGGGTAAAACCTTCCTTGGCGTAGCGGATTGCGGGCGCCATCAGTTCCTGGCGGGATTTCGTGCCGTATTTCTCACGCGCGGTCTCGAAGCCCATGACGGAACCCGGCACGCCGACGGCGAGATAGCCATCCGTGCTTGCGCCTTTGACGACGTTGCCTTTGTCGTCGAGATACATGGTCTTGGTTGCAGCGAGTGGCGCGCGCTCGCGGAAATCGAGAAAGGCCGTCTTGCCGTCCTTCAGCCGGATGGTCATGAAGCCACCGCCGCCGATATTGCCTGCGACCGGATAGACCACGGCCAAGGCATAGCCGACCGCAACTGCGGCATCCACGGCATTGCCGCCGCTCTTCAGTACGTTGACGCCGACATCGGTCGCGAGATGCTGGGCAGTCACCACCATCCCATGCTCGGCTTCGACCGGCTGCGGTGCTGCGGCTTGAACGGTAGTGATGGAAAAGAGCCCGAAGGCAAAGATAGTGGCCGCGGATATTATCCGCTGGCGGAAATGGTACATGATGGTCCCTCCAAAATCATATTTTAGGTAAGAGAGCCTTTCGCTGCGTCTAGTGCCGCAGAAATAATTTCTGCTGCCGAATCTCGGCAGGGTCGCAGCTCCGAAATCCGAAGCGGGCGAAGGAAGACAATCCGTATCGGGACGAGGAACTCGTCCTTCAGTCGATCGGGGCTAATCCGAAAGGATTAGAGTGAAGCTGTTTGTTCGATCTTTCGTATTAGCACTTTGAAAATGTGCGGGATAAGTGCCTTGTCACGCTCGCAATAATTCTTTCATAAGGGCAGTCTACTTTAGGTAAGTCATAATCGAGGCGGAAAGTAATGAGTTGGGGGAAAATGATGGCCGTCACGAAGCTTGAGCAATGGAAGAACGAGCGCAACAGTAAACCTAAGCCGTTCGTCATTGCCCAAAAAACGCATGTCGTCGAAATCGAATGCGTCCATTGTCATAGGCATTTCTTTCGGTGGACATCGACAGCGCCGGCCTACTGGCGCTGTGAGGATTGCCCCACCAATCACTGATATCGTCCGATCCTTTCGATCAAGCGATCAGGATGGCTCGGAAATCATTGACATTCGTTCCCGTTGGGCCGGGTACGAAGAGGTCACCGATTGCGTTGAAGGCCGACCAAGCGTCGTTGTTTCTCAGCATTTCGGCGGGTACCAGCCCAGCCTTGCGCAGCCGCGCCACTGTGCTTGCGTCGGCAAAGGCGCCGGCATTGTCTTCGCTACCGTCGATGCCATCGGTATCGGCGGCCATGGCGTGAATGCCGGTGTGACTGTCGATGTCGATCGCGAGCGATAGCAGGAATTCAGAGTTTCGACCGCCCTTGCCCTTGCCGGTCAGTGTTACCGTCGTCTCACCACCCGACAGCAACACGATCGGCTTGGTGAAAGGCCGGTTGCGATGCAGGATCTCGCGGGCGACGGCGGCATGTACATGCGCTGCCTCCCGCGCTTCACCTTCGATCGCATCGGACAGGATCGCTGCCTCGATGCCGGCCTCGCGCGCCGCTTTGGCCGCGGCTTCCAGCGAGACACCGGCCGAGGCGATGACATGCACCTCGTTGGCTGCAAAGCGCGGGTCATCTGGCCGCGGTGCATCAGCTTCCGGCTTTTCGATATGCGCCAGAACGGCGGCGGGCAGCTCGATGCGGTAGAGGCGGATGAGGTCGAGCGCTTCGGCGCGCGTGCCGGCGCCGGGAACCGTCGGACCGGAGGCGACGAGGGCCGGATCGTCGCCCGGAATGTCTGAGACCACCAGCGAGACGACCTTTGCCGGATAGGCCGATGCCGCGAGGCGGCCGCCCTTGATGGTCGATAGATGCTTGCGGATGATGTTCATCGCCGAAATCGGCGCGCCGGAGGCGAGCAGTGCCTTGTTGACGGCGATCTCGTCGGCAAGGGTAAGGGCGCCGGCCGGGGAGGGCAGCAGCGCCGAACCGCCGCCGGAGATCAGCGCAATCACCAGGTCATCCTCGGTCAATCCTTGGACCAGTTTCAACAGTCGACCGGAGGCGACGAGGCCGGCCTCGTCAGGCACGGGATGAGCGGCTTCGACGATTTCGATGTGGCGGCACGGGGTGGCGAAGCCATAACGCGTCACCACCAGCCCTTCCAGCGGACCGTCCCAGCATTGCTCCAGAGCGGCTGCCATCTGCGCCGAACCCTTGCCGGCGCCGATGACGATCGTCCGCCCTTTCGGCTTTGCCGGCAGATGGGCGCGGATGCCGGTCAAAGGATCGGCAGCGCGGACGGCGGCATTGAAGAGGGAGGTGAGGAAGGCGCGGGGATCGGAAACGGTCATGTCGAAATCTGCCTGTCTGCGATGGGCTAGTAACCATTTGGTGACTCAACTGACGCGAACACGCAAGGGCAGGGAACGCCAATTGTGTCTTGTGAGGGGAATCCCTATGTTTTGGGGAGCAGTTTCAACGATTGTATCCGAGGGATTTTCAAGATGGCCGAACTGAAGGTGAAGACGAGACAGACCGGCGCGACGGCGACGGTCGGCCGCACCGGCCTTCCGCATGTGACGACGGTGACAGGCGGCGAGATCGATATCGTCACCTCGCCGTCGCATCCGGGCTTCAATCCGCTCGACCTGCTTTATTCCTCATTGTCCGCCTGCCTCGTGCTCAGCGCCCGTATGGCTGCGAGCAGCCTCGGCGTGCTCGATAAGCTGACGGAGGTCACCGCCGTGGTGACCGGCGAAAAGGCGACGGAAGGGCTGTCGCGCGTCGAAAAATTCAACATCGCCTTCACCATCAAGGGCGACTTCGGCGACGAGATACGCAATGCCATCGCGCATGCCGCCGAGGACGAGATCTGCACGGTCAGCAATACGATCCGCGGAAATCCGAAGTTCGAGACGGTGATTTCGGGGTGAGATTGGATTGAGTGGCTTTTCGTTACTTCGAGGGCAGCTCAAACCCTTCCAGATACGGCCCAAGCTCCGGATCGATATCCACCTTCACCACATTGTTGTAGATCGCGGTGGCAATCATGATGCCGGCGAAAGCGACGAGGTTTGCGAGCGTGGGTTCGTCATAACGCGCCTTCAGCCGGTCCCATAATTCTTCCGGCACGGCGTTGGAATCCCTGACGATGGCCTTGCCGAAATCGATCAACAATGCCTCGTCTTCGGTGGGTACGATGGTTTCCGGCGCCAGGCCGGCATTGATCAGCGCACGGCGGAAAAAGCCGACCGGGATGATCGAGCGGCTTTCCAGCGAAATCGCATGGCAGAAAAGCCAGACCGCGCGGTCGTCCAGCGCCGGGCGGAGCTCTTCGCGCAGCGTGAACCATTCGGCATAGATGCGGTGTGCCACCGGCGAATGCAGCAGCGTCCGCTTCATATTGGTCATGCGGCCGCGCAGTTGCACTTCGCGGTCATGTTCGGCGCGGACGGCGTCGGAGGCGGTATCGTAATCGATTGGTGTGATATGGCTCATCGGCTGTTGTCTTTCACTGCGCCGCTTTGGAGAAGAACCGGTTCTGCGGGCGCGGCAAGCCGAGATGATCACGCAATGTCGTGCCCTCGTATTCGCGACGGAAGATACCGCGGCGCTGCAGTTCCGGAACGACACGCGTGGTTACGTCCTGCAGGCCCTGCGGCAGGAAGGGGAAGACGACATTGAAGCCGTCGGAGCCTTCCTCGTGCAGCCATTGTTCCATCTCGTCGGCGATCGCCTGCGGCGTGCCGATGAAGGCGAGGCCGGCATAGCCGCCAAGGCGCTGGGCAAGCTGGCGCACGGTCAGCTTCTCCTCCTCCGCCAATGCAATGACGCGCTCCCTGCCACTCTTGCTGGCATTGGTTTCCGGGATTTTTGGCAGCGGGCCGTCAGGGTCGAAACCAGAGGCGTCGTGGCCCAGAGCGATCGACAGCGAGGCGATGGCGCTTTCGTAATGGACGAGGCTGTCGAGCTTGGCACGCTTGGCCTTCGCCTCCTCGACGGTATCGCCGACGACGATGAAGGCGGCAGGAAGGATTTTCAGGTGATCCGGGTTGCGGCCGATCGCCTTCATCCGACCCTTGATGTCGGCGAAGATCGCCTTGCCGTCGGCGAGATTGCGAGGAGCGGCGAAAACCGCTTCCGCCGTTTCGGCGGCAAGCTGGCGGCCGGCATCCGATTGTCCGGCCTGGACGATCACCGGCCAGCCCTGCGGCGGGCGGGCAATGTTGAGCGGCCCGCGGACGCTCAGCTCCTCACCCTTGTGGGCAAGCACATGCATCTTTTGCGGGTCGAAGAAGATACCGCTTTCGGCATCACGGAGGAAAGCATCGTCGGCAAAGCTGTCCCAGAGGCCGGTGACGACATCGTAGAATTCGCGGGCGCGGTGATAGCGCTCGCCATGCTCCATATGCTCGTCAAGGCCGAAATTCAGCGCCGCGTCCGGATTGGATGTGGTGACGATATTCCAGCCGGCGCGACCGCCGCTGATATGGTCGAGAGAGGCGAAACGGCGGGCGATGTGATAGGGCTGGTCGAAGGTGGTGGAAGCCGTGGCGACGAGGCCGATCTTTTCGGTGACGGCGGCAAGCGCAGACAGCAGCGTGAAGGGCTCGAAGGACGTCACGGTATGGCTGCGCTTCAACGCCTCGACGGGCATGTTCAGCACGGCAAGATGATCGGCCATGAAGAAGGCATCGAATTTTGCCTGTTCCAGCGCCTGCGCAAAACTCTTGATGTGCTTGAAATTGAAATTCGCATCCGGATAGGAGCCGGGATAGCGCCATGCGCCCGTATGCAGGCTGACGGGGCGCATGAAGGCCCCAAGCTTCAGTTGCTTCTGTTCAGTCATGGGGTCCATCCCTCTCGAACATCACTGGTTCCTGGCGGCCTGGCGCCGGCGAGAATATCCCTTCCGACGTAGGAGCCCTGTCGGCGCATTCAAAGAGCCGATTTCATTTATTTGATCGGTTCGAGGGAATATTCATCCGACCCCGCTTTCCGTGTCGCTCTGTCTGGCAAAAACCTTGACGAGCCAGTCGATGAAGACACGTACGCGTGGGGAGAGTTGGCGGCTGCGGGGATAGAGCATGGAGACGGGTGTCTTCGTGAGTGGAAAGTCTTTGAGGACATGAACCAGCTCGCCGGATTTCAAGGCATGTTCGGCGTGATAGCGCGGCACCTGGATCAGGCCCAGGCCGAGCTTGGCCGCTGAAAAATAACTTTCGGCGGCATTGACCGAGACCGTTGCGGGCAGGGTAATGCCGCGCACCGCCCCGTCGACGATGAATTCCAGCGGCAGCAATCCACCCGTCGCCGAGGAGCGGAAGCCGACCATGCGGTGGCCGTCGAGAGCTTCTGGATGCAGAGGCATGCCGAAGCGCTCGATATAGGCAGGCGCGGCCAGGGTGATTTCCTCCAGCATGGCGACGCGGCGCGCGATCATGTCGCTGTCCTGCGGTGTACCGACGCGCAGCACGCAATCGATGCCTTCGCGAACGAGGTCAACGAAGCGGTCGCCCTCCGTCATGTAGAGCTCGATTTCCGGATAGGTCGCAAGGAAAGACGGCAGGTTCGGCAATACGAAATGCCGAGCCAGCGTGCCATGCACATCGACGCGCAGGAGGCCCTTCGGCTTGGCGCCCGCAAAGGCACCCTCGGCATCTTCAATATCGGATAGAATGCGCAGGCAGCGTTGATAATAGGCCTCGCCATCGAGCGTGGGGCTGACATGCCGCGTGGTCCGCTGCAGCAGGCGAACGCCGAGCCGAGCCTCCAGTTGTTTGACGGCATCCGTAACGGTGGAGCGCGGCAGACCGGTGTCTTCGGCCGCCAGAGTGAAGCTGCGCCGCTCTACGACGCGGGAAAACACCCGCATGGCATCGAATCTGTCCATTTTTCTTTGTTCGGCAATTTCGGATAGTGATGCCGAATAATGGCTGATTATCCGTCGACTGAAAAGAGGCATCTTCCTCTCATCGAAACGCGCTGCGGCGCACTCACAGCAAAGGATGAAGACAATGACCAATAATTCCAACAAGGTAGCGATCGTTACCGGCGCGTCACGCGGCATCGGCGCCGCGATTGCGGAACGCCTCGCAAAGGACGGCTTCACCGTCGTCATCAACTACTCCGGCAGCGAAGCCGCCGCCGAGGAGCTGGCCCGCAAAATCGAGGAGAAGGGCGGTAAGGCGCTGACCGCCAAGGCCGATGTTTCCGATGCCGAAGCCGTGCGTCGCATGTTCGATGCCGCCGAAGCCGCTTTTGGTGGTGTCGACGTCCTCGTCAACAACGCCGGCATCATGCAGCTCGCCAAGATCGCCGATGCCGACGATGGCCATTTCGACCGGCATATCGCCATCAATCTGAAGGGCACGTTCAACACGCTGCGGGAAGCCGGCAAGCGTCTGCGCGACGGCGGCCGCATCATCAATCTTTCCACCAGCATCGTCGGGCTCAAGCTCGAGACTTACGGTGTCTACGCCGCCACCAAGGCCGCCGTCGAGACGCTGACCGGCATCATGTCCAAGGAACTGCGCGGCCGCTCGATCACGGTCAACGCCGTCGCTCCCGGCCCGACGGCCACCGACCTCTTCCTCAACGGCAAGAGTGACGAGCTGATCGACCGCATGGCCAAGATGAACCCGCTGGAGCGCTTGGGCACACCGCAAGACATTGCCGCTGCCGTCGCCTTCCTTGCCGGCCCGGATGGCGCATGGATCAACGGCCAGACGTTGCGCGCCAACGGCGGCATGATCTGAGCCTCCCCCAGTCGCAGCATAGCCACCTCGAAAGGAACAGGATCATGAGCAAGCAAGTTATCGTCATCACCGGTGCATCGAGCGGCTTCGGCGCGCTCACTGCCCGTTCCCTCGCCAAGGCTGGCCACACCGTCTATGCCAGTATGCGCGAAACAGAAGGGCGCTACGCGCCGCGAGTGGCCGAGGTCGCCGCCTTCGCCAAGGAGAATGGCATGGACCTCAAGGCGGTCGAACTCGACGTCGCCTCGGATGCCTCCGTCGAAGCCGGTATCGCTGGGGTTATTGAGCAAGAAGGCCGTATCGACGTCATCATTCACAATGCCGGCCATATGTCCTTCGGTCCAGCGGAAGCCTTCACGCCGGAACAGTTCGCCCAGCTCTACGACATCAATGTCCTGAGCACTCAGCGCGTCAATCGTGCGGCACTTCCCCATCTGCGCAAGCAGGGCAAGGGCCTGGTGGTTTGGGTATCGTCGTCCAGCGCCCGCGGCGGCACTCCGCCGTATCTTTCGCCCTATTTCGCCGCCAAGGCCGCCATGGATTCGCTTGCCGTCTCCTACGCCTCCGAACTGACCCGCTGGGGCATCGAGACCGCCATCATCGTACCCGGCGCCTTTACCAAGGGCACCAATCACTTTGCCCATTCCGGCGCCCCCGCCGACAAGGCTCGCGCAGCCGAATACGACAATGGTCCCTATGCCGGCGTTCCGGACCGCGCGCTGAGGGGTCTGGCTTCGCTGGAGCCCGCCGATGCGGATGCCGCCTCGGTCGCCACCGCCATCGTCGATGTCGTCAACATGCCCTTCGGGACGCGTCCGTTCCGCACCCATATCGATCCCTCTGAAGACGGCGCGGAAATCGTCAACGGCGTCGCCGACCGCGTCCGCGCCGAACTCTTCCGCCGCATCGGATTGGAAGACTTGCTGAAGCCGGCCGCGAGAGCCTAAAAACCACGGGCCGCATAAATCCTACGCGTCAAATCGCCGCTTCTGTTCCGCAGGAGCGGCGATCATTGTTTTCGGATGGACTATTTTGCGTTGTGCATCATTCCAAGCCTGCCTATTTGGTATTAAAGCGAATCCTTCTGGGGTCGGGAGAAATATCCATGAACGACAAGGACATTGGCGAAATCGCCTCCTGGCTCATGCAGAGCGGCCTTAAAGGCATGGGGGAAGCCGACATCCTGGCAGGTTTCTGCGAGGGATGCCGCGAGCGTGGCCTCAACGTCGACCGGGCCATGGCGCTGATGGATACGCTGCACCCGGTCTATGAAGGCCGCGCCTTCCGCTGGGACGGCAACCAGGTGGTCGAACGCGAGTTCGAATATGGCCCGTCGCATCAGGGGATCGCCGCCGAGAATTGGCTGCGTTCCTCTTTCTATCATTTGCTGACGACAGGCGGGGATGAGGTGCGTCGCCGCATCGGCTTCGGCGACCCGATCGATTTCTTCGGACTCGATACGCTGAAGACCGATGGTCATACCGACTACCTCGCTCTGGTGCACCGGTTCGAGGAAGGGGGCACCATCGGTGAGATGGATTGTTTCTATTCTCATTTCGCCACTACCGCCGGAGTGGGTTTCCCTGACGAGGACCTGCGCGTTCTGCGCAAGCTTACACCCGCGCTGGCATTGGCGATCAAATGCACCGCCATGGGACGCATCGCCCGCACCATCGCCGAGGTCTATCTGGGCGAGGATGCCGCTCGGCATGTTCTCGAAGGCAAGATCACACGCGGTAAGGCCGAGCGCATCTCGGCGGCGCTATGGTTCTCCGACCTCGCGAACTATACCCGCATTTCGGACACGGCCGAGCCCGACGAAATCATTCCGATGCTGAATGCGTATGCAGACGCCGTGATTTCCTCGATCCACGAGGCTGGAGGCAATGTGCTGAAACTGATCGGCGATGGCACGCTGGCGATCTTCAAGGCGCGCGATTCAGCCGATGCCTGCGCTGCGGCGCTGATGGCAGAATCGCTGCTGCGCCAGCGGCTGCGTGATCTCAATGCCCAGCGGCAGATTGAGGGCAGGCCGGTAACCGACGTCTATCTCGGCTTGCATATCGGCGATGTCTTCTACGGCAATATCGGCAGCATGGACCGGCTGGATTTCACCGTCATCGGCCCCGCCGTCAACGAGGTCAGCCGCATCGCCTCCATGTGCCGTTCGGCCGACCGCAACATCCTGATGTCGTCGAATTTCGTTGAGGCGCTGTCATCCAGCCAGAGCAACGATCTCGTTTCCGTCGGCCGCTACGCGCTGCGCGGCGTCAACCGGCCGCAGGAGTTGTTCACGCTGCTGTCGTCGGCTGCTTGAGGCGGCTCAGGGCCTGTTTTTCCGCTTGGCCGATCGCAGTTCGTCGGGCAATTCATCACCTGGATCTGGCGCCACATCCGGTGCGCGGTCGAGGATCGCGAGAGCTGCCGCCGTATTCCCTCGTGCGGCCCTATCTTTCAGGCTCATGATTGCGCGTCGATGGCCGATACCATCGGCAATGAATGCTGAAAGCAATTGGTTTAACGACACATTGTCCTCGGCGGCCGCTTGCTTCGCTTCTTCCATCACATGGTCGGCCAATCTCAACGGATAGGTGCTCATCTAGGTTGTCTCCTTCTCGTCAATTCCGCATAGAATTCGCCTGCTCTGAGAACGGATAATCCAAACATGCCGACCGCCGGATGATGAAAATGCCGATCGCTGCTGACTATGATTGTCGCGCCGGCCGCGAGAGCACATTCAATGTAGATGTCATCCTTGGGATCATCCAGGAAAGGTCGAAATCGAAACCATGGCTCAACCAACTTGGCGCGGCTTAATAAAGCGTCGAGGATGGTATCGATCTCTTCTCGTGTTACCCACGGTCTCTCCCCGAGAATTCCCGGTCGTGACAAGACGTCCTCGTATTCCAATGCGACTGCAGGCGAAACAGCAAATGAAATGTCTCCGGCGACCATCTCCCGAAAAATGATATGTGAAGTTCCGTTGGACGATCTGAGTCCGGACAGCAAGACATTTACATCCACCACGATCATAGCGTCAGTATGATATCTCATATGATGTCATGTCAAGTTGTCGATAACGCTCACTTCCGGCCAGCCGCGAACATCGGGCCGCCCTTGTGTGGCGGAAAGCCGTAGCCGTTGATCATCACCAGATCGATATCGCTGGCGCGGGCGGCGATGCCCTCGGCTAGGAGCGCATCGCCCTCATCGGCCATGGCCCTCAACAGCCGGGTGACGATCTCGTCTGCGGTAAAGCTCTTTGGTGTTATGTCCTTTTCCGCGCGGGCGGCTTTGATCAGCGCCGTGACTTCGGGGTCAGTCGTGCGCCTGCCATCCGGATAGCTGTACCAGCCCCGCCCAGCCTTTTGGCCGAAGCGGCCGGCTTCGCAGAGGCGATCGGCGATGACGACATAGCGGGCGGCGGGATCGCGTGTTGCCGCTTGGCGTTTGCGCCGCGCCCAGGCGATTTCGAGGCCCGCCATATCGTAGACGGCAAAGAGGCCCATGGGGAAGCCAAAGGCCTCAAGCGCCGCATCGATTTCATGCGGCAGTGCGCCGTCTTCGACCATGAATTCGGCCTCTCGGCGATAGGCGGAAAAAATGCGATTGCCGATGAAGCCTTCGCTGACGCCGCAGACGATGGGAAGTTTGCCAAGCCGTTTGGCGAAGGCCAGCGCGCTGGCGAGCACATCCGGCGCAGTCTTTTTGCAGTTCACGACCTCCAGCAACCGCATGATGTTGGCGGGCGAGAAGAAGTGCAGGCCGACGACCCGCTCGGGATGGGCGGTTGCGGCGGCGATGGCATCGGGATCGAGATAGCTTGTGTTGGTTGCAAAGATGGCGTCGGCGCGAAGGACACCGTCGAGGCGTTGGAAAAGCTCGGTCTTGACGGTCAGATCATCGAAGACGGCCTCGATGACGAGATCGGCTTGCGCGAGTTCCTGCGCATTGGCGGCGACCGTCAGCCGGCTCAGGCGATCGTCCCGGCCTGGCATATCGAGGCGGCCTGATTGCACGGCCTTGTCGAGGATGCCGGCTATGCGCTCACGGCCCTTTTCGGCGGCTTCGCGGGTTTGCTCGATACCGATGACGCTATAGCCGGCGTTCAGCGCGGCCACCGCAATGCCGGACCCCATCAGGCCGGTACCGACGATACCGACGGTTTTGATTTTGCGCGGCGAGACCTTTTCCAGGCCGTCGACCTTGCCGGCGGCGCGTTCCGCAAAGAAGACGTGGCGTAGCGCCGCTGCCTCATCGCTATCGCGAAGGGTGACGAACGTGCGGCGTTCTTCGGCTAGCCCTTCTGCAAGAGAGGCCGTCGCGGCGAGGCGAACAAGGCGCACGGCTTCGGCGGGCGCTCGCTGACCACGCGCCTTGCGAAGGGCTTCCGCGGCAGCTTTGTCGACGGCTTCCTGAGAGCCTGGCGGGACGGGCAATGTACCGGTACGTCTCAAAGGGACATCGGCTGCGCTTCTGGCGCTGACAATAGCTGAGTCGATCAGCGAGTTTTCGATCAGGCTATCGATGATACCGAGCTTGTCCGCTTCATTGGCCAAGACAATGCGGCCGTTGGCGATCAGTTCGATGGCTGCGACGGTGCCGATCAGGCGTGGCAGGCGTTGCGTACCGCCGGCACCGGGAACGATGCCGAGCTTGACTTCCGGCAGGCCGATTTTCGCGGAAGGGCTGGCAATACGCTCATGGCAGGCAAGCGCCACTTCCAGGCCGCCCCCCAAGGCTGCACCGTTGATGGCGGCGACAACGGGTTTGGCAAACTTTTCGACGCGGGCGATAACCAGCGGCAGCAGCGGCTCGATCGGCGGCTTGCCGAACTCCTTGATGTCGGCGCCGCCGATGAAGGTGTTTCCGGTCCCCGTCAATATGACGGCAACGACTGCACTATCCTTTTCGGCATGATCGAGTGCCGCCATCAAACCGGCGCGGACATCGGCCGAGAGCGCGTTGACGGGCGGATTGTCGATGGTGACGACGAGAACGTCATCGGTCAGCGTCGCCGAAACAGTATCCGAAAAGCGCGATGCCGACATGGTGAGCCCACCCTATTCCGGAATAACGGCGGTCGCCTGGATCTCGATCTTGGCGCGGTCCTCTACGAGGGCGACGACCTGCACGGCGGCCATGGCCGGAAAATGCCGGCCGATGATCTCGCGATAGACCTGGCCGATGCCCTTGAGATTGGCGAGATATTCGCTCTTATCGGTGAAATACCAGGTCATCGAGGTGATGTGCTGCGGCTTGGCGCCGCCCTCGGCGAGAATGGCGACGACATTCTTCAGCGTCTGGCGCACCTGCTCGACGAAATCGTCACTTTCGAATTCGCACGCGGCGTTCCAGCCGACTTGGCCGCCGACGAACACCATGCGACCGGTCGCTGCCATGCCATTGGCATAGCCGATCGGCTTGGCCCAGCCTTCAGGTTGCAGGATGGTGTGCATCGGTCATCTCCAGATGAGAGGTCAGCGCAGCGCGGATATCGTCCGGCCACGCAAGCGATTGATGAGTGTCGAGGGAGGTGGAAACGACACGATGGCGGGCGGTCCATAGGACTTGACCATTCGCCGAAACCTGATGTTCCAGATCGAGCGAGGAACGACCGATGCCGCGCACCGCCACCATGAAATCAAGCTCATCGCCCTGAAAGCCAGGGCGCACGAAGGTCAAGTCGAGCCGTACGGTCGGCACGCCGATGCGGCGGTCGTTGACCAGCGCCTTCCAGGGAAAACCCAACGAGCCGAAAAAATCCTCCAGCACCCCGACGAGGATGTTCAGATACGACGGGAAATAGGCGATCCCCGAGGGATCGCAGTCTCCGAAGCGCAGGGGTCTGGTGGTTTTGAATGCCAAGGCCGGCCTCAGTTCGAAAAAGCGGCGATGCCGGTGATGGCACGGCCGAGGATGAGGGCGTGGATGTCGTGCGTGCCTTCGTAGGTGTTGACGACTTCGAGGTTGACGAGATGGCGGGCGATACCGAACTCGTCGGAAATGCCGTTGCCGCCGAGCATGTCGCGGGCGGCGCGGGCGATCTCGAGCGCCTTGCCACAGCTATTGCGCTTCAGGATCGAGGTTAGCTCCACCGGCGGATGGCCGTCTTCCTTCAAGCGGCCGAGCCTCAGGCAACCCTGCAGGCCGAGGGTGATCTCGGTCACCATGTCGGCAAGCTTCTTCTGGATGAGCTGGTTGGCAGCGAGCGGCCGGCCGAACTGTTTGCGGTCGAGCACATATTGCCGCGCCTTGGCGTAGCAATCCTCGGCCGCGCCGAGAGCGCCCCAGGCAATGCCGAAGCGGGCCGAGTTCAGGCAGGTGAAGGGGCCTTTGAGGCCGGAAACGTTCGGCAGCAGGTTTTCTTCCGGCACGAAGACATTGTCCATGACGACTTCGCCGGTGATGGAGGCGCGCAGGCCTACCTTGCCGTGGATGGCGGGGGCTGACAGGCCTTTCCAGCCCTTTTCCAGGATGAAACCTCTGATAACGCCGTCTTCGGTCTTGGCCCAGACGACGAAGACGTCGGCGATCGGTGCATTGGAAATCCAGGTCTTGGCACCGGTCAGGCTATAGCCGCCATCGACCTTCTTGGCGCGGGTTACCATCGAGCCGGGATCGGAGCCGTGGTTAGGTTCCGTGAGGCCGAAGCAGCCGATCCATTCGCCGGTGGCAAGCTTCGGCAGATATTTCTGCTTCTGCTCTTCTGAACCGAAGGCATTGATCGGCACCATGACGAGCGAGGATTGCACGCTCATCATCGAGCGGTAGCCGCTGTCGACGCGCTCGACCTCACGGGCGATCAGGCCATAGGCGACATAGCCAAGGCCGGCGCCGCCGTACTCCGGCGCGATCGTCGGACCGAGCAGGCCGAGTTCGCCCATTTCACGGAAGATCGACGGGTCGGTCTTCTCATGGCGGAAGGCTTCGAGGACGCGGGGCGCCAGTTTCTCCTGCGCGTAGGAATGTGCGGTATCAAGCACCATGCGTTCATCGTCGCTCAACTGCTCCGTCAGCCGGAACGGGTCGGCCCAGTCGAAAATCTCGCGGCTCATGCTCTCAATCTCCATCAATTTGTCTTCAGAAGTTCGCGCGCAACGATCAGTTTCTGAACCTCCGTCGCACCTTCGTAAATACGAAGTGCGCGTATCTCCCGATAGAGTTTTTCCGTTATTTCTCCTGCCTTGACGCCGCGTCCGCCGAAAAGCTGGACGGCGCGGTCGATGACGGCTTGCGCGGTTTCCGTGGCCGCCATCTTGGCCATGGCCGCCTCGCGCGTCGTCGGCAGATGCTGCACGTCGCGACGCCAGGCCGCCCGATAGGTGAGCAAGGCCGCCGCGTCGATGCCGGTCGCCATATCGCCGAGGGCTGCTTGCGTCAACTGAAGGTCGCCGAGCGTCGCGCCGAACATCGGTCGCGTGCGGACATGCGCCAGCGATTCATCCAGCGCCCGCCGCGCAAAGCCAAGGCTGGCGGCGGCAACGGAGGCGCGAAAGATATCGAGCGTGCGCATGGCAATCTTGAAGCCTTCGCCCGGCGCGCCGAGACGCCGCGAGGCGGGAATGCGGCAATTCTCGAACCGGATCGTCGCCAGCGGATGCGGCGCGATCACTTCGATGCGTTCGGCGATCGAGAAGCCCGGATCGTCAGCGAAGATAACGAAGGCGGAAATGCCGCGCGTGCCCGGCGCCTCGCCGGTGCGGGCAAACACGGTGTAGACGTCGGCGATGCCGCCATTGGAAATCCAGGTCTTTTCACCGTCGAGGACGTAGTGATCGCCATCGGCGCGGGCCGCGCAGTTCATCGCCGCAACATCCGAGCCGGCATCCTTTTCCGACAATGCGAAGGCGGAAAGCCAGTCGCCGGCGCGAACTTTCGGAAGCACGGCGGCACGCAGTTCCGGCGAGCCGGAAAGGCCGATCGCTCCGGTGCCGAGGCCCTGCATGGCGAAGGCGAAATCAGCAAGACCGTCATGCCAGGCAAGCGTTTCGCGAGCGAGGCAGACGAGGCGGGAATCGACCAGCGGATCACTATCTGAGGTGCCGGTTGCTGCCGCGAGGAGGCCGGCACTGCCAAGCGCCTTGACCAGCTTGCGGCAGGCGCCGTCGACATCCGTGTGGTCGATGGCGGCCATAACCGGAGATTTGGCGAAAGTGTCCACTTCAGCCGCGAATTCACGGTGGCGTTCATCGAAGAACGGCCAATCCAGATGATCGCGGCTCGGACCGGGGAGGCTTGATATCGCGGACATCGCCTCAATTCCCCTGGAATTCAGGCTTGCGCTTGGCAGCGAAGGCCTCGAAGGCGCGGCGGAAATCGTGGGTCGCCATGCAAACGGCCTGGGCCTGTGCCTCGGATTCGATTATCTCGTCGATGCCCATCGCCCATTCCTGGTTCAGCATGGTCTTGGTCATGCCATGGGCGAACCATGGCCCATCGGCCAGCGAGCGGGCCAGCTTGACGGCTTCCTGCTCCAGATCGGCGCTGACATGCAGGCTGTTGTAGAAACCCCAGGCATGGCCTTCGGCCGATGTCATCGAACGGCCGGTGAACAGCAGTTCGGCGGCACGGCCTTGGCCGATGATACGGGGCAGGATGCCGCATGCGCCCATATCGGCGCCGGCGAGGCCGACGCGGGTGAAGAGGAAAGCCGTCTTGGCTTCGAACGTCGCCAGGCGCAAGTCGGAGGCCATGGCGAGGATAGCGCCTGCGCCTGCGCATATGCCGTCCACTGCCGAGATAATCGGCTGCGGGCATTTGCGCATGGCTCTGACAAGATCGCCGGTCATGCGGGTGAAGGCGAGAAGCTCGGGCATCGCCATGCGGGTGAGCGGCTCGATGATCTCAAAGACATCGCCGCCGGAAGAGAAATTGCCGCCCGCTCCGGTCAACACCACGGCACGGATGTCAGAGGCGTAGGCAAGATCGCGGAAGAGATCGCGCAATTCGGCATAGCTGTCGAAGGTCAGCGGGTTCTTGCGTTCCGGCCGGTTCAGCCGGATCGTGGCGACGCGACCATCTTCGCTGACCTCCCAGAGGAAATGTTGTGGCTTGTAGTCCTTGAAGGGCTTGAGATGGCCCTGCATCGTCATGTCCCGATCGCTCATCCCGCTAAAACCTCCCCACCGGCAACCGCGATTGCCTGTCCATTGATCGATGCCGCCGCCGGCGATGCCAGCCATAGAACGGTGTCCGCAACCTCCTCGGGTTTGACGAGCCGTCCCTGCGGATTGGATTTGGTGAATTCCGCAAGCGCCTGTTCCGCCGTGCGTCCCGTCTTGGCGACGATGGTGGCGATCGAGCGTTCGATGATCGGCGTATCGGTGAAACCGGGGCAGACGGCATTGACGGTGATGCCAGTCTTTGCAAGCTCCAGCGCCAGTGACCGCGTCAGGCCGACGACGCCGTGCTTAGCGGCAACATAGGCGGAAACGTAGCCGTAGCCGGTCAGGCCCGCCGTCGAGGCAATGTTGATGATGCGCGCGCCGGCGCCATGCGCTTTGAGGTCCGGTAGGGCGGCCTGCGTCACCAGGAAAACGCCGGTGAGATCGACCGTCAGGACGTGGTTCCACATATCCAGGCTGGTTTTTTCGAAAGGCGCAGTCGGTGCTTGGCCGGCATTGTTGACGAGAATATCGACAGGACCGAATTTTTCGCGCGCAATGTTCAGCCTGCTGGCGATCGCTTCGACGCTGGTGATGTCGAAACCGTCGACGACGATGGCATTCGCGCCGATCTCTGCTGCGACGGCCTCCAGCGGTTCTCTTCTTCGCCCAGCGAGCGTCACGCGGGCACCCTCGGCCGCAAGCGCTCGCGCGATTGCCGCACCGATGCCGCTGCCGGCGCCGGTGACGAGGGCGTGACGGTTCGCGAGTTTGCCAGACGTCGTCATGCGTGCCTCACTTCGCCGGCGCGGCGGCGGCCGCGCGGGCAAGATTGGTTTCGTATTGCGTCTTGCCGGAGAGATATTGCTTCGGCCAGGGGATCGAGGTCAGGCCGATCTTGGCGGCTTCGTGCAGCGACCAGGCGGGATCGGCCAGATGCGCACGGGCGACGGCGCAGAGATCGGCGCGGCCGGCCGCGATGATCGAATTTGCGTGGTCGGCCTCCGAGATCGCGCCGACGGCAATGGTCGGAATGCCGATTTCATTGCGGATCTTGTCGGAGAACGGCGTCTGGAACAGGCGGCCATAGACCGGCTTTTCCTCCTTCGACACCTGACCGGATGAGCAATCGATCAGGTCGGCGCCCGCATCCTTGAACATGGCCGCGAAGATCGCCGCATCCTCCGGCGTGTTGCCGCCATCGGTCCAGTCATGGCAGGAAAGACGGACGGACATGGGCTTGTCCTCCGGCCAAATTGCACGCATGGCCCGGAAGATTTCCAGGGGGTAACGGGCGCGGTTTTCATGGCTGCCGCCATATTCATCTTCCCGCAGATTGGTGAGCGGCGACAGGAAGCTCGACAGGAGATAGCCGTGGGCGCAGTGCAGCTCCAGCCAGTCAGCGCCAGTGGTGATCGCTAGCTCCGTCGCGCGGACGAAATCGGCCTTGACGCGATCCATGTCGGCACGGTCCATGGCCTTCGGTGTCTGACTGTTCTTGAGGTAGGGGACAGCGGAGGCTGAGATCAGCGGCCATTCGTCTTCGGCGACCGGCTGATCGATCCCTTCCCAAGCCACTTTCGTTGCGCCTTTACGGCCGGCATGGCCGAGCTGGATGCCGATTTTGGCGGCGCTGTTTGAATGCACGAAATCGACAAGCCGCTTCCATTGTGCCGCCTGTTCTTCGTTCCAGAGGCCAAGGCAGCCGGGGGTGATGCGGGCATCCGGCGTGACGCAGGTCATTTCCGCAAAAACGAGGCCGGCGCCGCCGAGCGCCCGGGAGCCGAGATGGATGATGTGGAAATCGTTCATGACGCCGTTTTCCGCCGAATACATCGCCATCGGCGAGACGACGATGCGGTTGATGAGCGTCACGTCGCGTAGCTGATAGGGCGTGAACATCGGCGGCAGGCAGCGGTCGTTGCCGACGGGAAGGCCGGATTTCCTGGCGAACCAACGCTCGTAGCCTTCCAGCCAGCCCTTATCGCGCAGGCGCAGATTCTCGTGGCTGATGCGCTGGGAGCGGGTCAGCATCGAATACATGAACTGCTCCGGTTCGAGCCTATCGGCATAGCGCCGTCCGACCACTTCGAACCATTCCATCGCGTTGCGCGCCGCATTCTGGATGCGGGCGACATCGACGTGGCGGATCTCCTCATAGGTTTCGAGAACAGCCGGTATCTTGTCTTTGCTATGCCCGTGAATCTGGAATTGCCGGGTCAGCTCGATCGCGTCGTCAATGGCGAGTTTCGTGCCGGAGCCGATGGCGAAATGGGCGGTGTGGGCGGCGTCGCCCATTAGCACGACATGCGAATTGCCGTTGAAATGGCTCCACTTGCCGCAGATCAGACGGTTGAAGTTCAGCCAGGCCGAGCCGCGGATATGGCGGGCATTGGTCATCAGCGACGCGCCGTCGAGCACTTCGGAAAACAGATTTTCGCAGAAGGCGATCGAGCCGTCCTGCTCCATCTTGTCGAGACCGTGGGCGAGATAGGCTTCCTCGGTGGTTTCGACGATGAAGGTCGAGGTCTTGTCGTCGAATTTGTAGATATGCGCCTGGAACCAGCCATGCTCGCTCTTGCGGAAATCGAAGGTGAAGGCGTCGAAGAGCTTGTTGGTGCCGAGCCAGATATAGCGGTTCGGACGGGTGATCATGTCCGGCTGGAAAACGTCGGGATAGTGGTTGCGGATCTTCGAGTTCAGGCCGTCCGAACCAATGATCAGATCGGCGTCGGGGAAATCGAGGTCGGAGGTGACCTCCGTTTCGAAGATCAGCTCGACGCCCAGCGCTTCGCAGCGTTTCTGCAGGATATTCAACAGCTTCTTGCGGCCGATGCCGACGAAGCCGTGGCCGGAGGTGCGCTGGCGCGTGCCCTTGAACCAGACCTCGATATCGTCCCAATGATTGAAGGCGTCCTCGATTTCGGTGGCGCTTTCCGGATCCCATTCGCGCATCGACACCATGGTGGCATCGGAGAAGACGACGCCCCAGCCAAAGGTGTCGTAAGGACGGTTGCGCTCGACGACCTTGATCGAATGTTCGGGATGCAGCTTCTTCATCAGAAGCCCGAAATAGAGCCCCGCGGGTCCGCCGCCGATACAGACGATTTGCATCGCTTATCCCTCCTGTGACGCCGAAGTCGGGTCACTCGAATTATTTAAGTTTAAAATATCTTGTCGCCATCATTCGTCAAGAGTTGTCTTGCGGGATTTCCCGCACGAAATCCGATCCCGACGGTGCAATAAGATCGAAATATGCTTTGGAATCAATGCTCATTAGAAATTATTTTAGGCTTAAAATTTCTTGCTTGAACATTTGTGTCTTCGGTGCAATCATTTTCGACAATGCCGCACGCGCTGCCGGGAGATTGGGTGTTGGGTGGCAATTGGGTCGAGAGGAATGCGGGAGCGAACCATGCTTGGACCGACCGGTCATGCCGATACATTCACGCGGGACAACCTGCCGCCGGCGGGGGAATGGCCGGAGCTGTTGCTGGATGGTTTCGACTATCCCGACTGGTTGAATGCGGGTGTCGAGCTCAGCGACCGCATGGTCGAGCGCGGCTTCGGCGATCACGTCGCGCTGATCGGCAACGGCCGCCGGCGTACCTACAAGGAACTGGCGGACTGGACCAATCGCATCGCTCATGCGCTCGTCGAGAATTTCGGTATCAAGCCCGGCAATCGCGTTCTGATCCGCTCGGGCAACAATCCGGCGATGATTGCCTGCTGGCTGGCGGTGACTAAGGTCGGCGCTGTCGCGGTCAATACCATGCCGATGCTGAGAGCAGGCGAACTCTCGAAGATCATCGACAAGGCGGAAATCTCCTTCGCTCTCTGCGACACGAGGCTGCTGGAAGAACTCGTTGCAGCGGCGAAGGAAAGCCGGTTTCTGAAGCAGGTCGTCGGCTTCGACGGCACCGCCAATCACGATGCCGAGCTTGACCGTATCGCGCTCAACAAACCGGTGCGTTTCGAGGCGGCAAGGACAGGGCGGGACGATGTCGCACTGCTCGGTTTCACCTCGGGGTCGACGGGCGTTCCCAAGGCCACCATGCATTTCCATCGGGATATCCTCATCATCGCCGACGCCTATGCCAAGGAAGTCCTGCAGGTCACGCCAGAGGATGTTTTCATCGGCTCGCCGCCGATCGCCTTTACCTTCGGGCTTGGGGGTCTCGTCGTGTTCCCGTTGCGGTTCGGAGCGTCGACGGCGCTTCTCGAAAACGCCTCGCCGAAGAATATGATCGAGATTATTCAGGAATATGGCGCGACGATCAGCTTTACCGCGCCGACCGCCTATCGCGCCATGCTGACGGCGATGGAGGAGGGGGCGGACCTTTCCTCCCTCCGCATTGCGGTTTCCGCCGGCGAGACGCTGCCGGGGCCGATCTTCGAAGAATGGACGCGAAAGACCGGCAAGCCGATCCTCGACGGCATCGGCTCGACCGAGCTGCTGCATATTTTCATTTCCAACCGGGTCGAGGACGCAAAGCCCAACTGCACCGGCAAGCCGCTCGCCGGCTATGAGGCGCGCGTCGTCGATGATGACATGAACGAGGTTCCGCGCGGCACGATCGGCAAGCTCGCGGTTCGTGGCCCGATCGGGTGCCGCTATCTCGCCGACGACCGGCAGGCCAATTATGTCAGGGATGGCTGGAACCTGACCGGCGACAGCTTCATCGAGGATGAAGGTGGCTATTTCCATTTCGCCGCACGCTCCGACGATATTATTCTTTCCGCCGGCTATAATATCGCCGGGCCGGAAGTGGAGGCGGCACTTCTATCGCATGCCGACGTGCTGGAATGCGCCGTCATCGGTAAGCCGGACGAAGATCGTGGCCATATCGTTCAGGCACATGTGGTATTGATGCCCGGCATCGCCGGCTCGGATTTGCTGGTGAAGACGCTGCAGAATCACGTCAAAGCAGTGATCGCGCCCTACAAATATCCACGGTCGATCGTCTTCGTGGACGCTTTACCGAAAACGGAATCGGGCAAGATCCAGCGCTTCCGACTTAAATAGCTGGCTTACGCCGCATCCTCCTGCGCGGTTGCGCGGCCGAGCCAGGTCGGGTCGATCTCCGGCAATGGTATGGCGTCGAGCAGCATGCGGGTGTAGCCAGAGGCTGGCGCCGCAAAGACACGTTCGCAATCTCCTTCCTCTACGACGCGGCCGCGGCGCATCACATAGACGCGATCGCAAACAGCGCGAATGACGGAGAGGTCGTGGCTGATAAAGGCCATGGACAGGCCGAGGTCGCGGGAAAGCTCCTTCAGCAAATTCAGCACCTGCGCCTGCGTCGAGACATCGAGGCCTGAGACGATTTCGTCGGCAAGCACGAAATCCGGCTCGAGCAGGGCGGCGCGGGCGATCCCTATGCGCTGGCGCTGGCCCCCGGAAAGTTCATGCGGATTACGGTCGAGGCAGGTATGCGGCAGCGTCACCCGGTCGAGGATCGCAGCGACGCGGCGTTCGGCGGCCTGCCGGTCGGTCGCCAGACCATGCAGCAGCAGCGGCTCGACAAGGATACGGCGGATCGTATGGCGCGGATTGAGCGAGGCCATCGGGTCCTGAAAGATCATCTGTATGCGCCGGCGTAGCGGCCGCATCTCGGCGTCCGACAGATGGGTAATATCCTTGCCGTCGAAATGGATCTTGCCGGCGGAAACGTTGACCAGCCGCAGCAACGCTCGGCCCAGCGTCGTCTTGCCGGAACCGCTTTCGCCGACGATGCCGACGGTTTCGCCGCGGCGGATCTCGATATCGACGCCGTGCAATACCTTGTTGCCGCCGTCGGCCGGGCCAAACAGATGGCGTTTGGCGCCGTAGGTGACGTCGAGGCCTTTTGCGGAAAGGAGGATGTCTGGCTGACTCATCTTCCGCTCTCCCGAATGCCGATCTCGCGGCGCAATTGTTCGAAGACTGCTTGCGGCACCGGCGTCAGCCCGGCATCGGGCCGATCATAGCGCGGGCCGGCGGCGATGAGGGATTTCGTATAGACGTGCTGCGGATTGCCGAGCACGTCGGCGGTGCGGCCTTCCTCGATGACCTTGCCAGCGTAAAGCAGGGTGACGGTATCGCAGATCTGCGCGACGACACCGAGATCATGGGTGACGAAGATGACGGCGGTGCCGTGTGCCTCCTGCAGGCCACGGATCAGCCGCAGGATCTGTTTCTGCACCGTGACATCGAGGGCGGTGGTCGGCTCGTCGGCGACCACCAATTTCGGCTCCAGCGCGAAGGCGGCGGCGATCAATATGCGCTGGCGCATGCCGCCGGAAAGTTCGTGCGGATAGGCGCGCAACACGCGTTCGGGATCACGGATATGGACTTCCTCCAGCAACTTTAGAGCCTTCAGCCTGGCATCGCGCGAAGACAGGCCGCGCTTCAGCCGCAAGCCGTCGGTCAGTTGCGCCTCGATGTGGCGGCCGGGATTGAGGGCGGTTTGAGGGTCCTGCGGGATCAGGGAAATCTCGTTGCCCATGATGTCGCGAAGGTCCCTTGCTGGCAGCTTCAGCAGATCGCGGCTTTCGAACAGAATGGAGCCGTGGGTAACGCGCACGGTGCGCGGCAGGATGCCGAGCAGGGCCTTGGCGATGGTGGATTTGCCCGCACCGCTTTCGCCGACGAGGCCGCGGACTTCGCCGCGCTCCAATGTCAACGAGACATTGCGCAGGATCGGTGCGCCGCTGTCGCGGTCCGAGATTGCATTCAAGCCGGTGATAGAGAGAAGCGGTTCGGTCATCGGCGCATCACCGGATCAAGGGCGCGGCGCAGGCCGTCGCCGAGCTGGTTGAAGGCGAGCACCGTGGCGAAGAGGGCAATGAGCGGCACGACGAGCACCCACCAGCCGTCATAGATGATCTGCCTCCCTTGGGCGATCATGCCACCCCAGGTCGGCGTGTCTGACGAAACCGACAGGCCGACGAAGGAAAGGATGGCTTCGACGATGACGGCGATGCCCATTTCCAGACTGACGAGGGCGATCAGCACCGGCGCGACATTCGGCAGGATTTCGCTGAAGAGGATTTTTGCACGCGAGAAGCCGATCGTGCGGGCGGCGGTGACATAATCCATCTGCGCCTGCGCCTGGGTTTCGGAGCGTACGACGCGGCAGAAGCGCGTCCAGTCGATGATGACGATGGCGGCGATGACCGAATGAACGCCGGAGCCGAAAACGGCGACCAAGAGGATCGACAACAATACCGGCGGAAAGGCCATCCAGATATCGACGAGGCGGGAAATCACCTTGTCGATCCAGCCGCCATACCAGCCGGCGACGAGGCCGAGCAGCGTGCCGATTAGGGCTGCCGAGCCCGCCGCAACGAAAGCGACGATAAGGGCGACGCGCGAACCGAAGATGGCACGAGACAGCACGTCGCGGCCGAGATCGTCCGTGCCAAGGAGAAAGCCCGGATCGGAGTCATTGAGCCAAACGGGCGGCAGGGTGCCGGACATCAGGTCCTGCTCCAGCGGGTCTTTCGGCGCGATATAGGGCGCGAAGATCGCAAGGATGATCAGGATCAGGATGAAGCCGCCGCCGAAGATCACCTTCGGTTCCGACAGCAGCGCGCGCAGCCGCATGGCGGTGCGCGACGGTTTGGGGGAGGCGGTCGCGGCGACATCAGCCATGGGCGAGCCTCGGATTGAACGCAGCCACCAACAGGTCGACGGCCAGATTGATGAGAATGAATAGGGCGCCGAAGACCAGCACAAGACCTTGGATCAGCGGCAGGTCGCGATTGATGACGGCGTCGATCGCCATATTGCCCGTGCCGGGATAGGCGAAGATGCGCTCGACGATGACGGTGCCGCCGATCAGGAAGGTGAATTGCACGCCGGTGAGTGCGATCGTCGGACCGACAGCGTTGCGAAGCGCTTCTTGCAGCACCAGGCGCAGGTTCGACATGCCTTTGAGTTTGGCGAGCAGGATATAGTCCTGCACCATTGCCTCCGAGAGCGTTGCCTTCAACACGCGGGCGATAATGGCGGCCAGCGGCAGGCCGAGCGCCAGCACCGGCATGACCATATGGGACGCGATATCGGCTGATATCTGGAAGCGGAAAGTCACCAGGCTTTCGATGAGATAGAAAGGTGTCGCGAATTGCGCATCGATACTCGGATCGATGCGGCCGGAGAGCGGGAAAAGCGGAAAGAGAACGCCGAGGACCAGCACGAGGGCGAGTGCCCAGACGAAATCCGGCACGGCGAGAAAGAGCCCGTTGAGGCTGTCGATGACGGGTTCGAGCGGCGTGCGCCGGACAAGTGTGCCTGTTATCGCCACGGCACCACCTAAGAGAACAGCAAGGATGAGGGCTGCAAAGGCAAGTTCCAGCGTCGCCGGCAGGCGTTCGCCGAGCAAGGAGAGAACGTCACGCTTCAAGGAGATCGAGGTGCCGAAATCGCCCGTCAGAACCGATTTCAGCCAGATGCCGAACTGCACCGGCAGGCTGGCGTCGAGGCCGTAATGGGCACGCAGGGCGGCGATATCGGCGGGACTTGCCCCCGGCGATATCATCATCGCAATCGGATCGCCCGGAACGACGCGCAGCAGTACGAAGACGATCAACGCCACGCCAAATAGCGTAGCTGCGGCCATGAGCAGGCGATTGAGAATGGAGACTGCTATCATGTGTTCAGGATTCCGATGGCATCCGCTGGTGGTGATGAGAGCCCTAAGCCCCTCATCCGCCCTGTCGGCACCTTCTCCCCGTTCTGACGGGGAGAAGGGGAAGGAGGCACCCGCAGCCTACCCCCTAACGACGTGTTCACGCGAGGGAACCGGGGTCGTTCCCTGTCCCCGTCACAACGGGGAGAGGGCTAGGGTGAGGGGCAGCGCCGCAAAAGCGGAGCCAAACATCAAGCCTTTGATACCAGCGTCGGCTGCAAGGCGCCGGAAACATTCGGCGTGACCTTCAGGCTCGACTTGTAGACGATCGGCTGGACATATTGCAGCAGCGGGATCACATAGCCCTGTTCGGCGATGTATTTGATCGCGGCCTTCCAGCCGGCGATGCGTTTGGCCTCATCCTTTTCCACCCAGAGCGGCCCCAGCATGTCGTCGACATCCTTGGTCTTCCAGGCCGAGTGCGGCGAGGGACCGAACATGGCGAAACCGGTCGAGGTCGTGGGATCGCCGATGGCATTGCCCCAATTATAGAAGGCGGCCGGGCCGAGCTTGTGGGCGGCACGTAGCTCGTAGTGCTTGGCGATTTCGTAGACTTCGATGTCGGCTTCGATGCCGACCTTGCGCCACATGCCGACGATCGCCTGGATCATCTCGTAATCCTTCGGCTTGAAGCCACGGGTGGTCTTGATGCCAAATTTGACGGGCTTTTCCGGCGAATAGCCGCTGGCTGCCAAGAGTTTCTTGGCCTGCGCAGGGTCATAGGGGATTTTGATGGAAGGATCGTAGGCGTCATATTCCGGCGCTTCCAGCGTCGAGAGCGGCTTGCCGTAGCCGCGCAGTAGTCGTTTGATGATCGCTTCCTTGTCGATCGCCATGTTGGCGGCAAGGCGGACATTTTTGTCCAACATCGGATCGACATTGCTGATGAAGATCATGCCGATATCGGAGATCGGCGTGGCGACGCCGGCAAGGCCGGATTTCTTTTTCAGGCGATCGAAATCCTCATAGGGGATTTCGAGCGTCACGTCGGAGGAGCCGGACTCGATCTCGGCGACCCGGCTAGTCGTATCGGGCACGAATTTAAAGATGACGGTATCGAAGGCCGGCTTGCCGCCGAAATAGTTCGGGTTTGCCTTCAGCCGCAGGTAGGAATTGCCTTCATAGGCGTCGACCATGTAGGGGCCGGTGCCGACAGGCTTCTTTTCGAAGCCTTCCGCGCCAACTTTGCTGTAGTAGTCCTTGGGCAGGACATAGCCAGTCAGGAAGGCCATCCATTTGAAATAGGTCGGCTCGAAACGGACGACATCGCCGGTGATGCGATTGCCCTCCACCTTGTAATTGTTGGCCGTCGACCAGATGAACTGGATCGGATTGCCGGTTTCCTGTTTGGCGGCGCGCTCCAGCGACCAGACGATGTCGTCGGGCGTGAATTTAGAGCCGTCGTGCCAGGTGACGCCTTCGCGAACATCCATCCAGACCTTGGTCTTGTCGTCGTTCCAGCCCCAGGCGGTGAGCAAGCCCGGCTGGAATTTCAGATCCGGGCCCTGGCCGATATATTGGTCGAAGACCGAGCGATAGATCGCCTGGATTGTGGGGTTGACCGCCGATGGACCGGTGGTCGGGTCGAAAGAGGGCAAATTGACGTTGAAGGCAATGGTCAGCGTGCCGGCTTCGGCGGCTTCCACGCTCGTCCTGCCCGCGAGAATTCCAGCAATAAAAGCGGCCGCGCCGAGGCTCAATGCCTCGCGCCGAGTAAGCGTTGTCATGGTCACTCCGTTCCCCTGTTAAGCGGCAGAAAAGCGTGACGCCCGCCTGCCGCTGGCGATTTATTTTCGGAATGTTTTAATCTTAAAATAAGCCTCCCGAACCGGCAAGCGCTTTCTCTGGGCATTCCGCAGATTCCGGCTCAGCTTTTTGAGCGATGATTTAGGCGGTGAAGCTCATAATTTATGCATACACATATATGTACGTTCGTCATTTATGACTCAAAATAGTATTTTTCCGAACCTCAACCCTATGTATGGCTCTGGCAATTAGGCGGGTTTTGGGGTTTCCCATTTGTTCATTGACAGCCAGACGGCGTTCAAAATATGATTTTGCAAATGATTTAAGAGCAAGCCCGATAGGGCAAAGGGGTAGCTTCGATGGCCGAACGGTCGTTTGCGCGCGAAGTCGAGGATCTGAAGCTCGGAGAAGGCGATATTTTCCGCGGCGAAGGCATTCTCGCGATCACCAAGGCGCTGTTGCAATCCGGTGTTTCCTATGTTGGTGGCTACCAGGGATCGCCGATCTCCCATCTCATGGATGTGCTGGCGGATGCCAAGGACGTGATGGAGGACCTGGGCGTCCATTTCGAGACGTCCGCCTCGGAAGCTGCTGCTGCCGCCATGCTGTCGGCTTCGGTCATGTATCCGGTGCGCGGCGCCGTTACCTGGAAATCGACGGCGGGCACCAACGTTGCCTCCGATGCGCTCTCCAACCTCTCATCCGGCGGTGTCACCGGCGGCGCGCTGATCATCATCGGCGAAGACTATGGCGAAGGCTCCTCGATCATGCAGGAGCGCAGCCATGCCTATGCGATGAAGTCGCAGATGTGGCTGCTCAATCCGCGTCCAAACCTGCCGTCGATCGTGCAGGCGGTCGAGGAGGGCTTCGAACTGTCGGAAGCCTCCAACACGCCGGTCATGCTGCAGGTCGGCATCCGTAGCTGCCATGTTCACGGCCAGTTTGAAGCCAAGGACAACAAGCGGCCGAACTATACGCTCAAGCAGGCGCTGGAAAATCCGGTACGCGACGTCAACCGCATCGTGCTGCCGCCGGCTTCATTCCTGCATGAGAAGGAGAAGCTGGAAAAGCGCTGGCCGGCCGCTGTCGACTTCATCAAGAAGCGCCAGCTCAACGAGTATTTCGGCCCGTCCGAGGGCGAAGTCGGCATCATCCTGCTGGGCGGCATGTATAATGGCGTCATGCGCGCGCTGCAGCAGCTAGGCCTTGCCGATGTCTACGGCAACTCCTCGGTGCCGCTTTATGTCCTCAATGTCGCCTATCCGCTGGTTGACGATCAGATGGCCGAATTCTGCGCGAACAAGAAGGCCGTGTTGATGGTCGAGGAGGGCGCGCCGGAATATATCGAGCAATCGCTCAACACCATCCTGCGCCGTCGCGACATTCAGACCAAGGTCTCTGGCAAGGATGTGTTGCCGATGGGCGGTGAATATACCCCGCCTGTGCTGGTGAAAGGCATCAAGAATTTCCTGGAAACGCATCAGCGCATCTTGCTCGGCAACCAGCCGCCATTGCCGGACCCGACGCCTGTTCTCAACGACCCGAAGGTCAAGGCGCTAACCGAAGTCGTGCCGCCGCGCCCGCCGGGTTTCTGCATCGGCTGTCCCGAGCGGCCGATTTTCGCGGCGATGAAGCTGGTCGAGAACGAACTCGGCCAACATCACATCTCCGGCGATATCGGCTGTCACCTGTTCTCGATCCTGCCGCCGTTCAATATCGGCAGCACCACAATGGGTTACGGCCTCGGCCCGGCGGCCGCCTCCGCCTTCAATGTCGCCGCCGATAAGCGCGCCATTTCCGTGATGGGCGACGGCGGTTTCTGGCATAACGGCCTGGCGACGTCGGTCGGCAATGCCGTTTTCAACAAACAGGATGGCGTCATCCTCGTCGTCGACAACTATTATTCGGCGGCGACCGGTGGCCAGGACATTCCATCTTCGCGCGCGCTGAACCCGCGCCGCAAGACCAACAATTCGATCGTCAACGCGGTCAAGGGCATCGGCGCCACCTGGGTCCGCCAAATCGACCGGACCTATGACGTCGGCAAGATGCGCGACACGTTGCGCGAGGCGCTGACGTCGAAGGAGCCAGGACCGAAGATTATCGTCGCCTCGTCGGAATGCATGCTGAATAAGCAGCGGCGCGTAAAGCCGCAATTCGCCAAGGCGGTGAAGGACGGCAAGCGTATGGTCAAGGAGCGCTTTGGCGTCGATGAGGATGTGTGCACGGGCGATCACGCTTGCATCCGTCTTTCCGGCTGTCCGTCACTGTCGGTCAAGCATACCGATGATCCACTGAAGGACGATCCGGTGGCGGCAGTCGACAATAATTGCGTCGGCTGTGGCAATTGCGGCGAAGTGGCGGAGGCGGCGGTGCTCTGTCCCTCCTTCTACCGCGCCGATATCATCCATAATCCAACCGGCTGGGATCGGTTCCTCGCCCGCATGCGTGCCGCCGTCATCGGCTGGCTGCAGGCCCGCCGCCAGGCCGGCCGCATCGTCTTTGCGGATTGAGGGATCGATATGAACGAGCATGTCAGCATGACCGACATAGGCACCCAACGTCTGTCGACCGACAAGCCGCTGTCGCTGGCCGTCCTTGCCATGGGCGGGCAGGGCGGCGGGGTCTTGGCGGACTGGATCGTCGGGCTTGCCGAAGCCGAAGGCTGGATGGCGCAGACTACCTCCGTTCCCGGCGTGGCGCAGCGCACGGGCGCGACGATCTACTATATCGAGATGTTGCCGGCCCGGGATGGTCACGCGCCGATCTTTTCGCTGATGCCGACGCCGGGCGATGTCGATGTCGTTATGGCTGCCGAGCTGATGGAAGCCGGCCGGTCCGTGCTGCGGGGTCTCGTCACGCCCGACAAGACCGTGCTGATCGCCTCGACGCATCGTTCCTTCGCTGTCGGCGAAAAGGAGAAGCCGGGCGACGGCATCGGCAATCCGGAAGTGGTGGTCGACGCCACGGATTTTGCCGCCAAGCGCACCATCGCCTTCGATATGGAGGCGCTGGCGGTGAAGAACGGCAGCGTGATTTCCGCCTCGATGTTCGGTGCACTGGCAGCTTCCGGAGCATTGCCTTTCGCCAAACAGGCTTTCGAGGCGATGATCCGCGCCGGGGGCAAAGGTATCGAACCCAGCCTGAAGGCCTTCAACGCCGCTTTCGATCGCGCCAAGGACAAGCCGCGCGATGCTGTTTCCGCGACGCCAACAAAGCATTTCGATGCCTTGCCGGAAACGGCCGGTCACCCGGCGCTCGACGGTCTGGTGCATCGCATCCGTTCCGAGTTTCCGGAGGAAGCCTGGCCGCTGTTGTTTGCCGGCATCAAGAAACTCACAGACTATCAGGACCCGGCCTATGCCGATGAATATCTGACCCGGGTTGCAGCGCTCTACGCGTTCGATCGTAAAGCCGGCGGTGAGGCGAAGGGTTTCGCTTTCACGGTGCAGGCGGCGAAATACACCGCGGTCGCCATGGCCTATGACGATGTCATCCGCGTCGCCGATTTGAAGGTGCGCGCTTCGCGCTTCGATCGCGTGCGCAAGGAAGTGGGCGCCAAGGATGACCAGATCGTCTACATGACCGAATATATGCATCCGCGCATGGAAGAGGTCTGCGGCACCTTGCCGAAAAGTCTCGGCCTCTGGATCGAGAGCCGGCCCAAGCTTTTCGGTCGTCTCGATCGCATCGTCAACAAGGGCCGCCGTGTGCAGACGGGCACGCTGTTTTGGTTCCTCGGTCTTTATGTCGTTTCAGCGCTGCGCCGCACGCGTCGAGGTACGCTTCGGCATGCGCGCGAAGTCGAGCATCGGGAGGCCTGGCTTTCCGTTGCCACCAATCTCCTCGGCACCAACTATGATCTCGCTGTCGAAGTGCTGAACAATCGCCGTCTGGTAAAGGGCTATTCGGACACGCATGCGCGCGGTCTGTCGAAATTCGATCGCGTGATGTCGGCGCTATCGATGCTGCGCGATCGTGACGACGGAGCTGCGTGGATGCGTCGGCTGAGACAGGCGGCGCTGATGGACGAGAAGGGGATTGCGTTGGACGGTGCGCTGAAGACGGTGGCGACGCTGTGATAGGTGTGTTTCAGCCACCCGCCCTCGTGTCGAGGCTCCGAGCCTTCGGTCCTCCGCACCTCACCATGAGGGCTAGCCTTCGCGCCAATTGCGAATTTCGCTCCGCCTCATCCTGAGGTGCATCTTAACGTGTAGCGGAAAGATGCCTCGAAGGACGGGGCGGCCACAGGCGTCACCCCTGCCTTGCCTCAAATCTCATGCTTGCGGATATTGTGCAGTACCTTGTGCAGCGTCGAGATGAACGCCCGGTATTCCGTTTCTTCCACGCCATCGAACATCTGCAGAAACAGATCGTACATGGTCGGCCAGACCTTTTCGAAGGCGGCGCGGCCTTCTTCGGTGATGGAGACGTCACGGATGCGCATGTCCTCGGTGCGGGGCTGGCGGCGAATGAAGCCCTGTTGCTCCAGGGAGTCCAGCGTGCGGCTCATTGTCGATTGTTCGGTAACGGCAAAGACGGAGAGTTCGTTGATGGTGACCGAGGAGGAGACGCTGAGAACGGCGAGCGCCCGCATTTTTGCGGTCGTCATGTCGTATTCGCGCAGCTCTTCCGACATGTTGATGTTCCAGCGGGCCATCAGCCGGTTCATCAGATAGGGGGCGAAATGATTGAGCCCTATTTCGCCCATGGTCGGACGCTTCTCGGTATTCTCTTGGCTACGCCGCAAAACGGTGCCTGAAAACCGCTCCTCCATTAGACGATATCTCCCTGTGGAATCCTGTTATCTTAATGATGACGCGAGCAGGAAACCCGAGCCGCCGCCAAGACCCGGGCCGGGATGCGTCGAAGCACCAATGTGGTATAAACCTGCTACGTGCGTGCGGTGGTTAACAGACGACTTGAAGGGGCGCCAGAGGAAAAACTGGTCGATGCCGCAGTAGCCGCCATAGGGGTCGCCGCCGACGAGATTCATGTTCATGGCTTCGAGATCGGCGGGTGAATAGGAGCGCCGGGCGAGCTTTATGCCGGCGAAATTCTCGATGTGGCTTTCGAGCAGCGCCTCGATGCGGTCGGCATAGCGCTCTCGTACTTCCTCTGTCCAGCGGCCGTCCGGCGGTATGGCGATCTCGCCAGCCGCATCGCCCTTGATGTGCCGCGGCGCTTCGGGAAGCTGCAGCCAGAGGATCGATTTACCCTCCGGCGCACGGCTGGGATCAAAGGAAACCGGCTGGCCGATGCAGACGGTTGGTTCAGCCGGCAGCAGCCCGCGTTCGCATTCGTTGGCGGCGCGCGAAACGCCGTCGAGGCCGGGTGTCAAATGAAGAAGAGCGACCTTGCCAAGTTCGTCATCAGCCTTCCAGCGTGGCGGTTCGGATAGGGCGTAGTGTATCTGCATATTGCCTTTGCCGTAACGATAGCGGGCAACGCTGGTTTTGACGTCCGGAGGGAGGGGCGACGGCCAGTCCTTTATCAGCCGCTCGTAGAGCTGGTTTGGTGTCACGGAGCAGATGACGCCGGCATTGGCGTTCAGGGTTTCGCCACTGGCAAGCTTGACGCTGCCGGCGCGTCCGCCAGGACCGGGGGTGACACTTTCGACATCGGCGCCGGTACGGATCTCGCCGCCATTGTCCTTGATCAGCCGTTCGAAGGCTGTCAGCAGCGCGCCCGCGCCGCCTTTGACGACGGGAGCGCCCGCGAGCTCTATGGCAAAGCCGATGACCTTCAGCATCTCGGCCGAATAGGCGCTTTCCGGCCCGAGGCCGCAGTGCAGCACCCAGGGCGCCCAAAGCGCATGAATATCTTCCGAGCGATAGGTGGTTTCCAGATAGCCGCGGGCCGGCATCAGGGCGTTGCCGAACCAGGCGGCGAGTTTGCGCAAACCGCGGCCCCAGCCTTGTTTTGCGACGGTCTTCAAAGTGGATCCCGACCAAAGTGCTCCACCGAGCAGCGCAAACAGGAAGGGAGCGTCGGCGGCAAGCGCATCCATCTCGCGCAAGAAAGTCTGGCCATCGCCGAGCGACAGCTCGTCGAAGGTGGCGATGTTGCGGCGTCGGTCCTTCGAGAAGATGACGTGCGAACCATCCGGCCTCAGCACGCCGGTCGGCAGATCGGCGTGGGCGAATTCGAGGCCGCTGGCCTCCAGATCCTTTCCGATGGCGCCATAGGCCGGCGACGTCAGGAACAGCACCATCGTCGTTGCCATGACATCATGGATGAAGCCCGGTTCGGTGATCTCCTCGCTGCGCAGGCAACCGCCGATGCGATCGTTGCGCTCGAGGACGAGCACCTTGTGTCCCTTCTTGCCTAGCATGGCGGCCGCGACCAGCGCGTTGATGCCGCTGCCGACGATAATGTAGTCATGGTCGCTCATGCCGCCGCCCCAGGCAAAGAGGAGTTTCAAAGAAGAGGGTCAAAACATCCCCACGCTTCGACCCTCCCAGTCCATCATGCCACCAGCGCCAGCGCCCGCACCGGAGAGCCCGTGCCCTTGACGAATTTCAGCGGCGCGGCAATCAGCACGGCGCCCTTGGGCGGAAGCTGATCGAGGTTGGAGAGGCTGGCGAGGCCGTAGCGATTGTTCTTGTGCATCAGGTTATGAGCCGGGAAGGGCGGGTTCATGCCGCCCGCGGAGCCGGCGTCGGTGCCGATCGTTTCCGAACCCCAGCCGATGATGCCCTTCGTCAGCAGATATTCGATCGCCTCGGCGGTCGGGCCCGGAGAATGCGGGCCGTTTTCATCGGCATTGAGAAAGGCTTCGGTTGAGCCGTTGCGCTTGTACCAATCGGTGCGCAGGACCACCCAGGTGCCGGCTTCGATAGCGCCATGCTCGGCTTCCCATTCCTTGATGCTGTCGACCGTCAGCAGATAGTCTGGATTGGCCGCGGCTTCCTTCGAGCGGTCTATGACGTTGACGGGGGCAACGAAGTTCTGCGGCGGGATGGTGTCGGTCGTATTGTTCGGATTGTCCTTGCCGGTGATCCAATGGCAGGGCGCGTCGAAATGCGTGCCGGTGTGCTCGCCGAGTTCCAGCCAGTTCCAGGCCCAGAACGGACCGTCCTGATTATATTCGGAAATCTTGTGCACTTTCACCGACGGCGTGTTCTTGCCGAACTGCGGCGGCAGGTAAAGCACCGGCGTTTCGGGGCCGAGCGGCGCGGTCAGATCGACGACCTTGATGGAGCCAGAAACGAGAGCCGTGGCTAAGCTGGCAAGAGTATTGGTGGTCATGTTGGGTTCCCCTTGGTTTGGTATGGTCTTGTCCGAGAACCCCGCCGGAGCCTTCGGTTCAGGACCAAGCTCGAAAGCCGTTGCCGCCGAGCGCGCGGCCGCGTTCCTCACGACGCAAAGGCCGTCCAGCGGCGGCTGGATGATGGCGAGCCTATGTTACAATATATGATATTGCAAGCATTCCGCCGGTGGCTCGGGGATCAAAAATGGCATAGGTGAGCCGTCATCTGCAACACATGCAATCGCCGGAAAATAAAGGCTATTTATGCGTTATTTTCCTGCGGAAACGACATTTGGTTGTGGTCGTTCACGGCAATTTTCCGCCGCCGGTACTTGAAGCTTAAAGCTCAAAATGTATGCATATGCCAATAATAATCACGACATAAGAGGGATCAAATCAATGAGCTATGATGCGATCATTGTGGGTGCCGGTCATAATGGCTTGGCGGCAGCGGTGCATCTGGCGGCGAAAGGCTGGAAAGTCGCCGTCATCGAGGGCAATGCCGAGCCGGGCGGTGCCGTGAAAACCCGCGAGGTGACGCTGCCGGGCTTTCGGCATGACCTCTGCGCCATGAATCTCTCGATGTTCGCCGGCTCCGCCTTTTTCGCGCTGTACAAGAACGAGTTGACCGCCGAGGGTCTCGGCTTTGCGCCGGCGGCCGATTGTTTTGCCAGCGTCTTCCGCGACGGCACCTATCTCGGTGTCAGCACCGATCTGGAAAAGACCGCGGGTGCGATCGCCGATATTTCGCCGCAGGATGCTGCTGCCTGGCGGGCCATGCTGTCGGAATTCGGTTCGGATGCGCCGCATATTTTCGGCCTGCTCGGTGCACCGATGCCGTCGGCGGCTGCGGCAGGAGTCGTCTGGAAGGCGTGGCGGGCAAAGGGGGCCGGCTGGCTCTATGACACCGCGAGGATGCTGTTTGCCTCGCCGCGCGATTTTCTCGATGCGCGATTCCAGAATGCCAAGCTGAAGACGATGATGGCCGCCTGGGGGCTGCATCTCGATTTCGCTCCCGATGTCGCCGGCGGTGCGCTTTTTCCCTATCTTGAATCGATGGCCAACCAAGCCTTTGGCATGGTGATCGGCAAAGGGGGCGCCGATACGATTGTCAAGGCGATGGTCGGCGTGCTCAAGGCCAAAGGCGGCGAGCTGATGTTAGGCACGCGCGTCGACAAGATCGTCACCAGCGGCGGCAAGGCGACTGGTGTCGTGCTCGCCGACGGGCGCCGTTATGAAGCCAAGCGCGCTGTCATCGCCAATGTCCATCCGCAGATCCTGTTCGGAAAGCTTCTCGATCAGGATGCTTTGCGTCAGGAGTTCGACCGCAGGCTTGCCCGCTTCCGCGCCGGACCCGGTACGATGATGATCCATCTGGCGCTCTCTGGTCTGCCGGATTGGACGGCTGGCAAGGAGCTCAAGACATTCGCCTATGTCCACATTGCGCCGGATCTCGAGATGATGTCGCGTGTCTATGCCGAGGCAATGGGCGGGCTTTTACCGGTCGAGCCGGCATTGGTGGTGGGCCAGCCGACGGCGATCGACCCGTCGCGTGCGCCGGATGGACAGCATGTGCTCTGGGTACAGGTGCGTGTTCTGCCGGCGGAGTTCAGTCGCGATGCGGCTGGTGAGATCAATGGAGGAAGTTGGGACGAGGTGAAAGACGCCTATGCCGAGCGTGTGCTCGACATCATCGAGCGGTACGCGCCGGGTTTGCGGACGAAGATATTGGGCCGGTCGGTGTTTTCGCCCCTCGATCTCGAACGTGAAAATCCCAATCTGATTGGTGGCGATAATCTTTCCGGCAGCCACCACCTCGACCAGAATTTCCTGTTTCGCCCGGTCGCCGGCTATTCGCGCTACAAGACGCCTGTCGGCTCGCTCTATATGTGCGGCGCGTCTACCTGGCCGGGCGCGGGTACGGGCGCCGGCTCCGGCTTCATGCTGGGCAAAATGCTGGCGAAATGACTGTCTTCGAGCTTGACGCGTAAACCTTTGACATTTGAAATATTGCTCCGTAGACCGTTCGTGTATGAAATTGCAACGCGGTGATTTGAGCTGACATCATGGCTGAGTCCGAAAGTGAAACCGTCGATCTGGAAATCATCGTCCAGGGGACGCAAGAGGGCAAAAAGCAGGAGCTGCGGCTCTGGCTGCGCATGCTGTCGACCACAAAGCTGATATCGCAGGAAATCCGCCGCCGCCTTCGCAACGAGTTCGGCGCGACCTTGCCGCAATTCGACCTAATGGCCCAGCTCTATCGTGAGCGCGAGGGCCTGCGGCTTGGCGAACTTTCCAAGCGTACGATGGTCACCAACGGCAATGTGACGGGATTGGTCGAGCGCCTGGAAACAGATGGCTTGGTGCTGCGTGCGACGCCCGACGGTGACCGGCGGGTGACGGTCGCCAGGCTGACGAAGAAGGGCGAGGAGCTGTTCACCGCCATGGCCGCCGCCCATGAGGGCTGGTTGCGGGACATGATGGCCGATGTCGATCCCGCCATCATCGCCGAACTCTGGAAGGATATTGGCGGGGTGAAATCGTCCGTCAACAATCACCTTTCCGGTGCTGCCTTCGATTGATGGCTGTTACGCCTACCGGTTCAGCTTTTCACGGAATCGCAGAACCGCTCTATCTCTTTGTTCTTTCGCAATTCCGGACGGAAAACCGCTACGCACTTTTCTTGGAATTGCTCTACCGCGCCTTCTCGCTCTTGAATCTCTTTTCGAGCACGCTCACAAGCCGCACCATCGGCCAGAGCAGGATGATATAGATCAGCGCGGCCATGATCAGCGGCGAGGGGTTAGCATAGAAGCCCTGCGCATTCTGTCCCTCCTTCAAGAGTTCCGGCAAAGCCACGGTCGAGGCGAGCGACGTATCCTTGAACATCGAGACGCAATTGCTGGTGGTCGGTGGAATGACGATGCGGATCGCCTGCGGCAGCACGACCTTATAGAGCGTTACCAGGAAGGGAATGCCGAGAGCGGCGGCGGCTTCGAACTGACCGCGCGGCACGCTTTCGATGCCGGACCGGAAGACTTCCGCGGAATAGGCGGCCAGCACGATCGAGAATCCCAGGATCGCGGACCACCAGGCCGAGAAGCTGATGCCGACAAAGGGCAGGGCGTAGTAGATCAGGATCAGCACCACCAGCATCGGCATGGCGCGCATGATGTCGATATAGGCGACCGTCAGCAGCCGGAGGGGCTTCGGCGCATAAAGGCGGATCAGGCTGATGACGAGCCCGCCGGAAACGCCGATGAGGATGCTGACGATGCCGAGTGCCAGCGTCATCCAGAGACCGCGCAGCAATTGGGGGAAGGCCGAAATCATGACGTCGGAATTGAAGAAAGTATCGACGAGCGACATTGGCACTCCCATCAGGCGAACAGAATGAAGGTCTAGCACAATTACGCCGGCCGAGAGGGCCGGCGTAGAGATTTCAACGAAAATGATCTTTTGATCACGCCTTGGGGATAGGCATTTCGGTGACGGTGGAGGAGCCGGCGGGTGCCTTGCTGCCAAACCACTTTTCGTGGATCTTTTCGAGCGTACCGTCCTTCTTCATCGCAGTGATGGCGTCGTTGATCTTGGCGACGAGCGGCGAATCCTTGGTCATCATCAGGCCGTATTGTTCGCCGGTCTTGATGCGATCCTTGATGGCAAAGCCCTTGGTCTTGACGAAGAGATATTGCATGCCGGGAATGTCGCTGACGACGGCATCGATGCGGCCGGCGCCGAGATCGAGGAACATATCTTGCTGGGCGTTGTAACCCTTGACGTCGGCAAAACCGTTGGCGGCCTTGTTGTCGTTTACCCACTTCTCGCCGGTCGAGCCGGAAAGGACGCCGATGGTCTTGCCCTTGAGATCGGCGAGCCCTTTGATCGCGCTAACGTCCTTGGTGGCGATACCCATGTCGGAATCGTAATAGGGCTGGGTGAAGGACTGGGACTTCAGGCGTTCCGGCGTGATGGTGATCGAAGAGATCGCCACATCGATGCGCTTGGAGCTGGTCGCGGCGAACAGGGCCTGGAAGCCGTAGTCGGCAATATTGGTGGTCATGCCGGCGCGCTTGGCGGCTTCGTTGACGATATCGACCTCGAAGCCCTCGAAGGTCCCGCTGTCAGTCTTGTATTCGAATGGCGGGTTGTTCGGATAGGAGCCGACATTCAGCACGTCGGCGGCATAGGCGAAGTGGCTGCCGCCGGCCATGCCGACAACGGTCGCCAGGACCAGTAGATTACGACGGGTAAAATTCATTTGATTGTCTCCCTCTGGTTATGACCGCCGGCGCCATCTGCCCGCGGGTATTGCCGGTCCGCCGCTATGGGCGGGGCCGTCATTTCATCGCGTCGACCATGCGATCGAGTGCGACACGCATCTGTTCGGTGTCCCGGAATGTGCACATGCGTAGAAATGCGCGCGAGGATTCCCCGAAGTGATAGCCGGGCGCGAGGCCAACGCGCGCCGTTTCGAGAATGCGCTCGCAGACTGCCGTCGCATCGGCTTCGCCTTCAAGCGCGAAGAAAGCATACATGCCGCCGCGCGGCTTTTCCGGCAGGATGATGCCAGGTATCTGCGGCAGCTTTTCATAGGCGAGATCGAGGCCGGCTTTGATCCTGGCGCGGATTTCGGCGATCAGCGGCTCGCCCTCGCGTATCGCCGCGACGCCGCCCGCCTGGACCATCGCCGATGTGCCGCTGTTCACATACTGCGTCATGGCGCCGAGCTGATCGGCAATGGCCGAGGGGTGGGTCAGCCAGCCGATGCGCCAACCGGTCATTGCCCAGGCCTTGGAGAAACTGTTGACGGCAATCACCCGGTCGCCATCTTCGGCCACCTGGAGGATCGACGGTGCGATCTCTCCGTGGAAATAGAGGCGGGCATAGACTTCGTCGGAGATGATCCAGACGCCGGTGCGGCGGCTGAAATCGAGCAGCGCCTGCATCTCCTCGCGTGTTGCCGTCCATCCGGTTGGATTGGCCGGTGTGGACAGGAAGATGGCGCGGGTGCGGGCATCGCAGCGTGCGAAGAGCTTGTCGAGGTCGAGCCGCCAATCAGTGTCGAAATCGAGCGACACGGGGCGTGGCTCACCGCCGATCAGATGGATGGCATTGTGGATATTCGGCCATTGCGGCGCGACATAGACGACATTGGTGCCGACATCGACCAGCAGCTCCAGGGCCATGTAGAGCGCCTGCATGCCGCCGGGTGCGACGGTGGTGCGCTCGATCGGGATGGGGCGGCCATGCCATTGGGTCTGATAGTCGCAGAGGGCTTCGTTCAGGGCCGGAAGGCCGCGCATGTTCGGCACGTAGAAGGTCTGGCCCTCGTCCAGCGCCTTCTTGGCTGCGTCGCGGATGAAGGCTGGTGTCACCATGTCGCCTTCGCCGAACCATAGCGGAATAACACCGCCGAGCTCGCGAGCGCGCTTGGCAAGCACGGCGATATTGTCGGTTCGCAGATCACGGATCTGGGCGCGAATGCCTTCGAAGGCGTTTCGGTTGCGTGCGGTTTCGGACAAGCTGTGCGATGGCGGAGGAGACAAAGAACTTTTCCTGAAATCCTGATGTCAACGGGTCGTTCCGTCGCGAATGACGGCGCTCGGATTTGCCCTTCATCGTGGGATGGTTATCCAAAACGAGACGTATTTCAAGGAAAAAGTTTTAAGCTTAAAAAATCTGTCAGAATGTCGAAAACAGCCCGTGACAGGCTGTTTTCGACAAGGATTTCACGTCGATGGATATTTCTGAGGCATTCAAAGAATGCCTCTCTCGACCGCGCGGCGCAGCGGTTTGCGAGACTTGTCATCCGAAGCCATGATGCGGCGCTCGAGGAAGCGATCCGCGGAGAGTGTGCCGGCACCCGTCGTGACCAGAACGAACATGCCGCCGGCGATGGCTAGGTCCTTTTCGAAATGCAGGATTTCGTTGTGGTTGGCGAAATCCGTATGGAACATCAGCGCTGTCGACAGGCAGAACAGCCCGAGCGACAAGGCGCCGAGGCGAGTCAGCAAACCGAGCGCGATCGAAAGGCCCGCGCCAAGCTGCAACGCGATTACGGCAACCACCAGCAGCTCGAAAACACCAAGCTTCGCCATGGCGATGACAGCGGCGTCGAAATTGAGCGCCAGCGTCATGCCCTCATGTAGGAATATCCAGGCCATCAACAGCCGTCCGGCCAGCAGCGTCATGTCCATTGGATGTATGACATTTGCATTTTCCAAATGGTCCATCTCATCACCTCCAAATAGGCCTGCGAGGCATCGTTCGGCTTCGCAGGCACTGTTTTCTCGGGGTTAGTTGACAGTCTTGGTGTCGATCGCCTTTTGCAGGTCCTCGAGCTCCTCGCAGCCGCTTGGGCAAAGTTGCTTCAGCGTCGCTAGTTGTTCCTTTGCTTTGTCCATATTGCCGGTCTCGACATAGAGTTCGCCGAGATATTCGCGGGCGCCCTTGTGATTGGGCTGCAGTTCCAGCGCCTTGGTGTAGTAGGTCAGCGAGGTCTGGAAATCGCCGGTCTTTCTGAGCGTGAAGCCCAGAAGATTGTAGACGTCCGCCTGCTGATGATCCTCGGCCAAGCCGCGGAGTTCGGCCAATGCGCCGGTATAGTCCTTTGCGTCGATCTTGGCGCGAACGGAGGTCAGGTCGGGTGCATCCGTGGTTTCCATGTTGTCGACGGCGAAAGCCGGGAGCGCGATGGCTGCGGGAAGGATGATGGCGGCGCAAAGGCTGGCGGCGCCGAAGATTGCGTATTTGAACATGATAGGTCTCCTTGAGTGTTCAGGCCTGTGTTGTCGGGGTAAAGCCGTAGGCGTCGCCGTCCTTCACGAAGGTGCCGGAGCCCGGGAAGGGGAAATGCGAACCGCAGATCTTGATGTTGTCGGCGATGACGCGATCGACCAGCTTGCGCCGCGTGACGACGGCTGCCGGCCCGTCCTGATCGTAGCTCCCCTCCCATTCCGGGTGGGGAGCGAGCAGCGCCGGCACGTACATGACGTCGGCGGAGACGAGTAGCTGTTCCTTGCCCGAGGCGACAAGGAAGGTGGAATGGCCGGGCGTATGGCCGGGTGCGGCGACGAGGTGAACGCCGGGAGCCACTTCTGCGCCATCGCCGACCAGTTTCCAGTTGTTCCATTTCGGAAAGACGGCGCCTATGCGTTTTCCGGCGTCCTTGCGGCCTGGGGCTAGTTTGTCGACACGGTCGGGCGCCGTCCACCAATTGAATTCGTCGGCATTGGTGACGAGTTCGGCGTGGGCGAAAACCGGTTCATTCGTGCCTTTTTCCATCAGGCCCCAGACATGATCGGGATGGAAATGCGAGATGATCACCGTATCGATATTCTTGTAGTCGATACCGGCCGCGGCCATGTTGGCGGGCAGATGGGTCGCATTGGCCTGCCATTGGCCGACGCCGGAGCCCGCATCCATCATGACCAGCCGGTCGCCGATCTTCAGGACGACGACTGTGAGTGGGATAGGCATGAATTCTGTCGTTTGGCCGGCGGCGGCCAGTGCTTGCTTGGTATCCTCGACCGAGGCGTTCTTGATGAAGGCGGGATCATGAGGCTTGCGCCATATGCCGTCATAAATGGCGGTGACTTCGACATCCCCGACCTTGTAGCGATAGAAACCGACCTCCGGTTCAAGCGGTGTTGCGGCCTTGGCCAGCGACGGGATGAATTCCAGCTTCGCCGACAGGCCGAAAGCGGCTGCTGCCGCGGCCGAGCTCAAAACAGTGCGGCGCGTCATGTTGAACATTGTCTTGTCTCCTCTTTGAGTGGCATCGCCACGCGAAGCGGAGGACAAGGGTCAATCAATGCCTCCGCTGTCGAAGGAGATCGCCGGTCTTGGCGGATTATTCTCGGCTAATGGCATCTTTCTGATAAGGTTTTGATATGATTTATCTAATTCTGCTGGTGCGGCGGAATAGGCGGGTGCAGAGTGGGGCAGGCTGCTGCAGGGCATTGTCGCCGACGAAAAATATTTGCGAGCGGCGAGAATAAAATGCCGCCCGAAACGATCTGGAGAGTGAAGAGCAATATTCGCATCAGGGACTAGCCCGACCGAAACCGACGCTGGAGCAATGCAGGGATCATGACGACGGATATCCATTTTGCCTTCTTCGCATTCGGCGACCGGCCCCCGTCGGGTTTCGTTTCTGTATTGACCCGGATGCGTGCCGTTGCCGCCTTTGTCGGCCAATCCCTGGTGTCATTCGCGAAATTGCGCCCAGCCGTCGCCATCGATGCGGTTGGTCCGATGCTGCAATCGATGCACCGCGAAAATGTCGGGAGCCTTTCGCCGGCATCGCGCGATCTGATGTTACGGTTTCAGAATACGATCGTTCCGCATCTGGATGCCGCCTATAATTTCGCACGCTTTCTCAGCCGGGATGCCGATGCGGCGCAGGACATCGTGCAGGAAGCGTTCCTGCGTGCCTATCGCAATTTCGAGAGCTACCGGGGCGGCGAGCCTCGGGCCTGGATGTTTGCCATCGTCCGGAACTGTTACTACGTCTGGCTGAGCGAAGGCCGGCGCAAGGCTCGTTTCGAGACGCCGATGACGGCAAACGATGTGGGGGACGAAGATCTGTCACACGGCGGTGCCCACGACGTTGCCTCTGAGGAGGACTCGCCCGAGGCCGCCTTGATCCGCAAGTCGGAGTCGCAGCGGGTCCGGCAAGTTATCAGCTCTCTTGCGGACCTGTCGCGGGAAGTGCTGGTGCTGCGGGAGCTGGAAAATCTGTCTTATCGCCAGATCGCCGATATAACCAACGTGCCGATCGGAACCGTGATGTCGCGGCTTGCCAGGGCGAGGCGTGAATTCTGCGAGGCATGGCAATTGGGCGAGAAAGGCGGGGCCGCATGATGAGCGAGAAAACCCCGGAAAGCTGCCCCGAATGGGAATCGATCCTTCATTGCTACGTGGATGATGAACTCGATGCGGTTCACACGATACAATTCGAACAGCATCTTGCGACATGCCCGCAATGCACCGCCGCCTTGGAAGGGCTCAAAGATATGAAGCGGGTCGTCGGCCGGGATGGTGTCAAATGGAAAGCGCCCGATGAGGTTCGCGCACGTATTATGACGGCCATTTCTCTTGAGGAGGCTCAGCGGCAGGCGCAGGCTCCGGGGACACGGCGCCGCGAAACCGTATGGTGGTGGCGTGGTCTGCAAATGTTTGGGCAATGGAGCTTCATACCGTCACTGGCGGCCCTAGCGGCTAGTCTTATGCTTGTGCTTGGCAATCCGCAGGTGAGTGCGCCCATTCAGAACGAGTTGCTGGCAAGCCATGTGCGCTCGATGCTCGCCAATCATCTCGTCGACGTGCAGACATCCGACCAGCATACGGTCAAGCCGTGGTTCAACGGCAAGATCGACTTTTCGCCGCCGGTGGTCGATCTTGCCGCGGACGGTTTTCCGCTGATCGGCGGTCGGGTGGATTATATCAATGGCCGGGTCGTAGCGGCGCTCGTCTACCGCCGCCACGGCCATGTCATCAATCTCTTCGTCTGGCCGGGCGCAAAGGTCGTGCAGAGCGCGACGATGCATGATGGCTATAACCTCACCGAATGGTCCGGCGGCGGGCTGGTCTTCTGGGCGGTTTCGGATGTCAGCGCGCCCGACCTTGCTGCTTTCCGCGATAATTTTTCACGAGCAGCCGGTCTCTAGAGCCCTTGGCACTTCTATGATTTGGCCGCGCCCTGTTGACGTGCCTGGGCAACCCCATCAGCAATGCCAGCGCCCAGAAACATGGTGTCGCTGGCGAGTAGGAAGAAGCTAATGCCGGCAGAAAGCCAGGCGCCGATATCGTCTGGAGACGGTCGGAAGATGCCGACCGTGCGGTCGGCGGCGAGCGCGGTTTTCGTGATGGTTTCGATCGCGGCGTTGAGCTTGTCTTTCCCTGCAGGACCCATGGCATCGATCGAGACGGAGAGGTCGCCGGGGCCGATGAAGATGACGTCGACGCCATCGACGGCGGCGATCTCCGCAATATTGGCGAGCCCTTCCGCCGTCTCCACCTGAACGGCAAGCACGAGTTCGGCATTGGCCTTGGCGAGATAATCCGGAATGCGATAGCCGTAAGCGGCCGCCCGACCGGGACCGACGCCGCGTTCGCCGATCGGCGGATACCGCGTCGCCAGCACGGCAGCTTTTGCCTGCGCCGCCGTTGACACGCGCGGCACGAGAACGCCCGCCGCGCCTGCATCCAGCGCCGAGGCGATGGAATCCGGCGCATGGCCGGGCACGCGGACCATGGCGGGAACACGATGGACATCAGCGGCGCGGATCAGGTCCTCGATGCGCTCGCGGCCGATCTGCGAATGTTCCCAATCGATGCAGAGGAAATCGACGCCGGCCGCTGCCGTAACCTCGATGGCGACGGGATGCGGAATGGCGGCGAAGGTGCCGATGAGCAGGTTTTTCTCGATGCAGTTCTTGCGGAAATTGCCCATGGTTTTTCTGCCTCTCCAACGATCTCTGCGAAGAGGGATAGCCTCAAATCAAATCTCTGCGAAGCGACTATTTGTACCGCGCCATGACCTCTGTAAGCACTTTCTCGAACCGGGCGATTTCCTCGACCTTATTGTAATGCACGAGAGATACGCGGATGGCACCGGTTTCCATGGAGAGGCCGAGGCGTTTCATCAGGCGCGGGGCAAACATATGGCCGTCGCGCAGCCCGATACCCGCTTCGCCCATGTCCGCAGCGAATTCCTGCGGCGTAATCCCCGGCATGTTGAAGCAGATGGTCGGCACGCGCTGTTCGAGGCGGGCGTCGTCGGAAATACCATAGATGACGGCGCCGTGACGCTTCAGAACGGCGATCATCTCGCGCGAAAGCATCAGCTCGTATTCGCGGATGGCACCCATGGCAGCGGCAAGCGCCTCGCGGCGGGTGTGTTGGCCCGCCGGCAGGAAGCGGAGGCCGAGGGCTTCGAGATATTTGACAGCGGCGTTCATGCCCGCGACGTTTTCATAGGTGAAAGTGCCGACCTCGATCTTGTAGGGCGGCACGTCCGGTATGAAATCTTCCTTGAAGGTCGGCAGCTTGACCAGCGCGTCGTAGCGGCCCCAGAGGAAGCCCATGTGCGGCGAGAAATTCTTGTAGCCCGAGCAGACGAGATAGTCGCAATTCCAGGCTTGCACGTCCATCAGGCCATGCGGGCCATAGTGGACGCAATCGAGGAAGACTTCGGCGCCGGCCGCATGCGCCAGCTTGCCCACCGTGGCGACATCAACGATCGTGCCGATGGAGTGGGCAGTCACGGTGCAGGCGACGAGGCGGGTCTTGTCGTTCAGCAGCGGCTTCAGGTCTTCGGTGTGCAGCGTGCCGTCTTCGCGCATGCGCCACCAGACGATTTTGGCGCCATCGGCCTCCAGCGCCAGCCAGGTGGCGATGTTGGCGTCATGGTCCATATCGGTAATGACGATCTCGTTGCGCTCGCCGAGCAGCTTGGCGATGCCGAGGCTTACCAGGCGGATGAACGACGTGGCATTTTGGCCGAAGGAGATTTCTTCGGGACGATAGGCGTTGACCAACATGGCAACGCTCTCGCGCGCCTCATCCAGATTGCGGTCGACGCCCTGGCTGTGCTGGTATTTCGCCATGCGCTGGACGTTGTAGTCGATCAGATGATTGGCCACCGCATCGACCACCGTCTGCGGCACTTGCGAGCCTCCGGCATTGTCGAGAAACACGAAATCGCCGGCCTTCTGAACAGCCGGAAACATGGCGCGGATTTCATCGACCGGAAAGCTGTTATGGCCGGAAAATTTCGATGGCGAAGGGGAGGCGCTCATGAGGATCTCGCTCACAGAAAGGGATTGAAAATGTCGTTATGATCATTTGATCACAAAATATTTGAGGGTTCAACTAAATTTCTCGCCCAATATCGAACGGTTCACCGCCGCAGCGCTGAGGCCGGTCCCTTGGCGCGGGGTTCGTCTTCTGTAGGGCAATAGTCGCGCAGGATCTCATGGGTGCGACGGATATCAGCGACGACACCATCCCGGGCGCGGGCGAAATCGCCGGCCTTTAGCGCTTCGATGATCGGGAAATGCGGGCCTGCGGGATCGATCTCGCCGCTGCGCATCAGCGGCTCGACGGAGGCCGACAACATTCGCATATAGGGGCCGAAACGCAGCCACAGGGTTTCGATCAGTTGCAGCAGCACCTCCGAACCGGAGGCGCGGTAGATGGTGAAATGGAACTGCTGGTTCCTCGCCATGAGTTCGTAGACATTGCTGCTACGGCCGATGGCGTGCTGTTCGGCGGCGATGCGCTCCAATGTCTGGATATCGGTGGCCGTCAGACGGGGAATGCCAAGCTCGGCGGCCAATCCTTCAACGGCAATGCGGGCGCGGCAGAGATCGTCGAGGCGGGCAAGCGTCACGATTGGGATGCGGGCAGAGCCATTCGGCGCGACCTCCAGCGCATTTTCCGCCGCAAGCCTCCGCAAGGCTTCGCGCACGGGCATGTTGCTGGTGCCGAATGTTTCGGCGAGCGAGGCGATGGTCAATGTCTGGCCGGGATCGAAATTGCCGGCCATCAGCGCGTTGCGCAACTGTTGATAAACGCCCTCCTGGATGGTCGTTCTCGAAGACACCGGTTCCAAGGCTATGCGCACGCTCGTTTCCTTCTTGCTCGGGCGACTCCCGTCGCATCGTTCATCGTAGAACGAAGGACGGCCCGATGAAAAGAGTTTCGACGCGAAGACCGGGCTGTCAGACTTCCTCCGTCTCCCAAGCAGCCTGATCCGCGCCCGGCTCTGTCTCGCCCTTGGCGATCTTCGCCTGCCGGAGGCCAAGTCCGACGCCGATGAGAGCGAGCGCGCCGCCAATAGCGTGATAGGCGTATAGCTGCTCGTGTAGGATTGCCCAGGCGAGGACCGCCACGATGATCGGCAGGAGATTGATGAGCAGTGAGGTGCGGGCGGCTCCAAGTTTCTGGATGCCGATCATCCAGCAGAGCGGTGCGACCAGCGATGTCGGAATGGCCGCATAGAGGACCAGCGGCAGATTGGCCGATGTGATCGGCGAAATATCGCCCATCAGGAAAACCGGAATCAACAGAATGGTCGAAAAGCCGATCTGCCAGAATAATTGCTGCCACATGGAAATTGGCATCGCCCAGCGTTTCAACATCACGCCATAGAGCGAATTGGAGAGCACGGCAACGATCATGAGGCCGTCGCCGATATGGAAGCCGCCACTTAGCAGGGTCGTCGGGTGGCCTTGGGATGTCAGATAGATCAGGCCGATCAGCGAGATGGCTCCGCCTGCGAGATTGGTGGCCGTCAGCTTTTCGCCGGCGAGTGCACTGGCAAGCAGCGTCGACAGCAGTGGCATCAGTGCCAGCATGACGCCCATGTTGACCGCCGAGGTGGTCCTGGCGGCCTCATAGGCAAGGCTTTGATAGATGACCATCCCGAGTGCGCCGAGGGTGGCGAGCTTCAGCCAGTATTGCTTGAGGACGGTACGGTTCCGCCATGCGGCCCGGCCAACGAAGGGCAGGAGAACGAGAAAGGCCAGCAGCCAGCGATAGAAGGAGATCGAACCGGGCGAGATGACGCCGGATGCTGCCTTGGTGACGATGGTATTGCCGGACCAGATGAGCACGGTGCAAAGCGGCGCAAGCGCGGCGCTCGTCATGATGGAGGTCGTGCTATTGGCCGGAGGGGTCGTGCTACTGCTCATGGCGGTCCTCCTGTCGGATGGTCGGCCTGGCCGGATCGGTCGAGATTATGGTGAAGCCACTTTTATGCTCTGTCTGATTACTGGTATATAGCGAGTTTCAGACATCGGTAGCGGATTACGGACATGAGTGCGCGCGAACCACGTATCCAGGGAGACCCGCCGCAGCCGGTCTCCTTCCGGACGGAGAATTACAAGGGCGGCACGATCTTTCCCGCCAAACGCCAGACCTGGGGCGAGCTGAATTATGCGCTCGCCGGCGTCGTCGATTTCGATATTCAGGGCGTGCGCTATCTGTCGCCGCCGCATTATGCCATCTGGATTCCGCCTGATGTGCTGCATGAGGCATGGAACCAGTACGATGTTCGCTATGTCACCGTTTATGTCGAGCGCTCGCTCTGCGCCAATCTTCCGGCGGCACCGGCAACGCTTGGCCTCAGCCCGCTTCTGAAGGCAATCCTTGCCGACTTCGCCACTCGTGACATCACCGTGCCGAAGAGCGAGGAGGACCTGCGGCTGGCCGAGGTGCTGGTCGATCAGATACGCCTGGCGCCGCGCAGCGAGAGCTATTTGCCGCTATCAGACGACGCGTTGCTCGGACCGGTTCTGAGGGCACTGCAGGCCGATCCTGGCGACCGCCATTCCCTGGCGGAATGGGCGCATCGGATGAAAACGACCGAGCGGACGCTTTCCCGCCGCTGTCACGATCAACTCGGCATTTCCTTCAACGAGTGGCGCCAGCGGCTGAAGCTGGTTGCGGCGCTGGCGATGATCGAGGCCGGCCAGCCGGTGCAGCGGATCGCGGCGCAACTGGGTTACGGCAACGCCTCCGCTTTCATCGCGATGTTCCGCCGGCTGACGGGGACGAGCCCGACGCAGATGCGCTGACACCGTCACCGATCGATGACCAGCACATCGAGATTACGCAGTTGCTCGGGATCGGCCATCGCCTCGATGCTGACAATACGGCCGCCGTCGGCAACGGCAAAACGGAGCGCGATGCGCAATTTTCCGCCGAGGACGACGACGGCGCCAACGGCGCCATCGATGACGGCGGGCAGGGCTCCTTGGGCACGGCCGCGGAAGGTTTCGGCCACCGCCGTCCGGCCACGGATTTCCGCCCGCGAGCCCATTTTTGTTGCCACGGCATCGGCGCGGAAGATGACGTCGGGATCGAGAGCGGCAAGAAGTGCATTCAGGTCGCCGCTGCGCGAGGCCGTCAGGAAGGCGTCGACCACATGGCGCTGGCGGCTGAGATCTGCTTCCGCAGCGACCGGCGCTCCCTGCACTCGGCGGCGGGCACGGCTGGCGAGCTGGCGTGTGGCGATCGTCGTGCGTCCAACGATCAGCGCGATGTCGTCGAAGGGCATGTCGAACATGTCGTGCAGCACAAAGGCCAGCCGCTCGGCCGGGGTCAGCTTTTCCAGTACCACCAGCAGTGCCAGGCCGACGGAATCGGCGAGCAGCGCGTCCTGCTCCGGGTCGCTCCCTGTACCGGCTTCATGGCTGACGACCGGTTCGGGGACGCGGATGGTCAACGGTTCCTCGCGCCGGGATTTACGGGAGCGCAGCCAGTCGAGACAAATGCGGGCGGTCACCGTCGTCAGCCAGCCGCTGAGATTTTCGACGTCAGAAATATCTGCACGGCTGAGTCGCAGCCAAGCCTCCTGCACCGCGTCCTCCGCCTCTGCCCGCGAGCCGAGCATGCGGTAGGCGACCGCACGCAAATGCGGCCGGTTGGCCTCGAATTTTTCTGCCTGCCACTTTTTTTCGTCCATCGGTCACATTCCTTGTGTGTGCTCCGTCATGCCCATGACGAACGAAACCCAGCCGATGTGACAAAGGATCGACATGGAGCCGCGTCGTCAAGATCGGGCCCATGTTGGGCTCACCTGAAAACACCTCAAGGAGAGAATGATGCAAGCCCGCATGAAGAACCCCGCCGTCATCCTGCCGGAAACCCTGCAAGCCCTCTTGGCGGTCAGCGCCTCGATCAAGGATCGCGGTGTGTCTGAGAACACCATGGATCTCGTGCATCTGCGTGTCAGCCAGATCAATGGCTGCAGCGTCTGCACCGACATGGGTTTCCGTAAGCTGCAGAAGGAAGGCGAAAAGATCGAGCGCATCGTCGGCGTCTCCGCCTGGCGCGAAATGCCCTATTTCACCGACGCTGAACGTGCCGCCCTTGCGCTTGGCGAAGCGATGACACGGCTTGCCGACCGGCCGGACGCGGTGAGCGATGAAGTCTGGAATGAAGCAGCCAAATATTATGACGAAAAAGCGCTCTCCGCTTTGATCATCTCGGTTGCCGTGGACAATGTCTGGAACCGGCTGAACGCGACGGTCCGGCATCCGGCAGGAGCCTCCTGGAGCTGATAGCACCAGCATCACCTTCTCCCCGCCGGGGAGAAGGTCTTAAACCGCTCCAACCTTCGACGTCACCAGCAGTTTTGCCAGCCAGTCGACGAACACGCGCACCTTGTTGCTGAGATGCCGGTTCGGAGGATAGACGATGTGCAACGGCACAGGGGTGTGGGTCCAGCCGGGAAGGATGGGGATGAGATCGCCCTTGGCGAGCGCGTCACGAACCATGAAGGCCGGCGCCTGGGCGATACCGAGACCGGTCAGTGCGGCGTTGATGTAGCTGCGGCTATCATTGACCGACAGGATGTAGCGTGGGCTGATCTCCAGCGATTCGTTGCCGCGTTGGAATTCGAACGGAACCGTTCGACCGGTCTGTGCACGGAAATAGCTGACGGCATAGTGGTTGCTTTCCAGCTCTTCCGGCCGTTCGGGCATGCCGAATTTTTCGATGTAGCGAGGAGCAGCACAGGTGACGAGATGTATCTCTCCGACGCGCCGGGCAATCAGCGACTGATCGCTCGGCATGCCCGCACGCAGGGCACAGTCCACATTCTCCGCCAGATAATCCACCAGCCGGTCGCCGACGCCGAGATCGATGCGGATGTCCGGATAGCGCTGATGAAAATCGCAAAGCGCCGGCATGACGATGTTGTCAGCGAAAGCCCCCGCCATTTCGACGCGCAGGCGGCCGCTCGGCAGGCTTTGCGAATTGCTGATGCTGCCATCCAGTTCCTCGATTTCGGAGAGGATCTGAATGGCGCGCTCGTAATAGAGTGCTCCGTCTGTCGTAACCATGACGCGACGGGTCGTGCGGTTCAAAAGCTTGGTGTGCAAATGCGCCTCTAGCGACTGGATGAGCGTCGTTACCGTCGCCTTCGGCATAGAGAGGGTCGTGGCGGCGCGGGTGAAATTGCCCGTCTCCACCACGCGTGCGAAAGCCCGCATCGCTGATAGCTGGTCCATCTTAAGGCGCCCTTCGACCAAAAACGAAAAAGGTCGATTGTTTGTTCTGGTGAATAGTCTGATCGAATATAGGCCACTTATTCTCAGAACGGAATAACAATATGTTGTGGATGTGATTGTTGCAACGCGGCATGGGGCGCTTGGGCCGCGTAACTCAGAACGTGATCCTGGAACGTGTGACACGGTTTTCGGAAAAATCATGTTCAATCGAACAGATGAGGATATGGGTCCATGAGCGCGCCGTGGAAAGATGTGATGCTGGAAAACGTGCCCACCGGGCCGGTCGCAGCGCGGATCTACAACGGCGAAGGTATGAAGAAGGCGGCACCCATCGTGCTTTACCTGCATGGTGGCGCCTTTATCGATACCGAGCATGCGATTGACCGACCGGTGGCTGCAAGTCTTGCTGAAGCCGGTGCGATCGTGGTTGCTGCCGATTACACCAGCGGCAATCAAAATGCCTTTCCGCAGGTGCTGGAGTGCGCCTACGGGATTCTCGCCTATCTCGGCAATAAGCGGAACATGCTTGCGCTGGGCGGGGCGAAAAAATCGCTGCTCTTTGTCGCCGGTGAAGAATCGGGTGGCAATGTTGCAGCGGGAGTGGCTTTAAAGGCGCGCGACCAGATGCCCGGTTCGCTGGACGGACAGGTGCTGATATCGCCGCTGCTTGATCCCTTCATGGGATCGAAATCTTTCCTCCAGGCGGAGGAAAGCGGCATGCGCGAGCGTTGGACTGAGGGTTGGAACCGTTACCTGGGTTTTCTGGGCGGCGTCTGTCACCCCTATGCGGCGCCTCGATACTGTTCGCGGCTTTCGGGCCTCGCGCCGGCATTGGTGCTCACGGCCGAGGACGACCCGCTCCGCGACGAGGGCATGGAATACGGCAGCCGCCTGAAAGGGGCCGGCGTCCGTGTTCGCCAGCAAGTCCTTCCCGCCGGGACGGGCTGGCCCACCATCTATGGCGGGCAGTCTAAGGATAAGCCGTCATGGCAGCAGGATGTCTGCTGTAGTTTCAGGCAGTTTGTCGAGGATGTGCAGACTTGATCGACTAAGTCTGATGATGTCGAGACGATAGGCATTTTCGATCCCGTGCCCCAAGCCGGGATCAACAGGAGAGACTAACATGAAGTCCAACGGTAAGCGCTGGGCCCTATGGGGCGCCGGCATGGGTATTGCTGCGGCCGTTGCAGGCGCGGCGTTCTATCTGGATTTGCCCCGCGGCGCTCAGGCGACCGAGACGGCCGCCCCGGCTGCAAAGCCTGCGATCCCCGTCACCGTCGCCGCCGTCGAGGCACGCGACATCACGACCTGGCAGGAGTTTTCCGGCCGGCTCGAAGCTATCGACCGTGTGGAAGTCCGTCCGCGTGTGGCCGGCGCCATCCAGTCCGTGCATTTCCGCGAAGGCGCATTGGTCAAGCAGGGCGACCTGCTGGTGACGATCGACCAGGCACCCTATGAGGCGGCCGTCGCCCAGGCGCAGGCGGAAGTTGGCGCAGCCAAGGCCAAGCTGGATCTCGCCAAGGTCGAGGTCGACCGTGGCCAGAAGCTCTCCGATAACAAGACGATCTCGCAGAGCGACATGGACACGCGCGCCAGCAACTACGCCGAGGCCGACGCTAATCTGAAGGCGGCGCAAGCCGCGCTGCAGACTGCGCAGTTGAACCTCGACTATACCGAGGTTCGCGCTCCGATCGCCGGTCGCGTCGGTAAGATAGAAGTGACCGTCGGCAACCTCGTTGCTGCCGGCTCCGCTTCGCCGGCGCTGACGACGCTCGTCTCTGTCGATCCGATCTACGCCAGCTTCAATGCGAGCGAACAGACTGTTACCCAGGCGCTCGCACAGCTCCCAACGACGAATGGCGCGGTTCCGCCGGTCGAACAGATCCCCGTGCAGATCGGCACCGCCAACGACAGCGGCACGCCGATCAACGGCAAGCTGCAACTGATCGACAATGAAGTCGATGCGGCAAGCGGCACTGTCACCGTACGCGCTGTCTTCGACAATCCCGGCGGGCGTCTCATCCCGGGTCAGTTCGTGCGCGTGCGCATGGGCCAGCCGAAGGCCGAGAGCAAGCTGGTCGTCAGCGAGCGGGCGATCGGCACCGATCAGGACAAGAAGTTCGTCTTCGTGGTCGATGGCGACAACAAGGTGGTCTATCGCCAGATCAGCCTCGGCGACACGGCCGATGGCCAGCGCATCGTCGAATCTGGGCTGAATGCCGGTGATCGGGTCATCGTCAACGGCCTGCAACGGGTTCGCCCGGGCGCCGTGGTCGATCCGAAGCCGGAAGAAAAAGTCGCCGCCGCTCAGTAATCGATTTCGCCGGGAGGCCGAGTCTCCCGGCGATCATGCAATGCCCTGATTTTGAAATGCTCGCGGCATATCGCCGACGGGCCTGGACTTCGTGTCCTTGCGTTTACCCCTGGAGAGGGTTCTGCCATGAACATCTCAAGATTTTTCGTCGACCGTCCGGTGTTTGCCGGAGTTCTGTCGGTCCTTATTCTGGTCGCCGGCCTGATCGGCATGAAGCTGCTGCCGATTTCGGAATATCCGGAAGTCGTGCCGCCGTCGATCGTCGTCACCGCGCAATATCCGGGCGCCAACCCGAAGGTCATTGCCGAAACCGTGGCAACGCCATTGGAAGAGCAGATCAACGGCGTCGACGGCATGCTCTATATGAACAGCCAGGCGACATCGGACGGTCTTCTGACGCTGACCGTCACCTTCAAGCTCGGCACCGATCCGGATAAGGCGCAGCAACTGGTGCAAAACCGCGTCTCGCAGGCCGAGCCACGATTGCCGCAGGACGTCCGCGACCTCGGCATCACCACGGTCAAGAGCTCGCCGGATTTGATGATGGTGGTCAACCTCATCTCGCCGGACAATCGCTATGACATCACCTACCTGCGCAACTACGCCACGCTGAACATCAAGGACCGGCTTGCCCGTATCGAAGGCGTCGGTCAGGTCCAGGTATTCGGTTCGGGCGACTATTCGATGCGCGTCTGGGTCGATCCGCAAAAGGCCGCCGAACGTGGTCTGGCTGCGAGCGACATCGCCACCGCCATCCGCCAGCAGAACGTCCAGGCCGCAGCCGGCATCATCGGTGCTTCGCCCAGCGTTCCGGGTCTCGACGTCCAGCTCTCCGTCAACGCCCAGGGCCGCCTGACGACGCCGGAAGAATTCGGCAACATCATCGTCAAGAGCGGCACCAATGGTGAAATCACGCGTCTGCGTGATGTCGCCCGTGTCGAGCTTGGTGCATCGGATTATTCGCTGCGCTCGCTGCTCGACGGCAAGCCCGCGGTTGCCGTGCCGGTCTTCCAGGCGCCGGGCTCGAACGCCATCACCATCTCGGACGAGGTCGTCAAGACCATGAACGAGCTGCAGACGGCGATGCCCGATGGCGTCAAATATGAGATCGTCTACGATACCACGCAGTTCGTGCGCGCTTCGATCGACAAGGTCGTTCATACGCTGCTCGAAGCCATCGCGCTGGTCGTCGTCGTCGTCATTCTGTTCCTGCAGACCTGGCGCGCTTCGATCATTCCGCTGATCGCCGTTCCCGTCTCGATCATCGGCACCTTCGCGGTGATGTATGTCTTCGGCTTTTCGATCAACGCGCTCAGCCTCTTCGGCCTGGTGCTGGCGATCGGTATTGTCGTGGACGATGCCATCGTGGTCGTCGAAAACGTCGAACGAAATATCGAAAACGGCCTCAGTCCGCGCGATGCGACCTATCGTGCCATGAAGGAAGTCTCCGGCCCGATCATTGCGATTGCCTTGGTGCTGGTCGCCGTCTTCGTGCCGCTCGCCTTCATCTCCGGTCTGTCGGGCCAGTTCTATCGCCAGTTCGCGCTGACGATCGCCATCTCGACCGTGATTTCCGCCTTCAACTCGCTGACGCTGTCTCCGGCGTTGGCGGCCATGCTGTTGAAGGATCATCATGCGCCGAAGGATCTGCTGACGCGCGTGATGGATGTGTTGTTCGGCTGGTTCTTCCGCGGCTTCAATAAGGTGTTCCACCGCGGATCGAATGCCTACGGCAAGGGCGTCGGCGGCATCCTGTCGCTGAAGAGCCTGGTGATGGTGGTCTATATCGCGCTGATCGGCGCGACCTACTATCTGTTCCAGGCCGTTCCCGGCGGCTTCGTGCCACAGCAGGACAAGCAGTACCTCATCGGCTTTGCGCAGTTGCCTGACGGTGCCACCCTCGACCGCACGGATGACGTCATTCACCGGATGAGCGACATCGCCATGCAGCAGCCGGGCGTCGAACATGCGATCGCCTTCCCCGGCCTGTCGATCAACGGCTTCACCAACTCGTCCAACGCCGGCATCGTCTTCGTGACCTTGAAGGCTTTCGAGGAGCGTACGACGCCGAACCTGTCGGGCGGCGCCATCGCCATGCAGTTGAACCAGAAGTTCGGCGCGATCCAGGATGCCTTCATCGCCATGTTCCCGCCGCCGCCCGTCCAGGGCCTCGGCACGACCGGCGGTTTCAAGATGCAGATCGAGGATCGAGCTGGTCTCGGCTACCAGGCGCTCGATGAGGCCAACAAGGCGTTCCTCGCCAAGGCCTATCAGGCGCCGGAACTTACCGGGCTGTTCTCCAGCTACCAGATCAACGTGCCGCAGCTCTTTGCCGATCTCGATCGCGCCAAGGCTGAGCAACTGGGTGTCTCGGTGACCGATGTCTTCGACACGCTGCAGATCTATCTGGGTTCGCTCTATGTCAACGACTTCAATGCTTTCGGCCGTACTTATAGCGTGCGCGTCCAGGCGGACGCCAAGTTCCGCGCTCACGCAAGCGATATCGGCCAGTTGAAGGTTCGTTCGGCATCGGGCCAGATGATCCCGCTGTCGGCGCTGTTGAAGGTCGAGGCCAGCACCGGTCCGGAGCGGACGACGCGTTACAACGGCTTCCTTGCCGCCGATATCAATGGCGGTCCGGCGCCGGGCTTCTCGTCCGGCCAGGCTCAGGCTGCCGTGGAGCGCATCGCCAACGAAACGCTGCCCAAGGGCATTGGCTTCGAATGGACGGACCTGACCTACCAGCAGATCCTGGCCGGCAGCTCGGGCGTCATCATCTTCCCGCTGGCTCTGTTGCTCGTTTATCTCGTGCTGGCAGCCCAGTATGAAAGCGTCAGTCTGCCGCTCGCGATCGTCATGATCGTGCCGATGGGTGTGCTCGCCGCGTTGACGGGTGTCTGGCTGATCGGGGGCGACAATAACATCTTCACGCAGATCGGCTTGATGGTGTTGGTGGGCTTGTCGGCGAAGAACGCGATCCTGATCGTGGAATTCGCCCGCGAGCTGGAATTCGAGGGCCGCACCCCGGTTCAGGCCGCTGTCGAAGCCAGCCGTCTGCGTCTGCGCCCGATCCTGATGACCTCCATGGCCTTCATCATGGGTGTCGTGCCGTTGGTCACCTCGACGGGCGCCGGCGCCGAGATGCGCGCTGCTATGGGGGTTGCGGTGTTCTCAGGCATGATCGGCGTCACGTTCTTCGGCATCTTCATGACGCCGGTGTTTTACGTGCTGATCCGCAGGCTGACGGGCAACCGTCCGCTGAAGCAGCATCACCATAACGACAACAACCATTCGGCAGAGGTTCTCCCGATCGCCGCCGAATAGGAATATCGTGTCGGGCAGTACCCCCAGTGCCCGATATGTCGTGGGCGAGACCGCAAGGTCTCGCCCCTTATTCTATTTCACGTCGGTTCGATATTTTCCATTTCGGCCAATTTGTTTTTCGAAGATTTAGTTCCGGCCTGCCAATTTCGTTTGCATGCGGATGCCATGGGTCTATCAAACAGTCAGGCAAAGTGAAGGACGCCTTGCATGACCGATCGGAAGATAGCTTTTCTCGGGACCGGATTGATGGGAGCCCCGATGGCGCGACGGCTGCTCGCTGCCGGTTTTGCCGTCACCGTCTGGAACCGTGACCGAAGCAAGGCGGACGCATTGGCGGCCGATGGTGCGACAGTCGCCGCGACGGCGGTGGAGGCGGCCAAGGGTGCCACTGTCTTGTTCACCATGCTGACCAATGCCGGCGCGGTCAGTGAGGTCCTGTTCGGAAGCGGTGTCGCCGACGCATTGGAGCCCGGCGCCGTCGTGGTCGACAATAGCTCCATCCCGCCGCCGCTCGCCCGCGAGAATGCCGCAAAGCTGGCTGAGCGCGGCGTTCATCATATCGACGCCCCGGTCTCCGGCGGCGTGGTCGGCGCGGCCGCCGGGACGCTGGCGATCATGGCGGGCGGTGACGCCGACGTCATGGATAGCGTCCGCGATGTGCTGGCCCCGCTCGGCCGCGTCACCCGTGTGGGACCCAGCGGCGCCGGCCAGCTTGCCAAGCTCGGTAACCAGCAGATCGTTGCGGTCACCATCGGCGCGATTGCGGAAGCCATGCTGCTGGTCGAAGCCGGCGGCGGTTCGCCCGAGGCGTTTCGCACCGCCATTCGCGGCGGCTTTGCCGAAAGCCGGATTCTGGAGCTGCACGGCCAGCGCATGATCGAGCGTAATTTCATACCCGGCGGCACGTCGCGCAACCAACTGAAAGACCTCGATGCCGTTCTCGCCGCCGCTCAAAGCTTGTCGCTGCATCTGCCGTTGACCGAAGCCGTCAGGGCGGAGTTTGCCGAATTCGTGGAGCAGGGTGGCGGCGAAAGCGATCACAGCGGCTTGCTAAAGCATCTGGAAGACAAGAATGCTCGAGGAAAGACTTGAGGAAGACATGACCGACAAGGGTACATCCAAACGCCGCCTGCGTTCGCAGGACTGGTTCGACAATCCGGATCATATCGACATGACCGCGCTCTATCTCGAGCGCTTCATGAATTATGGCATCACGCCCGAGGAGCTACGCTCCGGCAAGCCGATCATCGGCATCGCCCAGAGCGGTAGCGACTTGACGCCTTGCAACCGTCATCACCTCGATCTCGCTAAGCGTGTCCGCGACGGCATTCGCGATGCCGGCGGCATTCCGATCGAATTCCCGACCCATCCGATCTTCGAGAATTGCAAGCGCCCGACCGCGGCGCTTGATCGCAATCTCGCCTATCTCGGCCTTGTTGAGGTGCTCTATGGCTACCCGCTCGATGGCGTCGTGCTGACGACCGGCTGCGACAAGACCACACCGTCAGCGCTGATGGCGGCTTCGACCGTCAATATTCCGGCAATCGTCCTGTCCGGCGGCCCGATGCTCGATGGCTGGCATGAGGGCGAGCTTGCGGGCTCCGGCACGGTGATCTGGCGCTCGCGCCGCAAGCTGGCGGCGGGCGAGATCGACGAAGAGGAATTCATGGAGGCGTCGCTCGCCTCGGCGCCCTCGATCGGCCATTGCAATACCATGGGAACTGCTTCGACCATGAATGCCATGGCGGAAGCGCTTGGGATGTCGCTGACCGGCTGTGCCGCCATTCCCGGCGCCTACCGCGAGCGCGGCCAGATGGCTTACCGCACCGGAAGGCGTGCGGTCGAGCTGGTTCTCGCCGACATCAAGCCTTCGGACGTGCTGACGCGTCAGGCCTTCCTCAATGCCATCCGCGTGAATTCTGCCATCGGCGGCTCGACCAATGCGCAACCGCATCTTGCGGCTATGGCGAGGCATGCGGGCGTCGAGCTTCATCCCGAGGACTGGCAGGTGCACGGCTTCGACATTCCGCTGCTGGCCAATGTGCAGCCGGCAGGCGCCTACCTGGGCGAGCGCTTTCATCGCGCCGGCGGCGTGCCGGCGATCATGTGGGAGTTGCTGCAGGCGGGCAAGCTCGATGGCGACTGTCCGACCGTCACCGGTAAGACCATGGCGGAGAACCTGAAGGGTAGGGAAGCGACGGACCGCGAGGTTATCCGTCCTTTCGCCGAGCCACTGAAGGAGCGGGCGGGCTTCCTGGTGCTGAAGGGCAATCTTTTCGATTTTGCCATCATGAAGATGAGCGTCGTTTCGGAGGATTTCCGCCGCCGCTATCTGCAGGAGCCGGGCAGAGAGGGCGTGTTCGAAGGCAGGGCGGTGGTGTTCGATGGATCGGAGGATTATCACAAGCGCATCAACGATGCTGATCTCGGTATCGATGAGAATACGATCCTCGTCATTCGCGGGGCAGGGCCGATCGGCTGGCCGGGCTCTGCCGAGGTGGTCAACATGCAGCCGCCGGATGCGTTGCTGAAGCGGGGCATCCGCAGCCTGCCGACGATCGGTGACGGTCGCCAATCGGGTACCGCCGACAGTCCGTCGATCCTGAACGCCTCACCGGAAAGTGCCGCCGGCGGTGGCCTGGCTTGGCTCAGGACCGGCGACACCATCCGCATCGATTTCAATCACGGCCGCTGTGATATGCTGGTGGATGAGGCGGAAATCGAACGACGCAAGGGTGACGGCATTCCGGCGGTTCCGCCGGATGCAACGCCTTGGCAGCGCATCTATCGCCGTTCGGTCACGCAACTTTCCGATGGCGCGGTGCTCGACGGCGCTGCCGATTTCCGCGATCTTGCGGCCAATCCGCCGCGCCACAATCATTAACCACAAATGGATTGCGCCGAGAGTTGCGGGCAAAAGCCCGCAACTATTGAGGGCCTATTAAATATCGCTAAAGGCACTGGTGCAAAGATGCCGCCGAAATCATGCAAACTTTCCACATATCAGGAGGGGTTCGAACTCGGTGGAAGAGACGGTGTCAGGGCGATCCGAACAGGAGTTCCAAGACCTCTTGAGGAGGCTGGAATTGGCACTGGAGACGTCTCAAATCGGCGTCTGGCAGCATAGCCTGAACCAGGAGGAAATCCTCTGGGATCTGCAGATGCACAAGCTCTACCAGACTGGCGGTACCGATCGCAAAGTGTCCTCGGCGGTCTGGCTGAACGCTCTTCATCCCGACGATGTCGAGCGGGCAATCGCCGAGTTCGAGGCAGCCACTGCGGAAAAGGGTTTCTACAACTCGCAATTTCGCATCATCCTGCCCGAAGGAGAGATACGTTATCTGCGCTCGCGCGCCCATTTCTATGAGGGGCCTGACGGCGAGCCGTCCTTCATCGGCGCAGAGTGGGATGTCACGGCCGATGTCCTGCTTAACCGCGAGCTTACCAATCAGAAGGCGGTCGCGGAAGCCCGCGCAATCGCGCTGGAGCAGAGCCGCGCCCGCATCGAACATGCCGCCGACCACGACTATCTTACCGGCCTCCCCAACCGTCGCTACTTCGATCGCCGCTTGGCGGAGCTGCGCGCCGATCCGGCGGTCAAGACGCTGGCCGTCCTCCACATCGATCTCGACTGCTTCAAGCAGATCAATGACAAATGGGGGCACGCAGCCGGTGACGTGACGCTGCAGAATGCGGCGGTACGGATTTCCGGGTCGATTACGGCTAAAGACATGGTCGCCCGCATTGGCGGCGATGAATTCGTCGTGGTGCTGGTCGACATCGATGGTGCCGACGACCTCAAAACCATTGCCGAGGATATTTTATGGCGGCTGCGGCGCGACATCCGCTTCCATCATGAGATGCTGCCGGTGGGCGCCTCGATAGGCGCAGCCTGGAGCGTCGTTGGCGAGGCCGGCAATCTACTGGCGGAATCCGACATCGCCCTCTATCAAGCCAAGAAATCTGGCCGCAACCGCGTCGAATTCTTCACGCCGAAACTGCAATCCGATCTGCAGGCCGAACGGCAATTGGCAGAGGAATTGCGACTGGCGCTGATACGGCACGAAATCGTGCCCTTCTATCAAATCCAGGTGGACGCGCGCAGCCGACGGATCGTGGGGCTGGAAGCTCTGGCCCGATGGTGGCACCCGGAGAAGGGGCTGCTGGCGCCGGCAGGTTTCCTCAAAGTGGCCGAGGAATATGGGCTGACGGCCGAGATCGATGCGGCCATCCTGAACCGCGTATTGTTCGACCGCGCCAACTGGGCCATGCAGAGCCTGACGCCGCCGCGCATTGCCGTTAACATCTCGGGGAGCCGCCTGGCCGATCCAAGCCTGATCGAACGGCTGCGGGCTCTGAACATACCGCCTCACACCATCACCTTCGAGCTGATCGAAACGATCTTCCTCGACGATCCCGACGACAAAACGCTCGCCAATATCGACGCGATCAAACAGATGGGCATCGAGATCGAGATCGACGATTTCGGCTCTGGCCATGCTTCACTGATTGGCCTCGTGAAGCTGAAACCGAAGCGGCTGAAGATCGACCGGCAGTTGGTGACCGCAATTACCGTCTCGGACGAACAGCGCCGCCTGGTGGGTTCGATCGTGGAAATAGCGAGGGCGCTCAGCGTCGAGGTCATCGCCGAGGGGGTCGAAACCGAGGACCATGCGCGGCTCCTGGCGCGTGCCGGTTGTGACGGACTTCAGGGGTATGCGATCGGTTATCCCTCGCCGGGCAACGAGATCGCGGTGCTGTTGACATCGGTACAGAGGCCAGATCAGCACCCGGCTTCTGGCAATTCCCAAGGCAATGCCGGGCCTACTGGATTTGCAGGGCGGCAATCAGCCCATAGCTGATGACACCGAGCGTCAGTAGCGACAGCGTAGCTGCCGTGATCACCCGGCCGCCGGCATGCGCAACGGAGCGGATGTTCACCGACAGGCCAAGTGCGGCCATCGCAATCACCGTCAGGATGTTGGAGGTCAGGGCCATCGGCGCGACCAGGGCGCCCGGAATCAGGCCGAAAGAGCGTAGGGCCATCAGTCCCAGAAAGCCGCAGATGAACCAGGGAACCAGCGAGTGGCGGTGGCCTGTGCGGCCGTCCATCCCCGCCGTTTCGGTCTTGGTGATGATGCCGAGCAAGAAGATGACGGGCCCGAGCATCAATACGCGCACCAGCTTGACCAGGGTGCCGGTCTGCACAGCAAGCATGCTGACAGGTGCGGTGGCGGCAAGCACCTGCGGCACGGCATAGACGGTCAATCCCGCCAGCACGCCGTACTGCGGCACGCTCATGCCGGCGTGGAAATAGAGAAGCGGCAGCAGGAAGACGGCGGCGATGCCGAGCACGGCAGTAAAGGCGAGGGCGGCGGCGATCTCTTCAGAGCCGGCCTCGATGACCGGGGCAACGGCGACGATGGCCGAGTTGCCGCAGATGGAGTTGCCGCAGGCAATCAGCGTCGCCAGTTTCGGCGGCAGGCCAAGCAGCCGGCCGATCGCATAGGTCGCTACGATCGACAGCACGACGACGATGGCGATGCCGGCGATCAACCAGACACCGGCGCCGCTGATCGCCGAGAGGCTGATCGAGGCGCCGAGCAGGACAATGGCGATTTCCAGCAGGATCTTGGCGCTGAAATCGATCCCGGGGCGCAAGGTGGGTTTCAGTGGCTTTACGGTGCAGACGACGATACCGAGCGCAATGGCGAGCACCAGGCTCTCGATCCATCTGCCGCCGAGAATACCGATCTCGATGCGCTCGCCGGCATAGGCGAGAAGGGCGACGGTACTCGTCAGGGCAAGGCCCGGGAGGATCATATTGGCTCGGTGGAAAAGGGGCATGCAGAACCGCCATTCGGATAAAGAGACTTTGCTATGACGAGAAAGTCTCACCTCCTGACGTCGACATCCATCGAATATTATCCTATGTTTCATTCGATAAATTAGAATGATTTCCTATGACTTTCGAGCAACTCGCTATCTTCGTCGCCGTCGCTGAGCGGGAGCATCTGACCCATGCGGCAGAGGCTATTCATCTGACGCCGTCTGCCGTCAGTGCGGCCATCAAGAACCTCGAAGCCTATTACGGCGTCGAGCTGTTTCATCGTGTCGGCCGGCGGATCGAGCTTACGGAAACCGGCCGGACCTTTCTCGGCGAAGCGAAGGCGACGCTGGCCCGCGTGCGTTCGGCAGAGCTCATGCTTTCCGAACTCGGCGGACTGCAGCGCGGCCGGCTCAGCCTGCGCGCCAGCCAGACCATCGCTAGCTATTGGCTGCCGCCCGTGCTGATGCGCTTTCACCGCGACTATCCCGGCATCGAGCTCGATTTGACCATCGGCAACACGCGCACGGTCACCGAGGCGGTCATCGAAGGCACCGCCGAATTGGGCTTTGTCGAAGGGGAGGTGGATGCGCCGGTTCTGTCGATGAAAGTCGTGGCGCAGGATGCGCTTGTCATCGTCGTGCCGCCAAGTCATCCCTGGGCAGACGGCCGGAAGCTGACCGTTGCCGAGCTTGCCACCGGTACATCGTGGGTGATGCGGGAGGAAGGTTCGGGTACGCGGTCCGAATTCGAAAACGCCATCATCAAGCTCGGTACTTCACCGCATGATCTCAGTGTGGCGCTGGTGCTGCCGTCGAACGAGGCCGTGCTGTCGGCGGTCTGCTCCGGGCAGAGCGCGGCGGCTATTTCCAGCGCGGCGGCCATGGCTTATCTACAGCAGGGATTGCTGGTGCGCGCGGCCTTCGACCTGCCGGTCCGCAGCTTCCGTCTGCTGCGCCACAAAGAGCGCCATGCCAGCAAGGCGGCGCTGACCCTGGAGGCCATGTGCCGGAGCTGAAGCAATAACACGAATAGTGGAAGCGCTTTTCCATTGGGAATCGCGAAGGCTGAACCGCTCTCGTCAGAACTGCTCCATCCGGCGCTGGCTGGCGACGACGAGGTCGATCTCGTTGCGGTCGAGCATGGCACGGATATCGGGAGGCGGCAGCTCGTCGGTGACCATCATGTCATAGATGCCGGGATCATCGATGACGATCGGGGCGCTGCGCCCAAATTTGGCGCTGTCGGCGACGATGATACGGTTTTCGGCCCGCCGCGCCGCTTCGCGGGAATATTCCGCTTCCTCCAGATCGTGCAGCATGAAGCCGGAGACGGCGTTGACGGCGCCCACGGACAATATGGCATGGCGAACATTGAAGCGGCGCAGGAAGTTGGTCGCTTCCATGCCAAAGGCGCCGCCGTCGTGGCTGCGCAGTTCGCCGCCGGCAAAGAAAACGCGATTGCCGTTGCGGGTCGCGAGCGCATGGGCGACCGAGACGGCATTGGTGACGATGAACAGGTTTTGATGCTTCTGCAGCGCTACGGCGATGAAGGCGGTCGTGGAACCTATGTCGAGGAAGAGCGTATCGCCGTTCTGGATCATTGCCGCGACGCGGGCCGCGATCATGCGTTTGGCCTCGGCATTCTCGTTCATCCGGAAATGCAGCGGCTGTTCTATGATGGAGTCCTTGATATGGACACCGCCATGAACCTTGGTGACGAGACCATTGGCCTCCAAGCTGCGGATATTGCGGCGGATGGTCTCCTCTGAAACCGCCAGCCGCTCGGCGAGAAACTGAATGCGGCTCGCGCCGCCCGCAAGCCGAAGCTCCTCCAGGATCTCGCGTTCCCGATGGTTCGAATGAAGCGGCACCTGCGAGATGTCCGACATGGTATCGATCCTATCTAAGGCATGGTCCCAAAACGTGCGAAGCGGCTTGCGGATAAGACCATGCCTGATCAAACATCTAGAGCGGGATAACGACTCAAACGCAAGTCATCTCGTTCCAATCACCTCGAGATTGAATTTTTAAGTCAAATCTCACTTACGGTGAAGCTTTCTGTTGCAAATATCCATAGCCCAATACGGATTAGACCTTATTCCCCGCATAATCCAACAAAAAACCAAATGGGCGTTTCATTTTGTGGGTAGTTCTTGACAGTTCTCCTTTTGTGAGGAACCTTTTGCATCTAAAAGACGCGCGATTATTGCGCTGGAGGAGGGATGGTCGTCACGCCCGAAGACAAGATCCAGGCTCTTGGTATCTGGCGCGGATCGATCGAGATCGCTCCGCTCGTGGGCGGCATCACCAATCGTAATTATCTGGTCACCGATAGCGGCCGACGTTTCGTCGTCCGGCTCGGGACGGACATTCCGGTGCACCATATCAGCCGCGCCAACGAACTGGCCGCGAGCAAGGCCGCGCATGCGGCGGGGTTGTCGCCTGCTGTCATTCACCATGAACCAGGCATCCTTGTGCTGGACTACATCGATGGAAAACCGCTTGCAGCGGAGGATATTCGCGGCCCTTTGATGCTGGAGCGCATTGTACCGCTTGTCCGTTCCTGCCACCAGAATGTCGCGAAACATTTTCGTGGCGCCGCGATGATCTTCTGGGTTTTTCATGTCGTGCGCGACTATGCCGCCGTTCTCAAAGAAGGCGGCAGCCGGCATGAAGCATTGCTGCCTTCCTTCCTCGAAATTGCCGAGCGATTGGAGCAGGCTGCTGGGCCTTTTGACATCGCTTTCGGCCACAATGATCTGCTGGCCGGCAATTTTCTCGACGATGGGACAAGGCTCTGGCTGATCGATTGGGATTATGCGGGATTCAACACGCCGCTCTTCGATCTCGGGGGGCTTGCCTCCAACAATGAATTCTCCGAACGCCAGGAAACGGCGATGTTGGAGGCCTATTTCGAGGCGCCGGTGAGCGAGGATCTGTGTCGGCGCTACCAGGCGATGAAATGCGCTTCGCTGTTGCGCGAGACGATGTGGAGCATGGTTTCCGAAATCCATTCCCATATCGATTTCGATTATTCAGCCTATACGAGCGAAAATCTGGCGCGATTTCAACGTGCCTATCAATCATTCCGGAATTCTTGAGGTGATGCGATGAGGGAACTGCCACATACAGCAAAGGCGGTCGTCATCGGCGGAGGGATCGTCGGCTGTTCAACAGCCTATCACCTTGCCAAGCTCGGCTTGACAGACACGGTCTTGCTGGAGCGAAAGAAGCTGACCTCGGGAACTACGTTCCATGCGGCCGGTCTTGTCGGACAATTGCGGACCAGCGCCAATATCACGCAGATGCTCGGCTATTCCGTCGATCTTTACAGGAGGCTGGAGGCCGAGACCGGGCTTGCTACCGGCTGGAAGATGAACGGCGGCCTGCGCCTCGCCTGCAATGAGGAACGCTGGACGGAGGTGAAGCGGCAGGCAACGACGGCGCAATCCTTCGGGCTGCAGATGCATCTGCTGACGCCTAAGGAGGCCTTCGATCTCTGGCCGCTGATGGATACAGACGATCTCGTCGGTGCCGCCTATCTGCCGACCGACGGGCAGGCCAATCCCTCCGATATCACCCAGGCGCTGGCGAAGGGCGCCCGCATGGCCGGCGTTTCGATTTTCGAGGATACCGAAGTTCTCGATCTGGAGATCGATAAGGGCAGGATTCGTGCCGTTATCACCGACAAGGGCCGCATCGAATGCGAGCGCGTCGTGGTCTGCGCCGGGCAGTGGACGCGGAGCTTTGCGGCGCGCTTCGGTGTCAACGTGCCGCTCGTCTCCGTCGAGCACCAGTATCTCATCACCGAATCCTTCGGGGTCCCCTCCAACCTGCCGACGCTGCGCGATCCCGACAGGTTGACCTATTACAAGGAAGAGGTCGGCGGGTTGGTGATGGGTGGTTATGAACCCAATCCGATCCCCTGGGCGGTCGACGGCATTCCCAAGGAGTTTCACTACACGCTGCTCGACAGCAACTTCAATCACTTCGAGCAGATCATGGAGCAGGCCCTGATGCGTGTGCCGGCGCTGCAGACGGCGGGCATCAAGCAGCTTCTGAACGGGCCCGAGAGCTTTACGCCCGACGGCAATTTCATCCTCGGCGAGGCGCCGGAACTCCGGAACTTCTTCGTCGGCGCCGGCTTCAACGCCTTCGGCATCGCGTCGGCCGGCGGGGCCGGCATGGCGCTCGCCGAGTGGGTCGCGAAGGGCGAGCCGCCCTACGATCTCTGGCCCGTCGACATCAGGCGCTTCGGCCGCCCGCATTTCGATACGGATTGGGTGCGCACCCGCACGCTCGAGGCCTATGGCAAGCATTACACCATGGCCTGGCCGTTCGAAGAGCATTCAAGCGGTCGCCCTTGCCGCAAGTCGCCGCTCTACGACCGGCTGAAGGCGCAAGGCGCCTGTTTCGGCGAAAAGCTCGGCTGGGAACGGCCAAACTGGTTCGCCGATCTTTTTGCCGGCGAGGAGCCGAAGGATATCTATACCTATGGCCGCCAGAACTGGTTCGATGCGGTCGGTCGCGAGCACCGAGCGGTGCGCGAGGCAGCCGTGATCTTCGATCAGACGTCTTTTGCAAAATTCGTGCTGAAGGGACGAGACGCCGAAGCGGCGATCTCGTGGATCGCCTCCAACGACGTCGCCAAGCCGGTCGGCGCCCTGACCTATACGCAGATGCTGAATGACAAGGGCGGCATCGAATGCGATGTCACCGTGGCGCGCGTCGCCGAGAACGAATTCTACATCACGACAGGCACAGGCTTTGCGACGCATGATTTCGACTGGATCGCCCGGAATATTCCGGCCGAGATGCATGCCGAACTGGTGGATATCACTTCCGCCTATTCCGTGTTGTCGTTGATGGGACCGCATTCGCGCAGAGTGCTGGAATCCGTCACCTCGGACGATGTTTCGAACGCCGCGTTTCCCTTCCTGCGGGTAAAGACCATCGGTATTGCCGGCTGCCCGGTGCGAGCGCTGCGCATGACCTATGTTGGCGAGCTTGGTTATGAGCTGCATGTGCCGGTGGAATATGCGGCCACGGTCTACGATACGCTGATGGCCGCCGGTCGCAACCATGGGCTCGTCAATGCCGGCTACCGCGCGATCGAAAGCTGCCGGCTGGAAAAGGGCTATCGCGCCTGGGGCTCCGACATCGGCCCCGACCACACACCGGTCGAGGCCGGGTTGAGCTGGGCGGTGAAGATGAAAAAGAATATCGCCTTCCGCGGCCGGGAGGCAATCGAGCGGCAGTTGGTTTCTGGGGTGAAGAAGCTGTTTGCCTGCTTCGTGCCTGATGATCCGGAAATCGTGCTGCTTGGCCGCGAAACGATCTATCGTGACGGCCAGCGTGTCGGTTGGTTGTCGAGCGGCGGCTATGGCCACACGATCGGCAAGCCGATCGGCTACGGCTATATCCGCGATCCCGATGGCGTGACCGAGGATTTCGTGCTTGGCGGCCGATATGAGCTGGACGTTGCCCAACGCCGTGTGCCTTGCCAGGTTTCATTGGAGCCGCTCTATGATCCGCAGATGGCGCGGGTTAAGGGGTGATTACGGAAAGATTGAGTGCCATCTCTTGATGGCGATAGCTGGTGGCTTTATGACCCTTACAGAAGTCGCGACAAGGGCCGAAGTGCGGTGAAAAGCTTTTTCGATGCGGTCAGGCTGCTGCTCGCCGATTTGGCCTCCAGCCTATTTTTCGTCGTTCTGCTTTCCCTCACGCATAATGCGGCCCTTTCGGCTTGCTCGGCGATAGCGTTTGGCCTTGTCCAAATCGGGATTCAATATCTCCGACGGAAGCCAATCGATACCATGGAGTGGCTGAGCCTCCTTCTGGTCATTGCTGCAGGCGCGGCAACGCTGCTGACGGGCGATCCGCGTTTCGCGCTATTCAAGCCGAGCATTATCTACTCGATTGTCGGCGTGGTGATGCTTAAGCCGGGCTGGATGAATCGGTATCTGCCGGCTATCGCCCGCACAGTCGCGCCCGATGTCGCTATTTATGTGGGCTTTGCCTGGGCTGGCCTGATGTTCCTGTCCGCTGCGCTCAATGTGTTCGTTGCCATCGCCTTTGATCTATCCATATGGGCGGTCGTCATGCCGGCCTTCGGTATCGGCAGCAAAGTGGTGCTGATGCTGGCCGGATTTGCTGCGATCCGCCTCACGGTGAGGCGACGAGTACGTGCCATGCCTGAGGCCGAACGCGAAGCCTTGCTGATCTCGACGGGGGAGAGAGTGCAATCGCCGTCTCTGGCGACGTCCACCGCCGGAAAGCTGTGATCTGCCTGCCGTAATGGAAGTCCTTTCCTTGACACGCCGTCCCTTTCATCCTCAATCGACATGCTGACAAAGGATGGAGGCAAGGGACGATGGCGGAAGCGGGCATCAAGCTGGAGGAAAGCTGGAAAGAGGCGCTGTCGCAGGAATTTGTCAGCCCCTATATGCAGCAGCTCAAATCCTTTCTCGTCGAAGAGAAACAGCGCGGCAAGGTGATCTTTCCGCGGGGCAGCGAATATTTTCGAGCCTTAGACCTGACACCGCTCGATGAAGTGCAGGTCGTGATCCTTGGGCAGGACCCCTATCATGGCATCGGCCAGGCGCATGGGCTTTGCTTCAGCGTTCGCCCCGGCGTACGTATCCCGCCGTCGCTGGTCAATATCTACAAGGAACTGGAGACCGATCTCGGCATCCCGCCGGCGCGTCATGGCTTTCTCGAAAGCTGGGCGAAGCAGGGCGTGCTTCTGCTCAACAGCGTGCTCACGGTCGAGGAATCCCAAGCCGCCTCACATCAGGGCAAGGGCTGGGAGCGCTTCACCGATGCCGTCATCCGCCGCGTCAACGACGAATGCGACGGCGTGGTCTTCATGCTCTGGGGCTCCTATGCGCAGAAGAAGGCTGCCTTCGTCGATACTGAGCGGCATCTCGTGCTGAAAGCCGCCCATCCATCGCCGCTTTCGGCCCATAACGGCTTCCTCGGCTGCCGGCATTTCTCCAAGGCGAATGCCTATCTTGCCGAGCATGGCAAGGATGCGATCGAATGGGCTTTGCCGAGTGATCCGAGCCATCAGTAAGATGCCTGATCCCAAGGATTGATCACCGACACGCCGGTATCGTCAAAATCGCTGACATTGCGCGTAACGACAATCAGATCATGGACGATTGCAGTGGCCGCGATCAGCCCGTCGGCATCGCCGCGAGGACGTAGCGCGGCGATGCGGCCCCATTCGACGGCGATTTGGTCCGTGATGGGCAGGATGCGGCCGCTGTGATCGTGGCGAAGCTTGCGCAGCCATTCTTCCAGATGTGCGGCGGCGCGTGGATCGGTCCTTCGCTTAAGGGCGATCCCGCGCATGACTTCGCCGAGTGTGATGACGCTGAGATAGACGGTCGATGGGTCGGCTGTGCGCAGCCAGGATATTGCTTCGATAGTGCCGCGACGCGCTTCAGAAATGATATTGGTATCGATCAGATACATCAGAAGGCGACATCCCGGCTTGGGGTCTTGTCTCGCGTTGTCACCGCGTCGGCCAGCTCATCATCCCAGGCTGGCCCCGATAGCAGATCGTCCACTAGGCTCGGCTTTCCCGCGCGCAAGGCGTCATAGTCTTCCGCGGAGAGAACAACGGCCGCGCGCTCGCCGCGCAGTGTCACAGTTTGCGGACCTTCGCTGCGTGCCTTCTGCACGACTTTCGAGAATTGATTCTTGGCGTCTTGCAATGGCCAATCCATCGACCGATCTCCTGGCTAGACTGTCTAGATTAAGTTAGTATGCGTGCTCGCTTTAGGCAATAGGCTACAGGCTGGACATTGAGTAAAGCGGCTTCATTGAACGATCGCAATTTATCGTTCAACAATCGGAGACAATCCGTTTGGCTATTGGGGGCTATCGAAAAGCGGCCTCTGGGACCATCTTCTGCTCATGAGAAACGCCTGCCGTTGCGGGCGAGACAAGGGGTTAGAGATGCTCAATCAGATCAAGGGTCTTCACCACGTTACCTCGATGGCCGAAGATGCCCGCACCAACAACAAGTTCTTTACGGATACGCTCGGTCTGCGCCGCGTCAAGAAGACGGTCAATTTCGACGCACCCGATGTCTATCACCTGTATTACGGTGACGAGATCGGCACGCCCGGTACGATCATGACCTATTTCCCGTTCCCGAAGATGGCTCGCGGCCGTCCGGGCACCGGCGAAGTCGGCAATACGGTTTTCTCCGTTCCGGAAGGCGCGATCGGCTATTGGACGGACCGGCTTGGCAAGCAGGGCGTCGAGGCTCTGAAGGTCGATGAGTCCTTCGGCCAGAAGCGCCTCCATTTCGCCGGCCCGGATGGCGACGGTTTCGCGCTTGTCGAGGTCAAGGACGATCGTCGTGAGCCGTGGACGCATGGCGGCGTCGATGTCGAGCATGCCATCAGGGGCTTTCATTCCGTCGCCATGCGGCTGCGGGACGAGGGTGCTACGGCTGAGCTGTTGAAATATATGGGCTATGAAGTGGTCGACACGCATGAAGGCGTCAAGCGGCTCGCCATTCCCGGCGGCAATGGTGCCGATTTTGTCGATCTTGAAACCATGCCGAACATCGGCCGCGCGCTTCCCGGTGCGGGCTCGGTCCACCACGTTGCCTTTGCCGTCGAAAACCGCGCAAAGCAGCTCGAAGTGCGCAAGGCGCTGTTGGACACTGGATATCAGGTGACGCCCGTCATCGATCGTGACTACTTCTGGGCGATCTATTTTCGCACGCCAGGCGGCGTGCTATTCGAGGTCGCCACGAACGAACCTGGTTTCAATCGTGACGAAGATACGGCCCATCTTGGCGAGGCACTGAAGCTGCCGGAACAGCACGCTCATCTGCGGGCGCTGCTCGAGCAGCATCTCGAACCGCTGGATGCTTAATGCGGGGGGAATCATGACGGATACGACTTATGTGCACCGGGTAAAGCCCGGTGCACCTGGCAAACCCATTCTATTCACCTTCCACGGTACGGGCGGTGACGAGAACCAGTTCTTCGATTTCGGCAGCCGCCTGCTGCCGGAAGCGACCATCGTCTCGCCGCGTGGCGATGTTTCGGAACATGGTGCGGCGCGCTTTTTCCGGCGCACGGGCGAGGGCGTCTACGACATGGCGGACCTTGCCCGCGCAACGGAAAAGATGGCGGCCTATGTCAAAAGCCTGGCGGTCGACCACGGCGCCTCGCAGGTGCTTGGCCTCGGCTTCTCCAATGGCGCGAATATTCTCGCCAACGTGCTGATCGAGCATGGCGATCTCTTCGACGCCGCCGTGCTGATGCATCCGCTCATTCCGTTCCAGCCGCGCGACAATGCCAGGCTCGAGGGGAGCCGGGTGTTGATCACCGCCGGTGAACGCGACCCGATCTCGCCAGCGCCAGTGACCAAAGCGCTGGCGGATTATTTCACGCGGCAGAAGGCCGAGGTGACGCTCGATTGGCATCTAGGCGGCCATGATATCCGCCAGAACGAGATCGAGGCGATCCGAGGTTTCTTCGCGCCATATGCTGAAATGTGAATGAAATCGGGCGCGTGGCAACTATCGGCCGCTACGCGCCCAGTCCTTTTCCGATGAATTCCAGCATTGTCTGCGCCTGAGCTTCGGCTGCTTGCCGTCCGGCGTGATCGACATAAGCGGGCCCGCAGAACTGCTTGAGATTCACGGTGTCGGTGTTGTCCAGTTCCGCGTGTCTCGAATTCATGATGACGATGCGCCAGGCGCAGCCGAGCACCTTATCGGGCTGGATGGCATTGTCACAGCCTGTGCTCAGGCAGAACGCGACATTTCGCTGGTCCTGATATTGTCCGGCGGTCGCGGCGTCATATTCGGTCTTCCACGCATCCCGCGTGTGCCGGCAATTGCCTGGATCGGTGCTTCGGCTGCATTCCATCGCCGTATCGATGTAGCTTTCGGCACGCGGCCATAGCGGGCCGTCGACCAAGCTCACACAGCCGCATGCAAACAAGCCTGCCAGCAGTAGCTGCATTGATTCTCCCTCTGCCGAATATTTGGTACCCTAAACGCATCCGGAATATCTGCAAGACTGGGAAGCTGGTTTGGGCTGGGCAGGCGTGGCGGTTCTGCAACTTCTTGCACCAACGACATCATGCGCCGCTGGCTTCGCTTGTAGGCTCTCCCGGCGCTCGCTAATAGTCGAAGCCTAAAAGGTTGGGGGAGGATTCGTCGTGACGCTGGCGGAGCAGCAGCAATATCGGCTGGGTGTGATCTATGTGGCGTTTTCGGCGCTGGCCTGGTCGACGTCCGGTCTGTTCGTGCGCTTGATTCACGCCGATCTGATGACCATCCTCTTCTGTCGGGGCATCGTCTCCGGCCTCGGCGTCTTTACGCTGTTTTTCTATATCGAGCGCGGCAGGGCCTGGCGCATTCTTCGCTCCATGCGTTGGCCGTCGCTGGCAGCAACGGTGTTTTCCACCGCCTCCATGATCAGCGGCATCGGCTCGATCTATTACACCTCCGTCGCCGATGCGATGGTCATCTATGCGACGGTGCCCTTCGTCACCGCCGGCGTCGCCTATGTCTTCATCAAGGAGCGTCCAAGCATGGCGACGCTCGTCGCCAGCGCCGTGGCACTCCTTGGCGTGATCGTCATGCTCTCCGGTGAGGCGGTTGGCAGCGGCGGTTGGCTCGGCAAGGTCCTGGCCGGCGTCATGACGTTCACAGTTGCCGGTCTCGCCGTCGTCATGCGCCAGCACCGGGACGTGCCGATGCTGCCGGCGATGGCCTTGTCTGCCTGGCTCTGCTCCTTCATCACCTTCTGGTTCGCGTCGCCAACGATGGTGTCGGGACATGATCTTGGCCTGATCATCGCCTTCGGCATCGTCCAGAACGCCATGGGTCTTAGCCTTTATACCTTCGGTTCGCGGTTGATACCGGCAGCCGATGCCAGCCTGCTGACATCGCTCGAAGTGCCGCTGACGCCGCTGTGGGTCTGGATGTTCCTCGCCGAGCGGCCGTCGCAGGCGACGCTGATCGGCGGCCCGATCGTGCTTGCCGCGCTCTTCGGACATATCCTGCTGGAAGTGCGGCGAAACCGGGCGGTAGAGCCGGCGCAAGCGCTCTAAAGCGCGTGTCGTTATCGCAGCCGCTGCACACTTTTGCGCGACATGCTTTACGCGGCTTGCCCGGCTGACGGTGAAATGCTGAAATCGGCGTGACCATAGGGAACCGATGCCGATGAAGAAAACATTCAACCCGCCCTCCGTTCGCCGCCCCTTCGGCAACTACAATCACGGGCTGCTCGTACCGCCGGGCGCAAGCCTGCTGGTCACCTCCGGCCAACTCGGCATCGGCCTCGACGACAGCATTCCATCAGATATCACCAGCCAGGCGGAACTCTGCTTCGAGGCGATCAAGGCGATCCTCGATGAGGCGGGCATGAGCTTCGCCGACGTCATCCGCATTTCAGGCTTCGTTACCAAACGCGAGGATTTCCCAGCCTATATGGCCGTGCGCGACCGCTACACGCTTGATCCGAAGCCGGCCTCCACGCTGATCATCGTCAACGGGTTTACGCGGCCGGAGTTTCTGGTGGAGGTCGAGGTGACCGCGGCGAAGGTGATGTGAGTGGTGTCTTCGCTGCGAAGCGTGGCTCTGTCGACTGCGCCGGTCAGAACCGCTCCATTTCCCGTTTCACCCTTTCCAGAAACCGCTTTCTCGTCTCATCCGTGGAGCGGTTCATGTCGTAATGGGCGAGGAAGACCACCGGGGCGAAAGGTTTGATCATGGCGCGGAGCATGCGCTTGACGATTTTCTTCGGCGGGTTGCCGACGATGAAGGCGCGGAAGGGATCGGCGCCGTAGGTCATCACAGCCCCGAGCTTGCGGATATGCCGCAGTTTCGAGGTCACCTTGCCGTTCACCAGCTCGAAGGTGACGCCCGGCAGCCAGACGCGGTCGAAATAGCCTTTCAGGATCGCGGGAAAGCCGAAGTTCCAGACCGGCGTGACGATGACAAGCGCTTCTGCCCATTGCAGGCGATCGACATAGGGTTTCACGGCCTCGGTGTTCTCCGGATAGTCGTGATAGATCATCCTATCGTGGCGCGACATTACGGGGTCGAAGCCCTCTGCGTAGAGATTGCAGTCGTCGACCTCATGGCCGGCCGCTTTCAGGCTCTCGATCGTCTGCCGATGTAGGGCTGCGCCGTAGCTTTCCTCGACCGGATGCGAATGGAGGACGAGAACCCTCATGAGGCCTCCATCAGCGCCGCAAGACCGGGGAAGAGATAGTTCTGGCCGGCCGTGAAATCGAAGTCGGGATTGTCCCAGGCGATCATCTTGCCGGGGTTCAGCAGGCCTTTCGGATCGGTCTCCTTCTTGAAGGCGAGCTGGACGGTATCCGTCTGCTTCATGCCGCCTTCTTCCAGCGTGTAGCGATGCGGATTGAAGATCGGGCAGCCGTGATCCTGATGGATGCGGATGATCTCTTCCAGCCGCGCCTCCGAGGTGTAACGCACCAGCGGCAGGCCGGAGCACTGGATCTGGCCGTCGAACTTGATGAATTCGAGATGGCCCGGCACTTCGTCGCCGAAGATCTCGACCATCTTCTGGACCTTGGCGACGTGATCCGGGCTGGGATACTGTACCTGTAGATAGGTTATGGTCGGGTCGATCTTGATGGCGCGCAACGTCGTGTGGTTCCAGGCGAGTTCATAGGCATGCGGAATGCCCTTCATGCTCTCGACTTTGTCGGAGCGGAAGGTGATCTCGCCCTTCTGCTGGCTAGCGAAGGCCAGGAACGGGTCCATGGAATGCGGCGCGATCATCAGCGCCACGATCGATTGGCCCTGGCGGATATAGGGCTTGTGGCGGGCGAAATATTCGTAAGGGATGGGTGCCGCAATCGGCGCGATCTCCTTGACCAGGATGCCGTTGCATTTGGCGAGCGCGTCCGAGAAGCGCACGGCATCCATGAAATCGTCGTAGCCGACCAGCACGTCCACCCAGTCATAGGCCGGGGCGAGCGGCATTTCGATCTCGGTGATGATGCCGTTGGTGCCGTAGGCGTGGCTGACCTTAGTCAGGTCCCAGCCGGTGAGGTCGAGCACGCGCGGCTCGGCTTCCATGGTGACGACGCGTAGTCGCAGGATATTGCCGATATCGCGCAATCCACCCCAGGTGATCGAGCCGACGCCGCCGGAGCCGCCGGCGATGAAGCCGCCGATGGTCGCCGTCTGCGCGGTGGAGGGGTGGAAGCGCAGCTCCTGGCCGGAATGCGCCTTGGTTTGGCGGTCGAGTTCGGCGATGACGATGCCCGGTTCGCAGATAACGCGGCCCGGATGGATTTCCTTGATCTTGTTCATGGCCGCGAGGTTCAGCACGATGCCGCCGGAGAGCGGCATGGCCTGGCCGTAATTGCCAGTGCCGGCGCCGCGCGGGGTGACCGGCACATCATGGGCATAGGCGACCTTCAGCGTTCGGATAACCTCTTCCTCGGTCTTCGGTGTGACAACGAGGTCGGCGATGACATTGTCGAGCTGTGCCTTCAGGATTGGCGAATACCAGTAGAAATCGCGGCTCTTCTGGCGCACCAGCGCCGGATTGTCTTCGACGGCGATGCCTTCGAGTTCTTTCTTGATGAGCTGATAATCCGGCATGTCACGCTCCAATAACGGTATCGAGTTCGCGGTAGTCCGGCAGGCTGCGGTCGATCACTTTGCCTTTGCGAAGGACGACGCGGTCGGACTGCGGACGGGAGAGGAATTCGCTCCAGCGTCTGGCGCTGAAGAGGACGAGATCGGCAGGGCCGCCCACGACGATACGGCCGATATCGGGGCGGCCGAGAATATCGGCAGGCGAGGTGGTGACGACGCGGGCAGCCGTATCCAGCGGATGATCGAGATGCAGGATGCGGACTGCCTCGCGGAAGACTTCGACGGGGTCGAGGTCGCCGTAGGCGTAGAAGGGATCGCGTGTGTTGTCGGAGGCAACGGCGGTTGGCACGCCGGCGGCTGCCAGCTCATGGAATAGGGTGACTCCGCGCCAGCGGGGCGTACGGCCCGCATGCCGGTCCTGCAAATACATATTGCACATCGGCAAGGAAACGACGGAGATCCCGGCTTTGGCGACAAGGTCGATGGTGGCGGCGGCAACATCCTCATCCTGGCGGGAAAGCGAGCAGCAATGGCCGGCGGTGACCTTGCCGGTGAAGCCGTTGCGCAGTACGGCCTCGGCAATCGCCTTCAGCGTCAGCACCTGCTTGTCTTCTGTTTCATCGACATGCAGGTCGATATCGAGGCCGCTGTCCATCGCGGCTCGGATCAGCTTGTCAAGCTGACGATCGATATCGGGCCTCATCTGCGTGACGCCGCCGATGAGGCCGCCGGCATCGCGGATGACCATCAGGAGATCGGCGAAGAACGCGTCCTCCGCCATGGCATCGAGTGGGAAAAGGGCGACGGCCTGCAGCGCGATCTTGTCTTTCCAGGCCTCTCGCACCTCGGAGAACACCTCGAAGGAAATGCGGTGCTGCGGCGCCAGCGAGTCGAGATGCGTGCGGATCAGGCTGGTGCCGTGGGCATAGGCCGAGCGCAGCGAAAATTCCATGCGCTTCCTGACATCGTCAGCCGACCAGTTGGCCTCGCGATCGGCGCGCACGGCGTCGAGAGCGCCCGCGAAACTGCCGTCCGGATTGGCGCGGCGCTCCCAGATATGGCCCTTGTCGATATGGGTGTGCATATCGGCGAAGGTCGGCCAGACCATGCCGTCCCTCACGTCGGCCTTAGCGAGTTCCGCCGGCGCGCTGCCCGCCGGCAGGATGTCCTTGATGAGGCCGTCCGCAACGACGATGTCGGCTTTTACAAGGCCCTCGCTTGATGGGCCGGTGAAACCAGCAAGTGTCACGGCGGGGACGGTGGCGTTGCTCAGCACGAAGCGCGCCGCATTCGGCGGGGACATGAAGGAATAGGACATCAGTTTTCCCGCTTGAGGCTGCTTTCGTGCCAGCGATGCAGGCTCAGCCATGAGATGAACGAGGTGAGGGCGAAGATGGCGACGCCGAGTGCCGAAAGCAGCAGCAGGGCTGCGAACAGGCGCGGCATGTTCTGACGATATTGCGCTTCGAGCAGGCGGAAGGCGAGGCCGGAATTGGGACCGCCGGAGCCTGCGGCGAATTCCGCGACCACGGAGGCGATCAGCGACAGGCCGCCACCGATCCTGAGGCCCGTCATGAAATAGGGCTGGGCTGCCGGCAGCTTCAGATGCAACAGCGTCTGCCAGCGCGAGGCGCCGTAGAGATCGAAGAGGTTCAGGAGGTTATGGTCAACACTCTTCAGTCCCTGCACCATGTTGGAGAGGATTGGAAAGAAGGCGACGAGGAAGCCGCAGATCAGCAGCGCGGCTTCGCGGGTCGGCGCATAGATCAGGATCAGCGGCGCGATCGCCACGATCGGCGTTACCTGTAGGATAACGGCCAGCGGATAGAAGGCGAGTTCGATCCAGCGCGATTGCACGAGGAAGATCGCAATGCCGACGCCGCCGATCAGCGCCAGCGCCAGCGAGATGAAGGTGATCTCGGTCGTTACCCAGAGCGCTGGCGAGAGGATGCCCCAGTCGGACACCAGCGCTTTCGCGACGGCGAGCGGGCTTGGCAGAATATATTGCGGAATGCTGGCGCCGACGACGAGAAGCTGCCAGAGGACGACCAAGACGAACACGGTCAGCAGCGGTACGAAAATGCCGAGGAGTCGCTCGGTAATTCCCGCGCGCACGGCCGATTCCGCCGGCTTTTCGGTCGTCTCTGTGGAGAGGTTGGCGGGCAGGCTGGTGCTGTCGCTCATCAATGGGCCTCCAGCCAGCCAATGGCCTCGATCAGGGAACGGGACACCTTTTCACACACCTGTCGGTATTCCTCGGAAGACCGGTAGAGAATGTCGCGTTCGCTGCGGGTATCCAGTGAAAAATCGGCGTGTACACGGCCAGGGCGCGCCTTCATCACGACGATGCGGTTTGAGAGATAGGCGGACTCGTAGACGGAATGGGTGACGAAGATCACCGTGATACCGGTGGACTTCCACAGCCGCAGCACATCGTCGTTGAGCTTCTGGCGAGTGATCTCGTCGAGGGCCGCAAAGGGCTCGTCCATCAGCAGCAGCTTCGGCTTGGTGACCAGCGCGCGGGCGATGGAGACGCGCATCTTCATGCCGCCGGACAATTCGCGTGGATAGGCGTCGGCGAAATCCTGCAGACCGACGGTCGCCAATGTTCCCATGATCTGGTCGTAGGCCGCCACTTTGGAAACGCCGCGCAGTTTCAATGGCAGGTGGACATTGCCGAAGGCCGTCTTCCAGGGCAGGAGTGTCGGCTCCTGGAAGACGAAACCGATATCGCCCTCCGGCAGGCCCTTGGAGTTGATGCGTGAACTCGGCCAGTCGATCGTGCCGCTGGAAGCTCCGCCGAGGCCCGCGATGATGCGCAGCGCCGTCGACTTGCCGCAGCCGGAGGGACCGAGCAGGCTGATGAACTCGCCGCTTTGAACGTTGATCGACATGCCGGAGAGCGCCAGCGTGCCGTTGGAAAAGACTTTGGAGACTTGCTCCATGACGACCAGCGGCCGCTTGTGCGCTTCTGTCGAGGAGACAGCGGTTGCATTGGGTATGCTCATAGTTCGGCTCTCTGTCGATGTCAGCAATCGGCTTTGGAGCAAGAATTGCCCCTCACCCTAACCCTCTCCCGCAAGCGGGGAGAGGGCTGCTCTGCTTGCCGTCACTTCTTCAGTGTCATCCCGACGCCCTTGCAAGCGAATTGTGGGTCAAAAGCTTTCTTGTAGTCCGTATCGGCGGTAAACACCTTGATCTGCACCATTTCGTCGAAGAATTTCTTATAGTGCGCGTCGGTGATGCAGCCGATGCCCTTGTCCAGCGCGTCGCCGGATTCGACGATGCCGTATTCCTTCATCTTGGCGATGGAATAGGCGATCTGGCCATCCGTCATATCGGGATTGTCTTTCTTGATCAGATCGTTGGCCGCTTTGTTGTCGCCGTAGAGATAGTTGTACCAGCCTTCGATCGAGGCGCTGACGAAACGCTGCACGAGGTCGGGGTTCTTTTGAACGAGCGATGTCTGCGTGGTTATCATCGTCGAATAGGGTGAATAGCCGTTGTCAGCGAGGAGGAAGACCTTCGGTTCCCAGCCGGTCTGCTTCTGGATTTCATAGGGTTCCGAGGTCAAATAGCCTTGCTGCGCCGATTGCTTGTCGGCCAGGAACGGCGCCGGGCTGAAATTGTAAGGCTTGTATTGCTCGTCCTTGAAGCCCGGGAAATTCGCTTTCATCCATTCGAAGAACGTGACGTAGCCGTCCTTGCCGAGGAAGATCGTCGGCAGCTTGGCGAGGTCCTCGAATTTGTCGACGCCGGCGTCCGGATGGGCGATCAGCACCTGCGGGTCCTTCTGGAAGATGGCGGCAACGTCGACAATCGGGATGCCTTGTTTGACCGCATCGATTTCCTGCTGCGGGCTGCCCATATAGAAGTCGATCTTGCCGGAAATCAGCAGCGCCTGGTTGGCAGCGTTCGGGCCACCCTGGACGATTTCAACATCCAGGCCGTATTTTTTGTAGGTTCCGTCGGCGATCGCCTGATAGAAGCCGCCATGTTCCGCCTCGGCCAGCCAGTTGGTTCCATAGGTCACTTTGTCGAGGGCGTTTGCCGGCTGAGCAGCGGCGACGGCGGCCACCAAGCCCATGACGGCGAGAAATGCTTTGGTCTTCAATGCATTGGACATGGCCGGTTGTTCCCCTTATCTGCCATGGGACGCCACCAGCGACGCCCATTTTCCGCATTTGAGCGATTGCGTTGCGCTTTGAAAAGCATCAAAATTCGTGCGCATTGATGCCTTTTAGGCATCTCAGCCTGCGCCCGTGCCTAAATTGTGCGGCCTGGGCAAAATTTATGCAATGGGGATGCGAATGCTGCACTCGAGGCGACTTCTTTATATCAACGAGATCGCCCGCTGCGGTTCGATCCGCAAGGCGGCGGCGAGGCTCAATGTGGCATCCTCGGCGATCAACAGGCAGATCCTGGCGCTGGAAGAAGAGATGGGAGCGCCGCTGTTCGAACGGTTGCCGCGCGGGCTCAGGCTGACGGCGGCAGGCGAGCTCTGCATCGAGCATATCCGCGAGGTGCTGAAGAACTACGAGCGGCTGGAGGGGCGCATCCGCAGTCTCAAGATGCAGCAGGCCGGCAAGGTCAGGATCGTTACGACGGTCGGGCTCGCCTCCGGACCTTTGCCGGAGATCATCGCGCGTTTCCTGTCGGAACATCCACGCGTCTTCATCCAATTGCGCAACGATGCCGGCTCCACGACCATGGCGCCGGTGCTGTCAGGCGAAGTCGATATCGGCCTGGGCTTCAACATCCCGGCGACACCCGGCATCCGTTCGCTCGGCAATTTCGACATTCCGATCGGCGTCGTGCTGCCGCCGGGGCATCCGCTGATCGGACCTGGGCCGATCAATCTCGCCGATGTCGTGGAAGAGCGGCTGCTGCTGGCGCAGCCGGGCACCAGCCTGCGCGAGATCATCAATCTGACGCTGGCGCGGCTATCGGTGCAGGTCGAGCCGGTGCTGGAAAGCAACGCGTCGGAGATGCTGAAGCAACTGGTCAAATGCGGGGCAGGGCTGACGCTGTTGAACCCGCTCGACGTCATCGCCGAATGCCGGCGCGGCGAACTGGTGTTCCGGCCGATCGCCGAGCCGCATTCGCGGCATCAGCCGATGAAGCTCTTTGCCCGCACGCGCGCGCCGCTCGATGCGGCGACCAGCCTGTTCGTGGAATATCTGCTCGCCGAACTGGCCGGCCTGGTGGAGGAACTGCAGGCCAAGGGACATATTCTGGCGGTGCCGGAACGCCGCCGGCCGGACGCCTATTTCGAATAGAGGTTCGACAGGGGATAGTCCCGGAGATCGCGCAGCAATTCAATGAAGCCCTGCACCTGATGACGGCAGATGAGGGAGCCCTTTTCCGCCGTGCCGTTGGCGGCATTGCCGACGACGCCGTTCGGATTGAGATCGTGGGCGATCCAGGCGAGCGAATGCGGCGGCAGCGGCTGCAGATAGTTGGACTGCTCCTTCATCCATTCCGCCTTGGAGACGAAATTCTCGGCCTTGTCCATGCGGACCAGTTCGGGGCGGAAATGCAGCATCAGCGAGGTCTCTACGTCGCCGCCATGGATGCCATAGCGCTGTTCATGGTCGCTGATCATGCCGTCCGGCGTGCCGAAGCGCGTCCATTGCGTGGCAACGACCGCCATCTGGTGGCGTACGCGCAATTCGCGCGCAACGATGCCCATGATATCGAGATTGCCGCCATGGGAATTGACGATAACCATCTTGCGGAGGCCGGCTTCGGCAACCTTGGCGCCGATCGCCGTCCAGACGGGGATCAGCAGTTCCGCGCCGAGTGAGAGCGTGCCGGGGCCGTAGATATGTTCGTTGGCCTTGCCGATTTCCTGGGTCGGCAACACCAGGAAGTCGAGATCGTCAGGACGCTGCGCCTTCAGTTCAGCCAGCATGCCGTTGGCAATAGCCACGTCGGTGGCGATCGGCAGATGCGGGCCGTGCTGCTCGGTCGAGGCGATCGGCAGAACGGCAATGGTGGTGTCGGGCGAGAGACCGGCGAAATCGTAGGTCGTCAGTTCGTTCCAATAGAAGGGCTTCGCCATCGCCATTTCCTCTCATGCGCTTCTCTTCCGTAACGGATAAGGCAAGGATGATAGCGGGGGAAAGCATCAATTTGCGGGCGTGCCGCTGCCTTTTTGTGTGCACCTGCGATGATGGCCGCCGTGCGTGGCGAACCTGGCGTGCGGTGGGAGGAGAGAGGCGCGAAACGCAGGGAGGAATTGTTTTTCTTTTTGTATATAGATTTTATAGAGAACTTATTGCTCCCTAAGTAGGGTTTCCGAGAAACATCCTTGCTTGAGGCAAACGTCTCGACCCACTAGGTTTGCCAGGGTCCGGCACAAACGGTGGGGATGATGGGAATGAACATGAAAACGTCCGTGGCGATCGAGAAGGCGGTACCCGTCGCCGATCCCGATGTGGTCAAATCCGAGTTCCGCAACGCCATGGCGCGGATGGCGGCGGCCGTCAGCATCGTGACGACCGATGGGCCGGCGGGACTTGCCGGTTTTGCCGCGACCGCCGTCTGCAGCGTCTCCGACAGTCCGCCGACGCTGCTTGTCTGCCTCAATCGCACCGCTTCGGTTCATCCTGCTGTCACGCAAAACGGCGTGCTTTGCGTCAATGTGCTTTCCGAGGGGCATCAGGACCTGTCGCGTCTCTTCGGCGGCAAGACGCCGGTAGCGGAGCGTTTTGCCGCCGCCGCATGGTCGGAACTGTCGACCGGCTCGCCGGCATTGGAGGATGCGCTCGTCTCGTTCGACTGCCGCATCGTGCACCGCGCCAATGGCGGCACGCACGATATTCTGATGTGCGAAGTCGATGCCATCCGTCTGCGCGACGGAGGGCAGGGGCTCATTTATTTCGACCGGGCCTATCATCCGGCCGGATAGGCCGGATCAGCAAGAGGTCTTCGATTACCTTGATGACCAGGGCGGGATGTTCACGATGCGGCGAATGTCCGGTGTCCGGCAAAATATGGAATGATCCGCGCCCAGCCGCGATCCGACGTGGATGGGCAAGTGAACCATATTCATCCCGGTCGCCGTGAATGGCAATCACCGGACAACCCAGTTTCTCAAGTGCGGCATCGAGGTTCCATTCGGCGAATTCCGGAGCCAACCAGGTTTCGATCCACGCGCGCAGCACCCAATCAGCTTTCTCACCGTGATATTTGGCGAGCCGGGCAATATTGTCGACCGACGCAAATTCCTGTTGCGAGGTCCTAATACCCTGCACGGTTCTATCTTCCACGAAAGCCTGGGCGGCGATGGTAATCACGGCATTGCAGCCGGCAAACCTGGCCCCCGTTTCCACCGCCATGCCGCCACCCACGCTATGCCCACAGGCGATAAATTCCCCAACCGCCAATTGCTCGCACAGGAGGGGAACGAAGCGTTCCGCTTCCTGGGCAATGAAGTCTCGCTCCAAAATGTCCGTACGAGCATCGGAACGACCAAAGCCCAATCGATCATAGGCGATCACACGTCGGCCGAGAGAACGAGCCAATAACTGCGGGAAATCTTTCCAGAGTGCGACGCATCCGAGAGAGTCGTGAAACAGGATGATCGGAGATTTGGAATTCAGATCGCGCGGCGCCCATGATTTGGCATAGAGGCGCCCGGCGGGGCTCTCTATCCAGTACTCTGCTTCCACGATTTCTGTCATTTTTCCAGCCTACCTGGAGAGTAGGGATTCAAGCCAGAATGTGGCGCAGAACACCAGCCGAAGCGATTGCGATCAGCACCGTGGGAAGCACCGGTAGTCGGGTCGCCGCCAACATCGTGAGCGCGAGGGTGATGAGATCGGCTGGCCGTCCGGTGGCGAAGCCTGGCGCGATGACCGTGATCAATACGCAACCCGGGGCGTTCTCCATTACAGTCCGCAAACGGGGACTTAGCGTGCGGTTGCGCAAGAAGACGTATCCTCCGATACGCGTCAGATAGGTGACCGCCGCCATGCAGATGATGGCAATAACAAATGAAGGATCAAACATCGGTCCGTGCCAGCAGAAATGCAGAGAATACACCGGAGACAGCCCCGGCGGGAACATACCAAGCCCCAGGAAACACCAGGTATGTGGTTGCTGCGACAAGCAAACTGACCAGCCAGGGAAGTGCCGCCTTTGCGCCTTTCCACATTCCGGCCAGCATTACGAAAAATACCGCGGGGAATGCCATGTCAAAGCCATATCGTGTGACATCGCCAAGAACAGGTCCGACGAATGCTCCTATCGTCGTGAAGATGACCCAACTGAAATAGAGGCCGAGAGCGACGCCGAAGAAATAACCGAGACTCAAGGTCGTATTCGACTTCTTTGCGTCGGCGAGACCTATTGCCCAGCTTTCATCACACATGAAGAACAGCGCCATGAACGCCTTTTTCTTCGACAGATGCAGAATAAAGGGAGCTAGCGCCGCGCCCATCAGGAGGTGGCGGCTGTTGACCAGAAACGTGATGGCGACAATGAGGAGAACGTGCGGAGGAGACGTCCAAAGCTCGACAGCCGCGAACTCCGATCCGCCACCGAAGTTCAGCCCCGTCATCAAGGGCACTTCCCCGAGACTGAACCCTTTAGCGGTCGCCCTTGCCCCGAGCACCAGTGCAAAAGGCACGAAGCCCAACATCACCGGTATCGAATCCTTGAGGCCTCGCCATCCTTCCGAGCGTGCCTGCGACCGGACGCTGACATCACCTGAAACGCAGTCCGTCACCTGCACAACCTCTTCTCGTCTTAAATTGCCAACACCTTGCGCGACACAGGAGGGAGATAATAGCGCAGTCGTCTGCGATTTTGGTTGCGTTTTGCGGCTGAAATCGTCAAAAATTGGCATGTTATGCCAAGAATTGCGTATTTCCCGGCGGAAAACTCCAATGAAACTTGATTCCCTAGATCGCGCGATACTCCGCGTCCTGCAGCAGGATGGGAAAATCCAGAACACCGAGTTGGCTGCAAAGGTGGGACTGTCTCCGTCTCCATGTCTAAGGCGAGTCAAATTGTTGGAAGAGGCCGGTATCATCAAGCAATATGTCGCCATCCTGGACCCCGCAAAGCTCGATATGGGCTTTACGGTTTTTGTGCGAATATGGCTTTCAAGTCAGGACGAAGAGACAACGACAGCTTTCTATGAGGCGGCCGAAAAGCTTCCGCAGGTGGTCGAGTGCCACCTCATGGCGGGCGACTGCGATTTCCTCCTTCGGGTCGTAGCATCGGATTTGGAGGGATACAGACGGTTCCAGATGGAGCATCTTGGCCGCATCAAGGGGGTCAGAAACATCAAGACCGAAATTCCGATGCAGAAAATCAAGCAGTCGTGGCAAGTGCCAATCTGATGCCGCGGTATCGATTTCCGGCAAGAAGCCGCCTATGGCGGCATCGGCTCAATAGTTTTCCTGATACCATTCGACGAAGCGGCGCACCCCTTCTTCGACTTCGATCTGCGGCTTGAAGCCGGTCAGCGCCACCAGCAGGTCCGGCACGGCATAGGTATTGTGCACGTCGCCGGGCTGCATCGGCAGCATGTGCCGGATCGCCTTCTTGCCGAGCATCGCTTCGATGGTCTCAACAAAGGTCATCAGCCCGACCGGCTGGCCGCCACCGATATTGACGACGCGGAAGGGCGCGTGTTTCGACAGCGTATCGGTGACCGTTTCGGAAACGACGCGGTTTTCCTCTGAGGGTACGACGCCGATAAGGCGGACGATGCCTTCGACGAGATCGTCAATATAGGTGAAATCGCGGCTCATCTTGCCTTCGCCGTAGATCTCGATCGGCCGGTCGTTCCTGATGGCATCGACGAACTTGAACAATGCCATATCGGGACGGCCCCAGGGACCGTAGACGGTGAAGAAACGGAAGGCGGTCGTCGGAATGCGGAAGAGGTGGGCATAGCTATGCGCCATCAGCTCCATGCTCTTCTTCGTCGCCGCGTAGATCGTCATCTGCTCGTCGGCCTTGTCGCTTTCCGCGAAGGGGATCTTCTCGTTGGCGCCGTAGACCGAGGAGGTGGAGGCAAGCAGCAGGTGTTTCGGCTGCAGGCTTTTCGCCAGCTCCAACACATTGAACGAACCGGTGACGTTGGAATCCACGTAGGATCGCGGATTTTCCAGGCTGTAACGCACGCCCGCCTGAGCGGCGAGATGGACGATGACGTCAGGTTCCGCCAGTTCCGCCGCGTGATCCAGCGCCGCCTTGTCTTCCAGCATGCCCGTGACCGCCTTGAAGCCATTGGAGCGGGCGAGAATCGCGGTCCGCTTCTCCTTGAGCTTGACGTCGTAATAGGGCGTCATGCCGTCGAAGCCGACAACGAAATGACCCTCGTCGAGCAGGCGCTTGGCAAGATGGAATCCGATGAAGCCGGCGGTGCCGGTGATGAGATAACGCATTGATCGGCCTTTGCTTAAAGCATTTCCAGGAAAAGTGCGTAGCGGTTTTCCGTTCGGAATGCGTAAACGCTCTAAAGTGTGTCGTCGCTGGTGGGTCTGCCGACGCTTGTATAGGCAAAGCCGTGCTTTGTGACCTCGTCATGGCGATAGATGTTTCTGAGGTCGACGAGAACCGGGGCATTCATAACGGATTTGAGCCGGCCGAAATCGAGTGCGCGGAACTGGTTCCATTCCGTGATGATAACGAGCGCGTCGGCGCCGCGTGCGGCGCTATAGGCATCGTCTGCATAGGTGATGTTGTCGATCAACTGGCGAGCATTATCCATACCCTCCGGATCGTAGCCCGCCACCGAGGCACCGGCATCCTGCAGCGCCTGGATGATCGAGATCGAAGGGCTGTCGCGCATGTCGTCGGTATTCGGCTTGAAGGTCAGGCCAAGGACGGCAATGGTCTTGCCCCTGATATCGCCGCCCATGGCCGCGATCACCTTGCGGCCCATGGCGCGCTTGCGGTTGTCGTTGATCGAAACCGTCGTCTCGATCAGGCGCACGGGGCTGTCGTAATCCTGTGCGGTTTTGGCGAGCGCCAGCGTGTCCTTCGGGAAGCAGGAGCCGCCATAGCCGGGGCCGGCATGGAGGAATTTCGAGCCGATGCGGCCGTCGAGACCGATGCCGCGCGAGACTTCCTGCACATTGGCGCCGACCTTCTCGCAGAGATCGGCCATCTCGTTGATGAAAGTGATCTTCATCGCAAGGAAGGCATTGGCGGCGTATTTGATCAGCTCCGACGTGCGGCGGGAGGTAAAGAGCAGCGGCGCCTGGTTGAGGTAGAGCGGCCGATAGACTTCGGTCATGACGCCGCGGGCGCGCTCGTCGTTGAGGCCGATGACGATGCGGTCGGGACGCTTGAAGTCTTCGATGGCAGCGCCTTCGCGCAGGAATTCTGGATTGGAGACGACTGCGACATCGGCATCCGGATTGGTCTCGCGCACGATACGCTCGACTTCGTCGCCGGTACCGACGGGCACGGTCGATTTGGTGACGATGACGGTAAAGCCCTTGACGTGCTGGGCGATCTCGCGGGCGGCGGCATAGACGTAGGAGAGATCGGCGTGGCCGTCGCCGCGGCGCGACGGCGTGCCGACGGCGATAAAGACGACGTCACTTGCGGCAACGCTGCTTTCAACCTCGGTCGAAAAGGAGAGGCGACCGGCGCGGACATTGTCGGCAACCAATTGTTCAAGGCCGGGTTCGAAGATCGGGATTTCACCCCTGCGCAACGCCTCGATCTTGCCGGCGTCCTTGTCGACACAAATCACGTCATGACCGAAATCGGCAAAGCAGACGCCGGACACCAAACCCACATAACCGGAACCGATCATCGTGATGTGCATGAAACTTCAATCCTTTTGCTAGCGCAGGGCTCAGCGTCGGAACGCACGCCCGTCTTTGGCGGCCATCTGCGCTTATATACACAGGATCGTCGGTGACTCCTATACGTTGCGGTGCTTATCCAGGCGGTTGAGACAGAAGTGTCATAAAGACGGTACCACGCCGGCGCACCGGACGAGCGGCTTGCCTGCCCACCGTGTCATGCTAGACATTCCGGATAGACCTTCCAATCCAAAGGCAACTCCCATGGTGCTCGATCTCATCGTCCGCAATGCCAGCCTTCCCGATGGCCGCGAGGGGCAGGACATCGCCATTGCCGGCGGCAAGATCGTGGCTGTTCAGCCGGGCATGGAAGGGGAGGCGGAGCGCGTGATCGATGCCGATGGGCAACTGGTTTCGCCGCCGTTCATCGACTGCCATTTTCACATGGATGCGACGCTGTCGCTTGGCCTGCCGCGGCTGAATACATCGGGGACGCTGCTCGAAGGTATCGGGCTCTGGGGGGAGTTGAAGCCGCTGCTGACGCATGAGGCGGTGGCAGAGCGGGCATTGCGTTATTGCGATCTTGCCGTGTCGCAAGGGTTGCTCGCCGTGCGGACCCACGTCGATATCTGCGACGACCGGTTGCTTGCCGTCGAAGCGCTGCTGGATGTGAAGAGAAAAGTCGCACCTTATCTTGATCTGCAGCTCGTCGCCTTTCCGCAGGACGGCTATTACCGCTCGCCGACGGCGGCGCAGAACCTGGAACGCGCGCTGGATCTCGGTGTCGATATTGTTGGCGGTATCCCGCATTTCGAGCGGACGATGGACGAGGGCGCGCATTCGGTGCGTGCGCTCTGCGAGATCGCCGAAAAGCGCGGTTTGATGGTCGACATGCATTGCGACGAGACCGACGATCCGCTGTCGCGCCACATCGAGACGCTGGCCGCCGAGACGGTGAGGCTCGGGCTTCAGGGCAGGGTGGCCGGCTCGCATCTGACGTCGATGCATTCGATGGACAATTATTATGTCTCCAAGCTCCTGCCGCTGATTGCTGAGGCGGGCGTGCACGCGATCCCCAATCCGTTGATCAACATCGTGCTTCAGGGCCGGCACGATACCTATCCGAAGCGGCGCGGACTGACCCGGGTCAAGGAGATGCGCGAATTCGGCATCAATATCGCCTTCGGTCAGGATTGCTGCATGGACCCATGGTATTCGCTCGGCGGCGCCGACATGCTGGATGTCGCCCATATGGGGCTGCATGTCGGTCAATTGACGTCGCGCGAAGCGATGCGGTTCTGTTTCGACGTAGTCACCGTCAATCCGGCCAAAGTGATGGGGCTCGACGGTTACGGGCTGGAGGTTGGCTGCAACGGCGATCTCGTCGTGCTGCAGGCGCGCGATCCGATCGAAGCGGTGCGATTGCGTGCGGCGAGGCTTTTTGTTGTCCGGCGCGGCAAGGTGATCAGCGAGACGCCGGCGCGGATCGCGAAACTGTCGCTCGAAGGCCGGCCGCAATCGGTCGATCCGGCCGCCTACGCGCCAATGCCACCAAGAATTTAACCCATTAGGCATAGCATCGCTTATCGCTTGTGATTGCTATCGCGTTGCAGCATGATGAATTGGGTGCAGTCGTTCCGGCGGGGACGATGCATAAGGGGCGGTTCAGGGCTGGTGCATGAAGTCAAATTTTGCCGTGCGTACAATGCGGGCTGGGGAATTGGAGCTCGCTCTCGAATGGGCGCGGCAGGAGGGATGGAATCCCGGTGTCGATGATGCCCTGGCGTTTTGGGAGGCCGATCCTTCCGGCTTCTTTATGGGCGCGATCGGCGAAGTGCCGGTTGGCTGTATTTCCGTCGTGCGTTATGGCGAAAGCTTCGCCTTTCTCGGCCTTTACATCGTCCACCCCGAATTTCGCGGCAAGGGTTATGGCAAGGCGCTGTGGAAGAAGGGCATGGCGTTTGCGGGCAATCGTACCATCGGTCTCGACGGCGTCGTCGCGCAGCAGGAAAACTACCGCAGCAGCGGCTTTGAAATGGCCTATCGTACCGTGCGCTATGGCGGTGTCCCGAAAATGCCTGAGATAGGCGAAGCGAAGGTGGACGTCGTTCCGGTCACGCAGGACAAGCTCGAAGGCTTGCTGCGATATGATGCCGCCATCTTTCCAGGGCTGCGCTACTCCTTCCTCACGGCCTGGTGCGGCGCGCCGGAAAAACGAAAATCCGTCATGGTCGGCAGCGGCAGCAAGATTCGCGGCTACGGCACGATCCGGCGCTGTTTCGAGGGGTACAAGGTCGGTCCGCTGTTTGCAAACAGTTCCGATGTGGCATCGGCCTTGCTGGCCAAGTTGCTGCCGGAGGCCAAGGGCCGGCCTGTATATATGGACGTGCCTACGGACAACATCGACGCGATCAGGCTTGCCGAAGCGGCCGGATTGTCGCCGGTGTTCGAAACGGCGCGAATGTATCGCGGCGAACCACCCAAAATGCCACTCGACCGCGTCTTTGCCGTCACCACGCTTGAGCTTGGCTAGTTCCATGTCCTCTCGCGTAGGGTGGGCGAGCGATTTTCTTCGCGTACCCAGCTCCAATATTTCGCATGTGGATATGCGCCGACGGGAAAAATCCTGTTAGGCGCGCTGATTCGTCACGTAAAAAGCCGAATCTCCTGAGACAACAGGGTCGCTTTCCCAAAAACAAAGTTTTATAGATGCGCGGGTTTGAGCAAGGCGCACCGCTGTGCGCAGGAAGCGGGAATGGATAAATGACGAACGTTGTAGTGATCGGCTCGCAATGGGGTGACGAAGGCAAGGGCAAGATTGTCGACTGGCTTTCGGAACGCGCAGATGTGATTGTACGCTTTCAGGGCGGTCATAATGCCGGTCATACGCTTGTTGTCGACGGTGTCAGCTACAAGCTTGCGCTGCTTCCCTCGGGCCTCGTGCGCGGCAAGCTCAGCGTCATCGGCAACGGCGTCGTCGTTGATCCCCATCATTTCGTCGCTGAAGTCGAAAAGCTGCGCGCCCAGGGCATCGCGGTTACGCCCGACGTTCTGCGTATTGCCGAGAACGCCCCGCTGATTCTGTCGCTGCACCGCGATCTCGACGCTCTGCGCGAAGATGCCGCTTCCAACAGCGGCACGAAGATCGGCACGACCCGTCGCGGCATCGGCCCGGCCTATGAAGACAAGGTCGGCCGCCGTGCGATCCGCGTCATCGATCTTGCCGAACCGGATACGCTGCCGGGCAAGATCGACCGGCTGCTGACGCATCACAATGCGCTCCGCCGCGGCATGGGCCTCGATGAAATCTCGTTCGATGCTTTGCACAACGAACTCACCTCTGTTGCAGAGCATATCCTTCCCTATATTGATCAGGTCTGGCGATTGCTCGACGAGCAGCGCAAGGCTGGCGCCCGTATCCTTTTCGAAGGTGCGCAGGGCGCTTTGTTGGATAATGACCACGGCACCTATCCGTTCGTGACGTCGTCCAACACGGTCGCGGGCCAGGCAGCAGCCGGTTCCGGCCTCGGCCCGACGGCGCTCGGCTATGTGCTCGGCATCACCAAGGCCTATACGACGCGCGTCGGCGAAGGGCCGTTCCCGTGTGAACTGCATGACGAGATCGGCAAACACCTGTCGACGGTCGGCCGAGAGGTCGGCGTCAACACCGGCCGTCCGCGCCGCTGCGGCTGGTTCGATGCGGTGCTGGTTCGCCAGACGGTGAAGACGTCCGGCATTACCGGCATTGCCTTGACCAAGCTCGACGTGCTCGACGGTCTCGACGAACTGAAGATCTGCGTCGGCTACAAACTGGATGGCAAGGAGATTGACTATCTGCCGGCCAGCCAGGCGGCGCAGGCCCGCGTCGAGCCGATCTACATCACGCTCGAAGGCTGGAAGGAATCGACCGTCGGCGCCCGCAAATGGGCCGATTTGCCGGCACAGGCGATCAAATATGTCCGGCAGGTGGAGGAGCTGATCGGCGCTCCGGTGGCGCTGCTTTCGACCAGCCCGGAGCGCGAAGACACTATACTTGTGACCGATCCGTTTGAGGGCTAATGTCGCGGATCAATGACGAATCCCGGTTCGGCCACGTGCCGGGCATCATGAGAAAGTACTGATGGCGGATTTTGTAGCAGTCATTCGACGGGCCGTGGACGGCTTGGCCGATAATACTCCCGAGATGCGGGTCAAGGTTTACGAGCGGGCTCGTGGTGCCGTTCAGCGGCAGCTTGAGAGCATGAAGCCGCGCCCGCCGGAGGAGATGCTGCGCCGTCAGCTCGACAAGCTTGAAGCTGCGATCGTCGAGGTGGAAGCCGAGCATGCCGAGGCGCTGCCGCTGGCTGAAGAGCCAGTCGCGGAAACGCCTTTGGTGCAGGAGGAGCCGCAGCAGGAGCCTGCTGAAGAGCATCATGTTGCGCAAGAACACCATGTCGAGGAACCGGAGCCGGCCCATCCGGAGGTCGCTGCGCACGAGGAGCCCGCCGCTCACGAGCCGGTGCACGAAGAGCCGACCCATGAAGAGCCGGCTTATGAAGAGCCGGCCCATGAAGAGCCAGTTTACCATGAGCCAGCTCACCAAGAGCCTGCTTACGAGGAGCCTGTCTATGAGGAGCCCGCGCATGCTCAGCATCAGTCCGCTGAGCACCATGAGCCGGTAGAGGAATGGGCCGAGGCGCCGCAGGAGCAGGCGCCCGCGGCTGTTCACCACGTCGAGGCCTATGCGGAGCCGGTCCAAGAGCAGGTGCATGAGGAAGCGCCGGAGCACTATGCGGAGGAGGTGCCGGCCGTTGCCGCCGAGCCCGCGCATGCCGCTCCGCAGACGCATACTGCTCATCAGGCGCCTGCCGATGATGTCATGAGCCAAGTCGAGGAAATTTGGGCCGAGGTGGATGCGCCTGCGAAGCGGGCCGAATCCGAGCCGGTGGCGGTACCCGTCATGCCCGCCGCCGCCTTTGCGCCTGCCGTCTTCGGCCATCCCGTGGAGCCGCCCGCCCCGACGAAAGCGCCGGCGAGCGACAAGGCTTTTGCCTGGGATGCGGATGTTTTCGAAGAGCTGCAGTCGGTGCCGGCGCCAGCCGCCAAGTCGGCACAGCCCGCCCGGCAGCAAATGCCGGATAATGCCTTTGACGATGTCGATCTCTTCGCCGATGTGCATTCTCCGTCCAAGTCAGCGCCGAAGAACGATGCAGGCGAGGATGGCTGGCGCGAGCTCAAGGAGCTTGCCGGCTTTGACAAAATCGCCGAGGGGGACCGCGGCGGCGGCTCTTCCATCCCGCCGGATCTCAACCGGGCCATGGCGGCGAAGCTGCAGGGCAAGAGCTTCCGTATGGAGCCGAAGCGCCGCCGCTTCAGCGTGACCAGTATTATCGTGGCCCTCGTTGGCCTCGCGATCGTCGCCGGCGGTGGCTATGCCGCCTGGCTGAACCGTGAAGCGCTCAACAAGATGGTCGCCGACCTCATCAGCTCGGCGCCGAAGACTGCGACCACTCCGACTACCGAGACGGCCAAGAATAACAATACGGCCGCTCCAGCCACAAATGCGCCTGCCGCTTCGACACCGGGCGCGACCGCTCCGGCGCAAAACAATAATGCCGCCACGCAGCCGCCGGCAGCGGGCAACACCAATGTCGCCTCGCTCGACAACGACGCCAACACGGTCAACAGCAAGTTCACGCAGCGCCTGTTGGCGAATGGCACGGAAGAGGATCAAGGTCCGGCAGCGGGCGCTCAGCCGGGTGTCGCTGAAGGCAAGTCCGTGGCCGAGCAGAATGTAGCCTCCGCTGCCCCGGCAAGAGCGGCAACGCCGCCCGCCAACAATGCGAATGGCGCGCAGGCGCCCGCCGCGACCGCGCCGACCACGACGCAGCCTTCAGCCGATCAGCAATCCTCCGCTCCCACCCAGCAATCGCCTGCCGCTCAGCAGCAGCCACAAGCTAATCAACAGCAGACGGCGCCGGCCACGGATGGGCAGAAGGTGTTCCTCTATGAGGAGCGTCTCGGCCAGACATCGCCCACGGCTTTCGAAGGCACCGTCACCTGGTCTCTGCAGGAGGGTAAGGGTGAGGATGGCCGTCCGGAACCTTCCGTCCAGGGCCTCATTAACGTGCCCGAGCGCGGCCTGACGGCGACGATCACCGTGTCGCGCAATACCGATGCCTCGTTGCCGGCAAGCCATCTGGTAGAGCTCGCCTTCCAGGTTCCGCCGAATTTCGAAGGCGGCGCCATCGACAACGTGCAGCGGATCGCGCTCAAGTCGACTGAACAGGATCGCGGCGACGCCCTGATCGCCGTACCGGCCAAGGTTACCGACGACGTCTACATGGTCGCGCTCAACGATTTTCCGGATGCGCGTAAGACCAATCTCGATCTCCTGAAAACCCGCAACTGGATGGACATTCCCGTGGTCTACCGCAATGGCCGTCGTGCATTGCTGACCATGGAGAAGGGGCCGGCCGGCACCGACGCCTTCAACAAGGCGATTACCGAGTGGCAGGCGCTTGGCGGTGTCGCTTCGAGCGGCCAATAAGCGGTCTCAAATCACTGCAATCAAAAAAGGCGGGCCTTGCGGTCCGCCTTTTTGTTTGAATTCAGTCGATGACGTCCAAAATCGGAAGCGTTAAGCGGTGGCTTCGACCACCCGCAGAGCCTTGGCGCGTTCCAGCGCATCCTTCTGCACGGCTTCCTGTACCTTCTCGAAGGCGCGGACTTCGATCTGGCGGACGCGTTCGCGGCTGATATCGAACTCGGCCGAGAGGTCCTCCAGCGTCACCGGCTCTTCCGCAAGGCGGCGAGCCTCGAAGATGCGGCGCTCGCGATCGTTCAAGACGCTCATGGCGCGAGCCAACATGCGGCGGCGCGTATCAAGTTCGTCCTGCTCGATCAGCACGTCTTCCTGGCTGTCATGATCGTCCACCAGCCAGTCCTGCCACTGACCCGAATCGCCCTCGGCAGCCTTGATCGGCGCGTTCAGCGAAGCGTCGCCCGAGAGGCGGCGGTTCATCGAAACGACCTCTTCCTCGGAGACGTTCAGCTTGGTGGCGATCTCGGTGACATGCTCCGGCTTCAGGTCGCCGTCATCGATGGCCTGGATGCGGCCCTTCAGACGACGCAGATTGAAGAACAGACGCTTCTGATTGGCGGTCGTGCCCATCTTCACCAGCGACCACGAGCGCAGAATATATTCCTGGATCGAGGCCTTGATCCACCACATGGCATAGGTTGCCAGGCGGAAGCCACGTTCCGGGTCAAACTTCTTGACGGCCTGCATCAGGCCGACATTGCCTTCCGACACCACTTCGCCGATCGGCAGGCCATAACCGCGATAGCCCATGGCAATCTTCGCCACGAGGCGCAGATGGCTGGTGACGAGCTTATGGGCAGCCTGACGGTCGGCATGTTCCGCGTAGCGCTTGGCGAGCATGTACTCTTCCTGCGGCTCCAACATCGGGAACTTGCGAATCTCGTCGAGATAGCGGTTGAGGCCGGCTTCACCGGCGGTAATGGACGGCAAGGTATTACGGGTCATGAATGCACCCTCCTATTCGAGATCTGGCCCCTTCTGGAGACGTATTGCGCGCCCTTTGCGAAGCAGACCAAGGCGTGCAGGTCGTGAAGACCCCGCACTAAACCAATGTGTAGATAAGTACGGCAAAACAGTGATTCAAGAACGTAGTCACGCAAGAGTTACCCCGGCGCGACAGCTATGCCCGCCGTAACGTTTGTCTCTGAGACTATCTTCCCGAATACTCCGGTCCTGTGAGATTTGGCGACTTCAGCATCAAAACGCTTCGCGTTTTGGATAACTGCGTGACGCACGCCGGAGATCGGTTCCCCCCAATTATAGGCGGCGAAGGGGCCGGCGTCCAGTCGCGCATTTGTGGAGCTCGGTAGCAGTCTTTTCTTTCGATCCATCAGGGCGAGCCATGCATATGAATAAAAATACTTGAATATAAGAGCATATGCTCCTATATCGACCTAATTAAGAGCATATGCTCTCATTTGACAACGGAGAAACGATCATGAGCGAAGCTGAGATACTTGTAAGCGGTGCGACGGGACGGACTGGAGGCGCCGCCATCGGCGAACTCTTGAAGATGGGCAAGAGCGTGCGTGCCTATATGCGCTCGTACGACGAGCGGGCAGCGGCGCTGAGGCAGCGCGGTGTCGATATAGCCGTCGGAGATTTCACCGACATCGATCACATTCGGGCGGCCATGGAAGGCATCCGGTCGGCGTATTTTCTTCACCCGATCGCACCAGGCATCCTTGGCGCTGCGACCTATTTCGCACAGGCTGCAAAGGAAGCGGGTGTTAGCGCGATCGTCAACATGTCGCAGATTTCGGCGCGCCGAGAGTCGGCAAGCCATGCGGCGCAGGACCATTGGATCTCGGAGCGGGTCTTCGACTGGTCAGGCGTTTCGACGACGCATCTTCGCCCTACGTTTTTTGCGGACTGGCTCGCTTATCCCCATTTCGCAAAGGAAATCTGGGCGACGAAGAAGATCTCGTTCCCCTTCGAGAACGGGCGGCATGCGCCTATCGCTTCCGATGATCAGGGCCGGGTGATCGCCCATGTCCTGGCTAATCCGAAGGGCCACGAAGGCAAGATCTATCCGCTCCATGGTCCAGTCGAGATGGACTACACAGAAATGGCTGCCGTGGTGAGCGACGTGCTTGGCGCGAAGATCGAATATGCGCCGTCCTCGATAGAGGCGTTCAAGGATAGGATGGAAAATCTCTACAAGTTCCCGCCGTTCCTTGTGCAGCACCTCGTCGAAGTCGCCCAGAACTATCGTGACGGCATCTTCTCGGGCACCAACGATTTGGTCGAGGCGATCACCGGAACGCCGGCGCTCTCGGTCCAGCAGTTCGTCTCCAACAATCGCGCCGCCTTCGCGTGAATGCCGCGAAGACAAATCGGGGATTTTAAAATGTCACATGCTCAAGAAGAACGTCATCCCTTTCTGGACGACCTGACCGCCGACGCGGAGCTTACCAGCTCCCTGTTGCGAGGTTCCGTCATCGGACGCGACGAAATCAGGCTCGCCGTGAACGCCGTCGGAACTTTCTATGCATCACAGACGCCGACGTTCCTTCAGACCGTCGGCTCCCGGCTCTTCCTTGAATATGAGGCCGTTCTGACGAACGGGGAGAAGCTGACCGCCGTCGTGGTCGTCGATCGCGCCTCCGACGGTTCGGTACCGCGGGTCAGCGTGCGGATGAGTCCGCTCGGCGCTGTTCTGTCGCTCGGCGCCCATTTGCGCGGGGCGCTCTGCGGGCAGTTGCCCGAAGAGCTTTTTCTTTGAACCCAACCGACCGCCGGGCCAGCGACAGAGATCGTTTGCCCCGAGCTGCTGCCCCAGAAAGGAAATTCGTTATGGACGTCGCCAACAACACAGTCTTCATCACCGGTGCCAATCGAGGTCTGGGCCTAGCATTCGCACGCGAGGCACTCCGCCGCGGAGCATCGAAGGTTTACGCAGGCATGCGCAACACGAGCGGCTTCGACGAGCCGGGCATCGTTCCGGTCAGGATCGATGTCACGGATAAGGCATCGATTGCCGCAGCCGCAGAACTGGCAGCGGATACACGCTATTGATCAACAATGCGGGATCGCCGCCCTGATCGACGGGCCTCTGGCAGACGATGTCGAAGCGCAGTCGCAACGTCTTTTCGATACCAACTATTATGGCGTGGTGCGCGTCTCGCAGGCCTTCGAGCAGATCCTTTCAGCCAAGCCTCATGCCGCCATCATCAACGTGCTGTCCGACATCGTCTGGCTTCCGCGGCCCTATCTGACACCTTATGCCGCTTCCAAGGCGGCGGCATGGAGCTATACGAACCAGCTTCGCTTCCATCTTCGCGATAGCGGCATCGAGGTCCTTGGCTTGCATGTCGGATTCGTGGATACCGATCTGACCAACGGCATCGACGTGCCGAAGGCGAGCCCAGAGGACGTGGTGCGCCAAACCTATGACGCGCTCGCCGCTGGCAAGAGCGAGATCATGGCCGATCAGGGCACTGCGTTACTGAAGAGCACGCTTGCGGCCGACGTGCCCGGCTATATCGCTCCGCCGGAAGGGGTATTCTAACTTCGGCGGTGGCGGAAGTTGCTGTGGAGCGCGGAGATTCTTCGGCTTCGCGCCTGCGGCGCTTTGGTTAGGAATGGGATTCGAAAGGAACATAGAATGCTGTCGGCCAACCAACCACTCGGAATCGATCAGTGCAACTGCTCCGCCATGAGAAAGGCGAGCCGACAGATCACGCGGTTTTATGATGATCATCTTGAGCCAGTCGGGCTGCGCATCACGCAGTTTCTGATTCTGGCGGCTCTCGGGGAGGCTGGCGGCGCCACGGTCAACGTTCTCGCCGAACGGCTCGATATCGAGCGGACGGCGATGGGGAAGATGGTCGGCTTCCTGGAGCGAGATGGGTTTGTTACCATCAAGCCGTCTCCGGCGGACGGAAGGGTTCGTGTCGTTGAACTCACCAAGGAGGGTCGCCTCCTGCACAAGAGGGCCGAGCCTCTCTGGGAGAGGGCCCAGCAAGAATTCGAGCAATTGAACGGGGCCGCAAACGTCGCAACTCTGCGCCGGGGACTGAGAGAAATCGCCGTCGGCGATTCTGCGAAGGTTTCACCCGAAGACTAAAGCTTCGGACTGATTGCTGGGCAGGGGCCAATCACCAATCCGCTGTTGGCCCCTTCAAGCAATTTGGAGACGCTTCTCAAGCACGCAACGCTGCCACCAGATCCTCCATATCATCCGGCAGCGGCGCTTCGAAGTGCATGACTTCGCCGGTGCGAGGGTGTTCGAATTGCAGGAGGTAGGCGTGGAGTGCCTGGCGGGGGAAGCGGTTGACCACCTGCTTGGCGGCATCCGGCAGCAGGTTGGCCTTGGTCTTGAAGCCGCCGCCATAGACGGCGTCGCCGAGCAGGGGATGGCCGATATGGGCCATGTGAACGCGGATCTGGTGGGTGCGGCCGGTTTCGAGGTGGCAGTCGACCAAGGAGGCGAGGGCGGTGGCGTCCGGAGCCTCGTGAAAACGTTCAATCACTTCATAATGCGTGATCGCCTCGTCGGCATCCTGATTGTTCGGGCGCTTGACAGCGCGGCGGGTACGGTCGCCGGTGGAGCGGCCAAGCGGCGCGTCGATGGTGCCGATCAGTTGCCGGGGGCGGCCCCAGACGATCGCCTGATAGGCGCGTTCCAGCGACCGCGTGCGGCCGTGGTCGGCGAATTGCAGCGACAGGTGGCGGTGGGCAATATCGTTCTTGGCGACGACCATGACGCCGGTGGTGTCCTTGTCCAGCCGATGGACGATGCCCGGCCGGCGCACACCGCCAATGCCGGAGAGGCTTTCGCCGCAATGATGGATCAGCGCGTTGACCAGCGTGCCCGTCCAGTTGCCGGCGGCGGGGTGAACGACGAGGCCGGCGGGCTTGGAGATGACAATGACGTCGTCATCCTCGTAAAGCACATCAAGCGGGATGTCTTCGCCGAGCGGCGTCGGGTCTTCGGGCTCGGGCAGGGTGATCTCGTAGGTATCGCCAGGGCGCACCTTGCGTTTGGCATCGGTAACCGGGGTCCCGTTGAGCAGGACGGCGCTATCCTTGATCAAGGCCTGGATGCGGCTGCGGGAAAATTCCTCGCCGACCTGCGCAGTCAGCCATGCATCGAGGCGGCCTTCGGCTGTTTCATCGGCGGTTAGGACTTTTCTAATGCCCGCGGCTTCTTTAAAGGGGTCGCTCAAACGCATTCTCCGGCGCACTGGGCGCTCTCTAGGAAATAGGACGCATCGATGACGAATCTCGAGCCAGACGATCAAGAGGAAAAGCCCCTCGATCCGGCCCTGGAAAATGTCCGACGCAAGATGGTTCGCCTGCAGATCGTCTCGGTCGCCATCATGGTGGTGAGCCTTATGGCGGTGTTCGGCGCCGTTGTCTACAAGACGATGCGGCCTGCACCGAAGGCAGCGGGTCAAGCCGCCTCGAATATTCCCGCCGACGCACCCGTTGCGGTGAGCGCAGCGCTGCCGCAGGGCTTTACCGTGCTGTCCACGGCACTCTCCGGAAACCAGGTGCTGTTTTATGGCACGCTCGCCAGCGGCCAGCGCCAGGCCGTTGTTTTCGACTACGGTATCGGCCGCATCGTCGCGACCATATCGCTTTCCAACTGACGGTTTCGCGATGACGGGCGACCGGTTGATCGAGATCACCCATCCCGACGATCCGCGCATCGCCGAATTCCGTAATATCCGCGAGCGTGATCTCGTGGGCCGCGAGAACCGCTTCATTGCCGAGGGCACGGTGGTGCTGCGGCTTCTTGTCGAGGCGCATGCGGCTCAAGAAGCCTTTGTCTGTGAAAAAGTGCTGCTGTTGCGCAACCGCGCCGCGGGATTGGAAGAAATCATCGCCGCCTTTCCGTCTAACGTGCCGGTCTATGTTGCGGAGGCCTCGGTGCTGGACGGCATTGTCGGTTTCCACCTGCATCGCGGCGTTCTGGCGCTCGGCCGGCGCAAGGCGGAGCCGGATATCGGCGCCTTTTTAGACCGCTTGCCGGAGCGGGCGCTCGTTCTTGCGGGCTGCGGCATTTCCAATCATGATAATGTCGGTTCAATGTTCCGCAATGCTGCCGCCTTCGGGGCCGATGCGGTGCTGCTCGACGAAACTTGCTGCGATCCGTTGTATCGCAAGGCGCTGCGCGTCTCGGTGGGCTCGGCGCTGAAGGTGCCCTATTGCCGTCAATTGAGCGATGTGGATCTGCTGACCGCGCTGGCGGAGCGCGGCTTTGCCATCTGGAGCCTTTCTCCGCGCGGCAACACCGATATCCGCGCCGTTCCGCCGGCCGATAGGATGGCGCTGGTGGTCGGCACCGAAGGGGCAGGGTTGCCGCAGAAGATTCTGTCGACCTTTGGCAGCCTGCGGATACCGCAGGCGCCGAGCCTCGACAGCCTGAACGTGGCAACGGCGAGCGGCATCGCACTCTTCGCCATGGCGTCGTTGACTAAACGCGTCTGAAATTTCCGTCTTTGTAGAGAGCACTTATTGCTGCTTGGGCAGCAGGGCCGCGGCGCGGTCGGCAAGGCTGATACGCGCGCTTTGCTCGGCGGCGCTCGTCTCCTTCGGCAGGAGATCGAAGATCGGCGATTTTTCGCCCTCTTTGAGGGCGGTCATTGCCACCATGTTGGCGGCGATGTTGGCGATCTCTTCCCGCATGGCCTGATCATGCGAGGGCGAGCGCGATTTGAGCAGGCGGTCGGAAAGGGCCGCAGCACGGTTGCGCACTTCCTCCGTCATTTGAGCGATATCGTCTTCCACGTTGCGCTCCGGTTCTGCTGCGTTGGTATCATGATCGGCAATATCCACGATCCTCGGTTTGGTCGAGGGCTTCGAGCCGTTCATCGGCTTGGCTTGAGGGGCAAGACCCGCGGCCTGCAGCGCGCGGCCGGCTTCCTCCGCCTCGGCATGGGCCGTTTCCAGTTTTTCCTTCAAGCGGGCCACGTCCTGAACGTGGCGTTCGATAGCGGTTTCCTTGTCGGCATTGCCCGCGATCTCGCGATCCAGCCGCTCCTCGAGGTGCTGGGCTTTGTCGCTTTCCTGACCCAGGCGCAATTCTGCATCCTTAGCGCGGAGGCTTGCAAGATTCAGATCCTGGCGCAGCGTGTCGCGCTCGTCCCGCAGCGTTTTGATGCGAAACTTCAGGCTCTCGATCTCGGTCTCGCGGGTTGCCAGATCGATCTTCAGATTGTCCGCGTCGGCGGCCATTTTCGTCATCCGCTTGCGCAAGCCGTCGATATCGGCATCCTTCTCCGCGCCGACTTGTTCAGCCGCATGAATACCGGATTTGAGCTGGCTGATATAGCTTTCCTCGCGGCGCAGGCGAGAGCGCAGTTCACCGGCTTCGACTTCGAGATCGTCGATTCGGGTTCGCAATTCGCTATTTTCAGAGGCGAAGCGGCCGGCCTCCTGCTGGAGCTTGCCGTTGTGAATCTGCAGGGCGACGCTCTTATCGCGCTCCTGCGTCAGCGCCTGCTCGGTCCTGGCGTTTTCGGCCGCGAAAAGGGCGCGCGCCATGTCCTTCTGCGCGCGTACTTCTTGCGGGCTCAGCGGCATGGTCGCTTTCAGCCGCTTTTCCGTGAACCAGACGATGCGGCGGTGCACTGCGGGCGCGATAAGGAAGACCAGAAAGGCGGCGGTCAGAAAGCCCAATCCAAACAGTAGAGCGAATTCAATCACGGCGCAGCCAGCATCTAAGAGGTGTTTTCAATCTCAATAAAGTGATTAAGCAAATGATTAAGCATGAGGCCGGCGCGCGGGCAAGCATTTAAATCGGATATGGTTTACCGGCGTATCGGGAGTTCGCGACAAGAAAAGGCCCGCGAACTGCGCGGGCCAGGCGGCGAAATATGGGGGAATATCGCCAAAAGATCAGAAGGGATTCCAGGTCGGGTTCGGCGTGACCTTGAGGTAGCCGAGGTTGACGCCGAGACGAGCGCCGAGGCCGGTGCGGATCGGCACCAGCACGATGTCGTTGTTCTTCAGCACGGTCATTCCGACGCCGGCGACAACGAAGGCCTGCCCGCTGACGCCGCCAAAGCGGGTGTAGACGCTGTTAATGTTCGGCAGGTCATAGACCAGCATCATGACGCGGGTGCCCTGGCCGCCGTAGTCGAGGCCAAGCGACGGGCCCTGCCAATAGAGCGGGTGCTCGCCGGCGTTCTTGGTGTTGAGCTGGCCTTCGCCATAGGTCAGCCCGGCGATGAAGGCGCCGGAGCCTTCCTGGCCGAGGATATAGCCGTTCGGCAGGCCGTATTGCTGAAAGGCCCGCTCGACTACCTTTGCGAGGCCGCCGCTGGTCGAGCCGAAGAAGGAATGGCCGGCGTCGACGATTTCCTGCATCGAATATTGGTTGTTGGCCGCAGCCGCCGCCTGACGAACCGGCAGCGCGAAGCTTACGAACGCAACGATGGCTAAGATCAAGCCGAGGCCGACCGTTCTCGAGCCGAGGCTGGGCATTCTCTTCAGGAGTTGATAGCGCATGACATTCATCCGTTCATCATGGTCGGTGCAATCGGGAACGGATGCGCCGCGCATTCGCACGAACGCGCCAAGTACACCTCGCTCCTCAGTCCAGACCGTTCCGCCCATGTTCGGCATCGCGAATCGCACGCGAAAGGGTCTGGTGGTGATGAATGCATTTTGCGGCGATCATCTTAACAATTGGTTTACCAAATATGGTGTCTTTATGGCGTGCGGTACGCCCGCCTGCGGCAATCCTCGGGCAATCTTGCCGTGGCAACGTAGAATCATACTGCGTTCCGCCTTGTCAGCATTCAGGAGACAATGAATGTCGAAGAATCCGAACCTCACCTTGACCGGACCGGATCTGGCCGCGCTGCTATGCAGCCGCGTTTGCCATGATGTGATCTCTCCGGTCGGTGCGATCAATAACGGCCTGGAGCTGCTCGATGAGGGCGGTGCCGATGCCGATGCGATGGAGTTGATCCGCACCAGCGCTCTCAACGCGTCTGTTCGCCTCAAATTCGCACGCCTCGCCTTCGGTGCGTCCGGCTCGGTCGGCGCCTCGATCGATACGGGCGAAGCCGAGCGTGCCGCCAAGGATTTCGCCGCTGCCGAAAAGAAGACAGAGGTCAGTTGGATCGGCCCGCGCGCCATTGTTGCCAAGAACCGCGTGAAGCTGCTGCTCAATCTCTTCCTGGTCGCTTACGGCTCGATTCCGCGCGGCGGCAATATCGAGGTGACGCTGGAAAATCCAGATCTCGACGCCAAGTTCACGATTACTGCCAAGGGCCGGATGATGCGCGTGTCGCCGAAATTCGCGGAGATTTGCTCGGGTGCATTGGAAGAAGCGGTCGATGCCCATTCCATCCAGCCCTACTACACCGTGCTTCTGGCGGACGAGAGCGGCATGGAACTCTCCTACAACGCCACGCCGGAGGAGCTTACTTTCAGCGCTTCCATGCGCAGCGAATAAACGCCGGTCGCACGATTTATACCGATAATCCCGCCACCGGACGTCCGGCGGCGGGATTATCTTTAGGTGTATCGCAGTTCCTGCGCATTCTTTTGGTTGTCGGCGCAATTATGAACACAACGGTAACGATTCCTTAGCCTCGTGCGCCTATCGTCCCAATTTGATGATGGCGCCAGACAGATGGCGACCGGGCGCGAAGGAGTTGGTGATGCAGCGATTCATGATTACGGACGCGTCGGATGTCGTGCGTAAGGTCGGCAAGCGGATTCTCTCCGAACTCGATTTTCTCGTCAGTGAAGCCGCCGATGCCCGTGAAGCGCTGACGCGGTGCCAGGCTGAACTCCCGGACTACCTGATCGTCGATGCCGGCATGGAAGGCGCTCTCGATCTCATCGCCAGTATCCGCGGCATGCCGAACGGCAAAGAGGTCAAGATCTATTACTGCGTCGTCGAGGCGGATTTGCGCAAGCTAATGGCCGGCAAACGCGCCGGCGCCACCGATTTCCTGCTGAAGCCCTTCGATCGCAAGATACTGACGGCGGTTTTCGGTAATCGAGCCATCGCAGCCTGATCACATCCGCCGACTGTTGAATGCGTCTGGGCCGCCTGTTTGGGCGGCCTTTGTTTTTGATGTTTGAAAATGCAACACAAAAAATCCCGCCTGAAGAGGCGGGATTTTATGTATCGGCGGTGATCGGGGAGGGCGTCTTAGGCGCTTTCGGCGAAATCGCTGCTGTCGGGCTCGCGCAGCACATAGCCACGGCCCCAGACGGTTTCGATATAGTTGGCGCCGCCGGCGGCGTTGGCGAGCTTTTTGCGCAGCTTGCAGATGAAGACGTCGATGATCTTCAGTTCCGGCTCGTCCATGCCGCCATAGAGGTGGTTGAGGAACATTTCCTTGGTCAGCGTGGTGCCCTTGCGGAGCGAAAGCAGCTCCAGCATCTGGTATTCCTTGCCGGTCAGATGCACGCGCTGGCCGCCGACTTCGACGGTCTTGGCGTCGAGATTGACGATCAGTTCGCCAGTCATGATCACCGACTGGGCGTGGCCCTTGGAACGGCGGACGATGGCGTGGATGCGGGCGACCAGCTCGTCCTTGTGGAAAGGCTTGGTCATGTAGTCGTCGGCACCGAAGCCGAGACCGCGAACCTTGTCTTCAATGCCGGCCATGCCGGAGAGGATAAGGATCGGTGTCTTGACCTTGGACAGTCGCAGCGTGCGAAGCACTTCGTAGCCGGACATGTCAGGAAGGTTAAGATCGAGAAGAATGATGTCGTAGTCGTAGAGCTTGCCGAGATCGACGCCTTCTTCACCGAGATCGGTGGTGTAAACGTTGAAACTTTCGGATTTGAGCATCAGTTCGATGCTCTGCGCTGTCGCGCTGTCGTCTTCAATAAGTAGAACCCGCATAATTATCCCCTTTACCGCCGCCGAAAGGTCGTCAGCCCCCTTACGCGATACCGATCAAATCACTGCCTGATTTGGAAGCTGCCACGGAATGGTTAACAAATTCTGATTCACTCTGGCAAGACGTATCGAATTTATTAAATAATTTTTCCATTGCACTGTTTTCCAATGACAATCAGCAAATATCTTTCCTAAAGTGTTGCATTAAGAAGACATGCCAAGTGATTCATTCGACTCGCCAATGTCAACATCTCGAATTCTGAGCGCGACATTTACTGACCCTTAAATGATCGTCCCTATCATTAACGATGCCCGTAAACGAAAGGTTACCAGCGGTAGGTTTTTATTAAGATCGCTGGAAATTTTTTTAACCAAGCCGTTTCAAAGCGGTGCGGCGGGTCAAAATATCGAGAGCCGGGGTCTCGCATCACGGGAGTAATGCGTATGAAGTCACGTGAGAGCCTAACGCGCCTGAAGGAGTTTCAGGTGAACGAAAAACGCCGTCAACTGCAGCAACTGCAGATGATGATGGCGGAATTCGACCGTATGACAAAGGATCTGGAGAGCCAGATCGTGCTGGAAGAGAAAAAGTCCGGCATTTCCGATCCGAACCACTTTGCCTACCCGACCTTTGCCAAAGCCGCACGGCAGCGCGCGGACAATCTGCAGGTGTCGATCCGGGAATTGCAGGTGCAGGAAGAGGCGCTGGAAACATCGCTGGAAGAAATGCAGGCCGAATATGCCAAGGCCGCAGCGCTGGAAGAGCGCGACGGTTCGGGGCCGGTGAGGGCACGCGCCTAATTAACTATTCCGTCGCCATTTCTTGATCTTCGCATCGGACCGATGTTCGGGATTATGCGAGAAGCGGCGGAAACGGCTCGAAAGCCGTGCATGACTGGCCATGGTGGGTGGCCGGCCATGCACGGATTTTGGTGTTTTGTCAGCAGTGTGGGGCGTTGGTCGATTGGCGCTACAATTCAAGCCGAATAATGCTGCGACTCGGAACGATAGCTTGAATGATCACGCCATCGTCCGTGCGTTCATAGAGAATAATATGACTCTTATGTTCATGGCGCCGTGCACTTGGCGCAATTTTTTCCGCCTTGCGACCCATAAAAGGATTGTCGGCCAATAACTCAAAGCAATGGATCAATTCGTCCAGATATCGATCAGCCTGCCGCAAGCCAAATTTCTCGATGCCATCCAAATATAGTTCTTTAATTTCTCTATTCGCGCGGGCGGACAGCTCGTATTTAGTCACGTATCAAACCCCGAGCGCGAGCAATCTGTAACGCTTCGGCGCGGATTTCCTCTATCGTCTGGGTACTGATGCCACTGGCTTTGGCGTCTGCAAAAATTTCTCGCAATTCTCCGATCGTATATTCCTCACCGCGACGTGCGCGGTCCTTGCGAACCAGATCGCGAACATAATCACTGGTACTTGCATATTCGCCCTTGCGAATTTGGGCCTCGATCCAATCCTTCATCTGATCGGGAAGGGATACGGTCATGGTCGCCATCTCGGGTCTCCTTTTACGGAGCCCATGTTAGCCGAGATAAGCAAAATTCACAAATTTTCTTATCCGCTGCCTACATATTCACCACATCGCGCCATTCCTCATGACGCTGGGCTTGCGCTTTGAAAAATGGGCAAAGTGGAATGATCTTCCAGCCGCCATTGCGGGCCTCGTCGACGGCATGAAGGGCGAGCGCCTGGCCGACGCCCTTGCCGCGAAGTGCATCCGGGACGGCGGTATGGTCGATGATGATCAGCTTGGGAGAGGCGCGGGAAAAGGTCATCTCGGCCTCATGGCCTTCGATCGTTGCAGCGTAGCGTCCACCCGATGCGTTGTCTTCGTTGCGGATGTCCATGATTGTCCTCGGATTTCCAATATTTTTGGATCGACGTCGGTTAACGTCTCTTGTCTCAGATCGATGCTAACAAACCTGTCGCCGGTGGCAAGCAGCGCTCGCGGACAGCGTCCACCGATCGAAAAACGGTTTGGATTTCCGATCTTCTGCGCTATGCGGCTGTGATAAGGGTGATGCAGCCATTTGGGAGGTTTCCGGCACCGATGCGCAATCTGCAAGCCGTGCTTCTGGTCACTGTCCCGTTCCTGCTGGCCTTTGGCCTCGTATTGCCGCTGGTTCGTTTCGAAAAGCTTTATTTCTTCAGCGACACGCCGTCCCTGCTCGGCATCATCGCTTCTCTTTGGGGAGCGGAAAACTATCTTCTCGCCACTATCGTGGCGCTCGTCTCGGTGGCGCTGCCAATCTTGAAGACCGTGAGCCTGGCAATTGAAGCGATGGGGACGCGAAGAAAAAGCAAACGCGGGTTTTTCTTTGAGCATATGGTGCCGCAACTGGCGCGCTGGTCGATGGCGGACGTGCTGCTGGTGGCGATCGTCATCGCCGCCGCCAAAACCAGCGGGCTTGCGACTGCATTTACGCAGCCGGGCCTCTGGTTCTATGCGGGTTCTACCATGATTTCGGGCCTTCTTCATATCCTGTTGAGGAAGGAAAAAGGCCCGAACTGAAGATCAAACGAATGTCGCGTCTGTATGGCAGCCGTCAGTGACGATACTGCTGTATGCGGGTCGTCCGGAGGCCGGCGAGGCCATGGGTATTGATGGACGACTGCCAGGAGAGGAATTCTTCCACAGTGAGCGTATAACGCTCGCAAGCTTCTTCCAAGCTCAGCAAACCACCACGGACCGCGGCGACAACCTCGGCCTTACGACGGATAACCCAGCGGCGCGTGTTCGGCGGCGGCAGGTCGGCAATCGTAAGCGGGCTGCCATCGGGGCCGATGACATACTTCACTCGGGGACGTATCATTTCGGTCATTGGACTCTCTACACATACTCAAGACCACGGGAGCCACTCTAACTTGCCACATTTAAAAATTGCCTAAGCGCTTGGTAACACTTTGATAATAATTTTAGGGAAAGCCGGAGCGAGCTGATTTGCGCGATGATGGCGACGCAGAAAATCCGGCAATCCGCTGTTATCGCAGCGGAAAAGCCGGTTGTTGTATGAGTTTTCGTCAGTGAAAACTTACGCTTTTGATATGATGTTAGGCGTGGGCGAGGCTTTTCCCGCCGCCCCAGCAGATGAAATTGGGGTTGGCGAAATCGCTGTCATCGCTCTGATCGGTCTTGCCGTAAGAAAGCGGGCGGCCATCGAGCGTAAGGGTTGAGCCGCCTGCGGCGCGCAATACTGCATCACCGGCCGCGGTGTCCCATTCCATCGTGCGCGTGAAGCGCGGATAGACGTCGGCCTTGCCTTCGGCGAGGAGGCAGAATTTCAGTGAAGAGCCGATCGACGTGCAGGCGGTGACGGCATTTTCTGCCAGGAAACTATCCGTCTTCGGGCTGCTGTTGCAGCGGCTGGCAAGCGCCAGCAAATGCTCGGGGCGTGCGCGCACCGCGATTGCGGAACGGTCGGCAACGGTGAACTGGTCGGTGATGGCGAGCTTGCGCGCCTTGCCGGCCTCGCCGGTGAAGGCTATGCCGAGCGCCGGCGCAAAGACGATACCGGTGACCGGGACGCCGTTCTGAATATAGGCGATATTGACGGTGAACTCGTCGCGATGCTCGATGAATTCGCGCGTGCCGTCCAGCGGATCGACCAGGAAGAAGGGGCGGCCGCGGACGTCGGGAATATTGCCGGCAGCGACCGATTCCTCGGCAATTGCGGGAATGTCCGGAAAGTCGCGCGTCAGATGTTCGAGAATAATGTGCTCGGCGCGTTCATCGGCAATCGTGACGGGACTCATATCCTGCTTCAAAGCGACGGCATAACCGGCACGGTAGACCTCCAATATGGCCTTACCCGCCTCAAGGGCCGCTTTTTCAAATGTCGCGAGCATTCGCCTGCCGTCTTTCCGCAGCTTGTCCGTGGTTCGAGCTTAGAGATACAATAATTAAGAAGCCTTCACCGTAAAGTTTAGACCCCGCGCCAATCACGTTTTCACCGCCTAGCGCTTGGATCGTTATTCCGCAACGGAACTTCGCATCCATGCGCCGTTGTCAGCAACATCTCCGCTACCCCCGTGTTCTTTGAGATACAGTGCCTCGCTTTGCTGCGCATTCGGGAAAGAACATGTTCTGTTTGCGAAGGTTTTCCGCCCTTTCCGGACTTGTCGTTTTTATTGCTTATGCGAATGTGTGGCCGCGTAGAGACCGGGATTCATACATGCGTTATTCGGCATATCAGGTTCTGAAGCAGGCGCTTTCAGGAAACCGTCATTGGAAGCCTGTCTGGCGAACTCCGGAGCCGAAACCGCATTATGACGTCATCATCGTCGGCGGTGGCGGGCATGGGCTGGCGACGGCCTACTATCTCGCCAAGGAGTTCGGCATCACCAATATCGCGGTGCTGGAAAAGAACTATCTCGGTTCCGGCAATGTGGGCCGCAACACCACGATCATCCGCTCCAATTATCTCCTGCCCGGCAACGAGCCGTTCTACGAATTCTCGATGCGGCTTTGGGAAGGGCTGGAGCAGGATTTCAATTACAATGCCATGGTATCCCAACGCGGCATCATCAATCTCTTCCACTCCGATGGGCAACGCGACGCCTATGCCCGGCGCGGAAATGCCATGCGCATGCACGGGGTCGATGCGGAACTGCTGAACCGCGATCAGGTCCGCAAGATGATGCCTTATCTCAATTTCGACCATGCGCGCTTTCCGATCCTTGGCGGGCTGCTGCAGGCGCGCGGCGGTACGGCGCGGCACGATGCCGTCGCCTGGGGTTATGCGCGTGGTGCCGACAGTCGTGGTGTCGATCTCATCCAGCAATGCGAGGTGATCGGCATCCGCCGCGAAGGTGGTGCCGTGACCGGTGTCGAAACGACGCGCGGCTTCATCGGCTGCAACAAGCTGGCGCTGGCGGCGGCCGGCCATACCTCGATCCTTGGGCGCATGGCGGATCTGGAACTGCCGATCGAAACCCATGTGCTGCAGGCGTTCGTCACGGAGGGGCTGAAGCCGGTGATCGATCACGTCATCACCTACGGCGCCGGCCATTTCTATATATCGCAGTCGGACAAGGGCGGTTTGGTCTTCGGAGCCGATCTCGATTATTACAGCTCCTATGCCCAGCGCGGCAATCTCGCCACCGTCGAACATACGATGGAGGAGGGGGTGTCGCTGATCCCAGGCCTGTCGCGTGTCCGTGTGCTGCGGAGCTGGGGTGGGGTGATGGATATGAGCATGGACGGCTCACCGATCATCGACCGCACGCCGATCGACAATCTCTATCTGAACTGCGGCTGGAACTATGGCGGCTTCAAAGCGACGCCGGCCTCCGGCTTCTGCTTCGCGCACCTGATCGCCAAGGGCGAAAGCCATGAGGTCAGCCGCCTCCTGCGCCTCGATCGCTTCGAGCGCGGTTTTGCGATCGACGAAGGCGGCAAGGGTCCGCAGCCGAATCTGCATTGAGGGCACGAAACCAATGGCAAGCTTGATCACCTGCCCGCATTGCGGCACGCGCCCGAAAGAAGAGTTCACCATTCGGGGGTCTGCATCCGCCACCCGTCCGGCTCCATCCGCGCCGGATGAAGATTGGAATCGCTATGTCTATATCCGCGACAACGAGCGCGGGCGCATTCTCGAATATTGGCACCATGCGGCCGGTTGCCGCCGCTGGCTAGTCGTCGACCGCAGCAATGTCACCCATGAGGTCTTCTCCGTCACCGATGCTGCGGACAAGGCGCGGGAGGCGGCGCAATGACGGCCTATCGTCTTTCCTCCGGCGGGCTCGTCAATCGCAGCCGACCGCTTTCGTTCAAGTTCGATGGCAGGGATATGAAAGGGATGGAGGGTGATACGCTCGCCGCCGCCCTGCTTGCCAATGACCAATTGCTTGTCGGCCGCAGCTTCAAATATCACCGTCCGCGCGGCATCCTGACGGCTGGCTCCGCCGAGCCAAACGCGCTGGTGACGATCGGCAGGGACGGACGCACGGAGCCGAATACGCGCGCCACCGTCGTCGAGCTCTATCAGGGCATGACCGCTGTCAGCCAGAACCGCTGGCCGTCGCTGAAATATGACATTGCCTCGATCAACCGCCTGTTCTCGCCTTTCCTCAGCGCGGGCTTCTACTACAAGACCTTCATGTGGCCGGCGGCTTTTTGGGAGAAGCTCTATGAGCCGCTGATCCGCCGCGCCGCCGGTCTCGGCAAGGCGGCGATGCGGGCCGATCCCGATCGCTATGAGAAGGCCTGGGCGCATTGTGATCTGCTGGTGATCGGCTCCGGCCCGGCCGGGCTGATGGCGGCGCTAACGGCGGCGCGCGCGGGGCTCCGCATCATTCTTGCAGACGAAGGATTTCGTCTGGGCGGATCGCTGCTGTCGGAGAGATTGTCGATCGGCGGCGCCTCCGCGGATGCCTTCGTGCATACGGCGCTCGACGAACTCCAGAGCTTCGAGAATGTCACTTTGATGCCGCGCACCACGGTGTTCGGCTGGTATGACGACAATGTCTTTGGCGCGGTCGAAAAAGTGCAGAAGCATGTGGCGATGCCTTCGCCCGATCTGCCGGCCGAGCGTCTTTGGCGTATCGCCGCCAAACGCGCCATCCTCGCCACCGGCGCGGAAGAGCGACCGCTGGTATTCGGCGGCAATGACAGGCCAGGCGTCATGATGGCTGGCGCGATGCGCAGCTATCTCAATCGATATGGCGTCGTGGCGGGGCAGAAGGTGGCGGTGTTCACCAGTGGTGGGTCCGGCTATCGCACGGCGCTGGATCTCGCGGCGGAAGGCGTCGAGATAGCGGCCATCATCGATACGCGCAGTACTTCTTCCGATCCTGCGCCTCTGGGCGTTCGCATCATTCACGCCGGCACCGTGCAGGCCACGAAGGGCCGGCATCGTATCAGCGGGGTGATTGCCGATCGTGGCGGCCTGGACGAGGTTATTGCGTGTGACGCGCTTGCCATGTCCGGCGGTTGGTCGCCGATCATTCATCTTGCCTGTCAGCGCGGCGCAAAGCCTGTGTGGTCGGAGGAAAAACAGGGCTTCATAGCGCCGACGGTCGGCGGCGAAATGGAGATTGCCGGATCGGCTGCAGGCATCGACAGTGTTTCGGGCTGTCTTGCCGATGGCGCGGAAAAGGCGCGGTTGATTATTGAAAGCCTGGGGCGCACCGCACATGAGGCGGAGATACCGGAGGTCGAAGGCGATTACGATCCGTCCTTTGCAGCCATCTGGCATGTGCCGGGCGCCAAGGACAAGGCCTTCGTCGACTTCCAGAACGACGTCCATGCGAAAGACCTGGGCCTGGCCCTGCGCGAAGGCTATGGTCATGCGGAGCATGCCAAGCGCTATACGACGAGCGGCATGGCGACGGATCAGGGTAAGCTCGGCAATGTCAACGCCGCCGGCCTCATCGCCGGAATGCGCGGCGTCAGCCCGGCTGCTGTCGGCACGACGACCTTCCGGCCTTTCTATACGCCCGTCTCCTTCGGCGCCCTGGCGGGTACGGCGCGCGACAAGCATGCGCAGCCGGTGCGGGAATCGCCGCTTCATGGCTGGGCGAAGAAGAATGGCGCGACATTCGTCGAAGCCGGCCTTTGGTTTCGCTCGGCCTGGTTTGCACGCGCGGGCGAGAAAACCTGGCGCGACAGCGTCGACCGGGAGGTGCTGAACGTCCGCAACAATGTCGGTCTTTGCGACGTCTCGACGCTCGGCAAGATCGAAGTGTTCGGCAAGGATGCGGCGGAGTTTCTCAACCGGATCTATTCCAACGCGTTCTTGAAACTGCCGATCGGCAAGGCACGCTATGGGCTGATGCTGCGCGAGGACGGCGTGGTGTTCGACGACGGGACGACGAGCCGACTGTCGCCGAATCATTTCTTCCTCACCACGACGACCGCGATGGCCGGCGAGGTGATGGCGCATATGGAATTCTGCGCCCAGACCCTATGGCCACAGCTCGACGTCCGTTTCGTCTCCTCGTCGGATCAATGGGCGCAGATGGCAATTGCCGGTCCGAGGGCGCGTGAGGTTCTGGAACAGATTGTCGAGGACGATATTTCCGACGCGTTCTTCCCATTCCTCGCCGCCGCAGAGGTGATGTTGAAAGGCGGTCTGAAGGCCAGACTGTTCCGCATCTCCTTTTCCGGCGAACTGGCCTATGAGCTCGCCGTTCCCGCCGGCTATGGCGAGGCGGTGGCGGATGCGATCATGGAGGCGGGCAAGGCGCACGGTATCTGCGCTTACGGGGTCGAGGCGCTGAATGTGCTCCGCATCGAGAAAGGACATGTCACCCATAACGAGCTGGATGGCCGCACCACGCCGGATGATGCCGGGCTCGGCCGGATGATGGCGACGCAGAAGCCGGATTTCATCGGCAAGCGGCTTTCGACCCGCTTCGGCCTGACCGCCGCCGATCGTGTTCAGCTTGTCGGGCTGAAGCCGGTCGATGCCACCAAGGAAATCCGGGCGGGTGCGCACCTGCTGAGGGAAGGTGCCAAGCCTTCGACGGCGAATGATCAGGGCCATGTTTCTTCCGCCTGCTTCTCCCCGGTTCTCGGCCATTTTATCGCATTGGCCTTCCTGAAATCCGGGCGCGAGCGGATCGGTGAACATGTGATCGTCTGGGATGGGTTGCGTGGCGAGGAAGTGGTTGCCGAGGTCTGCAATCCGGTCTTCGTCGATCCCGCCAACAAGAAACTTCTGGGGTGAGGGATCGATGAGCGTCGCATATCTAAACCGGCACGTGCTGGAAGATCACATCTCCGGCTTCGAGGCGGAGCCCAATCCGAACCATCTCGCCGTCATCCGCCGCCCCGCCATATTCTCTGTGCTCGCCCATGCCAGCCAGGAAGCCTGGACGTTGGCGGCGTTGAAGGCGATGTCGGATATTTCCGTGCGCCATGCGGGGCCGGGCGAGTGGCTGTTGGTATCGGAAGTGTTGGGGGCCGAGAGCCTGGCGCGTGACCTCGCCATGTTGGATGCCGGCCGCATCTCCTTCTTCGAACAGAGCGACGGCCGTGTAGTGCTGCGCCTTTCGGGGCCGAGTGTCCGGCGCATTCTGGCAAAATGCGTCGCCGTCGACTTGCATTCGCAGGTATTTGCCGAAGGGCAATCGGCCAACATGCTCATCTGCCACGTCAGCGCCAACCTCGCCCGCACCGGTCCTGACCATTTCGAGATCATCGTTCCCCGCTCCTATGCCGGGAGCGTGTTCGAGGAGTTGATGGAGATGGGACGGGAATTCGCGCTGACGGCGGGATTTGGCGATTGAGCACATGAGCCGGAAAAGCGCAAAGCGATTTCCGGTTTGTGCTAGGAAGAAATGGCGCGATCCGAACAATTGCGATGGCGCAAACAGACAGATCGGTTTCGCAGTTCGGGCTATTTGGCCTTCTGGATAGTCTCTAGGCTGCCCTGCAAATACGGCCGGTCGGCTGGGAAAATTCCCGCCGACTTCGCGCCGAACACAGGGGATTTTTAGATGAAAAGCCATGCCAGGGTCGTCGTCATCGGCGGCGGTGTCGTCGGATGTTCGGTGCTTTATCACCTGACGAAATTCGGCTGGACCGACGTCGTGCTGCTCGAGCGCTCGGAGCTGACATCGGGTTCGACCTGGCATGCAGCCGGCGGCATGCACACGATCAATGGCGACCCCAACGTTGCCAAGCTGCAGAAATACACGGTCGAGCTCTACAAGGAGATCCAGGATTATTCCGGCCAGGATATCGGCCTGCACATGACATCAGGCCTGATGCTGGCGGCAACGCCGCAGCGCTTCGACTGGCTGAAATCGATCCTCGCCAAGGGCCGGTATAACGGCCTGGAGGCGACGTTGCTGACGCCGAAGGAAGCGCATGCAATGATGCCGCTCCTCGATCCCGACCAATTCGTCGGCGCACTCTACGATCCTGTCGAAGGTCACCTCGACCCCTATGGCACCACCCATGCCTATGCCCGCTCGGCAAAGAAGAACGGTGCTGAGATTTACCTGCACACCAAGGTCGAGGAGCTGGTGCAGCGCGAGGACGGCTCGTGGCGGGTGATTACCAATCAGGGCGAGATCGTTGCCGAGCATGTCGTCAATGCCGCCGGTCTCTGGGCACGCGAGGTCGGACGCATGGTTGGGTTGGAGCTGCCGGTGCTCGCCATGGAGCACATGTACTTGATCACCGAAGACATGCCGGAAGTCGCGGACTTCAACAAGGCGACTGGCAAGGAGCTGATGCACTGCGTCGATTTCGACGGCGAGATCTATCTGCGCCAGGAGCGGCAGGGCATGCTGATGGGCACATACGAAAAGGCCTGCCGCCCCTGGTCGCCGGTGACGACGCCCTGGGATTTCGGCCATGAGTTGCTGGCCGAGGATATCGAGCGCATCACGCCGGAGCTGGAAGTCGGCTTCCGCCATTTCCCCGCCTTCAACAATGCCGGCATCAAGAAGATCATCAACGGCCCGTTCACCTTCTCGCCCGACGGAAATCCGCTGGTCGGACCGGTGCGGGGGCTGATGAACTACTGGTCGGCTTGCGCGGTCATGGCCGGTTTCAGCCAGGGCGGCGGCGTGGGGCTGGCACTCGCCAACTGGATGATCCATGGCGACCCCGGCTTCGACGTCTTCGCCATGGACGTCTCACGCTACGGCGACTACGCGACGCTTGCCTACACCAACGCCAAGGTGCGCGAGAACTACGCGCGGCGCTTCTCCATTCGCTATCCCAACGAGGAGCTGCCGGCGGCGCGGCCGCTGCTGACGACGCCGATCTATGACAAGCTCAAGGCTGCGGGTGGCGTCTTCGGCGCGTCCTACGGGCTGGAGCAGGCGCTGTGGTTCGCGCCCGCGGGCGAAGTGGACGAGTTCTCCTGGCGGCGCTCCAACGATTTCGATGTGGTGGCGAAGGAAGCGAAGGCGGTGCGCGACAGCGTCGGCCTGATGGAAACCTCCGGCTTTGCCAAATATTCGGTTAGGGGACCGGGCGCGGAAGCCTTTCTCGACGGGCTGCTCGCCTGCCGTATTCCAGCCGTCGGCCGCATGACGCTGGCGCCGATGCTGAAGCATGACGGCAAGCTGATCGGGGACTTCACACTCGCCAAACTGGGCGAGGGGGATTTCCTCGTCATAGGCTCCGGCGTTGCCGAAGCCTATCATATGCGCTGGTTCGAAAGCCATCTGCCGAAGGATGGATCGGTGGAGCTGAAAGCGCTCGGCCTGTCGCTGCTTGGACTTTCGATCGCCGGGCCGAATGCGCGCAAGCTCCTGGAAAAGCTGACGCATCAGGATGTTTCCGCCGCTGCTTTCCCCTTCATGTCCATTCGCCGCATGGATCTCGGCATGGCGCCTGCCATCGTCGGCCGCGTCTCCTACACCGGCGATCTCGGTTATGAGATCTGGATGAAGCCGGAATATCAGCGCTACCTCTTCGATCTCCTGATGGAGGCCGGCGCCGAATTCGGCATTACGCTTTTCGGCCTCAGGGCATTGAACGCCCTGCGCCTCGACAAGTCCTACGGCAGTTGGGCGCGCGAATACCGTCCGCTCTATGGGCCGCTGGAAGCCGGGCTCGGCCGGTTCGTTGCGCTCTTCAAGGAGGCTGATTTCATCGGCAAATCGGCGGCCGCCAAGGAGAAGGTGGAGGGCGGAGCCTTGCGGCTACGCACCTTTATTCTCGCGGCTGACGATGCCGATGTCATTGGTGATGAGCCGATCTATCACAACGGCGCCGTCTGTGGCTGGGTGACTTCGGGCGGTTATGCGCATGCCTCCGGTGTCTCGGTCGCCGTCGGTTATGTGCCGAAAGAGATTGCCGACGAAACGCAGGGATGGTCGATCGAACTGCTCGGCGACATATTGCCAGCGACATTGCAGCCGCAACCTTTGTTTGATGCCGATGGTGCGCGCATGCGCTCGTAAGCGTCGGGCTCGGAAGGAACGGAACGGGCTTTTCGGGAGCCCGTTTCTGAAGAGATTTTTTTGAGCGAACCAAGTATGCGGATTGTCTGGCTATTTTTGAGCCAGAGAATGCCGTTTTTCTATTTTTTGTGGCTCGAATTGCGTCATTGCGCGAAGATTTGAAAAGATTTTGTCAATTTCCTGCCTTTTTGGCTTCACATTTCCTTCGAAAACAGTATGGAATCGCCCTCACGGGCCCTCTCAAAGGAAAACCCTAACCAATAAGAGATGCGGTCGACGAACTGCGCATCCAGGGGAAATGACATATGGATTATTTTATCCAGCAGCTCCTTAACGGGCTGACTCTCGGGTCTATCTACGGCCTGATCGCCATTGGCTATACCATGGTTTACGGCATCATCGGCATGATCAACTTTGCCCATGGCGACGTGTTTATGCTTGGTGGCTTCGCCGCTCTTATCACCTACCTGGTTCTCGTATCGCTCGTCGCCGGCCTGCCGGTGGCGATCATGCTCCTGGTGATGCTCATCGTCGCCATGTTGATGACGAGCCTGTGGAATTGGGTGATCGAGCGTATCGCTTACCGGCCTCTGCGCGGTTCGTTCCGCCTAGCGCCGCTGATCACCGCAATCGGCATGTCGATCGTGCTGTCGAACTTCATCCAGGTTGCACAGGGCCCGCGCAATAAGCCGATCCCGACGCTGGTGGGTGATGTCTACAATATCGGTGGCGTATCGCTGTCGCTGAAGCAGATCATCATCTTCATCTGCACGGTCGTTCTCCTCGCCGCATTCTGGTATCTGGTCAACAAGACCGCGCTTGGCCGCGCCCAGCGCGCCACCGAGCAGGATCGCAAGATGGCGGCGCTGCTCGGTATCAATGTCGACCGCACCATTTCCGTCACCTTCATCATGGGCGCGGCGCTCGCCGCCGTCGCCGGCACGATGTACCTGATGTATTATGGCGTCGCCAACTTTACCGATGGCTTCGTCCCCGGTGTCAAGGCGTTCACCGCTGCCGTTCTCGGAGGCATCGGCTCGTTGCCGGGTGCCGTTCTCGGCGGACTGATGATTGGTTTCATCGAGTCGTTCTGGTCGGGCAATTTCGCTATCGCGTACAAGGATGTCGCGACCTACGGCATCTTGGCCTACGTGTTGATCTTCAAGCCGACGGGTATTCTCGGACGGCCGGAAGTCGAGAAGGTATAACGCCATGGCAAGTTCAAATTTCGTTCCAGGCAAGACCGCGCCCGGCCTTGTCCAGAAAGGCATTACCGACGCCCTTTGGACAGCGGTCATCGCATTCGGCATGTTCGTGCTCTATATCGGCCTTAAGACCGATCAGAACATCGACAACCAGCTCATCATCGTTCAACGCTGGGGCCTCTTGGCATCCATCGTCGCGATTGCCGCCGCAGGGCGGTTCGTCATGACGGTGTTCGTGCAGCCCAGGCTGGCGGCCATGAAGGCGGCCAAGGCGAAGGCTCCGCCCGTCGAAGCCGAACCCGGCTTCATTTCGAAGAATTTCAACGCGATAGCGCTGGGTTTCCTGCTCATCTATCCGCTATTGGCGCTGGCGATTTTCGGTGCTCAGGGATCGCTGACCTATGTCGACAATTTCGGCATCCAGATCCTGATCTACGTGATGCTTGCCTGGGGTCTGAACATCGTCGTCGGCCTGGCCGGCCTGCTCGACCTCGGTTACGTCGCCTTCTATGCCGTCGGAGCCTATTCCTACGCGCTGCTGTCGACGCATTTCGGCCTGTCCTTCTGGATCCTGCTGCCCTTGTCCGGCATCTTCGCCGGGTTGTGGGGCATGATCCTTGGCTTCCCGGTGCTGCGTCTGCGCGGCGACTATCTGGCCATCGTGACGCTGGCTTTCGGCGAAATCATCCGCATCGTCATCACCAACTGGACGGATGTCACACGCGGTAGTTTCGGCATTTCCAACATCACGAAGGCCTCGCTGTTCGGCCTTTATACGTTCGATATGAAGGATCCGCACAATTTCGTTCGGACCTTCGGCCTGTCGATCTCGTCGGCTTGGTACAAGATCTTCCTTTTCTACGTCATCCTGGCGCTCTGCATGCTGACCGCCTATGTGACGATCCGGTTGCGCCGGATGCCGATCGGCCGTGCGTGGGAAGCCTTGCGCGAAGATGAAATCGCCTGCCGCTCGCTCGGCATCAACACGGTGACGACCAAGCTGACGGCATTCGCGACCGGCGCGATGTTCGGCGGCTTCGCCGGCTCGTTCTTTGCAGCCCGTCAGGGCTTCGTCTCGCCGGAATCCTTCGTCTTCCTCGAGTCCGCGGTCATCCTCGCGATCGTCGTTCTCGGCGGCATGGGCTCGTTGAAGGGCATCGCCATTGCCGCGATCGCCATGGTCGGCGGCACGGAATTGCTGCGCGACATGGGCTTCCTGAAGATAATTTTCGGTGCCGATTTCACCCCAGAACTCTATCGCATGCTGATTTTCGGCCTGGCCATGGTCGTCGTCATGATCGTGAAACCGCGCGGCTTCGTCGGCACTCGTGAGCCCACCGCCTTCCTCAAGGAGCGGAAAGCGGTCTCCGGCAGCTTTACAAAGGAGGGCCACGGCTGATGAACGCTGTGACCGCAACCCCCGACGACATCCTGCTGAAAGTCGATCACCTGTCGATGAAGTTCGGCGGCCTGATGGCGATCAACGACTTCTCCTTCGAGGCCAAGCGCGGCGATATCACCGCGCTGATCGGCCCGAACGGCGCCGGCAAGACCACCGTCTTCAATTGCATCACCGGTTTCTATAAGCCGACGATGGGCATGATCACGCTCAACCAGAAAAGCGGCAAGCAATTCCTCCTGGAGCGGCTGCCGGATTTCCGGATCACGCGTGAAGCCAAGGTGGCGCGCACATTCCAGAACATCCGCCTGTTCTCGGGCCTGACCGTGCTTGAAAACCTGCTGGTTGCTCAACACAATAAGCTCATGCGCGCGTCTGGCTTTACCGTGCTTGGTCTGCTCGGCATCGGCAAATATCGCGCCGAGGCCAAGAATGCCATTGAGCTGGCGCGCTTCTGGCTGGAGAAGGCCGATCTCGTCGATCGCGCCGACGACCCGGCCGGCGATCTTCCTTACGGCGCGCAACGCCGTCTCGAAATCGCCCGCGCCATGTGCACCGGGCCTGAGCTTCTGTGCCTGGACGAGCCGGCCGCCGGTCTCAACCCGCGCGAGTCGCTGGTGCTCAACGAATTCCTGCGCAGCATCCGCAAGGATGCCGACACGTCGATCCTTCTGATCGAACACGACATGTCGGTGGTCATGGAAATCTCCGACCACGTCGTCGTGCTCGAATACGGGCAGAAGATTGCCGATGGTACGCCGGACGAGGTCAAGAACGATCCGAGGGTGATCGCGGCCTATCTGGGTGTGGAAGATGAAGAAGTGGAAGAGGTGATTGCCGAAGTCGAGCACCTCCAAGAGGGCGAACAGCGATGACGGGGCAACCGCTTCTGAAAGTTGAAGGCGTCGAAACCTATTACGGCAATATCCGCGCCCTTGCCGGCGTCAATGTCGAAGTCAACAGCGGCGAAATCGTCAGTCTGATCGGCGCCAACGGTGCCGGCAAGTCGACATTGATGATGACGATCTGCGGCAGCCCGCAGGCCCGCAATGGTTCGGTAACCTTCGATGGCCGCGACATTACCCATATGCCGACCCACGAGATCGCCCGGCTGCGTATTGCGCAGTCGCCCGAAGGGCGGCGCATCTTCCCGCGCATGACGGTCTACGAGAATCTGCAGATGGGCGCGAGCCTCGACAAACTCAAATATTTCAATGAGGACGTCGAGAAGATTTTCACCCTGTTTCCGCGCCTGAAGGAACGTCAGTCGCAGCGCGGCGGTACGCTGTCGGGCGGCGAACAGCAGATGCTGTCGATCGGCCGCGCGTTGATGGCGCGCCCGAAGCTGCTTCTGCTCGATGAGCCCTCGCTTGGCCTTGCGCCGCTGATCGTCAAGGGGATTTTCGAAGCCATCAAGGTTCTGAACAAGAGCCAGGGGCTCACCGTCTTCCTGGTCGAGCAGAACGCGTTTGCGGCCCTGAAGCTCTCCGACCGCGCCTATGTCATGGTCAACGGCCGGGTGACGATGAGCGGCTCCGGCAAGGAACTGCTTGCCAATCCGGAAGTGCGCTCCGCCTATCTCGAAGGCGGCCACCATTGAGCCTCGTTTTGCGGAGAATTTGATATGCAGGGACTTTTCTTCGAAAGCGATACCGGCGGGCGCCTCGTCATTCGTGTGGTTATCGTTCTTTTGGGTTTCTGGACGGCGTGGCGCGCCGGCCGCGCCGTGGCGAGCAACTGGAACTCCTACCCGCTGGCGGTCATCTATACTTTCCTGATCGGCCTCGGGCTGCAATTCCTGCATCACGCGCTGTTCAACGGCCCGGTATTCGACCTCGGCAACTATATTCTCGACGTGGTTCTTCTCCTCATCTTCTCGACGGCCAGCTATCGCTACCGCCGCACCTACCAGATGGTGAACAACTACTACTGGCTCTACGAAAAGACCTCGGCCTTTTCGTGGAAGAAGAAGAATTGACAGTGCGCCGAAACTAGGCTCAGTCTGAATACAAGGTGGGCTTGATCCTATCCGAAAACCGCTCGACATTTTTCGGGATCCTGTCCTCCCTACTTCGAAATACAAGCTTACCGGCGCGATGATTGGTGGGTATTGCGCAGGGCAACTCAAACGGAACCCGCTCAAAAAATTGGGAGTAACAATATGAAGAAGTATCTTCTGTCGGCCGTGGCTCTGTCGGCGATGATCGCGCTCAGCGGCGTTGCGAAGGCTGACATCATCGTTGGCGTTGCAGGCCCGCTGACGGGTGCAAATGCTGCGTTCGGCTCTCAGCTCCAAAAGGGTGCCGAGCAGGCCGTAGCGGACATCAACGCTGCCGGTGGCATCAACGGTGAAAAGATCAAGCTCGAACTCGGCGACGACGTTTCCGACGCCAAGCAGGGCGTTTCGGTCGCCAACAAGTTCGTCGCTGACGGCGTCAAGTTCGTTGTCGGCCACTTCAACTCGGGCGTTTCCATCCCGGCTTCGGAAGTTTATGCCGAAAACGGCATCCTTCAGATCACCCCGGCTTCCACCAACCCGGTATTCACCGAACGTGGCCTGTGGAACACCTTCCGTACCTGCGGTCGTGATGACCAGCAGGGTGCCGTTGCCGGCAAGTACATCGCCGACAACTTCAAGGGTGCCAAGGTTGCCGTCGTTCACGACAAGACCCCCTATGGCCAGGGCCTTGCCGACGAAACCAAGAAGAACCTCAACGCTGCCGGCGTGAAGGAAGTTCTCTACGAAGGCATCACCCCCGGCGACAAGGACTATTCGGCCCTCATCGCCAAGATGAAGCAAGCTGGTGTCGACTTCGTCTACTACGGCGGTCTGCACACCGAAGCCGGCCTGATCATGCGCCAGATGGCCGACCAGGGCGTCAAGGCTCACTTCATGTCCGGTGACGGTATCGTCTCGAACGAGCTGGCTTCGATCGCCGGCGACGCCGTTGACGGCACGCTGATGACCTTCGCGCCGGATCCGCGTAAGAACCCGGCTTCCAAGGATCTGGTCGCCAAGTTCCGCGCTGCAGGCTATGAGCCGGAAGGCTACACGCTCTATGCGTATGCCGCCATGCAGGTCATCGCCGACGCCGCAAAGGCTGCCGGCTCCAACGACCCGATGGCCGTTGCCGACGCGTTGAAGGCAAAGGGTCCGTACAAGACCGCCATCGGCGAACTCGGCTTCAACGAAAAGGGCGACATCACTCGTCCGGACTACGTGATGTACAAGTGGTCCAAGGGTTCCGACGGCAAGTACAACTACGCCGAAATGGAAAAGTAAGCATCTGCATCGCCGGCTTTCCGGTGATGCGTTCGATCTGGAAGCCCGGTCATTGGCCGGGCTTCTTTGCATTCAGGCTGTGATAACGGCATTTCCTTTGCGGCGATCGTGCTCTAAGTCTGAGCCCATCCTGGCAGGAGGAAGATGCAGCATGACCAGACCCCGTATTCTCGTCACCCGGCGCTGGCCGGCCGCGGTGGAGGCCGTACTTTCCGAGCGCTTCGAAGCGACGTTCAATTCGGATGATATAGCGCTCGATGCCCGGCAGTTGCGCGAGGCCCTGCTGTCTTATGATGCGGTGCTGCCGACCGTTTCCGATAGATTGCCGGCCGCGCTTTTCGAAGGCGATGCCATCAGGACAAAAATCCTCGGCAATTTCGGCGTGGGCTTCAATCATATCGACGTCGCTTCCGCCAAGGCCAAGGGCATCGTCGTCACCAACACGCCGGGGGTGCTGACCGATTGTACCGCCGATATCGCCATGCTGCTGCTGCTGTCCGTGGCGCGCCGCGCCGGGGAAGGGGAACGTGAGCTGCGTGCCGGCGAATGGAGCGGCTGGCGGCCGACGCATTTGATCGGCACGAAGGTCACCGGCAAAACCGTCGGCATCATCGGTTTCGGCCGTATCGGCAGGGCTTTCGCGCAGCGCTGTCATTTCGGTTTCGGCATGGAGGTCGTCTTCTATAATCGCTCTGCGGTCGATCCGATGGAAGCAACGCGGTACGGCGCGGTGCAATTGCCGACGATCGAGGATGTGCTTGCAGCCTCCGATTTCGTGTCGTTGCATTGCCCTGGCGGCGCCGAGAACCGTCACCTGATGAATGCTGCCCGTTTCGCCGCCATGAAGCCTGGCGCCTTCCTGATCAACACCGCCCGCGGCGATGTCGTCGACGAGGCAGCGCTGATTTCCGCCCTGGAGCAAGGCACCATCCGTGGCGCCGGCCTCGACGTCTATGAAGCGGAGCCGAATGTGCCGGAGAAATTGAAGGCGATGGAGAATGTCGTGCTGTTGCCGCATCTCGGCAGCGCGACCGAAGAGACGCGCACGGCCATGGGAATGAAGGTGGTGGACAATATCACCGCCTTTTTCGAAGGACGCGAGCCGCCGGATCGGGTGGCTTGATTCTGTCTGCGCTGCCTTTACTGCCGTAGAAGCGCAGCCACTGCCACTCTTTTCATCGTCTGGCGAAAAATGCAGCGGATGCCAGCCGCAGCAGACCGGTGTTCTAGGGCGTTGCATAAGGCACAGAAATTGCTTGCCTTTACTGCTTGACGGGTTTCAAAGACCGGCGATGGCATGATGTGAGGAGCGCAGAGGCAGGATGGCGATGGCAGCGGCGAGCACAAGACCGCAGAGGGCGCGCGGGCGCGGCCATCTGGCGGCCAAGGCGCTTGATGGGCGCACGCGCCTTGCCGAACTTTTCCAGGAGGGTGCGGCGAAGATTCGCCTGCCTGACACGTTCGACAATTCTATGGAAGCCGTCATCATCAACACCGCCGGCGGGCTGACCGGCGGCGACCGGATGGATTGGAGCATAGTCGCGGGACCCGGCACACGCATCGATGTGACCACCCAGGCCTGCGAGAAAATCTATAAAGCATCCGCAGGCACCGCTGAAGTCGTGACTTCGATCAAGGTCGATACTGACGCGCGTGTCGATTGGTTGCCGCAGGAAACCATTCTGTTCGATCGCGCCTCGCTGTCGCGCAGGCTCGATGTCGATCTTGACGAGACCGCCGAATTTCTGGCCGTCGAGGCAATTTTGCTGGGCCGCAAGGCGATGGGCGAGGCGATGGCGCGGGGGCTGTTTCGCGACCGCTGGCGCATCCGCCGCGCTGGGCAGTTGATCCATGCTGAGGAGCTGAGGCTCGATGGCGATGTCGCAGCGTTGACAGCCGAACATGCCGTTTTGAGCGGCCAGGTTGCCTTTGCGACTCTGCTCTATGCCGGGCCGCTGGCGGAAACCTATCTCGCCAAGGTGCGGCCGCTCGTTGGGGAGCATATGGGCGGTGCCAGCCAATGGCGCGACAAGCTGGTGGTACGGCTGGCGGCGTCCGACGGCTTTGCACTTAGAAAAATCCTGATCTCGGTCATTTCCGCCTTGCGTAACGGAACGCCAGTGCCGAAAGTCTGGAATCTGTAGTTCGAGCAAATAGCAATTACATAGGTAGGCGATGAACCTCACTCCGAGAGAAAAAGATAAGCTGTTGATTTCCATGGCGGCAATGGTGGCGCGGCGGCGGCTGGAGCGCGGCGTCAAGCTCAACCATCCGGAAGCCATCGCGCTGATCACCGACTTCGTCGTCGAAGGTGCCCGCGACGGCCGCCCGGTCGCCGAACTGATGGAAGCAGGCGCCCATGTCATCACCCGCGAGCAGGTGATGGAGGGAATTGCCGAGATGATCCATGACGTACAGGTCGAGGCGACGTTTCCGGATGGAACGAAGCTCGTGACCGTGCACGAGCCGATCCGCTGAACGACGGCAGAGGAAAAACCATGATTCCAGGTGAAATTCTTGCCGCAAGCGGCGACATCGAACTGAACGCTGGCGCGCCGACGATAACGCTGGAGGTCTCCAATACGGGCGACCGGCCGGTGCAGGTGGGCAGCCACTATCATTTTGCCGAAACGAACGGTGGTCTTGCCTTTGACCGCGATAAAGCTAAGGGCATGCGTCTCGATATCCCCGCAGGGACCGCAGTGCGTTTCGAGCCGGGCCAGACGCGCTCGGTGACGCTAATCCCCCTCTCCGGCAAGCGCGAGGTCTACGGCTTCCGCCAGCAGATAATGGGTAAACTCTGAGGCTTCTAGGGAGAGGTGGTATGTCTTTGAGAGTGCTTGCGTCCGGTGCATGTGTTGCGATGGTTTTGATGTGCGGCTCGGCCCATGCGCAAAACGATCCGGACCAGCCGAAGGTCGATTGCAATAATGCAGAGACGCAGATGGACATGAACATCTGCTCGCAGCGCGACTACGACAGGGCCGACAAGGCTTTGAATGAGCAATACAAAAAGACACGTGCGGCCATGGTTGCCACCGATGCCGATCTCGATGCCGACCAAAAGGGCGCCGAAAAGGCATTGGTCAAGGCGCAACGCGCCTGGGTCGACTATCGCGATGGCCAATGCGAAGCGGAGGGCTTCGAGGCGAGAGGCGGTTCGATGGAGCCCATGCTCGTTTCCGGATGCAAGGCGACCTTGACGAAGCAGCGGACCAAAGAGCTAAAGGCACTGGCCGATGGGCCGGAGGGTGCGCAGTGAGCGCAAAACGCAGGATCATGATCGTCGGCAACGGCGAGATTGCAGAAGCGGCGGCGAAAGAGATCGCCATCGCCGATCTGGTCGTGCGTTTCAACGATTGCCGTTCGGTTGCGGCCAGTGGCAGCCGCACGGATATCGTCGCGGTCTGCAATACCGGCCGGCCGGCACGCGCGATGCTCGGTTCCGCCGAATGGCGCAACAGTCCGCCGATCGCGGCCGCGTCGGAAATCTGGAGCGTCCGCGACCCCCGCAAGTTTGCTGCGCTGCGCGCGCCACTGGCGTTGTCGCATCCGGAACTCAACGATTTCTGCGATGACTACACGGATCAATTCACCGCTTTCTGCAATGCCACACGCAAACGTCATGTGGTCATCGACCAATCGGTTCATGAGAGCGTCGATGAAGCGCTCGCGGCGCACGAACCGGGTGCCTATATCGTGCCGAGCAGCGGCATGGTCGTCATTGCCGATCTGCTTTTGCGCTATCCAGATGATGACATCGCCATCACCGGCTTCAGCCATACCGGATGGGATGGTCATCCGTTTGCGGCGGAGAAACGGCTGGTCGACTTTTATATTTCCCTCGGTCGCCTGAGGCGCATCGCCAACAAGACTCCCATTCTTTCCTCCCAAGGAGCCTGATTTATGCCCTATAAGATTTCCCGCGCGGCCTATGCCAACATGTTCGGGCCGACCACCGGCGATAAGGTGCGGCTTGCCGATACGGAACTTTTCATCGAGGTGGAGAAGGATTTCACCACCTATGGCGAGGAGGTGAAGTTCGGCGGCGGCAAGGTCATTCGTGACGGCATGGGGCAGAGCCAGGTGACGCGGGCGAACGGTGCTGTCGACACCGTCATCACCAACGCGCTGATCGTCGATACCTGGGGGATCGTTAAGGCCGATATCGGCCTCAAGGATGGCCGTATCGTCGCGATCGGCAAGGCCGGCAATCCGGACATGCAGCCGGGCGTCAACATCATCGTGGGTCCGGGCACGGAGGCGATCGCAGGTGAGGGCAAGATCGTCACGGCTGGCGGTATGGACAGCCATATCCACTTCATCTGCCCGCAGCAGATCGAAGAGGCGCTGATGAGCGGGCTGACGACCATGCTGGGCGGCGGCACGGGACCGGCGCACGGAACGCTCGCCACCACCTGCACGCCCGGCCCATGGCATATTGCCCGCATGATCGAGGCTGCCGACGCCTTTCCGATGAACCTCGCCTTTGCCGGCAAGGGCAATGCCTCGCTGCCCGGCGCGCTCGAGGAGATGGTGCTTGCCGGCGCCACCTCGTTGAAGCTGCACGAGGATTGGGGGACGACGCCCGGCGCGATCGACTGCTGCCTCACGGTCGCCGATGCATATGATGTGCAGGTGATGATCCACACGGATACGTTGAACGAAAGTGGCTTCGTCGAAGACACGATCGGCGCCATCAAGGGCCGTACCATCCATGCCTTTCATACCGAAGGGGCAGGCGGCGGCCATGCGCCAGACATCATCAAAATCTGCGGCCAGTCGAATGTCATACCGTCGTCGACCAATCCGACGCGTCCCTATACGGTTAACACGATTGCCGAGCATCTCGACATGTTGATGGTCTGCCATCACCTGTCGCCGTCGATCCCGGAAGACATTGCTTTCGCCGAAAGCCGCATCCGCAAGGAGACGATTGCGGCGGAAGACATTCTTCACGATATCGGCGCCTTCTCGATCATTTCGTCCGACAGCCAGGCCATGGGCCGCGTCGGCGAAGTGGCGATCCGCACCTGGCAGACTGCCGACAAGATGAAGCGCCAGCGCGGCCGCCTTGCCCAGGAAACCGGCGACAACGACAATTTCCGCGTCAAACGCTATATCGCCAAATACACGATCAATCCGGCGATCGCCCATGGCCTCAGCCATGAGATCGGCTCGATCGAAGTCGGCAAACGCGCCGATCTGGTGATCTGGAACCCGGCTTTCTTCGGAGTGAAGCCGGATATGGTCCTGCTCGGCGGCTCGATTGCAGCCGCCCCCATGGGCGATCCGAACGCCTCCATCCCGACGCCGCAGCCGGTGCATTACCGCCCGATGTTTGCCTCTTTTGGCAAGAGCCTGACGAACTCCTCGGTTACTTTCGTGTCGCAGGCTTCGCTCGACGCCGGTCTTGCTGGAAGGCTCGGCGTCGCCAAGAGCCTTGTTGCCGTCAAGAATACCCGCGGCGGGATTTCCAAGGCGTCGATGGTTCACAACAGCCTGACCCCGCATATCGAAGTGGACCCGGAGACCTATGAGGTGCGCGCCGATGGCGAGCTTCTGACCTGCGAGCCGGCGACGGTGCTGCCGATGGCGCAACGTTATTTCCTGTTTTAACGGGAACTGCGACGTTTCATCGCCTGTGGATTACGAGAGCCCCTGGATTTCAGGGGTTTTTCGTGAAGACCCCAAACTATTGCAGCATAATCAGAGACTTGTATCGGCGCTCGTTCGCGTCGCAACCTCACGTAAGGGCACGCGTGATTTTGATGCCAAATCCCAGCAGTTCATAAGTTGAGAAATGCCTGGCATTTTAACGATCGCGTTAAAGACCTGGAAGAGCGTTCACCTCTATCTCAAATCATCGAATTGATGGGCTGAGGAAGGTGATTCGCATGAAACGGTGGATTTCGCTGCAGGCCGAACTCGGTAATTTCCAGCAGCGTCGCACGATATATATTTTCGCGCTAAAGATGAGTTTTCTAGCGGTCATCCTGTCCGTCGCCATCATTCTCGTGATGCTGCCAGTCGTCGAATGGCTTGGCCTGTTGCCGTTGCCGATGCTGGAGGCGATCCGCCTCTGCCTCCTGCTCGCCTGGCTCATCGGCGGAACGGTCTCCGGCGTATTGGCGCTGCTGGCCGGCTATGCCATTCACAAGCTCGCGGTCTCACGCGCCGAATTCGAACGGCTGAGCCGAACCGATATGTTGTCGGGATTGCTGAACCGTCGCGCCTTTACCGATGCGCTGGAGGAGGCGAAAGACGATGCCTCGCTGGTGATCTTCGATGTCGATCGATTCAAGACGATCAATGACCGCTACGGGCATGCTTCGGGGGATGCCGTCATCATCGCCGTGTCGCAAATCTTTTCCGGTATTTTCAAGGGCAGGGATGTGATTGCCCGCCTCGGCGGCGAGGAGTTTGGCGCCATCGTCCATGGCCGCGACATGGCCGAACGTATCGCCCGCATCGAGGGCGTGAAAACGCGGATTGCCGATCACGCCATCGCCGTCGAAGGCGGCGCAGTGAAGATCACTATTTCCGCAGGGATTGCGGATATGTGGGGCGAGCGCAAGAAGGAACTCGTCTATGCCGCCGCGGACAAGGCGCTGTATCTCGCCAAGGCGCTTGGCCGCAATCGTGTCGTTCATGAAAGCGAATGGCTGAACCATGTCTGGCAACGCCGGTCGGTCGAGGAGGGACAAGAAACGGCGCCCGACCATGTGGAGCCGCATCGATACGGCCATGGAATATAGATCTGCGAAACCGGCACTGGTCCTTGCGCGGAAAGCGGCTATTTTGCATGGTCTGATAAAGTTTTGAACTGGACAGGTCATGCTACGCGTCACTTCCTATCTGCCGGCCGGCACCCCATCCTCCAATCCGATCGATCGTGTCGTGCTGCCGCATGATCTCCGGCATCTGCGCCGCAAACTGCTGCATCTCGAAAATGGCGAGATGGTCATGCTCGATCTGAAGGAGCCGGTTCTGTTTGCCAACGGTGATCTTTTGGTGCGCGAAGACGGCGAATTGATCGAAATCGTCGCCGCGGCGGAAAAGCTGTTCGAGATCAAGCCGCGCGATCGCCGGCATCTGATCGAGCTCGCGTGGCATCTCGGCAATCGGCATCTTTCGGCACAGATCGAGGAAGACCGCATCCTCATCCTGCGCGATCATGTCATTCGCTCCATGCTCGAAGGCCTCGGCGCAACGGTGACGGAGGTCAGCGAAGCCTTCCAGCCGGCGCGTGGCGCCTATCATGCGCATGGCGGCCATTCGCACGGTCACGATCACGGGCATCATGATCATGCCCATAATCATGATCACGGGCATGACCATCACGATCATTCGCACGATTGAACGTGATGGGTGGGATTTCAGCGGCGGAGAATGGCGATCTGCAGGCGCTTTTGCGGCTGATGGCCTGGCTGTCGCCGGCTTTCCCCGTCGGCTCCTTTGCCTATTCGGGCGGGCTGGAACGCGCTGTGCATGATGGCCTCGTGCGGGACTCGGCGAGCCTTGGGGATTGGATCGCGGCGTTGATCCGCCATGGCTCGGTCTGGAACGATGCTGTCTTGCTTGCTGAGGCGCATGACGCGGCCGAGGATGCGGCGCGACTGGCCGAGGCGGCCGAGCTTGCCGAAGCGTTGGCCGGCTCGAAGGAGCGTCATCAGGAAACCATGCTGCTCGGCGAAGCCTTTCTCTCCGCCGCCAATGCCTGGCCGCATCCGGTCTTTTCCATGCTGCCCGCGAAGACGGCTTATCCGGTGGCGGTCGGTGCTGTGGCTGGCGCGCATGACATCGCAAGGGAAAAGGCACTCGCGGCTTTCCTGCATGCGCTGGCGTCGCAGATGCTGTCGGCCGGTATTCGCCTCGGGGTGACTGGACAGAAGGACGGCGTCGCGATCCTGGCGGCGCTGGAAGACATCATCGCCGAGGTGGCAAAGCGGGCCGCGCAATCGAGCCTCGACGATCTCGGTGCCGCGACCGTGCAGGCCGATATTGCCAGCCTTCGTCATGAGACGCAGGGCACCCGGCTCTTTCGATCCTGAGGGAAGCGCGCAGGCAAATGTTGCAGGCGAAGCAGAGCCTACGTCATTCGCCGCTGTGCGAGACGCGTTTGCCTCGCTATTCTATGTTTTTATCGGAGTTTCGAGCATGAAATCGAGAAATGGACCCTTGCGCGTCGGCATTGGCGGGCCTGTCGGCTCGGGCAAGACGGCGCTGACCGAAAAGCTTTGTAAGGCAATGCGCGACGATTATTCCGTCGCAGTGGTGACCAACGATATCTACACGACGGAGGATGCCGAGGCCCTGGTGCGCATGCAGGCGCTGACCTCGGATCGGATCGTCGGCGTCGAAACCGGCGGTTGCCCGCACACCGCCATTCGCGAAGACGCGACGATCAACCTGCAGGCCATCGCCGGCCTCAACGAGCGGCTTCCCGATCTCGACGTCGTCTTCATCGAATCCGGCGGCGATAATCTGGCGGCGACCTTTTCGCCGGATCTCGCCGATATCACCATTTATGTGATCTCGGTTTGCCAGGGCGAGGAAATTCCGCGCAAGGGCGGTCCCGGCATTACCAAATCCGATCTTCTCGTCATCAACAAGAAGGACCTTGCGCCCTTCGTCGACGTCAATCTCGACGTCATGGACCGCGATGCGACCCGCATGCGCCAGGCCCGTCCCTTCGTGTTCTCCGATATGAAACGCGGCGATGGCGTCGGAACGATCGTCGACTTCCTAAAGGAACAGGGCGGCCTGTAAGCCGCCCCGCCATTGTCTTCCGTTTCCCGATTTGCCGCTCTATTCGGCGGCGAACGGTGGCAGCTTCAGGATATTCGTCTTGGCGGACGCACCGCGCTGTGGGACGTCTTTGTTTTCCATGGCGTCGAAACGTTCTTCCAACGCTGTGAGCGACTTGCGGTTTTCGTCGACGGCTGCTGCCAGTTTTTCCTTGGTCAGAACCTCGTCGTTCACATCCTTCTTGCCGACGAGGCGGCCGAAAAGCCAGGCAAGCAGGCGCGACAGGTCGTCCATGATCAGGAAGAAGGACGGCACGACCACCAGGCTGAGGACGGTCGAGACGATGATGCCGCCGATCACCGCGATCGCCATCGGCGCGCGGAACGTGCCGCCTTCGCCGACGCCGAGCGCCGACGGCAACATGCCGGCGGACATGGCGATCGAGGTCATGATGATCGGCCGTGCGCGCTTGCGGCCGGCCTCGACCACGGCCTCCAGTCGCGGCATGCCATGGTGCATCATTTCGATGGCGAAATCGACGAGCAGAATGGCGTTCTTGGTGACGATGCCCATCAGCATCAGGATGCCGATCATGACGGGCATGGAGAGAGCATTGCCGGTCACGATCAGCGCCAGCGCCACGCCACCGATCGCCAGAGGCAGCGACAGCAGGATGGTGAAAGGCTGGATCACGTCCTTGAACAGCAGCACCAGCACGGTCAGAACGAGCAGAAGGCCGAGCAGCATGGCGTTGCCGAAGCTCTGCTGCATTTCCTTCTGGACCTTGGTGTCACCGCTTTCGGCCAGATGGACGCTGGCCGGGATCTTGGCGCTGTTGACGGTGGCGAGGAAATGGCTTGAAGCCGTGTCTAGCGCCACGCCCTGCGGCAGGTCGGCGCCGATCGCGACGACGCGATAGCGGTTGTTGCGCTTGATCGAAGAGAGGCCTTCCGAATAGTCGATATCGGCCACGCTCGACATCGGCACAGACGCGCCGGTGGCGGTCTTGATGCGCAATGCCCGGATCGCGGCAAGATCGCGGCGCATGCCGATTGCAGCCTGCACGCGGATGGGGATCTGGCGGTCATCGAGCGAAATCTTGGCAAGCGACGCGTCGATATCGCCGATGGTCGCAACGCGCACCGTGTCGGAAATCATCTGCGGCGTAATGCCAAGACGGGCAGCCTCGTCCTTGCGCGGATAGACTTGCAGCTCCGGCCGGGGCAGGGCGCCGTCGGCGCTGACATTGGCAAGCGCCGGATCGGTGCGCAACTTGGCTTCGAGGATGCCGACCGCTTCGTTCAGATCCTTCTCGTTGCGGGAGAGGAAGTTGTAGGTCAGGTCACGGTCGCCGCGGTCATTAAGCTTGGTGATGCGGACGTCGGGGATCGAGCGCAGCTTGGCGAAGACTTCCTTCTCGACCTCCCACTGCGGCTTCACGCGCCCATGGACGGCAACCTTCGGCAGGTAGGGGCCGATCACGGGCAGCGAACCCGCCACATCGTTGACCAGCTTCTTGACGAGCGATTGGTCGAGCTTGCCGAGCGTCAGCGTTACCGTGGCGCGGCGCAGCTCCAGATCGCCCTTCGGCGAGGCGCCGCCAAGGACGAACACATTCTCGACGCCATCGATATCCTTGACGCGCCTGTAAATCTCGTTGGTTGCCTGCTCTGTGTCGTCGAGCCGGGCATTCGGCGGCAGTTCGGCCGACAGCACGATGCGGGAGGAATCATCCGGCGGGATGAAGCTGCCGGGCACGAACATGATCAGAGCGAAGACGGAGGCAACGGAGAATGCAAAGGCCGCAAGCAATGTCGGATAGCGCGTATACCATCTCTTGGTCGTTATCCGAACCAGCCAGCTATAGCCGCGCATGAACCGGCCGTCATTGTCGTGATGGTCCTCGACGGCATCTTCGGCGCGCATGAAATAGGCGGCCATCATCGGCGTGATGAGGCGCGCGACCAGCAGCGAGAAGAATACCGAGAAGGCGACCGTCAGGCCGAACTGGATGAAATATTGGCCGGGAATGCCCGGCATGAAGGAGACGGGCACGAAGACGGCGATGATGGTAAAGGTCGTCGCAATGACCGCGAGGCCGATTTCATCAGCGGCGTCGATCGCAGCGCGATAGGGCGTCTTGCCCATCTTGATATGGCGGGCAATGTTCTCGATCTCGACGATGGCGTCGTCGACGAGAATACCGGTCGCCAGCGTCAGCGCCAGGAAGCTGACCAGGTTCAGCGAGAAGCCGATCTGGTTCATGACCCAGAAGGTGGGGATCGCCGAAAGCGGCAGGGCAACGGCCGAAATCAGCGTCGCTCGCCAATTCTTGAGGAACAGGAAGACGACGATGACCGCCAGCAACGCGCCTTCGAGCAGCGTGTGCATCGCCGCTTCGTAGTTGCCGTAGGTGTAATAGACCGCGTCGTCGATCATCTCGATCGAGACATTCGGATTTTCGGCACGCACCTTGGTCAGGGTGTCGTCCACGGTCTTGGCGACGGATACTTCGCTGGCACCCTTGGCGCGGAACACGCCGAAGGTCACGACGGGCGCGCTGTTGAAGCGCGAGAAGGACTTCGGCTCCTGATAGGTATCCTTGATGACGCCGAGATCGGAGAGCTTGACGAAACGGCCGTTGGTCAAGGCTATGGTGGTGTCGGCGAGCTGGGCGACATCGCGGGCATCGCCAAGGACGCGGATTGCCTGCTCGCTGCCGGCCACCTGGCCGCGACCGGAGCCGAGATCGATGTTGGTGCCGCGCAACTGCTGGCTCACCGAAAGCGCGGTGATGCCATAGGCATTCAGCTTGTTCGGATCGAGTTCGATGCGCACTTCGCGGTCGGCGCCGCCATAGCGGTCGACGCGGCCGATACCGGTCTGACCTTGCAGCGCGCGCTTGACCGTATCGTCAACAAACCAGGACAGTTCTTCGAGCGACATATTCGGCGAGGAAACGGCAAAGCTCTGGATCGCCTGGCCTTCGACATCCACCTTGGAGACAATCGGCTCGTCGATGGTCGACGGCAGATTACCGCGAATGCGGTCGATCGCGTCCTTGGTATCCTGAACGGCCTGCTGCGTCGGCACTTCCAGGCGGAAGATGACCACGGTCTGCGACTGTCCGTCGGTCACCGTCGATTGGATCTCGTCGATACCGTTAATGCTGGCGACGGCGTCTTCGACTTCCTTCGTCACCTGCATTTCGAGTTCGGCAGGCGAGGCACCGCTCTGCGTCACGGTCACGTTGACGACTGGCACGTCGATATTCGGAAAACGGGTGATCGGCAGATTGAAGAAGGCGTGCGCGCCCACCACCATCAGCAGGAAAAAGGCCAGAAGCGACGCGATCGGATTTCGGATGGACCAGGCGGAAAAGTTCATCTTGCCGTTCTCGTTCAGTTGGATGCTTGCGGAGCTTCTTTGACAGGCGTGATGTGATCACCGTCGCGGACATAGGCGCCGGCTTTGGCGACGACTTCGTCACCATCCTTCAAGCCCTTGACGATCTCGACGTAAGCGCCATCCTGAATGCCGGTCTGGACATTGACGAATTTGACGACGCCACTCTCTACCTTGCGGGCAGAAGAGCCGTTTTCGTCGCTGTTGACCGCCGTCAGCGGCAGGGAGACGCCCTGTGTCTCGCGGATGATGATCTCGGCGCTGCCATACATGCCCGCGCGCGCCTTTTCGTCGTCATCGATGGAGATGTGGACGGCGCCGAGGCGGGTAACGGCATCGACGATCGGCGCTACCAGGCGGACGGAGCCGGTGAGTTTTTCGCGGCTGCCGGAAAGCGAAATCAACGCCTTCTGGCCAAGGGTAATTTTGGTGATGTCGCTTTCGGAGACATCGACCACCAGCTCCAGATCGCTGTCGCGGATGATGGTAAACAGCGGGTCCCCACTGCCGTTGGCGATGGCTCCCATGCGGGCGTTACGCGAGGCGACCGTGCCGGCGACCGGGGTTTTGACGCCCGTGCGGGCGAGCTTCAGATCGGTATCGGCGATCTGGCTGTCGATGACCTTGAGATCGGCTTCGGCAACTGCGATCGCCTGTTCGGCGGAGGCCACGCGCGCCTTGTTGGCGGCGGCCGTCGCATTCGCCTGCTCGACCGAGGACGTCGAGACGGTGCCCTTGGCACCCATGGCGACCGCGCGGACGCGCTGCAATTCCGCCTCCTCGGCATTGGCATGGGCCTCGGTGAGCTGCGCGCGAAGTTGGGCGAGCGTTGCTTCGCCCTTGGCCTTCGTTGCTTCCATCTGGCTCTTCTGCAGGACCAGCGCATCGTCGTTCAGCGTGGCGAGCGTGCTGTTCGCCTCGACCTTGTCGCCGACATCGGCATTGAGCGAACGGATCGACAGGCCGTCCACCTGCGGCTGGATATAGACCTCGTCCACGGCTTTCACCGTGCCGGTTGCGACGACCTTGTCGGTCAATTTGCGCGTCACAGCCTGTGTAACGACGATTGCAGGCAGGTTCTGCTTCGGCGTGGTGACGGTGGGCTCTTCGGCAAAGGCCGCCGGCGCCGTCAGGAGAACAAGCAACATCGCAGTCGTGCTCAGAAATCTATGCGGCTTAAAGGCCATGCGTCCAATTCCAGTTCGGTACTTCGTGTAAAAGGGATCTCGCTGTTTTCCGTCGCGAGCACGGGGGATTAATGCGTGCGGGCCGGCTCTTTCCGGCGGATCAATATCCGTCTGTCATGCCTGCAAGTCCCTCATCCTCAATTTGCCCCATTAGGTGGGAACGATTTCCAAATCTTGCAAGATCACGAGAAAATGATTTCTGGCGCGCGCGTAATTCTAATGGGCGTTGCATCGCGAATCAATCACGCGCTCGTGATATTTGCATTCAGATGCTTGATCGACGCATGGCTTTTCAGGCAAATGCGGCGACAAAGCCAGCCTTTTATCATCCCTGTTACAAAATGAAAAAAACGCGCGTGGCATAGGCCCCGCGCGTTTCTCCCGTTTTTTGAAGCCAGCCCTATTTCAGCGCGGCGTCGGTGATCTCATGCGTATAAGCACCGGTCGGCTTCTTGCTGATGATCTTCTGGTCGAGAAGGGCGGCGACCGTGCGGTCGTAGAGTTTCTCGTCGAGCTTGCCGTTGCCGATCAGCTTGGCGACTTCGCCCATCATGCGCTTCTGATGGTTTTCGTCCTGACCGCCATTGTCCATGACGATTTCGGCGGCTTCATCCGGATGTTCGACGGCGTATTTCCAGCCCTTCATCGAAGCACGAACGAACTTGACCATGTTGGCCTTGAACTTAGCGTCCTTCAGCTTGGTCTCGTTGACATAGAGGCCGTCTTCCAGAAGGTCGTTGCCGAGCTTGCTATAGTTGAAGACGATCAGATCTTCCGGCTTGAAGCCGGCATCGACCGCCTGCCAGTATTCGTTATAGGTCATGACCGAGATGCAGTCGGCCTGCTTCTGGACGAGCGGCTGAACGTCGAAGCTCTGCTTCAGGACAGTGACGCCATCCTTGCCGCCGTCGGTTTTCAGGCCGATCTTGTGCATCCAGGCGAAGAAGGGATATTCGTTGCCGAAGAACCAGACGCCGAGCGTATGGCCCTTGAAATCGGCTTCGGTCTTCACCGGACCGTCCTTCGGGCAGATCAGCTCAAGGCCGGACTTGTCGTAGGGCTGGGCGATGTTGATCAGCGGCACGCCCTTTTCGCGGGCAACCAGAGCGCCGCCCATCCAGTCGACGATGACATCGGCGCCGCCGCCGGCGATCACCTGCTCCGGCGCGATATCCGGGCCGCCCGGCTTGATGTCAACGTCGAGGCCTTCCTCCTTGTAGAAGCCCTTGTCCTTGGCGACGAAGTAGCCGCCGAACTGACCCTGCGCCACCCATTTCAACTGGAGCGTCACCTTGTCGGCAGCCATCGCCGCCTGCGCTGCGGCCAACGCCATCGCGCTTGCCATCAATGCGACCATCAGTTTTTTCATATTTTTTGTCCTTTTCCCTCTGAAGTTATGCCCTGATCCCTTGGCAGGATCCTGAACTACGTCTTTCCACCACGGATAGACGGATGCCAGAACGTCGTCATCCGTTCGAGAACGGCGACGATACCGTAGAAGACGGAACCCGCAACCGCGGCAACCGCGATCTCGGCCCAGACCATGTCGAGGTTCAACCGACCGTTTTCGGTGGAGATGCGAAAGCCCATGCCCGACATGGGTGTACCAAAGAACTCTGCCACGATGGCACCGATAAGGGCCAACGTCGAGTTGATCTTTAGCGCATTGAAAATAAAGGGAGCCGCGGCGGGCAGGCGAAGCTTGAACAGCGTCTGCCAATAGTTCGATGCATAGGTGCGCATGAGATCGCGCTCCATATGACCGGCGGCGGCGAGGCCGGCAACCGTGTTCACCAGCATCGGGAAGAAGGTCATGATGACGACGACGGCCGCTTTCGACTGCCAATCGAAGCCGAACCACATGACCATGATCGGCGCGACGCCGATGATTGGCAGAGCGGAGACCAGATTGCCGATCGGCAGCAGGCCGCGACGCAGGAAGGCGAAGCGATCGGCAAGGATGGCGACGATAAAGCCGCTGGAGCAACCGATGATGTAGCCGATCAGAACCGATCGGAAGATCGTCTGTTGAACATCCGTCCAGAGAATCGACATGGAGCCGGCAATCCGCGCGCCGATGGCGCTTGGCGGCGGCAGGAGGATGAAAGGAATACCGGCCCCGCGTGTCACCGCTTCCCAGATGACGATGATCCACACGCCGAAGATCACGGGAATCAGCAACCGTAACGTATAGCCGTCGGCAGTCGAGGGAGACTGGATGATAGAAAGGATGGAAACGCAACGCCAGGCGAGCAGCCAGGCCGCGGCCAGCAGGAAGAAAAACGATGCAAGAGCGTTGCCTTCGTTGCCCGACATTCCAGCCAGCAACAGCCAGGCGGCTGCGTGCGCGGCAAAGAAGAGGATCGCCGCGCAGAGCGTTGCTGACAGGTTCATGAAGGAACTAATGGCCGCGGCACCAATGAGAATGAAAATGACAAAAGTGGTCCCGCTACTGAAGGGCGTGGCGGTATCGGTGGTAAGCAGCGGCAGAGCTGGGAGTGCCGCAAGGCAAAGAAGAAGGGAGAGCGTGCTTTGCCACGACAAATGAAGATTTTTCATGCCGCGCGACCTCCCATGGCGTGATCGACGATACGCGCTGCGATACTGACGACGGCAATCAACGCGGCCGCTAGTATCGAGCCGGCGACAAGCGTCGCCCATATATCGATCGTCAGGCTTTGGTAGGAGCCTGCGAGCAGCTTGGCACCGATGCCGGCGACGGCGCCCGTTGGCAGTTCACCAACGATGGTACCGGTGAGGCTCGCAGCGATTGCAACTTTCATCGAGGTGAAGAGGAAGGGGACCGAGGCGGGCACGCGCAGCTTCCAAAATGTCTGCGCGGCACTGGCATTGTAGGTGCGCATGAGATCGAGGTGCATGACCTCCGGCGACCGCAATCCCTTCACCATGCCGACAGCGACGGGGAAGAAGGAGAGGTAGGTCGACACCAGCGCCTTGGGAATAAGGCCGGTAATGCCGATCGAACCCAATACAACAACGACCATTGGCGCGATGGCGAGGATCGGCACGGTTTGCGAGGCGATGATCCAGGGCATCAGGCTGCGGTCGAGCGCGACGACATGCACGATACCGACGGCGATCAGAATACCGAGAAACGTACCGAAGGCGAAACCGACCGCAGTGGAGGACAATGTCACCCAGGCATTGTAGACGAGACTGCGGTTGCTTGTCGGCGCGCGAAGGAAGGTGTTTTCAAAGACATTTTGCGCCACCTGATGCGGCGCCGGCAGGATCGGCTTCGGTTGTGACAGCGTTTTGCCGATGAATTCCATCGTCGTCGGGGTGACGTTGGCGCGCCGGTCGAGATCGCGCTGGAAGGGCGTGTTGAGAATAACGGCAAAAGCGTACCACAACAGGATGATTGCCAGTATGATGGTCGTAACCGGCACGAATTTGTGCTTGAAGAATTGCTCCTTCTCCATGGTCACGCCCCTCTTTCCGTCGGAAACAGCATCAGCGCCATCGCGACGATGCCGAGCCCAACGCCGGCAAGCTGCGGCATGCTGAGCCGCTCGCCAAAGACGACGAAGGCAACGATATTGACGACCACGAGCTGGGCGATGGCGGAGGCGGAAATCGCCAGGCCCAGTCCGCCCTCGCGCATTAGCCGGACCATCATCAGATTGCCCACACAATAGAGAATGAGGGCCAGGATGAGGATCAATATGTTGTTGTTGGCGATATAAGCCCGCGAAGCGGTCGCGCCACCGATGAAAATCGCCATGGCGCCGGTGAGCCAGAGGAGGAATTGCGGGTTCATTGTGTGATCCTATTCCCCATAGCTGTGTCCTGCCCTCAGCCCTTCGCGGACACGATGGGCGATCTCCAGGAATTCAGGGGTTTCACGAATGTCCAGCGGGCGTTCAATCGGAAGGGTGGAGTCGATGACATCGGTGACGCGGCCGGGACGGGGCGACATGACGACGATCTTCGTGGAGAGATAAACCGCCTCCGGGATCGAGTGCGTCACGAAACAGATTGTCTTGTTCGTTCGCTTCCAGAGCTTCAGCAGCTCCTCGTTGAGGTGGTCGCGGACGATTTCGTCGAGGGCGCCGAAGGGCTCGTCCATCAGCAGCAGGTCGGCGTCGAAGGCGAGCGCACGGGCGATCGAGGCGCGCTGCTGCATGCCGCCGGAGAGCTGCCAGGGATATTTGTGCGCGAAGCCGGTGAGATTGACCAGGTCCAGCGTCTGCGCGATGCGCTTGGCATGATCGTTTCTGGGATAGCCCATGATTTCCAGCGGCAGAGCGATATTCTTTTCGATCGTGCGCCAGGGATAAAGGGCGGGCGCCTGAAAGACATACCCGTAGGCGCGGTTGGTGCGCGCCTCTTCCGGCGTCATGCCATTGACGGTGATGTCGCCGGAGGTCTTGCGCTCGAGATCCGCGATGACCCGCAGAAACGTGGTCTTGCCACAGCCGGACGGGCCGATGAAGGAGACGAAATCGCCCTTGCGCACGTCGAGATCGACATTGCTCAGCGCATGCACCGGCCCGTCATTTGTCTCGTAGGTGAGGCAGAGGTTCCGCGCGGAGACGACGGAGGGAGCGGATGACGTCATTAACACCTACCAGTCATGTTTTCGCCGCGCAGTCGGGGCGGATTGCGTGTTATTCTACGTGGCATCGCGGTGGTTTTAGAACCTAAGGACGCCGAAGATCTATCGAATTTTATGGAGGAATGGCATGAGCGTTTCATCGAAGCCCACCTGCCGCATCGTGCAGCCCGGCAGTACCTATGCCGGGAAACAGGGCTTCAACTACTTCGAAGGGATCGCCGCCGAGACAGTGGGCTCGACCGGCATCTGCATGCATCTCCTGACGATCCCGCCGGGCGGACGCGCCAAGGCGCATCTGCATGCTGCGCATGAGACAGCGATCTACGCGCTGTCCGGCGAGACGCATTGCTGGTTCGGCGATGAGCTTGAAGAGCATGTTGTCGTTCACGCCGGCGAGATGTTCTATATTCCGGCCGGTGTTCCGCATCTGCCCGCCAATCTCAGCGATCAGCCGGCGACAGCCATCATCGCCCGCACCGATCCGAACGAGCAGGAAAGTGTCGTCCTGCTGCCGGATCTGGAGCGGTATGTGCCGTTGTGAGCTGATGGAGCGGAACGCCGTCGCCAAGCGTCACACTCCGCTTGCCGGAATGCCGCTGCGCTGAACTTTGCGCGGCGCCGTGACGTCTTTCCAGGTCGAGAGTGCGCGGTTGACGGCGGTGAAAGGCTCGCGCTTGACGAACTCGCCATGGCCCTGCTGCGTTTTGACCGTGCTTTCCTCGATGGCAACCACGCCGCGGGTCAGCGTATAACGCGGCAGGCCCGTCACTTGCTTGCCTTCGAAGACATTGTAGTCGATCGCCGATTGCTGCGTCTTAGCGGTGATAGTCTTTGAACGCTTCGGGTCCCAGACGACGATGTCGGCATCGGCACCGACGAGGATAGCGCCCTTCTTCGGATAGATGTTGAGGATCTTGGCGATGTTGGTCGACGTCACCGCCACGAACTCGTTCATGGTCAGGCGGCCGGTGTTGACGCCATTGGTCCAGAGCATCGGCATGCGGTCTTCGAGGCCGCCGGTGCCGTTCGGGATCTTGGTGAAATCGCCGAGGCCGAAACGCTTCTGTTCCGTCGTGAAAGCGCAATGGTCGGTGGCGACCACCTGTAGCGAGCCGGAGGCGAGGCCGGCCCAGAGGCTGTCCTGATGCTGCTTGTTACGGAAGGGCGGCGACATGACGCGGCGGGCGGCATGGTCCCAATCGGCATTGGCATATTCGCTCTCATCAAGCGTCAAGTGCTGGATCAGCGGCTCGCCATAGACGCGCATTCCCTTCTGACGGGCGCGGCGGATGGCTTCGTGCGCCTGTTCGCAGGAGGTGTGAACGATATAGACCGGGCTGCCGGCCATGTCGGCGATCATGATGGCGCGATTCGTCGCTTCGCCTTCGACCTCTGCCGGACGGGAATAGGCATGCGCTTCCGGGCCGTTATTGCCCTCGGCGAGAAGTTTTGCCTGCATCTGCGCGACCACGTCGCCGTTCTCGGCGTGAACGAGCGGCAGGGCGCCAAGTTCGGCGCAGCGTTGGAAGGAGGAGAACATCTCGTCGTCATCCACCATCAGCGCGCCCTTATAGGCCATGAAGTGCTTGAACGTGTTGATGCCCTTCTCGCGGACGACGGCTTCCATCTCGTTGAAGACCTGCTCGCTCCACCAGGTAATCGCCATGTGGAAGGAGTAATCGCAGTTTGCCCGCGTCGACTTGTTGTCCCACATGGTCAGCGCTTCGAGCAGCGACTGGCCGGGCGAGGGCAGGGCGAAATCCACCACCATCGTCGTGCCGCCGGCAAGGGCAGCCCGCGTACCGCTCTCGAAATCGTCGGAGGAATAGGTGCCCATGAATGGCATTTCGAGATGCGTATGCGGATCGATGCCGCCCGGCATGACATAACAGCCCGAAGCATCGAGCACTTCATTGCCGGACAGGTTCTGCCCGATCTCGACAATCTTGCCGCCTTCGACCTTGACGTCGGCCTTATAGGTCAAATCGGCCGTGACGATGGTTCCACCCTTGATGACTGTGCTCATGGTGTCTGCTCCCGATATGTGAAATTCTGGTGCTGCGCGAGTAGGGCTGTCACGCCACAATCTCCGCAGTCTCCAAGACCGCGTGGAACAGCACATCCGCGCCCGCGGTCGCCCATTCCTTGGAAATCTCCTCTGCCTCGTTGTGCGACAGGCCGCCGACGCAGGGGCACATGACCATGGTGGCGGGCGCTACCTTGGCGGCCCAGCAGGCGTCGTGACCGGCGCCGGAGATGAGGTTCATGTGGCTGTAGCCCAGCTTCTCCGCGGCATCGCGCACGGCGGTGACGAGCTTCGGATCGAAGGTCACGGGCTCGAAATGACCGATGGCTTCGACCGAGCAGCCGACGCCAAGGGCGTCGCAGATAACCGGCGCCTCAGCCTCGATCCTGGCGCGCATGCGGTCGAGCTTCGCCTTGTCGGGCGAGCGGATGTCGACGGTGAAGACGACCTTGCCCGGCAGCACGTTGCGCGAATTCGGCGAGAAGAAAACCTGGCCGACGCCGCCGACGGCACCCGGCTGGCTGTCCATCGCGACGCCCTGCACCATTTCGATGATCCGCGACATGGCAAGCCCGGCATTGACGCGCATGTTCATCGGCGTCGAGCCGGTATGCGCTTCCTTGCCGGTGAGCGTGAATTCCAGCCACCACAGTCCCTGACAGTGCGTGACGACACCGATGGTCTTGTCCTCGGCCTCAAGGATCGGTCCCTGCTCGATGTGGTATTCGAAATAGGCATGCATCTTGCGGCTTCCGACTTCTTCCTCGCCGAGCCAGCCGATGCGCTTCAGCTCCTCGCCGTAGGTTTTGCCCTCCGGGTCCTTGCGGCCGTAGGCGTAGTCCAGCGAATGCACTCCGGCGAAGACGCCGGAGGCGAGCATGGCGGGGGCGAAGCGCGCACCTTCTTCATTGGCCCAGTTGGTGACCACGATCGGATGCTTGGTCTTGATGCCGAGATCGTTCATCGTGCGAACAACTTCCAGCGCGCCGAGCACGCCGAGCACGCCATCATATTTGCCGCCGGTCGGCTGCGTGTCGAGATGCGAGCCGACGTAGACCGGTAGCGCATCCGGATCCGTGCCGGGGCGGGTCGCGAACATCGTGCCCATCTTGTCGACGCCCACCGTCAAGCCGGCTTCGTCGCACCACGTCTTGAAAAGGCTGCGGCCTTCGGCGTCGGCGTCGGTCAGCGTCTGGCGATTGTTGCCGCCGGCGATGCCGGGGCCGATCTTCGCCATGTCCATCAGTGCGTCCCAAAGGCGATCGCCATTGATACGCATGTTTTCCCCTGGCGCTGCCACCATGATGCAATCCTCACCTGTTTGTCCCGGGTCATGCAAGGCGCATGCCCAATTGTTCCCGATGGTCGCTTCCGGTGCGCTTGCTTGTTTTTGTCGCCCCGGAAAATCGCCGGTTGCCTTTAAAAGACATCTGGCAGATAATTTGACCGATTGGTAAACATTACAACTTCCGTGGCGGCGCTCAAGACGAAAAGCACGAAAATTCCCGACAAAATTACAGGCAATTGCCCAAAATCAGGGCATGGGCAGGGGAATGAGGGCTTGGCCGAAGGGCTTGGATTTCAAGGAGAAACAAAGCAGACATGGCCATCCCCAGAGCCGCCAAGACGCAACGCCGCACTCGCATCCAAGAAGAAAAAGAGGAAGTGATACTCGAAGCCGCGCTGGACGTATTTTCAGTACACGGCTTTCGCGGCTCTACCATCGACCAAATCGCCGAAGTCGCCGGCATGTCGAAACCCAATCTGCTTTATTATTTCCGCACGAAGGAAGCCATGCATAGGGCGCTGATCGACCGCGTGCTGTTTACCTGGCTGGAGCCCCTGCGCGCCTTCAACGCCAATGGCAATCCCGAAAGCGAGATCCGCTCCTATATCCGCCGCAAATTGGAGATGGCCCGCGATTTTCCGCGGGAAAGCCGCCTGTTCGCGAACGAGATGCTGCAGGGGGCGCCGCATGTCGAGGACGAACTCCGAGGTCCGCTGAAGAGCCTTGTCGATGAAAAGGCCGAGGTCATCCGCGCCTGGGCGAAGGCCGGAAAGATCGCCAAATGCGATCCCTATCACCTGATCTTCTCCATCTGGTCCACGACGCAGCATTACGCGGATTTCGACGTGCAGGTGCGTGCAGTGCTTGGGCAGGAACATTCGGGCGAGGGGCGTTTCGAGGACGCGGCCCGCTATCTGGAGAAGCTCTTCGTCGATGGTCTCGGCATTCGGCGGTCGTAAGCGGCGGCGCAATCCCGCGAAAAGATTGCGCCGCACTTGGGGGCTGATGGAGCTCAGCTCCGCTCTCTAAAAATAGTAATCCCGTTCGATGCCGTCATAGCGGCCTGATTTCAGGCAGCAGCTCTTGAAACCTCCTCCGGGAACCGCAGGGGCAGGGATCGTTACGGCCGAGTTTTTCGATCAGCTCGACATCACCATGGATGAATTGCGAGCCGGTCTTTACCCGAGTTTCCGATGGGAATGACTTGCGTCGTTTGGACGTGGCCTCAAAAGCTCACGTCATGGAGGATTCTGGATTTGCGTGACATGGCCGCCTCCTCTGTGTTGCTGTTGCTGCGATTGTCTGCAGCGCGCGTCCTATAGCTCGATTTTCGTGCTTCCGCGAGCCGCAAGACACATTTTCTGAGCAAGGCTATTGCGACCATGAAAAAGACGGCCGCAGCAAGCTGCGACCGCCCCTTTTTTGTTCCCGCCGATATTTGGCGCTGTTACTCCGCCGCCTGCCGAGCCATCGGATTGTTCGGATGGGTCGTCCAGTTGGCGTAGTTCGGGTCGACGACCTTACCGGTGCGCTTGTCGAGCGCGCCTGCCGGCAAGGCTTCCATGGTGATGCAGTTTTCGACCGGACAGACGCTGACGCAGAGATTGCAGCCGACGCATTCCTCGTCCATCACCTCGAAGTACCTGACGCCGTCGACCATGTTGGTGATCGCCTGGTGCGAGGTGTCTTCGCAGGCGATGTAGCAGCGGCCGCATTTGATGCAGGCGTCCTGGTCGATCTTTGCCTTGGCGATGTAGTTGAGGTTGAGATACTGCCAGTCGGAAACATTCGGCACGGCGCGGCCGATGATGTCGTCCAGATTGCGGTGACCCTTTTCGTCCATCCAGTCGGAGAGGCCCGATATCATTTCCTGGACGATCTTGAAGCCGTAGGTCATCGCGGCGGTGCAGACCTGCACGTTGCCGGCGCCGAGCGCCAGGAATTCGGCTGCGTCACGCCAGGTGGTGATGCCGCCGATGCCGGAGATCGGCAGGCCGTAGGTTTCGGGATCGCGGGCGATTTCGGCCACCATGTTGAGCGCGATCGGCTTGACTGCCGGGCCGCAATAGCCGCCGTGGCTGCCCTTGCCGCCGACCGTGGGGTTCGGCGCGAAATTGTCGAGATCGACGGAGACGATCGAGTTGATCGTGTTGATCAGCGACACGGCGTCCGTACCGCCGGCCTTGGCGGCGCGGGCGGGCTTGCGGATGTCGGTGATATTTGGCGTCAGCTTGGTGATGACGGGCATGCGGGTATATTGCTTGCACCAGCGCACGACCATTTCGATATATTCCGGCACCTGTCCGACCGCGGAGCCCATGCCGCGCTCGGACATGCCGTGCGGACAGCCGAAATTGAGCTCGATGCCATCGGCACCGGTTTCTTCCACCAGCGGCAGGATGGCCTTCCAGGCCTGCTCCTCGCAAGGCACCATGATCGAGGCAATCAGGGCGCGGTCCGGCCAGTTCATCTTCACCTGCTTCATCTCGCGCAGGTTGGTGTAGAGGTCGCGGTCGGTGATCAGCTCGATATTGTTGAGACCGAGCAGGCGGCGGTCGGCGCCCCAGATCGCGCCATAGCGTGGGCCGTTGACGTTGACGACCGGCGGACCTTCCTCGCCGAGCGTCTTCCAGACCACGCCGCCCCAGCCCGCCTTGAAGGCGCGTTCGACGTTGTAGGCCTTATCGGTCGGCGGCGCCGAGGCGAGCCAGAACGGGTTCGGTGATTTGATGCCGATGAAATTATTGCGGAGATCAGCCATTTTGGTTCTCCCTTCAGGCGACTGCAGCGGCCGGCTTGGCGGCAGCGAGCGCACGATTGATGGATTCGGCCGCGTCGCGACCCTGTGCAACGGCGGAGACCGTCAGGTCGTCGCCGCCGAGCACGCAGTCGCCGCCGGCCCAGACGCCGTCAAGCGAGGTCCGGCCTTCGCCGTCGATGGAAATGCGGCCGGATTCCATGCGCAATGCGCCGAGCCCGGAGGCCTCGAAGGTCTGGCCGATCGCCTTGAAGATCTGATCGGCGGCGATGACGCCAGTATCGCCGGTGCCGGTCAACTTGCCGTCGCGTAGTTCCGTATATTCGACTTCGATGCCGGCGACTTTGCCGTCCTTGTCGAGGATACGCTTCGGCGCCAGCCAGTGGCGGATGATGACACCCTTTGAAGCGGCAAGGTCCTGCTCGTATTCCGAGGCGTTCATATGTTCCTTGCCGCGGCGATAACAGATCGTCACCTCTTCGGCGCCGAGCAGCTTTGCCTGCACCGCAGCGTCGATTGCGGTCATGCCGCCGCCGAGGACGACGACGCGGCGGCCGATGGCGATATCGGCCTTGTCCTTGGACTGACGCAGATCGGCGATATAGGCGACGGCATCGGCGACGCCGTCGAGATCTTCGCCTTCGGCACGCAGCGCGTTGACGCCGGCGAGGCCGAGGCCGAGGAAGACGGCGTCATATTGCGACGAAAGATCGGCAAGGCTGAAATCCCGGCCGAGCGCCTGGCCGTGCTTCACTTCGATGCCGCCGATCGACAGAACATAGTCGACTTCCTTCTGGGCGAAATCGTCGACCGTCTTGTAGGTGGCGATGCCGTATTCGTTGAGGCCGCCGGCCTTTTCGCGGGCGTCGAAGATGGTGACGTCATGGCCATTCACCGCCAGGCGGTGGGCGCAGGCAAGGCCGGCCGGACCGGCGCCGACGACGGCGATCTTCTTGCCGGTCGAAGCGGCACGCGCATAGAACTGCTTGTTCTCGGCCATTGCCGTGTCGGTAGCATAGCGCTGCAGGCGGCCGATTTCGACGGGGCGCTCTTCGGCAGTATTGCGCACGCAGGCCTGCTCGCAGAGCTGTTCGGTGGGACAGACCCGCGCGCACATACCGCCCAGAATGTTCTGATCGAAGATCGTCTTGGCCGAGCCGATGGGGTTGCCGGTCGAGATCTGCCGGATGAACAGCGGAATGTCGATGGAGGTCGGACAGGCCGTCATGCACGGCGCGTCGTAGCAGAAATAACAGCGGTCGGCAGCGACCAATGCCTCGTGACGGTCAAGGCGCGGATGCAGATCGGAAAAGTTCTGATCATATTCGGCCGGCGTCAGCCTGCCTTTATGAATCCCAGTTTCCAGTCGTCCCATTGAAGTTCCCTCATTATAGTAAACGGCCAGTGGAATGAACGGTAACTCAGGTTAAAAAATTTATCAAACGGTAAAATTTTGGAGAGTTCCGGCATTGCAAGCACAGGGATAGCTGTCATGGCCGCCTAGCCTAGCGGGCGGCGGAGGGGCCTCCGCTAAACATATGTTTTAGTTTATTTTCGAGGATCGATTGCTGGCTGACTGGAGGGTAAGCCGGACGCTTCCAAGTCCAGCGTGGCTATAAACATTCGTTGGCGCCCGTTTTTGAAGTTCGCGATGGACGCGCGAGAAAAAAATCAAAATTTTTTTAGAAAGATGGAACCAAGGTTGGGCGCCGTCGTTAAGAAGGTGTCTTGGTGATGATCGCATCAACCGATGCACGCCCCCAAAACTCATCACCGGGCATCTACTCACGGTCCCCTCCCGATGAGTGAAAAGCAGCCAGTGCGCCGCCCTCGCGCTGGCTGTTTTCTTTTGCAGTCTTCGTTTCGGATTGTCAGCGGCGCTTCAGGATTTCGTATTCGGTTTCGGGTATCGTCAGGCGATAGCCGATGCTGTCATCGTCGATCGCGAACTGGGCGCGCCCGTTCATCGATGTGGGCACGACCCGCTCCAGCACGGTGCGGCTGAAGCTGTTGTCCTCGAACTCATGGTCGGCGGGGAAATAGAAGCGCTCCGACCAGGCTACTTCGATCGCCTTCTTGCCGTCGAGTTCGGACTCCTTGCAATTCAGCGTGATGCTGGTGGCGCCGGCGGAGATGGCGCCGTGGGAGGCGGAATTGACGATCAGCTCGTGCAGGGCAAGACCGAGATGGACGGCCGCATTTGGCGTGAGATGCGCGTTGATGCCATAGATCGGCATCGGCACTCCTGCATCGGGCCAGTAGGGGGCGAATTGCTTTTCGGCAAGTTCGAACAGATAGGCGCCGCGCCAGCTCGAATCGGTGATCAGATCCTGTGAATTCGACAGGGATTGCAGGCGGCCGCGGAACTTGATCAGAAAATTGTCGAGCGACAGCGTATGACGCGCCGTCTGCGTCGCGATGCCCTGGATGATCGCCAGGAGGTTCTTGGAGCGATGCGACAGCTCGCGCAGCAGCGATTTCAGCACCTTTTCGCGGTGACGGGTCTCCGTGACCTCGGTGATGACGGAAAGCAGGCCCTGCGGCTTGCGGCCACCGATGCGTTCGATCTTCAGCTCGTAGATGCGCACGCCGTCGCCGGTCACGAACTCCACTTCCGCGCTGACGGGCTTGCCGCTTTCCAGCACTCCGCGTTTCAATTGAGTGAGGTGCTCACCATCCTTGTCGCCGAAGAGATGGCGGTCCGTGCCGCCGATGATGAGGGACGGTTTCAGGTGGTCGGGCAGGTTTTCAGCATAGCGGATCGCGAGGCTTGTATCCTGAAAGAGGATCGAGACGCCGGCGCTATTGAGCGCCCGCTCCATCATAGCGGCCTTGCCTTCAAAACTCAGAGGCATGCCGGATAATGGTTCAGTCGTATTCACCGGCTTGCCTTTCACTCCAATTTCGAGAACCCCGCCGACAGGGTATTCTCAGCCGGAAGAACTCAATCCGGTTTATACAATCACTCGCTATAACAGTCGGTAAAGCGTCCCTAAGCTCCCGGAACGTCCGGTTGCTTTCTTTGTTCCGCGACAAAGTGTCGATTCGGGTCAGGCGGCCACCTTTGTGGTTTCATTAAAGAAAAGGGCCTGACTGATCAGAGCTTTCACCATATCGGGATTGAATGGTTTGGTTACGAGGAAGGTCGGCTCCGGCCGCTCGCCGGTCAACAAGCGCTCGGGGAAAGCGGTAATGAAAATGACCGGAATGCTCGACGTCTTGAGGATGTCATTGACGGCGTCGATGCCTGAGCTGCCGTCGGCAAGTTGGATGTCGGCGAGCACCATGCTGGGATTGGTGGCATTATGCAGGGCAACCGCTTCCGCATGGGTGCGGGCGATGCCGGTGACGCGATGTCCGAGGCTTTCCACCATCTGCTCGATATCCATCGCAATCAGCGGTTCGTCCTCGATGATCATGATGTCGGTGGCGACTTGGCGTGAAATCTCTTGGGATGCCTTGTCCAGCAGATTCATGGCCTCGGTCTCGGTCACCTCGAGAATGTCGGCGATCTCGCCGAGACGGAAGTTTTCGACGGAGGCGAGGAGGAAGGCCTGGCGGGCGACCGGAGAAACCTTGGCAAGATTGACCGAGGCGCGCTGTTCCCAAGCATAGGGAGAGGTTGGCTCGGGAATCTGGATCGCCGTGGAACCGAAGAGTTGAGTGAAGAGTTTATAGAGTGCAACGCGGTCGTTGGACGTGTCCGGGAATATGGAAAGATCAGCAATGATCGCTTCCAAAACCGCCGCGACATAGGCGTCACCCGATGTCTGTGTCCCGGTCAGAGCACGGGAGTAGCGGCGCAAATAAGGAAGATGCGGCGCAATGCGTGTGGAAAGTGTCATCAATGGCTCCCGCCCTTTATTAATTCCTAATTGAAACACAGCCTCCAAGACTGCAATGACAAACAAACGCAAATTCAGTAAAAAAGTTCCTCGGCACCGGAACTTTTTTTGGAGAAGTACATTACCCCTGCCGACGAACACTAGGTTCAACTTCTCCGATTCGGGCCGAAGCGGACGTGAGGACCTTCCAAACTGGGGTGCATAGAGGTACACCCCGCATCCATGAACGCAAGAAATGCGGAAGCGAGCAGGCTAAATGACCACCCAAAATCAAGAGGACGCGGACCGTAAACGGCCTGACGTGCGTGCCGCCGATATCCTCGATCCTAACAATCAAATCGGCAATCGGCTGCGCTCATTCTATGCCGCGGTGCAGGATGAGGCTATCCCGGATCGCTTGCTCGACCTGCTCGAGAAGCTGGATCAGGCCGAACGTTTGGCTTCCGCAAAAGTCTCCGATTAAGGAGGAAGCGTCATGGAACCGCAACCGAGCTTCAAGCGCGAACTCCTGGCTGCTCTGCCGAGCTTACGCGCCTTCGCCATCTCGTTGACCGGCCGCCACGACCGTGCCGATGATCTCGTGCAGGACACGATCATGAAGGCTTGGGCCAAGCAGGACCATTTCGAGATGGGCACGAATATGAAGGCCTGGCTCTTCACCATCCTGCGCAACGAACTCTATAGCCAGATGCGCAAGAGCGGCCGCGAGGTGCAGGACAGTGATGGCCTGTTCACGGAATCGATGGCAACGCATCCCTCGCAGTACGGTGCGCTCGACCTCCAGGATTTCCGCAAGGCGCTGGATCAATTGCCGCCCGATCAGCGCGAAGCCATCATCCTCGTTGGCGCGTCCGGTTTTTCCTATGAGGAAGCCGCCGAAATCTGCGGCTGCGCCGTGGGCACCATCAAGAGCCGGGTCAACCGCGCCCGGCAGCGCCTGCAGGAATTGCTGCAGATTTCCGGAGAAGCCGACTTTGGCCCGGACGCCACCTCAGCGCCTTTGACCTCCAAGGCATTTGCCTTCTAAATCATGCGATCTGTCCTCGCCTGCTGGCGCGGACGGATTCTGTTGCGCCATGAGGCTTTAGCGCGCCTGTTTGCCGTGATGTGCGGACTTGTGATGCAGCATGAGCCGATCAACTCGCTCTAATCATCTCGCCTCTTTGTGCCCATCAAGTTGCCGAATACCAGGGCGGTCGCAATGGCGGCGGTTAGCAGCGGTTGCGACTTTGCAAGGCCGAGTGCTGCGACGGCCATGGTTTCCAAGGCGGCGCGGCGTTCGCGGGCACGGCGTTCTTCCTGCTTGTTGATGATCATCATGATGACGAGAACGATCACGGCGAGCACCAGGGCGCCGGCGGCAATCAGCAGCGCCGAAACGGCTGCGCCGTAAATGGTTGCCAGCCAGATGGCGGCCGCTATGAGGGCAAAGGCATAGGCCGTCAGAAAGAGGATAGCGGCGATGCCAATGAAAACACCGCTGCGTTTCGTGCGCGCAACGGTGCGATGCAATGTGCCCGAGAGAAGCAGGCCGAGTAACGGAGCTAGCATTGCGGCTCCTTAACGGCGCGACAGAAGCAGGGCAAACGCCAATCCGAAAGCTGCAGCAGCCCCGATGGTGGCAATGGGGTGTTGGCGCACGGTCCTGCGCATTTCGCGCGTACCCTTCGCATAGCCGTGCTGCAATTCACGCAGCAGGTCTTCGCCGCGAGCTGTCAAATCCTCAAGCCCGGTTTCGGCGCGCGCGCGCATCGTCTTGCTCTGGATCGCGCTGTTTTCACCGACGATCTTGGCGAAAGCGGCAATTTCGTTGCGCAGATGTTCGATCTGCTCCTCAATGCTGGCTTCGAGGTCATGTAGGCTGCCGCCATTACGCTTAGCTCGCGCCGAATGGAGGATGGTTGCCATGGTCTTGCTCCCTTACGTCGTTAGCGTCTGTGGCCTGGCGCCGCAAAGCTGCGCCGACTTTTGCGATGAGCGAATGCTGCCAGACATATTGCTGCTGATTGCGCAGAACATTGATCTGGATCACCGATCATCAACGCGGCGATGCAACGAAAAGTTCCGGATTTGGCGAAAGGAAGGTCAGTGCGCCAGTGCGCTGTGGGCGAGAACGAATGGGACGCCGTCGATGGGAACGCGATTGACCCTCAGCGCACAGCCGAAGACATCCTGCAAATGCTGGTCGGTCAGAACGTCCCCCGCGGGGCCTGCTGCTCGCAGCCGTCCGTTCTTGAGCAGGACTATCTGGTCGGCGAAGAGAGCCGTGAGGTTCAGATCATGCATGACGGCGATGACGCCGCCGCCGCGCTGACAGAATTGCCGGGCGAGCGTCATGATGGTCAGTTGATGGCTGATATCGAGGCTGGAGACGGGTTCATCGAGAAGCAGCCAGCAGGGCTTGCCGTCGACGATGGGTTCGGAGATCTGGCATAGCACCCTGGCGAGCTGGACGCGCTGTTGCTCGCCGCCGGAAAGCTCCTGATAGAAGCGCCCTTCGAAGCCGGCGAGATCGACGGAGGAGAGCGCCTCCGCGGCGATGCGATCGGCTTGCTCGGGACGGCTGTTGCGGCCGCTCGTCAGCCCCATGCGGACGATTTCGCGAACGGTGAAGGGAAAAGAGATAGTGCTCGCCTGCGGCAGCACGCCGCGCATTTCCGCCAGTTGCCAGGCTTGAAGGCTGCCGATCTCCGATGCGTTGAGGTGCACCGAACCTTGATAGGCAAGCTCCCCTGAAATCGCCTTCATGGTCGTCGTCTTACCCGAACCGTTCGGCCCGCAGATCGCCGTCAGCGCGCCGGCTTCGGCGGTAAAGCAAACGTCCTGCACGACTGTCTTGCCGGAGAACCGGACGGAAAGGTCAGAGACGTCGATCATCAAAAACTCACAGGCTGAGGCGCGAACGCTGCCGAAGCAGCATCCACAGGAAGAAAGGCCCGCCGACACCAGCGGTGATAATGCCGATCGGCAGTTCGGCAGGCGAGACGACGGTGCGGGCCACCACGTCGGCGATCATGAGCAGCGAGCCGCCGAGCAGGGCGGAGGCCGGCAGCAGAAAGCGATGATCCGGGCCGATCGCCATGCGCAGGATGTGCGGCACGATGATGCCGACGAAGCCAATGCCGCCGCTGACCGCGACGGAGGCGCCGGTTGCGGCCGCAACGCTGACGATAGCAATATTCTTTAGCCGCTGCACGGCGACTCCCATGTGGAAGGCTGCCGCTTCGCCGAGCGTCAGTGCATTGAGACCGCGTGCCATGAAGGGCAGTGGCAGCATGGAGAGGACGATGATCGGTCCGGCGGCGGCGATCTTGGTCCAGGTCGCACCGGCAAGCGACCCCATGCTCCAGAAGGTGAGATCACGCAATTGCCGATCATCGGCCATGTAGATCAGCATGCCGGTCGCCGCCAGCGCCAGCGCGCCAAGCGCAATGCCGGCCAGCAGCATGGTTGCTATGGATGTCTGTCCGTGCCGCGTCGCGACTCTGTAGAGAAGCACAGTCGTGACGAGGCCGCCGATGAAAGCGGCGATCGGCAGGGAAAAGATGCTGAAGAGATGCGCGACGGGGGCAAGGATGCCGCCGCCGAGGACGATCATTCCCACTGCGCCGAGACTGGAACCGGCCGAAATGCCGATCAGGCCGGGATCGGCCAGCGGATTGCGGAACAGGCCCTGCATGACCGCGCCCGACACTGCGAGCCCGCCACCGATCAGGAATCCGAGAATGGCGCGGGGGAGGCGGATGTCGAAGATGATGATACGGTCGCGGCTGCTCAATGCGCTGTCCGCACCGCCGCTTATCATGCTGCCGATGACGTCGACGATCGAGGCATCGGAGGCGCCGGTCGTGATCGAAAACGAGAACGCAAGGAGGGCGGAGATCACGAGGCCAGCCAAAACGAAGAGGGAGAGCGCAGTACGGTCGCCCTCGTGATGACGGCGGTCCCTTCTGTGCGACATGCGCTTCAGCCCCGGCATGACCTCGTTGAGCGCCACCTCAGCCTCCGTAGATCGCGGCGTTCAGCTCGCGCACGGCGCTGGCGGTACGCGGCCCGAAGCCGAGCAGGTGCAGGCCGTCCATGCGGATGATCGCCTTGCGGCTCGCCGCGGGCGTCAGCGAAATCGCCGGCTGCTTCAAGAGGTCGTCCTCTTTTATCGACAGCGGACCTTCGCGATCCATGATCAGGATCACGTCGGGCTTGGCCTCGATGATCGCTTCGTCGGTCAGCGGCTTGTAGCCCGAAAAACTGTCGACGGCATTGATGGCGCCGGCAAGCTTGATGATGCCGTCGGCGGCAGTGGCGCCGCCGGAAGCGAGGATTTTGCCGTTCTGGTTGCTCAGGATGAATAGCACGCGCTTGCGTTCGGCTTCAGGGCGTTTCCCGGAGTCTATAATCGCTGCGTCGAGATCGGCGGCAACCTTGTCTTCGAGCGCCTTCGCCTTATCCGGCACGCCGAGCAGCGAGCCGACGACGTCGATCTTCTTCAAGATGCCGTCGCGGTCATAGGTCTGCGGCACGGTTTCGAAGGGCACGCTGGCATTGCGCAGCACCGTCAGAGCCTCCGGCGGGCCGGAGCCGTCCACCGCGATGATGGCAGTCGGATTGACGGCGAGGATGCCCTCTGGCGACAGCGCTCGCATATAGCCGACATCAGGCAGCTTGGCTGCCGCTTCCGGATACATGCTGGTGGAGTCGCGGGCGATCAGCCTGCCTTCCTCGCCGAGTGCGTAGACGATCTCGGTGACATCGCCGCCAATCGAGACCAGGCGAGACGTGTCGATCTTCGGCGCTTCCGCCGCATGGGCACGCTCGACTAGGCTATAGCTGCCCTTGACCGGGCTTGCAGGGACCAGCGGCAGAGCCATCACTAGCGCCGTCAGCGCGATTTCCCACGGCTTGATGCGCTGGAGGTTCTTCAACATCGTCATGGCCCGATCCTTACGCGGCAACGCTGGCGTCGGCCTTCGGCAGGTTCTCGATGATGGCGCGCCAGTCGGGACGCTCGTCGAAGCCTTCCTTCCGCTTGCCGAAGAACTGGATGATCATCTCGCCTTTGGCGTTGTAGGCTTCGAGCGAGGTGACGTGACCGTCCTTCGTCGGCTTGCGCACGGCCCAGGCCTCGGCAATGTGATCCTGGCGCAGATGCAGATGGAAGGTAGGGTCCATGATGTTGATCCAGGGCCCCATGGCCTGGACGTTGAAAATCGGCCCGGAATGGATCTGCACGATGCCGTCATTGGCGACGAAGCACATGATAGGCAGACCTTCGCGAACGGAAGCATGCATCATCTCAGCGACCGCGTTCGTCTCCAACTTCCAGGCATAATCGTCGCCGACCGTGCGGATCGCCGCCTGGCGGCCGATCTTCAGCTTTTTCAGCATGCCGAAAAATTCATGCGTGTCCGTCATGCGGCTCCAGTGGTCGCGCAGTTCGTCCCGGCTGACATCGCCGTCGATCTCGCCGTTATCGTAGCCCGAGCGATCCTCTAAAAAATCCTGCGACTGATCTTCGAGCCGCAGTTCGGCGACGATGGCGTGATAGGCCTCGACATTCGAGGCGGGGCGCAAATGCACCTTATGAACGGCGTCGCCGGCCTTATCGAAGAATTGCAGGCTGAGCCGCTGCTGGTCGCCATCCGTCTTGGTGACGGCGAAGGCATGCGCCCAGCGCTTCGGGAAGATGCGCAGATCGATGTTCTCGCCGAGCACGATGGCCGCCTGCACGCCTGATTTGATGTTTTCGTAACCCCCGATCTTTTCATGCACGGCGCTTTCGTTGCGCGACAGCGCCAGGACTTCGCCGAGGGAAGCGACATGGGCGAGGAACCGGTGGGCATCGGCATCGATGCGAATGGCGGAAATGCCGACTTCCGCGGCAACCAGCGCCGCTTCGGAAACGCCCAATCGAGCGGCGATATCGCGCTCGCGCATTTTCGAATTTTCGGCGCGGAAGGCGCGGATCTCGGCTGGGGCCAATCGGATCGTTTCTCTGGTCGTCTCAGTCATCTGCAATGCCTATTTGTTGAGAATGAGTTTGCCTTGGCGCGTGATTTTCATCCGGTAGATGATGCCCTCGTGCCTGATCATGATTTCAGTCTGGCCACGAAAAATATCCGTGCTCTCGACAATTCTAATGTGCGGTGCGGCTGTTGGCGGCACCGGCTGTATTGGTGTTTTCTCAGCAATCATCCTGCTTGGTTTGGCCTGAAAATTCATAGGAAGCCGGGTTCTGGTCCGGCCAGATTTATCTTGACTCACATACTCAAGGTTTTCTAAAGACGCAATAGAAGACTGTAAGAGTCAAGTTTAAATTTTGGGCGATGCGCGCAGGAGCATCGATGTTCGATTCGCGTCCGCCAGCAGATATTCAGGAGAGATTGCCGATGCCGACGAAAACGATTTTGGCGCTGGCTGCCGGCGGGCTGTTCACCATTGCCTCCTGCCTCCCGGCCTTCGCGCAAGATGCGACCGCGGCTTCGGCGAATGCGCCGAAGCTCAGTGTCGAACTTAATGCGCTCGTGCCGTCTCAGAAGGGCTGCATGATGACCTTCGTCGCGGAAAACGATCTGGCAACACCGATCGGCAAGATCTCCTTCGAGCTTGCCTTCTTCAACGACAAGAATGCGGTCGACCGCGTGACCGTTCTTGATTTTCGCGACCTGCCGGTCGGCAAGAAGCGGGTGCGGCAATTTGATATGCCCGGTGTGAAGTGCGAGAGTGTCAGCCGCATCATCATCAACGATACGCCGGTGTGCGATGGTCCGGCGGCGGGGCAGTGTAAGGCCGCGCTCACGACGCGTTCACAGCTTTCCGTTCCTTTCGAAGGCTGAGACTATGGCCTCGCGCTCGGTCAAGGTTTCCATCGAGCGTCGCCGCGCCGGCGGTGACATGAATGACAACAATCCGAGTGTGCTTCCCGGCCACGAGCTAGCCGGCCTTGACGGCCTGCCGAGCCCGCCGGCCGCCGAGGCGGTTGTTCATTACAGCCGCTTTGCCCAGATTGGTTCGTTTCCTGCCCATCCGAGTGAGCCCGTGGCGGATGCGTCGGGGCCGCCCAGCATGGATCTGTCGGCGGAGAGACCGGATCGCGTCCTCGCGCTGGGTAAGAGAACAGTCACCTTCGCCTGCGTAGGCTCCTTCCTCTTTCACGCTGCCATTGTCGCCGCTTTGTTGGTGACGATGGTTGCAACGCCCGAAGATGCTGTGGAAGAGGCAGGCGATACCGTCAGCGTCATCATGCTCGGCAGCTCCGATATGGACCAGATGTCGGCAGGCGAGGAAAGCAAGGACCCGCAGCCCGAAGAGATAACGGCAGATGCCGTGCAGCCGGAGACGGTGCAGCCAGCCGATGTAACGCCCGCAGAAACGGAAGCTGTTCAGCCGATGCCTCAAACCATGGAGGCCGCACAGCCGTCGCAACAGGTGTCCCCGGAAACGGTCGTCAGCCCGGAGCCGGAGGTGCTGGCGACGCAGGCGCCGGCCGAGACGACAGTGGTTCAGCCGATGACGGCATCTGTCCAGCCGACAGATGCTGAGTCTACCGAAGTCCGACCCGCGGAACCGGTTGAAGTGCAGCCGACGGAAACTGCACAAGCGGCCATACCGCCCACTGAAGTGGTGACCCCGGTCGAAAAACCGGCTCAACAAGCCAAGCCTGTCGAGAAGCCGAAAGACGTCGTCAAGAAGCCGGTGCCGAAGGCCGTAAAGAAGGCCGGCTCGGGCGGTGAGAGCGAGCAGGATTCGAAGAAGGGTTCTGCAGAAGGCACCGAAACCGCGCAGTCGAAAACCAATTCGCTAACCGATGGCCAACGCAGCGGCTCAGGCAGTGCGGCCGTTGCCAATTATCCAGGCAAAGTGCAGTCCCGCATTCGCCGCGCTGTCCGCCTGTCGTCGAAATACGAAAAGGGCATAACGGTTCGTGTGCGTCTGACGATCGGTTCGGGCGGTGAGCTCAGTTCCCTCTCCGTAGCGCGGAGTTCCGGCATTCCTGAACTGGATGAAGCCGTTACCGATGGTGTTCGCCGCGCCGCGCCGTTTCCGCCGCTGCCACCGGAATGGGGTAAGCCTAGCTGGTCCTTCACGCAAGAGGTTCAGGTGACAGGGCGATAGCCAGCAATAAAATATGACATAAATTATCAACTTTATACTTTACTGCAAAAATCAACTTTAATATGGTCCGCTTGCGCTCGCCGGAATCGAGCGCGCAAGAGCAACCAGCAAACGGGTGATGCATGGCGCGTAAGGGGAAAAAGGATTTTGGCCGCGATAGCCGCGAGGCGCAAACGCCGGCGCAGGTATCGGCAAGATCCAGTCTCGACGGGCGCAGTTTCCTTTATGTCGGCGGCCGGGATTGCCAGGTGGCGCATCTTCGCCAGATCGCCAGCAGTTTTGGCGCTGAGCTGATCCATCACGACGGCGGTTTGCGCGAGGCCGTGTCGCGCATCGATACCGTTCTGCCCTCCGTCGACTGCGTCTTCTGCCCGATCGACTGTATCAGCCACGATGCCTGCCTGCGGGTGAAGACCGGCTGCAAGAAATTCGGCAAGGCTTTTATACCGTTGCGCAACGGCAGCAAGTCGAGCCTCGAGCGGGCGCTGCAGACGATGAACGAGCGAGACAATTCCCGATGACTGACAAAGGCCCTGACGCGTTCATGATGATCGGCCTGCACAGGCTGGCCTCGCAGAAGGGCGACGGCTTGGTGCCGGAACTCTACGAGCTGCTGATGCGCCGCGCCGAAGAGCAACGGCAGGCTCCGAACGTGACGGCTTTTCCCTTTTGGCAAGCGCGGCTTCCAGGCGAAGCACCGGATGCGCCGCTCGGCATTTCTGCGCGCGACGGCACGAATGTCATTGCCTTTACACAGCAGCCGGGCAAAACTGCCGAGCGCCGCAAGAAGGTCTGACTGTCGGGAGATCCAGCCATGTATATTGCGATGAACCGCTTCAAGGTCGTCATCGGTTCCGAGAGCGCTTTTGAAGCCGTCTGGAAAGGTCGCGATTCACGGTTGGAAGACGTTCCGGGTTTCGTAGAATTCCGCCTGCTGCGCGGCGGCACAAATGTGGAAGAGGGCTTTACGCTCTTTTCCTCGCATACGATCTGGCGCAGCGAAGAGGATTTCCTCAACTGGACCAAATCCGAGAATTTCCGCATGGCGCACCGCAATGCCGGAGATAACAAGGCGCTCTATTGGGGACCGCCTCGCTTCGAGGGATTCAATGTGGTTGCTGGGGTTTGACGGCGTCGCTACATATCAGTCAAGCGAGATAAGTCGCCGGTTCTTCAAGCTTCCGTCACTGCTCTTTTAAAGAACGCGCCCAGAGCCACCACGGCCCATCCTGCTATCATGCCGAGCCCACCGGTCGGCGCGGCCAATGGGAAAAGCGAGTCACCGCCGAAATGGCGGCTGACGAGATCGCCGGCAAAGATCAGTGTTCCCAACCCAAGCAGCACCGCCGCCACCGGCGCGGTGCGGATGCGATCGTATCCGACATAGAGGGCAAGCAGGGCAGGGGCATGGGCCAGGCACATGGTTGCGGCAGAGCCGAGAAAATGCGCATCGCCGCCATGGGATGCTGCCGCCGCAAGCGCGACACCGGCGCCGCCGAGAATGCCGGCGACAAACAGGGTGAGCGGACGGATTGTGCCACTGAAGCTCATGTCTTTTCTCATTCCCGGTTCTGCATATGAAAGGCGAGGCGCTCGATCGGCTCCCAGATAATGGCCCGAAGTTTCCCGTTCTCGATAGTTTCGTCCATGGCGCGGCGGAAGCAGAGGAGCCATTCGTCGCGTTCGCTAGGCCCAATAGCGGCAACGAAATGGCGGCTGCGCAGGCGCGGATGACCGCGCTTTTCGATATAAAGCTGCGGTCCGCCGAGATAGCCGGTCAGATATTCGTAAAGTTTTTCGATGGAGCCTTCGAGGCTAGGCGGATGCACGGCGCGGCAGTTTGCTGCTTCCGGCAGCGTATCCATCAGTTCGTAGAAGCGCGCCGTCAGCGCCCGCACGGTCCGATCGCCGCCGATTGCCTGGTAAAGTGTGATGGTCTCTTCGCTCAAATGCCAGCCCCCATTCGCTGCGCTCTACATGGCAACTCGTGAGGCTGGCTGCAACTGTCGATAGCCTGCATGCGGCGTTTCGGCGCTGCGGTGGCATGATCTTGTTTAAAAGCTGCTCCGCATCTTCCGAGATCGTGCGTTATTCGGCCGCCATCAGATGGAAACTGTCGCTTTCCCCGGGGATGAGTTCGAGCGGCCAGATCGTCTGGCGCGTCTTCCTGGGATATTCCTGGCTGTAGGCGGGCATGCCGGAAAGCAGGATTTCGGCCAGTTCGACGCCAAGGTCGTGCAGTGAGGTGCGAAAGCAGGTCAGCGCCGGCTGCAGGAATTTGGCGCGCGGCGCCTCGCGGAAGCTGACGACAGCAATGTCGCGCCCCGGAATGATGCCGGCTTCCATCATGCGCCGATAGAGGCCGATGGCCATCAGCTCGTAGATCAGGATCACGGCCGTTGGCCTTTGTTCGAGCCGCAACAGCTCGTCGGCGACCTGATAGCCACCCTGTTCGCTCGATTTGGCGCGAATGACGAGGGCCGGGTCATAGGCGATGCCATGCCGCTCGAGCGCGTGGCGATAACCTTCCACGAAAACGAAGCCGAGGTTGATGTCGCTGGAGGGAGCGCTGATGGCGATGCGGCGATGTCCATGCGCCACGAGCCGGTCGACTGCGCAGTTGACGACGCCGTCGAAATCGAGGTCTGCCCATGGATGCTGCGTGCCCGAAAGGCTGCGCCCGAGTGCTACGAAAGGGATCTTCGCCTTGGCGAGCAAGTCGAAACGCTTGTCGACGCGATGCGTCTCCGAAATGATGAGCGCATCGGCGATGCGTCTCGCCACCATGCGCTTCAGATATTCATAGGGGTCTTCGTCATGCGGACAGGGCAACATGATCAGATCGAGCTTGTGGCGCGACAATACGCTCTGCAGCCCGCCTGTTACGGTCAGAAAGAAATTGTCGCTGTTTTCAACAGTTTCTCTGCTGGATTGGATCATCAGCCCAATGACGTTCGTCGTGCCTTGCCGCAGGCTGCGCCCTGATTGGTTCGCCACATAGCCAAGCTGTTCTGCGGCGGCGAGTACGCGCTTGCGGGTCTCCTCGTTGACATCAGGCTTGCCGTTCAACGCGCGCGATACTGTGCCGATCGAGATATCGAGATGCTCGGCAAGCTGACGAATTCCCTTCATCGGCCGCGGTCTTCCTCCATGCGCCATTTTCCGTAGTCCTCCTCTATTGACACAGGAAAATCTTTTCGCATAGTATCGTAAACGTTTACGGAGCGCGTGTCATGAGGGGTTACGCACCGCCCGCTGGAGGACATCGTGAAATTTAATGCCATTTTGTGCGGGTGCGGAGCTATGTCCAAGGGCTGGCTCAGGGCCGTCACCTCGACGCCGGCGCTTGCCGAATCCATTCAGATCGTTGGCCTCGTCGACCTCAACCGGGCGACGGCGGAAGGTCTTGCGAAGGAATTCGGTCTCGAAGAGGCCGTCATCGGCTCGGACCTTGCCGAAGTCATCGCCGCGACGAAGGCCGATCTGGTGTTCGACGTCGTCATCCCCGCCGCCCGTTTCGGTGTCGTATCGACGGCCCTGAAGGCTGGTTGCCATGTCCTTAGCGAAAAACCGATGGCAACCTCGCTCGCCGAGGGCGCCGCCCTTATCGATCTCGCCGCCGAGACCGGCAGGGTGCATGCCATCATCCAGAACCGCCGCTTCATCTCCGGCGTGCGCCGCATGCGACGCTTTGTGGAGGAGGGGGCGATCGGCGAACTTACGGGCGTCCATTGCGATTTCTTCCTCGGCCCCCATTTCGGCGGGTTTCGTGAGGAGATGGACAATGTGCTTCTGCTCGACATGGCGATCCATACTTTCGATGCCGCCCGCTTTGTTTCGGGCAAGGTGCCTCTCTCGGTCTACTGCGTCGAAAAGAACCCGGTGGGGTCCTGGTACAAGCATGGCGCATCGGCCCATGCACTCTTCGATTTTTCCGACGATGTCGTCTTCAGCTATCGCGGCTCCTGGTGTGCCGAAGGTAAGCATACGAGCTGGGAGAGCCAATGGCGCCTCACCGGCAGCAAGGGCATGCTGACCTGGGACGGCGAGGGGCATTTCGAGGCCAGTGTCGCCGGCAACGAGCCGGGCCTGTTGCATGGCTTCACCCCGATCGAGGTTCCCGGCCCGAAGCATGAGGAAGAGACGCATGGCCATGCCAGCGTTATCGCCTCCTTCATCGAAGCGATCAAAACCGGCAAGCCGCCCGAGACCGTAAGCAGTGACAACATTCGCAGCCTCGCCATGGTTCTCGGCGCGATCGAGAGCGCCCAGACGGGCCGGCGCGTCGATATTTCAGCACAAGGACAGTGACATCATGACAAATCCGGCAAAGGCCATCCGCATCGGCACGATGATCAGGGCGACGAACGAGGATGCCGCCAAGGGCATCGCCAAGATCGCCGATCTGGGCTTCGAAAGCTTTGAACCCTTCTTCTGGCAGACGACCAACGGCCAGAACCTTGCGGAACTCGGCAAACGCTGCATCGCCGCCATCGGCGACCGCGACATCACCATTTCGACGATCGGCATGTTCGGCAATCCGCTCGAAAGCACCGAGCTCGACCAGCAGACGCTGCAGGGCTGGAAGGATTGCATCGACAACGCCCATCATTTCGGCGCCACCTGCGTTGCAGGTTTTACCGGCCGCATCCGCAACAAGCCGCTCACCGACAGCCTGCCGCGCTACAAGCAGGTGTGGAGCGAACTTGCCAAGCGCGCCGCTGACAAAGGCATCAAGATCGCCTTTGAAAATTGCGCCATGGATGGCAACTGGGCCACCGGCGACTGGAACATCGCGCATAACCCCGATGCCTGGGAATTGATGTTCAACGAGACGCCCGACGACAATCTCGGCCTGGAGTGGGAGCCGTGCCATCAGATGGTCTATCTGATCGAGCCGCTGCCGCAGATCCGTAAATGGGCAAAGAAGATCTTCCACGTCCATGGCAAGGATGCGACGATCCGCTGGGACGTCATCCGCGAACACGGCATTTTCGGCAAGGAGAAGTTCGTCTTCATGCGCACGCCGGGCTTTGGCGACAGCAATTGGACGGACATCATCTCCGAGCTGCGCCTGGCCGGCTGGTCCGGTTCGATCGACATCGAAGGCTGGCATGATCCGGTTTATCGCGATGCGCTGGAAATGACTGGCCAGATCCACGGTCTGAACTATCTGAAGAAGAGTCGCGGTGGCGAATTCGTCGAATAGGACGCGACCGTTTGGATCGGGATCGATTTAGGAAAAGAGTTGTGCGTTAATCGAGGGGCTGGAGCGGCGCTTTGTAACGCTCCAGACCGGCCCGGACATCGAAACGGAGGAGCGTTGAGAGGTCTGAAGACTGTTTGCCGGGTTAGGTTGGCGGACAGACGTAAAGTCGAGAGGAACGCGCCGACAGGCATCGCGAGCCATGCCGTCGGACGGGTACCGTCAGGTTCGCGAAGTGGAGGAGAATATATGAACATGTTTTCGAAGCTGGCGCTCACCGCCGGCATGTCGCTCCTGTTGGCTGCCGGTGTGGCGCAAGCCCAGAGCAAGACATTTAACGTCTGGTGGTACGAGCTGCCGGATACTGCCCAGGCCAAGGCATGGACGCAGGCGCTGGGCGAACTGAAAGCCAAGCATCCCGACATCACTATCAATTTCGAACAGAAGACCTTCGAGCAGCTACAGAAGGCTGGCAGCCTCATCCTTAATTCGGATCAGGCGCCGGACGTGCTCGAATATAACAAGGGTAACGCCACGGCCGGCCTCGTCGCTTCGCAGGGGCTGCTGACGCCGCTCGACGATGAATTCAAGTCGCGCGGTTGGGACAAGATCCTCAACGAAACCAATACGCAGCTCAGCAAATATGATGAGAACGGCATCTATGGCTCCGGCCCGATGATCGGCATTCCTGCCTACGCCGAATTCGTCTCGGTATTCTATAATATCGACATGTTCCAGGCCAATGGCGTGAAGGTGCCCACCACCCTGGACGAGTTCGAGGCCGCTCTCGATACTTTCAAGAAGAAGGGCATTACGCCGCTCGCCTATGGCACGGTCGATTCCAACGCGCAGCATCTGCTTTACACGCTGGCGCTGACGCAGGCGGATGACACCTGGGTCAAGAACTACCAGGGCCTCAAGGCGCCGCTCGACACCAAGCCTTTCCTGTTTGCTGCTCAGAAGATCGTCGACTGGGTCAGCAAGGGTTACATCTCCAAGGATTCGACCGGTCTCAAGGGCACCGGCGGTGCCGATAACCTGTTCTCGTCCGGCAAATCGCCGATGTTTGTCAGCGGCACCTGGAACAACGGCAATTTCGCGACCAATATCAAGAACTTCAAGTGGAGCCAGTTCATCTTCCCGACGCCGAAATACAGCACCGGCTCCACGGGCAGCATGTTCATGGTGCCGAAGAGTGCCAAGAACAAGGATCTTTCCTATGAGTTCATCGATCTGGTGTTGAGCAAGACAAACCAGAACGCGCAGGCAAATCTTGGCGGTGTCGCCATTGCCGCCGATCCGGCCGCCATCACCGATGAAGTCGGCAAGCGCAACGTGGAGCTTTTCAACCAGATTTCCAGCAAGGGTGGCCTCGGCTTCTATCCGGACTGGCCGGTGCCTGGCTATTACGAGCTTCTCATCCAGGCAACCACCGGTCTGGTGAATGGCTCGGCGACGCCCGATCAGTTCGTCGCGCGCCTGAAGAAGGCCTACGACGACGTGCAGGCGGCTCAATAAAACCATCGGCGGCAATTCATGGCGGCGGGACGGCTTCAATGCCGCCTCGCCGTATCGAACTGGAGGAATTCGATGGAGAAGTCGCAGAACGCGGGGAGAGCAGGATACTACCTTTATATGATCCCGGGCATGCTGGGATTTATCCTGGTGGTGCTCGTGCCGCTGATTGCCAATTTCGCGATCAGCTTTACCACCTGGAAAGGCGGAAACATTGCACCACGCTATGTCGGAGTCGAGAATTACCAACGGCTGCTCGCCGATGCGGTGTTCTGGGGTTCGATTCAGCACACGCTTCTGTTCATCATTTCGATGACGATCGTGCCCATTCTTCTTGGATTGGTTCTGGCGGCGGTCCTGTTCGACTATATCAGCGCCCAATTCAGCGAGGCTTGGTCGAGTTTCTTCCGCGCCGGCTTCTATCTGCCGCAGATTTTGCCGCTGACGGCCGCGGGCGTCCTCTGGGCGTGGATCCTCAATCCGATCGGCATCATCAATGCGGTACTGAAAGGGATAGGCCTCGATTTCATGGCGCAGAACTGGCTAGGGGATGCAAGCTATGCGCTCTGGGCCGTTTCCGCCGTCATCGTTTGGGTGCAGGTCGGCTATTGCCTGGTGGTGTTCATGTCAGGATTGGCGCGCGTGGACCCTTCGCTTTATGAAGCTGCCGAACTCGACAATGCGAGCTGGTTCGGGCGTTTCCGTTACATCACGATCCCTATGCTCATGCCGGAGATTTTTGTCGTCGCGCTTACGACGCTGATTGCGGCACTGAAGGTCTTCGCGCCGATCTACGTTCTGACGTCCGGCGGCCCGGACAATGCGACGACGGTGCCTTCCTACCTGTCTTACTATCATTTCTTCACGACAAACCGCGTCGGCTATGCAGCGGCGATCGCGACCTTGCAGACTGCAATGACGATCGTCCTCGGCATCGTCTTCCTGCGCATGCAGTCGAAACAAGAGGGAGGACGCTGACATGACGACCACGGCTTCGCTTTCGACCGAGGTTGCATCGGAAATGCATGTGCATCACGGCCAGAAGAAGGGCCTTGCCCGCTGGATCGTCCTCGCTATCCTGCTCGTCTTCCTAGCTGCTACGCTCTTTCCGTTCCTGCTGGCGGCTTTGAACGCGATCAAGACGCCGACGGACTATGCAGCCAATGGTCCGCTTGCCTTGCCGCATAGTTTCGACCTGACGGCGCTCAAGAACTTCTGGACGACGGTCGATTTCACCCGCAAGCTCTTCAACAGCATTCTGATCAGCGGGTGCACGGCCATACTGGCTGTCGTCCTCAGCCTGCTCAATGCCTATGCCATCGGCATCGGGCGCGTGCGGGGCGGAAAGGCATTGCTGGTGGTCCTGCTGATTTCCATCATGGCCCCGCAGGAAGCACTGGTTTATCCGCTTTACTACATGGCCAAGCAGGTCGGTCTGTTCGACTCGATGCTTTCCGTGATCCTGATCATCGGCGTCTTGCACACCGCATTCGGCACTTATCTTCTGTCATCGGTCCTGACGACGTTCCCGCGGGAGATCATCGAGGCGGCGCAGATCGACAATGCCAGCCGCTGGCAAATCCTTTGGATGGTGATCGTACCGGTTCTGCGGCCGACGCTTGCCGTGCTGGCAACCTTCTTCTTCATCTGGACCTGGAACGAGTTCCTGATCCCCCTGGTTTTCCTGGTCTCCAACAATAACCAAACGGTCTCCGTCGCTATGGGCGTGTTGTCCGGCGCCAATACGCAGGATCCGACAGCGATCGCGGCGGCGTCTTTGCTCGGCGTCACACCGACGGTGATCTTCTTCCTGATTTTCCAACGCACGCTGACGCGTGGTGTAGCGGTCGGCGCTGTCAAATAGGCCGAGGGACAAGGCAGGTCTGACGAAGTTCAATTCTCCTGGAGGAGGAAAAAGTGGCTGGTATCAACATCAAATCCCTCACCAAGCATTTCGGTGCGGTGCAGGTTCTCAACGACATAGACCTGACCATTCAGCGCGGAGAGTTTGTCGTGTTTCTGGGCGGGTCCGGCTGTGGCAAGTCGACTTTGCTGCGGATGATTGCCGGGCTTGAATCGATCACGAGCGGCGAAATCTGGATCGGGGGCAAGCGCGTCGACCAGCTCCCGCCTGGCGAGCGCGGCGTATCGATGGTGTTCCAGTCCTATGCGCTTTATCCACATATGACTGTTCGCGACAACATGTCGTTCGGCCTCCGGAACATCAAGACGCCGAAGGCGGAGATCGCAAAGCGCATCGATGCCGCCGCCAAGATATTGGAGATGCCGCATCTGCTGGATCGCAAGCCGTCCGAACTCTCCGGCGGCCAGCGCCAACGTGTCGCCATCGGTCGTGCCATCGTGCGCGAGCCTGAGGTTTTCCTGTTCGACGAGCCGCTGTCCAACCTCGATGCCGGCCTGCGCACCCGCACCCGTGTCGAGCTCGCTCAATTGCATGAACGACTGGGCGCAACGATGGTCTTCGTCACCCACGACCAGGTGGAGGCGATGACGCTTGCCGACCGGATCGTGTTGCTGAACAACAAGAAGATCGAACAGGTGGCGACGCCGGTGGAGATCTATACGCGGCCCGCGACGCGCTATGTCGCTCAATTCGTCGGCTCTCCGGGCATGAACTTCGTCAATGTAGCCAATGTCGGCGAAGCCGGCGGCTTTGCGACGGCGACCTTGCCCGATGGATCTGTTATCAAGACGTCGGTTCCGCTGAACGGTATAACGCGGTCCGAACTGACGCTCGGCATCCGGCCCGAATATCTGGTGGTCGCGACGGCGGAGAAGGGCGACATTGCCGGCACTGTCGAGACGGTGGAGCGATTGGGCGACCGCTCACTCGTCCATGTCAGGCTGAAGGACGGCTCGAAGATCATCGGGACCGACCCGGGCATGACGACCATCGCCACGGGGGCGCCGATCGCCTTTACGGTCAACAGTGCGAAGTTGACGATCTTCGACCAGAACGATGTTGCCCATCATTCCGCGATCGAGAGTACGCACTAGCAGCCGAGAATAATTGCTGCCGCCGGCGCAGAGTGTCAAACCTGCCATTGACGAAACCGTCTATTTGGTATGTTATGTTGGCATGTCTGACGCGCACCACAGAAAGAAGCAGCCTTTGCTCGTCCGCCAGCAGTTGCTGGAGGTGGCGGCGCGGCTTGCATCGGAGAAGGGGATGACGGCGGTGACGCTGGATGCCGTTTCCGGTGCCTCCGGTGTGAGCAAGGGCGGGCTGCTGCATCATTTTCCCAACAAGAATACCCTCTTGGAGGCGTTATTCGACAGCCTGCTCGAGCGCCTGGACCGGGCCATCGAAGAGGCGATGCGGGCCGATCCGTTGCCGCATGGGCGTTTTACCCGCGGCTACCTCCGCGCCTGCCTCGCGCTTCGCGACCAGCCACAGGAAACAAAGGACTGGGCGCAGGTGACGATGGTGCTGCTCAGCGAACCGCAGTTGCGGCAACGCTGGCGGAACTGGGTGCGCGAGCGCAGCGAGGAATATGTCGGCACGGACTCCTCGGCGGATGCCGCGATCGTGCGGCTTGCGACCGATGGGCTCTGGCTCGCCGACCTTCTCGGCAGCCATGAGATGGATGAGAGCGCCCGTGAAAAACTGATCGACCGGCTGATCGAACTCACGCAGCTTTAGAAATCAAGGGAAGACCGTAATGGCGAATGCATCTGTCTATGCGATGCTGCTGGTGGCGATTGTACTGGAAGTGATCGGTACGACGGCTCTGCAGATGTCGCAGCAGTTCACCCGCCTCGGTCCCTCGATCGTGCTTGTGCTGTGTTACGTTGCCGCCTTCTATTTCCTGTCGCTGACCCTGCGTGTCATTCCGGTCGGCATTGCCTATGCCATCTGGAGCGCGCTCGGCATCGTGCTGATCTCTGTTGTCGGCCTGGTATTTTTCCGCCAGAAACTCGATCTGGCTGCCATTATCGGCCTGGGGCTGATCATCGCCGGCGTGCTCGTGGTCAATCTTTTTTCGAAATCCGTGTCGCATTAGAGCGCGTTACACACCTTACATTCACGGTTTATATCATATGACCGAAAACGTTTTCGGTTGCGGCGATTTTGCCTTTGTCAAATCGCTAATGAGCGGCTATGTCTTTGGCTCAGGAGGCCGAGAGGAGAGTTGAGCGGCTATTTCTCAAAGCGCTTTGGATCGGCTAACCTATTCCATTAAGTGTGTTTTTAGAGGAGCACCGAAATGACCATTCGCACCGTCGTTTGGGGGGAGAATATCCATGAGCAAACCAACAAGGTCGTCGCTGAGATCTATCCGGAAGGCATGCATACGACGATTGCCAAGGCGCTGAATAGGGATGCCGGCATAGAGGCGACGACTGCGACGCTGCAGGAGCCAGAGCATGGTCTGAGCGAGGCACGGTTGAAGGACACGGATGTCCTCGTCTGGTGGGGTCATAAGGACCACGGCGCCGTAAAGGACGAAATCGTCGAGCGCGTCGCCAAACGCGTCTGGGAAGGCATGGGCCTTCTCGTGCTGCATTCCGGCCATTTCTCGAAAATCTTCAAGCGGCTAATGGGCACGCCCTGCGCATTGAAGTGGCGCGAGGCCGGCGAGCGCGAGCGTCTTTGGGTCATTAATCCGCGCCATCCGATCGCCGCCGGCCTTGGCGAGCATTTCGAGCTGGAAAACGAGGAAATGTATGGCGAACAGTTCTCCGTTCCGGAGCCGCTGGAAACGGTGTTCATTTCCTGGTTCCAGGGCGGCGAAGTTTTCCGTTCCGGCATGACCTGGCGTCGCGGCGCGGGCAATATCTTCTATTTCCGCCCCGGCCACGAGACCTATCCGACCTATCACAATGAGACCGTGCAGAAGGTGCTGATCAACGGCGTCAAGTGGGCGCACAATCCGCTCGGCACGCAGGCGAGCATCCATGATGCGCCGAATGTCCCGGTCGAAAAGGCGCTGGAGCCGATCGTCGAACGTGGCCCGAAACTCCACCAGGCCGGCGAAGCCGGTTATCGCTGAGGTACAATATGCGTCTCATAGTTGTTGGCACGGGCGGCATGGCGAAGAACCATGTGGAGCATTTCGCCCGTATTCCAGGTGTCGAGGTCGTTGGTGCCGTGGATACGGATGCGACGAGGCTCACGGCCTTCACCGATATGTTCGATATCAAGAAGCGCTTTTCGTCGCTGGACGAAGCGCTCGCCTGGGGCGAGTTCGACGCGGCGACCAACGTCACGCCGGATCGGGCGCATAATCCGACCACCTTGCCGCTGCTTGCCGCCGGCAAGCATGTGCTCTGCGAGAAACCGCTTGCGGAGAATTACGACAAGGCGCTGGAAATGACGGAGGCGGCCGAACGCGCCGGCGTCGTCAATATGGTGAACCTTACCTATCGCAATGTCGCGCCGCTGCAGAGGGCACGCGAGATGGTGATATCGGGTGAGATCGGCACGGTGAAGCATGTGGAGGCGTCCTACCTGCAAAGCTGGCTGGTCTCGAGGGCCTGGGGCGATTGGCGCAGCGAATCCAAGTGGCTGTGGCGGTTGTCGACCGGTCATGGTTCGAACGGCGTGCTTGGCGATATCGGCATCCATATCCTCGATTTCGCCGCCTATGGCGCGGCGACGGATATCGACCATGTCTTTGCCCGGCTGAAGACCTTCAACAAGGCGCCGGACGAGCGCATCGGCGAATACACGCTCGACGCGAACGACAGCTTTTCGATGACAGTCGATTTCGCCAATGGTGCGCTCGGTGTCGTGCATGCCAGCCGCTGGGCAACGGGGCATCTCAACGAGCTGAAGTTACGTATCTATGGCGAGAGGGGCGGGCTGGAAATTTCCCATAGTCCGGCTGGCTCCGAGCTGCGTGCCTGCCTCGGCGATGATACCGAAACGGCGACATGGAAGGTTATCGAGGTTCCGCCGGTGCCGACCAATTATCAGCGCTTCGCCGATGCCGTCATGACCGGCAGCCATCAGGACCCGAGCTTCCGCCATGCCGCCAATCTGCAGCGGGTGCTGGATCTTGCGATGGTCACGGAAGTGGAGAGACGCGAACTAAAGGTTTGACGGCACCTCTTTTTTTCCTTCGACGTTCACGCGGTCGCCTTCGGGCGGCCGTTTCTTTTGAAGACAGTACAATTCCAAGGTATATTTTGTTTTTATTATTAAAACGATGATATCGTTGATTATTTTTTATATATTAGACATATCGTATATTGGGAATATTCTATAAAATATCGCTAATACCAAAAATGTTTCTTGAATTATTTAGAATTTATATCAATAAACTGATTCGCACATAATACTTATGGGTATGGTGGGTGAAGTGCTTGGATCGGCCGATCAGGCCGAGGTGAGGGGACAATGCGGTTTGATCTCCATGCGCTAGACCGGGCAACGGACGGATTCTTCGGCGCTGCGCTGGATCCGACGCTGTGGCCGGTCGTGCTGGAGAAGGTCTCGGCCGCGACCGGATCCTACGGCGTCAACATCGCGCCGATCGAAGGTCGGTTGCTGAATACATTCATCGTCACCGAAAGTCTTATTCCCGCGATGGAGAATTATTTCGCGGAAGAGTGGTACAAGCAGGACTTTCGCAGACAGAACGTGCCGATCATGAGACGTGCGGGAGTGATGGTCGAGCAGGATTTTGCGGGGGAGGACGAGTTCAAAACACTCGACTTCTACCATTCCCAAGAACGTTTCGGCCTGCGTTGGTCGGCAATAATAGGTTTTTCGTCAGGTGACGATCTCCTGGCTTTTGCCTTGCAGCGGCGGATCAAGGACGGTCCCTACAGCCGAGAAGAAGCAAGAAATTTATATCGCATTCGTCAGAAACTTATGATCACGGCGAGAATTATGCGCGACATATCCGCAAGTGAAGTGAAGGGCATGGCGGCCGCCTTCGAAATGGCCAACGTCGCCTGCGTGTTTTTCGATCGGATGGGCCTTGTGACCACCGTCAACGAGAAGATGCGCCGATTGCTCGGCCCCGATCTGCAGATCACCCAGGGGCAAATGCGTCCGACCCGCAAGGATGACGCAAACGCATTCGACCGGCAGCTCAAGGTCGTATTGGGCGAAGACAACCTGCTGACAACGGGGGAGCCCGATATCCTGCTGCTCAGCCGCAAAGGCAGGCGGCCGCTTATCGTGCGCATGCAGCGTCTCGATGGCGGCATGCAGGATATTTTCTGTCATTCCTGTGCCTTTGCGACCATTGAGGACCCTGAGGAGAAAGTCCACCAGCGCCCGGCAACCCTGACCAAGCTTTTTGGATTGACCCGCGCCGAGGCGGAAATTGCCCTGCTGCTTGCCCAGGGTATGACGCTGCACGATATCGCCGCCCAGCGTACCGTCAGCTATCAGACTGCCCGCGCCCATTTGAAATCGATCTATCGCAAGACGGACACAAACCGGCAACCGGAACTCTCCCTACTGCTTGCAGGGATCAGGATGGCGTGAGGAGCAGTCGGCATAGCCGACGAACGCCCTGAGCCTTAACGAAGGGCCGGGTGGCGCGGTCAATGTCGTGTCTGAAGGCGATGGGATTTCTGCCCAGTTACATCGAACTGCGCAAACCCTTGCTCGATCCCGATCTTGCCCTATGCACCATTTGCCGGGCCACAAGATACGTCGTGTCGCTGCAACCGCTTGACGGAGCGGGGGCGGGGGCGCAGCATTCTTCCATGATCGTGTGAATGCGGGTCATGGGAGAAGGGGTCATGTCCACCGAAGAACAGGTTGCAAGCCACTATACGCGTGGATCACTGGAGGCGACGATTCTCGGCGGGCTCACGGCCAGCGGCAAGGATATCGAGCATCTCAGCATCGACGATCTCGCCGGTGTCGATGAATTCCATCTCGGGCGGCGCGAGGCTACGGTGGAATTCGCCAAAGATCTCGATTTGCTCGATGGCATGCGGCTTATCGACATCGGATCAGGGATTGGCGGTTCGGCGCGCTATATAGCCAGCGAGTATGGTTGTATCGTCACCGGTGTCGATCTGACCGAGGAATTCGTCAACGTCGCCAATGCCCTGACCGCGCGATGCGGCATGACCATGCAGGTGTCGTTCCACCAGGCGAGCGCGCTGGCGTTGCCTTTTGCCGATGAAAGCTTCGAGCGCGCAACGCTGATCCATGTCGGCATGAACATCGAAGACAAGGCGTCGTTGTTTGCTGAAATACGGCGGGTGCTGAAGCGTGGCGGCCGGTTCGGCCTTTACGAGATCATGCAGGTTCGCGACGGCGCGGTGCCTTATCCTATGCCCTGGGCAATGACGCCGGAAACAAGTTTCGTGTGCAGTCCCATGACCTATCGTCAATTGCTCAAAGGGGCCGGCTTCACGGTGGAGTTCGAACAGGATCGCAGCGCATTGGCAATCCGGATGGCGCAGGAGATGCGCGCCAGCGCCGCAAACGGCGGGCAGGGGCTGAGCCTCGGCGCGCTGATGGGGCCGAGGGCGGCGGAGCGGATGGGCAATGTCAGCACATCGGTCGGAGGCGGCTTGCTCGCTCCTATCGAAATGGTTGCCAAAGCCGATTGATGAAGACCGTGCTTGCGACGCCGGATTGACAGGGGCATTCGCCTATCTGTATGGAAAATCCAACGGTAATGGATTCTGCCGGGCCATGGTGGCCGAACCGCTGCTCTGAATTTTCAGGGTCGCTAATGACTCCTACTCAATACGCCTGACGGGCGATGGAGTAGAGTCATGTCCGCAATCCTGCTGTCACCGCTTTCTTGTTCAATGATCATTGTCCCCGACAGGCCCACCGCCGGTCTTCCGGGAGAGGCGAACTGATGTCCGCATTCTCATTTTTTCATTATCGCTTTCAGCAACTGCGCAGCATATTCAAATGGATCATCCTGGTAGTGCCGATGGCTGCCGTGGTCGGGTCGCTCTGTGCATTGTTTCTGTGGAGCCTCGACCGGGCGACGGCTGCGCGTTTCGATCATCCCTGGTTGATCTTTCTGATGCCGGTCGCGGGCTTTCTGATGGTGTTGGTCTACCAGCGTTTCGGCCGGGGCGCGGAGGGCGGCAATAATCTGATCGTCGAGCAGATCCATGAGCCCGGCGGCGGCGTGCCGCTGCGTATGGTGCCGTTTATCCTCGTCTCGACCGTATTGACGCATCTGGTCGGCGGTTCGGCGGGGCGCGAGGGAACGGCAGTACAGCTCGGCGGCAGTATTGCCAGCGCCTTTGCCAAGCTTTTCCGATTAAGCCACGCCGAGGTTCGTATCCTGCTGATGGCCGGCATTGCCGCCGGTTTCGGTGCGGTGTTCGGTACGCCGATTGCCGGCGCGGTCTTTGCGTTGGAAGTGCTGACGATCGGGCGCATGCAGTATGAAGCTTTGATCCCTTCTCTTATGGCGGCGATTGCGGCCGACTGGACATGCCATGCCTGGGGTATCGAACATGTTCAGTATCATATCGTCTATCTTGCCGGCACTCCGGCGAGCACGTTTCATCTCGACACGCTGTTACTGGCGAAAGTCGGCATCGCCGGCGTGCTCTTCGGGCTGATGGCGCGCTGCTTCAGCGAACTTTCCCACGGGATGTCGGCTGCCTTCAAGAGCATCTGCGCCTACGCGCCGCTCAGGCCCGTCATCGCCAGCGCAATCCTGATCGGCCTCGTCTATGTGCTCGGCACCCGCGAATATTTGGGCCTCGGTGTCTGGTCGCCCAATGCCAACGATGCAACCATTCTCGGCTTCTTCGATCCGGCGCGCATCGACTATTGGAGCTGGTTTTGGAAGGCGGTCTTCACGATTGTGACGCTCAGCTCCGGTTTCAAGGGCGGGGAGGTGACGCCGCTGTTCTTCATCGGTGCTGCGCTCGGCAACGCCGTTGCCGCCGTTCTCGGTGCGCCGGTCGATCTCTTCGCGGCTCTCGGCTTTATTGCGGTTTTCGCAGGCGCTACGAATACGCCGCTTGCCTGCATGATCATGGGCATCGAGCTCTTCGGCGCGACGCATACGGTCTATTTCGCCGTCGCCTGCTTTCTTGCCTATATCTGCAGCGGTCACACCAGTATCTACCTGTCGCAGCGTATCGGTATCGCGAAGAGTGCCGCCGCCAATCCCATTCCCCCCGACGTCAGCCTTCGCCATCTTCGCGATCTCGGCGTCAATTCACTCGGCGACATGATCGGCAAAGTTCGCCAGACGTCATTGCAATCCCAAGGGAAAGGTTCGGAGCCATGATCAGCGACAAGCTTGCCGTTCTAATTTTTACCAGGGGAGTTTCATGAACTATCTGATCGTCTTCCTTGGCGCTGGATTGGGCGGCGCCTTTCGTCTCGGTGTCAATCAGGCGACCATCCGTTTGTTTGGCCTTGGCTTTCCATTCGGAACTCTCGCGGTCAATGTTGTCGGCTCGTTGATCATGGGCCTGCTGACCGAATATTTCATTCTCCGCAGCGGCCTGTCGCAGGAGTTTCGGCTCTTTCTGACCACAGGTATCCTTGGCGGCTTCACGACATTCTCGACCTTTTCATTGGATGCGGTCGCGCTCTGGGACCGGGGCCAATGGGCGACGTCATTGATCTATGTCACGCTTTCGGTCGCCTTGTCATTGGGCGCATTGGTGGCCGGGCTCATGATTATTCGGCTGCTCGCGCAAAGCCAGACGGCATAAACTATTCGCTTAGGGGTGAACGCTCGATAAGGCGCGGCTATCGAAAATGTGAAGTTACCTGCGGCAAAAGGCGTCGCTGCCGGCCGCATTTTTGCCGATTCCGCAGCGCAGCATTTCGGAGAATTCGTTGGGATTTCATCGCACGACAAGACGCCGCTCTCACGAACGGTTTCCCTTGCGAAATTCGACTAACGAACTCATATAATCGCCTATTATGATCGTTGCATAACAAAGGAGTCGCGCGCCGATCAAGGATGGGCCAGACAAAGGCTGCAATTGTCGGACCTATCGCCCTCCCAAGATTTCCACGCAACTTCCTCTGAGACAAGATTCCCTCCCTCCCAATATAGCCCCTATTAGACAGACATGACGGAGAGCACTTTGAGCGTACCAGCTCCCACAACCACTGAGCCGCGTGCTCCGGAGCAAACCTTCGGCACGGCCGGCATCGCGCCGATGGATCGCCCCAGCGCAATGACGCGCTTTTTCATGAGCATCGTCGCCTGGGCCGAAAGCCTCAATCTAAAATACGCCAAACTCGGCAATCCGCCGGTCTATGACAATGCGACCTTTCCCTGGGCGGCCGAGATCGAGAAGGATTTTCCCGCGATCCGCGCCGAGCTGGAAAAAGTGCTGCAGCGACAGAGCGAACTGCCGACCTTTCAGGACATCTCCACCGATGTGAAGACCATTTCGACGGATAGCCGCTGGAAGACTTTCTTCCTTCTTGGTTTCGGCGTGAAATCCGAGCAGAACATCAAGGCCTGCCCGAATACCTGGGCGGCCGTGCAGAAAATTCCGGGCCTGAAAACGGCGATGTTCTCGATCTTCGAGCCAGGCAAGCATCTTCCAGCTCATCGCGGCCCTTACAATGGTGTGCTGCGCCTGCATGTCGGCCTCATCGTGCCGGAGCCGAACGACAAACTTGCCATCCGTGTCGACAAGCAGGTTTGCCACTGGCAGGAAGGCAAGGCGCTGATCTTCGACGATGCCTATGAGCACGAGGCCTGGAACCACACCGACAAGACCCGCGTGGTGCTCTTCGTCGATTTCGTCAAGCCGCTGAAATTCCCGGCCCGCATTGTCAACTGGGCGCTGATGAACCTGGCGATCTTCACGCCCTTCATCCGCGAAGGCCTCGACAATCACAAAGAATGGGAAAAGAAGTTCTATGCCGAAGCCGAGGCGCTGAGAAATCGCCCGAAGGCATAGGTTACAGCGCGTATAGATCTTACAGAAAACCCCGGATCCTAAGAGGATTCCGGGGGGTTGTTTTGGTCGGTCTGAAGCCGGTTACAGTTATTTTATCGTGCGCACGATGGCTGCGCCCGACGTCATGCCGCCGCCGAAGGCGACGAGGCCGAGGTTGAGTGGCTCAGAGCGTTCATTGGCCACATGCATCATGGCGAGCGGGATGCTCGACGAGCTGGTGTTGCCGTAGGTCTCGATGACGCTGAGTGCCGGCCGGCCACTGCGCTTGGCAATGGTGTCGATGATGCGTTGGTTCGCCTGATGCGGCACCAGAAGATCGAGATTGGCGAGCTCAAGCCCGGCATCGACGCAAGCGTCCTCGATCGAGCGCGACATGGAATGCACGGCCTCGGTGAAGACCGAGCGACCGTTCATCGAAATGACGCCTTCGTCCGGCAACGGCACGTAGAGAAGGTCACCCGGCTCCGGACGGCCGCTGATGACCGGACGGCTCGCGGCAAACAGCGGATTGCGCGCCATGTCGCGGCTGGTGACGAGACAAGCCGTGGCGGCATCACCGAACAGGATGGCGGTGGAAAAATCGTTCATGTCGAGCAGCGGCGACAGCACTTCCGAGGTGACGATCAGCACCTTGGCATCGTTCTGCTGGGCGATGAAATCGTAGGCCTGCTGCAAAGCGTAGAGATAGCCGGAGCAGGCGGCTCCCATGTCATAAGCGGCAAGCGACGGCCGCACGCCGTCTTCGGCAACGGCAACCGCAACGCGGCTTGCGAGCGACGGCGTGGCGATATCGGGTGTGCCGGTGGCGGCAATGACGAGATCCATATCGTGGATCGTCATATTGGTCTGGCGCAGGAGATCGCGGACAGCCTTGGTCGCGAGGCTCAACGTGCCTTCGTCGGGGCCGACCCAGAAGCGGCTCTTGATGCCGGTCAGGGCAAAGATTTCCTCGGCGCGCCGGTTCGGCCAATTGTGGATGATATCTTCATTGCTGACGCGGCGAGCGCCGGTCGCAAAGCCCATGCCGCTGACGGCGATTTCGGTGAAGTTGCCGGAATGGCGGCGCAGCGCGGGGATCGAATGCGACTTCAGCCGGCGCAGAACGAATTTATTATGCGTCTCAGAGGCGAGCGCGAAGTTGCGCTCGCTCAGGTCACGGTTGGCATCAACGGTCAAAAGCGCGCTGTCGGTGGCGATCTGATCGCCGATCTTGGCGAAAACCTCCTGAACAACGCCGCCGATATTGGCGCAGATTTCAACCGAAGCCTTGGTTGCCTCGACCACGGCGACGAGCTGGCCAACCTCGATCGTATCGCCGGGCTTGACCAGGAGATCGGTCACCAGCACGCTTTCATCGGCCGGGCCGGAGCCGATAGCCTTGATGGCTGCGGTCGGGCCGGACTTGTCCTCTTCATGCCAGGTGACCTCGCATTCGAGAACCTCGGCCATCAGATCGACCAGCTTGCTGTAGGACGGCAGCGTTTCCAACTGATTGCGGAAATTGAAGGGTACATGCGCATCCGAGCGGGCAAGCCGACGGACGATGACGGGCACGTCGGTTTTCTCGGTGACGGTCGCGACGACTTCGGCGCCCATGCCGACCGTGCGATTGTCTTCGTGCACCACGATCAGGCGACGGGTGCGCTTGGCGCTGGCGAGCACTTCCTTCTCGTCCCAGGGTGAGATCGAGCGAAGGTCGATGACTTCCACCGAAAAACCCTGGGCTTCAAAGGCGCTTGCCGCCTTGGCACAGAGCGAAACCGTGTTGCCGTAAGTGACCAGCGTCAGGTCGCGGCCGCGGGCGACATAGCGCGACAGGCCGGGGCGGACGAAATGCGTGTCGAGATCGGTGGATGTGCGGCCGTCGGAATTGTTGAGCACCGCCTTGGGGTAAAGGAAGACGGTCGGGCGGCGTGACTCGAAGGCGGCGTTGAGCAGGCCAGCGGCATCGCCGGCGCTGGAGGGCATGACGACGTCGATGCCCGGCGTATGCGCCAGCATGCTTTCGAAGCTCTGCGCATGAAACGGGCCGAGGCCCGGCTTATAGCCGCCGCAGCTCACCATCAGGATGACGGGCGATTCCCAGGCGCCTTGGGTGCGCCAGTACATGCTGCCCATCTCCGAGACGATCTGGTTATAGGCGAGCGGCAGGAAATCGGCGAATTGGAGGAAGGCAACCGGCCGCTCGCCGGCAAGCGCACGGCCGACAGCAGTGCCGACAATGGTGGATTCGCTGAGCGCCGCATTGCGCACCCGCTCGGGATATTTCGTGCTGAGGCCGCGGGTGACGCCAAAAACATCGCCCTTGGGATCTTCGATGTCCTGGCCGAAGAGGACGACATCGGGATTGTCGGCAAGCTGCTTGTCGAGCACGCCGTTCAGCGCTTCGCGCATGGTTAGGGTGACCGCGCTCTTGCCGCCGCGGTATTCGGGGGTTTTGTCGAACGAAGCCGGGTAGGGCGCTTTCGCCTCCGGCTCGACATGCGGCGCATCTTCCTTGCGGGCAAGGGCTGCTTCGGCCTGCACCTCGGCAGTCAGGTCCCTCTCGATCTTTTCCAGCGCATCGGCATCGACACCTGCCTTCAGCAGGGCGGCACGCAGATTGACCAGCGGATCGCGGACGGAGCCGGTCTCGATCTCATCCTGGGTGCGATAGGTTTTCTGGTCGTCGGCGTTGGTATGGTCGGATAGGCGCTCGACGTTGAGGATCACCAGGCTCGGCGTGCGGTTGTTGCGGCTGTGGCGGACGGCTTTGCGGAAAGCTTCGCGCGATGCCTGCAGATCGTCGCCATCGGCACGGATGATATCGAGGCCGTAGAAAGAAGAGGCGGGCCCGGTCGGTAGGTCGAAGAAGGTTTGCTTGGTCGTGCGTGTCGAGATGGAAAAACTATTGTCTTCGACAATGAAGACGACGGGATATTGGCTGCGGACGGCTTCGGCCACGGCTTCGACGAATTCGCCCTGCTGCGTGGTGCCGTCACCGACGCAACAAACGGCAATCGGCATGCCGGACTTGTGTTTCAGCGCGGCGCCAACGCCGACGGCATGCAATGCATTATTGCCGACGGGGCCGACGATGGAGGTGATGTTGAGAGCGCGGGAGGAAAGATGCGCGCTCATCTGCCGGCCGGCGGAATGGGAATTGGCCGTGGCGAGAAGGCTGGAGAAAAACTCACGAATGGGCATGCCGCGCGCCAGCATCAAGGCTTTGTCGCGATAATGCAGATGCAACCAATCGTCATCATGGAGGAATTCATTGAGCAGCGCCGTCGACTCATGTCCGGCACCAGAAACGTGAAAATGTGCTATGCCTTGCTTGATGAATTCTCGTTCAAGCCGGTCTATTTCACGCGATGTGAAAAATATTCTATGAAGTTGCTTGAGATGATCTGGGGTAAATCTCCCTTCCATTTCAATGATTTTCCTAATCTGTCATGACCATCAATTTGCGTCGGATAGGTAACGCCCTGGGGTATCTTTTTCAATACACGTTAGATGACAATATCTTCTCGGTTTGAAATAGGTTTCCGAGCACTGGTTGCATCCTGGCATTTGGCGGGGCCGGTTTCGATGAAAAAAGTCTATGCCTTCCGGCCATTGCCAGCGCGCTTCGACACCAACCGACGGATGCCGTTCATCATCATCCTTCAGCCCGTTTTCGGATCGGCTCGTCGGCTTGCTTACGAACGGAGGCCTTCCTTGCTGCCAGCTTTTCCTTGGCCACCAGCTCCTTCGGCTTTTTCCCGATGATCTGCCTACGTCCCTTGGTGGAGAAGGGCTGCACGAGCTGGGCAAGGAAGCCCTTGGCAACCTTGCCGCTGATGCCGATGTCGGTGGAGGAGGGGCGCGGCGGATTGTAGTAGGTGCCGAGAATCTGGTCCCAGATCACGAGGTTTTCGCCGTAATTGGTGTTGCCCTCGGAAAGCAGTTTCGAGTGATGCCAGCGGTGCAGGCGCGGCGTCGAGAGGAACCAGTCGAGCGGGCCGGTGCGCACGTCGATGTTGCAATGGGTGAGGAGGCCGATAAACGCCGTCACCGCGCCAATCCACAGGAAAACCGGCAGCGGCGCACCCAAGAGATAGAGCGGGATCTGGCCGAGCGCGATCTTGAACAGCGAATCAATGATGTGGAAACGCCCGGTATTGATGACCCACAACCGCTCGACGCTGTGATGCAGGGCATGGAACCGCCAAAGGGACAGGTACTCATGCGCAAGGCGATGGGCGGCATAGAGGCCGAATTCGGCGATGATCAACCCCAGCACGACCTGCAGGGCCAGCGGCCATTGCTCCGGCCAGATATGGGCCTGATGGCTCAGGAGAGGTTGCGCCACCGTCGCCACCGCCATTGGAAATGACGTGCCAATGGCTGCTGCGATCTGCACGCTGCCTTTGCTCAAAAGCGTGTGCGCGATATTGCTGATCGTCTCGCCGTCGCGTTCCAGCCAGGTCTCCTCATAGGGCATAAGCCGCTCGAAAAGCGCAATCGTCGCGACGATGGAGAGGTAGACGACATTGAACCAAAGGAGCCGCATCGGCGACTGAAACGCAAAATAGGAGCCTGTCAGTCCGGCGCAAAAGATCGCCGGCCACAACAAGGATGAAACAGCAGCGTAGAGACGCGAACTGTTTTGAAATGTCATGCCATTATCCTCGGATTCTAATCGATCGGGGTGGGGTGGCGCTTAAAATATGCGCGATATGTACCGCGATGATTGTGGGCGAGGAAGCGAAATCTTGAGTTCGTCGGAAGCGTTTGCGTTTCTCTCATGTTGCAGAACGCGTTCCGGGCGGTCTGACAAGGCCGATGTGGCCGGCGGTCATCTCTCGAATCGGAGCGACCGCCGGGTGCGCGATCAGCGGTCGAACGTCAGCCTGCTCTTCTGCTGCCCGGCCTCGTCGAAATTCTCAGGAGACAGCCATCTCTCGTAGCCGGCCTTCAGGCGCGGCCAATCGGCGTCGATCATCGCGAACCAGGCGGTGTCCCGGTTCGTGCCCTTGGCGACCATATGCTGGCGGAAGATGCCTTCGAAGGTGAAGCCGAAACGCTCCGCAGCGCGCTTCGATGGCTCGTTGAGATTGTTGCATTTCCACTCGAAACGGCGATAGCCGAGCGTATCGAAGACGTAGGAAGCGAAGAGATAGAGCGTTTCGGTGGTGACGCGGCTGCGCGCGATCGCCGGCCCCCAGAGGATGCTGCCGATTTCGATGACGCCATGTACGGGATCGATGCGCATCAGCGCCTGGCGGCCTTCGGCCTTGCCGGTCCGCTTATCGATGGTGGCGAAAAACAGCGGGTCGGTGCCGGAAGCGGCCTTTTCGAGCCATGGCGTGAAGGTGGCGAGATCGGCCGGTGCATTCTCGAAGAGATAGCGGAAGCGATCTTCGGCACCGGGCGCTTGCGCCGAGGCGCAGAGATCAGCGCCATGGCGCGCCGGGTCGAGCGGCTCCAGCCGGACATAGCGGCCTTCCAAAGTGATCCGTTCCGGGCGCGGCACGCCATTCCAATTCGCAAGGTCCATGTCGAAGTCCTTTGGTATCAAGTCTGAAAATAACTTATCGAATCCGGCCCGATTGTATCAGTGCCGCCAGCGGTTCGGGTAGCTCTATCCCATGCGGCAATCCCGGTGCCGCTTCCGCCGGAGCCAGATGGCTTCGCACCGGCAGGACGCCCGCCCAGACGGGGAAATCCGCCTCGTCAATATCGCCTGGCGGGCCGTTACGGACCTTGGCCGTCGCCTCGTCTATTTCCATCCTCAGGACCGATGTCGCTTTCACCTCCTGGCGGGTCATCGGTCGCAGGCCGTCCCAGCGGCCGGGGAACAGATTTTCGATGAAGCGGCGGAGCGCATCGGCCTTCTCCTCGACATCCTCGAGAAGGCGGGCCGTGCCGAAAACCATGGCGGAACGGTAGTTGACCGAGTGGTTGAAGGCGGAACGGGCAAGCACATAACCATCCATGAGGCTGCAGGTGAGGCAGACAGGCATATCCTCAGCCGCGCGCAGAAAGCGGCTTGCCGCCGAACCGTGCCAATAGACATGGTCGCCCTCGCGCCAATGCAGCGTCGGCGTCACATAGGGCGCACCATTGATGACATAGCCGACGTGACAGAGGGGTGATGCATCCAGAATGGCATGGACATCCGTGCGGGCATGGCTGCCGCGATGATGTTCGCGCCGCACGCGCGAGCGTTCGGTGGTCGGATAGTCGTCAGCTTGGGGCGGGTAAAGGTCAGCCATCGTTTCCTCACTGGTATCATCTTTAATCTATGCTGCCAAAGAGGTAGGTTATAAATAGCCAGTTTTTGTATTTCTCGCAGACCAGTTGGAGATGTCATGGCAGCGATTGCACAATGGCCGGCGCTCGATCGGGTGGCGGGCGACCTGGAAGGCCAGGTATATCGTGTGATGCGCGATCGCATTCTCCAGGGGCAGATGCCGCCGGGACAGCGGCTGCCGTCGACGCGAATGCTGGCGATTTCGCTCGGTGTTGCGCGCTCCACCGTGGTCAACGCCTATGAGCGGCTGAAAGCGGAGGGCTATCTGCAATCGGCGACGGGTGCCGCGACCCGCGTCGCCGCATTCACGACACCGCCTCTGCAAGGGCAAGCTGCGTCGACGCCGCTCAGTCCGATGCCGATGACCGAGAGTGCCGCGGGCGGCCTGTTCGAGCCGGGTGTGCCGGATGTCTCAGCTTTTCCGCACGCCGCCTGGGCGCGATGCCTCGGCGCTCGCGGTCGCTCGCTGCGGGTGCATGATCTCGGCTACGGCGCTCACAGCGGCATTCGCGAGCTGCGTGAGGCCATCCTCGATCATATCTCCGCCACGCGCGGTGTGACTGCCCGCCCCGAACAACTCCTCATCGTTCCCTCTACCGGAGCTGCCATCGATCTGCTGGCACGTGTCCTGCTGCAGCCCGATCGCCGGCTTGGAACCGTCGCCTGGATGGAGGAACCGGGTTATGAGACGGCGCAGGCATTGCTGCGAATGGCGGGCGCGGACCTTGTGCCGGTGCCATGCGACCAGGCGGGCATCGATGTCGCGAGAGCCGCCGGTCCGCCGCCACGGCTGATCTATGTCACGCCCTCGCATCAATATCCGACCGGTGTGACGATGAGCCTGCCGCGCCGCTTGGCGCTGTTGGAATTCGCCCGCGCCAATGGTTCAGTGGTGCTGGAGGACGATTATGACAGCGAATTCCAATATGCCTCCCGTCCGATCGCCGCGCTGCAGGGCATCGATCGCGGCGAAGTGGTAGCCTATCTCGGCACTTTCTCGAAGACGCTCGTTCCCGGCCTGCGCGTCGCCTACGCAGTCGTGCCGTCCTGGCTTGTCTCCAAGACCGCGGCGGCGCAGCGGCTGAGAGGGGCCGTCGTGCCGATCCACATCCAGGCGGCGCTTGCCGATTTTATCCGCGAAGGCCGTTTTCGCGCGCATCTGAGGCACATGAACGCGATCTATGCCGCGCGTATGGCAGCGGCTGTTTCCGCGTTGCGCCGTCATTGCGGAGATTGGCTCGATGTCGGCGAGGGCACCGGCGGGCTGCAACTGGCGACATGGTTCCGCAACGCCAGCACGGATGACCGGGCGACCTTACAGAGGATCAACGCTCAGGGCTTTGCGCTTCGCTCCATGTCCGCGCTGCATCTTGGCCCTCCGCGATCGGGACTGCTGTTCGGCATAGCACGCATGGCGCCCGAGGCTGCGGACGCCGCGGCGGCAAGGATTGCCGCGCTGCTTCGAGTTCCCTGAGTCACCGTCTGACGAACAATCTTCTGTACTCCCGTGGCGTCATGCCTTTCAGGGTTTTGAACTGCCTGTTGAAATTGGCGATTGAATTATAGCCGACGGCATCGCTGATATGATGGACCGCTTGATTGGTGGAGGAGAGGCGAGCACAGGCGTCGCCAATGCGCATACGCATGAGGTAGTCGGAAATGGCGGTGCCGGTGTGGCGGCGAAACATCCGATGTAGACCGGAAACGCTGAGCGCGGCGATATCGGCCAATTCGTCCAGGCTGATGGCGCGCGCATAGTTGAGATGCATGTGTGTCAGAACACGGTCGATGCGTTCCCGGCTCTCCCTCAGTTCCTGCGATTGGCCTGGTGCGCTCGCAAGCGGCATCGCCTGCCTGTCGCCGGCAATGGTGACAAGGATGCTCAACAGCGACAGCAGCCGTTCGACAGGCGGTTTTTCAAAGACTGCTTCGAATTCCAGCCGTACCGCCGCGGCGATCTCTTTCGAAAATTGCAAGCCGTTATCGGCTCGCATTGCCAGCGCCTCGATCGGCCGAAATTCGACGGCACCGCCTGATATCTGCAACAGCCATTCGCGATGGAACCAAAAGACAAGGGCGACATGCGGCTTATGCTCATCGATCTTTGCGCGTGAGGCCCATGTATGCGGAAGGTTGGGTCCGACGAGCACGAGATCGCCGTCGCCATAGTCGCCGCTATGGTCACCGATGAAACGCTGACCGATCGAGTTCAGCGTGAGCGTGAGTTCGAATTCGGGATGATGATGCCATTGAAAGGGAATGACATCGTCGAGCCGCCGGTTGAGCATGCTCCACGACGTTTCCGGCGACTGCGGCAATATCTCAAGATAGGGTCTCATCGGGCGTCAACTAGAGTACAGAAGCCAGAATAGTATCAGAAAAAGCCAGGACCAAGCAACACGGACTGCCGACATCCCATTATTGCTCGAGCATCGCCTGATGTGACAGGGATAACCAGATGGGAGACGTATATGCAGCAAGGTTTGAAACGCGACGCGCATCCAACCGCTTCTTCGGCCACGACGCAATTGAAGGACATAAGGAAGACATTGCCGCTGCGGGTTCTCTCGCAACAAGACTGGCAGCATTGGATCACCAAGGGTTATGTGATTGTGCGGCAGGCTGTCCCCCCGGCAAATGTCGAGCGGCTTGCAGAGGTGCTTTGGACCTTCGACGAGAAGGACCCGAATGATCCATCGACCTGGTATGCGCCGCAGCGCCGCGAGCACAAGATGAAGGAGCTCAACAACACCGGCATGCTGGAGATCTACAATCACCAGTACCTTTGGGACAATCGCATGGAGCCGCGCATCTATGGCGCCTTCGTCGATATTTGGGACCGCGAAGACCTGTGGGTGACGATCGATCGCGCCAATCTCAATCCGCCGAAGAAGATCAAAGGCAATCCGAACGGCTTCATTCACTGGGACGTCGACACGTCCCTTCGCCCTCTGCCAATAGGGGTTCAGGGCGTCTTGAGCCTGAAGAAGCAGGACGGTGATGTCGGGGGTTTTCAGTGCGTGCCGGAACTGTTCGAGCACTTTGAGGAATGGGAAAAAACCCAGCCTGCGGATCGGGACCCCATGCACCCCGACATGGCCGGCCTTTCGGTCGTCAACATCGACATGGAGCCGGGTGATCTGATGATCTTCAATTCATTGCTTGCTCACGGAGTCCGCCCAAACCACGCGGAAAACCGCGTCCGCATGGCGCAGTATATTTCGATGCATCCGGCCGAGTTCGGCAATGTTGCCGAGCGTGAAGAACGCATCCGCTTGTGGCGCGAGCGCGATCATCCGATGCGTGACGCGTTTCCCGGTGATCCCCGGGAGTGGGAAAAACACAATGCCGAGACAGCCGTTTTGACGCCGTTGGGCGAAAAGCTGCTGGGGCTGACTGCCTGGTAAGGGTGGTCGCGGAGCTTTGATCGAGCGGCCCTATTGCCGCTCGATGTCTATCGATCGACGTCCCGTTAAACCTGGTTCCAGCGGCGGATGACCGGTTCGCTCAGATCGTGTTCATAGCCGAGAATGCTGATGCTGGCGGTGTCGAGCACGAAATGTGCGCCGCCTTGCGGCTGAAGGCCGAGCCAGCGGGCGGCGAAGACCCTCAGGAAATGTGCGCTGGAGAAGATCAGGACGTTGCCGTTCAACTGCCGCAGCTCGCTGATAATCCGGTCGGCTCTTGCGCCGACATCGGCTGCCGTTTCGCCATCGGGGCATCCGTCGCGAAAGAGCTGCCAGCCGGGGCGCTGAGCCAGAATTTCCTTGGTGGTGACGCCTTCATAGGCGCCATAATTCCACTCCGCCAGATCGTCCTTGACGACACGGGCATCGCCGAAGCCGGCGAGCGTGCTGGTGCTTTTGGCACGCTCAGACGGGCTCGACCAAACGGCAGCGAAATCGATGGCGGGCAGGCGGCCAGCCACCTTGCGGGCGGCTTCTTCACCGGCGGGGGTGAGGGGGATATCGGTTCGCCCCGTGTGCCGGCCGGAGAGGCTCCATTCCGTCTGTCCATGCCGAACCAGATAGATTTCCGGATACGCGCTGCTCATCTGAACGCCTCTCGATCGCGCTGAAATTCCCGTAATTCTTCGCATCTGCGAGACCCTCTGTCGAGGGAGCATGCCGGTACCCGCAGAGGAATAGTCATGTCATCGTTTCACGGCGCGGCGAACGCTGTATAGGAGGATGGCAAGGCAGCCCAGCAGCAGAAGCAGGCCGCCGATGAGCGGCGGCAATGCGAGAAGCTTGACCGCGCCGGCGACCACGATCACCAGGATCAAGGAAAAGGCCGCGAGGCTGCCGTCGTCGATGAACATGCCGATAAGTTCGGATAGGGCGATGCGGATAATGTTCATTGGACTGCCTTTGCTGTGGTTTTGCCGATAGAGCCGCGCAGGCTGCGGATGATGGCGAAGGACGCCAGGGCAACAATTGCGAAGATGGCGATAAGTGCAAGGTCTTCGCCCGGCCAATCCGCGCCGATGCCTTCGCCGGTCCAGAAAATGCCGAAGCTGGTCAGCATCAGCCCGACGATGAATTTGAGCGTGTTTTCCGGCACTGTCGCGAGCGGGCGATGGACCAGCAGACCGATCAGCATCACCAGGATGAACGCGGCCAGAGCGCCGAGGCCGGCAAAGAGCGTCAGGCCATGGGCACCGCCGACGGCGATGACGATGAAGACCACCTCGACGCCTTCCAACAGCACCGCCTTGAACGAAGCAAGGCCGGCGAGATAATCGGCGCGCAGGTCCTCGGATTGTTGCCGGAGCGCCGCTGTTTCCTTGGAGAAGGCTGCTTCCTCATCATGCAGGGCTATTACGCCGAGTGAGCGCAGAATGGCTTTGCGCAGCCAGCGCATGCCGAACAGGATCAGGAGAACGCCGACAACGAATTGCAGTGTGGTAATCGGCACCAGCGCCAACAGCGGCCCGAAGATGAGGACGAGGGCTGCAAGCACCGCAAGCGCGAGAGCTGCACCCGTCAGCGCCGGACGCCAGCTCCGTGTGACGCCGACGGCAAGGACGATGGTGAAAGCTTCCACGACCTCGACGAAAGAGCCGAGGAAGGACGCCGTTATGGTGGAAAGGATCGGTGTGAGACTGTTCATGCAGTGAATCCTGGGCAACGGATAGCTGTCGATTTTGCATGATCTTATCCGATAGCCGCTCGAATTTTTCGGATAAGACGATGCCGAAAGTCACATTCATGATCACGTTTCGGTGCTTCACGCGCAGATATGTAACAAAATCCGCGCCAGCGCCGTATATTTTGCGGGACAGGTGATCGTCCCTTCGATGGGAGTTCCAGACATGTTGAACAGACGACTTCTCCTCATCGCCGCTGGCCTCGGGGCGGTTGCGGCCCGTCTTGGCTTGGCATCAGGCCCGGCCGTTGCGGGCGAGAAATTTCCCGTTACCCACACTGACGAAGAATGGCACAAGCTGCTGACGCCGGACCAATATGCCGTGCTGCGCGAGGAGGGGACGGAATATCCTTTTTCCAGCCCGCTGCTGCATGAGGAGCGCAAGGGCAATTTCGCCTGTGCCGGCTGCCAGCAGGATGTTTTCTCTTCAAGCACGAAGTTTGACAGCGGCACCGGCTGGCCGAGCTTTTGGGCGCCGATCGACGGTGCAGTCGGAACGACTGAGGACCATTCCTTCGGCATGGCGCGTACGGCTGTGCATTGCAGCCGCTGCGGCGGCCATCTCGGCCATGTCTTTCCGGACGGGCCAAAGCCGACAGGCTTGCGCTACTGCATGAACGGCGTTGCCATGACATTCCACGAGATTTCGGCCTGATCGCCGAAGGGCGAGCCTTCCGCTGAAAAAGCTGGATCTCAGCTCTCGTTGCTTATCGCCGCTCGCACCGCGGGGATAACTTTCTGGCCATAAAGTTCGATGCAATGCATCAGTTTGCTGTGGCTGAGCATGCCGGCGCTGTATTTCAACTGGAAGCGGCTGATGCCGAGCGTCTTGATGACCGGTGCGAGCTTGGCGGCGACCGTTTCGGGCGAGCCGACATAGAGCGAACCGCTTTCGATCTCGCTATCGAATTCGTTGCGCGTCATCGGCGGCCAGCCGCGCTCGCGGCCGATGCGATCGCGCATCGCCTTGTAGCTCGGCCAGAGTTCTTCGCGGGCCTGATCATCCGTATCGGCAATATAACCCGGCGAATGGATGCCGATCCGCTGAACCGTGCCGCCCAATTGCGCGAACGCCCTGTGATAAAGATCGATATAGGGTTGGAAGCGGTAGGGGCTGCCGCCGATGATCGCCAGCATCAGCGGCAGATTATATTGCGCGGCGCGGACGACCGAAGCCGGGCTGCCGCCGACGCCGATCCATGTCCTCAGATGACCCTTCTCGATCGTCGGGAAGACGCCTTGATTGCTGAGCGGCGGGCGGGTCGTTCCCTTCCAGGTGACCGGTTCATTGGAGAGGAGGGCGGCGAAAAGATCGAGCTTTTCCTCGAACAGTTTTTCATATTGCGACAGCTCGAAACCGAAGAGCGGGAAGGATTCGGTGAACGAACCGCGGCCGAGGATCACCTCGGCGCGCCCGCTCGAGGCCGCATCCAGGCTGGAAAAACGCTGGAAGACGCGGATAGGATCGTCTGAGCTCAAAACCGTGACTGCGGAGCCAAGGCGGATACGCGATGTACGGCCGGCAATCGCGGCAAGCACCGTTTCCGGCGAGGAGACGGCGAAATCCTGACGATGATGCTCGCCGATGCCGAAGAAATCGACCCCGAGCTGGTCCGCGAACACGCCTTCCTCAATCACATTACGGATGACCTGTGCGTGGGATTCCAGTGTTCCACCTTCGTCTTGGGTCACGTCGCCGAAAGTATCGAGCCCGAATTCGACAGTGTTTGCCGTCATGATTTTTTCCGTCGCCTATAGCAATTCCATTAGGGGAGGCCTTTACCCCCGTTCCCCCGCGCGAACCATCTGCAAAGTTTCGGCGATTCCGTTCGAAGAATTCGATATGGTCCCGGTGGTAGTGTGGTGGCGTTGCGTTTGGCCGGGCCGCCGTCGATAGTGTCCCGGCCGGCATTCGATCGTTGGAGGGAAAAGGAGGAGGCGCATGTCAGAGCTGAAGAAAATCAATCTCACGAAAGCCTTTGCGGCGTTCAACGAGCCCTGGATCCCGCGGATCGGTGGCGACATCAACGACTTTCAGATCAAACTCGTCAAACTCGAAGGCGCCTTTCATTGGCATCATCACGAGGAGGAGGACGAGTTGTTCCTCGTTATCAAGGGCACGCTTCGCATGAAGCTGCGCGAGGAGAATGGCGGCGATATTATCCTCGGCCCCGGCGAATACATCATCGTGCCGCACGGCGTCGAACATTGCCCCACGGCGGAGCCGACATGCGAGGTTCTGCTGCTGGAGCGGAACACGACGCTCAATACCGGCAATGTGGAGAATGAGCGCACAGTGCGGCAGCCGGCGCGGCTTTGAACGGTGCGGGAGGACTTGCGATCGCGGCTTAGCGGGACCGCAAGTCGGGTTCGAGGCTGCTCGCCGTCAATTCAATTGCGCCAGCTTGTTCGGCGAACGGCGGCATTCGGCGAAGACATCCAGGCTGCGGTCGTAGACCTTCGTCGCGACATCCATCAGGCCGAGGACGCTGTGGAAGATGTTGTCGTGAGAATAGGTGCCGTCAGCGGCGCGTTTTCCGAGGCAGGCCATGTCATAGCCACCGGTCTTCGCCAGATCGTCGGCCACCCAGACCAGGAACGGCACATGGGTCTGTTCCGAAGGGGCGATGATATAGGGCGTACCGTGCAGGTAGATCCCGTTTTCGCCAAGCGACTCGCCGTGATCGGAGAAATACACGACTGCGCCGGACAGCGAATTTGAGCGCTGCTTCAATTTATCGATCACCGTCGAAACGATATGGTCCGTATAGAGGATCGTATTGTCGTAGGCGTTGGTGATCTCTTCCGGCGTGCAACTGCCGAAATCATTGGCGCGGCAGTCGGGCTGGAAGCGGCGGAACTCTTCGGGATAGCGCTGGTAGTAGGCAGGGCCGTGGCTGCCGAGTTGATGCAGCACGAGGACGCTGTCTCCTTTGACATGGTCCAGCCAGTTATCGACCTTGTCCACCAGGATTGCATCCAGGCATTCGCCATCCTTGCAGAAGCGGGGATCGGCCGATGTCGGCAGATAGGTGTAGGGAACGCGGTCGGTGACGTGATAGCTGCCTGTATCGTTGTCCAGCCAGCTCACGTCGACCTTCGCATGGGTCAGCACGTCAAGAAGGTTCTGCGTCTCTAGGCCCTTCAGGTGGGTATATTGCTCCCGCGTATAAACGGAGAACAGACAAGGGATCGAGGTTGCCGTCGCCGTCCCGCAACTGCTGGTCTTGGGGAAGTAGACGACATTCTGTTTCGCCAGTTCCGGATTGGTCATCTTGCCATAGCCGCTGAGTGAAAAGTTTTTGGCACGCGCGGTTTCGCCGGCGACGATGATCGTCACGCGCGGCTTGCCGTTATCTGTCGTGCCAACCCTGTGGGCATCCGTCCCCAGAGGCTGTGCGACGATGCTTGAATCCTTCCGCGAGTTGATGGCGTAGCGCACGGCGCTGGTGATCGGCATTACTGGATTGAGCATATCCACGAGATCGGGGTGCGCACGGCCGACACCTGCGAACGTCTTGTAGAAGCTGGTGCCTACGATCACGAAGACGGTGAGGCAGGAGAGGATGACAGCGGTATTATAGGCAAGCTTCTTGAGAAGGGGGCGATGCGCGATGCGTACCCATGCAATCACCAGAGATGGCAAAACGCCCGTCAGCAGCACATGCATCGCAAAGCGCAGCGTGATCAGGTGGCCGGCCTCGGCGCCAGTCGATACCGCGGCATTGCGGATCATCTCTTTGTCGATGATGACCCCGAACTGATCGTTGAACCAGGAGGACACCGCCGCCACGAGAACGAAGAAAATCAGGATCGGCTTCGTGAGGTATTTGGCGGAGAAAGACGTGAAGAGCGCCATGATGGCCGCGGAGATGCCAACGGCGAAGGCGGCAAACGCAACAGGCTCCGCAATAAAATAACCGTAAGCCTTGGTCCAAAACGCCTGGTTCGTCACAAGAAGGATATAAATCGTGGTTAAAAGACAAAGTGTAACGCTGCCGATTGCTGGCCGGATGCTTCGTCGGCCAGGCCGGATGTTTTTATCGTTCAATGTTTTTCTCCAAGGCGTTTCCTGCGAAGCGAGTCGGAAACCGCAGACCGCAGCGCATAGGGCGCAACTTTGACTATTTTAAAGCGCGCGACCGTGCCCACCGTTCCTGACATTTACCTGAACGGCATTCGTTTGTGCACAACTGATTGACGATCGTTGCCGTTTTTCCGCCCTTTTCGGCGCTTGGGCACGCCAATTTCAGGTCGCCGTCAGCAATCCCGATCATAGCTTCACTTCTCGAACAAGGGAGAAGTCGTGCGGATTTTGCTGGTCGAAGACAATGCCATTATCGGCAATGCGGTGCAGGATCATTTGCTTGCAGAGGGCTGGACAGTCGATTGGTCGACGGACCTTAAGTCCGCGATGACGGCGGCCGCCGCCGGAGCTTATAGCGTCATTCTCCTCGACCTTCGCCTGCCGGACGGAAGCGGCCTGGAACTGCTGAGATATATGGGGACGAAGGTCGATTCGACGCCGGTGATCATCATGTCCGCTTATGATCAGCTCTCGGACCAAATGACTGGAATGAGCATTGGTGCGGTGGACTATCTTATAAAGCCGTTCGGGCTTGGCGAGCTCACCGCTCGCATCCGCAGAGCTACAGCATCTTCAAGCGCCGGAAAATCGGGACATCACCGGTCGAGCGTTCTTCCGAAAGCCGGCTGAACGCGGCAACATTGCGCTCAAGGCCGCTGCGATCTGGGGCCGAAAATCTCGAAAACGGTCAACATGGCTGCGAAGATGACCAGCGACAAAAGCCAACCGAGGACTGCATCGGAGAGATAGTGGGCACCGGTCAGAACACGCATCGTCGGCATTATGATCGACGCGACGGCGAGCGGCACTCCGAGAGGAAGACGCCAGCGCGGCGGCAGCAGCAGGACGAGACAGAGAAGCCATCCGGCCGATGATGACTCTCCGGAAATGAAAGAACAATTCTTCAGGCATTGGCCGGCAAACGAGCCCGCCTCAACGAAATTGAACACTCCACCGAAGAGATCGGTATCGCGGGGGCGCGGCCGGCCGGAGAACGCTTTCAGGATCAGATTGACGATGACGCCGCAGCCGAGGGCAAGTGACAGGAGTGCCGCTACGCACTGGTTGACTTTTGGTGTGCGCCAATGGGGTCCGAGTTTCCTCCAGGACAAGTAAATGACGGCGAGCAGCACGACCACTGCGATATAGGGCAAAACGAGCGTGATGGAGCGCAGATTGACGAAGAGCCGATCCCTGTCATAGCCAAACATGCCGCAGACATCGCCGACCGGGTCTGCCGAAGCGCAAGGCCCATTCGTAAAGACGCTACCGGCGACGGAAAGATCGATCTGGGGAAATCTGTTGAAGAGAAGAAGCAGCAAACACCAAAGTGCGGATAGTGCTAGGAACGAGGCGAGCGGCCTTCCGAACGACGCCGCACGTTTGGGGTAGGCAACATAATCTTCATACATCAGGAAACGCCGTCTTCCGTCATCGCATACAGGAATGGGACGAGGGTCCGTCGGCCTCGAAACGCACTGATGATCTTCGCCCATCATTCCCTACGGCAGAAGCCTGACAGTAGCCTGAAACATCAAATGCTTACGACCCACGGTTTCTCCTTTTGGTGAATGAACAGTAGATTTCCGCGATTGCGGCGATTACCGAGCGCGATCATTTGCGGAGCGAGCGGAGAGGGCCTCGGTTTCGTCGTTGACGATTCCCAGCCTTGCCTCGATGACAGCAATCTTTTCGGGCGTATCCGCGCCTGTCGCTTCGATGTCTATGAAAAGTTGTTCACATCCGCCGGGTGTAACAGTGACGAACATCTGGCCGGTTTCGTCGCTGATGTTGCGCCAGCTATGGCGCACATGTGGGGGCAGCGCGACGACGGTGCCGGGAGCGGCATCGAACTCCTCTTCGCCGCACTGGAAGCGGTATGTGCCACGAATGATGCGAAATACCTCCATCTCGCGCGTATGGGTGTGCGGCGCGGGTCCTTGGCCAGGCGGGGTGAATGTTTCCCACATGCCGATGGCGCCATTTGTATCCGCGGCGGTTGCATGAATGACGACGGGGGCGCCGAAGGGCGTGCGGGCGATCCGTTCAGTGCCCGGCCGAGAGATAGCTGCCTTGCTGAATATCGTCATGTCTGCCTCCAAGGTGAAGGTTACAATAGGATAGCACTGATATTCTCGGATGAAGGCGAGGAGACTAGCACGGGACAGCTCAGGATTGAAGGCGGGTTTGTTTTGTATCCGGCGGAAAATCCTAGCCGAGGCCCGCCTGACCGGCGCTTCTATTGTATTTCTATCCGCAGATTATTCGCCGGTCTGGAAGTAAGCTTCGAGGCGATAACCGTCGGGATCGATGATGAAGGCTGCGTAATAGAATTGGCTGTAGTCAGGCCGGATGCCCGGCTTGCCGTTGTCCTCGCCGCCATTAGCAAGCGCGGCGGCGTAGAAGGCGTCGACCGCCGCCTGGCTCGGCGCGACGAAGCAGAAATGCAGGCCGGAGCCGCGATCAGCCGGAACCGGCCGCTCCACCTCCATGACCCAGAACTGCGCCCGCTCCGCGCCATATCCGATCGTGCCTTCGAAATTCGACAGCCGCTCGTAGCCGAGCGGCGCCAGTGCCGTGTCGTAGAATTGCCGCGCTCTGTCCAGGCTTTTGACACCAATCGAGATGTGATCGAACATAAAAACAGGCTCCTGTTGTCGGCTTCCGCGGCTTCATGCTTGCCAAGGCTGAACGGTATATCATCCCTTCAAATCCAATGGCTTCGGCGTTGGTTCCAACCATCTTTCAACGACCGTTCGAAGTCAATGAGGAGTGCGGGGAAGAGCGCGGCGCCTGTTTGGGATCTTGAGCCAGAGGCGCCTTCGATGCATTTTTTTTCAAATCGTCTGTCGATTTTCGAAGGACTGCTTCGTCGTTGTATTGAGCGAGACAATTCAGCGGCACTGGCGCCAGCAGCTCGCCTCGAAAGGAATGGTCAAATGCGTTTCATGTCTATCATCACCTCCGCTCAAATCGGCATGCCGACGCCGGAGCTCATGGAAGCCATTAGCAAGCTCGCCGATCGCGAGACCAAGGCCGGCCGCATGATCGACACCGCCGGGCTTATGCCGATGGAAACCGGGGCTCGCGTCAGCATCAAGGACGGGAAACTCGTCATCGTCGACGGCCCGTTCGTCGAGGCAAAGGAAGTGGTTGGCGGCTATGCGATCTTCGAATTTCAGAACAAGGAGGAAGCGTTGGCGCTGACGGTCGAATTCATGCAGCTCCACATAGATCACATGCCGGGCTGGGAGGGCACGTGCGAGGTTCGTCCGTTTTTCACGCCGGATATGTACCCATGCAGCGCGCACTCGGTCGCGGCCGAGGTCGCGTGAGGCGAGCGGCCGAAAGAGGGAATAGGCGGCCATGACGGCCGCCAACGCCCATCGCACGATCCTCGCCGTCTGGCGGATCGAGCAGCCCCGGCTGATCACCAGCCTGGCAAGGATGTTGCGCGACGTGCCTTTGGCCGAAGACCTGACGCAGGAAGCGCTGTTGGCGGCTCTGGAACGGTGGCCGGAGACGGGTGTTCCGGAAAGACCCGGTGCATGGCTGATGGCGACCGCCAAGCGCCGGGCGCTGGATCATATGCGCCGCCGCGAGATGCTTGGGCGCAAGCACGACATGATCGCCCGGGATATGGACGAGGAGCAGCAGGCCATGCCCGATTTAGACGCTGCCCTTGATGACGACATAGGCGACGAACTGCTCCGTCTCGTTTTCACCGCCTGCCATCCATTGATATCGCGGGAGGCCCGGGTCGCCTTGGCGTTGCGGATGATCTGCGGCTTGACGACAGAGGAGATCGCGCGGGCTTTTCTGTTGCCGGAGGCGACGATCGCACAGCGTATCGTCCGCGCCAAACGAACCCTTTCGGAATCAGGTCTCGCCTATGAGACGCCCCGCGGCGAGGAGCTCGCGCAGCGGCTCGCCTCCGTGCTGGAGGTCGTCTATCTCATTTTTAACGAAGGCTATACGGCGGCGCGCGGCGAGGACTGGCTGCGGCCTCAGCTCTGCAACGAAGCACTGCGCATGGGCCGCGTGCTCACCTCGGTCTCTCCAAACGAACCCGAGGCACATGGGCTGCTGGCGCTGATGGAGCTGAACGCCTCGCGCGCTGCGGCGCGCACCGACGCAGCGGGCGAGCCGATCCTTCTGCTGGAACAGAACCGCGCCCTTTGGGATCAGCTCCAGATCCGGCGAGGGCTGCGAGCACTTGCGCGGGCACGGGATCTCGGCGGTGCAAGCGGTGCTTACGCTCTGCAGGCGGCCATTGTCGCCTGCCACGCGGAGGCCAGGACAGCCGAGGCGACCGATTGGGCGCGCATAGCCGGGCTCTATGCGAAACTGGCGGCGGTTGTGCCTTCGCCGATCATCGAACTCAATCGCGCCGTCGCGGTTGGCATGGCGGAAGGGCCGGAGGCTGGGCTGGCGATCGTGGATCAGCTTGCAGACGAGCCGGCGCTCAGGGGATATCATCTGCTGCCGAGCGTTCGCGGCGATCTGCTGCAGAAGCTTGCCCGTCACGAGGAGGCCAAAGCCGCCTTCGAGGCGGCTGCTGCCCTTGCCGGAAACCAGCGGGAACGCGACCTGCTGATGCGGCGGGCCGCCGAGGCGGCGGCACTGTCGTCATCATGATATTTGCCGGGGCAACGGCCATTTCCTTCGACAATCAGCCTCGGGATAGTCGGCGCTGGCTGATTGCAAATACCCGCACCCAAGATGGCGCGGGTATTTACGACACCAACTATTCCGCCGCCTGATAGACATTCGAACGCGACGTCGATGTCCTCGGGCCGACCGCCGCCAGCAATGTCACCGTAGCGGCCAATATCGCGACGAAGGCGGTGCCGGCGATATAGGGATTCCAGCCGAAGCTTGGTGCCGCGCCGAAGGTGGCGGATGCGGCTGCCAATACGATGCCGCCGCCGATCTGGAAGGAGGCGAACAGCAGCCCGGAGGCCAGGCCCGACTTATCGTCTTCGACATCGGAGAGGGCGGCCACCTGCACCGACGGATAGGTCATGGCATAGCCGACGCCGAGCAATAGCTGAGAGACGGCGACGAGCAGGATCGGATTGATGTTTCCGACCGAGAGGACCCAGAAGACATAGCTGATGGCTTGCAGCCCGACGCCAAGCGTCATCAGGCCGGTCGTGCCGCGATTTTGCCCGATCGCCGCAAATCGTGGTGCTAGGAACATGACACAGACGCCGCCGAAGGCGAAGGAAAAGCCAGTAGCGAAGGCCGACCAGCCGACGACGTCCTGGTAGTAGAGCGTCGCGATGAACTGGAAGCCGACATAGGAGCCCTGGAAAAGAGCGGCAATGGCGTTGGCATGGCTGAGCTTTGCCCGCCGGAAGATGGCAAGCGGCACCATCGGATCCCTATGCCGGGCCTCGACCAGCAGGAAGAGCAGGATGAGGACCACCGCCGCGACCAATGCTCCCCAGGTCGGAAATGCCTGCCAGCCCGCGGCTGCGGCGTTGGTAATGCCGAAGACGAAGAGCAGCAATCCGGGCGTGATCGTCAACGCGCCGGCCCAGTCGAAGCGCGGCCGCGGCCCAGTGCGCCGATGATCGGTAGGCAGGACGAAGGGCGCAAGCACCAGTGCGAGGATGGCAACGGGCGCGCCCATGACCAGCGTCGCCCGCCAGCTAATGATGGTTGCGGCGCCGCCCAGCACCATGCCGAGCACAAATCCGGCAGCGCCGGTGGAGGAGAATACGCCGAGCGCCTTGGCGCGGGCGCTTCCTTCCCCAAATACGGACAGCAGCAGAGCGAGTGCCGCCGGCGCGGTGAAGGCTGCGGCTATGCCCTTGACCAGACGTGCGGCGATCAAGGTCGGCGCGCTGTCGACGAAACCGCCGGCGATGCTGGCGGCGGCGAAGACGCCGAGCGACCAGAGGAAGACGCGGCGATGGCCGAAAAGATCGGCGACGCGGCCGCCGAGCAGCAGAAAGCCGCCATAGCCGAGCACATAGGCACTGACGGCCCATTGCAGCGATGTCGCCGGAATGCCGAGCTCTGTCTGGATTGCGGGCAGGGCTACGCCGATGGTGGAGACATCCATGGCGTCCAGGAAGTTGGCGGCGCAAAGCAGCAGCAATGCCAGCCCGGCTCCGCTTCGTGGTTTGGAATAAGTCATCGGGATCGTTCCTTCCTATGCTGCCGCCTCTCGGGAGGTTGGCGGGCGGCAGGGAACGAGAAAATGTACAGCTTCCAACCCTATTGCAAATTGATAGTAACCATGTCAGGTATTACTGGCGATGATGAACGACGCCACGCTTCGAAAGATCGACCTCAATCTGCTGCTCGCCTTTTCCGTGCTCATGCAGGAACGGAATGTGAGCCGTGCCGCCGAGCGCCTGCTGCTTGGCCAGCCCGGCCTGTCCGCTGCTCTGCGCCGGCTGCGCGAGACGCTCGATGACGAATTGTTCGTGCGCGTCGGACGCGGCTTGCAGCCGACGCCTCGCGCTCTTTCCATTGCCCCGGCCATCGAGGATGCGCTTTCGGGCATCGAGCGCGCCATCCGCCCGCCGGCGGCCTTCGATCCCGGGAGCTGGGAGGGTGAGTTCCGCATCGGGCTATGCGACAATTTGGAATCGGCTTTCTTCGGGCCACTAGCGGCGCGGTTGCGGAAGCTGGCGCCCGGCGTTCGGTTGGTCAGCGTGGCGTTCGACAGGCGCGATGCCGCGCGCCTGCTGGACGAAGGAGCCTATGAGTTCAGCATCTCCGTGCATGACGAACCCGCCTCCTGGCATATTCGTGCGCCTCTGTTCGAACAGGCCTCGTTGTGCATCTACGATGCCCGGCATTTGAAATGCGCAATGCCGCTGAGCCTGAAGCAGTTCGCGAATGCGCCGCATGTGACGGTGTCACTCGAGGGCACCATATCGACCAATGTCGATGTCGCTCTTGCACGCCTCGGCCATCGCCGCCAGGTGGTGGCGACAGTGCCGCGTTTTTCCGCTTTGCCGCCGACATTGCGCGCCATTCCGGCCATTGCGACCGTTCCGGAGTCCATTGCCCGCTGCATGGCGCAGCTTCACGATCTGACGATTTCAGCGCCGCCGTTCGAATTGCCGGCTGACCCGGTGACGATGCTCTATCGCCGCGTCGATCAGGCCGACAGCCGGTCGGTCTGGCTGCGTCGCTTGTTCGTGGAAGTCGTGGCGGAAGCGCTGAAGGCGAGTGGCTGCAGCATGGGCGTTTCCACGGCTGCCTGCTGCTTCGATAAGGTTCCTTTGGACGAGGCGGTGTGAACTTCGAGAGAGGGATCCCATGCCATTACCTTTGGTTCGACGCACGAAGCGCCTGCTGTTGCGCTCGCCCGTGGAAGCGGACCTCGACTTCGTGACTGCCCTCTTTGCCCGGCCGGAACTCGTCGCGCATCGGCCCGATCCGACGCCGGATATGCCGGATGCAAGTGCGCGACGACTCTCTCGTGACATAGATCACTGGTGTCACCACGGGTTCGGCCGCTGGGCTGTGGAGGCGGATGGCAGGCTGATCGGCTTCGGCGGCGTGACCGTGTCGAAGGAATTCGATGGTCTCAACCTGTCCTATCATTTACATCCGGATAGCTGGGGACATGGCTATGCGACCGAATTGGTGAGCGATGTTTTATCCTTCGCGTTCAATAGCTTACATGCAGAACAGGTGATCGGCCTCGTCCGCTCGGCAAATGCCGCTTCCAGACGCGTCCTGGAAAAATCCGGCTTCGCCTTCGAGCGGGAAGTCATGCTGCACGGTGCGCCGACCAATCTCTTCGTACTCTCCGCCTACGGCCAAAGAGTATGACCGCCAAATGGCTGTTATCCTGCCCATATGGGCGTAGACGAATTGCAGGCTCTTCTTTTTGTCCGTCCCACTCCACAATGGGGCTCGACAATCCGCGCCATGCGCGAGACTGCAAGGGGGAGACCGCGATGACGGAAACTCGTCTGACAGGGGAAGACGCGTCCAACGCGAGCATGAGTCAAAACGTGCTCTCCGGTTCCGGTGCAGGACATTTGGCGCTGGTTCCCACATGGATGCCGTTGGATCTTGCATCGAACCAAAACGTCAATTCCGCAGGAAGCGGCGGCGACGGAATCGCGACCGGCATTATCAGCAGCAATCCCCTCGCTATCTTCACCCCATCCAACATGGCGATAGCCGGCCCTCATTCGACAGCGGACGCCTTTCAGGGCAATGGTGCGCTTATCAATCAACACTCCACCGAAATGGCCGGCCTTGGCGGCGATGGCGGCAGCGGCAATATCGCGCTCGGCGGTATCGGCAGCACCTCCGTCAACCATGCCGGAACCGGCGGCAACGGCCTGTTTTTCGGCGGTATCGTGAGCTCCGATGTTGCCGTCTTCGCGCCGGTGAATACCGCCGTTGCTGGCGGTGAGGGATCCGTGGCGCATTCGGAACAGACGAACAACGCAGCGTTTCTGCAAGGCGCAACCCAGATCGGCGGCGTCGGCGGCTCGGGCGGCGACCATAATCTGGCCGCTGGTGGCGGAGGGACGGAGAGTGCCGCTTCAAGTGCTGCAAACACCCTCATTTTCAATGGTGACAACTATGCTGGCCATGGTGGCGACGGCCACTTCATCGGCAGCATGATCGATGTGAACGTCGCCATCTTTTCGCCAATCAACATCGCGGTCGGCGCTGCTGGCGGCTCGGCGGAAGCCCATCAGACGAACGATGTGATTTTTGACCAGGGCGGTATCCAGATGGCGGGTATCGGCGGCAACGGCGGCGGTTTCAACCTGTCGTCGGACACGATCTTCACCGGAAACAGTATGGGCGGCGGTGGCGGAGCGGGTTCTGCGAACGGAAGTTTCGTCGATGTCAGCATCGGGTACTTCCATCCCATCAACATTGCCGTTCCCGCCGGCGGCACGGCCGACGCCCAGCAGATCGACCATATCCTCACCGATCAGCATACGCTGCAACTGGCGGGCATTGGCGGTCATGGCGGTGAGGGTAACCTGACGGATGCCCATTCGGCTCTCGTCGATGACATCCTCAATTTCATGCATAGCTAGGTCGGCTGAGCCGTTCAGAGACTGCTTTATCTTTTGTTTTTTCGCAGTTGCGGATGGAAAAGCCGCTCAGCATTTTTGTCGAAATTGCGTCAGAAGCGCGTGTTCGCTGGAACACGCGCAGATCATTTCAGTTCCGCGTTCCAACTCTCAACGGAAGTGTTCGTGGAGAGCATCGCCCCCTTTTGCGAGCCCCGTGCCTGCTGTTATTTCGGCATAACCATTTGGGATACATCCTCTTTCCCGGCCATACCCCACCCAAAGGGACATCTCCGAATATCCGGCTGGTTCACCGGTTGAATTGCGAGCACTGTCTGCAAGCGGTTTTCTTGCCTGGTAATGACGTACCGGCATCGGGCCGTGGGAGACTTTCGGACCGAATAGGAGAGGAGTTAAACTATGCCTATTCCACAGATAACTGATACGATCAATTTCACCGATCCGACTGCAGGCAACGCCAATGCCGGCAATGGCGGCGATGGAAACGGCAATGGAAATATCCATTACGATCCCAGTGCCTATGTCAATAACTACCAGTATGTGTATGGCGCCGACACTGATCTCCATAATGGCGATCACGTTCACCAGATGGCTGACTGGGATGCCGGCGGCGGCGGAGCTGGCGGATTGGCCCAAGCTTATAACGCCACGCTTGCCGCACTCACCGCAACCGGTGGAGCTGGCGGGAGCGCCACTTCGAACGGTAGCCAAGGCTCTGTGAGCGGCGGCGACGTAGCAGCGGTTTCTGCAGCCACGACAGCCACGCAAGACACGACATCGTTCCTTGACCAGCATGCCACCATCATATCCGGTATGGGCGGCAATGGCGGTAACGGCAACACGGCCTTAGGCGGCAGCATCTCGGCTGCATTGGTTCATACGGATACCATCAGCACGGCCGTATCGAACGCTTTCGATCATTTCAATAATACCGACGGCAGCATCGACGTGCACCACCTCGGTACGTGATCGATTATGCCAACCGGCCCGTGAATTCGGGTCCTGAGGATCGCAGGTTACGGCCAGCGATCCTCGTATTTATGACAGTTCGACCAAGCATTCGCCTTGTCATAATCCGGAGCTGCGAGATCTGATGACGCCAACAAATCTTGCACAACCCCAGCGCCAGCAAACTCAACTGGTCACGGCACTTCGGGCCTGCGCCGGAGCCTTCGGCTTGGTTTTTCTCTATAGCAGCGGCTACAATCTCTTTCTTCTCGCCCCTTCCATCTATCTTTTGCAAATATACGACCGGGTAATGTCGAGCCGCAGTGTCGATACGCTGGTGATGCTGACGCTCATCGTCGCCGTTGCGGTGGTGGTCGGCTCCACCCTGGATATCGTGCGCAGGGCAGCGCTTTCGCGCATCGGCAGTTGGCTGGACCATCGTTTGCGTCCGGACGTCCTGAACGCCTCATTCGAATATGCGTCCCGTGCGGATACCAGTGTTGCGGCCGATTGTTACCGCGACCTTGCCACGTTGCGCCAGTTCCTTGATTCACCGGCAAGTGCGCTTCTCTTCGATATTCCCTGGGCGCCGGTATTCCTGCTGCTGCTCTTTCTCGTTCATCCCTTGCTGGGTGCGATCGGTCTTCTAAGCGCAGTCGCTCTCCTGTCGCTTGCCCTCCTGACGGAGTTGGCGACACAGCAGCCGATCGCACAGGCCAATCTCGCGCTATCGCGAAGCTATGGGCGGCTTGCGACGGCTCTTCGATATATTCAGGTGATCCGCGCCATGGGGATGCAGGACGGCGCGGCGCAAATCGTCTATCGCGATGCCGAGGCGGCCAGAAAAGCGCAGGACACCGCCATGCACCGCACCGAAATCATTCTGGGATTCTCGAAGTCCATCAGGACATTAACGCAGATTCTCGTCATGGGAGCGGCCACATGGCTGGTGCTCGAGGATAACAGCAGCCCCGGCATCATCTTTGTCGCGAGCCTTTTGCTCGGCCGGGGCCTTGCACCCGTCGAGGGCGCGATCGGTGCATGGCGTTCGTTTGCGTTTGCGCGCAATTCCTTCAATCGTCTCAATAAGATGCTGATCGTGGTTTCTTCGCAGGACGATCTTCGCACGATACCTGTCCCCGATCCCAGCGGTCTCATCCTCGACAATGTTGGCTACGCCCTGCCGTTTGCCGACCGACCCATATTGAAAGGCGTCACGCTGCACCTGATGCCAGGGGATTGTGTTGCGCTCATCGGCCCGTCAGGATCCGGCAAGTCGACGCTCGGCCGCATCATGGCCGGCGTCCTGCATCCGACAAGCGGATGCACGCTCCTGGGCGGCGTCGATATTTCCGCGCTGCGCCTCTGCGCCAACACGCGTCATGTCGGCTATTTGCCGCAGGATATCGAACTTTTCGGCGGAGCCATCAAGGACGTGATCGGGCGCCTGGACGGCGCGGATCCCACCAGGGCCATCGAAGCGGCAAAGCTTGTCGGACTGCACGAAACCATCATGCGGCTGCCGCAGGGCTATGAGACCGACATTGGCGAAGGGGGAAACTTGTTGCTGCGCGCTCAGCGGCAGCAGCTCGGATTGGCGCGCGCCGCCTACGGTAATCCCTCGCTGGTGGTGCTCGACGATCCGAATTCCAGCCTGGACTATGAAGGCGAACGCATCCTGTTCAACGCGATCGAACGCATGAGATCCAGGCGAATGATCGTGGTCATCATTACCCACCGAATGGGAGTTCTTCCCGTCACCAACAAGATCGCGATCATGCGCAATGGCATGGTCAATGCGTTTGGAGAAAGCGAGCACATCTACGACACCTATCTTCGCCCGCCATCGCCGACGCAGACACTGGAAGGAAAGGCCGCGTCATGACCACCATCCTTCCTTCCGGCGCCCCAGCTAAATTCATAAACGCGTCAAACCCAAGCAGCCGGTCTGCCCAGAGATTGGAAGCCGCCAAGAAGTTCCTGAGCTATGCCCCGGTTCTCGATGCGGATTTCATGAGGCTGGCGCCGCCGTCGCCGATGCCGGTGCTGCGGTCGGTGAAGCGGACGGGCAACCTGCTGATCTGCATCTTCATCCTCGGTTTCGGGATATGGTCGCTCCTGGCTCCGCTGAAGAGCGCAGCCGTCGCGTCCGGTGTCGTGGAGCCGGAGTTCAGCCGCAAGACCATCCAGCATCTGGAAGGCGGAATCATCAGGCAGATTCTCGTCAAGAACGGCGACGCCGTCACCTCGGGACAGGTGCTCATCCAACTCGACGATACGAAGTCGCGGTCGGAGCGCGACAGTGTTCAGGGGCAGCTATGGGACACCGAGGGCATGCATGCGCGCCTGGTTGCCGAAGAGAGCGGTACCGACCAGATCACCTTTCCTCCAGACCTTGTCGCGTTGATGAACGACACTCCGTCGGTCAGAGCTATCATGGTTGGGCAGCAAAGGATATTCGAGACACGCCGCCAGGTGATGCTGTCCGAGATTGGGATCACGCAGGAGAAGATGAGGCAGGTCCAGCAGGAGATCATCGGGCTCGGCGCGCAGAAGGCATCGCTCGCCGACAGGGCCGAAATCTCGCGGCAGGAGATGGAGTCGGCTACCAGCCTCGTTTCCAAAGGAGCTGAGAGAAAGAGCAGGATTTTCAACCTCGGACGCGAGAAGGCAGATATCGACGGTCAAACCGGCGAGGTGGACGCCCAGATATCGCGCGCCTATCAGGTGATCAGCGAGGCACAGGCCAATTTGGTGAAACTGCAGAGCGATCGGCTGAATGAAGTCGCCCAGGGTCTGCGAGATAGCGAAAGCCAGATCCTGCAGTTGAGCGAACGTTTGCGGGCGATCGACGATCAGCTTGCCAGAACCGAAGTCCGGGCGCCTGAGGACGGGGTAGTCATGGACCTGCGTTTCCATACGGCAGGCGGCGTGGTCGGCGCGGGCGAACCGCTCGTCGATCTGGTGCCGCGCGAAGCCCATCTCGTGATATCGGCACATGTACGGCCGGAGGATATTAATTTGGTGCATCCGGGGTTGGAAGCACAAGTTCATCTTCTACCTTATAATCAGAGGCGTGTTCCGCTGCTGAAAGGTATAGTGGATTATGTCTCGGCAGATCGCCTTGTCGATAAGCAGACCGGTCAGGCCTACTATGCGGCGACGATCCGCGTAACAGACGAACGATTAGCGAAGATGCACGATGTCGCGATGGTTCCGGGCATGCCCGCCCAGACATTGATTGAAACGGGCAAGAGCAGTGTCGCATTTTATGCAATCAGACCGCTTCTGGATAGCTTCAACAGAGCGTTTCGTGAGGACTGAAGCGAAACCCGGAGCAGGGCTCGGAAATGCGACGCGAATATGGATTGGTACTCCCACCATTCCTTCCTGGCGCCTCTGAATTTCTAGCATGTCGCCGTCGAAGGGACGCAGTGATGGGTAAACGAAAATTCAATGATGACAGGATCATGGACATTCTGAAGGAGCATCAGGGTGGCATGACGGTGACGGACGTGTGCAGCAAATACGGGATCAGCGAACCGACCTTCTATCGCTGGCAATCCCTGCAGCTCAAGAATGTCGGCTTCGACGTCAAGAGGTTGAAGGCTTTGGAGGAGGAAAACCGGAAGCTCAAGAAGCTCTTGGCTGAAACCATGCTCGCAGCGGCAACGTTAAGCGAAATGCTTGAAAAGACATCCAAGGAAAGCGCTTAGTTTACGATGCCGCCGCATCATGTCCGTTGGTTAGCCTGTAGCCCAAACGGGCGACGACTTCGGTCCGATTCTGGACCTGCAGCTTGCGCATGATGTGCTGCACGTGCATTTTTACCGTGTGGCCCGAAAGGTTGAGCTTTCCTGCAATCACCTTATTCGAACAGCCACGCTGCAGTTCGGCGAGCACATCCGCTTCGCGCGGCGTGAAGTCGGCAAGATCGGGACTATGCGCCCGCGCCTCTATCATCCTTTGACTATCATCATGAGAGTCGGCGTGCCTGGCTAAACCGTTCGTCAGCGCATCCAACGGCTGCGGGTAGAATATGCCGCCCGCGAGAACCAGCCGCAGCCCGGCAAGCGCGATCTCTATGGGAATGGAGGTGGTGAAAAAGCCACGAATGCCCATTTTCAGCGCCTGGGACGCGATAGAGGCGTCATCCGTACTCGACAACAGTGCGACCGGCGCTTCGGAAAAGCGTTCTGCGATAGCCGTGAGATCGTCCAGCAGTCCCGCGCTTTCTACGCTCCTGCCCTCCAAGCCCAAAGCAATCAGACGGACATCCATTCCGAGAGCCCTATCAAGACTCTCAGTAGAGACCATATCAACAAACTCCCAGCCGACGAGTTCGTGCTCGAGAAGCTTCACGATGGTCGTACGGGCAAGTGTATGGTGGTCTATGATGATGACCGTCGGCGCATTGCGCCCGATCCGGCGTTTCATTCCTGAACTGATGGACACGTGTTGCCCCCCAAGGATAAATGCGTTCCATCTAGGCCCGCGAATATTATACCGCTTGTTGTGTCATGTCATGATAAAATGGGGATTAATCCGCCTGCAACCCAGCGTGACGCAATATAAGCATCTTCTAATCACAACCTTTAGACGTATTTCTATGACCCTGGGGGACGCTCTCGCAAGGCCGTTTTCAGGTGCTGTTTTTTGAATATCCGCCGCCCGAAAAGCTTGACTACAGTAGCGCGACAATAGTCACCATCATTTGATAGAGAGGCGAGAGCTATTGAAAAATAAGGAACGTTAGGGTCGTTCGGCGCTATCCCAGCGAACGGGCAAGGCGGGATCACCCAATCCCGTATCTGCGTCCGGCCCGAATGTCGATGCTTGCGGAGGCTGCGATTCAACGTTGGATGGAAGGTTATCAGAGTTCGCTATCTTGCTCCTGTTACCGGCCGTCTTCTGCGGACGGTTCGGGGTGTGCAACGCAATGTAAGATTCCGCACATATCCTATCAACAAACTTGCTAGACTTTGATCGGTATCCGATAAATTTGTAGGTCGAGACTTCAAAGGTCTTTCGAATACGAAACTATCGCCGATCGAGCGCGGTGCTTATGATCTGGATCGCTCGCCCGCAAAAATCGACAGGGCCTCATCGGCAATGATCTGCTCTTCATCCGTCGGAATGACGAAAGCTGTAATAGAACTTGATGATGTGCTGACGATAGGCGCGTTGGCGGCGTTCGCGTCCTCGTCGATCTCAAGGCCCAGCCATCGCAGGCGGTCGCAGATATCAGTGCGAATTTCCGGCTGGTGCTCGCCGATGCCGGCGGTGAAGACAAGACTGTCCAGGCCGCCGAGCGTCGCCGCCATTCGCGCGACCTCGCCGGCAATGCGCAGACAAAACAGATCGATCGCCTCTCGCGCTTCCAGCTTCGAGCTTTTCAATAGGTCGCGCGTGTCGGCGCTGATGCCGGAGACACCGAGCAGACCGGATTTGTGATAGAGCATGTCTTCCACATCTTTCGGCGTCCTGCCTTCCGGCCCAAGAAGATGCAGCAGCACGCCGGGATCGAGATTGCCGCAGCGCGTCGCCATGGGAATGCCGTCCAGCGTCGAGAACCCCATGCTGCAGTCCCGGCTTTCGCCCTTGTCGAGGGCGCAGAGGCTGGCTCCGCTGCCAAGATGGGCGACGATGACCCTGCCGGCCGCGGCCTGGGGTGCCCGCCGCCGCAGTTCGGCGGCGATGAAGGCATAGGAAAGGCCGTGAAAGCCGTAACGTTTGATCCGTTGATCGTGCAGCGTGCGCGGAAGGGCGAAACGGCGAACGAGATCGTTCTGCGTAGCGTGGAAGGCAGTGTCGAAGGAGGCAGTCTGTGCGAGCGCCGGTCGCAAATGCTTGACGGCGCGGATCAGGCGCAGCGCCTGTGGCTGGTGCAGGGGCGCGAGCACGGTCAGATCCTCGATGTCGCGGATGCGGGCTTCGTCGAGGCGCACCGGGCCGGTGAACATATCGCCCCCATGGACCACGCGATGGCCGATGGCGTTTATCGCGGACATGTCGAAATGCTCGCCGAGGATGCCGAAAGTTTCCTCCACGACTTCGTGTAAGTGCTCGACCGCATCCGTTTGCAGAGAGCGATCGAAGGTGGCCCGGCCTGCCGTCAAATGGAAGGCGAGGGGTTGAAGGCGAAAGTCGATCTGGCCCTTGCCGACGCGGCAGGCTTTGTCTTCCCGGACCTCGAACACGCCGATTTTGACGGTCGAGGAGCCGGCATTGAAAGTCAGAAGCAGGTTTCCGCTCGTCATGGGCCGGTCTCGTCGTGAGAGTGAGAGACTTAAATTTGCCGCCATATGCAAAGCGAAGACTGGAACGCCACCAAACCGCAGGATTCATAGCGGCAAAAGATAATTTCGGCTGCTGTTTGTTCCATTGGAACCGAAATGTCGGGCCAGGCGCGACGAACCCGCGCCTGGCAAATCGGCAAAATCTTCAGGGAGCCTTCTTCGGCCCCCCTTGCGTCTTTGCATTGTCGTCGACGAGTTCATACCACATTGCATTGAGGACGGCGAAGGCAGCGGCTAGGGGGAAGCCGAGGAGCCAGGCGAAATACCACATGTTCTTTCTCCTTCTTTGAGATCAGTAGGCGTGGCCGCCCTTGTCGTTGACCGTCTCGGCGTCGATCTTGCCCCAGAGCACCCGGTAGACCCAGGCCGTATAGAGAAAGATGATTGGCAGGAAGATCAGCGACACGACCAGCATGATGAACAGTGTCATATGGCTGGACGACGCATCCCAGACCGTGAGGCTGGAGCGCGGGTCGAGCGAGGAAGGCAGGATGAAGGGAAACATCGAGACGCCGACCGTCGAAATGATGCCGAAGATGGCGAGTTTGCTGAAGAGCAGCGGTGTCACTTCACGGCGGGCAAGCATCGACAGAAGGGCTGCGATCGCGCCGAGGAAGCCGATGATTGGAGCGACCAGCATCCAGGGATGGCTGGCATAATTGCCGAGCCAGGCACCGGCCGTATGATCGACGGTTTTCAAAAGCGGATTGGACGGCCCGATCGGGCTGATCTCGCTGGTGATGCGGTAGCCATCGACGCCGTACCACAGGGCGAGGCCGCCGAGGGCAAAGAGCACGATCGTCGCGAGCGCCGCCAGACTGCCATAGCTGCGGGCCCGCTCTGCTACGATGCCATTCGTCTTCAACTGCAGCCATGCCGCGCCATGCATGACGAGCATGGCGACGGAAAGCAGGCCGCAAAGCAGGGCGTAAGGATTGAGCAGGCCGAAGAAGGAGCCTTCGTAATAGATCCTCATATCGTCGGCGAAGCGGAACGGCACACCCTGCAGCACATTGCCGACAGCGACACCGAAGATCAGCGAGGGGACGAAACCGCCGATGAACAGCGCCCAGTCCCAACCGGCCTTCCAGCGGGCGCTGTCCCGCTTAGCGCGATATTTGAAAGCCACCGGCCTGAGGATTAGTGCGAAGAGGATCGCGAACATCGCCAGATAAAAGCCGGAGAAGGAGACCGCATAAAGCGGCGGCCAGGCGGCGAAGATGGCGCCGCCGCCGAGGATCAGCCAGACCTGATTGCCTTCCCAGGTCGCGCCGATCGAATTGATGGCGATGCGCCGTTCGGTATCTGTCCTGGCAACGAAGGGCAGGAGCGTGCCGACGCCGAGGTCGAAGCCGTCGGTCACCGCAAAGGCGATCAGCAGAACGCCGAGCAGCAGCCACCAGATGACACGCAGGGTTTCGTAGTCGATCAATTCATGAAGGATCATGGTGGTTACTCCGCAGCGGGAACGAGGGTTTCGGAAATGAGGTCGGCTTCCGGCTCGTCATCCGGTTCCGGGCCCTTGCGAATGGCCTTCACCATCAGCGTCATCTCGATGACGATCAGCACGGTGTAGAGCGCAGCGAAGCCGAGCAGGGTGAGAAGCACGCTACCGGCTCCGAGATTGGAGACGGCGGCGGCGGTTGGCAGCACGCCTTCGATAACCCAGGGCTGGCGGCCGAACTCGGCGACGACCCAGCCGACTTCGATGGCAACCCAAGGCAGCGGAATGGCAAGAACGGCGATCCTCAGCAACAGGGGGTATCGGTCGAGCTGGCGGCGGGCCGAGAGCCAGAAGAAGGTTACCGTCAGCAGGATGAAGAACATGCCGAGGCCGACCATGATGCGGAAGGACCAGAAAAGAGTCGGCACGTTCGGAATGGTATCGCGGGCGGCCTGATCGATCTGGGCGTCGGTCGCCTGGCGGGGATCGTCGACATAGCGCTTCAAAAGCAGGGCGTAGCCGAGCTCATGGCCGATATCCTCGAAGGAGGCGCGCGCCTGCTCAGTGGAGGTGTCCTGCGCAGTCGTACCGGCGGCGGCCGGTTGGGCGGCGCGGATCTTCATCAGTGCGTCATAGGCCTTGATGCCATCGCGGATACGGATCTTCGCCTGCTCCTCAAGCTGGGTGATGCCGGGGATTTCGGTGGTCAGCGAGCGGGTGCCGATCAGGCCCATGACCCACGGAATGTGCACGGCATAATGGGTCTCGCGCGCCTGCTGGTCCGGAAAGCCGAAAGCCGTAAAGGCGGCGGGCGCCGGCTCGGTTTCCCACATGGCTTCGATCGCAGCGAGCTTCATCTTCTGATGCTCGGTGGACAAATAGCCGCTTTCGTCGCCGAGGACGACGACCGAAAGAGCCGAAGCCAGGCCGAAGGAGGCGGCAACCGTCATCGAGCGCTTGGCGATCTCGATGTGGCGTCCCTTCAGCATATACCAGGCCGAAACGCCGAGCACGAAGATGGAGGCGCAGACATAGCCGGCCGATACGGTGTGAACGAACTTCGCCTGAGCGACGGGGTTGAAGACGACATCGAAGAAGCTGGTGATCTCCATACGCATCGTCTGCGGATTGAGTGCCGAACCGACGGGATTCTGCATCCAGCCATTGGCGATGAGGATCCAGAGGGCGGAGAAGTTGGAGCCGAGCGCGACCGCCCAGGTGGCTACGAGATGCCCGACCTTGGAGAGCTTCTCCCAACCGAAGAAGAACAGGCCGACGAAAGTCGCCTCTAGGAAAAAGGCCATCAGCCCTTCGATCGCCAGCGGCGCGCCGAAGATATCGCCCACATAGTAGCTGTAATAACTCCAGTTCATGCCGAACTGGAATTCCATGACGATGCCGGTGGCGACGCCGAGGACGAAGTTGATGCCGAATAGCGTGCCCCAGAATTTGGTCATCTGGCGCCAGATCTGCCGCCCGGTCATGACATAGGTCGTCTCCATGATGGCAAGCAACACGGAGAGGCCGAGCGTCAGCGGCACAAACAGGAAGTGATAGAGCGCCGTCATGGCGAACTGCAGGCGCGATAGCGCCACGATGTCGAGTTCCATAATTTTTCTCCCACGGTCCCACGGGGTTTGGTCGATACGGCGCTTTTCGATACGCCGTATTTATACGTTCAGTTTGCGCCTCAGTCCGGCCGCAGCCGGTTCAGGATGGCGTCGAATTCTGGTTCGCCGCGCCGCGCCGTTGCCGTGACTCGGCCGCGTTCGAGCATGACGATGCGGTCGGCGATCGCGGCTTCGCGGCGTATGTGAGTGGCGATGACGAGGCTGCGGCCAGTGGCATTGCCGGCGATCTCACGCAAAACGGCGCGCGCGGTGTCGCCATCGAGCCCTTCCGTCGGTTCGTCGAACAGCCAGAGCGGCGTGTCGCGCAGGAAAAGCCGGGCAAGTGCCAGCCGGCGCGATTGACCGCCCGAGAGGCCGATGCCGCCTTCGCCGAGGCGGGCCGAAAGCCCTTTTGGCAAAGCCTTGATGTCGGCAAGCAGGCCTGCGGCCTCCAGCACCTGAAGAAGCCGTTCGTCGCTTGCATGCGGGTCGGCGAGCAGCAGGTTGCCGCGGATCGTATCGTCGAAGAGCTCGGTGCGTTGCGTCAGCGTCGTCGCCTTGACGCCGGTAATCGTGCCGGATGCCGGAGCGATCTCGCCAGCAAGCAGAGCCAATATCGTGGATTTTCCGGCGCCGCTGGCACCGACAAGAGCAATCCGCTCGCCGGCGGCCAGCGACAGGGAAAGGCTCTCGATTGCCGGATGCCGGGCGCTTTCGTACCTGGCGCTAACGGCCTCTAGCTGGAATGCATAACCTTCGTGCGGCCGTGCGATCTGAGCGGCTGCCTTTTCCGGGGCGAGGCGCGGGGCAATACGCTTGACGGCAAGCAGCGTGCGGCCGAGCTCCAACGCGCCACGACGCAATGCCGCGAAAGGTTCCGTGGCGGCAAAGGCGACAAGCAAACCGAAGGCGGCGGCCGGAGCGCCGATGACTCCCTGTTTTGCCAGAATGGCGACAGTCAGAAGTGTGGCTGTCAGCAGAAGCGTCGAGGCAAGCGAGAAGCCGACGCCCACGGCGTTTTCGATCCTGTTCAACGCATGGTCTGCTTCCGCGAGCCGCCGGTCGGCATTGCCGATGGCGATGCGTTGCGCCTGCAGGCGGCCAGTCATGGCGAGATCCGTCTGGCCGGCGATCAGATCGATGATACGCGCGCGGAGCGCTTCCATCGTGTGGGCACGGCGGCGTCCGGGCTTCATTGCCATCCGACCGGCGATCAGGGGGATGCCGAGGCCGGTGGCGACGAGCCAAAGGCCGACCAAGGTCCCGAAGAGCGGCTGCATTAGACCCAGCGCAATGCCAACGGCGAGCGCCGACAGCAGAGCGACGCCTGCCGGCAGCAGCACCCGCAGGTAAAGCGAATCCAGCGCATCGATGTCGGCCGTGAGCCGGAACAGCAGCTTGGCCGGACGGCGCATCATGGCCGCGGCGCTGCCGGGCGTTGCCCAGCCGCGAAAGAGCCTTTCGCGCAATGCCGCGAGAACGCGCAGGGTTACGTCATGGGTCACCAGCCGCTCCCCATAGCGCGCCGCCGTGCGGCTGATTGCAAGCAGGCGGATGCCGGCCGATGGCGCGAAGACGTCGAAGACGATGGCAGTTGCGGCGGAAGCGCCGGCGAGCGCAGTCGCGGTGATGAACCAGCCGGAAAGGCCGAGCAATCCGACGCCAGCCAATACGGCGAGTGCCGATAGCGCCGCGCCAAGACAAAGACCGCGTCCGCGTTCGGCATGGAACAGGCGGATGACCGGGAGAAGCATTGAGAGGCTCCGTCTCATGCGGCAATCTCCTTGTGATGGGTTTCAAGCCGGATGGTGCGGTCGAGGCGTGATGCAAGCAGCGGATCGTGTGTCGCGACGATCAGTGTCCGGCCCTTCGCCAGGGCCAACAAAGCTTCGGTCACCTCGGCGGCGGTGGCGGCGTCGAGATGGGCGGTCGGTTCGTCCGCGAGAATGATGCCGGCCGCACGGTTGGCGGCCACGCGGGCCAGTGCCAGTCGCAGCGCTTCGCCGCCGGAAAGGCCAAGGCCGCTTTCGCCGACCGCGGCGATCTCGTTCGCAGCAATCACGGTGTCCAGGCGCACGGCACGGACCGCATTGTCGATGGCGCCGTCGTCAATATCGGCGCGTCCAAGGCCGATATTTCTCTTCAGGCTGCCGGAGAAAATATGCGGCCGTTGTCCGATCCAGGCCATGCGCTGGCGAAGGGGAGCGGCACTGTTCTTCGTCAGCGGGACGCCGCCGATCCTGATCACACCGGCTTCCTGTGGCGCAAGTCCCGCGATCAAGGAGAGGATAGTGGTCTTGCCGGAGCCACTCGCACCCCAAAGGGCAACATGTTCTCCGGCCGCAACGTTGAGACCGAGTTTGTCGATCACGGCCGGAAGATCCGGCGCATAGCGGAAGATGAGCCTGTCGATCTGCACGGAGGGAGCAGCAAGCACCATCCGGTCGTCGCTGGCGTCTCGTTCATCGGTGTCGAGAATGGCAGCTCCCTGCGAGGACAGGGCATCGAGTGCTGCAAGCGCCGCTTCGCCATTGGCGCGATCGTGCCAAACGGCTGAAAGTTCGCGCAAGGGTTCGAAAAAGGCCGGGGCGAGCAGAAGGATGAAAAGCCCTTGCGCCAGGCTCAGCCGGCCATGCCACGTACCTATATCGATCGAGCCGAGCAGGCTGAAGCCGATGTAAACGGCTGTTGCCGCAACACCCAGGGCAGCGAAAAGCTCGAGAACGGCGGAGGACAGAAAGGCGATCTTCAATACTGCCATCGTGCGCTTTCGCAGAGAGTCCGCATCGGCGCGCAACCGTGTGGCCGTAATATCGACGGCACCGAGCGCCCGGATCGTCGCAAGCCCACGCAGGCGATCGAGCAGAAAGGCGTTGAGGCCACCGGTTTCGGCCAGTTGCTTTTCACTGGCAGCCTTGGCGCGCCAGCCGATCAACGCCATGAAAATCGGAATGAGCGGTGCTGTGACAAGCAAAATGAGCCCCGCGATCCAGGAAACGGGAAAGACGCAGGCGAGGATGACGAGGGGTACCGCGCTCGCCTTTATGCGCGCCGGCCGGAAACGGGCGAGATAGGGAACGATCGCCTCGGCCTGTTCGCCGACGACGCTCGCGGCGAGACCGGAGGCCGGCTTGCCGATATCAAGGGGCGAGCGGGCAACGAGTGCCGCAACGGCGCGATTACGCCGCGATGTCAGCTCGTCTCTCGCCGTGCGGAAGGCGACACGTGCGCCGGCGGCATCAAGAGCGGCGCGAACAAAGCCAAACGCCAGTACCGCCAGCGCTGCCCACACCACGTCCATCGTGCTGCCGCCATCGCTTATGACGCCGATGCTGAAGGCGAGGAGGGTTGCCTGCGGAATCCAGATCAGCGCCGCCGCGGTTTGCAGGCCTGCGGCAAGCAAAAGCCCCGCGGGCTTTCGGCTCCGGGCGGTCTGACTTCGTCTCGCAGCCGGCGTCGCATCGGGCACCGCCTTCTGGGTTTCTTCCGGAGTGAGATCAGGATCGAAGAAAGCCGCAGTCATCGTTCAATCCTCTTTTGTCGTTTTGGAACGGCGGCGGCCGAGCGAGACGACGCGGTCCTTGGCCTCCAGCAGCTTCGTTACCTTCGAGCCGAGCAGCAGGAGTGTCGCGAGCCGCTCGGTCTCCAACTGCTTGACGTCCTCGTACCAGTTGGTCAGGCGCTCGATCAGGCCGTACATCTCGTTCATCCGCCCCTGCGCATAGCGTTCGGTATCGCTTGCCGGTTGCTGCATCAGGATTTCGCGCAGCATCGAGAGCGTCGGATCGACCTCGCGCTTCTTGCGCTCTTCAGCGAGCGTGCGCAGGATCTGCCAGACATCATCCGGCGTCGTGAAGAAGTCGCGGCGGTCGTCGGGCTTGTGCTTGAGGAGCACGAGGTTCCAAGTCTGCAATTCGCGCAAGCTCATGGAGACGTTCGAACGGGAAATGCCGAGGGCTTCGACGATTTCCTCCGCGCAAAGCGGTGCCGGGGAGACGAAGAGCAGGGCATAGATCTGTCCGACCGTGCGGTTGATGCCCCAGCGCGAACCCATTTCCCCAAAATGAAGCACAAAGGATTGTACGAGAGGCGGAAGATTCATGGTGATACCTCGTTGTCAGTGATTTCAGAAATTTCTGAAATCACTGTAACTATAAGCCGGCCTGCTTTTCAATCAGTGTGTCACCCATGCGTCAATCTGCGCGAGCAAACCGATTGCCGGTTTCATTGCTTCCAGACGAATTCTTTGCTCGTCGCTGACCCATGCCGCTGCCCGCTTCCGGAGCCGCGGCTCGCCGGTCTGCAATTGATCTATGTCAAGGGCACACATAAGTCTGCGATACATGTAACCTCCTGGTGCAGAGCCAAGCTCACCGGATTTTTCATGCCTCGGTTATGCAGGTTTGGAACGCGACAGCTTTGACCGAAGTCAAAGCCTTCGCTCGTCAACTACCCCGTCTGCGCAACGTGATCATGCGCAGCAAAATATCGTGCCGTTTAGGCCCGCAACGATGTCGAGCCTTCCATCTGGCCGATCTCCTGTAGATGCGCTGCCACCGCCAGCCGGTCGATCGTTGCAATCGGCAGGTTGACCAGAAGCATGATCCGATTTTTAAGGTAGCGAGCGGCCTGCGCAAAGGCGCGGCCTTTGTCCAATTCGGAGCCTTCCACCTTGGAGGGATCCTCGATGCCCCAATGCGCGGAAGCGGGATGGCCGGGCCATATCGGGCAGACTTCGCCTGCTGCGTCATCGCAGACGGTGATGATGAAATCCATGTGTGGCGCGCCCGGCCCGGCAAAGACATCCCAGCTCTTCGAACTGAAGCCGGAAGAGGGATAGCCCAAGGCTTCGAGTGTTTTTACGGCCCAAGGATTTATCTGGCCTTTGGGAAAGCTGCCGGCCGAAAAGGCTCGAAAGCGACCCTTGCCTTCAGTGTTCAAGATCGATTCAGCAAGGATTGAACGGGCCGAATTGCCCGTGCAAAGAAATAGAACATTATAGACGTGATCATTGCTCATTGCGCTTTCTCCCCCCAGGTCCCGAGTAAAGCAGATGATAGTCACAGCAGCCGATATGCGGATTTTCCGATGGCAGGCGCCCCTCATTCAGGAAGCGCGCCAACCTTCGGAAGCATCGCGGCAACTATACACTATAAGGCGAGAGATGCGTCACTCTTGAAGAAAACGGTTGCGATCAGATGCCGGTCTCAGACCGCAATATGCCGACGCGAACGGCCAATTTTTCTCCGGGACCGTGAACTGCCGCAAAGAGCAGGCCGGCGAGAAAGGTGAAATGATCGATGAAGAAGCCAAATTCCGCTTGAGCGCCGGTCCAGCGGTTTGGCCCGTGGAAGCTGAAGGCAAGGAAGACGACGTAGATGCCGGCAAGCAGCGCGGCTTCGGAGAAGAAGGCTCCCGTCAGCAGGCAGATCGCCAGCGCACTTTCGAAGAAGGCGGCGATCCAGGCGAGGAACAGCGGCAGCGGAAAACCGGCCGATGCGATATAATCCGCCGTCGATTGCATGCCCGCGAATTTGAAGGCGGCCGCCATCACGAAGACGGCTCCGAAGATCAATCTGGCTAGGCAGATTGCGATTGTCTTGCCCATGTCTATATCCTCCGTTGTTCGACTCTTCGGCGATCCATATTACGGTATCGCCGATCTCATCCCAGGACGGAAGACAGGCCGTGTTTCCGACACGCTGCGGGAAATGTTTTTGCGTTGGCGGTTGGATCGCGTGATCCGAACATCTCATGATGCCCGGTTGGCGTTGCGTAACCAAAATTACTTTGACGATGAACGGATGAAGGTTCCGGTATAGGGGTTCGGGTCATATTGCTTTATGTCGCCAAACGTGTAGCCCCTTTGCTTCAATTGCCGGATGAGGGCTTTAAGCTTTTCCTTGCCGTCGAACCGATCCTGAAACATCTCATCATGCATCAAGAGGATCATCTCATTGCGTTTCATGAACCGGCCATAGGCGAAGAGGTGATCGATTTCGCTGAGCAGGAGATCGACGGATTGCACAGGTTTTCCGTCTCCCGAATGCGCCCATTCGAAGTCCCAGCCATAGATCAGGAATTTCATTGCGGCCACATAGTCGTAATCGACCACCTCGCGCTCGTAGCGGGCGGGATCCATTGAAAGATCGTCCTTGGAATAGTCGATCAGGCGAAAGACATCGCGTCCGGGCAGGCGGGCATAGACCCAGGGCGTCAGGCCAAGCACGGTATTGGCCTTGAGCATATCCGCGACGACGGCGTCGGTGTTGGAATAATAGTTTCTGTAGTGATTGTTGGCGTGGCTGTAGCTGTGGTTTCCAACTGTGACCAAAGGCAGGGTCTTGGCGCGCATCAGCAGCGCCCTTTGTTCGGCGCTGGATTCGACATGAAGCCCGACCATGAACATCGCCGCCGGCACCTGCTCTTCGGCGAGGACATCCAGAACATTCGCCGTCCCCGACAAAGGCCCGTCATCGAAGGTCAGATAGACAACCCGCCCTGCCGCATTGGCCGACAAGGGGCTACAAAGCAAGGCGAGCGCGGACAGCATCGTGCGAAGGTAATTCCCAATGGACATGGATAGCGCCCCTCGTTTCCCGGCTCGTTATCGCATGTCTACGGCGGCAGTTCCATTGGGACTGCTTTATCGTCTCCTCATCGGGGGAGGCGCCGGCGCGAAGATATCGAAGTTCGAACCGGCGAAGCTGATGGATGCGGGGTCCAGTTACGACTTCCGATTGGCTGAAGCTGGATGAGGAGCGTTCGCCTGCGCGGCGTCCATGCTGTTGAAGAGTTCCTGAACGAGCTGCGTTATCCGCTCCGGGGGTGTCCCCTTGGCGCGTTCTTCTTCGATCCGGCGTCTGACGAGCATTTCCAAATTCGACATATCTATCATCTCCGTTATCCGGCGCGACAGAAGTGTCATCCTCAACGGGCGGAGAGGCAAGTTACGGTTTGTTCATGGATGTTGGGGGATTACGCTTGCCACGCTGGCTGGCCCACCAAGAGGCCTGAACGTGATATCGGAATGCGCCACATTCAAGAGAAACGTCGCCGCCTGTGCTATCCTCAACTCTGGATGTACCACTGTGAAGAAGCCAGCCAACCGCCGGCATTTCGAGGACGAGGACAAGAGATGAAGCTGTATCACTACACGACGTTTCCTGGTGCTCTTGGGATACTCGGGTCGAGGTCGATGTGGGCGTCCTGCATTCATTTTCTGAACGACAAGGAAGAGTTCCGGCACGGAATTATTCTTGCTTCAGGGATTGCGGAAAGCCTGATCGAGACGCAAGGACCAAATGGAAAGCGATTGCTGGAGAAGATTATTCAAATTCTTCCAGCACTTGCGCGAAACTTCGTCTGCGTCGCGTCCTTTGCCGAGGATGGCGACTTGCTTAGCCAATGGAGGGGATATGCCGTGCCGGGTGGTGTTTCCCTGGGCTTTCAAAAGTCCGCACTGGAAGCAGCTGCGGAACTGCACGGCTTCAAACTCCTGAAATGCATTTACGGCGATCGTGACAAAGTCGATCTCATCACTGACTACCTGAACATGTTCCTGCAGAACATCGAGACCCTCGAAAACGCAGAGAGTAAAGACATTTGGAACCTTGCCGAGGGCTGGGTCGCGGCTTTCCATGTCTATGCCTCAAGCTTCAAAGATCAGAGCTTCGCGGAGGAGAATGAATGGCGGCTGATCTCAGATCCCATTCCGATAGACCATTCTCAGGTCGCCGTCCGGCCGGGACCTGGCCTTCCTATCCCCTATTTCGATCTCCCGCTGCAACAAGCGACTGTCGATCGGCAAATCGACCTGGGTTTGGACTCAATTGTGATCGGGCCTCATCGCGAACAGGAATTGGCGGAGAATGCCCTTCGTATCGCTGCCGCAACCAAAAATATCCGCGTCGAGAAATTCACGCGTTCGGCTATTCCATATCGGAGTGTTTAGGTGGGGCGTGAGAAACCTATCCACCATTTCGCCGTGCCAAAGTTAGCGCCGATCATCGCAACGCGTCGATCACCTTCGCCTCTGGTTTGGCAGTGCAGGCTTTGTCGAGAGTATCCCCGAACTTGCTTTCTTTGAGCGCGCCAAGCTTTGGGTTGGTTCTCGTGGCATCGTACAAAGCCGAGATTATATCGAGCATGCCCTGGTGACTGCTCGAATTATACTCTTTGCAGGTCACAGTGGCTGGATCGACAGCAGCCGCGCGAAGGGGCGACAGCGCGAGCGTGACGAAGACGAACGATAATGCAAGGATGCGAACCATCTGCCTCTCCATCGTAAGGTGACCGATCCAGGCGACAAACGCTACCCTACCAGATTTCGCGGCAGATGTCCGTGGGGGCGAACCGACATATCCGCGAGATATGCAGGCACCCGAAGCGTTGCGAGCCACCGCCGTCCGCCTCGCTTTCTGCTGCAGATCGACCTGCCAGGACCCATGTCCATCACACGGAAATCCGAACAGCCTCTAGTTTTCACTCGATGCGAAATCGAATAACATTCTCTCTACTACAGATGGTCAAAGAGAGCATAAGGGATGTCTATGCAGCCGATCTACAACGGGCTCACGAGGGCAGTTGCCCTGGGCATTCTGATTATTTTTCCCGCTGTTTTCCTTGTTTCCTGCTCGACGGTCGGCGGAACCGGCGGCTCATCTCGTCCGGTAACCGCGAGCAAATCGGCAGATCCCGCCAACGCCAAAGACAGAGCGGCCGAACGTCGGCGATGGGAAGAGAGAGTCCAAAGAGATAATCAGCTAGATCCAAGCGGGTCAACACCGGGCTCCTATGGCTCTTTCGGTCCTCGTCTCACTTGGTGAGGGATGGATTTTCAAACTGCTCGGTTGATGTCCGAACCCGATTGAACGGATTTTCATTCAACAATGAGTGGCTACTGGTGCCGTGGCGGATAGATTTCGAGCAGCACGGCGAAGAACCGTAAGCTGACTACCGCAAAATATTGCAGATGAATCAATACGTTAGAAATGGCGCACCCGACAGGATTCGAACCTGTGACCTTTGGAATCGGAATCCAACACTCTATCCAGCTGAGCTACGGGTGCATGCCTTAGGCGGTTTGACTCGCCTGTCCGATGAGGTGGTTCTTAGCCCAGGAAGCGTTTGGCTTCAATGCGGAAAATGCGGGAAACCACATATCGGTTTGTGTGAATGAAACAAGGCCGCGATTGTTAGGGCTCGCGGCCTTGTTGTTTGCTTAGGATATCGGGCTCAGCTCTTCATCGCGCCGGGGCCGGGGATGGCTTTGGGGGGGACCTTGCCGAGGATGATCATGCCGAGGACTTCGTCCTTGGTGACATCCTCTGTGCGGGCGTGGCCGACGACCTGGCCGTTCTTCATCACCGAGACGCGGTCGGCTAGGTCGAAGACATCGTGGATGTCGTGGCTGATGAGGAAGATGCCGATGCCGTCCTTCTTCAGTTGCTTGATCAGGTCGCCCACCTGCGCGGTTTCCTGAGGGCCGAGCGCAGCCGTCGGCTCGTCCATGATCAGGATGCGGGCGTTGAAGAGGATGGCGCGGGCGATCGCCACCGACTGGCGCTGGCCGCCGGAGAGCGCCTTCACCGGCTCCTTGAAGCGCTTGAAGTTGGGATTCAGGCGACCCATCACCTTGCGGGCCGAAGCCTCCATGGCGACGTCGTCGAGCGTGCCCCAGCGCGTCTGCAGCTCGCGGCCAAGATAAAGATTGGCGGCGGCGTCGACATTGTCGGCGACGGCGAGCGTCTGGTAGATCGTCTCGATGCCGTATTTCTTGGCGTCGCGGGGCGTGCGGATATCGGCCGGTTCGCCGTTGATCAGAATATCGCCGCTGTCGCGCTTGTAGGCGCCGGACAGAATCTTGATCAGCGTCGACTTGCCGGCGCCATTATGGCCGAGCAGCGCCACGACTTCGCCGGGGTAGAGATCCACCGAGGCATTGTCGACGGCGTGAATACCGCCGAAGGAGATGGAAATGTTCCTCATTTCCACAAGCGGAGTGGTTTGATCCGTCATGGTTCAGAATTCCTTTTACTTGGCGCGCGAGCGGTAGACGATGTCAAGCCAAACGGCGACCACCAGGACAATGCCCACGACGACGTTCTGAATTGGCGTATCGACATTGGCGAGACCCATGCCCGATTGCAGCGATTGCATGACCAGGGCGCCGATCATGGCGCCGGCGACGGTGCCGCTGCCGCCGGCAAGCGAGGTGCCGCCGATAACGGCCGCGGCGATGGTGAAGAGCTCGTAGGTCGTGCCCTGCGAGTTGACGGCCGAGTTGAGGCGCGCCGTGGAAATCGCGGCCGAGACGGCGGCGAGGAAGCCCATCAGCGCGAAGATCTTCACGATGACCCAGCGGGTCTTGATGCCGGCGAGTTCGGCGGCTTCCGGATTGCCGCCGATCGCGAAGACATAGCGGCCGAAGCGCAGGCGCGTGGCGATGAAGGTCATCACGATGCCGATGGAGACGGCGATGAGGACGGGGACGGCGATGCCGTAGGGAATGTTCAATCCCGTTTCCGGCCAGGCAATATTATGGTCCGTGGCGTAGCGCTTGGCGATGCCGATCGGCCAATAATAGCTGTTGAAGAGATAGACCGTGCCGAGGACGAGCAGGGAGCCGAGGGCAGCAAGGAAATATTCCGCCCAAAGCGGACGGCGCGGAAAGTGAAAGCGCTTTCTTTGCTGGCGCGAGCTGATGATGCCGACGATGATCAGCAGGCAGGAGATCACACCCACCACCCAGCTCCAGGTCGCGCCGATCGAACCGGTGGCGCCGCCGCCGCCCATGACGACGAAGGTGGAGTCCATCGGTGCCACGGTCTGGCCGCTGGTGACATACCAGGCAAGGCCGCGCCAGACGAGAAGCCCGCCGAGCGTGACGATGAAGGAGGGGACATTCATGAAGGCGGTGATCGCGCCCTGGAAGGCGCCGATGGCCGTGCCGATCGCCAGGCCGCAGATCAGCGTGATGATCCAGGTCCAGGAACTGTCGAAGCCGAGATATTGCGGCAGCCACTTGGCCTGGATGACGCCCATGATCATGGCGACGAAGCCAAGCAGCGAGCCGACCGAAAGATCGATGTTGCGCGTGACGATGACCAGCACCATGCCGGTTGCGAGGACCGCGATTTCGCAGGTCTGCACCGAAAGGTTCCAAAGGTTTCTGGCGGTGAGGAATTCCCGGCCGTCGAATATCCGAAGATAAAGATCGAAGCCGATCCAGATGATCAGCAGCGCTCCGATCATGCCGAGCAGGCGGGTATCGATTTCGGTGGCACGCAGGAACCGGGTGATTGCTCCGGCTTCTGCATTGCGGGGACCGCTCGATGTTGTGGACTGTGTCATGTCGGCCATCGCTTTGCCGTTCTCCCACTGTTGGGCGCGGCCAGCGATGCATTCTAGGCTATCGCCGGCAGGACTGCGCCAATCTCAAAAATGCGTCATCGCCTCTGTGGCCGGTCTTCACCCGGTCCCGATGACCGCCATCCGGCAGGTCAATGGGATATGCGATGGCGCAGCACGATGCGGGAAGCCTGGTCTCCGACTGCAAGGGAGAGTTGTCCGCTCCTGATCCGCATTCGACGCCGCAACGGAGTGTGCCGCTGCGGCGTCGCTATTATGATCGGGTCAACCGTTCACGGGCAGCTTATTTGCAGGCTGCAACGGTGCCGGCCTTGACGCCCTGGCAAGCTTCAGCCTTGCTGATCCAGCCGGCGTCGATGACGACGTTCAGATTGTCCCTGGTGATTGGCTGCGGGGTCAGGAATACCGACTTCATGGCAACGTGCTTCGAGCCGCCGCTGAAGGTCTGGACGCCGTTGATCTGGTCCATGGACTTGCCGTTGGCGAGATCGATGGCGATTTCGGCAGCGCGCTTGCCGAGCTCACGGGAGTCCTTCCAGATGGAGACGGTCTGCGTGCCGAGCGCGATGCGGTTCAGAGCTGCCTTGTCGGCGTCCTGGCCGGAAACCGGAACGGAACCTGCGAGGCCCTGTGCGTCGAGAGCAGCAACGGCGCCGCCGGCGGTGCCGTCGTTGGAGGCGACGACTGCATCAACCTTGTTGTTGTTTGCGGTCAGGAACTGCTCCATGTTGCGCTGCGCATTCTGCGGCAGCCAGCCGTCCGTGTAGGCTTCACCGACGTTCTTGATCTTGCCGGCGTCGATGGCGGGCTTCAGCACTTCCATCTGGCCGGAGAACAGGAAGTCAGCGTTCGGGTCGGACGACGAGCCCTTGATGAAGACGTAGTTGCCTTCCGGCTTGGCCTTGAGGATTTCGCGAGCCTGCATGCGGCCCACTTCCTTGTTGTCGAAGGTGATGTAGAAGGCGGCCGGATTTTCGATCAGGCGGTCGTAGCCGACAACCGGAATGCCTTCGTCGGCGGCCTTTTCAACGGCCGGGCCGATGGCGTCGGAATCTTGAGCGAGAATGATGAGTGCGTTGGCGCCCTGGGAAATCAGGGATTCAACGTCGGTCAACTGCTTGGAAGCGGACGACTGAGCGTCAGCGGAAATGTACTTGGCGCCAACCGCAGCAAGGGCCTTCTTGATGGCCGCTTCGTCGGTCTTCCAACGCTCTTCCTGAAAGTTCGACCAGGAAACGCCGACGACGAGATCCTTCGCGAAGGCCGCTGTCTGCATGGTCAAAACGATGGCCGCACCGGCAGCCAGCTTAATAAAAGCTCTCATATTATCCTCCCGAGTGAATGCGACCGCACGTGCCCTGAGCTCCCGCCGGCCGCCGCGATAACGCTGACGAGAAAGGTTCGGATTTTTTTCTCGACAGTCGAGAAATTTAGTGTCAGAGATTTTTTCACCTGTCAACACCCGCATCCCCAGGTTTAATCGACCGTTGAAAGGGCCGGGTGGAGATGGGGAGAGGAGGGTGGAATGAGCGGGAGGCTTGATAATGCTGGCCAAATCGAGCACCGAATTGGTCCGCCAGAAAAACAGTGTTCTGGTGCTGACGGCGCTGCGCCGTCACGGTCCGCTCGCCCATACGGAACTTTCTGATTTCACCAAGCTTTCCTCGGCGACGATATCGGTCATCACCACCGATCTGGAGCGGGCGCAGATCATCGAGAAGGCGGAGCAACAGGCCGCCGGAGGCCGCGGCCGGCCGCGCGTGCTTTTTTCGCAGCGGCGCGATTGCGGCTATCTCATCGTCGTCATCATTTCATCGGATGCGGTGCAATATTCGCTTGTGGATTATGCCGGCCGGCTGATCGACCGCTTCACGGAGGCGAGACAGCAGAACGTCTCGGGTGCCGGCTCTTTCGTCATCGGTCTGCGCGATGCCTTGAACCGGATCGTCGCCCGCTCGCGATTGCCGCGCGACAAGGTCCTGATGATTTCGATCAGCAGCAAGGGTCTCGTCGAGAGCTCGGAGCCGGTGCTGCGCTGGTCGCCGATCTTCGGGCGCGAGCAGATCGATTTTGCCGCAGTGCTGCGCGACGAATGGTCAGCGAAAATCATCCTCGGCAACGAGACTCAGCTCGTCGCCGCTGCCGTCGGCCGCCAGGAGGAGAATAAAAAAGGGCGCGACTTCCGGGCGCTTGCCGCGCTCTCGCTCGGCCACAGCATCGGTCTCGGCATCGTGCGCCGCGGCGAGGAAGGAAAGCACGAAATATCGGCGCCGAATTTCGGCCATATGCTGCATATGTCGGGCGGCGGCCTCTGTCGCTGCGGCTCGCGCGGCTGCATCGAAGCCTATGCCGGCTTCTATGCCATTCTGCGCGCGGCTTTCGATGTGCCGCTGGATACCATCCCGGCGAAATTCGTGCCGATCGCCGAACTCGACAAGATCGCAGCCAGCGCCCGGCAAGGCAGCCGCCGCAACATCCACGCCTTCCGGCAGGCGGGATTGGCGCTCGGCAACGGCTTGTCGCGCGTGCTCAGCCTGCATGAAAGCATGCCGATCGCGATCACCGGGCCGGGGACGCGCTATTATGACCTATTGTTGGAGGGCATTTCCGAGGGGCTGGCGGAATCGCATGTCGTGCGAATGGAGGGCATGCCGGAGCTGCGGGTGGTGGCGGACGAGCCGACGCTGGTGTTCGAAGGGCATCTCAACCGCGCGCTGGCGATGATGGACGACGACATCGTCAGATCTGGGGTTGCCGTTACGGAATTGCATGGCCAAACTGGTTGAGGAGGGGACTATGAAACGAATGGCACTCGTGTGCCTCTGTCTTGCCGCGACGGGATTGCCGGCGATCGCGTCGCAGCCTTGGGAGGAAAAAACGGAGGCGCTGGGCCAGGCCGGCGCCGAGGTTTCCGGCCACCAGACGGTCGAGCAACTCAAAAATCTCATCAAGATCGGCGAAGCGCTGTTTACGGCACGCTTCACAGTCGAGGACGGGGCAGGGCGTCCCGGCGCTACGCAGGCGATCGTGCCGACCAAGCGCAAGCATCCGGTGATGAACGAATTCAGCCGCACGGCCGGTGTCGACGCCAATGCCTGTTCCTCCTGCCATAACATGCCGTTTCCCGGTGGCGCCGGCGATTTCACCACCAATGTTTTCGTGTCCGAAGGTTTCGAGAGCGCGGATTTTGACACGACCGATCCGCAATTCTCCAATGAGCGCGGCACCAACAGCCTGTTCGGTGACGGTCTGATCGAGCTTCTGGCGCGGGAGATGACTGTCGATCTGCAGCGCCAGCGCGCTGAGGCGATTACGATTGCGGCGAAAACCGGCCAGCCGCAGCGCATCGCGCTCGAGACCAAGGGCGTGAAGTTCGGCTGGCTGACCGCGCAGCCCAATGGCTTGGTCGATATGCAGGAGCTGGAGGGCATCGACATGGACCTTGTCATCCGCCCGTTCAGCCAGAAAGGCGTGATGACCTCGCTGCGGCAGTTCACCGTCAACGCCTTGAACCAGCATCACGGCATGGAGCCGGTGGAGCGCTTCGGCGGCCGATGGACGGGGACCCGGGATTTCGATGGCGACGGACATGCCGATGAGATCAGCAACGGCGATGTTTCGGCGATGGTTGCCTGGCAGGCGACCTTGCCGGCGCCGGTGCGGAAGGTGCCGGATAGTGCCCAATGGCGCGATATGGCGGCGGCGGGCGAAAAGCTGTTCGACGGCATGGGCTGCACGGCCTGCCACAGAACAAGCCTGCCGCTCGACAGTCTCTCCTTCTCCGATCCCGGGCCGAACGATGTTGCCGGCACGCTGAACATGTTGCAGGTGAAAGACCCGGCTATTTACGATCTGTCGCAGCTCGACTGGACGAAGAAGCTGAAGCGCAATGACAAGGGGCAGGTGCTGGTGCCGCTGTTTGGCGATCTCAAGCGCCACACCATGACCGACAGCAGCGTCGACCAGCTCGGCAACGAGCTTTTGGCGCAGCGCTTTGTCGATCGCAATATCTTCATGACGGCGGAGCTTTGGGGCGTGGCCTCGACGCCGCCCTATGGCCATCGCAACGACATCACCACGCTCGACGGCGTGATCCGCGCCCATGGCGGCGACGGTCGCACCGCCCGCGACACCTATGTCGGCGCGTCCGACGAGGATCGCGCCCGCATCATCGCTTTCCTCAAGACGCTGGTCATCGAGCAGGCAGGGGTGAACCAATGAAGAAGATTGCAACCTTGCTGGCCATAGCCAGCTTGATTTCCTTCTCGTTCGCGCCCGGCAGCTTTGCCGAGGACACGGCCGCGCCGGCACCCTTCCTGATGGATGTCCCGCATTTCCAGGAGGAAGCGGTCGCCGCCGGCATTGACCATCAATATACCGGTGGCTGGGAGTATTTCGGCGGCGGCGGCGTCGCCAGCTTCGATTGCAACGGCGATCGCAAGCCCGACCTGATGATGGCCGGCGGCACCAGTCCGCTGGCGCTTTATGTCAATGAAAGCGAGACGGGCGGCGCACTGAAATTCAAAGCGAAGCCGATCAATCTTTCCGACAAGGATATCCGGTCCGTTCTCGGCGTCTATCCGATCGATATCGACAATGACGGCTATACGGACATCGTGCGGTTGCGGCTCGGTGAAAATATCATCCTCAAGGGCGGTCCGGACTGTACCTTCGAAAAGGCCAATCGCACCTTCGCCTTCGACGGCGGCAAGGACTGGACGGTCGCGTTTGCGGCCACCTGGGAAGCCGGCAATAAATATCCGACGCTTGCCTTCGGCAATTATGTCGATCGCTACGCGCCAGGGACGCCCTTCGGCACCTGCAGCGACAATGTTTTCGATCGTCCTACCAGCAACGACAAGGTCGACTATTCCAATCCGTTGCCGCTGAAGCCGAGCTATTGCACGTTGTCGATGCTGTTTACCGATTGGAATCATTCGGGCCAGGATTCGCTGCGCGTTGCCAATGACCGGCAATATTATCGCGGCGGACAGGAGCAGCTCTGGGACATCGCGCCCGGACGGCCGCCGCGGCAATATACGACCGCAGAAGGCTGGGCCTCATTGAAGATCTGGGGCATGGGCCTTGCGGAAGCCGATCCGAAGGCAGACGGCAGGCCGGAATATTTCATCACCTCGATGGGCGATAACAAGCTGCAGGAGCTTGATGACGAGGCGGATAACGACAGCCCGACCTATCGCGACACCGCCTATGAAAAGGGGGTAGCCGCCTATCGGCCCTATACCGGCAAGGACCACAGGCCTTCGACGGCCTGGCACGCGCAGTTTGCCGATATCAACAACGATACCAACATGGATCTATTCCTGACCAAGGGCAATGTCGAGGCCATGCCGGATTTTGCCAGCAGCGATCCGGACAATCTCCTGCTCGGCGGCTTCGATGGCAAGTTCACCGAAAAGGGGGACGAGGCCGGCATTGCACTTCCCGGCAAGGGGCGCGGGGCGGTGGTCGAGGATTTCAATAATGACGGCATGCTCGACATCCTCGTCGTCAACCGCATGCAGCGGGCCTTCCTGTTCCGCAATCTCGGTGCAAAGACAGAGTGGGGCTATCGCCCGCTCGGCAATTGGACGGAAATCGAATTGGACAACGGCCCGATCAACCATGTGGGCATCGGCGCCACCATCAATGTCCGGGCGGGCACACAAACGCAGGTGCAGCGCGTGCAGATTGGCGGCGGTCATGCGTCGGGCCATGTCGGCTTCACGCATTTCGGTCTTGGCACCAATGAACGCGCCGTGGTGCGTGTGCAGTGGCCGGACGGGGAGTGGAGCCAGCCTTATCGCATCTTCGCCAACCAGCATGTCGTTATCAAGCGGGGCGCCACATCGGCCAAATACTGGTTTGCGCCGCCGGGAAACGGGAATGAGGCTGCCGCGGCTGAGCCAGCTATTGCAGCGCCGATACCTGCTGGGCAACAGGTAGGCGATCAACCGGTGACGAAGTAGACAATCAGAAGAGAAGGCCGGGCAATCGGCCTTCAATCAAATGTGCAACCTCATTCATTAGGGGTCGTAGCGCCGTTTTTAAATCAATCCGCCAAACCCATATGCTGATCCTCTTTGCGAACATGGAGAATGCGGTCGATCAATCCCCATTCCAAAGCTTCTTCCGCCGTCATGAAGTGGTCGCGGTCCATGCCGCGTTCAAATTCGTCATAGGAACGGCCGCAATGCTCGGCGTAGAGCCGCGTCATGCGATGCTTGGTACGTTTGATTTCCTCGGCGTGGATGAGCATGTCGGAGGCCTGACCCTGGAAGCCGCCCAAAGGTTGGTGGATATGGATGCTAGCATTGGGCAGGGCGACGCGCTGGCCGGGCTCTCCCGCCATCAGCAGGAACGATCCCATCGAACGAGCCGTCCCCATGCAAAGGGTCTGCACTGGCGCGCGGATGTAGCGCATCGTGTCGTACATGGCGAGGCCGCTGGTCACGACGCCACCCGGCGAATTGATGTAGAGGCTGATCGGCTTCTTCGGATTTTCCGCCTCGAGAAACAGTAGTTGCGCGCAGACCAGGGCCGAAACGGCATCGTTCACCTCACCATTCAGGAAGATGATCCTCTCGCGCAGCAGACGGGAATAGATGTCGAAAGACCGCTCTCCCATGCTGGATTGTTCAACGACCATAGGGACGAGTTGCATCGCTTCGCGCATCGGCGATCTCCAATATCACTGAAATTGTTGGTGGATTTGGCGTGTCAGGCGGCGCGCATAACGGAGAAGCCGTTGTTGTTTGCCGCAGCTTTTGCAGTCCTTCGAAGCCTCACATCATCAAGTTCGTGGATGATCCGCAGACTCGTACCGCCGCTTGCGTTCGGGGTTATCCTGAACGTCACGGTGCTTTCGAGGAATGGTGGCGCGTCATCGCGCAGCCTGTAGCGGACTTCTTCGCCCGGTGTGACGGAAATCGCGTCGGGATTGGCCAAAGCTTCCCTCGGCAGCCAGTTTTCACGAAGTTCAGGGGTGCTGACCGCGCGCCAGACCTTTTGCGGTGGCTCGTTGAGGTCGTATTCGAGTTCGATGCCGTTTTCCCGCACGAGGGGCTTCAGGTCGTTCATTGGTCCATATCCTTCAGCAAGACCTTGAGAGCTTCGATCCGGGCAGGCCAGTAGGCGCGGTATTTCGCCAGCCATTGGGCGATGAGGGCCAGCCCTTCCGGATCGACTTCGTAGTTCACGAAACGCCCCTGGCGCTCTTCTCTGACCAACCCGGCGCTCCGCAGGACCGCAAGGTGCTGGGACATCGCCGGCTGGCTGATTTCCATGCCTTCGCGCAGACCGCTGGCGTTCATGCTGCCGACAGCAAGCTTTTCAAAAATGGCGCGACGGGTCGGATCGGCCAAAGCCCGGAATATCTCGTTCTCTATCATGGCAACAGATAAGCATGGACTTATGTGATTCGCAAGGGCTTTCGGTGGCGGCTCATGGCTGATGAGTTTCCGTTGCCGATTGCCGGCGACAGACTGTCGAGCGCTTGCGACAAATCATGATCATGCGCTGCGGCGGGGCGGGCCAAAGAAAAATCCGCCGCGAAGTGCTTCGCGGCGGACTTATTGGAAGAGCCTTAGCCCTTGGGGAATCGGGCGGCTGCTCAGTCGACCTTAACCAACTTCCCGTCCTTCACGGATTGAACCGCGGCGTCAGCAAGCTTCAGCGCCGCAAGGCCGTCAGCGCCGGATGGCGTGATCGCGGCGCCCTTTTCTACGGCGGCGATGAAGCTCGCGATCTCGTTGGCATAGGCTTCGGTATAGCGGGTCATGAAGAAGTCGTGCAGGGGCGGGCGGGTATAGCCGTCGCCGTTGGCGACTTCGATGGAGAAGGGGCGCTGGTTTTCGGCCGCGACCATGCCCTTCGAGCCATGGATCTCGATGCGCTGATCGTAGCCATAGGTGGCGCGGCGGGAATTGGAGATGATCGCCTGCTTGCCCGAAGCCGTCTGCAGGATGACGGAGACGCTGTCGTAATCGCCGGCTTCGCCGATCGCCTTGTCGACGAGGACTGCAGCGGTTGCGGTGACGGCGACCGGCTCTTCGCCGAGCAGGAAGCGGGCCATGTCGAAATCATGGATGGTCATGTCGCGGAAAATGCCGCCGGAGCGCTTGATATAGTCGACCGGCGGGGCGCCGGGATCGCGCGAGGTGATCGTCACCATCTCGACCGCGCCGATGCGGCCGTCATCGATGGCCTTCTTGACCGCCATGAAATGCGGGTCGAAGCGACGATTGAAGCCGACCATCAGCTTGCCCTTCGCCTCTTCAACCACCTTGATACAGGCCTTTACGCGGGCAACATCGAGATCGATAGGCTTTTCGCAGAAAATTGCCTTGCCGGCACGGGCGAAGCGCTCGATAAGATCGGCGTGCGTGTCGGTCGGCGTGCAGATCACGACGGCGTCTATGTCCTTGGCGGCTTCGATCGCTTCGATGGTGCGGACTTCGCAGCCATAGGCGGAGGAAATTGCTTCGGCAGCGGCTGGAAACGCATCCGCCACTGCAACGAGCTTGGCGTTTGCATCGCCACTCACGGCCTTTGCGTGCACTTTACCGATGCGCCCGGCGCCGAGCAGACCAAATCTGACAGTCATCTTCACCTCCCTAATTCGGAACAAATAAACCGAATAATGATCCGTATGGAATTTTCATTCCATTTTCCAATGGCGGCGTCAAGCCGCCGTCATTTCACAATTCCGAAATTCATGTCGCGAAAATGGCTTTTCCTCAAATCGCCGCCTCGTGCCAATTTGATCAACAGGCTCTCTCGCAAAACCACTTCGCACTTTTCGGGATCATGCGCTAAAGACAGGATCTCTCCAACAGGCGAACGTGACTCATGAAACTGATCGATCCCAACCATCCCGCCTATAAGCCGCTTTGGGTGCGGGTTCTGATCGTTGCCGTCTGCTTCGGCTGGGCGATCGTCGAGGCTTTGGGGCCGCAGCCCTTTTGGGCCGTCCTCGCGGGCGGCCTTGGTGTCTACGCCGCCTGGATGCTGCTTTTCAGCTTCAATCCGCAGCCGCCCAAGGCCGAGGCTGAAAGCGCTGCTGCGAGTGATGAGGCGGATGATGACGAGCCGACGGACGAGAAGAAGTAGCTAGCGCGCGAGACGCCGGATGGCCTCGTCGATCAATTGATTGGCAATCATCATGCGTGTCGTTGCCTGCTCTCGAAAGGCTGGAGCGACGCTGTCCGGATGATTGGACTTGGCGAAAGCGCGGCGTTTTTCGTGGAGAGACTGAAGGGTGGTCTGCGAAGAGATCGCCAGTTCGGCCGCTACCTCCTCCCGCGAGGTTCGTGCGAGATAGTCCGGCATTGCCGGCGGCTCTGGCTCCTTCGCTTCGGGCTCCGGTGGCATTGGCTCCTGCGAAGGGATGTCGTTGCCGAGATTATCGACATAGGCATCGTCCGGACGGGAGGACGCCGCTGGCTCGCCACCGAAAACGGTTGCGGCAAAGCTCACGTTGAGGCCGCGGATGCGATGCGCCGCCTCATCCTTCTCAGTGTTTTCTTCTTCCGCATCGAGACGATCGAGGACGGATTGAAACAGCGATTGCCCGAACAACATGTCTGCCTCCAACGATGTCCGGGATAGCCGCGCAAGTTGGCGTGGAGCTTATGACAGTGAGCTGATCGCGAGCCAGAGGGCTATCAGACGGAAACCGTTACGCAGTTTTCAGGCTGAATCGAGGGTCCTGCTTTCCTCTAGGATCATGTCGTGCAGCAGCCGGGCGCTCGGCGGCATGGCGCGTTCTCGGGCGGTAATTAGGCTGTAGGGTTTCACGTCGATCTCGAAATCGATCGGCAGGATGCAGGATTCGCCGGCTTGCGATGACTGCCCGCACATGAACTGCGCCATATCGAGCGCGACGGGGGTGATGGCGTCCGTCTTGCAGACGATGGCAAGCGTCAGCAGCAGCGAAGAGGTGTTGATGATGTTTTCCGGCAAGGGCACGCCAGCCCGGATGAAGATGTCTTCCACCTTGCGCCGCAACAATGTACCCGGCGGCTGGAAGACCCAGTCATAGGCCGGCAGGTCCTCGAGGCTGGCAACGCCCTTCTCCAGCAGCGGATGGCCGTTGCGGACCACGAGACAGGCTTTCTCCACGCCGATCTCATGGGCGGCAAACAGGCGCGGATCGAGCTCGTCGGGAATGCGGCTGATGATGAAGTCATGGCGGGCGGCGAGCAGTTCACGCGCCAGCACGTTGCTGGTCTCCACCTCGATATTGATCTCGATGCCGGGATAGGCGCGCGTCACACGCTGGATCGCCGGCACGACGAGGCTGATCGCAGGTGCGGTGACGGCGCCGAGAAAGACCGAGCCGCCTTTGCCGGTTCTAAGCTCGCCGATCTCGCGGTTCACCTCGCGCAGTTCAAGCAGGATCTTGCGCGCCCGCTTCGCCAGCGCCAAGCCGAAAGGTGTCAGCACGACGCCGCGAGCGACGCGTTCGTAGAGCGGACTTTTGACGATCGACTCCATTTCTGACAGCATGCGCGAAGCCGCAGGTTGCGAGATATTCATCGACTCAGCGGCGGCCGAAATCTGTCCATGATCCTCGATTGTGACGATCATGCGCAGGTGATTGAGCTTCAAACCCGCTTTGAGCAGCGTATCGTCGCGAAAACTGTCGGAATGAATCTCGATGCTTTCGCTCGGATAATCGCTATATATTTTCTCCATCATGGCCAAATTTCCCATTCGTCGGCAAAAAAGTACTATTTTTTAACATTATACCAAATTAGGTATATGTTGTGCCAGTTATTCTATTTGACAGTTATACGAAATCGTACGAGTTTGCCGGTCGTGCGCTGGGTGCAGCTCATGCACGTGAGAGCGTGGAGGAGACCTACTTCGTTTCTCACAATTAGAAGTAACCATTCCTTCTACGGAACCTGCCGCAGTTTCGGGCGGGCGTTTTTTCGTCCGCCGCATTATTAACAAGGGAGAGAGTAATGAAATCCATTATCTCATTGATGGCGGCCGCTGCGTTCAGCGTCGCTACTCTGGTGGCGCCTGCCTTCGCGGCGGACAAGGGCACCGTCGGTATTTCCATGCCGACCAAGGCTTCGGCTCGCTGGATCGATGATGGCAACAACATCGTCAAGCAGCTCCAGGCTGCCGGCTACGGCACCGACCTGCAGTATGGCGACGACGACATTCCGAACCAGCTCTCGCAGATCGAGAACATGGTCACCAAGGGCGTCAAGGTTCTGGTCATCGCCGCAATCGACGGCACGACCCTGTCCGACGTTCTGCAGAAGGCTCATGACGCCGGCATCAAGGTCATCGCCTATGACCGCCTGATCCGCGACAGCGGCAACGTCGACTACTACGCCACCTTCGACAACTTCAAGGTCGGTGTTCTCCAGGCTAACTCGATCGTCGACGGCCTCGGCCTCAAGGACGGCAAGGGCCCGTTCAACATCGAGCTCTTCGGCGGTTCGCCGGACGACAACAACGCCTTCTTCTTCTATGACGGCGCAATGTCCGTCCTGAAGCCGTACATCGACAGCGGCAAGCTGGTCGTTAAGTCCGGTCAGATGGGCATGGACAAGGTTGGCACGCTGCGTTGGGATCCGGCAACGGCTCAGGCTCGCATGGACAACCTGCTGTCGGCCAACTACACCGACGCTCACGTCAACGCCGTTCTGTCTCCGTACGACGGTCTGTCCATCGGCATCATCTCCTCGCTCAAGGGCGTAGGCTATGGCACTGCCGACCTGCCGCTGCCGATCGTTACCGGTCAGGACTCCGAAATTCCGTCGGTTAAGTCCATCATCGCTGGCCAGCAGCACTCCACGATCTTCAAGGACACCCGTGACCTCGCAAAGGTCACCGTCAACATGGTCAACGCTCTGATGGAAGGCAAGACGCCGGAAGTCAACGACACGAAGACCTACGACAACGGTGTCAAGGTCGTTCCGTCCTACCTGCTGACCCCGGTTGCTGTTGACAAGACCAACTACGAGAAGGTTCTCGTCGAGAGCGGCTATTACAAGGCCGATCAGCTGAAGTAATCTTCCGACATACCGGCCAGGGCTCGCCGAAAGGTGGGCCCTGGCTCTGATATTTATGACGATCGCCCGGTCTGCTATGTTCGGGCGTGGCGTTGGATACGGACAATGGACAATACCATCCTCGAAATGCGGAGCATCACCAAGTCGTTCCCCGGTGTGAACGCTTTGGAAAATGTCAATCTGAAAGTCCGGCAGGGCGAAATCCACGCTTTGGTGGGCGAAAACGGGGCCGGCAAGTCCACCCTGATGAAGGTACTCTCGGGTGTTTATCCGGCCGGCAGCTATGACGGCGACATCTTCTATGATGGCGCGGTCCGCCAGTTCAAGACCATCAAGGACTCCGAAGAAGTCGGCATCATCATCATCCATCAGGAGCTGGCGCTTGTGCCGCTTCTGTCGATTGCGGAAAACATCTTCCTGGGCAACGAAGTCGGCGCCAAGGGCGTGATCAACTGGCAGGAAACGTTCAACCGCACCAAGCAGCTCCTCGCCAAGGTTGGCCTGAAGGAATCTCCGAACACGCTCGTGACCGACATCGGTGTCGGCAAGCAGCAGCTCGTCGAGATCGCCAAGGCCCTGTCGAAGAGCGTGAAGCTTCTTATTCTCGACGAGCCGACCGCATCGCTCAACGAAAACGATTCGGATGCGCTCCTCAATCTCCTCATGGAATTCCGCAACCAGGGAATCACCTCGATCATCATCACGCACAAGCTCAACGAAGTGCGTAAGGTGGCCGATCAGATCACGGTGTTGCGCGACGGCATGACGGTAAAGGCACTGAACTGTCATGAGGAAGAGATCAGCGAAGACATCATCATTCGCAACATGGTCGGACGCGAGCTCGCAGACCGCTATCCGCCGCGCTCGGTGCCGATCGGCGAGACCATCTTCGAAGTCAAGAACTGGAACGCCTTCCACCAGCAGCATCGCGACCGCCAGGTTCTGCACAATATCAACATCAATGTGCGCAAGGGCGAAGTGGTCGGCATTGCCGGCCTGATGGGCGCCGGCCGCACTGAATTCGCCATGAGCGTCTTCGGCAAGTCCTATGGCCACAAGGTCAGCGGCGAGGTGTTGGTCGAAGGCAAGCCGGTGGATGTCAGCACGGTGCGCAGGGCGATCGACGCGGGTCTTGCCTATGTCACCGAGGACCGCAAGCAGCTCGGCCTCGTCCTCAACGAAAGCATCCTGCATAACACGACGCTCGCCAACCTCTTCGGCATCTCCAAGGCGACCGTGATCGACGATATTCGCGAACTGCAGGTCGCGACCAACTACCGTTCCAAGCTGCGTATCCGCAGCTCCGGTGTGTTCCAGGAAGCGGTCAATCTTTCCGGCGGCAACCAGCAGAAGGTGGTGCTGTCGAAGTGGCTGTTCTCCGATCCCGAGGTGCTCATCCTCGACGAGCCGACGCGAGGCATCGACGTCGGCGCCAAATACGAAATCTATTCCATCATCAACCAGCTTGCCGCCGACGGGAAGGGCGTTCTGATGATCTCATCGGAAATGCCTGAACTTCTCGGCACTTGCGACCGCATCTACGTCATGAACGAAGGACGGATCGTCGCCGAACTGCCGAAGGGAGAGGCGAGCCAGGAAACTATCATGCGCGCTATCATGCGCTCAGGGGAGAAGCACTAATGACTACGGCCAGCCCAGCCACAGAAGATACCAGCCACGTGGTTTCCATTGGCGAATACATCCGCAACAACATCCGGGAATACGGCATGTTGATCGCACTGATCGCGATCATGCTGTTTTTCCAGATTTCGACCGGCGGCGTTCTCTTCAGACCCCTGAACCTGACCAACCTTATCCTGCAGAATTCGTTTATCGTCATCGTGGCGCTCGGCATGCTGCTGGTGATCGTCGCGGGGCATATCGACCTGTCGGTCGGCTCGATCGTCGGCTTCATCGGCGCCGTTGCGGCCATTCTCATTGCCGAGTGGCACATGAATTACGTGCTGGCGACGGTGATCTGCCTTGCGCTCGGCGGCGCGGTTGGTGCTGCCCAGGGCTATTTCATCGCCTATCACCGCATCCCGTCTTTCATCGTGACGCTTGCGGGCATGCTGATCTTTCGCGGCTTGACCCTTTCGGTCATGACGGCCGCGGGCAGCGGTACCAGCATCGGTCCGTTCCCGCCGGACTATCAGTTGATCAGCACCGGCTTCATTCCCGACTTCATCGACATGGGGACGGTTCACTCCACCTCGCTGCTGCTGTCGGTCATTATCCCGGTCGTTCTCTTCGTTCTCGCCTGGCGTCGCCGTCAGGTCAATGAAAGCCACGGCATCGATGTCGAGCCTTTCAGCTTCTTCATCGTGCAGAACCTGCTCGTCAGCGTCGCGATCCTGGTCCTCGGCTACCTCCTTTCGTCTTATAAGGGCCTGCCGAACGTCTTGATCCTCATGCTGGTGCTGATTGCGGGCTACGCCTTCGTCACGCGCCGCACGACCATCGGCCGCCGCATCTACGCCATGGGCGGCAATGAAAAAGCGACCAAGCTGTCGGGTATCAATACTCAGCGCCTGAGCTTCTACACCTTCGTCAACATCGGCGTGCTTGCCGGTCTGGCCGGTATTATCGTTGCCACGCGTCTGAACTCAGCAACCGCCAAGGGCGGCACGGGTCTCGAACTCGACGTCATCGCGGCCTGCTTCATCGGCGGCGCCTCCGCCTCCGGCGGCGTTGGCAAGATCACTGGTGCCGTCATCGGCGCCTTCATCATGGGCGTCATGAACAACGGCATGTCGCTGCACGGTCTGGGTACGGACTACCAGCAGATGGTCAAGGGTGCGGTGCTCCTCGCTGCCGTCTTCCTCGACGTCTACAATAAGAACCGGGGCTGATCGCGGCTCACGCGACCAGCCAACGATCTAAAATCAAATCCACGACAGAGTCCGGCTCTCGCTGAGAGCCGGAGCGGTAGACTGCATCCGGCCTCTGTCTATTAGGAAAGGATGAAAAACATGCTCATTTCCCAGATCAAGGGTTCGAACGGCGGGATCGTCGTCGCCTTGCGCAATGGGCCGGGCACTCCCGCCAAGGCTGTTGTGAATGCCGAAAGCGTCTATGCGCTCGCCATGGAAGCCGCTGATAACGACAAATCTCTCGTCTCCGTCATCGAGGCGCATGGGCTTGGCGAAGCGATCGATCTGGAAAAAGCATATGCCGAAGGCCGTTTCCTGCCGCCGATCACCCATCCCGATGCCGCCCACTTGCATCTGACCGGTACCGGCCTGACGCATCTCGGCTCCGCTGCGACCCGCGATTCCATGCACAAGAAGACCGCGGAAGCTGCTGAGGAGACGCTGACCGATTCCATGAAGATGTTCAAGATGGGCATCGAAGGTGGCAAGCCGAAGGACGGCGAAAAGGGTGTGCAGCCGGAATGGTTTTATAAGGGCAACGGCTATGGCGCGGCGGCACCGGGCTCGGCACTCATCTCTCCGTCTTTCGCGCTCGACGGCGGCGAGGAGCCGGAAATGGCGGGCATTTATGTCATCGCCAAGGACGGTACGCCGTTCCGCATCGGCTTTGCGCTCTCGAACGAATTTTCCGATCACGTCACCGAGCGGATCAACTATCTCTATCTCGCCCATTCCAAGCTGCGCCCGGCAAGCTTCGGTCCGGAAATCCGCATCGGCGCCGCACCGGAAGACATCAGGGGCACCTCGCGCATCAAGCGCGGCGACAAAGTGATCTTCGAAAAGCCCTTCCTCTCGGGCGAGGCGAACATGTCGCATACTTTCGCCAATCTCGAATACCATCATTTCAAGTATGGCCTGTTCCGCATTCCCGGCGACGTCCATGTCCATATGTTCGGCACGGCGACGCTCTCCTTCGCGGAAGGCATCAAAACGGAAGTGGGCGATGTCTTCGAAATCGAAGTGGCCGAATTCGGCCTGCCGCTGCGCAATCGACTTGCCATTGCCGCCGAGGACAAGGTGGCGATCCGCCAGCTCTAACACGTCGAAGCCGGCTGCCTCCGTGTGGCCGGCCGTTTCCGAGAAGATCCAGAGAGGCATGAAGCCATGACCATTCATCAGAATCTGATCGCCGGCGAATGGACCGGTACGACCGGCGCCGAGAATATCAATCCGTCTGATACCAACGAAGTCGTCGGCCTCTATGCCAGCGCCAGCGTGCAGGACGTTGCCGACGCCATTGCTGCGGCCAAAGCCGCTTTTCCGGCCTGGTCGCGTTCGGGCATTCTCGAGCGCCATACCATCCTGAAGAAGGCCGGCGAAGAGATCCTGGCGCGCAAGGATGAGCTCGGCGCGCTGCTCGCCCGCGAGGAAGGCAAGACGCTTCCAGAGGCGATCGGCGAAACGATCCGTGCCGCGCAGATCTTCGAATTCTTCGCCGGCGAGGCCCTGCGCCTTGCAGGGGAAGTGGTTCCTTCGGTGCGCCCGAACATCGGTGTCGAAATCACCCGCGAGCCGCTCGGCGTTATCGGCATCATCACGCCTTGGAACTTCCCGATCGCCATTCCAGCCTGGAAGATTGCCCCGGCGCTCTGCTACGGCAATACCGTCGTCTTCAAGCCGGCTGATCTCGTGCCTGGCTGTTCCTGGGCGATCGTCGATATTCTCCACCGCGCCGGCCTGCCGAAGGGTGTCTTGAACCTCGTTATGGGCAAGGGCTCGGTCGTCGGTCAGGCGATGCTCGACAGCCCGGTTCTTTCCGGCATCACCTTCACCGGTTCGGTCGGCACGGGCAAGCGCGTGGCGCTTTCCTCCGTCGAGCATGGCCGCAAGTATCAGCTCGAAATGGGCGGCAAGAACCCGATGATCGTGCTTGACGATGCCGATCTGACGGTTGCCGTCGAAGCGGCGGCAAATTCCGCCTTCTTCTCGACCGGCCAGCGCTGCACGGCTTCTTCGCGCCTGATCGTCACCGAAGGCATTCACGACCGGTTCGTGGCGGCGCTGACGGAGAAGCTGAAGACGCTGAATGTCGACAATGCCATCAAGGCCGGCACGCATATCGGTCCTGTGGTCGATGCCAAGCAGTTGAAGACCGACACGGATTATATCGAGATCGGCAAGCAGGAAGGCGCCAAGCTCGCCTTTGGCGGCGAACTCGTCAGTCGCGACACACCCGGCTTCTACCTGCAGCCGACGCTGTTTACCGAAGCGACGAACCAGATGCGCATCAGCCGCGAAGAGATCTTCGGGCCGGTCGCCTCGGTCATCCGGGTGAAGGACTACGACGAGGCGCTGGCAACGGCCAACGATACGCCGTTCGGCCTGTCCTCCGGCATTGCCACGACCAGCCTGAAGTATGCGACGCATTTCAAGCGCAATGCGGAAGCCGGCATGGTGATGGTGAACCTGCCGACCGCTGGCGTCGATTTCCACGTGCCGTTCGGCGGCCGCAAGGGCTCGTCCTTCGGTCCGCGCGAACAGGGCAAATATGCCGCCGAATTCTTCACAACCGTCAAAACCGCTTACACGCTCGCCTGACGATCGAATCCAAAGCCCGGGCGCGAACGAGGCGGCCTGGGCGACGCAAAGGGTACTGAGACAATGAAAAAGAAAGCTGAATGGCCGCGCAAGCTGCGCTCCTATGATTGGTTCGGCGGCACCGGCAAGAACGCGATCATGCATCGCTCCTGGATGAAGAACCAGGGCCTGCCTGCCGATACGTTCGACGGCCGTCCGATCATCGGCATCTGTAATACCTGGTCGGAGCTGACGCCCTGCAACGCGCATCTGCGCGATCTTGCAGAGCGCGTGAAGCGCGGTGTTTACGAAGCGGGCGGTTTCCCGGTCGAATTCCCGGTCTTCTCCGTCGGCGAAAGCACGCTGCGCCCGACGGCGATGATGTTCCGCAACCTGGCGGCCATGGACGTGGAAGAAGCGATCCGCGGCAATCCGGTCGATGGCGTCGTGCTGCTCGGCGGCTGCGACAAGACCACGCCGAGCCTGCTGATGGGTGCTGCATCGGTCGACATCCCGGTCATCCTCGTGTCCGGCGGCCCGATGCTGAACGGCAAATGGCGCGGCAAGGATGTCGGTTCCGGCACGGCGATCTGGCAGTTCTCGGAAATGGTGAAATCCGGCGAGATGTCGCTGGACGAATTCATGGATGCGGAGCAGGGCATGGCCCGCTCGGCCGGTAGCTGCATGACCATGGGCACGGCCTCGACCATGGCGTCGATGGCCGAAGCGCTGGGCATGACGCTGCCCGGCAATGCCGCCATCCCGGCTGTCGATGCGCGCCGCCGCGTCATCTCGCAGCTTTCCGGCCGTCGCATCGTCGACATGGTCAAGGAAGATCTGAAGCCTTCCGACATTCTGACCAAGGAAGCCTTCGAAAACGCGATCCGCGTCAATGGCGCCGTCGGCGGTTCGACGAATGCCGTTCTGCATCTGCTGGCGCTTGCCGGCCGCGTCGGCGTCGATCTGTCGCTGGACGATTGGGATCGCCTCGGCCGCGAAGTGCCGACGATCGTCAACCTGCAGCCGTCGGGCAAGCACCTGATGGAAGAGTTCTACTATGCCGGCGGCCTGCCCGTCGTCATCAAGGCGGTTGGCGAGATGGGCCTGCTGCACAAGGACGCCATCACCGTGACCGGCGACACGATCTGGGCGGGCGTCAAGGATGTGGTCAACTACAATGACGACGTCATTGTTCCGCGGGAGAAGGCGCTGACGCAGTCGGGCGGCATCGCCGTTCTGCGCGGCAACCTCGCGCCGAAGGGCGCTGTTCTGAAGCCTTCGGCCGCGTCACCGCACCTGATGCAGCACAAGGGCCGCGCCGTCGTCTTCGAAAGCATCGAAGACTATCACGCCCGCATCAACCGCGACGATCTCGATATCGACGAGAACTGCGTCATGGTGCTGAAGTATTGCGGCCCGAAGGGTTATCCGGGCATGGCCGAAGTCGGCAACATGGGCTTGCCGCCGAAGGTGCTGAAGAAGGGCATCACCGACATGATCCGCATCTCCGATGCGCGCATGTCCGGTACGGCCTACGGCACCGTCATCCTGCACACTGCTCCGGAAGCTGCCGATGGTGGCCCGCTGGCGCTTGTTCAGAACGGCGACATCATCGCCGTCGATGTTCCGGCCCGCACCATCCAGCTTGAGGTGTCGGACGAGGAACTGGCGAAGCGCCGCGCCGCCTGGGTATCCCCGGTCAAGCCGCTCGCCGGCGGCTACGGCGGCCTCTATGTGAAGTCGGTCATGCAGGCCGATACGGGCGCCGACCTCGACTTCCTCGTCGGTCCGCGCGGCTCGGAAATCCCGAACAATCGCGACAGCCACTAAGATTGATACTGGAATTGGAAAGGGGCGGGACGAAAGTTCCGCCCCTTTCCTATGCTGCGCCTACGGCAAGTGCGCGGGGCATGTCTCCGGCCACACTGCTTTGATCAGCAGTCCATGATATAGTGCCCTCTTGATTGCTTCTTTGGGGGATCATTATGACAACCCTGCAGACCGATACCTATTATCTCTTTGGCAATCTTCTTCGCTTTCATGCTCACAGCCCCGATACTGGGGGAGCCTATTGCCTTGTCGAGACGCTGACGGCACCAGGGGCGGGTGCGCCGCCAAACAGGCATCCCGATGACGACGAGGCGTTTTATATTCTCGAGGGCCTGTTCGAAATCATGGTCGACGGCGAGACCGTCCAGGCGCAGGTTGGTAGTTTCGTCAAGATACCGACGGGCGCCATTCACGCGTTCCGCAATATCGGTCCGGCGCCGGGACGGCTTCTGATCATCAATTCACCCGGCCGGGTTCACGATGGTTTTTTCACCGAAGCAGGCGAGCCGATGCCGGTGGGCACACGCGACCTGCCGCCGCCGAACGGAGAACCGCTGGATATTCAGCGCGTGATTGAGATCGGACGGCGCAACGGGCTGGAGTTTTTGCCCGTGGACCATCCTCACTAATTAAATCCTCGGTCCGGCATTGATCCATTGCTAAATATGACCATCTCCGCAAGTTAGAGCGAGTCAGCTTTTCACGGAACGCTCCAAATTCGCATCGACTAGCTTTGGCTTTGGCTCTGGCTTTGCCCCTGGCTCGCCACCGTCACCTTGACCGTAAGGGTTTCGCCCGGTGTGCCGACCCGCATGCCGGAGACGGGAGCAGCGTCGCGATAGCAGAGGCCAGTCGCGATCCGGACGTAGCGGGCGTCCGGGCAGACGTCGTTGGCAGGATCGAAGCCGACCCAGCCGAGGCCTGGAATATGCACCTCCGCCCAAGCATGTGTGGCCGCCTGCTCGTTCTTGCCTTCCATCATCAGGTAGCCGGAGACGTAGCGCGCGGGGATGCGCAGCGCGCGGGCGCCAGCGATGAAGATATGCGCATGATCCTGGCAGACGCCGCTCTTTGCCTCAAGCGCTTGCTCGGCCGTTGTCTCGGTGTCGCTAGTTCCGGGCTTATATTCCACCGTCTGATGGATTGCGCCCATCAGTGCATGCATCTTGCCGAGTTCGTTGTCGCCGGAAAGGTTGCGCAACAATTCCTTCGTCAGCTTGCCGGGCTTGGTGCGCGGCGTTTCCCGCAGGAAGAGCCAGAGCGGGCTGAAGCCGCTATGCTGGCCGATCACGCCATTCAGGTCCCGGGTTTCGACCTCGCCGGTGGCGACGATCCGGGTTGTGTCCTGTGCGCCGTCGAGCGAGACGAGCGTGACGCGATTGGCGAACTGGTCCTCATATTCCACTTCCGGATGGGCGCCCTCGACCGTCAACTTCCAATCGAGGACGGTCTGGCCGGGACCGGTGAGCGGCGTGAGCCTCAGGCGCTGCAAGGAAAATTGCGCCGGTTCGTCGTAGCGGTATTCGGTGGTATGGCTGATCGTCAGTCTCATAGTGTGATCCGCTTACTGATAGAACCGGTAGCCGTCGGAGATTTCCGCGCTGAGCTTGTTGTTGCGCGAAACGAAATCCTCCAAGAATTCATGCAGTCCCTGATCCATGATGTTCTTGATGCTAAGCGTCTGCAGCATCTTGCGGATGGCATCGGCCGTCTCATGTGCCGGCAGCCGCTCCTCGTACTCAGCGCCGAGATAGCCGATATTGCTGACGATCTTTTCGTAGCAATAGGCGAGCGACCGCGGCATCTGGCCATTGAGGATCAGGAAGTCGGCAATATTTGCCGGCTTGTACTCCGGATCGTAGGCCCATTTATAGGCGCGATGGGCGGAGACCGAACGCAGGATCGATTCCCATTGCGCGTTGTCGAGCGACGAGCCGACATGCGAGATCGATGGCAGCAGGACGTAATATTTTACGTCGAGAATGCGCGCCGTGTTGTCGGCGCGCTCGATGAAAGTGCCGATGCGGGCGAAATTGTAGAGCTCGTTGCGCAGCATCGAACCGTGGAACGCGCCACGGATCAATCCGGCCCGGCGCTTGATGACCTCGATCATCTCCGGCACTTCGGCGGTCTTCAGGCGCTTGCCGAGCAATGTCTTCAGCTCGATCCAGCATTCATTGGTTGCTTCCCAGGTGTCCCGGGTCAGCGCCGTGCGGACCATGCGGGCATTGTTGCGGCCATAATCGATGCAGGACATTACACTCGACGGATTGGAGCGGTCGCGTATCAGATAGTCGATCGCGTCGGCGCCAGTCAGCTTGCCATGCACCTCGTTATAGGCTTCGCGCACGCCTGCGCTCTGCAGGACCCCATCCCAATCATCTTCCGCCGCACCGCTGCGGGTCAGCGACATGCGCTGGCCGGCATCGACCAGACGGGCTATGTTTTCGGCACGCTCGATGTAACGGAACATCCAGTAGAGGCCATTCGCGGTTCTTCCAAGCATGTCCGTCTCAGTCCTCCAGAACCCAGGTATCTTTGGTGCCGCCGCCCTGGCTGGAATTGACCACCAGCGAGCCTTCTTTCAGCGCCACGCGGGTGAGCCCGCCGGGGATGATCTGTACCTTGTCAGAAACGAGGACATAGGGGCGCAGGTCGACGTGGCGCGGCGCGATGCCTTTGTTGACCAGGATCGGCACGGTCGACAGCGAGAGGGTCGGCTGGGCAATATAATTGTTCGGCTTGGCCTTCAGCTTCTCGGCAAACTCCGTCCGCTCTTTCTTCGAGGCGGTCGGGCCGACGAGCATGCCGTAGCCGCCCGAACCATGCACTTCCTTGACGACGAGGTCGGCGAGGTTCTCCAGCACGTATTTCAGGCTGTCGGGCTCCGAACAGCGCCAGGTCGGCACGTTTTCGAGGATCGGCTTGCGACCGGTGTAGAATTCGACGATCTCCGGCATGTAGGAATAGATCGCCTTGTCGTCGGAGATGCCGGTGCCGGGCGCATTGGCGATGGTGATATGGCCGGCGCGATAGACATCCATGATGCCGGGAATGCCGAGGGCCGAATCCGCGCGGAAGGTGAGAGGGTCGAGGAAGTCGTCGTCCACGCGGCGATAGAGAACGTCGATCGCCTCATAGCCGCGCGTGGTGCGCATTTTCACCTTGCCGTCGATGACACGCAGATCCGAGCCTTCGACCAGCTCCACGCCCATCATGTCGGCCAGGAAGGAATGCTCGTAATAGGCGGAATTATAGATGCCGGGGGTCAGAACGGCGACGCGCGGCTTGCCGTTGCAGCCGCGAGGGGCGAGCGAGGCGAGGCTCTGGCGCAGCAGCAGCGGATAGTCCTCGACGCGCTGCACTTTGTTCTGGTGAAACAGCTCCGGGAACATCTGCATCATGGTTTCCCGGTTTTCCAGCATGTAGCTGACGCCGGAGGGGGTGCGGGCATTGTCTTCCAGCACGTAGAACTGGTCTTCGGCCGTCCGCACGATGTCGGTGCCGACGATGTGAGTATAGACACCGCCAGGCGGACGGAAGCCGATCATCTCCGGCAGGAAGGCGTCGTTCTTCTCGATCAGCTCACGCGGGATGCGACCGGCGCGGATGATCTCTTGCTTGTGGTAGATATCGTCGAGGAAAGCGTTGAGCGCGATGACCCGCTGTTCGATGCCCTGGGCGAGCTTGCGCCATTCTCGGCCGGAAATGATGCGGGGGATGATATCGAAGGGGATGAGCTTTTCGGCGGAGTCCGCGTGCCCGTAGACTGCGAAGGTGATACCCGTTTTCCGGAAGATGTTTTCCGCATCGCGGGATTTGGCAATTAGATGGCCTCTGTCCTGGCCGGAGTACCACTCGAAATATTTTTCGTAAGGCGTGCGCGGACTTTCATCCGCAGTAATCATTTCATCAAATGCCAAAGGCGCGGTCCCCGTGTTTTTTCCCATTTGAATACAACAGTTTTGACAATGCAAGAAGTATGCGCATTTGCACGTACGAATTTCGAAACCGGCGAAAACGCCGGGATTCCGGGCGTTTCGGGTCAACGCACCCGTAAATGAAAGTTTACGGCTGTGGCGCTGCGATCAAAATCTAAGCACGTGCTTATTTTGTCGTCGGTGCATAGAGCGGCGTGAAATCCCTCAAGCAAGGGTAGAGAAGCGGACGTGAAGAAAAATTGATGATTGGTTTCAGCGGTTCGATTTTGACGCCTTGACTGTCTTCGGCTATCAGCGGCTACCTTGTATAGCGACGATCCGGTTTCAGTTCGGGCCCGATTCGAGTCTGCAACATCAATTTCAGTCTGAGCCTCCATGTCCCTCGACACATTCGCGCCGGCGATCTTCGTCTTTCTTTGGTCCACAGGCTGGATCGTTGCGAAATATGCGGCGATGCACTCGGGTCCATTCACTTTTCTTATGATCCGGTACAGCCTCTCGGCGCTCGCCTTCGTTTTGTTTTGCGCTTTTACGGGCGCGAAGTGGCCGCGTGATTGGTCGAGCGTCTTCCGCGCCATTTATTCCGGCATCTTTCTACATGGGTTTTATCTCGGCGGTCTTTGGTGGGCGATCGCCAGTGGCGTGCCTGCGGGAATTTCGGGCATTATCGCTGCCCTGCAGCCGCTCATGACGGCGATGGCTGCGCCCTATCTGGTCGGGGAGCGCCTGCAGCCGGCGCAGCGGCTTGGCTTGCTGCTTGGTTTCGCGGGCATCGCGATCGCCATCTCGCCGAAGCTTCTATCATCGGATACCGCCAATCTCTGGAATTCGGCTATCCCGCTCGGCGTCAATCTGCTCGCGATGGTCTCCGTGACGTATGGGACGCTTTATCAAAAGCGGCATCTGCAGACCGGCGACCTTAGGACCATCGCGACGCTGCAATATGTCGGTGCACTCATCGTTGCCGCGCCTTTGGCGCTGACGTTCGAAAATTTGCATTTCGACGGCACGCACGAGGCGTTCCTTGCTCTTGCTTGGTCTGTTTTCGGCCTGTCGATGGGTGCCGTCGGTCTGCTGCTCTACCTCATCCGTCGCGGGCAAGTGTCGCGCGCCGCTTCGCTGATCTATCTGATGCCGCCCGCCGTCGCCATCGAGGCGGCGATCGCCTTCGGCGAACCGCTGACTTTGCCGATCATTATCGGCACGGTGATAGTGGTGATTGGCGTTTATTTGACCAATCGGCGCACCGCTGACGTAGTGCCGGAATAGGGCAGGCGGGATTCCGCCTGCTTTGATGGCACGGTCCCACGAGATGCCTATGGGGTGTCCTTAATATCAAAGCGCACGATCTTACCACTCTCCATGCGAAAGATGTGCATCACTGTCTTGTCCTTCAGCCCATGGGTCTGCCCCGTCAGCGGCCGGCCGTCGAGATCGAACACGGACTGAATCACCTCGACAGCGGCGACACCGTCATCGGTTGTCTGGATTGCCACCGGCTCGACATGTGGACTGACGACCGCCCATTGCCGTGTCCAATAATCGCGCACAGCCTCACGTCCATGGACGTGGCCTCCATCCATACCGTTTGCCCAAACAACATCATCGGCAAGCTCGGTAAGTACACCGTCGATGTCTCTCGCGTTGAAGCGGTCGTAGATGCGCTTGATAAGTTGCTTATGAGTGTCCGACATATCGTTTCCTCACAGTGGATTAAGGGGAGCGTGGGGCGGTTCGAGCCGAACTTGCCAGCTCGCTCGTCGATATATATACGTACATATGTAGTTTGCGGTCAACCGTAGAGAGAGGATAAGCGAGAGATGGAAAACGACGTGCTTTCTACGCCGGGGCATCTCATCAGTCTTGCTGCGCGTGGGTTCGCGCGTCTAAGCGAGGCACGTCTGAAGCCGCTTGGGTTCGGCGTCGGTCACTTGCCAGTGCTGGTCGCGTTGCAGAATGGGAAAGCAAGCACGCAACGCGATCTAGCCCGCTTTGCCAAGATCGAGCAGCCGCCGATGGCCCAGATGCTCGCTCGCATGGAGCGAGATGGTTTGATCCAGCGAACACCCGACCCGGAAGACGGACGAAGTAGCCGCATCGTTCTCACGAAGGCCGCGCAGGCCCGTATGCCGGCCGCGATTGAAACCCTGTTCAAAGGAAATCGCGATGCATTGGATGGGTTTACAGAAGGAGAAGCGGTGCAACTTGTCGCGTTACTTACCCGGTTGATCGCAAATCTGGATCAAATCACGAGCGCGGAGCCATCGTCACACACGTCCTGAGCTTGAGGCGGAGCTAGCGATGATTTGGCGACCAAGTTTTAAGACGTCGCAAAACGAGCATTCCGCGGCAACTGACTACGCAGGATGCTTGATCGATATTTCCGGCGAGAAAAACCGCTTGCAGTGTCTGTGCTGCAAGCGGTCCGATATCAGTATCTACTTTAGTTGGAGATTTCGAGAGGGGGCTTGGCCATTCAGCCCCCTCTGTTCATTCATCAAGCGCGTTCGCGGCGCTGGCCGTTGCCATTGCGTGGCCCGCGGCGCTTCATGCCGCCGTTGCCGCCTTCGCGGTGTTCGCCGTGAGCGTGGCCTTGGCCGCGCTCCTCGTTATGACGGCCTGAGGGCCGACCATGGGCGTGGCGCTGGTTGCGATGGGCGCCGGCTTCGTGGGCGGCGTTGGCGTTTGCCGGGCCGTTATGATGCGGCTTCTTGGCCGGGCGGAAATCGGACGTCGAAACAAGATCATTGTCCGCTTCCGGGCGCGGCGTGCGCTCATCGCGGCGCTGGCCGCGGAAGTCGGCATTGCGATGGTTCTCGCGCTGCGGACGATCGTCGCGCGGCCGACGCTCCTGGCGTTCGCCTGTGCGGGCGCGGGCCTCACCGTTTTCACCGTCACGTTGCGGACGGCCACCGGGGCGACCCGAACGGCCTTCCGGACGTCCCTGACCTGCGCCGCCGCGGCCCTGGTTGCCACGACCACCACGGTTGTTGTTGCCGCGAGCCGGACGGGCGCGGTCGGCAGGGGCTTCGCCGCTGGCAACGGCGATTTCGATGCCCATGAGGCGCTCGATGTCGCGCAGCAGGCGAATCTCGTCCGGTGAGCAGAAAGCGATGGCGATGCCGTCACGGCCGGCGCGCGCTGTGCGGCCGATGCGGTGGACGTAGGCGTCCGGCACTTCCGGCAGGTCGTAATTGTAGACATGCGAAACACCAGGGATATCGATGCCGCGAGCGGCAACGTCGGTTGCGACGAGCACGCGAACTTCACCATCTCGGAAGCCCTTGAGCGCGCGCTCGCGCTGACCCTGGCTCTTGTTGCCGTGAATGGAGGCGGCGGCATAGCCGACATGGTCGAGATGCTTCGTCAGCTTTTCGGCACCGTGCTTGGTGCGCAGGAAGACGATCGAGCGGCCATCCGGGTTGGCGTTCAGCGTTTCCTTCAGGATCTCGGTCTTGTGGTTCTGACCGGCGACGAAGTGGACATACTGTTCCACCTTGTCGGCTGCCTTGCCCGGAGGCGAGACTTCGACCTTCAACGGATTGGTTAGATAGTCGGAAGCGAGATCGGCAATCGCCTTCGGCATGGTCGCCGAGAACAACAGGGTCTGGCGCTTGGCCGGGACGAGCTTGGCGATCTTGCGCAGATCGTGGATGAAGCCGAGGTCGAGCATCTGGTCTGCCTCGTCGAGGACGAGATAGCTGACATGGCCGAGCGACAGGGCGCGGCGGTTGATGAGGTCGAGCAGGCGCCCAGGGGTGGCGACGAGAATGTCGGTGCCGCGCTCAAGCTGAAGCTGCTGCTTGTTGATGGAGGCGCCGCCGACCACGACGTTGATCCGCAGCGGCGTCTTGCGGACGAACAGCTTAAGATTGTCGGCGATCTGGTTCACCAGTTCGCGGGTGGGGGCGAGGATCAGCGTGCGGACGGTGCGGTTGTCGGGACGCTTGGCGTCCTTCAGCAGCATTTCGATGATCGGCAGGCCGAAAGCGGCCGTTTTGCCGGTGCCGGTCTGGGCGAGGCCGATGAGATCGCGGCCCTGGAGAACAAGCGGGATAGCCTGTGCCTGAATGGGCGTCGGAGTCGCGAAGTTGTTCTGCGACAGCGTATCGACGATCTGCTTGGAAAGACCAAGCGAGTGAAAATCGGTCAATTCAATACCTTTCGGGGCGCCAAAGCGAATAGGCCGGGTCGCACCATGCGGTCCGGTCTGTCTCTGGCGTCAAGAACCCCGCGTGAAGTGGGAACTTGTAAGTTGGAAAAAGCTTTCCAGCGCGTTCGACCGCCTTGGGTGCGGTCTCATTTCAAAAGCGCTTTTGTCCTTCTCTTGCGTACGTCTAGTCCCGCAGGGCACGCTCACGCGGCGGCCGGAAGGTGAAAGCTGACGCGCATTTGGTCTTATTCGCTGCCGAAGTCAAGAGGTGAGGTCAAAAGCTTTTCGGAAGGCAGGCGAAAGTGCCGCCGGAAGTCCGGCGGCATGGGGCGCTCGATCTTCATAGGTCAGCGGCAAACCTCGACGCGGTAAGGCCTGCCCCAACCGTCGTGACGCCATGCCCAGTAGCAGTCGGGATAGGCGCGTACATAGGCCGGAGCATAATAGGTTCGATAGGCAGGATAATAAGCCGGATAGACCGGGTAGGCCGATCGCACGGCTTCGCCAGCTAGGGCGCCGCCGACGACACCGGCGGCAAGACCGCCGAAAAAGGCGCCGCGCTCGGAGGCGCCGGCGGTCGTTGTGGTTACGGCGGCGGCGCTGCCAAGCGTCAGCGCGATCAAACCGGCCGTCGTTAAAGTGCGAAGCACAGGCATTGACATCCCTTTCCCAAAAACCAGAGGCCTCCGAGCCGAAGCCGAGTTTGAAGGTGCGTAGAAAAGGGGGCGAAGTCGCGGCTAAAAAGAGGGCCACGACATTAAATTTTGTTCATGATGAATGGGTGAAAACCTTTGATTTTCAACTAGAAATCGGTGGGTACGCCACCTTCCGCCTTACGCTTGGCGACGAAGGCGTCAAGCTCCTCTTCGGTGGCCGGATCGAGCGGGGGGCGCTCGTAATGGGCGAGCGTTTCCTTGAACGCGCGGTTGGCGTGATCGTAGGTCGTCGGTCGGCCGGCTTCCGTCCAGGTCTCGTAATTTCGCCAGTCCGAGAGGATTGGTGAATAGAAAGCGGTTTCGTAGCGCGCCAGTGTGTGGGCAGTTCCGAAATAATGCCCGCCGGGGCCGACATCGCGCACGGCATCCAGCGCCAGCGCGTCACTGCTGACATCCAGCGGGGTCAGGAATTCGGCGACCATCTGCAGCATGTCGACATCGAGGATGAATTTCTCAAAGGAGGCGGTCAGCCCACCCTCGCTCCAGCCGGCCGCATGCAGCACGAAATTGCCACCGCCTTGGGTCAGCGCCCAGAGCGACAGCGCCGATTCATAGGCTGCCTGAGCGTCCAGCGTGTTGGAGGCATTGGTGTTGGAGGTGCGGTAGGGGATGCCATAGCGGCGGGCGAGCTGGCCGCCGGCAATCACGGCCTTCATATATTCCGGCGTGCCGAAAGCCGGCGCCCCGGTCTTCATGTCGACATTCGAGGTGAAGCCGCCATACATGACCGGCGCGCCCTTGCGCACCATCTGGCTGAAGGCGATGCCGCAGAGCGCCTCGGCATTCTGCTGCACCAGCGCACCGGCAATGGTCACCGGCGCCATGGCGCCCGCCAGCGTGAAGGGCGTCACGATCACCACCTGACCCCGCGACGACATCTCGATGATGCCCTGCAGCATGGGCCCATCGAGGCGCAGCGGAGAGGAGGAGTTGATGACGGTGAAGAGCGACGGCTCCCGCTCCATCTGTTCCATGCTGATGCCGCGGCCGATGCGGGCGATCTCGATAGCATCAAGATTGCGCTGCTTGCCGAGCGAGTAGCAATGAAACGCCTTATCGGTGAGCTTGACGATGTCGGAGAGGCAATCGAGATGGCGGACTGAAGCGTGGATATCGATGGGCTCGACCGGATAGCCGCCAGTCATGTGGATGACGTCGTAGGATTGGGCGAGCTTGATCAGCTTGCGGAAATCCTCCTGATTGCCGGCCCGTCTGCCACCCTCGCGGTCCGCGACGAAAGGTGCGGAGGCGACCTGGGCGAAGACGAGATTCTTCCCGCCGATCTGAACGTTTCGGAGCGGATTGCGGGCGTGCAGGGTGAAGGTCGAGGGGACGGAGGCGATCAGCTCCGTGATCATGCCACGGTCGAATCGGACACGCTCTGTGCCGGGCGTGACGTCGGCGCCAGCGGCTTTCATGCGCTCGCGCGCTTCCGGCAAAATGATGTCCATGCCGATCTCTTCGAGAACGGTCAGCGACGCCTCGTGAATATCGTCGAGCGCTTCGGGCGACAGAAGCTCGGTGCGGGCCAGATTGTTGACGAGGTTGAGGTATTTCGCGCCGCTTGGCTTGCGGCTGCGCTCGGCCCCGCGCCCTCCGGCCCGGCGGCGACGCTCCACCGGCATGGTATCAGTCTCGTGCAAGGCCGGGTTTCTATCGTCGCTCATGCTCTCGCTCCACCATTGTGCTGATAGGATTCTTGGCAGAGTTCGGCGTCCGATGCCGCCGTCGTTTGCGACCTGGCGATGACTGTTCTGGGATAGTCAGTGGTCTGAACGCGACGTTCAGTGGATTGGTAAATATGGTTAACGGCTTGTTAAAGCGATTTGTGATAAAGCGTTTGTTGAGTAACTATTGTAAGCGTTGGGAAGAGGGGTCCTGTTGAACTCGGACGGTGAACTGCTGGAGATGGCCTGCCGCCGGATCGCAGATCTGGATCAGCCGGCCTATGTCAAGAACAGCGATCTGCGTTATGTCGCCGTCAATGAAGCCTATGCGCGGTTTTTTCGGCGCGATACCGCCGATTTCATCGGCAATCGCAGCCGTGATCTCTTCGACAGCGGCGAGGAAGTTGATCGCGAAGACAAGGAGCGCCGGGCGCTGGTTTTCGGCTCGGAAGAGATGGCGCTATGCTTCGACCCCACGGGCCGTGAGCCTTCTCGCGTGCAGATCGAAAGTTTCTCGCCGTCCGAAGACCGCGTCTATGTCTTCGGCATGTTCCTAGATGCGCCGGCTACACCTTCGCGTTCGTCTTCCGATCGCGAAAGCGGCCATATTGCGAGTGACGTCGATGAGATCGGGCTTTACCGCACGATTCTCGAGGACCTGCCGGTCGCCGTCTTCGCGCGCGATGCCAGCCATCGGCTGATTTATTCCAACGAGGCTTATGGGGCCATCACGGGGCTCAGCCGCGCCGAGGCACTGGGCAAGACCGAACATGAGATGTTCGAAACCGGCGCCGACGAGTACTTTGCGGAAAACGAGCAGGTGCTGAACGAGGGCCACGCATTCGAATTCGAAGGCACGGTGGTTGATCGGGAGCGTGTGACACACCCGCTCATGACGCGCGTCAACCGGGTCGTCACTGCCGACGGCAGGCGCTATGCCGTCGGCTCGATGACCGATATTTCCGTGTTGAAGCTGCGCGAGACTGAGCTGATCGAGGCACAGGCGCGCGCCGAGGCCTTGCATCAGGATCTGGGGAACATCCTGCGCTCGATGCCGATCGGTGTCATGATCCATGACAGCAATTACGTCGTGGAATATACCAATGATGCCTTCTACGACATCTGGGATTTCCCGAAGAACGAACATTTCGAAGGCCTGTCTTATCGCGATCTCGTCGCCAAGCATTTCGAACTCGGCCGCTATGATGCCGATGCTGGCAGTATCGACGATATCTATCAGGCGCGCCTGGAGTCCTTCCGCAATGCCGGGCCGCATTTCCAGACCGAGATGAATTTTGCCGACGGCAAATCCGTCATCATGGATGCTCGCCGCATTTCGAACGGCCGCACGCTGATTGCCTATGCGGATATCTCTTCCGTGCGCCAGCAAGCCCGCGAGATCACCGAGGCGCGCCTTGCCCTAGAGCGTCTCGGCGAACTGATGACCGACGCGACGCATGCCATGTCGCAGGGCCTGCTCATCGTGGAAGACGGCATCATCATGCTGGCAAACGATGCATTGACGGACATGCTGCGCATTCCCGCCGATCATCTGGAGATCGGCAAGCATTGGTCCATCGCGTATAACTATTGCGCCGCGCGGGGCGATTTCGGCGACGATCCGAAGGCGGTTCTGCGTGGATGGGGCAGGAGCATGGCGGCGAACAGGCCGGTTTCCGCGGTGTTCCAGATTGCGGGCGATCGCTGGATGCAGCTCGAAGCCACGATCAGCGAAAGCCGCCGTTGGACCGTGGTGCTGACCGATGTCACCGAGATGAAAGACCGCGAGGCCGAGCTGCAACTGCTGCTTTCGCGCAGCGAAGCCGCCGATCGCGCCAAATCCGAATTCCTCGCCAATATGAGCCATGAAATCCGCACGCCGATGAACGGCGTTCTCGGCATGGCGGAGCTCCTGGCTAAGACCGATCTCGATGCCCGGCAGAAGACTTTCATCGACATCATCGTCAAGTCGGGCAATGCACTGTTGACGATCATCAACGACATCCTGGACTTCTCGAAGATCGATGCCGGGCAGATGCGTCTGCGCAAGGCCGCCTTCGATCCCGCCGAGGCGGTGGAGGATGTCGCGACGCTGCTGTCGTCGCCGGCGGCGGAAAAAGATATCGAGCTGCTGGTGCGCACGGCGCCTGATGTGCCGGCCATGGTGCTCGGAGACGCAGGCCGCTTTCGCCAGATCGTCACCAATCTCGTCGGCAATGCGGTTAAATTCACCGAGCGCGGTCACGTGTTGGTCGAGGTGGAGAGCCGGCCGATCGACAACGGCGAGATCATGTTGACGCTCCGCATCGAGGACACCGGCATCGGTATTTCCGAGGAGAAGCTGGATTCCATTTTCGAGAAGTTCTCGCAGGTGGACGCTTCCTCGACGCGCCGTCATGAAGGCACGGGTCTTGGCCTTGCCATTACCGCGGGGCTCGTCGACCTCTTCGGTGGCTATCTCGAAGTCGAGAGCGAATGGGGCAAGGGTTCGGTCTTCACCGTGCATCTGCCCGTGCCGCCGGCCGCCACGCGCAGCGAACCGCGTCCGGTGCCGGTCAATGTCAAGGGCGCCGGCATCCTGGTCATCGACGACAACGAGATCAACAGGCGGATATTGACCGAGCAGTTGGAGCAATGGAGCTTTGACGGCTACGCTGCCGAAGACGGCAAGACGGGGCTAGCCATCCTCCATGCCGCTTTCGATATGGGCGTGCAGGTCGATGCCGTGATCCTCGACTACCACATGCCGGACATGAACGGCGATGAAGTCGCGCGTGCCATTCGCGCCGATTCGCGCTTCGACGGCGTTTCGCTGATCTTCCTGACCTCCATGGATGTCGCCGGCAGCGACAAGGAATTCGCGGCGCTGAACGGTCAGGCGCATCTGATGAAGCCCGTGCGCGCCAATGTGCTGCGCAGCACCATCATCGATGTCGTGCGCACGGCGCGCCGGCAGCGGATGAGCAGCGATGAAACGGCTGTCGCTTCGCAGTCGATCGAAGCCGAAGCAGTTGCTGCGATCGATACCGTCGAACGCGAAGTGGCGGCGAAACCGGTTAGCGCCATCGATGTTCTCGTTGCGGAGGACAACGAGGTCAACCAGATTGTCTTCACGCAGATCCTGCAGGTCACCGGCCTGCGCTTCCTCGTGGTCCAGAACGGCCAGGAGGCCGTGGAGGCCTGGCGCAAGCTTCGGCCATCGCTGATCATGATGGATGTCTCCATGCCGATCATGAACGGCCATCAGGCGACACGCATGATCCGGCAACTGGAAACGGAGGCAGGGCAGGGCTGGCATGTGCCGATCGTCGGCGTCACCGCGCATGCGCTCGATGTCGACCGCGATATGTGCCTGGAGGCGGGCATGGACGACTATATGTCGAAGCCGATCAGCCCCGAACTCCTGGAAGCCAAGGCCCGCCGCTGGCTCGGCGATGCTGCGCTCCAGATCGGGCGTTCCAGCAACTAAGCCTGTTTGGTTCCGCAGAGCATTTCGCGTTTTCCCGCAAATCCCTTGCGTCGCTCGACCGAGAAGCCTGCTGCCTGCAGATTGCGACGCACGAAACCGGCGGCGGCGTAGGTGGCGAAGGTGCCGCCGGCGACGGTCTTGTCGTGGAGATGCTGCATCAGTTCCGGCGACCACATATCGGCGTTTCGGGAAGGGGCAAAGCCATCGAGATACCAGGCGTCGAAGCCAGTTGCTGCTCGGCGCACGCCGTCGATCGCCGACCCGCAGACGACGCTAAGGCGCGTCTGGGCGTCGAGGGTGAGCGCAACGATGCCGCGCGGTTCCTTCGGCCAGGCAGCGACGAGCGCCTGACGCTCAGCATCGATTTCCGGCCAGTGCGATAACGCGCGATCGATCTCCTCGGCCTTCATCGGATAGAGCTCGAAGGACATGAAATGAAGTTCCGAATCCGGTTTGCGGTGCTGGCGCCATTGCCGCCAGGTTTCGCAGAAATTCAGGCCGGTGCCGAAGCCAAGCTCGCCGATCAGGAAGTTTCCTTGCTCATTCCAGCGGGCGGGCAGGCCGTTGCCGGCGAGGAAGACATGGCCGCATTCCAGCCGGCCGTCGGTCTGGCAATAAAAATGGTCGCCAAAAGCGGTCGAATAGGGCATATCGCCGTCGCGCCATTCGAGCGCCTGGCTTGCCACATTGGTCTTCGCCTCGGGCGTTTGATCGGAAACTGGATCTGTCATGGGAAGAGCCGATAATCCTCCGGGGCTTGCCGGTCAATCATCCGCCGAACTGTTGATCGTCGGCGGCGGCATCATGGGCCTTTGGGCGGCGGTGCATGCGGAGCGGCAAGGCGTCGAGACGCTGCTCGTCGATGCCGGCCGATTGGGGCAGGGGGCAAGCGGCGGCCTGCTCGGCGCGCTGATGCCGCATATGCCGGACAAGTGGTCCGAGAAGAAGCAATTCCAGTTCGATGCGCTCGTGTTACTGGAGAATGAGATTGCGCAACTGGAAGCGGCAACCGGGCTTTCCGCCGGATACCGCCGTTCCGGCCGGCTGATCCCGTTGCCGAAGCCGCATCTGCGCAAGATCGCGCTGGGCCACTCGCAGGATGCCGAAACGCATTGGCATCACGGCGAACGAAGGTTTCATTGGCATGTGCTCCATGCCGCGCCGGTGGAAGGCTGGATCGATCCGGCGGCCGGCGAAAGCGGATTTGTTTTCGACACGCTTGCCGCCCGCGTTGCGCCCCGAGCCTTCCTGAAGGTTCTGGCCAGCTTTCTTGATAAGGCGAAACATGTTCGGCTTGCCGAAGGTCTGGAAATCCAGAGCATCGATCCGGATCGCGGCACCGCAGCGACCCAAGAAGGCACGATCCGTTTCCGCCGTTGCATCCTTTCTGCCGGGCATCGCTCCTTTCCGATGCTGGACGGATTGACGCCCGGACGTCATTCTCCCCTTGGCCAGCCGGTCAAGGGACAGGCTGCTTTGCTGAAAGCGGATGTCGAGGCCGGCCTGCCGGTGATTTTCCGCGACGGGCTCTATATCGTTCCGCATGAGGGCGGATTGGTCGCGGTCGGCAGTACGAGCGAGAACCGCTTCGACAATCCGATGTCGACAGATGGTCAGTTGGACGACCTGCTGACTGCTGCGCGGACAATGGCGCCGGTGCTTGCGGGTGCCGAAGTGGTCGAACGCTGGGCCGGCTTGCGGCCGAAAGCGATCGATCGGGATCCCATGGTGGGAGCACATCCGGATCATCCACGGCTGATCGCGTTGACCGGCGGTTTCAAGGTGAGCTTCGGCCTGGCGCACCGTCTGGCCAAAGCGGCGGTCCGCGAGGCCCTGGAAATTTCCTGTTCTTTCAAGCTGCCCGAAGGTTTTACCCTTTCGAACCACGTTACGGTAGCATCCCATAAAACGTGAATATAAAGGCCGTTCAGGTCGTCAATCTGTCACGCAAATCACTTATCTCCTTGCGCATCGGCAGCTGGTTGGTCAGCCGGTTTTTCGCCTTCTAGAGGAGATTTTATGCGCTACGCCATTTGCTTCACGCCGTCTGCGAGCGATCCGCTGACGCTCGTGGCCGCAAATTGGCTCGGCCGCAACGTCTATTCCGGCGAGATGGTCGATCCGCCCGCCATTCGTGGGCTCGGCATTCATGAAGTCGCCTTCCACACCGCCGTGCCGCGCCGCTACGGTTTCAACGGCATCCTGAAAGCGCCATTTCGCCTGGCCGAGGACATGACGGAGGCGTCGCTGCTGCGCGATCTCATGCGCTTTTCCGGTACGGTGACGCCGTTCGAGATTCCGAAGATGGAAGTCGCGCGCCTCGGCGGCGCGTTCGGCCTGGTGTCGTCCGAGCCCTCCCAGCAAATGCAGTTCCTTGCGGCGTCGCTGGTCCAGGCCTTCGACCACTATCGCGCGCCGCTGACGGAAGCGGAGATCGAGCGTAGCGATCCGGACAGCCTGTCGGCAGCGCAATTCGCCAATCTGCATCGCTGGGGCCATCCGCATGTCATGGACGAATTCCGCTTCCAGATGATGTTGACCGGCACGGTCAGTCCCGCCGATCTGCCGCGGATGGAGCGCGTATTGCGCGATTTCTTCGAGCCGGTGCTTGCCGAGCCAGTGCCGGTGTCGAACATCGCGCTGATGATGGAAGAGGGCGCAGGCGGGCCATTCCGGGTGCACTCCCTGCATCCCATGGGCAAGGTCAGCGCCCGAAAGATCGCCTAACCGCTTACAGGTGAAAGGAAAGTGCGTTTCGCACTTTCCGTCTCGACATTCCGGCCGTGAATGCTACCGTCTTCGCATATTCGAGAAGGTGCTTTGATGTCCGATACATATCCCCGCAATCTCATCGGCTATGGCCGCCATACGCCCGATCCAAAATGGCCGGGCGATGCCCGCGTCGCGGTGCAGTTTGTGATCAATTACGAAGAGGGTGGAGAAAGCTGCATTCTGGATGGCGATCCAGCATCGGAGAACCTGCTGTCGGAAATCGTTGGTGCGGCGCCATGGCCGAACCAGCGCAGTCTCAACATGGAATCGATCTATGAATATGGTTCGCGCGCCGGTTTCTGGCGGCTATGGCGCATGTTCACCGAACTCAAGGTTCAGGCCACCGTCTATGGCGTGACGCTCGCCATGGCGCGCAATCCGGAAGCGGTTGCCGCCATGAAGGAGGCCGGTTGGGAAATTGCGAGTCACGGCTATCGCTGGCTGGAATATAAGGATTTTTCGGAGGATCTGGAGCGCAAGCACATCCTCGAAGCCGTGCGCCTGCATACCGAACTGACCGGTGAGCGGCCCTACGGCATGTATCAGGGTAAGCCTTCCGACAATACGCTGCGGCTGGTGATGGAAGAAGGAGGCTTCCTCTATTCGTCGGATTCCTATGCCGACGATCTGCCCTATTGGGTCGATGGCATTCAGGGCAAGCCGTTCCTGATCATACCTTATACGCTCGAAACCAATGATATGCGCTTCGCCACGCCGCAGGGCTTCAATTCCGGCGATCAGTTCTTCACCTATCTCAAGGATGCCTTCGATACGCTCTATGAAGAGGGCAAGCAGGGCAGCCCGAAGATGATGTCGGTCGGCCTGCACTGCCGCCTGGTTGGCAGGCCAGGTCGCGCGGCGGCGCTCCGGCGCTTCATCGAATATGTGCTGAAGCACGACAAGGTCTGGATACCCAAGCGCATCGAGATCGCCAATCATTGGCACCAGCATCACCTTCCTGCGGGCGCGCCTTGAGATGATATCGCGTGACGACTTCGTGAGCCGTTTCGGCGGTGTCTTCGAGCACTCTCCCTTCATTGCCGAGCGCGCCTTTGACGCGGGTGCCATTGCTGAGCCGCTGACTTCAGGTGGTGTCCACGCCGCATTGGTGCGATTCTTCCGTGCCGCCGGCGAGGAGGAGCGGCTTGGCGTGTTGCGGGCCCATCCGGACCTGGCGGGTCGGCTGGCGATTGCCGGAGAGTTGACCGAGGACAGCCGCAAAGAACAGGCCGGCGCCGGGCTCGATCGGCTGAGCCCTGGGGAGCATGCCCGGTTCACCGAACTCAATGCCGCTTATGTGACGAAATTCGGCTTTCCCTTCATTATCGCGGTCAAGGGACTTGGCAAGGAGGATATCCTGGCCGCCTTCGAAACGCGGATCGACAATGACAGGGATGCGGAGTTCGCGACTGCAACGGCACAGGTGGAGAAGATTGCCTTGCTGCGTCTGCAATCCATGCTTCCGGAGAGCTGATAGGGGCTTCTGGTATCTGGCTGAAGGGGCCGCGCGACATGAGCTTGGATCGGCTGATCTCTCATCTTAATCGCATGCAGCGGGCTATGTCTGAAATTGCGCGGTTTCTTCAAGGGACTGATAGAGATGTCTTTTTCGGTGATATCGAGAAGCAGCGGGCCGTCGGCATGAATCTCATGATGATCGGCGAGGCAGCGGCACGTATTGCGGAAGAGCATCCGGAGTTTGTCGTTGACCATCCGGAGCTGCCTTGGCATGAAATGCGCGACTTCAGAGACAGAATTGCTGAGGGCTATTTCGACATCGAGCTGGCGACCCTGTGGGACATCGCGCAAAAATCTCTTCCGGAGTCGCTCTCACAACTGGATTCCATTCGCCATTGGCGAGCGGAAGGCGAATGATCATAGAATGACACAGCATCTTGAAATTCACCCACTGACGAAGGCTGCATTCGCGCCGTTCGGCGATGTGATCGAGGCCGATCCGGCAACGATGCGATACATCAATGGCGGCACGACGGAGCGCTTCCATGCACTGTCCAGCGCCGAGGCCATTGGCGATGGGGCGCGGGTTATTCTGAATCTCTTTCGCGGCCAGCCGCGTGCCTTTCCCTTTACGATCGAGATGATGGAGCGTCATCCTTTCGGCAGCCAGAGTTTCATGCCGCTCAACGGCCGACCATTCCTCGTCGTCGTCGCGCAGGATGAGGGCGGCAAGCCCGGCAGGCCGCAGGTCTTTCTGGCGCGAGGTGACCAGGGTGTGAACTATCGGATCAATGCCTGGCATTATCCGCTGATGGCGCTCGGCGAGCAGAGCGATTTCCTCATCGTGGATCGTGATGGGCCGGGAAACAATCTGGAAGAATATTTCTTCGACGCGCCCTTCATCATCGGAGCACCGACGCTATGACCGGACTGACTACCCATGCGCTCGATACGGCACTCGGCAAGCCGGCCGAAGGCCTGGTGATCGATCTCTTCAGGATTGAGGGCGATGCCCGCACGCATCTGAAGACGGTTACGACCAATGCCGACGGGCGCGTGGACGGCGGTCCCATCCTGATCGGCGACAGTTTTGTCGCCGGCACCTATGAATTGCTGTTCCGGGCCGGAGATTATCTTCGCGCAAGCGGCGCCAAGCTGCCGGAGCCGGCCTTCCTCGATCTCGTGCCCATCCGTTTCGGCATCGCCGATACGACAGCGCACTACCATGTGCCGTTGCTGATCTCGCCCTACGGCTATTCCACCTATCGCGGGAGCTGAGACTTGCGTTTTGCTGCCATCGCGGACATCCACGGCAATCATCTAGCGCTTGAAGCGGTGCTTGAGGATATCTGGAAGCAGGGCATTACCGATATCGTCAATCTGGGCGATTGCTTCAGCGGGCCGCTGACGGCTGGTAAGACGGCCGATATGCTGCTGGAACTGAATGCGGTGACGGTGCGTGGCAATCACGACCGGTACCTGATCGACCAGGCGCCGGAGGCGATGCATGTGTCTGACAGGGCCGCGCATTTGGAACTGAGCGAGCATCATCTCAATTGGCTGCGCGGCTTGCCCTTTAGCGCCGTCTATCAAGACGCGGTGTATCTTTGCCACGCAACCCCAGCGGACGATAACGTCTACTGGCTGGAATCGGTCTCGGCAGACGGCAACGTCTATTTGAAGCCGCTCGAAGAAATCGAGGCACTGGCCGCCGGCATCGATTTTCCGCTGATCCTGTGCGGGCATACCCACATTCCGCGTGTCGTCAGGCTTTCCGGCGGTCGGCTGATCGTCAATCCCGGCAGCGTCGGCTGCCCCGCCTATGACGACGATCTGCCCTATTTTCATAAGGTAGAAGCCGGCCACCCCTTCGCCTCCTACGCCATTCTGGAAAGGACAGGCGATCATTGGCTGCCGGTCTTCCGGCAGGTCGCCTATGATCACATGGCGATGGCGAAGCTGGCGGCGCAGAATGGCCGCGCGGAATGGGCGAGTGGCCTGGCGACCGGCTGGTTGCGCTAGAGATCGGCCAGGATCGACCGATCCACGGCTTTGATATCCCGCCTGCCGCAGAGCGCTATGGAAATATCCAGCTCTTTGCGGATGATCTCAAGCGCGAGCGTCACGCCCTCCTTGCCCATGGCGCCGAGGCCATAAAGGAAGGGACGGCCGATGTAGGTGCCCTTGGCGCCGAGCGCGATGGCCTTGAGCACGTCCTGGCCGGAGCGGATGCCGCCATCCATATGCACCTCGATCTTGTCGCCGACGGCATCGACGATCCGCGGCAGTATGCTGATGGAGGAGTGGGCGCCGTCGAGCTGCCGGCCGCCATGGTTGGAGACGATGATGGCGTCGGCGCCGGTGTCGATGGCCGCCTTCGCGTCCTCGACGTCGAGAATGCCCTTGATGATCAGCGGGCCGCCCCATTGCTCCTTGATCCAGGCGACATCGCTCCAGGAGAGCTTGGGATCGAACTGCGAATGGGTCCAGTGCGACAGCGTCGTCATGTCGGAAATATCCTTGGCATGACCGATGATATTGCCGAAGAAATGGCGCTTGGTCTTCAGCATGCCCATGCACCAGCCCGGTCGCATCGCCATCTGCCAGATGTTCTTTGCCGTCATTTTCGGCGGCACCGAAAGCCCGTTACGAATGTCGTTATGGCGCTGGCCGAGGATCTGCAGGTCGGCGGTCAGCACCAGCGCCGAGCATTTCGCCACCTTGGCACGATGGATCAGGTTCAGGACGAAATCGCGGTCCTTCATCACGTAGAGCTGGAACCAGAAGGGCTGCTTCGTCACCGAAGCGATGTCCTCGATCGAGCAGATGCTCATGGTCGAGAGCGTGAAGGGAATGCCGAATTCCTCCGCCGCGCGTGCCGCCAGCATCTCGCCATCGGCGTACTGCATGCCGGTGAGGCCTGTCGGCGCCAGTGCCACCGGCATGGAGGCTTTCTGGCCGACCATGGTGGTTGCGAGCGACCTGTTCGCCATGTCGACAAGAACGCGCTGACGCAGTTTGATTTTGGCGAAGTCTGCCTCGTTCGCCTGATAGGTCGACTCCGTCCACGAACCGGAATCGGCATATTGGTAGAACATTTTCGGGACGCGCCGCTGAGCGAGCTTCTTCAGTTCTGCGATGGTAAGCGGCGCGGTCATGGCTGTCTGCCCTCTGGAAGGTTATCGTGCGGCGGGGTCGGATTGCCTCATTGCAGGATCGATTTCATCGGCTTTCCGGCGACATAGGTTTCGACGACGGCGCGGTCGTCGCCCATGGTCTGCAGCAGGAACAGCTCTTCGGTAAGCCTCTTCGTCACTTCCATCTTCAGCGCCATGGCCGGCGTAGCGGCGGCATCGAGGACGATTAGGTCGGCTTCGGTGCCGGTGTCGAGCGTGCCGATCTTGTCGACGAGAGAGAGCGCTTCGGCGTTGCCGCGCGTCATGTAGTAATAGCTTTCCAGCGGGTTCAGCCGTTCGCCGAGAAGCTGCTGGATCTTGTAGGCCTCGTCCATGGTGCGCAGCATGGAATAGCTGGAGCCGCCGCCGATATCGGTGGCGACGCCGATGCGGACGGGCTTTTCGCGTCGCGCCAGTGCTTTCAGCGGGAAGAGGCCGGAGCCGAGGAAGAGGTTGGAGGTCGGGCAGTGGACGGCGATAGCGCCGGCTTCGCTCATGGCGTCGGCTTCGCGCTCCGAAAGGTGGATCGCGTGGCCGAACAGGCTTTTGGGACCGAGTAACCCATAGTGGGCGTAAATGTCCGTGTAGTCGATCGCGTCGGGATAGAGCTCGCAGGTGAACTTGATCTCGTCGTGGTTCTCGGAGAGGTGCGTCTGAATGTGCAGATCGGGAAATTCGCGTGCGAGCGCAGCCGTCGCCTCCATCTGCTCAGGCGTTGACGTGATGGCGAAGCGCGGGGTGATGGCGACATGATTGCGGCCTTTGCCGTGCCAGTCTGATATCACCTGGCGGGTCTCGTCGTAGCCCATCTGCGGTGTGTCAAGCAGGCCTTGCGGGGCGTTGCGGTCCATCATCACCTTGCCGCCGACCATGCGCATGTTGCGTCGCATGGCTTCGGCAAAATAGGCATCCGCAGAGGTCTTGTGCACGGAGCAATAGGCAACTGCCGTCGTCGTCCCATGGCGGATCAACTCGTCATAGAAATGGGTGGCGATACGCTCCGCATGCGCGCTTTCGACGAAGCGGCATTCCTCGGGGAAGGTATAGGTGTTCAGCCATTCCAGAAGATTTGCGGCATAGGAGGCGATCACCTGCATCTGCGGAAAATGCAGGTGCATGTCGATGAAGCCCGGCAGGATCAGATGCGGGCGGTGGTCGACTTCGGCAACGTGTGCCGGCGCTTTCGCCTTGACCTCCGCATAGGGACCGACGTCGGCAATGATGCCATTTTCGATCAGCAGGCCGCCATCGCTTTCATACGAGTAGCTGTCCGTGTCATCAAGGCTCTGCGGCGCGCGCTTGAAGGAGAGCAGGCGGCCGCGCAAAAGGGTAGTCATTGGTCTTTTTCTCCGACGGAGCTTTCGAACCAGGCAACCAGCAGCTTGCGTTCCTCCGACGTCACATCGGTGACGTTGCCGGGCGGCATGGCGTGGCTGCGGCCTGCCTGAATATAGATCTCGCGGGCATGCATAGCGATTTCCGCGTCGTTTTCCAGCATCACTTCCTTCGGTGCGCGGGCAATGCCTTCAAAAGCCGGCTCGGCGGCGTGGCACATCGAACAGCGCGTCGAGATCATCTGCTTCACCGCCGGGAAGTGCGCATCCGATGCGAATTGCTGGAATGCGGGTGCGACGACGTTGGCATCCTTCTCGCCGGTGAGCATCTTCGGCACCGTCGAAAGCCATATGATGACAATGAAGAGGACGACGGTGACGATCCAGGTCCAGGTCGGCCGGCCCTTGCGGGCATGGATCGTGTTGAACCAATGGCGGATGGTGACGCCCATCAGGAACACCAGAGCGGCGATGATCCAATTATAGGCGGTGCCGAAGGCCAGCGGATAGTGGTTCGACAGCATGAAGAAGATGACGGGCAGCGTCAGGTAGTTGTTGTGTAGCGAGCGCTGCTTGGCGATGCGGCCGTATTTCGGATCCGGCGTGCGGCCTGCGATCAGGTCGGCGACGACGATCTTCTGGTTGGGAATGATGATCATGAAGACATTGGCCGACATGATCGTCGCCGTGAAGGCGCCGAGATGGAGGAAGGCGGCGCGGCCGGTGAACAGATGCGTATAGCCCCAGGCCATGAAGACGAGGACGGCATAGAGCACGACCATCAGCCCCCAGGTATTATTGCCGAGCGGCGACTTGCAGAGCAGGTCGTAGACGATCCAGCCGCCGGTCAGCGAAGCCAGCGAGATCAGGATCGCGACGGGAACGCTGACGTCGAGCACGTGCCTGTCGATGAGGAAGAGATTGGCGCCGCCGTAATAGACGATGCAGAGCATCAGGAAACCGGAGAGCCAGGTGAAATAGCTCTCATATTTGAACCAGGTCAGATGCTCCGGCATCTGCGCGGGAGCCACGAGATACTTCTGGATATGGTAGAAACCGCCGCCATGCACCTGCCATTCCTCGCCATAGGCGCCGGGCGGAAGATGCGGACGCTTCACCAGCCCGAGATCGAGCGCGATGAAGTAGAAAGACGAACCGATCCAGGCAATGGCGGTTATGACGTGGAACCAGCGGGCAGCAAAGGCCAGCCATTCCCACGCGATGGCGTATTCATACATTCAGGTCCCCTTTTCTTCCTCCGACTCGATACCTTGCAAAATGTTGGGCGCAGAGGGAAGGGGAGTTTGGTCGAGGGACCGCTTTTCGTGCTAGGATCACACACTTCCGTGACCGACACGCCGTCGCTCTTGCCGAGCGCCGACTTCGCGATAGATCAAAATTGGACGCTTTTTTCAGCGTCGTCGGCGATCGGTGGGCAGCGGAGCCCCTGGTTCGCCGCATCGTCGGAGATTTGCCCATGCGTGGTATACTGGCGTTTGCACTATTCCTTCTTGCAACTTCCGCCATGGCGCATGATGCGCCCTCCGGCTGGTCCTACGATCCTTATTGTTGCAACGGCGACAGCAAGACCGGTGATTGCGAGATGATCCCCTCGCGCACGGTTACCGTTATCCCGGGCGGCTATCGGATCACGCTCTATCCCGGCGATCATCGCTATGTGACGCATGCGCATATCTTCACGCTGCCACAGCGCAAGACGATGCGTTCGCCGGATGGGGCCTACCACCTCTGCCTTTTCCCAGACGAGAACACGCCGCGCTGCTTCTATGCGCCAGATATGGCCTATTGAGCAGCACTCACTCCAACGGCATGCCGAACTCGCCGAGTATCCAATTCCGGAAAACCCGGATTCTTGGCGTATGACGTCTGTTTTCGGGATAGGCAAGCCAGTAGTTTGAGCCGTCATTGCAGAGGATATCGAAGGGCTGGACAAGCCGGCCGGCTGCTAGGTCGTCGGCATAGAATTCAGGGGTCAGCACGGCGACGCCTTGTCCCGCAATGGCGGCGCTTGCCTCGAAGGATTGCGCCCCAAGCCTGCTTCTCGGTCGGCCTTGCAGGCCGGGATCTGGAACTCCAGCCGCTTCGAACCATTGTGCCCACCAGGGATCACCGGCATCGATAATCCGAAGTTTGAGAAGATCGGCCGGCGTGTGGACGCCGCCGATGCTGGCTGCCAGCGCTGGGCTCAGCATCGGCGTGAAGTTCATTTTCATCAACAAATGCGCCCGCAGCCCCGGCCAAGTTCCCCGCCCGTTGCGAATGGCGATGTCGGAAGGCTCACGGGAAAAATCGATGAGCGCGTCCGATGTGGCGAGCCGTACCGCGACATTTGGATGTTGCAGTTGAAATGAGCCGATATGGCGTGCAAGCCATTGCGAGGCGAAGGTCGGTGTCGAATGAATGAGGAGAGTGGTTTCGGCATCGCCGCTGACCGAAGCCATGGCCTCCTGCAGCATGCTGAAGGCTTCGGTCACCTTCGGCGCCAATCGCCCGCCGGCTTCAGTCAACTCGATCTGGCGCGTCCGCCGCAGGAACAGCGGCTCGCCGACATTCTCTTCCAGAAGCTTGATCTGATAACTGACGGCCGTCTGCGTCATGCCGAGTTCAGCGCCGGCGCGCGTGAAACTGCCGTGCCGGGCGGCGGCCTCGAAGACGCGCAGTGCATTCAGCGGAAACCGTTTCGACAGTTTCATGGATAAGTTCTCTTGATGCATACAGACGGTTGTTCGATTGGAATTTCAGCATTTTCGGCGGCAAACTGCAATCCACATCATCGATTGATTTGAGGTATCGTCATGGATTGCTATGCCGTCGAAGAGATGAATGCCCGGCCGTCAGCCTTGGCCCGTATGTTGGAAACATTGGCGCAGGTCTTCACAGGGGGCATGGAGCCTTCGTCCCGGCTGGATCTGGACGAGATGCCCGATCGGCTCAAGCGCGACCTCGGGTTTCTCGACGGGCGCGAGCCGCGTTACGAAGATGATCGGATGGCGTAGGCCGCGAAGGCCGTCAGCAGCTCGGCGGCCGTCATGGCGGCGATAACCTCCGGGCGCTTGTCCTTCACGGCAGCGCCGCCGATCGGCAGCGTCAGCCGATCGAGCAAGGCCTTGTCGCCGCCCTCGCGAGTCAGCCAGTGGGAGAAGGTCGCGCGCTTGGTCGCCGAGCCGATCATGCCGACATAGGCGAGATCGGTGCGGGCGAGCGCTTCCTTGGCGATCAGGAAATCGAGAGCGTGATCATGGGTCAGGATGACGATGGCTGAGCCTGCGGGAATCTCCTGCACCAGCGCTTCCGGCATTGGTGAAAGCACGGTCTTCGTCTCCGCCGGCAGGTTTGTCAGTTCCTCCTTACGGGTCTCGATCACCGTTACGGAAAGGGGCAGGGGGGCGAGCGCGGCGGCCAGAGCGTGCCCAACATGGCCTGCACCAAACAAATAGGTCTCCGGTCGGTGTTCCGCTTCGGTCGCCCGCTTGGCTTCAAGCTCTTCGAGCAATCGCGTCGTCATCTTCTGAAAGCGCAGTTGCGTGCGACCGCCGCAGCATTGGCCGATTTCCGGCCCGAGCGGTATGTCCATCACCTCCGCGCCATTGCCGGCCAGTAAATCCCGGGCGTTCTGGATCGCCAGAAATTCGAACTGCCCGCCACCGATCGTGCCCCAGATGGCGTTTTCGGAAACGAGCATGAAGGTTCCGGCCTCGCGTGGCGTTGAGCCCTGCGTTCCGATGATCTCGATGAGTATGGAGGAGGGGCGTGTCGCGAGAAATGCGCGGAAGTCGCTCCTGGGTATGACACCGGAAAGCACTTCGCGGACAGCCATCGTCACATCCCTTTCAGCCGCTCGACCGCCATCAGCACCCGTTCCGGCGTTGCCGGCGCGTCGAGCCGCGGGCAGACGCGGTAGTCCGCGACGCTTGCGACGGCCATGGACAGGGCCTCGAGTACCGAGATGCTGAGCATGAAGGGCGGCTCGCCGACCGCCTTGGAGCGGCCGATGGTTGCCTCGGCATTTTCGGACCATTCGGCAAGGTGGACGTTGAAGATCTTCGGCCGGTCGGAGGCGAGCGGGATCTTGTAGGTCGAAGGCGCATGCGTGCGCAGCCGTCCCTTGTTATCCCACCAGAGTTCTTCGGTCGTCAGCCAGCCCATGCCCTGCACGAAGGCGCCTTCGACCTGACCGATATCGATCGCCGGGTTCAGCGACCGGCCGACATCATGGAGGATATCGGTGCGGTCGATCAGATATTCGCCAGTCAGCGTGTCGATTGAGACTTCCGAGCAGGCGGCGCCATAGGAGAAGTAATAGAATGGCGTGCCGCGTCCTGCCTTGCGGTCCCAATGGATTTTCGGCGTCTTGTAGAAGCCGGCGGCGGAAAGCTGCACCCGAGCGAAATAGGCTTGTTTGATGAAATCCGGGAAAGGAATTTCCATGTCGCCGACCCGCACCCGGTTCGGCAGGAACTGTATTTCTTCGGCAGCGACGCCCCATTTCTCGGCAGCGAAGGCAACAAGCCGATCCTTGATCTGGCGAGCGGCGTCGAAGGCTGCCATGCCGTTGAGGTCGGAGCCGGAGGAGGCCGCGGTCGCCGACGTATTCGGTACCTTACCCGTGGTCGTGGCAGTGATCTTCACCCGGTCGATATCGACCTGAAAACTGTCGGCCAGCACCTGCGCCACCTTGGTGTAGAGGCCCTGGCCCATCTCGGTGCCGCCATGGTTCAGGTGGATCGAGCCGTCCTGATAGATGTGCACCAGCGCGCCGGCCTGGTTGAAGGCGGTCATGGTGAAGGAGATGCCGAATTTCACCGGTGTCAGCGCAATGCCCTTGCGGATAAAGCGGCTGGAGCGGTTGAACTCGATGATGGCGTTGCGTCGCGCCTGGTAGTCGGAGGATTCTTCCAACTCGTCGACGATGCGGTGGATGATGTTGTCCTCCACCTCCTGATGATAGGGCGTCAACGTCCGGCCGGAGCCCGGCTGGCCATAGAAATTCTGACGGCGGATTTCCAGCGGGTCCTTGCCCAGCGCATAGGCGATCTCTTCGATGAAGCGCTCGCCGCCGACCATACCCTGCGGGCCGCCGAAGCCGCGGAAGGCGGTATTGGAAACAGTGTGCGTCTTCAGCGGTTTCGATACGAGATGCACATGCGGGTAGAAATAGCTCGAATCCGCATGGAACAACGCGCGGTCGGTGACCGGCCCGGAGAGGTCGGAGGAGAAGCCACAGCGGGCGGCATAGGTCGCGTCGACAGCGTGGATGCGGCCGTCATCGTCGAAGCCGATTTCGTAATCGACCAGGAAGTCATGGCGCTTGCCGGTGGCGGCCATGTCTTCGTCGCGGTCGGGGCGGAATTTGATGGCGCGGCCAAGCTTTTTGGCGGCGACGGCGGCGAGCGCGGCAAATTGGTTGCCCTGTGTCTCCTTGCCGCCAAAGCCGCCGCCCATGCGACGCACGTTGACGGTGACGGCATTGGACGGAATGTTGAGCACATGGCCGACGATGTGCTGGATCTCGCTCGGGTGCTGGGTGGACGACCAGACGGCGACTTCGTCGTCTTCGCCGGGGATCGCCATGGCGATGTGGCTTTCGAGATAGAAATGCTCCTGGCCGCCGATGCGCATCTGCGCCTTGATGCGGTGCTTGGCATTGGCCATCTCGGTTTCCGGCTCGCCGCGCTTCAGTGTCATCGGCTCGTAGACCAACGGCGCGCCATTGGCGAGCGCACCGTCGATGTCACTCCAATGGGGCAGATCGCGATAGTCGATCTTGGCAAGGCGCGCGGCGCGGCGGGCCGCATCGCGGGTTTCGGCGATGACAGCGAAGATCGGCTGGCCGTGGAACTCGACCTTGGTCTCGGCGAGCAGCGGCTCGTCATGCATGCCATTGGAGCTTGTGTCGTTCACGCCGGGAATATCCTTGGCGGTGAATACCCAGACGACGCCCGGATAGGCTTTCACGGCGGAGAGATCAATGCCGGCGATCTCCGCATGGGCGCGGTCGGAAAGGCCGAGTGCGCCATGCAGCAGACCCGCAGGTTCCGGCAGGTCGTCGATATAGTCGGCGGCGCCCGTCACGTGCTTGTGCGCCGAGTCGTGCTTCAGGGAAGCATGCATCGAGCCGCTGATGATCTTGCGTTCTTCGAAGGTGGATTTGTCCATGTTTTAAGCCTCCACCGTTACGAAACGCTTCAATTCCTGCGGCGCACCGGCCGTTTCGAGATAGAAGCGGATGAGCAGGTTCTTGGCGGTCAACTGCCGGTATTCGGCTGAGGCGCGCCAGTCGGTGAGCGGCGTGTAGTCGGCGTCGAAGGCAGCGCGGGCGGATTCGACCGTCGTCTCCGTCCAAGGCTTGCCAATCAGTTCGGCTTCGACCGTGCGGGCGCGCTTCGGTGTGCCGGCCATGCCGCCGAAGGCAATGCGGATATCGGCGACGTTGCCGCCCGCATCCAACGCCAAATGGAAAGCGCCACAGAGGGCAGAAATATCCTCATCGCGGCGTTTGGTGATCTTGTAGACGGCGAAATAAGTGCCTTCGGCCGGGTAAGGCACGAAGACGCTTTCGACGAATTCACCGGGATTGCGGTCCTGCTTACCGTAATCGATGAAAAAGTCTTCCAGCGGCAAGGTGCGGGCGCCGGTAATGGAACGCAGTTTCACGGTCGCGCCGAGCGCGATCAGCGGTGGTGGCGTGTCGCCGATGGGAGAGCCGTTGGCGATGTTACCGCCGATCGTGCCCATGTTGCGTACCTGCTCGCCGCCGATGCGGTCGATCAGGCTCGCGACTGCCGGGATCTTTTCGGCCATGGCTGCAAACGCCTGGCTGTAGGTGACGCCGGCACCGATAGTCAGGCCGGTGTCTTCCACGATAATCTTCTGCAAGTCGGTCAGATGGTTGATGAAGACGACGGGGTCGAGCTTGCGCATCTGCTTGGTGACCCAGAGGCCGACATCGGTAGAGCCGGCAACGACGGTCGCTTTCGGCTCGTCGGCCAACACTTGCGCAAGCGCTGCGACTGAGCCCGGCACGATCAGGCGATCCTCGCCCGAGGTAACGGTGATGGTATCGCCGCCCTGCATGGCCCAGAGACGGGCGATGATGTCGGCTCTGGTCTTTTCAAGAGGATCGAAGAGAGCGCTCGGGCGCGCCTGGCTTACCTGTTCGGCCGCCTTGACTATCGGCTCGTAACCGGTGCAGCGACAGAGATTGCCCTGCAGGGCTTTTTCGATCTGTGCCCGGCTCGGATTTTCGGTTGAAAGCCACAGGCCGTAAAGCGACATGACGAAACCCGGCGTGCAGAAACCGCATTGTGAGCCATGACAGTCGACCATGGCCTGTTGCACCGGATGCAGCGTGCCATCCTTGGCGGCCAGATGTTCGACAGTGACCACATGGGTGGCATGCAGCGATCCGACGAAACGGATGCAGGCATTAACTGACTCGTAGCGCAATCCGCCATCGATCAGCCGGCCGACCAGTACGGTGCAGGCGCCGCAATCGCCTTCCGCGCATCCCTCTTTCGTGCCCGTCAAGTGCCGGTTGAGACGCAGGAAGTCGAGGAGCGTCTCAGTCGGGCGCAGGCTGGAAACTGAAATATCCTCGCCGTTGAGGATAAAGCGGATGCTGTCGTTCATGTCGTTCCCAATTATTTTGGTCTTCTAGAGCCGGACACGCCCCAGCGCATCCGGCCCTAACCTTGTATGGTTATTCCGCAGTCCAGCCACCGTCAATCGAGACGTGCGTGCCGGTGACCTGACGTGCATCGTCGCTGGCAAGATAGATCGACAATGACGCGATCTCTTCGGCCTTGACGAATTCATGCGTGGGCTGCGCCTTGAGGATGACCTCGTTCTTGACCTGCTCTTCAGTCATGCCGCGCGCCTTGGCCGTATCCGGGATCTGCTTTTCGACAAGAGGGGTCAGGACATAGCCGGGGCAGATGGCGTTGACGGTGACGCCGAATTCGGCAAGCTCGAGTGCCGCAGTCTTGGTCAAACCCATAATACCATGTTTTGCCGCGACATAGGCGGACTTGAAGGGTGAGGCGACGAGGGCGTGGGCCGAGGCGATGTTGATGATGCGGCCGTATTTCTTTCCCTTCATCAGCGGAATGGCGGCGCGCATCGTGTGGAACGAGCTCGACAGGTTGATTGCAATGATCTGGTCCCACTTCTCGAGCGGAAAGTCCTCGATCTTTTCTACATGCTGGATGCCGGCATTGTTGACGAGGACGTCGACGCTGCCGAAGGTCGAATTGGCGGTCGCGATTAGGTCGGCGATTTCGGCGGGCTTGGTCATGTCGGCCGGATGATAGATTACCTTACCGCCGCCCGAGGCTTCGAGCCTGTTTCTGATCGCATCGATCTCTTCGGGCTTTCCGAAGCCGTTGAGGACGATGTTTTCACCTTTCGCAGCGAAAGCGGTCGCGATGGCGAGGCCGATACCGCTTGTAGAACCGGTGACAACGACTGTTCTTGCCATGATTTTCTCCTTGGACGGCGCGGCTGTTGTTGCAGCGCAATAGCGGCTTTGAGGTTAGTCCCAAATCGCCGGACATGGCAATCGCACCGCAGCAAGACTCTTTTGCGACAGTTCGCTTCATATATTCGCGAGCTGGAATAAAGAATTTTCGGCAAAAATTTCGTTTTGCTTTCTTTTCACATTCGTTTTGCTGCCGTATCTGTTGTTTCGAGATGGGAACAATCCGGGAGGAATGCATGAGCGGTTATGTCTTGGCGATCGACCAGGGGACAACGTCGACGCGGGCTATCGTTTTTGACGGTGACATGAAGATTGCCGGTGTCGACCAGAAGGAGTTCACGCAGCACTATCCGCAACCGGGTTGGGTCGAGCATGATCCGGAGGAAATCTGGGCTTCCGTCGTTTCGACTGTCAAGAAGGCGATCGAGGCTGCCGGCATCACCGCGAAGGACATCGCCGCTCTCGGCATCACCAACCAGCGCGAAACCGTCGTGGTGTGGGACCGTGCGACCGGCAAGCCGATCCACAATGCCATCGTCTGGCAGGACCGCCGTACCGCGAGCTATTGCGAGAAGCTGAAGCGGCAGGATCTGGAAAAGCTCTTCACCCGCCATACCGGACTGCTGCTCGATCCCTATTTCTCCGGCACGAAGCTTTCGTGGATGCTTGCCAATGTGAAAGGCGCCCGCGCGCGTGCCGCCAAGGGCGAACTCTGCTTCGGCACCATCGACACCTTCCTGATCTGGCGCCTGACCGGCGGCAAGAGTTTCGTCACCGATGCGACCAACGCCTCGCGGACGCTGATGTACAATATCGGCAAAAATGAATGGGACGAGGACCTGCTTGAGATCCTGCGCGTTCCCGCGGCGATGCTGCCGGAGGTGAAAGACTGCGCGGCCGATTTCGGCGTCACCGATCAAGCGCTCTTCGGAGCGGCAATCCCCATTCTCGGCGTCGCCGGCGATCAGCAGGCGGCGACCATCGGCCAGGCCTGCTTCGAGCGCGGCATGATGAAATCCACTTACGGCACAGGCTGCTTCGCGCTCCTCAATACCGGCACGGACATGGTGCGTTCGAAAAACCGCCTGCTGACCACCATCGCCTATCGCTTGAACGGTGAAACGACCTATGCACTGGAAGGCTCGATCTTCATCGCGGGAGCGGCCGTGCAATGGCTGCGCGACGGACTGAAGGCGATCAAGCACGCCGCCGATTCCGATGGTTGGGCGGAAAAGGCCGATCCGATGCAGGAGGTCTATCTCGTGCCGGCCTTCACCGGTCTCGGCGCGCCGCATTGGGATCCGGATGCTCGCGGCGCGATCTTTGGGTTGACGCGCAATACCGGCCCGGCGGAAATCGTCCGCGCCGCGCTGGAGGCGGTCTGCTACCAGTCGCGCGACCTGCTGGACGCCATGCACAAGGATTGGCGCAATGGCAGTGGCCGGGAGACGGTGCTGCGAGTCGACGGTGGCATGGTCGCTTCTAACTGGACGATGCAACGGCTCGCCGACCTGCTCGACGCGCCGGTCGACCGTCCCATCATCCTGGAAACCACCGCACTTGGCGCCGCCTGGCTTGCCGGCAGCCGCGCCGGCGTCTGGCCGGACCGTCAGAGCTTTGCCAAGGCCTGGGCCCGCGACCGTCGCTTCGAGCCGGATATGGACGAGAAAACGCGAAGCGCAAAGCTCAAGGGATGGAAAGACGCGGTGGCGCGCACATTGAGTACGAGGTGAGCGCTGTAAAAGCGGCCGATGGATCACCTAAGGTTTGATTATGTAAGATATTTTTATTTTCCTAATGTAAGTCGAAGCAGCGATAGTGCACCGCGCGAATGGGTCGGCAGTCCGCTGCCGAATGGGGTTGGATTCGACTGTTTTTCGATGAAAGCCCTTTGGGAACATCAAGGCGAGGCATGACTGTTAATCCTACGGAATTGAAGCGACATTTTTATCGAAGCGTCAAATACTGGCTTTGCCGGCCGAAACCTCCGACGCTTATCGAGCCGTTTTCCGGACCCGTTCTCGTGGTCGGATCGGCGCCGGTGTCGCATAAGCCCGCGGATTTCGACGGGACCTTCAAGGTCATCACCATCAATGGCTCGCAGGTCGTCACAAAGGCATGGGGCATCGACGTGCCAGACGTTACCTTCGTTCAATTCAACCAGATCGAGGGAACGAATACGAATGCCGTCGAAGTCCGCCGCGTCCTCAATGGCCAGCGGACAAAGAAGCTTTACATTCTGCTTTGGCGAAAAGGCCTCGAGCGGCTGGAGAAAGGGCTGAAGGCCTTCGACTATCGCTACGACAGTCTTGAAATCGTCGATCGCTACAAGCGCATGGCGCTTCTCGACCGCGTCGGCGGGGTCAAATGCAGCGAACTGGGTGCGGACGATAAATGTTCGAACGGCATCAATGCGGTACTTTTCGCCCTCTATAACGGCGCTACTGCGGTGATCATTACCGGCATCAATCCGGATTCCGGCGGGCACATCTACAACCAGGCAAATCTGGCCCGGCTGCACATTCAAAGGGATCGGGAAATTTTGCTGCGGTTGATGGAGCGGGGTTATCCGGTCTTTACCGCCGATCCAACCGTATCGGCATCCCTCGGATTGCCATTATGGGAAGGCAAGGCGTCGGCCCGGCAACAGGCGCAGGCATCCGCAAATGCCGCGGAGCAGGCCTCCAAAGGGGCTACTCTCTTGACTCCATCGCTGCGTTAATCGCGCAATCATTCGTCTTACTGACGAATGAGGAGATCGGCCATGGTGTCCGTGACCGTTGAATTGCGCAATGTGGAGGATACGCAGGCGGCATTGGGCTGGGCCGGCGGCCATACCGTTGTCGTCGACCGTCCGCCAGGCCGTGCCGGCGGGCAGGGGCTCGGCTTCAATGGCGCCCAATTATTGGGATTGGCGATCGGCGGGTGTTTCTACAACGACCTGCAGTACATCGCCGCCGATATGGGTGTCGAGTTGAGAAAAATCGCGATCTCCGTGCGTGTCGACTTGGAAAGCGATCTGTCATTTACCAAAGCTGCGACACTGACGGTGTCATGCGAGATGCTTGACGGTTCCAATCCGCAGCCGGTCATCGACGAGGCCAAGGCCCGGTGCATGGTCAGCAATTCGCTGAAGAGGGGAATTCCGGTCGCAATCGAGGCGGCTGCGTAAACGCGGGACCGAAGGCTGACGCCGGGCATCGTTCCGTGGCAAAATCCAGGCATGGAATCACCTGATCGCGCCGAAATCGATCACGTTCTGACGCCGCCGCTGCTCCGGCCCGGCGATAAAATCCGTTTTGTTTCGCCCGCAAGCCCGCCCGACAGGGATCTCGTTTTGAGGCAGGCCGAGACGCTGAGGGGCTGGGGGCTCGAAGTCGATTTCGGCGAGCATGCATTTTGTAAGCGCGACTATCTTGCCGGAACGGATGAGGAGCGGCTCACGGATTTCAATGCGGCGCTCCGTGATCCCGAGGTCCGGGCGATCTTTACCACGCGCGGCGGCAAGGGCTCTTACCGCATCGCCGACCGCCTGGATTTCGACGCAGCGCGGCGTGATCCGAAGTTTCTCGTCGGTTTCAGCGATATCACCATACTGCATCTGAGCCTGTGGAAGCACTGCCGGCAGGTTGGTGTGCATGGTGCGCTTTTCATTCATGGCGACGAGCAGGATGTCAGCGTCGAAACCAGCGATTCCCTTCGCCTGTTGGTGATGACTTCAGAGGATATCGTCATCCGCTCGCGCCCGCACGAACCCACGTCGGCCTTGACGACCGAAGGCACGGTTGCCGGACGATTGATCGGCGGCAATCTCGATATGGTCGCAACTGCGGCCGGCTGGGCCTTGCCGGATTTGCACGGCGCCATCCTGTTGCTCGAAGCTGTCAACATGCACCGCGGACAGGTGGACCGACAACTGACGATGTTGCGCAAGGCAGGGCATTTGAACGACCTGGCAGGCATCGCGATCGGTCAGTTCACCGGCTTCGAATTCGATCGCCGCTTCTCCGTCATCGATATCCTGCGCGAGCATCTCGATACGCTCGGCGTGCCGGTCCTCGGCGGCCTGCCGCTTGGGCATGGGCACAGCCCGCTGAACGTACCGATCGGCGCGACCGCCGTTCTCGATGCAAAAGCGGGGACGCTGACGATCCGGCGCGGCGATACATAGTTTTTGCCGCGATAATTTTTTGACGCGGCTTGTCGGCGCGGGCGATACTCCCTCGTCTTAGATGAGAAGGAGGTCCTCATGCTCTATGCGATCCTATGCTACAACGACGAAGACGCCGTGTTTTCCTGGTCCAAGGAGGAGGAGCAGGCGACGATGGACCGGCTGCGGGCGGTGCAGGCGCCGCTTGGCGAAGCCGGCAAGCTCGGTCCGGTAGCCCGCCTGATGCCGACGACGGCGGCAACGACGCTGCGCAAGGGCAAGAACGAGCCGCTCGTCATCGATGGGCCCTTCGCGGAAACGAAGGAACAATTGCTCGGCTTTTATGTCATCGACTTTGAGACACTCGACGAGGCGATTGAATTTTCAAAGAAACTCGCCATCGCCAACCCGGGCGCCGGCTCTTATGAAATTCGTCCGCTTTATGTCTTTAAACCGGGGACGATCGCAACATGACGGACCTCGCCTGGATCGATATCGCATTCACCAACGCCCGGCCGCAGGTGCTCGGTGCGCTGCTGCGATACTTCCGCAATCTCGATATTGCCGAAGAGGCGTTTCAGGAAGCTTGCCTCAGAGCATTGAAGACATGGCCGGATAAGGGGCCGCCGCGTGATCCCGTCGCCTGGCTGATCTTCGTCGGCCGCAATAGCGGCATCGATGCTGTGCGCAAACAGTCGAAGACGCAAGGCTTGCCGGACGAGGAGGTGATCTCTGATACCGGTGACGCCGAAAGCGATCTCGCTGAGCGGCTAGACGGCTCCAACTATCGTGACGATATTCTGCGGTTGCTGTTCATCTGCTGTCATCCGGATCTGCCGGCGACGCAGCAGATCGCTCTGGCGCTGCGCGTCGTCTCCGGTCTTACGGTGGCCCAGATCGCCCGTGCCTTCCTTGTCAGCGAAAGTGCGATGGAGCAGCGCATTACCCGCGCCAAGGCGCGTGTTGCGGCCGCCGGTGTACCTTTCGAGACGCCGGGTGCGGTCGAGCGGGCCGAGCGCGTGGCGCTCGTCAGCGCCATGATCTATCTCATCTACAACGAGGGTTACTCCGCCGGTGGGCCGGGCCGCGAAGCGTCTGCCTTTGCCGATGAGGCGATCCGGTTGGGGCGGCTGTTGCTGCGCATCTTTCCGGCGGAACCCGAGATCATGGGTCTGCTGGCGCTGATGCTGCTGCAACAATCGCGGAATGCCGCCCGTTTCGATGCAGACGGCCAGATCATCCTGCTGGAGGATCAGGACCGGTCGCTCTGGAGCCGCACATTGATCGACGAGGCGCTTGCCTTGCTCGACAAGGCAATCCGCCATCGCCGACCCGGCCCCTATCAGGTTCAGGCCGCCATTGCCGCGCTGCATTCGCGCGCCAAGCGGGCCGAGGATACGGATTGGGCGGAGATCGATCTGCTCTATCAGACTCTGGAGCGGCTGAATCCGTCGCCAGTTGTTTCGCTAAACCGCGCCGTCGCCATCGCCAAGCTTAAAGGGCCAGAGGAGGCGTTGGCACTGGTCGAGGCACTGGCGGATAAACTCGATTGCTATTTTTACTTTCATGGGCTTCGGGGCGGTCTGCTTGCGCAGTTGGGCCGGTCGCACGAGGCGCATTTGGCCTTCGACCGTGCAATCGCGCTTGCCCGCTCGCCTGCCGAAGCGGCCCATATCCGTCATCAGCTCGACCGCCTGGCCGTGCCTGCTCCGGCAACTGCAAAATAATCAGAAAAATCCGCTCTTCCATGTCGGAAGGAGGCTGCTGTCAGCGTCCTTGAGGCACAGGCCGATCAGGCTGTTTCAAACGGGCTAGTGCACCGATCAACAGACGGCGCTGGCGGCGAAGATCTGAATTCCTGATTCAATTCCGGGGGATAGAGCAATGTTCTATGCGACAGAATCACCATCCAGCTCGCGGGTGCAGCGTGTGGCCGGCATGATCCTCAGCGGCTTGGTTATCGCCTTTCTTGTTTTCGACGGCGCGATCAAGCTCATTCCTTTGTCTGTGGTTACGGAGACCATGGCGGCGCTCGGCTATTCCGCCGATCCGGCTTTGGCGCGGCTGCTTGGCGCCATCACGCTCCTCTGCGCTCTGCTCTATGCCATTCCGGCGACATCTGTCCTCGGGGTGATCCTCCTCACCGGCCTGTCTGGCGGGGCGATGGCGACGCATCTGAGAGTGGGCAGCCCCGTGTTCACGCACCTGCTGTTCGGCCTTTATCTCGGCATCATCGCCTGGGGTGGGCTTTATCTTCGTTATGAAGCGGTTCGGAAAATGATTCCGTTCATGCGTTGAAGCTGTTGAATTTAGAATAGATTTGATATGCCTCGCTGCCTTATCCGTTCGGGGAGCGAGCCATGCCGCAAGTCACCATCGCACCAGTCAGGCAGTCCGACGCCGGCGAACTGATCGCGGCGAATGTCGAGAGCCGCGCTTACCATGCGCCATGGGCCTATCCCTTTGTGGATCGCGATGGCTTCGATGCCTGGTTCGGGCAGACCGTTACGGGATCCAACATCGGCCTCGTCGCGCGCGATGCCGGTTCGGGCGGTATCGTCGGCGTGGTCAATATCAGCCAGATGGTATGGGGCGGTTTCCGCAGCGCCTTTCTCGGCTATCACGGCATGGTGGCCTTTGCCGGCCAGGGTTTCATGACCGAGGCATTGCGGCTGGCGGTCGCCCATGGTTTCGACGATATCGGCTTGCATCGGCTGGAGGCCAATATTCAGCCCGCGAACCATGCCTCTATTGCGTTGGTGCAAAGGCTTGGCTTCCGTAAGGAAGGATTCTCACCCAAATATCTGAGGATCGGCGGCGTCTGGTGCGATCATGAACGCTGGGCTTTGCTGGCCGACGATCCGCGCCTTTGATGTTCAACATCAAAGGCTTTCGAGGTCGATTCCGAAGCGACAGGCAAGCTGTTGAATTCAGATTCGAATTAGAGGTTGGTATCAACATTCTCGAACAAACCGTTCGACAATTCATATTTGCGGTATCAGCCTCGTCTTCCTATTTCGTCCGTCAACGACAGATGGGATTTTTATCATGGAACTTGGTCTCTATACCTTCGCGGACGTCGATACCAATCCTGCTCTCAACAAGGGTGCGGACGCGGCGCGTCGCCTGAAGAATTTGATCGAGGAGATCGAGCTGGCCGATCAGGTCGGTCTCGATGTCTTCGGGCTTGGCGAGCATCATCGGCCGGATTATGCGGCATCGGCTCCGGCCGTCGCCCTTGCGGCGGCTGCGGTAAAGACGAACAATATCCGGTTGACCAGCGCCGTGACGGTGCTGAGTTCGGACGATCCGGTGCGCGTATTCCAGCAGTTCTCGACGCTCGACCTCATTTCGAACGGTCGTGCCGAGATCATGGCGGGGCGGGGCTCGTTCATCGAGTCATTTCCGCTCTTTGGTTATAATCTCGAAGATTACGACCAGCTTTTCGAGGAAAAGCTCGATCTGCTGTTGGCGATCCGCGAGAGCGAGCAGGTGAACTGGACGGGCGAACTCCGCGCGCCGATTCACGGGCGAGGGGTCTATCCCCGACCGCTGCAGGATCCGTTGCCAATCTGGGTGGCGGTCGGCGGCACGCCGCAGTCTGTCGCGCGCACCGGGGCTCTTGGCCTGCCGATGGCGCTCGCCATCATCGGCGGTGAGCCGCGCCGGTTTGCGCCGCTCATCGATCTCTACCACGAGGCTGCCCGCCGCGCTGGGCAGGATGCAGCCAAGCTCAAAACCAGCATCAATGTTCACGGTTTCGTAGCCGATACGACCGAGGCCGCCGCCGATCAGTTCTATGGCCCGCAGGCCGAGGTGATGAACCGGATTGGCCGCGAGCGCGGCTGGGGACCGACAAGCCGGGCGCATTTCGACCAATCGCGCGGGCCGCATGGTGCGCTCTTCGTCGGCGATCCCGAAGTCGTTGCCGAGAAGATCATCGCTCATCACAAGCTGTTCAAGAATGATCGCTTCCTGCTGCAGATGGCGATCGGCACGATGCCGCATGAGCAGATCATGCGCGGCATCGAACTTTACGGCACGAAAGTCGCACCGCTGGTCAGAAAGGCATTGACTGCAGAAAGCGAAGAGGCGAAAGCGACGGCTTGAGTGCTTGTCTCAACGGACGCATGCCAGCCGGAAGCTTTGAATGATCATCTCGAACGACGACGAACTGACCAAGCTGAAAGAGATCGGCCGCATCTGCGCCAACGCCATACAGGCGATGGCGGCGGCGCTGGAGCCGGGCATCACCACGCTGGAACTCGATAATATTGGCCGCAAGGTGCTGGACGATGCCGGCGCCCGCTCGGCGCCGGAACTTGTTTACAAATTTCCCGGCTCCACCTGCATCAGCGTCAATGAGGAAGTGGCGCACGGCATTCCTGGTCCGCGGGTAATCCAGGCCGGTGATCTCGTCAATCTCGACGTTTCCGCGGAGAAGGATGGTTTCTTCTCCGATACCGGCTCGTCCTTTGCTGTGCCGCCTGTCAAGCCGAAGATCGAGCGTCTTTGCCGCGATGGCAAACGGGCGCTTTGGGTCGGGCTGAACCAGGTGCGCAGCGGCGCGCCGTTCTCGAAGATCGGCCACGCCGTCGGCGCTTTCGCCCAGAAGAACCGCTATACGCTGGTCGCCAATCTCGCCAGCCACGGCATCGGCCGTTCGCTGCATGAGGAACCGGCGGAGGTGTCTACCTGGGCCGATCCCGACGAGACCCGCATCATGCAGGACGGTCTCGTCTTCACCGTCGAGCCATTCCTGTCGCTCGGCGCAAGTTGGGCGGAGGGCGGCGACGATGCCTGGACGCTCTATGCCGATCCGCGCGCGCCCACGGTTCAGTTCGAGCACACCGTCGTCGCCACCCGCAACGGACCGATGATCCTGACCTTGGCGGACAACTGAGGGATTAGACCTCAGTCTTCCGACTTCGTCTCGCCGCGGATGATATCGGCGGCGGCGCGTTCGAGAATGGCCGCGATGCGCGCGCCTTCAGCCTTGCTCCATGGATATTTCGAGCGAAGTGCCGAGCGCAGAAGCTGACGTGCGAGGTGAACATCACCGGCATCCCGACCGAACGGGCCTTCACGACCTTCATCGTCGCCGGGTTCCTCGCCGCCAAAGACGCGCCGGACATGCGCCATCTTCTCGCCGATCGCGCTGAGCTTGGCGAGCGTCGCCTCGACCAGCGCCTGGTTTTCCTCGACGCGCTTCTGACCGCTTTCGGTGATGCGGTAAAGCTTCTTCGTGCCGGTCGCTTCCACTTCGGCGAGGCCCGTCTCTTCCAGATAGGTAAGGGCGGGGTAGATGACGCCGGGGCTCGGCACATAGAAGCCGCCGGAGCGTTCTTCCAGGGTCTTGATCAGTTCATAGCCATGGCGTGGCTGCTCGGAAAGCAGGGCGAGAATGATGAGCTGCAGATCAGCGGCATCGAATTTCCGGCCGGTGCGAAAACCGCCGCCGAACATGCCGCCCTTGAAGCCTCTCATGAAGTCTCTCCTGTGCCTCCCGTGTGAATCACGGCTCTCGCCATGTCGTAGGATATATGCCTCGATGCTGTCAAAGCTATCGCCGCACATGCGATCTCTAAAGCCTCTCATTATGTTTCTCCTTCGATGATGAGGGTTTATATCGTTCGTCATGTCGTAAGACATATATCGTAAGATATAATTCTGCAAGAGGGCGCGGGATTTTTGCTGTGAAGGGGTTGCCGGATCTCTGAACGGCGACAGGTTGGCCTTCCTAAAATGGGAAACCGCGGCTGAACAATCGCATCACGATCATGGGATAAGCGATTACATCTATGTAAGAATAGCCAAGGCCGGTTGCCGCCTCTAGCGAAGTGCCTTAGGTTCGCCGCGAATAAACGTCATTGCGGTCGCTGACCCAATCAAGAAAGCTTGCCTCCCGTGTTTCACTCTTTCTTCCCCCAGCCAAAGCTGTTCTTCACCTCGATGGTGGTCTGGACGATCCTCTGCATAGCAGTCTGGTATGCGTCTCTTTCCGATTTGGGGACACATCTGGGTTTCGTCATGCCCCCAGAAGGGCAGGAGCCCTATGACCTCAGCTATTTCGTGTTGTGGGGGAATCTCTGGTTCTACGGGTTTTTCTTTTTATGCACCGCGATTTTCTGTGGGGCATGGCACATCAAAGCCTGGGATCATCCCTGGAAGCTCTGGTCGATCTGGGGCTCGGCGCTGATTATTCTGGTCACCTATTTCGGTGTCCAAGTGTCCGTCGTCGTCAATAACTTCCGCCGTCCGTTCGGGGACCTCTTGCAGGCTGCGCTTACGAAGCAGCCTGGGGTGACGGTGGAGAGTTTCTACACGTTGATGATAATCTTCGCACAGATCGCCTTCCTCAGCATGTTTGTTTCCATCCTGACGGACTTCTACACCAGCCATTATATCTTCCGCTGGCGTACGGCGATGAACAGCTTCTACATGTCGAAATGGGAAAAGCTGCGCCACATCGAAGGTGCTTCCCAGCGCGTGCAGGAAGATACGATGCGCTTTTCCAGCACCCTGGAAGGATTGGGCATCAGCCTGATCAACTCGGTGATGACGCTGATCGTCTTTCTGCCGATCTTGCTTGCGCTTTCGAGCTATGTCACCGAACTGCCGATCATCGGCAAGATTTCCCATTCGCTCTTCTGGTTGGCGCTCTTCTGGTCGGCTTTCGGCACGGTGTTGCTGGCGGTTGCCGGCATCAAGCTGCCCGGCCTGAATTTTAAGAACCAGCGTGTGGAAGCAGCTTACCGCAAGGAGCTCGTCTACGGCGAAGATAACGGCGAGCGTGCGCAGCCGGCGACCGTCGGAGAGCTCTTCGCGAACGTCAGGCGGAACTATTACCGCATTTACTTCCACTACGTCTATTTCAACGTCGCCCGCTATTTCTATCTGCAGGCCGACTCGATGTTCGTATTGTTCATGCTGGTTCCGACTTTTGTCGCCGGCGCGATCACCTACGGCATATACCAACAGATCGCGACCGCCTTCGGTCAGGTCAGCAACTCGTTCCAGTATCTCGTCAATTCCTGGACGACGATCATCGAGCTCCTGTCAATCCACAAGCGCCTCAAGGCCTTCGAAGCGGCGATCGATGACGAGCCGCTGCCGAAGATCGACCAGAGCTATCTGGAGCGCGAAGCTGGCGTCATCCACGCGGACGGCTGACGAATAAAAAAAGGCTCCGGAAACGGGGCCTTTTCAATAATGACAGTGGCAGGGAAGTGGAGCGCCAGGTTGGAAGGATAATCGAGGAGCTTCCGTTTGCCGCGCCGCCGGCCCTTCGCTTCGCTCGGGCCTCGCCCAATCGCTCCTCACCCCTGCTGCTGCTTGCCGCGCGCCGCAATCAATGGGATCGCCTCGGAATAGCTGACGCAGGCGACGCCGTCCTTATGGCAGACGTCGCTGACGAAGCGGTCAAGCGCCCGCCAATAGGCGCCGTCGTTCATTTCCACGAAATGGAAGCCGAACTGCACCGGAATGCGGTCGCCTTCATATTGTTTGGCGAAGGCGGCTTCGAAAGCATCGAAAGTGCGGTCTTCGAACGCCTTGGAATCTGCCTTGTCTTCCACGCCCTTGGAATGGTGGACATAGAGATTATAGTCCATGCCGATCACCAGATGGTGGTCGGAACCTTCGGGGATCAGCGGCAGGCCGAAGCGGTAGATGCCGTCGACCACTTGCGGCAAAGACGGCCCCTTTGTCACCAGGCTGGCGTCGTACTGGAAGCCCATGGCTTTTTCGGCCGGCACCAGGCCGTCGCTGGTCGAAAGATAGGGCGCGCGGAAGCCTTTGACGTCTTTCGTCGCAAATTCCTGCCAGCCCGGCGGCTCCTTATCCGCTTCGCCGACGTTCTTCCAGGCGTCGCGCAGCGCTATGCGCGCGTTCATAAATTCCTGCTGCCAGTCCGCCGATGTCCACTTCTTGCCATCGAAGTGGCCGCAGGCGTGGCTGGAAATATCATGACCTTCGAGATGCGCGCCCCAGATATTGGCGATGCGCGTGCGCACGTCGTCGTCGCTCTTGGCGAAGCCGACGTTCGATTTGCCGGCTTTCTGTCCCGGCGCCTGATAAGCCTTGGCCTGATCGTGGTTCATCAGGAAGGTGCAGGAGAGGAAGTAGGTGAAATGCGCGCCGTTGCGCGACGCGATCTCGCGGCTCTTCGTCCACAGCGCATTGTCATGTGCGCCGTCGAAAGAGATCATCACCAATTGCTTCGGCTTTTCCTGGGCCTCGGCGATCGCGGGCAGGGCAAGGGCAAGGGAAAGGGCGAGGGAGGCGAAAGAGACAAAACGAAACATGGGCACCGCGAAAATTGTTGAAGTGGGCACGAGTTCATCCGCAATCCATTTCACGCTTTTCACTGCGCAAACCTGCGGTTCGGAGGTCATGCCGGGCTTTCTCGTCTCCGTGCCGATCAAATGCGGCAAAGCTGCGGTCCCGCTGGCAATTTTTCGCCATAGTCGATACTGGTGTCTTTATAAGACACGAACGGGATTTCACTCATGTCACTGCTGATCCTTGGCATCATTCTTTTCCTTGGCATTCATCTGATCCGCGTCGTGATACCCGGTTTCCGTCGCTCGATGATCGCGAGCATCGGCGAGGGCGGCTGGAAGATCAGCTATTCGATTGCCAGCATCGTCACGCTGATTCTGTTGATCTACGGCTTCGGGCAAGCGCGCGACTCGACCCCGATCTGGTCTCCGCCATTCTGGATGAGCCATATCACTATTTTGCTAATGCTTTTTGCACTGATCTGTCTCGTCGCTTCGCTGCTGCCAGCCGGCCATATCGCCGTCAGGACGAAGCATCCGATGGTGCTTTCGGTAAAGATCTGGGCCTTTGCGCATCTGCTTTCCAATGGCGATGGCGCAGCCATGCTGTTGTTTGCCGCCTTCCTGGCTTGGGGCGTCATCATGCGGATCTCGCTGAAGCGGCGCGAACGTGCGGGCGAGATCTCGCTGCGGCCCTTCGTTTCGGCGAAATATGATCTTTATGCCGTCGTCATCGGTATCGTGGTCTGGGGATTGATCATTTGGAAGCTGCACGAGTGGATTATCGGGGTTTCGCCGCTCGTTATGTGACGATTTCTGCCATTCCCCCTTACAACGGCCGCAAAATGGAGTAGAAGGCCCCACTACCCATAAGCTCTTTGCAATATTTTGGCCTGGGCCGGAGACGAGAATGGCATTCAACGACGATAGCTTCATCCGCGAGGTGAACGAAGAACTGCGTTCGGACCAGTTGCGGTTCGTATGGCGCCGTTTTGGCCGGCTTATCATCGGTGGCGCCGTGCTTATCGTTCTCGGCACGGCCGCCTTTAGCGGCTATCGCTACTGGTCAGGACGCCAGGCCGGCAGCAGCGGTGATCAGTTCATTTCCGCGCTGACGCTGGCGGATCAGAACAAGACGGACGAAGCGCTGGCCGCGTTGGCGACCATCGAGAAGAGCGGCAGCGGTTCCTATCCGCTGCTGGCGCGCATGCGCGCTGCCACACTGCAGGCGCAGAAGGGCGATACGGCCGGTGCGATTGCTGCCTTCTCGGCGATCGGCAAGGAGTCCGGTGTTCCGGCCGTAATCCGGGATGCGGCTCGCCTGCGTGCGGCCTATCTGCTTGTCGATACGGGCACGTATGACCAGGTTGCCGCCGAGGCCCAGGAGTTGGCCGTGCCGGCAAACGCTTTCCGGCATTCCGCACGTGACGTGTTGGGTCTTGCCGCCTACAAGGCCGGCGATTTCGCCAAGGCGCGTCAATGGTTCCAGGCGATCGTCGACGATCCCCAGAGCCCGCGCAATGTCGGCAACCGCGCCCAGATGCTGCTCGATCTCATCACCGCATCCGGCAAGGCACCGGTCGCTAAAGGCTGAAGGGTAAATCACTAAATGAGTTTCACGGTCGCGATCGTCGGTCGCCCGAATGTCGGCAAGTCCACTCTTTTCAACCGTTTGGTTGGCAAGAAGCTGGCGCTCGTCGATGACACGCCGGGTGTAACGCGCGACCGCCGTCCTGGCGATGCGCGCCTCGTCGATCTTCGTTTTCGCATTGTCGATACCGCTGGTCTCGAAGAAGCCGACGAAGAGACGCTGGAAGGCCGCATGCGTGCCCAGACGGAGGCTGCGATCGATGAAGCAGACCTGACGCTGTTCGTCGTCGACGCCAAGATGGGTTTGACCCATGTCGACAAGACGCTCGCAGAAATGCTGCGCAAGCGCGGACGTCCGGTGGTTCTCGTCGCCAACAAATCGGAAGCGCGAGGCTCTGACAGCGGCTTCTATGACGCTTTCACGCTCGGCCTTGGCGAGCCTTGCCCGATCTCTGCCGAACATGGCCAGGGTATGATGGATCTGCGCGACGCTATCGTCGAGGCGCTCGGCCATGAGCGTGCCTTTCCGCCGAGAGAGGATGAGGCGGAGACGAATGTCAGCATTCCGCGCCCTGCCATGGGTGAGGACGGTGAAGAGATCGACGAAGAGCCGGCCTATGACGACACGCGGCCGTTGCGTGTCGCCATCGTCGGCCGCCCGAATGCCGGCAAGTCGACGCTGATCAATCGTTTCCTCGGCGAGGACAGGCTGCTGACCGGTCCGGAAGCCGGAATTACCCGCGACTCGATCTCGGTCGATTGGAGCTGGCGCGGCCGTACCGTGAAAATGTTCGATACCGCCGGCATGCGCCGCAAGGCCAAGGTGATTGAAAAGCTCGAAAAGCTCTCCGTCGCCGATGCGCTGCGCGCCATTCGTTTCGCCGAGACCGTAGTCATCGTCTTCGACGCCACCATTCCCTTCGAGAAGCAGGATCTTCAGATCGTCGATCTCGTCGTCCGCGAGGGCCGGGCCGCCGTGCTTGCCTTCAACAAGTGGGACATGATCGAGGATCGCCAGGCAGTGCTTGCCGACCTGCGCGAAAAGACCGACCGGCTGCTGCCGCAGGCGCGCGGTATTCGCGCCGTTCCGATTTCCGGTCAGACGGGCGAGGGATTGGACCGGTTGATGCAAGCGGTCGTCGATACCGACAAGGTCTGGAACAAGCGCGTGTCCACCGCCAAGCTCAATCGCTGGCTGGAGACACAGCAGGTTCAGCATCCGCCACCGGCGGTTTCCGGCCGGCGTATCAAGCTGAAATACATGACCCAGGTGAAGGCGCGCCCGCCGGCCTTCATGATTTCCTGCACCCGCTCGGATGCGCTGCCGGAATCCTATGTGCGCTACCTGATCAACGGCCTGCGGGAAGATTTCGCCATGCCGGGCGTGCCGATCCGCATCCATTTCCGCTCGTCGGACAATCCTTACGAGACCAAAAAGAAGCGATGACGGCCTGAGGGATCAGGCCGCGTTCTTACTGAGCGCTTCGCGCAGCTTGATGATTTCCGCTTTCAACCGTGTCAGCTCGTTCGCCGTGGTATCCGATGCATCCAGGATACAAGCGGGGATGCCGGTGGCCTTCTTCTTCAAACCGACGCCTTCGCTGGTCAGGCTGATCAGCACCTGACGCTCATCTTCCTTGCTGCGGGTGCGCTGAATGAAGCCGGCGGCTTCCAGGCGCTTCAGCAGCGGCGTTAGCGTACTTGATTCCAGGAAAAGCTTTTCGCCGATACCGCCGACGGTCTGGCCATCCTCCTCCCACAACGTCACCATGACGAGATATTGCGGATAGGTGAGGTTCAACTCATCGAGCATGGGCTTGTATAGCCGGTTCATCGCATGGTTCGCCGAATAGAGGGCGAAGCATATGAAGGTGTCCAGTTTCAGTGGGTCGTCTGTCATTTCCAGCACTCCGTAAGCGACCTTACTTAAATCGTGCAATAAATAATCGTATACATAAAAGCGCATGGGAGCCATGCATTTCTTGGTATTGCAATGCAAAGCCCCATCTGAGAACCGCGGCTGGGTATTTAGCGCCAATACGCCAAGCCCGGCCCGTTCGCGGATGGCCAATAGCACCTGCGCCGCTCCCAGGTATGTGGCGGAACATCCAAGGAATTCAATTTTGACGTTTGCTGCTGGTCATATCGACTAGAACATGAAGGCAGAGCGTCGCTGTGCGTGCCAGTGAACGCGGTGGACCGGCCAACTGTTCCCGCATGCCATAGTGCGCAGACAATATCGCCGCTGCGCCGGCGAGAGCCGGTCGTGATGTGACGCTCGTTCTTTGTCGTCTACGGGATGGAAGAGAATATTGAACGCATGCGTGCTTCGCACGAAACGGCGGCCGTCGGCGGCCGGCGAATAGCCCGCACTTTAGTGGTTTTGCGTCAACATCCGGCCGCGATGATTGGCGAGGCGGACGTTGCCGATGAATTGCGTGGTGGCAGCTTCCCAGGAATAGTTGAGCGCCAGAGCACGAGCCGCCTCGCGGGAAGAGGAGAATGCGGCAAAGCAGGCTTTCGCCAGATCTTCGTCGACGACGCCGGCCGCATCATTGCCGCCAAGGATATCGGCAGGGCCGGTGACGGGATAAGCGGCGACGGGAACGCCGCTCGCCAGCGCCTCCAAGATGGTATTGCCGAATGTATCGGTCTTTGACGGGAAGACAAAAACGTCAGCTTGCGAATAGGCATGCGCCAGCGCTTCGCCGAACTTCGAGCCGAGGAAGAGTACTTTTGGATAAAGTTTCTGCAACTCGGCCCGCGCCGGTCCGTCGCCGACGACGACCTTCGAGCCAGGCAGGTCCAGATCGAGGAAGGCCGGCAGGTTCTTTTCGAGCGCCACCCGGCCGACGGTCATGAAGATAGGGCGGGGCAGGCCGAAGGGGTTGTCTTCCAGCGGCTGCGGGCGGAAAAGCGTCGAGTCGATGCCGCGGCTCCAGGGCAGCAGATTGTGAATGCCCTTCTGCTTGAGCTCATTGGCAAGGCTCGGTGTCGCCACCATGCAGCCGGAACCGGCATTGTGAAACCATTTGACGAAGGCGTAGAGCCAGCTTTGCGGGATCGGCAGCCTGGCCGCGACATATTCGGGAAAGCGAGTGTGATAGCTCGTCGAAAACGGCATGCCGTTTTTCAGGCACCAGCGCCGCGCCGTCAGCCCGAGCGGGCCTTCTGTCGCGATATGCACATAGGTCGGCCGGACTGCTTCGATCCTGGCGGCGACCTTGCGGTAACTTGCGATCGACAGGCGGATTTCCGGGTAGGTCGGGCAAGGGACGTTGCGAAAACCTTCCGGCGTGATCATGGCGACATCGACGCCGATGCGCGCCAGTTCGCGGTTGGTATTTTCGATGGAGCGGACGACGCCATTCACCTGCGGATGCCAGGCATCGCTGACGATGAGCAGGCGCTCCGGGTTTGCGACCGGGGTTGCCCCTTCAGCCCATGCTCTGTGATCGATGTCCGACAAGCGCTGCAACATATCCAAAAACGTTCCATCCGCACCGCACCCTCATGGTGTCGGTACAACCCAATCCGGTGCAGCAAAGATGATTCCCGCGCCTGTCCTATTGTGCGGGGTGTCCATGATGGAAATATTACAGCCTTAGCCGGCGGCTTGCAGCTTTTCCGGCGGCACCAAGGCACCGTGTTCCTGAATGACCCTTGCGGCGATTTCTGCGGCAAAATGGGCGGCGGCGACGGGGTCGTCATGTTCCAGATAATGGGCAAGGAACGCGCCATTGAAGCTGTCGCCGGCGCTGGTGGTGTCGATGACCTTCGCGACCTTGACGGCTGGAACGAGCGTTTCGCCGGCATCGGTTCCGACGGTCGCGCCATCGGCACCGTTCTTGACGACGACCATATTGGCGCCGTGCAGCCGGTAACGGCGGATGGTGCCGGCGATCGAATCGTCGCCGAAATGCGAGACCTCGTCGTCGAAGCTCGGCATCACCAGCGTCGAGGCGCGCGCGCCTTCACCGATCATGGTGTGCATGGCGTCGAAGCTCGACCAGAGGCGCGGGCGCAGGTTGGGGTCGAAGACCACCAGCTTGCCGACGGCCTTTGCGCGGCGGAGCTCGGCGAGCAATGTCTCGGCGTCTTCATGCGAGAGGATCGCCAAGGTGATGCCGGAAAAATAGAGGACGTTGGCCCCCTCGATCGCGGTGCGAAGCTGATCGCCATCGGCGGCAAGCTGGCGGGCGGCCGAACTGTCGCGCCAATAGCTGAAAGAGCGCTCGCCATCCTTCAGGTTAATCATGTAGAGGCCGGGCGTCTTGCCACGGAGGCGGCGAACATTCGACGTGCCGATGTCATGCGCCTTCATGAAATTCAGCATCTCGTCCGACATCACATCATCGCCGAGGGTGGTGAAATAATCGACGGACCAATCGGCCGGCAGGCAGGCGCGGGCGTACCAGGCCGTGTTGAAGGTGTCGCCGGCAAAGCCCTTGCGCAGATATCCGTCCTCGGCCTGCGACAGCTCCACCATGCATTCGCCGATCGATAGAAAATGCCCGCCCAAGACGTCCTCCTGCGTTTTCCTTCGCTGCTGCATACGCGGATGCGGCTGCTTGAGCAAGGTGGACGGCAGGCTGCACCGTCCACCTTTTGAGCCCTATGGCCTGTCCATATGATAGCACGCCGCGGTCTGGCCGGGGCGAACTTGCTCGGTCGGCGGCATCTTGGTCCTGCAAATATCCGTCGCCTTCCAGCAGCGTGGCGAGAAGACGCAGCCGGCCGGTGGATTGAGCGGCGAGGGCGGGTCGCCCTGCAGGCGGATACGCTCGCGCCCGCGCGCCCGCTTCGGGTCGGGGATGGGTGCGGCGGAGAACAAGGCCTGTGTATAGGGATGGGCTGGATGGTCGAAGACGGTGGCGGCGTCGCCCGCTTCCACCACCTTGCCAAGGTAAAGCACCAGCACGTCGTCTGAGATCAGCCGCACGACGGAGAGGTCATGGCTGATGAAGATCAGCGTCAGGCCGAACTCCTTGCGCAGCTTGCGCAACAGCGTAATCACCTGACCCTGGATCGATACGTCGAGGGCCGAGACCGGTTCATCGCAGACGATCAGCTTCGGCCGCGTCACGACTGCGCGGGCAATGCCGATGCGCTGCGCTTGGCCGCCGGAGAACTCATGCGGGTAGCGATTGATCATTTCCGGCACGAGCCCGACCGCCGCCATGATCTCGCGGACGCGCTCCTGCCGCTGCGCCTTTGTCAGCTTCGGCTCGAATACGGTCAGCGGCTCGGCGATGATGTCGCCGACCGTCATGCGCGGGTCGAGGGAGGCGATCGGATCCTGGAAGATGATTTGCATGTCGCGGCGGGCGGCACGCATTTCCTCTTCGGAAAGATTCAGCAGGTTTCCGCCTTGCCACATGATGCGGCCCTTCTGCGCCTTGATCAGCCGCAGGATGGAACGGCCGAGTGTCGACTTGCCGCACCCGGATTCGCCGACGATGCCAAGCGTGCGCCCGGTCTTCAGCTCGAAGCTGACATCATTGACCGCCGTCAGGACCAACGGCGGTTTGAAGAGAGATTTCGATGGCAGCTCGAATTCGGTGGTCAGGTGCTCGACCTTCAGAAGCGTGTGTTCAGCCATGGATGAGGCTCCGTTCCTGCTGGGCAGAGAGGGGATGGAAGCAGGCGGCGCAGCGTTGCGGCGCAAGCCGGTCGAGCGGCGGCGGCGCGTCCAGGCAGTCGTCCTGCACATGGGCGCAGCGCGGCGAGAAAGAACAGCCGCGCGGCAGATGCATCAGGTTCGGCGGCCGGCCGGGTATGACGGCGAGATCGTCGACATCCTGATCCGGCCGCGGGATGGAGGCGTGCAGCGCCGCGGTATAGGGATGGGCTGGATTTTCGAAGAGCTCTTCGACCGGTGCCTCCTCGACAATGCGGCCGGCATACATGACGGCGACGCGATCGGCGAGACCGGCAACGACGCCGAGGTCATGGGTGATCATGACGAGCGCCGTGTTCATTTCCGCCGTCAGCTCGTTGAAGAGATCGAGGATCTGCGCCTGGATGGTGACGTCGAGCGCCGTCGTCGGCTCGTCGGCGATCAGGAGCTTCGGCTTGGTGAGCAGCGCCATGGCGATGACGATGCGCTGGCGCATGCCGCCCGAGAGTTCGTGCGGATAGAGATTGAAACGTCGCGTCGGGTCAGGGATGCCGACGCGCTTCAGCATGTCGAGTGCTGCGGCAGACGCCGCGCGCGCCGAAAGCCCGCCATGGACTTCGAGCTGCTCGGTCAACTGCCGCGAAATGCGCAATGACGGATTAAGCGCCGTCATGGGGTCCTGGAAGACCATGGCCATGTCCTTGCCGCGCACATGGTCGAGTTCGCGCGGCTTCAGCGTCAGGAGGTCCTTGCCGTCCAAAAGCGCTTGGCCGCTGGTGCGGCCGTTCTTGGCGAGCAGGCCCATCAGGCCGAGGAAGGTCTGGCTCTTGCCGGAACCGGATTCGCCGACGATGGCGACGCGCTCGCCACGGCCGATCGTCAGGTTCATCTTCGAGACGGCGGCCACTTCGCCTTCCGGTGTACGGAAGGTGATGGAGTAGTCTTTGAGTTCGAGAAGCGTATCTGTCATGTCAGCGATCCTTCGGATCGAAAGCGTCGCGTAGGCCATCGCCGATGAAGAGCAGGCTCATCAGCAGGGCGACAAGAAAGCCGGCGGGGAAGAACAATAGCCAGGGCGTGGTCTCCATGCCGGCGGAGCCCTCGGCGATCAGCGTGCCGAGCGAGGTCAGCGGTTCCTGCACGCCGAAGCCCAGATAGGACAGGAAGCTCTCCGTCGCGATGATCTCGGGAATGGTGAGCGTCGCGTAGATGACGACCGGCCCGACGAGGTTCGGAACGATGTGCTTGAGGATGATCTTGAACGATCGCTGGCCGGAGGCCCGCGCCGCTTCGATGAATTCCCGCTGCTTGATGGAGAGCGTCTGACCACGCACGATGCGAGCCATAGTGAGCCATTCGAGCGCCCCGATCGCCGCAAACAGCAGATAGACGTTACGGCCGAAGATCACCATCAGCAGGATGACGAAGAGGACGTAGGGGAGGGCGTACATGATATCGACGAAGCGCATCATGATCGCATCGACACGACCGCCGAAATAGCCGGCGACGGCGCCATAAAGCACGCCGATAACAACCGAGACGAGGGTTGCCACCAGGGCGACGGTCAGCGAGACGCGCGTGCCGTAGAGCGTGCGGGCAAGCAGGTCGCGGCCGTTTCCGTCGGTGCCGAAATAATGGCCGGCGACGAAGTCCGGTGGGCCGCGGAAGGAGGTCCAATCCGGATCTTCATAGTTGAAGGGCAGGAAATACGGGCCGAATATGGCAACCAGAATCAGCACTGCCAGCACGATCAGCGACAGCGCGGCAGCCTTGTTGCGGAGCAGGCGACGCATCGCATCGCCGGTGAGGGAGCGCCCCTTGGGTGCAAGCCCCTCTGCCGAAAGCAATTCCGCTTCCAGCAATTCTCTCTTGGCGGAATTGAGGATCATCGCATTCTCACTTTCGGGTCGAGCCAGGCATAGGCGATATCGACCAGCAGATTGAGGACCACGATCAGGACCATGTAGAAAATGACCGTGCCAAGAACCATGCCGTAGTCGCGGTTCAGCGCCGCGCCGACGAAGTAGCGGCCGACGCCGGGAAGGCCGAAAATGCTTTCTACCACCAGCGAGCCGGTAAGCAGATAGCTTGCTGCGGGTCCGAGATAGGACACGACGGGCATCAAGGCGGGCTTCAAGGCGTGCCGCATAACGGTGAGCCGTGGGCCTATGCCCTTAGCCTTGGCGGTACGGATAAAGTTCTGGCTCATCACCTCGATCATCGAGCCGCGCATTAGGCGCGAAATGCGTGCCGCATGCGGCAATGTCAGAACGATGACCGGAAGGATCAGGAACCTGATCGAGCCATTGCCCCAACCGCCGACCGGCAGCCAGCCAAGCGTATTGCCGAAGACGAGCTGCAGGATCGGGGCGATGAGGAAGCTTGGCATCACAAGGCCGATGAGCAGTCCTCCGCCCAGCCAGTAGTCGGCGCTCCGGTTCTGATAGAGCGCCCCAAGACAGCCGACAACCACGCCGATGATCGTTGCAAGAACGAAGGCGGCGCCGCCGATTGTCAGCGTATAGGGAAAGCCGGACATGATCTGCTGGGTGACGGTGAAGTCCTGGTTAGCGAAAGAGGGGCCTAGATCGCCCTTCATGACGTCGCCGACATAGATCAGATATTGCTCAACCAGAGGCTTGTCGAGGTTGTAGTGAGCCGCGAGGTTGGCTTTGACTTCCGGCGGCAATGGCCTTTCGCCATCGAAGGGGCCGCCGGGAGCGAGGCGCAGAATGAAAAAACACACTGTCACGGCAATCCACAGGACGGGGATTGTCGACAGCAAACGACGGAGAGCGTAGCCAAACATGGTCTTAGACGGCCCCCTCCCGGTTTATCTGGGAAGGGGCCTGTTCCCAATTATTCTTTGATCGACAGCCAGCGAGTGCGATGGATGTCCTGGATATTATCGACGAAGCCCTGGACCTTCGGGGCGACGATGTTTTGGGAGACGTAGTAGTAGATCGGGATGGCAGCGCTGTCGTCGAGCGCGAGCTGCTCGGCCTTCTTGTAGATTTCGGCGCGCTTCTTCAGGTCGGTCTGTTCGTTGCCCCGCTTGATCAGCGCATCGTAATCCGGATTGCTCCAGCGGCCATAGTTCATTTCGACACCGGTTGAGAGCAGGTTCAGGAAGTTGATGGGATCGTTGTAGTCGGCGAGCCAGCCGGCGCGGCCGATTTCCACCTGACCGCGCTGCATTTCATCATAATGCACCTTGGTTTCGGTGTTGTAGAGCTCGATATCGACGCCGAGCGGCTTCCACATGGCGGCGATCGCAACGGCGATGCGCTTGTGGTTATCATTGGTGTTGTAGCGAAGCTGCGCTTTCAGCGGATGGTCAGGGCCGAAGCCGGCGTCCTTGAGCAGCTTCTTGGCCTCTTCGACCTTCTGCTTGTAAGGCTCATCCTTCCAGCTCACATAGGCCGGCTCGCCGTAATTGGCCGTGCCCGGCGGTACCCAGGAATACATCGGCAGCTCGCCGGTGCCGAGAATCTTCGGGCCGATGACTTCGCGGTTGACGGCCATGGAGAGGGCCTGGCGGACGCGCTTGTCGTTGAAAGGCGGCTTGGTGGCGTTCAGCACGTAATAGTAGGTGCCGAGGAACGGAACCACATGCGCCTGGCCAGGAAGGTTCTTCTGGATCCAATCAAACTGGTCGGCGGGGAAAGAGGTGAGGATATCGAATTCGCCGGCGCGATAGCGCTTCAGGGCAGCGGCCTGATCTTCCAGCGTGTAATAGTTGACGTTGTCGATCTTGATGTCCTTGGCGTCGTAATACTGGTCACTCTTGACCATGCTGACATGCGAACCGGGCACCCATTCGGTGGGCTTGTAGGGGCCGTTGGTGACGATGTTGCCGATCTTGACCCATTCGTCGCCCTTGGATTCCACGACATGCTTCGGCAGCGGATAGGCCGTGTAGTGCATCAACGCGTTGAGGAAGTAAGGCGTCGGATTTTCAAGAGTGATTTCCAGTGTCTTGTCATCGATTGCCTTGACGCCGAGCTGGCTGAGATCCTTGATTTCACCCTTGTTGATCTTTTCCGCATTCAGGATCGTATATTGCAGGTAGGCATATTGGGCGGCGGTTTTCGGGTCCATCAGGCGCTGGAAGGCAAAGACGAAGTCCTGAGCCGTTACCGGCTGGCCATCGGACCATTTGATGCCGTCACGCAGCTTGAAGGTATAGACCTTCTGATCGGGGGAAATGGTCCAGCTTGCTGCCTGGCCGGGGATCGGGTTGTCCTTAGGATCTTCCGTCACCAGGCCTTCGAAAATATCGCCATCGATACGGTTTTCCCAGTCGCCGGAAATTTTTTGCGGGTCGAGCGACGTCGGGTCGCCGCCGTTGTGGATATTTAGGGTCGCCGCATGTGCAGAGACGCTTAACAACGTGCCGACGAACGCCGACACGATGAACTTCTTGCTGAAATGAGTCATATCTTTCCCCACCTTTCTGGAGCTATGGGCCTTGTTTTTAAGGCTATTTTTATCCCGCAGGTGACCTGTACGTGCAGGTCAATGTCGCAAGTTATCCGATGCAACGTCGCTTTCAAGTCCTAAAGCGAGCGGCCGCTTGAGGCTGTGAATATCTACACTGGCAATTTTCCGAAATCACTTCACGAATTTTTGCGCGTTCAATCCCCGGTTCATCCTTCATCTGGTTTGCCGCTTGCCGCCCAAGGCTTAGTGTGCAATCTGAAGGGTGAGAGGAAATCGAGGCGGATTGTTTCATGAAATCAACGGACAAAGCGGCGGGAGCCGATTGGTGGCGTGGTGCGGTGATCTATCAGGTCTATCCGCGGTCGTTTCAGGATACCGACGCCAATGGGCTCGGCGATATCAAGGGTATCACTCGCCGCCTGCCGCATATTGCCTCACTCGGCGTCGATGCCATTTGGCTGGCTCCCTTCTTCACCTCGCCGATGGCCGATATGGGTTATGACGTCGCCGACTATTGCGACGTCGATCCGATCTTCGGCACGCTCGCCGACTTCGACGAGATGATGACATCAGCGCATGCGCTCGGCCTCAAGGTCATCATCGATCAGGTGATTTCGCATACGTCGGATCGCCATCCCTGGTTCGTCGAGAGCCGGGCAAGCCGCAATAATCCCAAAGCCGACTGGTATGTCTGGGCCGATCCGAAGCCGGATGGCACGGCGCCGAACAACTGGCTGTCGATCTTCGGCGGGCCTGGCTGGGAATGGGATGGCGTGCGCCGGCAATATTACCAGCACAATTTTCTGACCTCGCAGCCGGACTTGAATTTCCACAATAGCGAAGTCCAGGATGCCGTGCTTGCGGCGGTCAAGTTCTGGCTCGATCGCGGTGTTGACGGCTTCCGGTTGGATACGGTGAACTACTATTTCTGCGACAAGAAGCTGCGGGACAACCCGCCGGCCGCGGTTGCCATTGGCGGACTGGATGCGCCGGAAAGCAACCCCTATGGCATGCAGAACCACCTCCATGACAAGACGCAGCCGGAAAACATCGGCTTCCTGAAGCGCTTCCGCAAGCTGCTTGATCAGTATGAAGGGCGCACGACCGTCGGTGAAGTCGGCGACGGCGCCCGCTCGCTGCAGACGGTCGCCGCCTATACCAGCGGCGGCGACAAGCTGCACATGTGCTATACCTTCGATCTGCTAGGCCCGGACTTCACACCGGAACATTTCCGCCGCTGCGTCGGCGATTTCCAGGAAAACGTCGCCGACGGCTGGGTTTGCTGGGCTTTTTCCAACCACGACGTAAACCGTCATGTCAGCCGGTTTGCCGAAACGGAGGCCGAGCAACCGCGTGTCGCCAAATTGGCGATTTCCTTGCTGTCTACCTTGCGTGGTTCGATCTGCCTCTATCAGGGTGAGGAATTGGGCCTGCCCGAGGCGGAACTCGCGTTCGAGGATCTTCGGGACCCCTACGGCATTCGCTTCTGGCCGGCCTTCAAGGGCCGCGACGGATGCCGCACGCCGATGCCCTGGGAGGCGGGCCGGGCGCACACAGGCTTTACCACGGCAGACAAATCATGGCTGCCGGTGCCTTATCAGCACGCAGCACTTGCCGTCGACAAGCAGGAGGCGGATGCGCAGTCCGTTCTTCACCACTATCGCGAGACCCTGGCCTTCCGAAAGCGGCATGCAGCGCTGGTCGATGGCGACATGGTCTTCCTCGATACCAAGGAGGACGTCTTCGCCTTTACGCGCAAGAAGGGCGACGAAACACTGCTTTTTGTCTTCAACCTGTCTCGTAAGCCCGTAAAGGTTGCTCTGCCAAAGGGGATCAAGGTGGCGAAAGCTGTGCCGATGCCGGGCTTTGCGACCGCCAACGCCAGCGAGGTGGTGACACTCGCGGCGTTGGATGTGTTCTGCTGCCAGGTGGGGTGATCACCCAATCAGCATAAACTTGTCGACATCGACAAGGCCCCGGTCCGAGATCTTCAGATGCGGGATGACCGGCAGCGGCAGAAAGGCGAGCTGTAGGAAGGGCTCTTCCAGCGTCGCGCCGAGGGCGTAAGCTGCCTGACGCAAGTGATGCAAGGTGTCGCGAACGCTTTCATAGGGTTCAAGGCTCATCAGGCCGGCGACGGGCAGGGCGATTTCGCCGGTGACGACGCCATTTTCGACGACGACGAAGCCGCCGTTGATCTCGCTAAGACGATTAGCGGCGCGGGCCATATCGTCTTCATTGACGCCGACGACACAAATATTGTGGCTGTCGTGACCGACCGTCGAGGCGATGGCACCCTTCTTCAGGCCGAAGCCCTGAACGAAACCATTGGCATGATTGCCGTTCTTGCCGTGCCGCTCGATGACGGCGACCTTGATCACATCATTGCCGAGGTCGAGGTCGGTCTGGTTGCCTTTGACTGGCAGGCGATACCGGCGATGCTGCGTGATGATCTTTCCTGGGGTGACGCCGATCACGGAACTTTCGCCCTCGGTCACCGGCACGCCGAAATCGGCGGCGTTGATCGGGCGCGCCCTGACGCTATCGAGGCCGACCGGGGCGATGGGCTTGCGGTGGGCGAAAAGCTCCGCAGTGACGCGCCGGCCCGCGGAGAAGACGATCTCCGCCTTGCAGTTCTCCAGACTGTCGATGATGACAAGATCGGCGCGCCAACCGGGCGCCACCAGGCCGCGGTCGCGCAGGCCGAAGGCGCGGGCAGCCGAGATGGAGGCTGCGCGATAAATCGCCAGCGGCTCGACGCCGTGGGCAATGGCGGTGCGGATCATATAATCGAGATGGCCCTGTTCGGCGATGTCGAGCGGATTGCGGTCATCGGTGCAAAGCGCAAGGTAAGGCGACAGGCGTTCGGTCAGGATCGGCATCAGGGCATGCAGGTCCTTGGAGACCGAACCCTCGCGCACGAGGATATGCATGCCTTTGCGGATCTTTTCGAGCGCTTCCTCGGCGGTGGTGCATTCATGCTCGGTGCGGATGCCGGCGGCGAGATAGCCATTGAGGTCGTTGCCGCGCAGCAGCGGCGCATGGCCGTCGATATGGCCGCCCTGGAAAGCCTCGAGCTTGGCCATGCAGACGGGGTCCTTGTGCACGACGCCCGGGAAGTTCATGAATTCCGCTAGGCCGATGACCTTCGGATGGTCGCGGAAGGGCAGGAGCTTCTCGATCGGCAGGTCGGCGCCTGACGTTTCCAGATGCGTCGCCGGCACGCAGGAGGAGAGCTGGACGCGGATGTCCATGATGGTCTCCAGCGAGGACTCCAGAAAATACTGGATGCCTTCCGTGCCGAGCACATTGGCGATCTCATGCGGATCGCAGATGGCGGTAGTCACGCCATAGGGCAGGACACAGCGATCGAACTCATGCGGCGTCACCAGCGAGGATTCGATATGCAGATGCGTATCGATGAAGCCCGGAACGACGATCCGGCCGGAGATGTCGATCTCCTCGCGGCCCTGATAGCCGCCGCAGGTGCCGACGATACGATCGCCGCAGATGGCGATGTCCGAGGCAACCAGCTCGCCCGTCACCAAGTCGAAGAACCGGCCGTTTTTTAGCACGATGTCGGCAGGCTGCCGGCCGACGCCCTGGTCGATATAGCGTTCGAGTTTGGTGGTCATGGTCATCCCTCGCATATGGATCGCCCCTCATGCCGGCTCTTCTGCTGAAGCAAAAGGAGGCGTGAGGGGCGCAGTTTTGTTCGAGCTTATGCCTCAGATATTATTCTGCAAGATATCCCTGAGCTTGCCGAAGAGTTCGTCGATATGGTGCTTTTCGATGATCAGCGGCGGGGAGAGTGCGATGATGTCGCCAGTGGTGCGGATCAGCAGGCCTTTTTCGTAGGCTTTCAGGAAGGCGGTAAAGGCGCGCTTGGTGGGTTCGCCGGCGATGGGGTCGAGCTCGATGGCGCCGATGAGGCCGGTGTTTCTGATGTCGATGACGTTTGGGCAGTCCTTCAGGGAGTGCAGCGCGTCGGCCCAGTAGTCCGAAAGCTCGGCGGCGCGTGTCAGCAGGCCTTCTTCCTTGTAGGTATCGAGCGTCGCCAGAGCTGCGGCAGAGGCGATCGGGTTGCCGGAATAGGTATAGCCATGGAAGAACTCGATCATGTGCTCGGGTCCCTGCATGAAGGCGTCGTGGATTTCCGAGGTCACGAAGACTGCGCCCATCGGGATGACGCCATTCGTCAGGCCCTTTGCGGTCGTGATCATGTCCGGCTTCACGTCGTAATATTGCGCGGCGAAGGGGGTGCCGAGGCGGCCAAAACCGGTGATGACTTCGTCGAAGATCAGCAGGATGCCGTGCTTGGTGCAGATTTCACGCAGCTTCTGCAGATAACCCTTCGGCGGGATCAGCACGCCTGTGGAGCCGGCGACCGGCTCAACGATGACGGCGGCGATCGTGGAGGCGTCGTGCAGGGTGACGATGCGCTCCAGCTCGCTGGCGATATCGCCGCCATGCTCGGGCTCACCGCGCGTGAAGGCATTCTTGCCGGGAAGATGCGTGTGGGGCATGTGGTCGACGCCGGTTAGCAGCGTGCCAAACATCTTGCGGTTGGAGACGATGCCGCCCACGGAGATGCCACCGAAATTGACGCCATGATAGCCGCGCTCGCGGCCGATGAGGCGGAAACGCGAGCCGTTGCCCTTCACGCGATGATAGGCAAGCGCCACCTTGAGCGCGGTTTCGACGGATTCAGAACCTGAGTTGGTATAGAGAACATGGTTCATGCCCTCCGGCGCGATGTCCACCAGCCGGTTTGCCAGCTCGAACGCCTTGGGATGGCCGAGCTGGAAGGCCGGCGCATAGTCGAGTTCGCCCGCCTGCTGGCGAATGGCTTCGGTGATCTTCGGCCGGCAGTGGCCGGCATTCACGCACCACAGACCCGCAGTTCCGTCCAGCACCTGCCGACCGTCATGGGTCGTATAGTACATATCCCTGGCGCTGACGAAGAGGCGCGGCTCCTTCTTGAACTGACGATTGGCCGTAAACGGCATCCAGAAGGCGCGCAAATCGTTGGGGGTGGCATTCAAACGGTCGGACATGCTGTTCTCCAATGGCCATTCGGGGGCCATTTCCCGATCGCGGTGCGGAACCGCGTGATTATTTACTGCCCGGTCAAATTATCAGTCGGCCCCCTGACGTCAAGACAAAGGTAGGGGACAGGGGATGACGAGGGGCGGTTTCGCTTTGGCCGGTCTCCTCCACTGCGTCGCGAACCGCCGAGGACAAGCCGCTAAACGCGAAAAGGCTGGCAAATTGGGAAATTTGCCAGCCAAATCAGTTATATACGTGGTGATGAAAGGGGGCTTGATCTTAAGGGTCGGAAATTATCTTTTCCTTAGAGATCTTGCCTCGACATACCTAGAGCCAGTTTTGGCTATTAAGCAGCCGATCTACTTTTTTCCGGTTCACAATAAATGTCTTCCAGCGTTTCCAGAACCCGAATGACCGAGTCTGAAGTACTGGAGTAGTAAATCGTTTGAGCATCGCGGCGGGTCTTCACCAGCTTCTGGGCGCGCAGCTTCGAAAGATGCTGGGAGAGTGCAGATTGGCTGAGCCCCACCTGATTGGCCAATACGCCAACCGGAACTTCCCCTTTGACCAGGCTGCAAAGAATCATAAGGCGCTTCGGGTTCGCCATAGCAGATAATAATGCTGCCGCCACGTTGGAGTGTTCGGCCAAATTTCTTGTCTTCATCTTTTAATCTTCCTAATGCGGAGCGTACATCAGAAATTGCGGGGGTATTTTTCTAATCGGGGAATTAATCCGATAAGTAACAATACCAATATAGGCCAAAGATTGTATATACCTAAATTTAAGGTATCGAGTATGCTATTTTAGATATGTATGTATGAGTGCCCTGCAACTCCGACAATGGTGCGTCAAATTCCCATCTTAGCGTCTCATCTCCCCGAATTAGGTCGATTCCTGCCATATCTAAGCCACAAATACGCCAATTTTTACCGCCCGATCCTCTCAACCTCTCCACTATAGTTGTAATGATACAAGGGTAGTGGGCTAGTAATTCTCGCACTATCGCATCTGCCTGTTCAGCAATCATCTCGCTAGCCGTCGAGAGAATCATCAGATCGTTCCCGGGCAGGACATATGCTTTTCCAAAACCGCCATTAAGACTGGCGGTAAGCGGTATAAGGCGGAAAAAGCAGAAATCGGCAAAATCGGCATAAAGCTTTGCCTTGGGGTACCGGGCGAGAAAGCGCGAACGAATGCGTCCGTACAGACGGTTTTCGCGACCGACGCGTTCGGCGTTGCATTGAACGCTGAGGCGCGGATGGGCGAGCGGGTCGCCTTTGCCTGGTTCCCCGAAGAGAAGCGAGGCGCGGGGATCTCTCGCCAGCGCCTTGGTATGGGCTGAAAGGCCGGAGACGAGAATGACGGGCACGCCGTCGATATCCGTGCCGGTCAGTACGCGGCTGACGGAAGGGAAGCCTGTTTCCGGATCGATGACGGCCATGGCCGCATAACGAGCGGCGCGCAGCAGGATACGTGCCTGCTTGCGCGCCTCGTCATCGGTTTCCCGCAATACGGACGGTTTATCGTTCATAGTCGCTCTCTCGCAGGGCAGGAGAGAGCATGAGGATAGACTACTCTCTCCGCCGGTGGCTGGTGAGGCCAGCCACGACATCCTGGGCGGAAATCGTCCCGATAATCACGCCGTTGTCAACGACGCCGATATTGCCGGGCTGATGCGTCAGCGCGTCGAGAATATCGACGAGCGGCGTTGTGGCCGTTGCGGTGGCAGTGACCGAGCCGCCTGCTGCGGAGTGGCCGAGACCCTGTTGCATGACGTCGCGGGCGGTCAACATGCTGATCGGGTTCATGTGCTGCACGAAGTCAGCGACATATTGATCGGCGGGGTTTTTGACGATTTCCTGCGGCGTGCCGCACTGGATGATCCGTCCGCTCTCCATGATGGCGATGCGGTTGCCGATGCGGAAGGCCTCGTCGAGATCGTGACTGACGAAGAGGATCGTCCGCTTCAGACGGCGCTGGAATTCCAGAAGTTCGTCCTGCAGGCGGGTGCGGATCAGCGGATCGAGCGCAGAGAACGGCTCATCCATGAGCAGGATCGGCGCGCCGGTCGCAAAAGCGCGGGCGAGGCCGACGCGCTGCTGCATGCCGCCAGAGAGCTCGTTGACCTTGCGGTTTGCCCATTGCGTCAGGTTGACGAGCTGCAACTGCTCGTCGACGCGCTTCTTGCGCTCAGCCTCGGGCACGCCGGCCAGCTCCAGTCCGAAGCCGACATTGTCGGCGACGGTACGCCAGGGCAGCAACGCGAACTGCTGGAACACCATCGAAACGGTATGCATGCGCAGGTCGCGCAGCGCCTTGGGGTTACAGCTATACGGATTGACCGGTCCGGCCTTGCTATTGACAATGACATCGCCGCGCACGACCGGCGCCAGGCCGTTGACCGCGCGCAGCAGCGTCGACTTGCCTGAGCCGGAGAGGCCCATGAGCACGAGGATTTCGCCTTCCTCGATCTCGAGCGAGGCGTTGGCGACGCCGAGCACAAGGCCGGTCGCCTTGCCGATCTCGTCGCGCGACTTGCCGGCATCGGCAAGTTTCAGCGCTGTCTCGGGACGATCGCCAAAGATGATGCTGACATTTTTGAAGCCGACGGCGGTGGTCATGATTTTTCTCCTTCGCCGGGGGCACGGAACATGCGGTCGAGAATGATCGCCAGGATGACGATGCAGGAGCCGGAATCAAAGCTCTTGGCGACGTTGACGCTGTTCAATGCGCGCAGTACCGGCACGCCGAGGCCAGGCGCGCCGACGAGGGCGGCGATGGAGACCATCGAGAGCGAGAGCATGATCGTCTGCGTCAAACCGGCCATGATCTGTGGCGTGGCAAAGGGCACCTCGACCTTGCGCAGCACCTGTCGCGGTGTCGCGCCGAAGGCTTCGGCTGCTTCGACGAGAGAGGGCGGCGTCGAGATGATGCCGAGGCGGGTCATACGGATCGATGCGGGAATGGCGAAGACGACGGTGGCGATCAGGCCCGGTACCATGCCGAGGCCGAGCAGAATCATCGCCGGCACCAGATAGACGAAGGTCGGGATAGTCTGCATCAGGTCGAGGACCGGTCGCATGAAGGCATAGAGCCATGGACGGCGAGCGGCGGCGATGCCGAGGGGGACGCCCACGAGCATACAGACGAAAGTGGAGGCCAGCACCAGCGCAAGCGTCTCGGTCGTCTCCTTCCAGTAACCCTGGTTGATGGTGATCAACAGGCCGACCAGGGTCAGGATCGTGACCGGAATGCTCCGGCGCAGCCAGTAGGCAACGGCCGCGAAAATGATCACAACGACCAGCGGATGCGGTGCCTGCAAGAGGAACAAAAGTCCTTTGATCCCATGCGAGGCAACGAAGGAAAGGCCGTCGAAGAACCATATGAAATTGCTCGTCAGCCAATCCACGAAGGCCTTGGCCCATGGACCGATAGGGATGCGGTAATCGTTTAACCAGTTCACGTCTTTGCCCACCATTGGGGCGGCGATTCCGGGCGTCTCAAATAATTCCGGATAGGGCCGCCGGAGAATAACGGCCTATGGCGCCATGCGGGTCGCTGCCCGATGTGTGACGCAATAGGAGGGAAGCAGTCTCGTTCACGGAAGAGAAAGGGGCGGTTGAGCCGCCCCTTGTCCCCGGATGTCAAAGGCCGAGCTTGGACTTGATTGCCGCCTGCCCATCACTGCCGTCCTTGGCGGTGACGCCAGCGAGCCAGGGAGTAACCGCGGTCGGATTAGCCTTCAGCCATTCCGTGGCAGCCGCCTCCGGCTCCTTGCCGTCATTCAGGATCTTGCCCATGATCTCGTTTTCCATCGGCAGCGAGAAGACGAGGTTTTTAACGAAGGTGCCGACATTCGGGCATTCCTGCAGATAGCCTGCGCGGACGTTGGTATAGACGGTTGCGCCGCCGAAGTTCGGTCCGAAGATGTCGTCACCGCCCGTGAGGTAGGTCATTTTGTAGGTCGTGTTCATCGGGTGGGGAGCCCAGCCGAGGAAGACGATCGGCTTGCCTTCCTTGTCGGCCCGCGAAACCTGGGCAAGCATGCCCTGTTCGGAGGACTCGACCACTTCGAAGCCCTTGAGGCCGAAGGTGTTCTTGTCGACCATGTCGATAACCAGGCGATTGCCGTCATTGCCCGGCTCGATGCCGTAGATCTTGCCGTCGAGATCATCCTTGTGCGTGGCGATATCCTTGAAATCCTTGATACCGAGCTCCGCGCCCTTTGCGTTCGTCGCAAGCGTGTATTTCGCACCTTCGAGATTGGGGCGAACGGTTTCGACCGACTTGTCGGCGGCAAACGGTTTGATGTTCTCGGCCATGGAGGGCATCCAGTTGCCGAGGAACACGTCGATGTCCTTGTTCTTCAACGACTGATAGGTCACCGGCACGGCGAGCACTTTGACGTCGGTGTCGTAGCCGAGCGCCTTCAGGAGGACGGAGGCCGTCGCCGTGGTGGAGGTGATGTCGGTCCAGCCCACATCGGCGAAATGTACGGTGCCACAGCTTGCCGGCTCAGCGGCGGATGCGGTGGTTGCACCCAGCGTCAGCGCGGAAAGAGCTGAGGCGAAGGCAAATGCGGTTAAAGTCATTTTTATCATTGTGTGACTCCCAGTCTAACGTTCCCAAGCAACCACCAATAACTGACATTTTCAAGCGACCTCATTGTATTTGCGCCGGTTTGCGGGGGCTGATTGCGACTCCCTTACGTTTTTTTCAGCCGTGTGTTGCCGAGGCGATCTTGTTCCACCTAAGCCCGCAATTCCTGTGGTTTTCGCCAAAGGCGTCTTTCCTTCCGGCGATGGAAAACCCATGAGACGCTCAAGGAGAATATCATGGCCAAGCTTTACTTCCACTATTCAACGATGAACGCCGGCAAGTCGACCATGCTGCTGCAGGCGGCCTATAATTATCAAGAACGCGGCATGCGGACCGTTGCCTTTATCGCCGCCCTGGATGACCGCGCCGGTCGCGGCAAGATCGCCTCACGCATCGGCCTGGAGATGGCCGCCACACCTTTCGATCAAACGGACGATCTCTTTGCGATGGCGGACAATCTGCACGCCGAGGAAGCGCTTGCCTGCGTCTTCGTCGACGAGGCGCAATTCCTTTCGCGCGAGCAGGTTTGGCAGCTTGCCCACATCGTCGATCGCCTCGGCGTGCCAGTCATGGCTTACGGGCTGCGCACGGATTTCCAAGGCAAGCTGTTTCCGGGCTCGCAGGAACTTTTGACGATTGCCGACGAGATGCGCGAGGTGCGGACGATCTGCCACTGCGGCCGCAAGGCGACGATGCTGGTGCGCCTCGACGGACAGGGCAGGGTGGTGCATGAGGGCGCGCAGATCGAGATCGGCGGCAGCGACAAGTATGTTTCCCTCTGCCGCCGTCACTGGGAGGAGGCGATGGCCGGGGAGTGAAGCGCCCCGCGGCATTGCGTCATCCGGCACGCGGCGGCGAATTTCTCTATGGTCGCGGCTGTCGGGAATACGTCCAGACATCCGATGGTGGAGGAATCATGAAGTTGCGCTGTCTAACGGCCGTGGCCGCCGTTCTTTTTTCCGCTTCGGCCGCGCTTGCCGATGGGGATGCAGTTGCCGGTGCGGCAGTCTTCAAGAAGTGCGCCGTCTGCCACACGGCAACCGAACATGAGAACCATGTCGGGCCGTCGCTGATGGGCGTCGTCGGTCGTCCCGTCGCCACCATCCCCGATTACAGCTATTCGCCGGCGATGAAGGCGTTCGGTGCCGACGGCAAGGTCTGGGACGAGGCGCTGCTCAGAAAATATCTGCCCAGTCCGCAATTCCTGGTGAAGGGCACGAAGATGACTTTCCCCGGTTTGAAGAGTGACAAGGATCTGGATAATCTGATCGCCTATTTGAAGAGCCCGGCTGTCGCACACTGAGGCTGGTTTGCACGCTCGGGGCATTTTCTTTGCGCATATAAGCGGTTAGTCTCGCTGGCAACGGCAATTGAGAGACGCTTTCATGGTCAAGGCCCACTCCTTCGACGGCGAAATCGACAAGGCCCGCGCGATGCTTGAGGACGCGATCAAGGGCATGGATGCGGCCAATGCCGGGCTCGGCCGCAATGCCAAGGGCAATGGACGTTTCGATGCCATCAATTTCCCGGTGGAAGAGGCGCTGGTACGCGAGACGATCGAGTTGCTCGATCGCTGGAAAACCCTGGCGCTGTCGCTGGTGAAGCAACTCGATTTATTGACCGCGGCCGCGGATTTGCAACACCGGCGGCTGTTCGATGAGAAGGCCGGGATCGATACGTCGGGGCTGCTCGGGCGCCGGATGGGCCAGGGCCGTGCCGAGCCGGCGTCGATTGCGGCCGATCTCGATGCGGCCCTTGCAGCGTCAGCATCGCTCGATACGCAGTTCAAGACCGCCCGACCGGCGCTGGTTCGGTCCTTCCGCGATTGCGAGGCGCATCTCGTGCGGATCATCGAGCGGCGGCAGCATATTGATTTCGAGATAGAAGAAGTGCAGCGCCAAGCGGATGCTTTTATTCCAAGAATTTTCGACCGGCGCAGCAGCATTTCCAGCGCTCGCGATGTCGCTTCACGATCGGAATTGGAGGCGGAGTATAGCAGGTTGGTCGCCGAGCAGGATGCTCTTCATGAGCAGGAGCGGGCATTGCAGCCGGGGCGGACAGCGCTACAGCGGCTGATCGATATCTACGAGGAACTGGCGAATGTCCTCAACGTAAAAATCGCCGCCGTCAATGCGATGGCGGGCAAGCTTGCCATCGACATCGAGCAGCGGATTGCCTTGCTGAACGCGGTGATATCGGAAGCTGTGCCGCCGTTGCCGGCCACCGAAAGGCCAGCCAGGGTTGCCGCTCTGATCGCGGCCTTCGAGGCGAACGTGCTTGCGGGGCATGATCTCGCTGCGCGCAAGGCTCGCGCCGATGACGTCTTTACGCGGCGGCTGGAGCCGCATCTGCTGGCCGCCCCTGCGGCTGTCGTCGAGTCGTCGGCTGAGACCGAGCCGGAGACCTGATCATTGATTGAAAAATGACAACAGCCGGTTGCTGTCTCCCTTGGGAACACATATCTGCTTGAGCGAGAATAGCGACATGCCTCCACATGCATGAAAATCCAGAGCGATTTTCATGCACGTGCAGGCTCAAGGTGTCCTGCGTCCCATGCTTGTCCAAGGGACGCGCGGCGCAGCAAAGGAGAGGTTCATGCTTGATTCGATCGCCGCGTTCTTCAAGCGGATCGGCCGCGCCATTGCACGCGGCCTGGGGCTTCTCGTCGTTTGGATACTCTGGCCTTTCCTCGCCGCTCACGGCTGGTACCGGCAGCGCAATTGGCTGATCAAGCTGCCGATTGCCGTCTTCCTGGCGCTGATCGGGACGCTCTACATCTATTTTATCTGGCAGACGCAGGCCTGGAGCGGCTTCGATGCCAATTATCCTGACGTCTACAAGTTTTCAGACCGCAAGGTCGGGGCAGGGCAGGAACTGCCGGCCGTGAATGGACAGCAGGCAGTCGCGAATACGCCGAAGACCTGCCAGACCTCCGCGATCGTCGACGTTACCGCTGACCTCACCGATTTCAACGTCAACCAGAATGCCTGGATCTCCTCGATGCTGCTCTACAAGCTGGGGTTCTTCGGCATGAGCTGGGATGACACGCCCTTCCTCGACAACAAGGCGGCGTTTCAGCGCGGCGTGAACCAGGCGGTGCGGCGCACTTCGGTAGAACTGGTCGATACGCTCGGCCGCGTGCGCGGCACATCCGGCATCAACAGCGATCTGCAGAGCGCGCGTGGCAATCTGCAATTCGACGAAACGAGCTGGTATTTCGGCATGCGCCCCTTTGGTCCGAAGACGCCCACACCGAGCTATTATCGCGCGGCAATCGGCAGCCTGCGCAAGTTCAACAACGATCTCGGCACCTGTAATGCCGTGTTCGACAGCCGCGCCGACAACCTCCTGCAATTCATCGATCGCGTCGCCAACGATCTCGGCAGTACCTCGGACATTCTGGCGGAGCGATCGGAGAACCATAATTACGGCTGGTTTGACATGCGCGCCGATGACCGTTTCTGGTTCGCCTATGGTCAGCTCTATGGCTATTACGGCATCCTGAGCGCCGTTGGCGCCGATTTCCAGCAGGTCATCGCCGAGCGCAATCTTGGTACGCTCTGGACCGGCACCATGAAGCAGTTGCAAGCAGCCTTGCGGATCCAGCCGGCGATCATTTCGAACGGGCGCGAAGACGGCTGGATCATGCCGAGCCATCTCGCGACCATGGGATTCTACATCCTACGTGTGCGCTCGAATCTGGTGGAGATGCGCACCGTTCTCGGCGGCCGTTAAAAGGCAAGGCGGTCGTTAGTGGAATTTGGTAAAACGACTAGCTAATGAGCTTTAATCGGATGGCCTTGGCGACCAGCTGCGTGCGATTAACGCAATCGAGCTTCCGGATCGCGTTGGTCATATAGGCGTTGACCGTGTGATCGGAGAGGGAAAGAATTTGGCCGATCTCGACTGAAGTTTTGCCCTGCGCCGTCCAGCGAACCACTTCCAGCTCCCGGGCGGAAAGCATATGCGGCACGGAACCGTCGTTGCGCTTGATGCAATTGTAGGTGTCGAGCCCTTGCAGCATGATCATGGTGAGCTCATTGAGCTCGCTCTGCCCAAGACTGCTGCGATTGCCCATGAACCAGAAGACCAGGCGCTGTCCGTCAGAGGAATTGATGGGAATGACGATGCCCATCGTACAATTGTGGTTGGTGAAGAGTGTGCGCAGCTCGCGCGGCAGGTCCATGTCCTGGACGGCGCCCTTTTCCAGCAGGTGCCACGGGCGCGGCATGACAGAGTCCCGCGCACGCATCAACATGGAGCAGCGGCGGAGCAACTGGTAACGATCGAAATCACGCAGAAACTGCGGCGGCAGCGAGCCTTCGACGACAAGCGGCGCCAGCATGGAATCTTCCGAAGCCGGAGCGTTCATGAGGGCTACGTGGCTGAAACCGAAAGCGGAACTCGCACGCTCCAAAGCCTGTGCAAAAGCCGTCTGTGTGCGGGCCGTTGCCAACTCGGCGGAAAGCAATAATTGTCTCTCGGCGGTGATGATATAGGACATTTGGATATAGGCGCCCATAGCGTGTTATCGGTATCAAATACCGGATTTCCGGGCGAATGCTAGAGACAAATTTGCGACACCATTCAGAAATAATTCCATTTTCATATGTCTTAATATGGTAAAGTTCTGATTTGTATTACTTTTCCGAAAAGTGACATTTTCGAGCAAAAATCTTGCTGCCTTGACTTCTCCACTGCTGCACAGGTGTGAGCGTCGCTCACGTCCGGAAATGACAGGCGGCAATGTCGGCCGATCGGCCATGGGCGAGGGCCGACGGACGGCCATCAAGGCTTGCCTTGCGAAGGTCAAAAGCGATTGCTATCGGTCTTTCATAGCAATCGCTTCCAGGCTTCTAGTTTATGATCTTCCGTTTGTTCCCGCAGCATGTCGCTCGGCGTTGCCAAAGGGCCTTGTGGCTCCTGGCAACCGTTTTGCTTCTGTTGCCTTCCTTCACGCCTGCTGAGGCTGCCGGCGCTGGCGCCGGGCAATCCATGGACTTCATTCTGGTGCATGGTGACATGGCCTGGTGCCGCGCCAATAATAACTGCCCGGACTGGATCTCCGCCGAAGGGCAGATCATGGCGGATTCGCCGAAGAAATTGCAAAGGCTGCTGAAACGCCTCGGCGGCAGGAAATTGCCGATCATCGTCAGCTCGCCGGGCGGCGATGTCCGGGCGGCCATGGAGATGGCCTACGTCATTCGTAAGCAGAAACTTGCGATCGCTGTCGGCAGGACGCGCTCGCGCGATTGCTCCTATGCCGAGCCGATCTGCTCGGCTGCCCGCGCAAAGGATGGCTCCATCAGGGGCGAAACATTTTCTCTCAGTGCCATCTGTTTTTCGGCGTGTCCGCTGTTTTTTGCCGGCGGCACCGAGCGTGTCTCCAGCCCCTTCGCGCTCCTTGGCGTTCATCAGATCACCACCACCTACAGCGAGGTGCGCGTCCAATACCGCACCGAATATGAATTGGTGAATGGCAAGCGAAAGGTCCTGTCCACACGGGAGGTGGGGCGCAAATTCGTCGGCAAGCACGATACGACCAAGCTCGATCGGAAACAGACGGCGAGGCTCGTCGGTTTTCTGAATGAGATGGGCGTTGATAAATCGCTTGTCGGCCTGATGCTCGGCACCCGGCCGAGTTCGATCCATCTCATCGCGCAGATGGATGCACTGAAGCTGCGATTGACGACGGAGCTTGCCGCTGCCGACCAACTCGTTGCCGCAAGGGACTGTAAGAGCAACCAATCGATTGCGGAGTGTGCTGCCCCGCCCGCCGCCTCGAGTGCCCCGGCAGCCGTCGGCGAATAACCGCGCTTTTAGGCCTCAGGCGTCCTTGCCTTTGGCCTTTGCCATGATCTTTTCGAGATAGCCGAGCAGAAGCGCAGAGACGACGAAGGCGAGGTGCATGATCGTCAGCCACATCAGTTTGCCGTTCTCATATTGGGTGGCATTGAGAAATATCTGCAGCAAGTGGATCGACGAAATGGCGACGATGGAAGAAGCGACCTTGATCTTCAGGCTGCCGGAATCGAGCTTGCCGAGGAAAGAGACTTCGTCGTCGGCCTCGTCGAAGCGGCTGACGAAATTTTCGTAGCCGGAAATCATCACCATGACGATGAGGCTGGCCACCAGTGCGGCATCGATCAGGCCGAGAATGGCGAGAATCATATCCGCCTCGTCATACTCAAAGACGCCGGCGGCGACCTTCAGGAATTTGTAGCCGAACGAGACGCCATAGATGGCGAGCGCAGCCGCAAGGCCGAGATAGAAGACCACCAGAATCCAACGGCTGGAGAGAATGATGCGCTCGACCAGTAGTTCCAGGGACTTCATGCCTTATCCTTTTCCATTCGCTTTACAGCTCGTCCGCGAAAATAGGTCTGTCAGTGCTTTGCTGCAAGGCAGCATGGTTTCGGAAAGGACTGCAATCTGCGGCTATTCACAGTCGATATTTATTGGGCTATCCCGGCAGGGTGAATGCCTCCATGTTCAGGGCGGGAACGGGTGTTATGACAGCGGTGAAATCCGATATAGAAATCGCGCGCGCCGCGAAGAAATTGCCGATCGTCGAGATCGGCGCCAAGCTCGGCATTCCCGCCGAAGATCTCGCGCCTTACGGGCATGACAAGGCGAAGATCGGAGCGAAGTTCATTGCCTCGAAGGCGGGCAACAAGGACGGCAAGCTGATCCTCGTCACCGCCATCAATCCGACGCCGGCCGGCGAGGGGAAGACAACGACGACCGTTGGCCTCGGCGACGGCCTCAACCGCATCGGCAAGAAGGCGATCGTCTGCGTGCGTGAGGCCTCGCTCGGACCTTGCTTCGGCGTGAAGGGCGGCGCGGCGGGCGGCGGCTATGCGCAGGTCATCCCTATGGAAGACATCAACCTGCATTTTACCGGCGATTTCCACGCCGTCACTGCGGCGCACAATCTTTTGGCCGCGCTGATCGACAATCATATCTATTGGGGCAACGAACAGAATATCGATGTTCGCCGCATCACCTGGCGCCGCGCCATGGACATGAACGACCGGGCGCTGCGCGATGTCGTCACCTCGCTCGGTGGCGTGGCTAATGGTTTCCCGCGCGAGAGCGGTTTCGATATCACCGTCGCCTCCGAAGTCATGGCGATCCTCTGCCTGGCTTCCGATCTGACGGATCTGGAAAAGCGGCTCGGCAACATCATCATCGGTTACCGCCGCGACCGTACGCCGGTCTATGCCCGCGACCTCAAGGCGGATGGGGCAATGTCGGTACTGCTCAAGGACGCGATGCAGCCGAACCTGGTACAGACGCTGGAGAACAATCCGGCCTTGGTGCATGGCGGCCCCTTCGCCAACATCGCCCATGGCTGCAATTCGGTAATCGCCACGCGCACGGCGCTGAAGCTCGGTGACTATGTCGTGACCGAAGCGGGCTTCGGCGCCGATCTCGGCGCGGAAAAATTCTTCGATATCAAGTGCCGCAAGGCCGGCCTTTTTCCGGATGCTGCCGTTATCGTCGCAACGGTGCGGGCACTGAAAATGAATGGCGGTGTCAAGAGGGACGATCTCGGGCAGGAGAATGTCGCAGCCCTGGTGAAGGGCTGCGCCAATCTCGGCCGGCACGTCGCCAATGTCCGCAAATTCGGCGTGCCGGTCGTTGTTGCCATCAATCACTTCATCTCGGATACGGATGCGGAGATCGAGGCGCTGAAGAATTATGTGGCGCGTCTCGGCGCCGAGGCTATCCTCTGCCGCCACTGGGCCGAGGGATCGGCGGGGATCGAAGAGCTTGCCTATAAGGTGGTCGAGCTTGCCGAATCCGGCCAGGCGAAATTCCAGCCCCTCTATCCCGACAATCTCTCCCTGCTTGAAAAGATCGAGATCGTCGCCTCGAAGATCTATCACGCCGGCGAGGTGACCGCCGACAAGGCCGTGCGCGACCAACTGCGCTCCTGGGAGGATCAGGGCTACGGCCATCTGCCCGTCTGTATGGCGAAGACGCAATATTCCTTCTCCACGGACCCGAACGTCCGCGGCGCGCCGGAAGGTCATATTGTGCCCGTCCGCGAAGTGCGTCTCTCCGCCGGCGCCGGCTTCGTCGTCGTTATCACCGGCGAGATCATGACGATGCCGGGCCTGCCGAAATCACCGGCAGCAGAACGGATTTTCCTCAATGATCAGGGGTATATCGAGGGATTGTTTTAAGTTCTGATTCCAGTGCAACTGCGTCTGCGAATCCGCGGCCGGCTCAAGTCTGAGATTTAGTGGCAATATCTGAACTCGCCGTTCCTTTTCAGCACGTCCAGATGGAAATGGGTCTCGTGCGCGGCATCGCTGTCCGGGTCCAGAACGGTTCTGAAGTAGAGGCAGGCGGAGGCGCTGGCGCTGCGCTGGAACGCACCTGTCAGCGTCGGGTCTTCGTGGCGAGGCTCGATGCCGACGGTCTTGCCGTTTTCGAAAGTGAAGCTGGCAATGTCGATGGCATTGCCGCGGGCATGTTCCGAAATCTTGCCGGTGGTGGCGTTGTTGCGCAGGCGGCAGATATAGGTCGAGGCCTGGTTGATCTCGGTAATCCGGCCATTGTCCTTCAGCGCGGTTGCGGCAGCGGGGATCACGCTTTCCTTCATCCAGTGGGCTAGTGCTAGGGCGGCCTCGCAGCGCAGCGTGCCTTCCGGTTTCATCTTGATGCCTGGCAATGGTTCCGAGAGAGCAATCGGTTTGTCGATGCCGCAGCCGTTGCCATCGTCGATGCGGGGAATGTCCTTGAATACCGCACCCATGGCACTCAATTCTCCAAGACAGGCCTGATGCTCTTCGTCCGATTCCGCTGCGATGGTCAGCGGTGGCTTTGGCGGCCCCTGCATTTCCCTGGCGGGTGGTTCGGTCTCGGAAGCCTCTGGTTTCGGTGCCGGCACCGGAAGATCGCTGGGCGGTTCCGTCTCGGAGGCCTCCGGTTTTTGAGCCGGTATCGGCAGGTCGCTGGGCGCCTGGGTTTGTTCGCTATCCGGCTTGGGCTGCGGCATCGGGCCGGTCTCGGGGAGGGAGGCGGCCGTCAACATGGCGACGGCGGTGGTGACGGAGATGATCCGGAATAGCATCAAGTATTTCACCCATTTCTAATAGCGACGCCGGGAGAAACGCTCGATGCAGCGATTTCGTTGCAATTCAGCAACTTTATTGGCTTGCCTTAAAACATGATAATTTTATTCATGATTATTCTGGCTGAATATATTGACAATTATAGTCATGTTTTTTATGCGGCAGAAAGAAGGCGGAAATTGCTCCGCTTCGTTAACTAAAATGAACCCAGCCAGCCCCTTGCGTGCGTCAGAAGCACCAACCAGCCAGCCCGGTGAAGCAATTCGAAAGGAATGGTTATGGTTGTCCGGCGATCCCGCTCGGTTCTCTTGGCATGCACGGCGTTTCTCGCCTTTGGGCTCGGCACGGCCTCTTATGCGCAGACGGCAAATCAAAATGATACGACCTCGGGCGAAGCGGCGGCGAAGAGCGATCGCGGAACGGAGTTGAAGCCGATCGTGGTCAAGGGGAAAGCGTCGAAAGATGTGCTCGCCGACTCGCCGACGACCACCGAGACGACAGCTCAGGAGATCGACGACAATCAGATCACCCGTATCGAGGACCTCGGCCGCAGTACTGAGGTCGGCGTCGGCTTCGACCGCACCAGCGGCAGCATCAATATTCGCGGCCTGGAAGACGACCGCGTGTTGACGACGATCGACGGCATCGAAGTCCCGTTCCTGCTCGACGGCGCGCGTGATGCGGATGGCGGCGTCAACAGTTTCGACTTCAACACGCTTTCGACGGTCGACATCGTACGGGGCTCCGATTCCAGCCGCGCTGGTTCCGGTGCCCTTGGCGGCGCTTTCGTGCTGCGCACGCTGGAGCCGGAAGACCTGATCGGCGCCAACGCCACCTGGGGCGGCGTCTTCAAACTCGGCTATAATGGCGACGACCGCAGCCTCGGCGGGTCAGCCGCCGTTGCCAAGCACATCGACAATACCGCTGTCCTTTTCGAGGCCGGATATACGCACGGACATGAGCTGGAAAACAACGGCGACGTTGGCGGCTATTCCACCAAGCGCACCGAAGCCGATCCGGCCGACTACAACCAGCGCAACGGCCTCTTCAAGATCCGCCAATACACCGATGTCGGCACCTTCGGCATCACGGCGGAGCATTTCAATAAGGACACAGACACCGATTGGCGCAGCAAGCAGAGCCCGACCGGCAACTTCCGCCCCGGCAACTATGATGAGACCGACAATATCGAACGCAATCGCGTTTCGCTCGACTACAAATACGAAGCTGACAGCAAGGATTCTCTGATCGATACCGCCAATGCGGTTTTCTACTGGCAGAATTTGCTGCGCGAAAACGGCGCCGAAGGGTATCGCTATACCTCCGTCATTGGCGATTATTGGCGCCGCAACGAGGTCGAGGATCGCAGCATCGGCTTCAACGGCAATGCCTCGAAGGCTTTCGACACCGGCAGCCTGCATCACAACGTCACCTTCGGCCTCGACGTCGCCTTCACCAAGACGCATCAGTATTCGGCCGGTGGCGATAGCTGCAATCTTCCCCGTTGGCGCGCTACTTGCGCATTCCTGCACACCAACCAGTCTGATATGCCGGATGTTGACGGCAAGCGCGTCGGCGCCTTCGTCGACGACAAGATCGAGATCGGGCCCAGTGGTTTCTCTTTGACGCCGGGCCTGCGCTTCGACTGGTACGACTATTCGCCAAAGAATACCGACGCATATCGCGACAGCGCCAACTATACCAGCCTGCCATCCGGACAGTCCGATACCCGCTTCTCGCCGAAGCTGCGTGCGGCGTACCAGCCGCAAGACAATGTCGAGCTTTATGCGCAATGGGCCATGGGTTTCCGTGCGCCGAATGTTAGCGAACTCTACCTGAACTATGGCGTCCCCGGCGGCTATGTCAGCTACGGTAATCCCGATCTGAAGCCGGAAACCAGCAATGGCGTCGAAATCGGCGCGAATCTCGGCGACGACGATTTCGGCGGCCATATCGGCGGGTTCTACAACAAATACAAGAACTTCATCGACAGCGAGAACTCCGTCGATCCGACAGGCACTTATCCGCTGGGGATCACCGAGTACTTCAACCGCGCCAATGTCCGTATCTTCGGCATCGAGGTCAATGCGCACAAGAAGTTCGACAACGGCATCCATATCAAGGGTGCGCTCGCCTATGCCAATGGTAAGGACTCCGACACTGGCGAATGGCTCGACTCCGTCGCTCCGGCCAAGGCTGCTTTCACCGTCGGCTATGCCACGGAGATCTGGGGAACCGACCTGACCTTCATCACGGCGACGAGCGAACCGAAGAAGGATGGCGACAGCTTCCGCACGCCGGGCTACGGCATCTTCGACCTGACGGGATGGTGGGAGCCGGAGCAGGTGAAGGGTCTGACGCTGCGCGCTGGCGTCTACAACATCTTCAACAAGACCTATTACGACGCACTCAATGTCGCCTCGACCAGCTTGACCCAACCGCACGAATTCTATTCGGAGCCGGGCCGGACCTTCAAGCTGACGCTGACGCAGAAGTTCTAAGCGAGCTCATCGTGATGGCAGAAAGGGCGGTGCTTCGGCATCGCCCTTTTCCTATTTTCTGGCCTTCGTGCTGTCCGTATTGCCGGTCGACTGGTCAGGCCTGATCCGCGAGCAGCGCTCTTACCTTGTCTACATCCGACGATGTAGCGGGATTGTAGACCACCATGCCGAGATCGGGCCTGCCGTCGACCGTAAAACTTGAATATTCGAGGGCGATCGGACCGGCGGTCGGATGATGCAGATGCTTGGTGCCCTCGCCATAGCTGCGCACGTCATTGTCGCGCCACATCGCCTCGAATTCGGGGCTTCGGCGGCTGAGATCCTCGACCAGGCCTTTGACGTTTTCGGCGGCTCCGGCCCGGGCCACTTCAGTGCGGAACGCTGCCACGATGAAGCGGGCATCGGCCTCCCATTCCGGCATGGCGTTGCGCACACGGGAGCTGGAGAAAACGAGACGCAGAATGTTGCGTTCTTCCGGCGGGATATCGCCATAGTTGGCGAGCACGACCGAAGCGGCACGGTTCCAGGCGATGATGTCCCAGGTGGAATTCTTCACAAGCGCCGGGCTGAGCTCCAGCGAGTCCAGCACGCGTTGAAGCCGTGGCGTCACACCTTCTGCCGGCTGATAGCGCACTTCGGGCGGCCGGCCGAGGGCAAGGAGGAAGAGGTGCTCGCGCTCGACATTCGTCAGCATCAGGGCGCGGGTGATCCGGTCCAGTACATCGGCCGAGGGGGCGCCGCCGCGGCCCTGTTCGAGCCATGTGTACCATGTCGCGCTGATATTGGCGCGCTGTGCCACTTCCTCGCGCCGCAGCCCGGCCGTTCGCCTGCGTCCCGGCGGAAGGCCAAAAGCGGTCGGATCGAGCTTGGTGCGGCGATCCCGGAGGTAGGTTCCAAGCGGGTTGTGGTCTGCGGCCGGCATGTTCGTCCTATTAGTCATTATACCCGTATATGGTCACTACTTTACCCTGATAATTGATCCGTGGATAGTGTTCTCAGTTTGAACCTGGAGAACTTCCCATGCGTGTTTTTGTTACCGGCGCGACCGGTTTCGTAGGGTCCGCTGTTGTTGCTGAATTGATCGATGCCGGCCATCGGGTACTCGGTCTCACCCGCTCTGAGGCCGGTGCCAAATCTCTTGTCGCCGCAGGTGCCGAGGTGCATCGAGGCGATCTTGAAGATCTGGAAAGCCTGCGTAGTGGCGCGGCCGCTTCGGATGGCGTGATCCATACCGGTTTCAATCACGACTTCTCGAAAATTGCGGAAAATTGCGAGATGGACAGGCGCGTCATCGAGGCACTCGGCTCGGCGCTGGCGGGTTCCGACCGCCGCCTGATCGTTACCTCCGGGACCGGGCTGCTTTCGCCGGGTCGTCTCGCGACCGAAGACCAGATTCCGGAATTCGGTCCCGCTTCGTTTCCTCGCGTCGCTTCCGAACAGGCGGTTTTGTCGATTGCCGCGAAAGGGGTGCGCGCATCGGCATTGCGGCTTCCTCCCTCGGTCCACGGCGTCGGCGATCATGGTTTCGTTCCGATCCTCATCCGCATCGCCCGCGAGAAGGGTGTTTCCGCCTATATCGGCGAAGGGCAGAACCTCTGGCCGGCAGTGCATCGGCTCGACGCCGCCCGTCTCTACCGGCTCGCGATCGAGACGGAGTCCGGGGCCGCCCGATACCACGGCATCGCCGAAGAGGGCGTGCCGTTCCGAGAGATCGCCGGCGTCATCGGCCGCCGCCTGAACCTGCCGGTCGTCAGCAAGACGCAGGAGGAGGCCGCAGAGCACTTCGGCTGGTTCGCCCATTTTGCCGGGCTCGATTGCCCGGCCTCCAGCCAAAGGACACGGGATTTGCTGGGATGGCAGCCGGAGCAGCCCGGCCTCCTTCAGGACATCGATCGCGACGAATATTTCGCAGCCTGAGCAATTGGACGAAGCCGGGCGCATGCTCAGCTTCGTCGTCCCGAACATCGGATTGCCCGTAAACGCCGCGCGATTGTCTATCACAGCGTTCAATGCTATCAAGGCAGCGCAACCTATTGAGAGAGGAGGACCGCATGATGACGTTTGTCTGGCGTAATCGCCAGTTCGGTCCGACTCATGCCCTGCAAATGCGTTTGCAGGGCTGATCAGAGGCTGTCTCTCACTCATTTCCTCCTGGTCTGCCCCTGTTGGGTAATGCGACGCTGAACTTTTGCGTTCAAGCGGCTGTATCACGACATCTACCGAGTAACTTCAGCATCGCACGGCGATAAGGCGCCTGTTGCTGGCTTGCTTGGTCGGACCGGAAGAAAACCATGACTCTGATCAATCTCCGCAATTTCGGCATCACCCTGGGTGTGCCGCTTATCTCCAATCTGAATTTCACCGTCAGCGCCGGCGACCGCATCGGCCTCGTTGCCGCAAATGGCCGGGGGAAATCCACGCTGCTCAATTGCATCGCCGGCAGGCTGGAGCCAACGGTGGGCGACATTACCCGTTCGCGCGGCCTTCGGGTTGGATATGTCGAACAGAATGTGCCCGCCGCTCTGGCTGACATGTCTTTCCACGATGCGGTACTTCGCGCTCTGCCGGCCGAACAAGCCGAGAGCGAGGGCTGGCGCGTCGACGTCGTTCTGGATTCGCTCGACGTCCCGCAGGCGCTGCGGGAGAGGGCGCTTGCCAATCTCAGCGGTGGTTGGCAGCGGCTTGCCATGCTCGCCCGTGTCTGGGTAACCGAACCGGACGCCCTGCTGCTGGACGAGCCGACCAACCATCTCGATCTCGCCAAGATCGCACTCCTCGAAGAGTGGTTGAACGCTCTGCCGCGCGACGTGCCGGTTCTGATATCGAGCCACGACCGCGCCTTTCTCGATGCCGTCACCAACCGCACACTGTTCCTGCGTCAGGAACAATCGGCGGCCTATGCCTTGCCCTATGGCCCGGCACGGGCAGTGTTGGACGAGACCGACGCCTCGGATGAGCGGCGTTACCAGAAGGACATGAAGACGGCGCAGCAACTGCGCAAGCAGGCGGCCAAGCTCAACAATCTCGGCATCAATTCCGGCAGCGATCTGTTGACGGTGAAGACGAAGCAGCTCAAGGCACGCGCCGAGCGGCTGGAGGATGCGGCACGGCCGGGCCATCAGGAGCGTTCGTCCGGTGCAATCAAGCTCGCCAATCGCGGCATTCAGGCCAAGATATTGGTGACGCTGGACGATGCGTCCGTCGAGACGCCGGATGGCACATTGCTGTTCAAGACCGGCAAACGTTGGATCTGCCAGGGCGATCGCATCGTCCTGCTTGGCCACAATGGGGCGGGAAAGACCCGGCTCATCGAGAAGATCCGCAAGGCCATTGCCGATCAGAGCGCACCGGGGGCGATCAAGGCAACACCTTCGCTGGCGCTAGGCTACAGCGATCAGGCGCTCTCCAATCTCGATCCGGACGATACGCCGCTCGGGGTCATCACGCGACTGTTCGAACTCGGCGAACAGCGGGCGCGAACGCTGCTCGCCGGCGCCGGCATGGGGGTCGACATGCAGGGCCGTGCCATCGGCAGGCTTTCGGGCGGCCAGAAGGCGCGCTTGTCCATACTGGTGCTCCGGCTAACCAATCCGAACTTCTACCTGCTCGATGAGCCGACCAACCATCTCGATATCGATGGGCAGGAAGCGCTGGAAGGTGAGCTGATGGCGCAGGAGGCAAGTTGCCTGCTTGTTTCTCACGATCGCAGCTTCGTGCGCGCCGTCGGCAATCGCTTTTGGCTTATAGACCGAAAACGGTTGATCGAAGTCGATGGACCGGAGGAGTTTTTCGCAGCGGCTGGGCGGCAGATTTAAAAGGCGAGGGCAGAGGCGAACATCGTTTCTGCCCGTTCCCTAAGATTGCGGCTTGCGCATCACCTCATCTCACGCTAACAATTCCCGCCATGAACATGTCCTTGAACAACATTGCAGTTTGGTGGTGGGCACGCTGAAGCGGCCTCGACCAATCGTGTTCAAAGACGACGAGTGAGCCGCCCGAAAATTCGAGGCGGCTTTTTTGTTATAAAGGCCGCCTGTCATCCGGGCCCGACAACGGAGTGAGGAACAATGGTAACGATCCTTCGGGATGATGGTGCGGAAATCTACGAGACGAAGGGCGGGATCACCGTCACCCGGCAGCGCCGGCCGACGCCTTATGCGGATGCGGTTTCGTCCTATATCGACAAGCTCGACGAGCGCCGCGGCGCGGTGTTTTCGTCGAACTACGAATATCCCGGCCGCTACACCCGTTGGGATACCGCCATCGTCGATCCGCCGCTTGGTCTTTCCTGCAATGGGCGCAATGTCTGGATCGAAGCTTATAACGAGCGTGGCGAGGTCATTCTCGGCTTCATCGCGGAGAAGCTGAAGACCGTTTCCGAGGTCGTGCTTGGTGCCTCAACGCCGCGCCGGCTCGATCTGGCGGTAAAGATGCCGGATCGTGTCTTCACTGAGGAAGAGCGCTCGAAGATGCCGACCGTCTTCACGGTGCTGCGCGCCGTGACCGATCTCTTCTACTCGCAGGCCGACGCCAGCATCGGCTTCTACGGCGCCTTCGGCTACGATCTCGCTTTCCAGTTTGATGCGATCGATCTGAAGCTCAAGCGTCCCGACGATCAGCGCGACATGGTGCTTTATCTGCCGGACGAAATCCTGGTGGTCGACAACTACTCCGCCAAGGCCTGGATCGATCGTTACGATTTCGCCAAGGGCGGCGTCTCCACCGAAGGCAAGTCCGGCGACATCGCTGCCGAGCCGTTCCGTCAGACGAGCACCATTCCCCCGAAGAGCGATCATCGCCCCGGCGAATATGCCGAGCTGGTGGTCAAGGCGAAGGAAAGTTTCCGCAAGGGCGATCTCTTCGAAGTCGTTCCGGGCCAGAAGTTCATGGAACGCTGCGAGAGCAAGCCCTCCGATATCTCCAAGCGGCTGAAGGCGATCAATCCGTCGCCCTATTCCTTCTTCATCAATCTCGGCAATCAGGAATATCTCGTCGGCGCTTCGCCGGAAATGTTCGTCCGCGTCTCAGGCCGCCGCATCGAAACCTGCCCGATCTCCGGCACGATCAAGCGCGGCGACGATCCGATCGCCGACAGCGAGCAGATCCTGAAGCTTTTGAATTCCAAGAAGGACGAGTCCGAGCTGACCATGTGCTCGGACGTCGACCGTAACGACAAGAGCCGCGTCTGCGAGCCAGGCTCGGTGAAGGTCATCGGCCGCCGGCAGATCGAGATGTATTCGCGGTTGATCCACACGGTCGACCATATCGAGGGCCGCCTGCGCGACGATATGGATGCTTTTGACGGGTTCCTCAGCCACGCCTGGGCCGTCACCGTCACCGGCGCACCGAAGCTATGGGCAATGCGCTTTATCGAGAACCATGAAAAGAGCCCGCGCGCATGGTATGGCGGCGCGATCGGCATGGTCGGCTTCAACGGCGACATGAATACCGGCCTGACACTGCGCACCGTGCGCATCAAGGACGGCATTGCCGAGGTTCGCGCTGGCGCTACATTGCTGAACGACTCGATCCCGGAAGAAGAAGAAGCAGAAACCGAACTGAAGGCCTCCGCCATGTTGTCCGCTATCCGTGATGCCAAGGCTGCGAATTCCGGCAAGCAGCAGCGCGACGTCGCCTCGGTCGGCAAGGGCGTGAAGATCCTGCTCGTAGACCATGAAGACAGTTTCGTGCACACGCTGGCCAATTACTTCCGCCAGACCGGTGCGACGGTTTCGACCGTGCGTACGCCCGTGCCGGAAGAGGTCTTCGACCGGCTGGATCCGGATTTGGTCGTGCTGTCGCCAGGTCCCGGCAACCCGAAAGATTTCGATTGCAAGGCGACCATCAAAAAGGCGAGGGCGCGCAACCTGCCGATCTTCGGCGTCTGCCTGGGCTTGCAGGCGCTTGCCGAAGCCTATGGCGGCGAGTTGCGCCATCTGGCGATCCCGATGCATGGCAAGCCCTCACGCATCCGCGTGTTGGAGCCCGGTCTGGTTTTCTCTGGCCTTGGCCGCGAGGTGACCGTCGGGCGCTATCATTCGATCTTTGCCGATCCGTCCAGCCTGCCGCGTGACTTCATGATCACGGCCGAAAGCGAGGACGGCACGATCATGGGCATCGAGCATGTGAAGGAGCCGATCGCGGCCGTGCAGTTCCATCCGGAATCGATCATGACGCTCGGCGGCGATGCCGGCATGCGGATGATCGAGAACGTCGTCGCTCATCTGGCGCGGCGGGCAAAAACCAAGGCTGCGTGACGCAAAATCGTAGCCACTGATGCTTGAACAAACCCCATGCACACGAAAAAAGTGCATGGGGATGTTTTTTGCCTTGAAAGAGGCCAACAAGCCCTGAAGACATTCAATGTCGGTAGGGGCTTACGATCGGTGATTTCAAAAATATTCAAACGCGTTCTGATCGCGATACTTGCGCTTGTCGTGATCGTCGGCCTCGGCATCCTGGTGCCGCGTCCACTCCGGCATGATGGGCCGGCGGTGCCGGAGCGCTCGCATCGCATCCTCGTGCTCAGCAATCCCATCCACACGGATATCGCCATCCCCGTCGATGCCGATCTCTTGAGCCGCTTTGCGTTTCTGCGGACAGCCGGGCTTGATCTCGACAACCCGAACCTGCACTACCTCATTTTCGGCTGGGGCGGCAGGAGTTTCTATACCGAGACGCGGACCTGGGCGGATCTGAAGACAGGGCCGGTGCTGAAGAGCTTTACCTTGGATCGGTCTGTCATTCATGCGGAACTGGCGGGTGAGATACCCGAAAGTGCGCCCGGTGTGACCGTGCTCAACATCGATGACGGCGGGCTTAAGCGATTGCAGCAATTTATCCTGGGCAGTCTCGTGCAGGCGGATAGCGGGCCGGTGTCCTTGCCGGGTAGCAACTACAGCGAGAATGATGCATTCTTCGAGGCGCGGGGATATTTCAATGCGCTGATGGGGTGCAATACGTGGACGGCGGCGGGGTTGAGGCAAGCGGGATTAACCTCGGGCCTATGGACGGCGCTGCCCTGGATGTTGCGGCTGTCGCTCAGCCTGCATAATGATCGCGATCGTTTCGCGTCCACTAAGATGGATTAGCGCTGATCAAGGCTGCTCGGAAGTGTCCTGATCGTCCCGCCAGCACTCCTCGAAAATCAACTTTTCGAGCGGCAGGCGGTCGCGCCATCCCTTCACCGCAAGCTCAGGCATGTCGTAGAGTTCGTCGACGTAACCGATGCACAGCCATGCGACGATTTTGACGTGCTCCGGTATGTTCAGGATGTTCTTGATCGCGTTCTCGTGAAAAATGCTAACCCAGCCGACCCCGACACCTTCGGCGCGGGCGGCAAGCCAGAGATTTTGAACCGCGCAGACCGTCGAATAGACATCCGTTGCGGGATTATGCGTCCGCCCGAGCACAACGGGGCCGCCGCGCCGCGTATCGCAGGTGATACAGATACTGAGCGGCGCCTTGCGGATGCCTTCGAGTTTCAGCCGCTGATATTGCGCGCGGCGATCGCCTTCGAACATCCGGCAGGCTTCTTCGTTCGCCTGGTTGAAAGCCCGCCACACGCGGTCCCGCGTCTCCGGCTGCCGGATCAGGATGAAGTTCCACGGCTGCATGAAACCGACGGACGGCGCGCGATGGGCTGCCTCGAGCAGCCGTCTCACTAGATCTTCGGGCAGGGGATCAGACCGGAACTGATCGCGGACGTCGCGGCGGGTTTCGATGGCGCGGTAGACGGCGGCGCGTTCCTCCTCCGAAAATGCGCAAGCCGCTATCAGATGATCCGCTTCCTTTGGCGACACATCGGCGAGCGAAGCGGCGTTGTGCGAATGAGAGGGTTCATCAAGAGCGGGCATGTTCCACCGTGGATTTGGAGGGAGCGGCGACGTTTCGTGGCGGAATGCCGTTCGCTGGGGCTTAATGGGTTGCTGTATAGCTCAGTGCGCGCTCGCACGGGAAGGTGCCATCATGATTTTCACAGGCAAGCATAGGATCGGCCGGCAATCGCCCTTGCCGTTCGACTTTGTTTAAGCGGGCCATTTGGGATAAATTGTGATGCGCGAGGCCCGAGCCGTCCTTTGACAAATGGTGTATTCTGCATCATATGAGCCTCAATAAGCCGCCTGCGCGATTTTCGCGCGGGCGGCTTTGCATTTGAATGGCGCGGTTCTTGCAATTCGTTCGCATATGCAGGGCGCGCATCCGCATTGGAGAAACGCATGAACGGACAGGGCAATCAGACGATAAAGCGGCTGGCCCTCTGGGGCATTCCGCTATCGCTAGGCGTCATGGCGCTGAAGATGGTCGCCTGGTGGGTGACGGGCTCCGTCGCGCTGCTGTCGGACGGTCTGGAGTCCTTCGTCAATGTCGTGGCCGCTTTCATCGCTTTCTTCGTCATCCGCTATGCGCAGAAGCCGGCGGATCATGACCATCCCTTCGGCCACCATAAGGCGGAATATCTCTCGGCCGTCACCGAGGGTGCGATGATCGTCGTCGCTGCGCTGATGATCGTGCAGGAGGCGGTGGGGCATTTGAGCAATCCGCAACCGCTGCAGGCGCCTGCCCTCGGTCTTGCCGTCAACTTTGCCGCCGGTATCATCAATGCCCTGTGGGCACTGACTTTGATCCGCGCCGGGCACGAACACCGCTCGCCGGCGCTGACGGCGGATGGGCAGCACATCATGTCCGATGTCTATACTTCGGTTGGTGTGCTCATCGGCCTGCTGCTGGCGCTTGGCACCGGCTACCCGATCTTCGACCCGGTGCTTGCAATTCTCGTCGCCGTCAACATTCTCTATCAAGGCTGGAAAGTCATCTCCAATTCCATCGACGGGCTGATGGACAAGGCCGTCCTGCCCGAAGAGGAAGCGGTGATCAAGGAGGCGATCGCGACGCATGCCAACGGCTCTCTCGGCGTGCATGATCTGAAGACGCGCCGGGCGGGTGCCGTCACTTTCGTCGACTTCCACCTAGTCGTGCCAGCGGCGATGCCGGTCCGCGAGGCCCATCGCATTTGCGACCGCCTTGAAGACGCCATACGGGCGATCCATGCGGGCGCAGAAATAACCATTCACGTGGAGCCCGAGGGCGAGAAGGCCCATGGCATCCGCGTTAAAGTGATCAAGGAGACCTAAGATGCCTACAACGGATGTTTCCGGCCTGTCGATGCTCGGCAGCCAGACCGAAACGGCCGCGAACCCCGAAGCTGCCGTTCTCGAAAAAGTGCCGTCCGGCCATGCTGGCACGGATTATGTCGTGCGTTTCACCGCACCGGAATTCACCTCGCTCTGCCCGATGACCGGACAGCCGGATTTTGCTCATATCGTCATCGACTATGTGCCCAACGAATGGCTGGTGGAATCGAAGTCGCTGAAGCTCTTCCTGCATTCCTTCCGCAACCACGGCGCCTTCCATGAGGATTGCTCGATCTACATCGCCAAGCGGCTGGTCGAATTGCTGGAGCCGAAGTGGCTGCGCATCGGTGCCTACTGGTATCCCCGAGGCGGTATCCCGATCGATGTATTCTGGCAGACGGGCAAGCCGCCCGAGGGCGTGTGGCTACCGGATCAGGGCGTGCAACCCTATCGCGGGCGTGGCTGAAATTGAAAAAGCCGCCCTCCGAAGGCAGGGCGGCTTTTGTCATTAGAGGCGATCGGTATTACGCGAACGAGCTGTCGTCGCCGCCATTATCGGACGAATCATCGTAGTCGTCGTCCTGATCGTTCGAGGCGTAGTCGACATTGGTCTGATCATTGTCGTTCTGATCGTTCTTGTCGTCGTTGCCGAAATAGTTGTTGTTGATGATCGTTTCCTGAACCGGCTGTTCGGCTGCGTTGGCGGAAGTCCCGCCGAAAAGGCCGCCAAGGCCCGAGCCTGCGGCGGTGCCGCCGAGATGCGGGCTGAACAGGCTGGAGAGCGATTCCGCCAGCATCACGCCGCCGGCCACACCGGCAGCCGTGCCAAGGGCGCCGCGCAGGAAGCTGCCGCCCGCGGAGGGAGCGCCGGCCTGCGGATTCCAGGGGCCGGTCGGCTGTTGCTGGCCGCCCCATGGGCCCGGCTGCGGAGCGTTGCGGGCATAATCGTCATAGAGACGGCCCTGCTGCTGCGGGGCTTGCGGGGCAGCGGCGCGCTGCTGCTGGTTGCCGCCGAACAGCGAGCCGAGGCCGCCGAGGAAGCTGCTGCCGCTCTGGGCCTGCGGGTGAGTGTCGGCGCCCTGCTGTTCCAGCTCGTGCACGCGTGCTTCGAGCTGCTGGATGCGGTCGGCCGCTGCCTTCATGCCCTGTTCCTGTATGAGCACGGCTTGCGCAAGGAAATAGGGCGCATAGGGCTGCTCGCGAACCGATTGATTGATGAAGGCTTCCGCATCGGCATCGCGCTGGGTGCTCGCCGTAGTGCGGACGCGATCGAAGAGGGAAGCGAGCATTTGACGTTCTTCAGGCGACATGATGGCCTCCTTGGCGATCTGTTGCTGCAAATTCCGGGCGCGATTCTCGTCGCGCCCACCTGACGTAGGATGGAATTCCGGCTTTTCAAAGCCTCTTCAAGTTACAATTCGGTAATCCGCAACCATAACGCCATGCTTTCCCTGGCTATTCACGCCTTGCCTTTTTCCGGCATTGTTTTACGCATGGAGTCGCATTATGTGCGGTAGGATACATCTGCTGGAGACTTGCGAATGAACGACGAAGACGAACAGGAAGAAAAGACGAAAGAGCTGCCCTTGGGCAAGGACGCGGAGGCGAATCTTTTCAAATCGCGCTCGATCTTCATCTATGGCGGCATTACGCAGGAACTGGCGCAGAAGGTCTGCTCGCAGCTCGTGGCACTCGCGGCCGCCAGCGATGAGGATATCCGTATCTACGTGAATTCGCCCGGCGGCCACGTCGAATCCGGCGATTCCATTCACGATATGATCAAGTTCATCAAGCCGAAGGTCTGGATGATCGGCTCCGGCTGGGTCGCTTCCGCGGGTGCACTGATTTACGTCGCCGCCCCCAAGGAGCGCCGCATCTGCCTGCCGAACACCCGCTTCCTGCTGCACCAACCGTCCGGCGGTACCCGCGGCATGGCCTCCGACATCGAAATTCAGGCTCGCGAGATCATCAAGATGAACGAACGCCTGAACAAGATCTTCTCGGAAGCCACCGGCCAGCCGGTCGAGCGCATCGCCAAGGACACGGACCGCGACTACTGGCTGTCTGCGGAAGAGGCTAAGGCTTACGGCCTGGTTTCGCGGATCGTGACGTCGCAGGCCGAGATTTGATCTGACGGCTCTTTGCTCAGTCAAAGCGCCCTCGTTTGCCCAAAGGCAGGCGAGGGCGCTTTTGTGTTGGCGCTATTCCTCATCCCGCGATACCAGCGGCGCGCCGGGCAGATAAAGCGAAATCGGCCTGATCTCATAGACTGCCGTCGGATTGACGCGTCGGAGGTCGCGCGCGGCTGCGACCGCTGCCTCTAGCGTTGGAAAATCCACGACATAGAAGCCCAGCAATTGCTCCTTGGTTTCAGCAAAGGGGCCGTCCGTGACGATGCCGGCACCCTTGCCCCGCAGCGTCACCGCGCGTTCGGTCGGGCCAAGCCGCGCGGCCGGCCCCAGAGACTTTTCCTGAACGAGGCGATCATTCACCTGCAGGAGTTCGGTCATCAACGCCGCATCCTCCTCCTCGGTCCAGGATTCGACCACTCTCTCTTCGTGATAGGCCAGGATAGCGTAATACATGAATCGTTCCCCCTTTACGCATCTATCGATTTCAGCCGACTGAAATTCAGAAACCTAGATGCGTTTGACTACACAAGTTTGATGTTTCGTGCGCAATACCTATTCAAGCTCTTCTGCCAATCGAGGGGCGCTCTCTGGCCCGGATTGCCCTGGCGAAAATCGCCGCAGTCCGTCCGCTCGAAATGCGGCTGCCCCCGTGCGTTGCCTGACACGGCTGCATTCTTTCGTCAAACTGCACTTGCACGACCGCCGCTTGTGATGCTCCATGCGCTTTCCACCGCATCCACGAGTCTCCAGCGGCCGCCATGCTCAAAGATTTTTCCGTCCAAAGCCTGTTCATGGGCTGCCTTACCGCCTTTGTCGGCTTTGCCAGTTCCTTCGCGGTCGTGCTGCATGGGTTGCAGGCGGTCGGCGCCACGGATGCGCAGGCCGCGTCCGGGTTGACGGCCCTGTCGATCGCGATGGGGCTCTGCGCCATCGTGCTCAGCCTGGCAACAAGGCTGCCGGTCAGCATTGCCTGGTCGACGCCGGGGGCAGCACTTCTGGCGAGTGCGGGCGCCATCGAGGGCGGCTTTCCGGTGGCGGTCGGCGCCTTTTTGATCTGTGCGGTGCTGATCGTGATTGCCGGCCTGTTCCGGCCGCTCGGGCGCGCCGTCGCAGCTATTCCGGCGGCGCTGGCGAACGCCATGCTGGCCGGCGTCCTGCTCGGGCTTTGCTTTGCGCCTGTGAAGGCCATCGCCTTCGATCCAGTGCTTGGCCTGCCCATCATCACCGCCTGGATCGTGGTTGGGGCCTTCAAACGGCTTTGGGCCGTTCCGGCGGCGCTTGCCGCTTTTGCGCTGGTGCTGGCTTTCGGCGTGAAGGTGCCCGATGGAGCGCTGGCATCGCTTGAGCATTCGCTGATGCCGAGCCTCGAACTGGTGAAGCCGACCTTCACGGTCGCCGGCCTCGTCTCCATCGCGCTGCCGCTTTTCATCGTCACCATGGCGTCGCAGAATATTCCGGGCATCGCGGTGCTGAAGGTCCACCACTATGATCCGAAGCCCGGCCCGCTCTTTGCCGTGACCGGCCTGTTTTCGCTGTTGAGCGCACCCTTCGGCGGCCATGCCGTCAATCTTGCCGCGATCACCGCCGCCATGTGCGCCGGGCAGGACGCCCATGCCGATCCAAAGCGGCGCTATTGGGCGGCAATCACCGCGGGTGTCGTCTACATCATCCTCGGATTGCTGGCAGGCGCCGTTACCGCCTTCGTGGCACTGGCGCCGCCGATCCTGATCGAAGCTGTCGCCGGCCTGGCGCTGGTCGGCGCTTTGTCCAACTCTGCCATGAATGCTTTTCAAAAGGCGGAATCGCGCGAGGCGGCCGCGATCACCTTCCTCGTCACGGCATCAGGCGTTTCCTTCGGGGGCATCTCGGGCGCCTTCTGGGGGCTGATCGCCGGCGGATTGATGATGGCGCTGTCGCATGGGGTGCAAGTGCTCAAACGGTGAGCAAGGGGTTGCTTCTTTTTTATGGCGCGGCTATAAGCGCGGCCATGAAGACGACTGGCGCGAAGATTTCCGAACAGATTGCACGTGGACGCGTTGCCCTGCGTGACAATACGCGCGCCCTTACTTCGCTTCTTCTTCTCGGCCTTACGCGCGGTTGCCGGGTCCTTTGAGGAGCGCTCGGCGGCCGTAGAGCCCGCCCGGCCATCGCTCCTCGCGACATATCCCCAAAATCGACAGTATACCCCGTAGCGGGTCCGTATTTGTCATCGCCAAGCCGCGTACGATCGGCTAAGACGCGGGGCAAATGACGGGAAAGGAAGAGACGAAACATGGACGCGAACAGCCATTCCCCCAAAGGCATGCCCGAGGCAGCGGTGAAATACCGCGCTTACCCGCAGATCAATATTCCCGACCGAACCTGGCCTTCGAAAACCATCACCAAGGCGCCGATCTGGTGCTCCGTCGATTTGCGCGACGGCAACCAGGCGCTGGTCGACCCGATGGGCCACGACCGCAAGGCCCGCATGTTCCATCTGTTGCTGGAGATGGGATTCAAGGAAATCGAGATCGGTTTCCCGTCGGCATCGCAGACCGATTTTGATTTCGCCCGCTGGTGCATCGAGCACGGCAATGTGCCGGCCGACGTGTCGCTGCAGGTTCTCGTGCAGTGCCGCCCGGAGCTGATCACCCGCACCTTCGAGGCGCTGGAAGGCGCCAATAAGCCGATCGTGCATTTCTACAATTCTACCAGCGAATTGCAGCGCCGCGTGGTGTTCGCCAAGGATGTGAAGGGCATCAAGGAGATCGCCGTCGACGCGGCCAAGATGATCACCGACATGGCGGCCAAAGCGGGCGGGGGCTATCGCTTCGAATATTCACCGGAAAGCTTTACCGGCACCGAACTGGAGGTGGCGCTGGAAATTTGCAACGCCGTCATCGAGGTGGTGAAGCCGACGCCGGACAACAAGCTGATTATCAACCTGCCGTCGACCGTCGAAATGGCAACACCGAACATCTATGCCGACCAGATCGAGTGGATGTGCCGCAATCTCGACAATCGCGAAAACCTGATCATTTCGCTGCATCCGCACAATGACCGCGGCACCGGTATTGCCGCTGCCGAACTGGCCTTGATGGCCGGCGCCGACCGTGTTGAAGGTACGCTGTTCGGCAATGGCGAGCGCACCGGCAATGTCGATGTCGTCACCATGGCGCTGAACATGTTCACGCAGGGCGTCGATCCCGAGCTCGATTGCTCGAACATCGAGCGCATGAAGGAAGTCTTCGAATATTCCAATCAGATGGCGATCAGCGAGCGTCACCCTTATGTCGGCGAGCTGGTCTACACCGCCTTTTCCGGCTCGCACCAGGATGCGATCAACAAGGGCATGAAGGCGGCGAAGGTCGCCAACCATCCGGTTTGGGAAGTGCCGTATCTGCCGATTGATCCGCAGGATGTCGGCCGTACCTACGAGGCGATTATCCGCATCAACTCGCAGTCGGGCAAGGGCGGCATCGCCTATATCCTGCAACAGGATTACGGGCTCAACCTGCCGCGCAATCTGCAGGTGGAATATCGCGAGGAGATCCAGCGCATCACCGATGAAGAGGGCAAGGAGCTGCCGTCGAGGCGCATCTACGATCACTTCATCGAACGTTACGTGACGCAGTCCGACGCTCGCATCCGCTTCGTCGATCACCACACCTTCGCCGATCCCGCGCATAAGGGCGAGCGTATCGTCGCGGCGGAGATCACCGACAATGGCGAGGTGAAGCGCATCGAAGGCCGCGGCAACGGCCCGATCGACGGCTTCATCAATGCCCTCTCGATCTATCTCGGCATTCCGATGTCGGTCGAGGATTATTCCGAGCATTCGCTGCAGCACGGCTCCAATGCCGCGGCAATCTCCTATGTCGAGACCTCCTATCCCGGCGGCAAGCTCTTCGGTGCAGGGATCAATACCAACATCGTCGCCGCTTCTCTCGAGGCGATCGTCTCGGCGGCGAACCGCGTGCTCGATATTCAGGCGAAAAAGGGCTGACTTTCAGCCGTTAGTAAGCGCCGTGAAGACAAAATCCCCTCGATATGGTCGAGGGGATTTTTTGTTTTGTCGTTCAGCGGGCTGGCCGCTGCAAACGCCGAGCTGGCCGCTATCCAGGCGCGCGCCCGAACCTAGCCACTGAGTACGAAATAGTCAGAGCGTCGATAGGACTTAGCCTAGCCATTGGTATGGCTTCGTCTAACCAAATGCAGTGCGCGGACAAACACTGCGCAGAATTGGCCGGCTCATCTCGAATTGGTACCTCTTGGTTATTGGGAACCTGACAACTAGAAGGTGAACGATCATGGACGTATATGAGGCGGTCAAGAGTCGACGGGCGGTGCGCAAGTTCACCGACCGGGATATCCCGAAGGCGGTGCTGGAGCGTGTGCTGCTTGCCGCGGCTTGGGCTCCTTCCGGATCGAACATCCAGCCATGGAACACCTACGTAATGACCGGAGAGCCGCTTGCCGAGCTCAAGAAGCGCGCGGGGAAACGCGTGGCGGCAGGCGACCCCTGGGACGAGCGGGAATACGAAATGTACCCGCACACACTGAAGTCTCCGTACCGCGAGCGTCGCTCTGCCTTCGGCCATGAACGCTACCATGCGCTCGGCATTGCGGACGGCGACTGGGAGGCAAGTCAGAGAGCTGCTTCCGCAAATTGGAATTGTTTCGGCGCGCCCGCCGCCCTGTTCTGCTACATCGACCGCGACCTGGGTGTACCCCAATGGGCCGATGTCGGCATGTATCTTCAGACCGTCATGCTGTTGCTGCGCGCCGAAGGGTTGCACAGTTGCACCCAAATGGCGTGGTCGGTGTACCGCAAGACCGTCGCGGAGATCCTGTCACCGCGCGAAGGGCTCATCCTGTTCTGCGGCATGTCGATTGGGTACGAGGACGTCACTGAGCCTTACGCCCGCACCGGCCGGGCGCCGCTCGATGAGACCGTCACGTTCGTCGATTCGACTTCGCAACGATGGGCGCAAACAGTGCGAGACGATGCATTGCTGGGTGTATGAAACGATGCCCGCAACTCTGCGAAGGCTTTTGCCCGAAGCATTCGAAGTCGAAACGAAATCATGCCAACGCGCATCTACGCTTCAACAACCAAGGGGATTACGACGATGAAGTCAATTTTTCTAGGACTATTTGTGTCGGCTACGGTTTGCCTCCTCGGCACGATGTCGGCTGCGGCTGACAACACTGCACACGTCACATCGCTCATGAAAAAGGACCTTCCAAATTATCCTGGCAAGGAGGGGCTGATGATATCAGTCGAATACGGGCCAGGAGGTTCCGATCCTATTCACAAACATGACGCAAATGCATTCGTCTATGTTCTGGAGGGCTCGATCGTGATGCAGGTCAAGGGGGGAAAAGAAGTCACCTTGTCGCCAGGAGAAACCTTCTACGAAGGTCCGTCCGACATTCACGTGGTCAGCCGCAACGCAAGCAAGACCAAACCCGCAAAATTCATCGTTGTGCTTTTGAAGAACAAGGATGCTCCGACTGTCATACCCGTGAAATGATATCGGGTACCGTAGCGAAGATCCAACGCCGCCTCAAAGGGTGGGCATGAGGCGACCATTGTTGATGGTCGCCTCCGCATTTTGGGTGTCGGACGGAGGCTACGGTGCGTCGACCGGCTACCCGGCATGATCCAATTAGACATCGTCGCCGATGAAGCCGCCGGATTGGTGTGCCCACAATGCGGCATAGATGCCGTTTTGCGCGAGCAGATCGTCGTGGCTACCGTCTTCGACGATCCGCCCTTCATCGAGGACGACGATGCGATCCATGCGGGCGATGGTCGACAGGCGGTGGGCGATCGCGATGACAGTTTTGCCCTCCATGACGCCATAGAGCGTATCCTGGATGGCGGCCTCCACCTCCGAGTCGAGAGCCGACGTCGCCTCGTCGAGCACCAGGATCGGCGCGTCCTTCAGGATGGCGCGGGCAAGCGCGATGCGTTGCCTCTGTCCGCCCGATAGCTGGACGCCGCGCTCGCCGACATGGGCGTCGTAGCCGGTGCGGCCTTCGTGATCCCGGAGAGTTGCGATGAAGCCGCTTGCGGCCGCCTTGTCCGCCGCCGCTGCGATCGCGCTGTCGGAGAAGCGGGGGTCGCCATGGGCGATGTTGTCGCGAACCGAGCGGTGGAGCAGGGCAGCGTCCTGGGTCACCATGCCGATCTGTCTGCGCAGGCTCTCCTGGGCGATCCCGCGGATATTCTGTCCGTCGATCTCGATGGAGCCTGCTTCCGGATCGAAGAACCGCAGCAGCAAGTTGACGAGCGTCGACTTGCCAGTGCCGGAGCGGCCGACAAGGCCGACCTTTTCGCCGGGTGCGATCTGCAGCGAAACGCCGTCCAGACCGCCATTGCCCTTGCCGTAATGATGCGTCACGGACTTGAAGGTGATGGCGCCGCCGTTGACTATGAGCTGGCGGGCATCGGGTTCATCCGTAATGGCGAGCGGCTGTGCCACAGTCAGCAGCGATTGCCGCATAGCGCCGAGATGGCCGAACAGCGACGAGACGGCGTCGAGCATCCATTCCGCCATGCCGGTGATGCGGAAGCTCAAGGCGAGCGAAGCAGCAATCAGGCCGAGCGGCGCGCTGCCGGCCTGCCAAAGGATGACGGCATAGCCGACCAGGCCGACGATAAGAAAGCTGCCCAGGAACAGCATGCTCGAATTCACCATGACTTCGAGCTTTTGCACGCGCACAAACGTCCTGCGGGCAGCGGCGAAGCGCTCCCGCCCTTCACGGTCGTCTTCGGCCGCATTGGCAAAGAGCTTTATGACATCGATATTGGCGTAGGTATCGACCAGCATGCCCGTCAGGGAGGCATAGGCGCCTTGAAACTCCTCGGACGCCCGGCGGAGCCGCGGTATGACAAATGCCATCAGACCCAGGTAGCAGCAGATCCAGACGAGCAATGGCCAGATGAGACGCAGATCGATCGAGGCCATGAGCCACAGCGAGCCGGCGACATAGATCGTGACGAAGGATAGCGTGTGCAGCACCGCATAAGCCGCTCCGGTCGCGGAATTGCCGATGTCGCGCACCTGGCTGGCGATGCGTCCGGAAAAGTCCTGGCGGAACCAGCCGACGGATTGCCGCAGGACATGGCGATGTGCCCGCCAGCGGAACAGGGTCTCAGCATTCGGCCGAAACGCGATGTCGTCGAGGCTTTCCCTGATATAGCCGGCGAGCGGCCGCCCGATCAGCACAAGGGCGGCGGCGGCCAGCAATTCGGCGCCGTGGGACGCCCAAAGTTGATCCGGGCGAGCGGCCGCGAGAATGTCCACGAGCTGGCTGGTATAGCCGATGAGCCAGATCTCGATCGCCGCACCGATGACGGTCAGGGCAAGGCTCATTCCCATGACGAAGCGGAACGGGCGCAGGTTGCTTTTAAGATACCGCCATGAATCCGACGGCGGGTTCAGATCATCATAATACTGGAATGGATCGACGAGCTTTTCAAAGCGACGAAACATGAGTGCCCTCCAGGGGCTGGAGACAACAATTTGATGGACGGGCCGAATAAGCAGCCCTTCACGGCACTGCTTTTCAGCGGTGGTTTCCTGTGCCGTGAGTTCTCATCAAACGCTCTCCTTTGAAGTCGCTTGGCGGTTCTATAACGCATGATGGTGCTGATGTCAGCAGAAATGGCGGAGAAATCCATACGGGCGCTTCTCCGTGAAACTCGCGAAGCAGTTGACCCGCTATTGTCCATTAAGCTGAATTTCGGGGAGGCTGATTGACGTGATATTTTAGACGATCGGCAATCCTATCGGGGGAAGTCATGCCACGTCTTGCCAATCTTTATTTCAAGACAGCCATCATCTTTTTGATCATCGGAATTGGAATAGGCCTGAAAATGGCAATCACCGAGGATCACAGCGTCATCGGCGCTCATGCGCATGCCAACCTTCTCGGCTGGGTGACCATGGCGCTCTTCGGCGGCTACCACGCACTGAACCCGCAAAAGGCGGAAAGACGGCTGGCGATGATCCAATATTACATCTACACGGCCGGCGTCGCAGTCCTTGTGCCGGCACTGTATCTCATGCTTCTTGGCAATATGGCGATGGAGCCGATCGTTGCAGCAGCGTCGATCGTGATCTTCATTGGCGTTCTGTTGTTCGCCTTCATCATCTTTTCAAGCGAGCAAGCCACCAGGACGATTTCGCCGGCGCCGTCTCGCTGATCTCGCGAACGAGAGACGGCAGGGGAAATCAGCGCCGCCGTCTCTTCGCCGTCAGGATTTTTGCCCGGAAAGTTCCTCGCGCCGCTTCAACAGGCGTTCGAGCTCCTCTTCCTGTTCGGCAATGCGCTCCGATGCGAGCTCCTCGTCCGCTGCGCCGGAATATGCGGCGGCCTGTTCGATCAACTCGCGAAGATTTTCTCTTATTGCCGCGATGCGCTCGTCAATCTCCGGGATGGTCAGCAGAATGTCGGACATGATCGATCTCCAGAATGCGCCCCATCGGACGAAGCCTCCGGGTACGATTGGCGGATGGATTGTATTCCCGGCTGAACGGAAGTCGCAAGCAGCGCCAGCGGATCAGCTCAAATTTCCGACGATACCCGGTCAGCGATCTGGTCGAGCATCGCGTCGGAGGAGGGGCCTACGACGGCATAAGCGGTACCGCTGCGATGCCAGGATACGATGCTCACGTCATCCTTGATGGTCTCGTCAAAATTGCCGTCGCCGGCGACGCCTTCATCCTTCATGAAACAGATGGCGACGACATCGCCGTCGAGGTCTTTATAGATCAACTGGCCGACCGGTTTGCCGTTGGCAATGAACATGCGTGCGCCTTGGAAGACCAACCCGTCGGCGGCAAGATCCGGTATATTGAATTTCACGCCCACAGTGCCCGTCAGCCATTTGCTGATCTCGTCGACCTCGGTTGCCTGTACTTCGACGATATGGCGGGGTTGATGCGCATAGATGCGGTGATAGGCGGCGATATCGTCGAGCCATGTGCGGTTCGGCGCTGGTGAGGCCGGGGCCGCAGCGGGTGTGCCGGACGGCTGCATGCCGATGAGATAGCCGATGCCGCCGCCGACCACGAAGAGGATAAGGGCTGCGGCAAGCGCCTGGCGGCCGGTCGGAGCAAGCTTCAGGGATGGCCGGGAAAGGCGAGGGGCGGGCTCACGCGCCTTCGGCGCCTGCGCGCTTTTGATGGAGCGTACCAGCGCTAGCGGCACCGGCTCCTTCAGCACCTCGTCGAAAGCCTTGCGGCCGACATCGGAACCGTGCTTCAGCTCATCGAAAATCCGCCGCGCTTCCGGATCGGAGGCGATGAGCCGCTCCAGCTCCTCCTTCTCCTCGCGACTCGTCTCGCCGTCCATAAAGGCGGACAGGCGAGTTTCGAGCGGCATTTTTTTCATATCCTGCAATGCTAAAACCTTCGCGGCGAGCGGCTGTGACCTTGAGTAGCGAGGCGAAGGCGGGCACCGGAAAGCCGGGACGCTACCGTCGACACGGAAATGCCAAGAATATCGGCCGTCTGCTTGTAGCTATGCCCTTCGACATCGACGAGCAGGAAGACACTGGCAAGTCCTTCGGGCAAAGATGTGACCATCTGATGCGCTTCGCTTGCTTCGACCGGATTGGCGCGCATGCCCGGCGCTGCCAGTTCGCCTTGTTCCAGCGCGCCACCCTTGGTGGCAGACCGCAGCCGATGGCGTCGGGCCTCATCCACCCATTGATGGCGGGCCATGGTGTAGAGCCAGCTTTCGAGCCGGCCGTCATTGTTCCACAGATGGAATTTCGCAATGCCGCGCTGGCAAACGCCCTGCACGAGTTCGTCGGCGTCGGTCAGATCGCCGGCCAATGTCAAGGCGAAGCGCCGGAGCTTCGGCAGAAGGCCTACCAGATCTCGTCTGATGTCAATGGCGGCTACCGGCGTAGGCATTGTCTTTCCACGGAGACGTTGGGGGTTGGAGAGCTGCAGGCGTCCTCCGGCAAAAGACGGCTTTTCTTCCGAAAAAAGCTAACTGAGCCGAAGGATCGTTCTGTGTTGGTATGAACCATTTTCGTGCCGTTTCGCAAGTCTTCAAAAAGTGGTTGTGCGCTTCATCTCCACTTCTCACGCGATCTTGAGGAATGGAGTGTGCGCACCTCTCAATAGCTGATTTGACCATTCAGCGATTGCAGCAGCGAGCGATAGGCCCAGGTGTTCTCACCGCCGCGATCGCGGATTTCAACAAGTTGCACGCGTGCCGCCTGAACATCGCCCTGCTCGAGCAGCGCCTGGCCCATGTAGGAGCGCGCGAGGATGTAATTCTCATCGCGCTGCAGGGCCTTGCGATAATACGTCATGCCGAGCTCCATGCGGCCGGCCTTGCGGTTGGAATAACCGAGATAGTTGAGAATGCGGGGATCGTCCTGGTTCTTGGCAAGCTTCAGGACGGTGATGGCGTTGTCATACTGGCCGGCATAGGCGAACTCGCGTGCTGCCTGGAAAAGCTGATCGTCGTTAAAACCGCTTTTCTGCGGTTTCACGCATTCCTTTTTATCCTTGTCCCAGACTTTGCCATCCGTGCATTTGGTCGTGGTTTTGGTCTTCGGCGGCGGTGCTGTCTCGTCGCTCTCTGAGCCGGCGGCGAGGGCCTGCAGGCTGGCGCCAAACAGAAATCCCACGGCAAGCGCCGTCACGGCGGAACTCTTCATCGCTACACCAAAGCCCATCATATCCCTCCCGAAATTCGATGAGAGAATTGTAGCTCCGGATATTCGAAAACGCCACCGAAACGACAAAGTGGCATTCACAAAATGCCACAGATTATCACGCCAGGATATTGACGCCTTGGTCCTCTACATCGTCACCCCGGCCATTGAGACTGAAGCGCTCGGCCTTGAGCTCCCAGGCGCCAGGATGGCCATCAATGGTGAAGAGATTGTAGGCAGCGGCCGGCTTCAGCCCGCCAGGACCTTGCGAGGCCGATGCAATGCCGACGACCGGCACCGGGCCGGTTTGCCCCCTCAGCCAATGCAGCGTATTGAGATGCGTGTGGCCGTGCAGGACCAGTTCGGCGCCCCCTGTCGAGACGACGGCGGCAAAACGGCGGATGCCGATCATGCGCTTATAGAAGCTGGTGGCGCCGCGGATCGGCGGGTGGTGGATCATCACCACGCGAAAAAGGCCGGCCTCGCCGGCGGCGCGCAGCATATTCACCGTTTCGCGCGCCTGCCGGGCCGAATAGAAGCCGCTGGCCGCAAAGGGAGGCGTTGCCACTGCCGTCGAGCAGCCGATCAACGCGACACGGTCGCGAATACGCAAATAGGGGAAAATGCGCCGGTCTTCCTGCCATTCGGCAGGCGCATGGTCGCCCTGGACATAAGGATACCAGGCGCGCATGGCCTTTTCGTAGGAGCCGGGCACATAGGCATCGTGGTTGCCGGGCACGACGGAGGTGAAGGCAGGATCACCAAGCGTCTTCAGCCATTCCGCGGCGGTGCGGATCTCGATGCCGCTGGCGAGATTGACGAGATCGCCGGTCACGGCAAGATGATCGGCTTGCTTCGACTTGATGTCCTCGAGCAGAAGATCGAGCGTCCCGCCAAAAAGATGCTTGCGCCGGTTCCGGTGCCAGTTCACAAATCCGGTAATGCGTTTGGAGGCCAGTTCTCTGATCGAAAGCCGTGGCAAGGGGCCCAGGTGAACGTCGGAAATATGCGCGAGCTTGAACATGAGATGAGACATAGCTCAGTCTATTGTCAAAACAAATACATCGGTTTTTCGGTGGTGGATCGCAACGCCGGAGCCGGGGCATGAAGGACAGCACTGCTCCCGACGAAGCTCGCAATTGGCGGGCCAAGCTGTTCGGCAGAATGCTGCACAGCTATTTCGTGCTCACCCGCAGCATGACCATGGGCGTGCGTGCGGCCTGTTTCGACAGGGAGGGACGGATTTTCCTGGTGCGGCATTCCTATGTCGCCGGCTGGCACATGCCGGGCGGCGGTGTCGAGCGCCACGAGACAGTGGAGCAGGCGCTGGCCAAGGAATTGCGGGAAGAGGGCAATCTGGTGATATCGGGCCGGCCCCAGCTCTTCCACGTCTATTTCAACAACCACATCAGCAAGCGCGATCACGTCGTCTTCTACCGTGTAGAGGTCGAGCAGACCGTGCCGCGCAAGCCGAATCTCGAGATCGTCGAAAGCGGCTTCTTCTCGCTCGACGCCTTGCCGCCGGAGACGACCAAGGCAACCTATCGGCGGCTGAAGGAGCTGGAGGGCGACGCGCCGCCCTCGAACTATTGGTAGCCTTGCCTCAAGCCGCCTTTGCCAACCGTTCGCGTGCATGCGGGCGGTCGAGATCGAGGTCGGGACCTACGGGGACGATTCCGGTGGGGTTGATCGCCCTGTGGCTGCGATAATAGTGGGTCTTGATGTGCGCAAGATTGGTCGTCTCGGCGACGCCGGGGACCTGGTAGAGGTCACGCAGATAGCCCGAGAGATTGCGATAATCCTCGATGCGGCGAATATTGCATTTGAAGTGGCCGACATAGACGGCGTCGAAGCGGGCGAGCGTGGTGAACAGCCGCCAGTCGGCCTCGGTCGGCCGGTCGCCGAAGAGGTAGCGGCTTCCTTCTAAGCGCTTGTCGAGCATGTCGAGGGTTTCGAACAGGCGTCGGACATTTTCCTCGTAGGCTTCCTGTGTGGTGGCGAAACCAGATTTGTAGACGCCGTTGTTGACCGTGTCGTAGACGATATCGTTCAAAGCATCGATGTCGCTGCGAAGATCCATCGGATAGAAATCACTCTTCGAGCCCGTCAATCCATCGAAGGCGCTGTTGAACATGCGGATGATTTCGGCGGATTCGTTGTTGACGATCGTGCCGGTCTGCTTATCCCAAAGGACGGGAACGGTAACACGGCCGGAATAATGCGGATCGGCCTTGACGTAGACTTCCCAGAGCGCCTTTGCGCCGAGGAGGTGATCGACAGTCCCACCATCCCGGCCTTTGAACTCCCAGCCGTTTTCCAGCATTAGCGGGTCGACGATGGAAACAGAGATCAGGTTTTCGAGCTTCTTCAGCTTGCGGAAGATCAAGGTGCGGTGCGCCCATGGGCAGGCGAGCGACACATAGAGATGATAGCGGCCCGCTTCGGCCTTGAAGCCGCCCGTGCCGCTCGGACCGGGCGCGCCATCTGCGGTGACCCAGTTGCGAAACTGCGAAGCTGCGCGCTTGAAATGACCCTTGGTTTCCTTGGTGTCGTACCAGATGTCATGCCAGACGCCGTCAACCAACATGCCCATTTACTCTATCCTTTCGGAGATCCTTTCGAAGAACTTGATCCGGAAGATACGGTATGGCCGCGGAATTTCGAGACGGCAAACGATGAACAGTGCGTTACAGACATGATGCGGAGAGTGCGAAGCGGCTTTCGGATAAGATCATGCGTCAATATCCAGGCGCTCGCATTTTGCATTGGACGAGGCGGGCATTTCCTGCTATCGGGCTTGTCACACTTTGAGGACCACTTGCCATGGAAGCAATCAGAAGCCTGCGACGACGCCGATGATCCCGAACGCTCGACAAGCGTTTTCGAGAACCATCCCGTATGTCCATCTGGTTTCTTTGGTCTAATGCACAAGCACGAACTGGTCTACCTCACTGAGGACGCGTCGCATGACGCTGTCATCGAACACATCAACGAAGAAGCATTCGGTCCCGGCCGGTTCACCCGCGCCGCAGCGCGGATTCGCGAGCAGGGGCCGCATGACCGCTCGCTCTCCTTCATCTGCACCGATGACGGCGAGACGATCGCTTCCGTCCGGATGACGCCGGTGCTGGCCGGTTCGGTCAAAGGGCATCTGCTGGGACCGCTCGCCGTCCGGCCCTCGCACAAGAACCAGGGTATCGGCCGCGAACTCGTGCGGATCGCCGTCGAAGCCGCCAAACGCAAGGGGTCGGAAGCCGTGATCCTGGTGGGCGATCCGCCCTATTACGGTCCGCTCGGCTTCGAGAAGGTCGCTTACAATGCGCTCGCCTTTCCGGGGCCGGTCGATCCCAACCGGGTTCTCGTCGTACCGATCGCCGCCGATACGCATGCGCGACTGGCGGGCACGATCGCCTGGCGTGAGGCGGATATCCCGGTTGCTGTCTCCGATGAGATGGATGACGACGAAGATTTGCCGCTGACGGCAATGGCGGTTTAAGCTTTTACAAAAACAAAGCCTACCGCCTCGCTTCCATCAGCGGGGCGATAGTTTTTTCTGCAGAAAGTAACGGCTGCGGCCGATAGGAAATTCCGGCAGTTCGCCGAAGATGGCGTAGCCCTGCCGCTGATAAGCCCGTAGCGCTTGCGGATTGAAGGTGTCGATCCAGGCGCCTTGGCAGCCGCGGGCGATCGCCTCCGTCTCCGCTGCTTCCAGCAACTTTCCCGCCATGCCTTGCCCGCGCAGTGTTTCCGGCACGAACAGCCAGGCCGTGAATAGCCAGCCCCAGGCCGTATAGCCCGAAATGCCGCCGATGGTCTTGCCGCTATCATCGCGGATCAGAACGGCGAGCGCGCGGCGCCTGGATGGGCCGACATCGGCGGCGTTGAAGGCCGTCAATCCTTCGCCGATCGCCGTAAGTTCGCTTTCTGACGGGGTATCGGTCACATCGAGTTGCGGCATCTATATTCACCGTCCTTCGCGCCACCACATGGCGGAGAAGGCGAAGAGGAGGGCGGAAAGACCAACGAAGCCCGCAAAGAGCGGCAGGTTATTGACGCCCTTCAAGACGGTTTCATCGGTCATGCGGATGGTCAGGCGTTGGTTATCGGCTATGCGGACGGCGCCGCGCACCGGCAGAATCGGCGGCACCGTGACGCCGCCTCCGGTGCTCGCAACCCGGGCGACAAGCCCCTTGGTCTTTTCCGCCAAGGGCTTCAACGTTTCCGTGGTCGAGATCATCGCCTTGAATTCCGGCGCGTCGACAGCGCCGACATGCACCAGCGTGGAGAGATTGCCGCTGGTGATCTGATAGAGGCCGATTTCGTCCATGTGCTTCTGGGCCTGATAGAGACCCGGCTGCGCCTGTTTCAACTGCAGGGTCTGCGTCTTGCCGGAGGGTGCTTTGACGGTGACTGGGCCGGGATCGTCGCCGATCGTCTGGCGGGTAACTTCCAGCGCACGGCCGGCGGCGCTTGCCGTCAGGGCCTCTTCCTCCAGAGCCGGTTCCTTCAGCAGCCAATGGGCGATGCGGCGATAGAGCGACACATGCGGTCCGCCACCTTCGTAGCCGCGGGCCCAGAGCCAGCCTTCATCGGAGAGCAGCATGGCGACGCGGCCCTGGCCGACGCGGTTCAGAACCAGCAGCGGGTGGTTGTCGGCGCCGACCATCACGGTCTGGCCCTGTGGCTTCTCGACATCGACGCTGCGGAACCAGCGCCCCCAATGCGGCGGCTCGGTGTCCGATCCATCCAGACCGCGCGTGACCGGGTGCTTGCGGCCCTGTTCCGACAGGCGCGGATAGAAAGGCTTCTCGATCATCTGGCCGGTCGGCTCGGCCGGGAGCACGGAGGACAGCGGTGTGAGCGCGATCGAATTGCCGGCTGCATGCTCGGGACCGGCAGCAACCAGCAACGCGCCGCCGTTTTCGACATATTGAGCCATGTAGTCGTAATAGATCGTCGGCAGGACGTTGGGGCGGTCCTGGTAACGGTCGAAGATGATCAGGTCGAAAGAGGTGATCTTGTCGACGAAGAGTTCACGCGTCGGGAAAGCAATCAGCGACAACTCGTTGATCGGCGTGCCATCCTGCTTATCCGGCGGACGCAGAATGGTGAAATGGACGAGGTCGACGGAGGCATCCGACTTCAGGAGATTGCGCCAGGCGCGCTCGCCGGCATGCGGTTCGCCGGAGACGAGCAGCACGCGCATGTTCTGGCGGATGCCCTCGATCAGTTGAACGGTGCGGTTGTTGATGGGCGTCACTTCGCCCGGCACTTCGGCGACGGCGAATTCCAGCACATTGTTACCGGCGCGCGGCACCTTGAAGCTAAAGGGCGTGTCCTGGCCGGGCGTCGCCTGCAGCGTGGCGATCTCGTCGCCGTTCATTCTCACGGTGACGGCCGCGGTGCCGCCGGGGCTCTTGCCATCATCGACGACACGCAGCACGAGCTGCTGCTCGTCGTTGACGATGCCGAAGCGAGGCGCGCGCACCACCTCTATGCGCCGATCGAATTCATCCGGCTTGCCGGTGATCAGCCCGTGGATCGGCGCGTCGAAGCCGAGTGCCTGATTGACGCCGGGGATATCGTGGATCTGACCGTCGGTCAGGAAAATAGCGCCGCCCACGCGTGCGGGTGGCACATCGGCGATTGCCGAGGAGAGCGCCGCGAAAAGACGGGTCGAAGGCGACTCGGATTCGGCCGGTTCACGCACCTCGACAATACGAGGCTCGATGCGCGGGAATTGCGCCAGCCGGTCTTTCAGTGCCTCCAGAGCATCGTCGGTCATCTTGATGCGCTCAGGCGTTTCCTGGCTCGGACTGCGGTCCACGATGACGGGGACGATGGTGGAGAGCTGGTCGCGATCCTCCTGCATCAGCACGGGATTGGCAAGGGCGGCCAGCAGGGCGAATGCCGCCAGCGCGCGGATCCAACTGCCGCGCATGCGCCGATAGATCGCGAGTGCGGCGATGCCAAGCGTCAGCACCGCAAGGGCGGCGAGAACGGGCCAGGGCAGGAAGGGGGCGAAACCAATATTCATCTTACTGCCCCAACCGTTCCAGAATGTCCGGGATGTGCACCTGATCGGACTTATAGTTTCCGGTCAGCATGTACATCATGATGTTGACGCCGGTGCGGTAGGCATATTCGCGCTGTGTCTCGTCCGGCGGCACGGTCGGCAGCAATGGAATGCCGTTGTCGTCGGTTGCCCAGGCGCCGGCAAAGTCGTTGCCGGTGATCATGATCGGGGTCACTCCGTCCGAGGAGGAGACCGCATTGCCATCGCCGCGCGTATCCTGCCGCGCCTCGATCCAGAGCGGGCTGTCGGCATAGCGGCCAGGAAAGCTGGACAGCAGATAGAAGGATTTGGTGAGCACGTGACCGGCCGGCACCGGCTCCAGCGCCGGAATGTCGAGATTGGCGAGAATCGCCTGCAGCCGCTGGCCATTCGGGCTCGGCGTCGTGTTGTCGCCCATCGTGTCGATGGCGTCGCGCGTGTCGAAAAGCACGGTGCCGCCATTGCGCATATAGGCGTCGATACGATTGATGGCGTCGTTGGACGGCATCGGCGCGGTGGCGGAAATCGGCCAATAGATGATGGGATAGAAGGCGAGCTCGTCCTTGGCGAGATCCAGGCCGACCGGCGGTCCCGGCTCCAGAGTCGTGCGGTAGGTGAGGAAATCGGAGAGGCCGGCAAGTCCGCGCTCGGATGTATGATCGACGTCGGATTCGCCGGTGACGACATAGGCAAGATGGGTCTTGTCGAGCCGCGAATAGATGGTCTCGTCGCCGGGTTTGGAATCGTCGGCCCAGGAATTCGTTGGATGCAGGAAGGCGGCGGCCGAGATTGCCAGCAACAGCACGGCGGCACCGCCGGCGATCGTCTTCGGTGATTTCCGAAGGCGCGGGAAGGCACCGTTCATGAAGAGCACGATGAGGCTGTCAGCCAGAAGCACCAGGAAAGCGATGGTGAAGAGGATCGGCTTGGCCGACCAAGCCTCGCCGCCAATCAGCCCCTCACGCGCCACGGATACGCTCGGGCCGGAGGCATCCAGCGGCCGGAGTTCTGCGCCGTCGGGCAGGACGTTGAGCGCGGTAAAGCCTTCCTCCGAACCGTAGAGGCCGGGCGGGTTGTCGAAGTTGGCAGCGATTGCGCCTTTGTTGTTCGGATCGAGCGGGCGGGCGTTGCCGGTCTCGCTGGTCAGTACGCCCTTGGCGGTCAGCAGCCGGAATGGCGGCAGGGCTTCGCTGGTCTTCGGCGCGCTTTCGGTCGAGGTGACGCCGCCGGAGCGCGAAAGCTGCACGATGCGACGCAGCATCTCGACGAAATCGCCGGAGATCGGCAGATCGGACCATTGCGGTTCGGCGCTGACATGGAAGAGGACGACGCGGCCGGCCTGCATCTGCTTTTCGGTCACCAGCGGCGTACCGTCGGCGAGGCTTGCCCAGGTGCGTTCGGCAAGATCGGGTGTCGGCTCGGCCAGCACCTGCCGCTTGATGAGGACGTTGGTCGGCTTCGGCATGCCGGCGAAGGGGCCGAAGGAGGGGAAGTCGGCAAGGGGCTGCGGTTCGGCCCAGGAGAGTGCGCCGCCGAAGGTGCGTTCGCCCTGGCGCAACGTCACCGGCACCAGCGGGTCCTCGGCGGGAGCGGCGGCAAGGCGCGGTCCGGCGAAGCGCACCAGCGTGCCGCCATTCTGGATCCATCGCTGCAATGGCGCGTAGCTTTCCTGAGGCAGGCGGCCGACATCGGCCATGATCATGACGGAGGGATTGCCGGCAAGCAGCTCGGGGATCGATTTTGCCACATCCGCGCTGTTCGGCTGGATCAGATCGGCATAGGGCTGCAGGGCGCGCTGGATGTAATAAAGCGGCGACAGGATCGGCTGGAATTCATCGGCGGCCTGCCCGGACAGAAGCGCCACGCGGCGGCGCTTGAAACCATCGTCGAGCAGATGCACGGCGCCGGCGCTTGCGTGGCGGTCGATGCTGATGCGGGCGAAATCGTTGCGCATTTCGAAGGGGGCGGCGATGGTGCCGGTCGCGACCGTCTGGCCACCGGCGAAATTCAGCGAACCGGCCGCGATCGGCCGTCCCTGATTGTCGAGTGCGCTGAGCCCCAGCCGGAGCGGGCTGCTGCCGTTCAGCCGCGTTGCGGTGATGGTCATATTGTCGGCGGCGTTGGTGGCGCCGGTGATGGCCAGCACTTCGCTGCCATCGCCTTCGATGAGGCGCAATTCGCTGGGCTCCAGGGCGGCGAGCTGGTTGACAATATCGTCCTTGTTCTTGCTTTCGGCGCCGTCGGAAAGGAAGGCGATCGTGCCCGGCTTGGTGCCGTTCAAAGCGGCTTTGATCGCCTGGGCGACGCGTTGGCGATCCGGCACCAGCGGCCTTGCATTGGCCGCGTGCAGCTTGTCACGGGCGGCGCCAGCAGCGCCGGGCGTCGTGTCGTTGCTCTTGTCTGCGGTGAAGGCGATGGAGACGGGGATGCCTTTGGCGTCGGCGTCGTCGATCAACGCGTCGGCCGTCTGCACACGGCGCTCCCAATCGGCAGCGCTCGCCCAGCTATTGTCGATGACCAATACCAACGGTCCGTCGCTCGACAGCGTATTGGTGCGCGGATTGAACATCGGATTGGCGATGGCGAGGATGACCAGAGTGGCAAGCACCATACGCAGCAGGGTCAACCACCAGGGGCTACGCGCCGGCGTTTCCTCGCGCTTCAGGATCGTTGCCAGAATACGCAGCGGCGGAAAGACTTCCGCTCTCGGATGCGGCGGCGTCAGGCGCAGCAGCCACCAGATCGCCGGAAGCAGGATCAAAGCGCCAAGGATAGCCGGGGAGGCAAAGGCAAAGGAGAGCGCGCTCATGGCTGCCCCCCAAGCGTCGCCTTGGCGGGCATGCCGGAGAGATACATATGCACGGCGACCAGCGCTTCCGATGTCAGTCGGTCGGTGCGGTGGCTGACGAAAGTCCAACCGAGATGGCGCAGTGATTGGCCGAGATTTTCGCGGCGAGCGAGATAGGCGCGCTGGTAATCTTCCCGCAGGTTTTCCGCCCGGCCCGCCACTAGCTTCGTGCCGTTTTCCGGGTCGGTGAATTCGGTGCGGCCGCTATAGGGGAAGACCTCTTCGGCCGGGTCGGCGACCTCGACCACATGGCCGCGCAATCCGCGGCGAGCCAGAGGCCCGATCCGACCCATGACGGTGTCGGCATCGTCCAGAAAATCGCCGATCAGGACGATATCGCTCCAGCCACGGATCATGCTGGTCTGCGGCAGACCGCCTTCGAGCGGGGTGTGCATCAGGGCCGCTGCCAGGCGCTCGGCGGCGTTGCGGGTCGCAACCGGCTCCATGATGCCGGGGCAGCCGATGCGTTCGCCGGAACGGGAAAGAATTTCCGCCAGCGCCAGCATGAGGACGAGCGCACGGCCTTCCTTCGAGGCATGGCCGTAGGTCGATTTATACATCATGGAAGGCGAGAGATCGGCCCAGAGCCAGATCGTGTGAGCGGCCTCCCATTCATGATCGCGGATATAGGTATGATCGTCGCGGGCCGAGCGGCGCCAGTCGATACGAGACAGGCTCTCGCCCTCGGTATAGGGGCGGAACTGCCAGAAATTTTCGCCGATGCCGCGCTTGCGCCGGCCATGCCAGCCGGCAATCACGGTATTGGCGATGCGCTTGGCTTCGACAAGGCAATCCGGCACGAGGGCAGCACGGCTGCGGGCTCGGGAGAGGGCATCATTGCCTGGGGTCGGGCTGACGATCTGTCCGATGGATGCCACGCGCTATACTCTCCTCGACACCCTGGTTACGATCTCGACCGCTTGACCAGGCCTGCAATCACATCCCGCACCGACATGCCTTCCGCACGGGCGGCGAAGGTCAGAGCCATGCGATGTTCCAGCACAGGCTCGGCCAGGGCATGCACGTCGTCGAGCGACGGCGCAAGCCGGCCTTCATACAGCGCGCGGGCGCGGGCGCAGAGCATCATTGCCTGGCCGGCGCGCGGGCCAGGGCCCCAGGCGACGTGCTTGTCAGTCGTTTCATTGCCTTGGCCGGGGCGCGCGGAACGCACCAGCGACAGGATGGCATCGACGACGCCGTCGCTGACCGGCATCTGGCGGATCAATTTCTGGATTTCCATCAAGCGCGTGGCATCGATCACGGCACGCGGCGTCGCTTCGCTGAGGCCGGTGGTTTCGAGCAGGATCTTGCGTTCGTCGGCAAGCTCCGGATAATCGACATCGACCTGCAGCAGGAAGCGGTCGAGCTGTGCTTCCGGCAGCGGATAGGTGCCTTCCTGCTCCAGCGGGTTCTGGGTTGCGAGAACGTGGAACGGCGCAGGCAAATCGTAACGCTGCCCGGCGATGGTGACATGATACTCCTGCATCGACTGCAGCAGCGCCGATTGCGTGCGCGGCGAAGCGCGATTGATCTCGTCAGCCATCAGCAATTGCGCGAAAACCGGGCCCTTGACGAAGCGGAAGGAGCGGCGGCCGGTCTCATCCTGGTCCATGACTTCCGAACCGAGAATATCCGATGGCATCAGGTCCGGCGTAAACTGGACGCGATTGGCGGCAAGGCCGAGAACGGCACCGAGCGTGGTCACCAGCTTGGTCTTGGCGAGGCCCGGCACGCCGACGAGCAGCGCATGGCCGCCGGCCAGCACGGCAAGCAGCGTATTTTCCACAACGTTCTCCTGGCCGAAGATGACCTTGGAGACTTCGGCACGGATGGAGGCGATATCTTTCAGCGCCTGTTCGGCGGATGCGATGATGGCCTGGTCGTCGAGGCTCGTTTCGGTCGATTTGATCATGCCCATTTGCATCTCCAACGGCAGAAAAACGGTACGCGCGATTCGCAGACCTTACACATTTGCCCCATAATCAATAGAACCTATCGTTATGAAGACGGCTGACAAGCGCGTTTCGAATGACTATCTCGTGAGAGAGGGCCGTATTCGTAACTAAGCACAAACCGGGACGGAAGAATGGCAACCGAGGAAATCAGAGGGGCGAGCGATGCGGCAAGTCTGGCTGCGCTGATTTCGCGCGCGGCCGGCGATGCCGGCGCACGCAAGAAGAGCCTGCCGCCCGTCGATCGCTGGGAGCCCCCGTTTTGCGGCGATATCGACATGGAAATCCGTGGCGACGGCACCTGGTTCTATATGGGAACGCCGATCGGCCGTGCGCCGCTGGTCCGGCTGTTTTCAACGGTGCTGCGCAAGGATGCGGATGAAAAGACCTATCTCGTCACGCCTGTGGAAAAGGTGGGTATCCGCGTCGTCGATGCGCCGTTCATCGCTGTCGAAATGAGCGTGACCGAGCGCGAAGGCAAGCGGGTACTGACATTTCGAACCAATGTCGGCGACGTTGTCGAGGCGGGCAGGGAACATCCGATCCGTTTCGTCATCCGTGGCGAGAACGACGAATTGAAGCCCTATCTGCACGTCCGCGGGCGGCTGGAGGCGCTGGTGACGCGCGCGGTGATGTATGATCTCGTCGAACTCGGCGAGACCGTTGTGATCGCCGGGCGCGAGATGTTCTGCGTGCGCTCGGGCGGTACGATCTTCCCGGTCATGCCGGTTGCCGAACTGGATGCCTTAACGCGATGAGCGAATTTCCGCTTTATTCCGCCGCCGAATTCCGGCGCCGCGCGCTCAATCAGAGCGGCGGTCCGGTCGAGCTCGCCTGGCGCGACCATGGCGACCACGCGCTCAATCCGGATACTACCTTGCAAGTCGAAGGCCTGAAGCTGCGCGACGCTGCGGTGCTGGTGCCCGTGGTGGACGATGGCGACGACGCCAGCGTCATCTTCACGCTGCGCACCTCGACATTGCGCAAGCATTCCGGCCAGATCGCCTTTCCCGGTGGCGCCATCGATCCGGAGGATGCGTCGCCGGAAATGGCGGCGGTTCGTGAGGCAGGTGAAGAGATCGGATTGGCGGACGTCTTCATCGAGCCCGTCGCCCGATTGCCGCATTATCTGGCTGCGACCGGTTTCCGCATCACGCCAATCCTCGCCGTGGTCAAGCCTGGCTTCGAACTGGCGCTCAATCCCACAGAGGTGGAGGATGCTTTCGAAGTCCCGCTCTCCTTCCTTATGAATCCCGGCCATCACGTGACCGACAGCATGGTCTGGCAGGGGATGGAGCGGCATTTCTATCGCATGCCCTATGGTCCGCGCATGATCTGGGGCATTACCGCCGGCATTGTCCGCACGCTTTACGAAAGGCTTTATTCATGACCTCCATTGCCGGCGAGGCCTGGTTCCAGGACGGAGCGCTGCAGCGGGTGCTGGCGTTGTTGAACGGCGATGGCGGCGAGGGGCGTGTCGTCGGCGGGGCAGTGCGCAACAGCCTGCTCGGGCTGCCCGTTGCAGACATCGATATCGCCACGACGCTGTTGCCCGAGGCTGTCGTCGAGAGGGCTGTTGCCGCTGGCATCAAGGCAGTGCCGACGGGCATCGCACATGGGACGGTGACGCTGGTCGTCGATGGAAAGCCTTTCGAAATCACGACGTTGCGGCGCGACGTTGAAACGGACGGCCGGCGTGCCCGGGTGGCGTTCAGCGATGATTGGCAGGCCGATGCCGAGCGGCGCGATCTCACGATCAACGCGCTCTATGCTTCGGCAGATGGCGCGGTTGTCGATATGGTTGGCGGGCTCATCGATCTGGAGCGCCGTAATATCCGTTTCATCGGGGATGCGGCGACGCGGATTGCCGAGGATCATTTGCGGATCCTGCGTTTCTTCCGCTTTTTCGCGCATTACGGCAGTGGAAGACCGGATGCGGACGGACTGCGCGCCTGTGCGGCCGCGCGGTCGAAGATCGCGACGCTTTCGGCCGAGCGTGTCTGGTCAGAGATGAAAAAGCTGCTTGCGGCCAAGGATCCGGGCCGGGCGCTGCTCTGGATGCGGCAGGTCGGGGTGTTGACCGAGGTGCTGCCGGAGACCGAGAAGTGGGGTATCGATGCCATTCCCGCACTCGTCACCACGGAACAGGCACTCGACTGGGCGCTCGATCCGCTGCTGCGGTTGGCAGCCATCGTGCCGCCGGATGCCGCGCGGCTGGCAAAGCTTGGCGAACGACTGCGGCTGTCGAAGGCGGAAGCGGCCTATTTGCAGGACTGGGCGAATGCGCCCGGCATCAAGGACGATGTATCCGAAGCGGCCTTCGATCGCCTGCTCTACCGCCACGATGCATCCGGCATTGCCACCCGGCTGAAGCTGGCGCTTGCAGTTGCACGGGGCAAGGCGGAAGGCGATTTCGGGGAGATGGCGCGCGCCGCACGGCTCGGCAAGTTGCTGGAGCGGACGGCCCGGTGGAAGAAGCCGGTCTTTCCGGTCAATGGCGGGGATGCGCTGGCCGCAGGCGTGAGCGCAGGGCCTCGGGTCGGCGAGATCCTGGGTAAACTTGAGCAACAATGGCTCGACGGCAATTTCGCCATGAACCGGGCGGCTCTTCTCGCCCGGCTCAAGGAATTGACCGAGTCCTGATGTCAGTTGATCAGGCGGCGCTCGCCTCGTCGCGAATGCGGGCCTTGATGTTGTCGACCATATTTTCGCGGATGATCGTCTCGCCATGGGCGTTGCGCATGTGCTCGACAGCGCGGCGAACCACTTCGGCATCGTCATTGGCGCGCGTGTGCCAGTCGCAGCCAGGTACAAGTGTACCACATTCGAACAGTCGCATATCTGCCTCCTGATATTTTGACGCCATGAAAGACTTCCAGCCGAACGGCGGCTTGAAGGTCAAAACGCAAAAGGTGGGGAAAGGTTTCGGACGTCCGGCAGGGCCTCCACCCTGCCGGACGATTACTTCCCGGATATCAATCCGGCATGGCCCAGGATTTGAAGCAATCCGAAGATTGATACTTCGGAACGGGCGCTTGCTTTGCTGGGCGGTCGGATACGATGCGTGCCACATCGCTCGGCGACTTGCCAGCCAACTGCATTCTGACCTGCTCGATGAAGCAGGAGAGTGGCAGATCCGACCCGCTTCTAACCCTCATGTCCTCAGCCAGCCGGACGACGAAATCCGGCGTATCGACTGTGCGCGAAAGCTTTTGTTCCTTCGCGGCTTCTGCCACTTGATTCTGTACTGCCATTACAACCTCCTCCGATTGAAACGAGCATTACCTAACCTCGGTACTCCTCCGAACTAATTCAAGATTTTTCTGATTTAGCATTTGCCATTCTATGGCCAGCGCACGACGGGTGGCAAGGACGATAAGATCGACTCCACGTTGCCTCCTGTCTTTAGCCCGAATATTGTACCCCTATCGTAAAGTAAATTGAACTCCACATAGCGCCCGCGACGAATTAATTGTTCGTCACGATCTTCTTCGGACCACACGTCATTGAAATTCGAGCGCACGATCCGTGGGTAGACCATGGAAAATGCGCGCCCGACATCCCGCGTGAAGGCGAAATCCGCGTCCCAACCGCCTGCCTCCTCCCCAGAGTGCAGCCAGTCAAAGAAAATGCCGCCGATGCCGCGCGGTTCATTGCGATGCTTCAAATAGAAGTAATCGTCGCACCAAGTCTTGTATCGCGGGTAGTCTGCAACCGTATGACGGTCGCAAACAATCTGCATGGCGCGATGGAAGAGGACGCTGTCGGGGTCTTCCTGTGTGCGCCGCCGGTTGAGCACGGGCGTCAGGTCGGCGCCGCCGCCAAACCAATGGCTGGTCGTCACCACCATGCGCGTGTTCATGTGCACGGTAGGTACGTTCGGGTTGACGGGGTGGGCGATCAGCGACAGGCCGGAGGCCCAGAAGCGCGGATCTTCCTCGGCGCCCGGAATCTGGCTGCGGAAATCGGGCGAGAATTCGCCATAGACGGTGGACGTATGAACGCCGACCTTTTCGAAGACGCGGCCCTCCATGATCGACATACGTCCGCCGCCGCCTTCGCCGTTCTCTCTCAGCCAGTCCTTGGCGACGAAACGCCCCGGCTCCTGGTCCGAGAGGGGGCCGGCAAGCTCGTCCTCCAACTGTTCGAATTGCGCGCAGATCGCGTCCCGCAGGCTTTCAAACCAGCCCTTGGCCGCTTCTTTCTTGTCTTCGATGTCTTCGGGTAGTCCTTTGGGAAGTTCCGGTCGTTCCATGTATGCTCTCCGGCGGGGCGGGCCGCTAGGGCCCGCGATTCACGTAATGTCGATTCCCGGTCTGAATATCAGCATCATCGCATCGTCACCAGCACACCGGGCTCGCCGGAGAATCGACTCGCAAATTGCCAAATGCGGTATTATCTTCCCTCTCAAAGGCGAGGTTTCACGATGAAAATACCCGGACCGCCGCCCCTTGACGGGTTGAGACGCAGGATTTCACGTTACCGGCAGGAAAAGCCTACCGGCGGAAAAGGTGATTTTGTCCGCGAGACTTTTTGTCTCAGTCGCCCGGAAGCGCGGGCCAAGGCCCGCGAGTGGTTCGATGAATTTCCGAAAGCCGCCTATTGGACCGAAGTCGAAAGCTGGCGGCAGGTGGAAGGCGATCGCATCGAATTCACCATGCGGCGCCTCCCGTCAGCCGATTGATATCAGGCAGTCGAACGCTGGCAATTGATCATCCACGGCACGCCGAACTTGTCGACCAGCATGCCGAAGCGCTCCGCCCAGAAGGTTTCATCGATCGGCATGGTAACCGTGCCGCCCTCTTGCAACGCTGCGAACAGCTTCTCCGCTTCTTCCGCCCTGTCGATTTGAACGGAGACCGAGAAACCGTATTTCTTGCCGGTTTCACCCGGCCTGCCGTCCGAAGCCATCAAGACAGCGTCGCCGACCGTCAGCCGCGCATGCATGACTTTATCGCGCCAGTGCTCCGGCGTTTGGCTCGCCACATTCGGATGGCTGTAGTCCATGACGGTGAGCTCGCCGCCAAGGCATCGATGGTAGAATTCGAGAGCTTGCCGGCAATCGCCGTCAAAGATCAGATAGGCATCCAGACGCATGACGTTTCCTCCATGTGTCATTTGCGAATGTTCTACAGCATAGGCTTCTAAAGTGGCGATAATGCAATGACGAGAAATTTTCTGTATTGTTGAACGAAATCAAAGCATAAGGGACGGCTTTTTCTTCCGTTTTCGATCTTCGCATTCGCCGCAATCGTCTACTGCGTGTTTCGCAACCGGCTCTCGATCAGCAGCCCGCTTTCATCCAGGATCGGATGCGCTACCGAGACGATGTGGGCGTTGATGCGCTTCAGGTCGCGCAGCATGTCGAGATGCAGCGAGCTGGTCTGCAGGCTGTCAACACGACCGTCGCGCAGGCGTTCGAGATGCCGCTCGGAGGATTGTTTCTCCAGCCGGCGGACGTCGACCTTCACTTCCATGAGCTGGCGGGCGAGGTTGAAATCGCGTGTGACGAAGATCGTCTGGGCGATACGCAGATTATCGATCGTCAGGTTGAGGAGGCTCTGCAGCTCCTGATAGCCATCGCCAGAGAAGGTCAGGCCCTTGCCAATCTTCTTGGCAACCTGTTCGGCGAGACCCTTCTCGATGATATCGCCGATATGTTCGAGGTTGATGGCATAGTCGATGATGACGATCGAGCGGCGGCCGTTTTCGTCGTCCAATCCCTCGCGCCCGAGCTTGGAGAGGTAGATCTTTACCTCTTGCTGGATCCGGTCGACGCGCTTTTCCAGAACCGCGATTTCCTTCAGCGGAGTAAGATCGTTGTTGTTGAGCGCGTTTTCGGTGCGGATCAGCATGCGTTCGATGAGGTCGCCGACACCCAGAACCTCGCGCGTTGCGCTGGCGAGCGCGATGACCGGCGTGTTCAGGGCGTGCTGATCGAGAAATTTCGGGCCGTCGTCGGCTCGCGGATCGTCGGCCACAATCCGCCGCATCATCTTCGACAAGAAGGACGAGAAAGGCCAGGCGCAGATCGCGAGGGCGATGTTGAAGAGCAGGTGAATGTCGACCGGTAGCTTGGCAGGCGAAAAATGCAGGGCCTGCATCCACGCGCCGATATAGCCAGCAAAGGGCAAGACGAGGAGGCAGCCGATGGTGCGCACGATCAGATTGCCGAGCGTCACCCGCCGCGCAGTGGCGGGACCGGAGAGGGTGGCCATGACCGGCGGAACCGCGCCGCCGAGATTGGCTCCAAGAACGAGAGCGACGGTCAGGGCCGGGGAGAGAATGCCGGTCGAAGCGAGAGACAGGATCAGCACGACCACGGCAAGACTAGACGACGAGAGGAAGGCGAGCACGGCCGAAAAGATCAATGCCACGGGCAGAGCGCCGTCCAGCAGGCCGATAAAGGCGCCAAGCGCCGGCGATTGCCGCATCGGTGCCGTGGCGAGGCTCAGCAATTGCAGCGACAGCAGCATCAGGCCGATGCCGATCAGTGCCGCACCCGCGCCCTGTTTGGTGGTGGATGAGCGGCGATAAAGCACGATGCCGATGAGAATGATCAGCGGCGACAGCCATTCGATGCCGGTCGCGACGATCCAGGCTGTCACCGCGGTACCGACATTGGCGCCGAGCAGCACGATCTGCGCCATGCTCGGCAAGACGAGTTCGCGCTCAACGAAAGAGGCAATCATCAGCGCCGTTGCGGTCGAGCTCTGCAGCGCGACCGTTGCCACGAAGCCGGCGGTGAAGGAACGAAGCCCGCCGCGCGTGCTGCTGGCAAGGCCGGTTCTGAGCTTGGCGCCAAAGGCGCGTGAAACACCATCCTTCACCTGTGCGAGGCCGAACAGCAGCAAAGCAACGGCCCCGAACAAATTGATCATCACGACGGTGGATTCCATTTCGCCTTTTTATGTCTTTCTCATGCCGTCATGTTTTCAATGATTGTCGGAAGTCGGACGGAAGCTACTGAAAAGGCATGAATTTCAGTGCCTGGGAACGACTGGTGAGCAGCAGCAATTTTGCTTGCCGGCTAATGATTATATGTCTCCGGTGGCTCGCGGTTCAACACTGCGAACGACATATCTGACAATATTTGCGGGGCGCCTGATTTTAATGCGGCTTCGGCGGCTGCATTTCACCGGATCGGTCGGCTTGCCTCGGCGGGATGTCGGGCAACGTTCTTTCAGAGAAGGCTTCCTTCACCTTCTTGATCGTTGCCGGCTTGCGTGCCGGACGCTCCGAGGGCCGTGGGACGGCGGTTTCGGTTGTCGAGGCATTCGATGCCTCCCGCTCAGCCACGACATGCAGGGCCGGCGCTGCTTGAGCCTCTTCCGAAATCGCGGTCGTGGCTAAAATCTCTTTGAGCACGGCGGTGACAGGCAAATGGCCGGCCAGATCCGTGTTGGTGTGGTGCCAGGCATGCGGAATGCGCTGATCGGCCGGAATGAATGGCCTGGAGTTCATCTCGCCGAACCAGTCCCATTCGCCGATGACATCGACGACGTCGGAAAAGATCGGCGGCATGGCGATGCGGGCGCCGATGGTGACGATCTTCAATCTCTGTGCCAATGTCGCGGCCCTGGCCTCATCCTGTTTGCAGAGATCGTGAAGGGCGGCCGAAATCACCAGATTGCCTTTCGAGTGGCCGGCCAGGAGGCGGAAGGAGAAGCGAGGATCGGCAAGAAGCGCACGCACGGTCCGGGTGTCGAGGCTGGTGCGCGAGGCTGTTTCGTCGTCATTCTTGTCGGCGACCCCGAATTTGGGCCGTCCGGCAAAATCGTCCAGCATTTGGAAGACGGGCCGCAGACCTTTCATATGGCCAAAGAAGAAGTGGCCGCCAAAGGCCTCAGTGACAATGTCGGCCAGACCATATCCGGAGACGACGATGGCGACCGGCGCGCCGATCGCGTCGGCGACATTGCGGGCGAAGGCGGCCGCACCAAGGGCGGAGCCCCCGATGCCAGCAACGGCCAGCGCCTGGGCGTCGGTACCGCCCCGAAGCGCGAACTCCTCAATCGTTTCGCAGAGAGTTATCGCAGCACCGCCGCTCGGCGGCACGATCATGATCGAGCCTTCGGCTGCAAGCGAACCGCTGATGTAGAAGGCCTCTTCCGGGGTGATGACCTTGACGTCATAAAACAGGGCATCGAGCGCAGTGTTGCGCTGGCGCAAGGCTTCCAGAGTGAGATTGCGTAGCGGCGAGCGCTGCAGCCGTTCAGGGAGACTGAGAGTGCGCGCGAATTGAGTAAGGGTGAGGGTGAATGCCGTCTGGAACATGGGTCACCTCGCCAGAGCTGCCGTTAGGTAAAGCACTTCCAGGAGAAAGCTTCTCACACTTTACCCGACGTGCCAACGGCAATTGGCCACTGCAGCGTTCAGATTTGCCGCGACATTTATGACCAGTTTGTCTGCCGCAGTGCCTCGCCCGAAATCATCGCTGCAGACATGGCGACATTGATGGAGCGCTGTCCAGCGACCATCGGGATCAGGATGCGACCATCGGCCTTTTCGTGCACATGATCGGGCACACCGGCGCTCTCGCGGCCGAAGAGCAGGATGTCGTCTTCCCGAAAGGTGAAATCCGTATAGCGTTCGGCCGCCTTGGTGGAGGCGAGCACCAGACGCCGCCCGCTTTCCGCCCGCCAATCCTCGAAACGTTCCCAATTGACATGTCGCGTCAGCGTGACAGCGGCGAGGTAATCCATGCCGGCGCGCTTGAGATTGCGATCCGATATGTCGAAACCGGCTGGCTCGATGATGTCGACGCCAAGGCCGAGGCAAGCGGCGAGTCGAAGGATCGTGCCGGTGTTGCCGGGAATGTCGGGCTGGTAGAGGGCGATGCGCAGCGAAGTCATAATCTGCAACTAACGAAATTGCCGGGCGTTGTCTTCGCCTTTTGTCGAATCCCTTGTTTCTGTGATGTCTTCATCAGCAGAATTGAAGATTTCAGGCGCGTTTTTGGGCACATTTCGCTTTCCAAAGCGATTAATGCACGGTAAAAGAGAACCGCTCTACAACTTGCGACATAGGAGGCTCAGATGAATATTTTGTTTGTGATGATGCGCCTCCGAGCCGTGGCCGCGCGGCCATGATGCGGGCGCTTTAAAGCGCGTTTTTGCAAGTTTCCCCTTTTTTGATTCATTGCGCGGCCGATATGGCCTCGTTCTTTCATCACCCGGCCACCATATCAGTCCGCGATCCCTTTTAGACGCGGAAGCGGTGGCCGAAGGGCCTGAGTCTTTGGAGCATTTCATGTTTGGCTGGTTCGAACAGCGACTAAACCCTTTTCCAAGCGAAGTGCCGCACGTTCCGCCGCGGGGTCTTTTTGCCTTCTGCTGGCATTATACCAAGCCGGCCGCGCCCTGGCTGATCGCCATGGCCGTTCTCACCATGCTGATCGCGGTCGGCGAAGTGGCTTTGTTCCAATTCCTGGGCGATATCGTCGACTGGCTGTCGCATGCGGACAAGGCGACATTCCTGCAGACGGAGTGGCATAAGCTCTTCTGGATGGGCGCGATGGTGCTGGTCGGTCTGCCGCTCGCGGCGGTGCTCGACTCCATCATCATGCATCAGGTGCTGCTCGGAAACTATCCGATGATCGCCCGCTGGCAGATGCATCGCTTCCTGCTGCGCCACAGCATGACCTTCTTCGCCAACGAGTTCGCCGGCCGCGTCGCCACCAAAGTGATGCAGACCTCGCTTGCCGTGCGCGAAGCGGTGATGAAGATCCTCGATGTCTTCGTCTATGTCGTCACCTATTTCCTGTCGATGATCTTGGTCATCGCTGCGGCGGACTGGCGGCTGATGCTGCCGATCCTCGCATGGCTCCTGATCTATATCGGCATCGTCAGCTATTTCGTGCCGCGACTGCGCAAGATCGCAGCCGCTCAGGCGGATGCACGCTCGACGATGACGGGACGGGTGGTCGACAGCTATACGAACATCGCGACGGTGAAGCTGTTTTCGCATGCAGGCCGCGAAGAGGGCTACGCCAAAGCAGGCATGAGCGAATTCCTGCAGACCGTCTACGGGCAGATGCGCAAGGTGACGCTGTTCTACATCGCGGTCTACGTCAACAACTGCGTGGCCTTGTTCGTCATTTCGGCGCTGTCGATCTGGTTCTGGCTGAGCGGCTCGATCTCGATCGGCGCGATCGCCATCGCCATCGGGCTTGCCATGCGCGTCAACGGCATGTCGCAATGGATCATGTGGGAAGTCTCGGCACTGTTCGAGAACATCGGCACGATCTATGACGGCATCGAGATGCTGACGAAGCCGCATGACATCGTCGACGTGCCGGCCGCACCCGCGATCACGGCCAAGCAGGGCGCGATCCATTTCGATCATGTCCGCTTCCACTACGGCAAGGCCAATGGTGTCATCGAAAACCTGACCTTCGATATCCATGCGGGTGAGAAGGTGGGTCTCGTCGGCCGCTCCGGCGCCGGCAAGACGACGCTGATGAACCTGCTGCTTCGTTTCTACGATCTCGAAAGCGGGCGCATCACCATCGATGGCCAGGATATCGCCAAGGTGAGCCAGGACAGCCTGCGTTCGCTGATCGGTGTGGTGACGCAGGATACGTCGCTGCTGCACCGCTCGATCCGCGACAACATCGCCTATGGTCAACCGGAGGCGACCGATGCGGAGGTGATCGAGGCGGCCAAGCGCGCCAATGCCTGGGAGTTCATCGAAGGGCTGACGGATATGCAGGGTCGCAAGGGGCTCGACGCTCAGGTCGGTGAGCGCGGCGTCAAGCTCTCCGGCGGCCAGCGGCAGCGCATCGCGATTGCCCGCGTCTTCCTGAAGGACGCGCCGATCCTGGTGTTGGACGAAGCGACCTCGGCGCTCGATTCCGAAGTGGAAGCGGCGATCCAGGAAAACCTCTTCGCGCTGATGCAGGGCAAGACGGTGATCGCCATCGCGCACCGTCTGTCGACATTGACCGAGATGGACCGCCTCATCGTCCTCGACAAGGGCCGCATCATCGAGACGGGCACGCATCACGATCTGGTCCAGCACGGCGGCATCTACGCTGACCTCTGGAGCCGGCAGTCCGGTGGGTTCCTGGCGGACCACGAAGAGGCCGAGGCGGCGGCGGAATGAAAAGAGGGCGGGCTTCGGGCTCGCCCTTTTTGTTTCGGCTAGCTCATGTCGCTGCGTGGAACTGCCTTATTCGATCTTTGTTGTTTCTTATCTATTGAGAACAATTAGGAGGTTATGATGGCCTTATCCAGCGGTCCGCGAATGCTTATCAGTTGCTGCACAATCGCCATTGACTGGATCGCCTCGCCATTTCGACAACCCGGATATCGATGGTCTGAGATCGCGTACAGTATTGGGTTTCGAGACAATTCGCGTTTATTACCTTGTCCGAGGTGAAACCCTCGTCGTCGTACGCGTCTTGAATGGGCGGCGTGACTTGCAAAGCATTCTGGATGTCGACGACAGGGCGTCGTGAATCGTAGCGCTTTCCCTACGTCAAACATGACAAAAATATAAGATTCCATCACGCCTACTTTCCTTTGCACCCCAGGCGAAACCACCTATATCGCTGGGATGCTGATCCGTTCCGTCTATCGCCTGTTCGAAACCTGGATTGATCCCTATTACCGCACTGGCGACCTGCGTCCGCCGCGGTCGCTTTGGGCTTTCATCTGGTACTATGTCGGTCAGGCGAAGGGGCCGTTTCTGGCGATGGCGGCGCTCGGTGGTGCAGTGGCGGTGCTGGAGGCGGCGCTGTTCTGGTTCGTTGGCCATCTGGTCGATATCCTAGACAAGGTGCAGCCGGGAGCGGGCTGGGCAGGGTTGCTTTCCGGCCATGGCGGCGCGCTGCTTGGCATGGTTTTCGTCGTGCTGGTCGTCCGCTTCGTGGTGGTCAGCCTCGGGGCGCTGGTCGAGGAGCAGGTCGTCGTACCCGGCTTCCTCAATCTCGTGCGCTGGCAGGCCTATGTGCATGTCGCGCGCCAGTCGGTGAGTTTCTTCCAGAATGATTTTTCCGGCCGCATCGTCACCAAGGTCTGGTCGGCGGGGCAATCGACCGGCGATCTCGTCGTCTCGCTGCTGCAGGTGGTCTGGTTCATCATCATCTATGCCGCCTCGACCATAGCGCTGGTCGGCGGGCTTGATTGGCGCCTGGCGCTGGTGATCGCGATCTGGATCTGCATATTTTCGCTGCTTGCCCGCTATTTCGTGCCGCGCATCCGGCGACACGCGCGCAACGCTGCCGAGGCATCTTCGATGCTGAACGGCCGCATGGTCGATGCCTATGCCAATATCCAGACGTTGAAGCTCTTCGGCCGCGAAGAGCAGAACGATGATTATATTCGCAACGGCTTCGATCGCTTCCAGGCCGCCGTCATGCCTTTCACGCGGCTTCTGACCGGCGTGCGCTCGTCGCTGGCCCTCCTGTCAGGCGTGATGATCACGACGATCGCGGCGCTTGCCATCCATCTTTGGCTTGCGGGCGAGATTTCCACCGGCGGCGTCGCCTTCACGCTCAGCATGGTATTGCGGCTCAACATGCTCTTCGGCCGCATGATGGCGCAGTTCAATGCGATCATGCGCAATCTCGGCACGATCCAGAATTCCGCCGAGATGGTCTCGGAGCCGATCGGCCTGGTCGATCGGCCGGGCGCCAGGGATCTGCAGATCGTCCATCCGGAAATTCGCTTCGAGCACGTGACCTTCCACTACGGTCGCGGCAGTGGCGTCATAGACAATTTTTCATTGACCGTTCGTGCCGGCGAGAAAGTCGGCATCGTTGGTCGCTCCGGTGCCGGCAAGACGACACTCGTCAATCTGCTGCTGCGCTTCTACGATCTCGAAGGCGGACGCATCCTGATCGATGGACAGGACATCGCCGCGGTCCGGCAGGAATCGCTGCGCGGCGAGATTGGCATGGTGACGCAGGATACCGCGCTGCTCAATCGTTCCATCCGCGACAATATCCTCTTTGGTCGTCCGGAGGCGAGCGAGGAGCAGATGGCGCAGGCGACACGGCGGGCGGAGGCGGATACGTTCATCGCGACGCTGGAGGACCAGAAGGGCCGCACGGGCTATGCCGCCCATGTCGGTGAGCGCGGCGTCAAATTGTCAGGCGGCCAGCGCCAGCGTATCGCGATTGCCCGCGTCATGCTGAAGGACGCGCCGATCCTGGTGTTGGATGAGGCGACCTCGGCGCTGGATTCCGAGGTCGAGGCCGCGCTGCAGTCCAATCTGGAAGCATTGATGGAAGGCAAGACGGTGCTTGCGATCGCGCATCGCCTGTCCACCATTGCCAAGCTCGACCGGCTGATCGTCGTCGACAAAGGCAGGATCATCGAAGAGGGTACCCATGACGAGCTGATTGCCCGCGGCGGCCTCTATTCCGAACTCTGGGCGCGCCAGTCGGGCGGCTTCATAGCAGCCGAGGCCGAGTAGGCTGTCACCAAAATGTCAGACAGCTTTCCGGATAAGCTTGAGCAAAATCAAAGAGCTATTTTGAAACGCTGAACTCCGTCATCAAACCGAAATGGTTCGATCCCATGGCGTCTGTTATCTGTTGCACGGATTTCAGCCGCAGCGGCGGGCGCGCGAAGACATGGTCGATGGAAATGCCATAGGCGCCGGCCATGATCGGCCAGGTGGCGGGTTCTGGAAAGGTGTGACGCAGACCGGTGTCGTTCAGGAAGCCTCGCATATCGGGCGCAATGACCGAAGCGTTGAAATCGCCGGCGACGATCAACGGCCCTTGAATATCTTTCAGGATCGGGCCGAGTATATCCAACTCTATTCCATGAAACTCGTCGAAATAGGGTTTGCTGAGGTGGGCTGAGACAAAGTTAACCGGCTGACCATCCATGTCGATGGTCGCGAGAACGAAGCGATTGTCCCAAAGGCTGCCGAGGCTGTGCATGACCTGCGTCTGGAATGGGCGCTTCGATAGCAGCAGGGAATCGCAATCGCTCGTCATGATGCCGCAGCCGATGCGGTTGGGATAGACGGCGGTTATTCGCTTCATCTCCGATTGGATCGGGCCTGCTTCGAAAATCTCCACGACATCAGCCTTCGAATTGACAATGAGGTCAGCGATCCGTGTGCCGTTTTCGAAATTGCTGTCTTCGATGTTGAAGGAGAGCAGGGTGAAGCTCTTGCTCGCATCGGCCGCTGCCGGCGGGTTGAGCGGAGGGGAGGCAGCATATTCGCGCAGCATCACCACTGAATGAACCGCAAGCCCGGCACCGACAGCCACCAGGAAAACCGCATACCAATGCCGCTTGAAGAGGAGGGCGAGGAGGGCGAGCCCGATGCCGAAAAGGCTGATATGGGTCTGAAGGCTTTCGAAAAAGGCGAGCAGCCATACATCGGTAACATAACGCGCCGCAAGGATGGCCAGTGCCAGTGTAGCAAGGACGCATAGAACGCAGTAGATCGTGTGTCTCATGGTCATGTCCTCAGCCATATCTCCAATGGCTCATAGAGCGGCGGCGCAGCATAAAGGCGCATAAGTCGCTCCTTAAATCCATTCGGATTTAAGGAGTAGGAAGTAGAGCTTAGTATAGATCGGCGGTCAGCCTCATGCTGACCGGGGTGCATTGCAGCATTAAAATCACTGTTTATTTTGCGCTGCGATACGAAAATCTATAGGGCGAATCTCGCGATTTTTCATGCGCTTACGTCTATTTGACCGGCGGTGGGGATTTTAAGCTCGGCACTCACGGCCAAATAGCGCAGTTTTCCCGCGACATTGTGCCCGCACCCCTTGCCAAGACTGGACATAATTTGCGATCAAGCTTAGAACGCGGCGGGTTACGGAGGAATCTATGGCGGAATTATGGTCGCGTTGATTCGCCGGCAGTGAGGGGGTACCGCAGCGTCAAGCTGCGGGTTTTGCGGATGAGGATGGTCCAGCCTTGAGCGAGCACATTACGACGAATGAAACTACGGGCGAGCCTACTCGCCGAGATTTCCTTTATCTGACGACGGGCATGGCCGGCGCAGTGGGCGCAGTCGCCGTTGCCTGGCCGTTTATCGATCAGATGCGGCCGGATGCCTCGGCGCTCGCTCTTGCTTCTATCGAAGTCGATGTCTCGAGCCTGGAGCCCGGCATGTCGATGACGGTGAAATGGCGTGGTAAGCCGGTTTTCATCCGCAACCGCACGCAGAAGGAAATCGATGACGCGAAGGGTGCGCAGATCTCCGATCTGAAGGATCCGAACGCCCGCAATGCCAATTTGCCGGCGGATGCGCAAGCGACCGATGTCGCGCGTTCGGCCGGTGATGGGAAGGAAAACTGGCTTGTCATGATCGGCGTCTGCACGCATCTCGGCTGCATACCGCTTGGTCAGGCGGGAGAATACGGCGGTTGGTTCTGTCCCTGCCATGGTTCGGTCTATGATACCGCTGGTCGCATCCGCCATGGGCCCGCGCCGCAGAACCTCGCTATTCCGGTATATGCGTTTACCGCAGAAAAAAAGATCAAGGTCGGTTGAGGGGGAGCTGAATCATGAGTGGTCATTCGTCTTACGAGCCATCAACGGGGCTCGAAAAATGGGTCGACGCGCGGCTGCCGCTGCCGCGTATGGTCTATGACAGTTTCATCGCCTATCCGGTCCCGCGCAATCTGAACTATGCCTACACGTTCGGCGCCATGCTGGCCGTCATGCTCGTTCTGCAAATCCTGACCGGCGTCGTTCTTGCCATGCACTATGCGGCGGATACGACAATCGCCTTCAATTCGGTCGAAAAGATCGTTCGCGACGTCAATCATGGCTGGCTGCTGCGCTACATGCATGCCAACGGCGCGTCCTTCTTCTTCGTGGCGGTCTATCTCCACATTGCCCGCGGCCTTTACTACGGTTCCTATAAGGCGCCTCGCGAAATCCTCTGGATCCTCGGCGTGATCATCTATCTCCTGATGATGGCGACGGCTTTCATGGGCTACGTTCTGCCCTGGGGTCAGATGTCCTTCTGGGGCGCGACCGTTATCACCGGCTTCTTCTCGGCCTTTCCCTGGGTCGGCGACTGGATCCAGACCTTCCTGCTCGGCGGCTTCGCCGTTGACGATCCGACGCTCAACCGCTTCTTCTCGCTGCACTACCTGCTGCCGTTCATGATCGCGGGCGTGGTTGTCCTGCACATCTGGGCGCTGCATGTGACCGGCCAGACGAACCCGACCGGCGTCGAAGTCAAGTCGAAGACCGACACCGTGGCCTTCACACCCTATGCGACGCTGAAGGATGCGCTCGGCGTGTCTATCTTCCTGCTGGTGTTCGCCTATTTCGTCTTCTACCTGCCGAACTTCCTCGGCCATGCCGACAACTACATTCCGGCCAATCCGCTGAAGACGCCGGCCCACATCGTTCCGGAGTGGTACTTCCTGCCGTTCTACGCGATGCTGCGTTCGATCACCTTCAACATCGGCCCGATCGACTCCAAGCTGGGCGGCGTTCTGACGATGTTCGGCGCGATCATCGTGCTGTTCTTTCTGCCTTGGCTCGATACCTCCAAGATTCGCTCGGCGGTCTATCGTCCTTGGTACAAGCTGTTCTTCTGGCTGTTCATCGCTGATGCCATCCTGCTCGGCTGGCTCGGCTCGCAGCCGGCGGAAGGCATCTACACGACGGCTGCGCAGTTCGCGACGCTGTTCTACTTCCTGTTCTTCCTCGTCGCCATGCCGGTCCTCGGCCTGGTGGAAACACCGAGACGCATTCCGAATTCGATTACGGAAGCGGTTCTTGAAAAGCAGAACGGCAAAACAGCCGCTCCGGTTGAAGCATAACCGGCGACGATAGAGGAAGAGAACAATGAAAAAGCTTGTTGCCGGCCTTCTGTCGATCGCCCTCATCGGTGGCTTCGCGACCGTTGCCGCCGTTGCCGCGGAGACCAAGCCCGCCGCCGAAGCTGCGACGCCGCACTATCCGCTCAAGGAGCCGAGGGAGCAGCACTGGACCTTCTCCGGTCCCTTCGGCTACTACGACAAGGGGCAGCTTCAGCGCGGCCTGAAGGTCTATACGGAAGTCTGCTCCGCCTGTCATTCGATGAAGCTGGTTCCTTTCCGCACGCTGGAAGAACTCGGCTATTCGGAAGCGCAGGTCAAAACCTTCGCGGCCAATTATGAAGTACAGGACGGTCCGAACGCCCAGGGTGAGATGTTTACCCGCAAGGCGGTTCCATCTGACCACTTCCCGCCGCCGTTCCCGAACGATGAAGCGGCTGCGGCCTCGAACAATGGCGCGGTGCCGCCGGACATGTCGCTGCTTGCCAAGGCGCGTGAAGTCGAACGCGGTTTCCCGCAGTTCATCTTCGATATCTTCACGCAGTATCAGGAAGGCGGGCCGGATTATATCTACTCGCTGCTGACGGGTTATGAAGAGCCTCCGGCTGGCTTCACGGTTCCGCAGAACTCGCACTACAACCCGTATTTCGATGCTGCCGCGACCTTCGCCATGCCGAAGCCGCTCTCCGACGGCCAGGTCACCTATGACGATGGCTCGCCGCAGACGGTCGATCAATATGCAAGGGACGTCTCATCGTTCCTGATGTGGGCTTCGGAACCGCATCTCGAAGCCCGCAAGCAAACCGGCTTCATGGTCATCGTATTCCTGCTGATCTTCTCGGTGCTGATCTATCTCACCAAGCGGTCGGTCTACGCCAAGGCCGGCGCCCACTAAGCGGCTCGGCCGTATAATCAGAGAAGGGCGGTCGTCAGAGGCCGCCTTTTTTGTTGGTATCGTGCACGGGTCTTGATAGGGTGCGGCCGGCCCCATCATAGCCTGAGAGTACATATTTCATGAACACTATCGCTTCGGAGCTTGCCGCCAGCATCCGCTCCATTCCGGATTATCCAAAACCCGGCATCATCTTCCGTGACATCACCACGATGCTCGGCGATGCCAGGGCGTTTCGCCGTGCCGTGGATGCTCTCGTGCATCCCTATGCCGGCACCAAGATCGACAAGGTCGCCGGCATGGAAGCACGCGGTTTCATTCTGGGCGGCGCGGTGGCGCATCAGTTGTCGGCCGGCTTCGTGCCGATCCGCAAGAAGGGCAAGCTGCCGCACGATATCGTGCGCATCGCCTATAGCCTCGAATATGGGGTCGACGAGATGGAGATGCACCGCGATGCGGTCAATCCCGGCGAGAAGGTGATCCTGGTCGACGACCTCATCGCCACTGGCGGCACCGCCGTCGGCGCCACCCAATTGTTGCGCCAGATCGGCGCCCAGGTCGTCGCCGCCTGCTTCGTCATCGACCTGCCGGATCTCGGCGGCCGCAAGAAGCTGGAAGCGCTCGATGTGCCGGTTCACACCCTGGTGGAATTCGCCGGACATTGAGGAACAGCATGCTTTCGCCTCTAAAAGAGGGCGAGGGCGTTTATTCGAACTCCAGCACGGTGCTCTCGAATCGCAACACCGCCGTGCCGTGCTGGTTGGTTCCCTCGCAGAGGATGGTGTTGAGCGTCCAGCCGGGGCGTGAGTTTAGTGGGCGGCTGGCGAGCAAGGTCACTCCGTAGGTGACCGTGTCGCCGGCAAAGACCGGGCGAAGCCATTGCAGCTTCTGGAAACCGGGCGAAGGGCCGAGATTCGGCGGTTTTCTGCCTTCGGCGTGGAGGCGGGCGGTTTCGCTTTTCCAATAGTCGACGAAGGTGCGCATCCAGACCGAGCAGGTGTGCCAACCGGATGCGCAGAGCCCGCCGAACAGCGTGTGTTTGGCCGCTTCCGCATCCATGTGGAAAATCTGAGGATCGAAGCGCGAGGCGAAACGGACGATGTTTTCGGCCGTGAACGTATGGCTGCCGATCTCGGCGCGTGCACCGATCGGATAAAGCTCCGTCATCTTCATGCTGAAGCCTCCGCGGGCAAGCGCATGCGGATCATCGTCGCATTTTCGCCGAGGCAAACCAGCTCGCCACGCTGATTTTCCACCTCATGGCGGAATTTGACGATGCCGATGCCGGGGCGGGAGCGCATGGCGCGGGATTCGAGCACGATCGACCGGCCCGAAAGCGTATCGCCCGCCAGCACCGGCTTCTTCCAGTCCATGAAGTCGATACCCGGCGCGCCTTCGGCCTCGGTGTTGAGCAGATAGCTGTCGGTCATCATGCGCATGAACATTGCCGAGGTGTGCCAGCCGGAGGCGGCGAGCCCGCCCAGGATGCTGGCGCGGCCGGCGGCTTCCTCGAGATGCATCGGTTGCGGATCGAATTCGCGTGCAAACTCGACGATCTCTTCCGCCGTCACATGTTTCGGGCCGAGCGGAAACATTTGTCCGGCCTGAAAATCCTCATATGTCAGTTTTGCCATATTCGTCACCGACTTCTTCATTCCGTCCGTGCGCAATCGCATGGCAACCGGCAATGGCGCAAGCATTTTCATGGCCGCGATGGAAAAGGGGTGCGGCGAATGGTGTGCTTCGCAGCCCTTGATTGTGTAGAGACGATGTGATGAGGCTTGGCACAGGAACACCACGCAGGAACAGACATGAGCGATCTCAAGAACGCGCTGGAAGGCGCCGCCGGCGAGGGGATCATCTCCTCGGATCAGGCCATCAGGCTTTTGCCTTATCTGGCCGAGCGAAATATCGGCGTCAAAGCGGCTGCCGTCAGGAACGATCTTTCGCAGCCTCGCGAAGACGATGTTGCCAATCCGCTGGAGGACAGCGAAGCGCCGCGTTTCATCCGCGGCTTTCATGACGTGCTGATCACCATTGGCATCATCGTCCTGCTTGTCGGCTTATGGGGACTCACCGGTTATTACGGGCCGCTTCCGGCCATCATCATCCTGGCCGAAATCTTGGTCCGTCGCCAACGTCTGGCACTGCCCGCCGTCGTGCTGACGATCGCGTTGATCCATTGGACCTTCTCGGTAACCGTGATGTATTTCGGCATGCAAAATGCCGGCAGCCCGAGCCTCATGACCTCTTGGATCATGATCGCCTTACCATTCCCGCCGCTGCTTGCGCTCTATTATTGGCGCTATCGCGTGCCGCTGTCGCTGGCGATGCTGCTCTTCTCGCTGTTCGTGCTCATGCTCGCCGGCGTTTTCTATCTGATCGGTCTTGCTACCGGCGTATCGAATGTCGTCTTGAATTATCCGCTGCAGTCGTTCGTCATCATGTTTACGGCCGCGCTCGGGGCATTTGCCGTGGCGATGCGCTTCGATCTTAGCGATCCCGGCCGCAGGACGCGTCGCTCGGATGTGGCTTTCTGGCTGCATCTCGCGACGGCCCCGGCGTTACTTTACACGGCGATCTTGCTGGTATTTCAGTTTGAGGCAGGCAATAGCGGCACGTTCTTCTTTGCCGGCATGGAGCATGGCGGCTATGTGCAGGCGCTGACCATCGTCGCCATTGTGGTGGTCATGATGCTGATCGGCCTGATCATCGACAGACGTGCTTTCGTGACCGCAGGGTTGATGTCACTCGGCGTCGCGATCGGCGCCATTCTGCGGCAGAATAATGCCGGGCTCGACAAGGTCAGCTTCATCGTGCTGATGATCGTTGGCTTGATCGTGCTGGTGATCGGCGTCGGCTGGCCGCATCTGCGCCGCGCTGTCGTCCGGCTGCTGCCGGCATCGGTCCAGGGAAAATTGCCGGCGCTCCGGTGAGGCCGGCAATCCCGTCATGCCTTACGTGTTGAAGCGGAAATGGATGACGTCGCCGTCCTGGACGATATATTCCTTGCCTTCGTCGCGCGCCTTGCCGGCTTCCTTGGCGCCTGTTTCGCCGTTGTAGGCGATGTAGTCGTCAAAGGCGATGGTATTGGCACGGATGAAGCCGCGTTCGAAATCCGAATGGATGACGCCGGCGGCCTGTGGAGCCTTGGTGCCCACTTCGATCGTCCAGGCGCGCGTTTCCTTGGGGCCGACGGTGAAATAGGTGATGAGGTGCAGCAGCTTGTAGCCGGCGCGGATCAGCCGGTCGAGACCGGCTTCGTCGAGGCCGAGGGCGGAGAGGAATTCCTTGGATTCGTCTTCCGGCAACTGCGCGACTTCCGCTTCGATGGCGGCGGAAATGATCACCACTTCGGAATTCTGTTCCTTCGCCATGGCGGCGACGGCGGCTGTATGCTCATTGCCGGTTGCGGCGTCGGCCTCGGCGACGTTGCAGACATAGAGGACCGGGTGAGAGGTCAGAAGGTTCAAGCCCTTGAGGATGCGGGTTTCCTCAGCGTCGAGCTTCGACAGCAGGGTGCGCACCGGCTTGCCTTCGTTCAGCAGTTGGAGCGAGGCTTCCATGATCGGCAGCATCGCCATGGATTCCTTGTCCTTGCCGGTGGCGCGCTTGCGCGTCTGCTCGGTGCGGCGCTCCAGGCTCTCGAGATCGGCAAGCATCAGCTCCGTCTCGATCGTCTCGGCGTCGGCGACCGGATTGATGCGGCCTTCGACATGGGTGATGTCGCTGTCTTCGAAGCAGCGCAGCACGTGCACGATGGCGTCAACTTCGCGGATATTGGCGAGGAACTGGTTGCCCAGGCCTTCGCCCTTCGATGCGCCGCGCACCAGGCCGGCGATGTCGACGAAAGAGATGCGCGTCGGGATCAGCTCTTTCGACTTGGCAATGTCGGCAAGCTTGCGCATGCGCGGATCGGGGACCGCCACTTCACCCGTGTTCGGTTCGATCGTGCAGAAGGGATAATTCGCTGCCTGCGCCGCCGCGGTCTTGGTCAGCGCATTGAACAGAGTGGACTTGCCGACATTTGGCAATCCGACGATACCGCATTTGAAACCCATGGCACCTTGTCCATATCTTGAAAAACTTTGCTGTGCGTATGGGCGAAGGGCCGTTGCGGGTCAAGCCTTGCACGGCGGATGCGCTGTTTTTCTGTAGAGAAGGATGGTCAGAGGAGCCCAGCGATTGCGGTGGAGTCTTTATGTTTGCGGGCAATGGGCGAAGCTGCTGCTCACGGTCGATTGATCTGACCGCCCTCCCGAAAACGTTGTTTTCCTTGAATGCTTGGTTGCGGTGCAGTATAAATTGCCCATCAGCCACAAATTTCTTTTCCCTGTCATCAACGGTGAGCCCGATGAGTGACAATGATGTCATCCTAAAACCCAAGACTAAGACGAAGCCGAAGCTCGATCGGCCGAAGCTTTATAAGATCATTCTCGTCAATGACGACTACACCCCGCGTGAATTCGTCATCATGGTGCTGAAGGCCGTGTTCCGTATGAGCGAGGAGACCGGCTATCGCGTCATGATGACCGCGCATAAGCTTGGCACCTGCGTCGTCATGGTCTGCGCCAGGGATATTGCTGAGACCAAGGCGCAGGAAGCGATCGATCTGGCGAAAAGCGCCGGCTTCCCACTGATGTTCACCACGGAACCGGAAGAATAGGCGCGGGCGGCGATATCAGCCGGCGGCAGAACGCCGGATCTGGAAGCCTGTCTTGTCCTGTGAAAAGCCGCAATTGGCGTAGAAGCGCAGCGTCGCCGGATCCTTGGAGCCCGTGAGCAACATTACCTTATAGCAATTCTTCTCCCAGGCCGTCGCGACCGCCGTTTCGATCAACGCCCGAGCATGGCCGCGTTGGCGGTGATCGGCATGGGTGACGACGTTTTCGATCAGCGCATAGGAAGCGCCGCTACGCGTCAGGTTGGGGATAACGACCAGGGTGACGGAGGAAATGGCGAGTTCGCCTTCGAAGCCGACGAAAATTGTCATGCCCGGATGGGCAGAGATCGCGGCGAACCGATCCTCCGCAAATCCGGAATCCATATCGGGATCGTCGTGGTTGAGATGGCGGTAGAGAGCTAGCAGCGGCGGCAGGTCGCCGGCTGTGGCCGGGCGGATGACAATACCCGCGGCCCCGTCTCCCGCTGCCTCAGCCATTTCAATCGTCCTTCTTGCCGAACATTCTCTTCAGCATCTCGGCCATCGGGCCGCTCTCAGGCATTCGTGGCTGGTTGTGACTGCGGGCCTGATGGATGTGCGATTTGGCCACGGCCTTCTTTTCCGGCTTCGGCGTCTCTTCTTCCGCCTTACCGCCGAGGGCAAGGGCGATCTTGTTCATGAGCTGCGAATCTTCGCCGCGCACCAACATGTCGGCATTGTCGGCGAGCGCGTCGAATAGAGGCTCGAGCCAGCTCCGGTCTGCCTTGGCGAAATCGCCGAGCACATGATTGTGCACCAGCTCCTTGACGCCGGGATGACCGATGCCGAGACGCAGCCGCCGGTATTCTCGGCCGCAATGGGCGTCAATCGATTTGATGCCGTTATGGCCGCCGTGGCCGCCGCCGGTCTTCAGCCGCGCCTTGCCGGCCGGCAGATCGAGTTCGTCATAGATCGCCACTAGGTCGGAAGGCTCCAGCTTGTAGAAGCGCATGGCCTCGCCGACGGATTCGCCGGAAAGGTTCATGAAGGTCTGCGGCTTGATCAGCAGAACTTTCTGGCCGCCGAGTTCGCCTTCGGCAATTTCCGCCCTGAATTTTTTCGACCAGGGCGAAAAGCTGTGGCGGCGGTGGATCGCGTCCACGGCCATGAAGCCGATATTGTGACGGTTGCCCTGATATTTGGCGCCGGGATTGCCGAGACCCGCGATAAGAAGCATTGCGCTTCACCCCTTGGAAAATGCTGATGCCCTTCACCACAGGGAATTGGCGGCAAAGTCAAGGCGGCAACCTCGTCAGTTGCCGAGGTTCAGGCCGTACTTCAGGAATATCTGCTTCTGCGTTCCGCCGGCGATCAGCTTGTCGAGCGCAGCCTGCATCTTCGTCAGAAGATCGTCCGGAAAATCCTTCTGGCAGGCGATGCCCATCGGCTGTTCGGAGAGGACGGTGACCTGTTCGACCGCGTCGCCTTCCTTTTTCAGCTTGTCAAAATAGAGGACGGAGATCGGCATCAGGTCGATACGGTCACTCATAAGCTTTTTCAGCGTCGCGCGGAAATCGGCGCCGACATCGATCCGCGGAAAGTTGGCTTGCCGCAACACAGTCTCGGTGTAATCGCCCCGCCATGTGCCGACGAGATAGTTGTGGGCTTCATCGAGCGTGTCGGCGGTTACGGGGGATCCGGTATGCTTGATCAGGACATTGCGATCGATCAGCAATGGCTGAACCCATTTGAACAGCTTGTCGCGCGCGTCATTGTGAGCGGTGACAAATACGCAGGTCATCGGTACCGTCAGTGCCTGATTGTAGGCGCGCGCCCAGGGCAACACATCGATCGAATAGTCGACGCCGATGTCGGTCATAATCTTCTCCACCTGCTCGACGGCCGCGCCCATGGGAGTCTTGCCTTCGCGATAGTTGAAAGGCGGATATTCCTCGGTGGTAAAATTGACGGTTGCGGCTTTAGCCGTGTGATGAAGGCTGAGAGAGGACAGGCTGAAAAATACCAGAAGAAGCAGTTTTCGCATGTAGTTCCTCTTTCTCTATGATGCTTGCGCTACGGGGGTGAGGTAGTCAGCCTGCGGTCCCGCAAGCGCCTTCATGAGATCGTTCGGATGCTGCGGCCGGTGGAACAGGTAGCCCTGGCCATAGTCGAGCCCCATGGCGCGCAGGGTTGCGCACTCTTCCTCGGTCTCGATGCCTTCCGCAATAACGGTGCAGTTCATCTTGTGCGACAACGTCGTGATGCTTTCGACCAGCATGCGGCTCTTAAGGCTGACATCGGAGGCAGTATCGTTGATTGCGCGGACGAAGGATTGGTCGATCTTGATGATGTCGACCGGGAAGCGGTTGATATAGCTCAGCGACGAGTAGCCAGTGCCGAAGTCGTCCAGCGCGATGCGGCAGCCATAGCGGCAGATCTCGTTGATGACCGTGCGCGTCTCTGGATTGTCGTCCATCAGCACGGCTTCGGTGATTTCGACGACGATACGTTCCGGGCGGATATCGTGGCGGGAGAGCAGGGCCGCGATGCGCATCGGCAGGCCAGACTCGAATTGCAGCGGCGAGAAATTGATGGCGAGGTAGGTATTCTGCATGCCGTCGAGGCGTGAGAGACGGGCGAAGTGGGAAATTGCCTTTTCCATGATGCGGTTGCCGATGCGTATGATCGAGCCGGTCTCCTCGGCAACGTCGATGATCCGGGCCGGCGGCAGGATACCCTTCTGCGGATGATGCAGCCGCATCAGCGCCTCGAAGCCAGCGATGGAGCGGTCATCGATATTGACGATCGGCTGCAGGTGCGCTTCGAACCAGTCGTCGCTCAGGCCGCTTTCGATATGGCTCTCCAGCTCGGCACGGCGGCGGGAATCGTCCAGCATGCTGTTGTCGAAGATCTGCGCGCCGTTCTTGCCGTCGCGCTTTTTGGCATACATCGCTATATCGGATTTCAACAGCAGTTCTGCGGCGTTGGCGGCCTGGCGTGGGTAGATGGCAATCCCGATGCTGGCGCTGAGGCGCGCATCGCCGCCGAAAGGCGTCTCGAAGACTTCGGCGATGCGGGCCGCCATGTCGAATGCTCTTTTCTCGGCATCTTCCGCAAGCAGCAGGATGGCGAATTCATCGCCGCCGAGACGGGCGGCGATGTCGCCTGGGGTCAATCTTGCCTGCATGCGCGAAACCAGTTCGCGCAGCGCCGCGTCACCGGCGGCATGGCCCATGTTGTCGTTGATCCATTTGAAGCGGTCGAGATCGACGAAGAGGCAGGCGAGCTCGCGCTTGCGCAGATCCGCCTCGTTGATCTTGGCATCAAGCGCCGTCTCGAAACCTTGGCGGTTCAAAAGGCCGGTCAGATGGTCGGTGATCGCCTGGCGCAGGTTGCGGTCTTCGGACTGCTTTAGGTCGGTGACGTCGGTCATGACCGAGAGCGTAAGGCCATCCTGGATGGCCGTCGTTTCGAGGATCAGCACGTCCATGACCCGGTCATCCCGGCACTGGAATTTCACCGTGACGTCGAGACGGGCAGCGCTGTCGAGACGGCTGCTCTTGCGTTCGGTGTATTCCTCGCGCGATTCCGGCAGGACCAGGCTTGCAAATTTACGTCCCAGCACATCGGCCCGACCATAGCCGGTGGCGGCGAGCCAATAGTCGCTGACGGCGGCGATGCAATCGTCATCGTCGAGCGAAAACAGCATGGCCGGCGTCAGATTGTAGGTGTCGGTGGCGCGGCGGTGGGCAAGCTTCAGTTCGGTTTCTTCACGCTCCAGCTTGCTCTGCATGTCGTTGAAGCTGCGGGCGAGGCGTCCCATCTCGTCGTTCGACTGCCAATCGACGTGGTGGCGCGAGCCGAGCCGCCGGGTCGCCTCGACTGCGTGGGTCAGCCGCATCAGCGGCTGGATGATGAAGATGCGGTTGCCGATGAGGGCGGCGCCGAAGACGGTCAGGACGGCGAAGATGAAGATCGAGATGAAAACGATCTCCTCGTTCTTCAAGCCGTCGAAGAGACCGAGAGCTGGGTAGTAGACGGTGATGGTGCCGAGATTTTTCGCGCCGTCCACGCCGTTGTAGATGATCGGGCGGGCGATGGATTCCAAGAGGCCCTTGTAGGACCTCGGGATGGTGGATTGGGTAACGTCGAGCTGGCCGGAGACATCGCGGACATTGACCTTGACGACCGCGCCCTCGGCGACCGTCGTCGCGCTGATCTGGGTGACGCTGTCCTCATCGAGGTCCCATAGTGGCTTGGCCAGCGCCTGGGCATTGGCGACGAGCAGGACGGAGATATGGTCTTTGATTTCCTTTTCGGCGCGTTCGGACGAAAGGAAAAGGAACAACACGAAGAGCGGCGCGACGAAAACCAGCAGCGCGCCGCAGACGATCGCGAAAAACCTGTTCTCGACGGAATGGCTCATAGTTCCGCTTGCTCCCCAGTCGTAGACCGGCTGATCTTAGGGCTGGGCCTTTCTCTACAACTCTTTCGCGTAAACTTTCACGAATTTGTTAAATGTTGCTGAAACCGCGGGGTTAATGGATTTAAATAGAGTATTGATTTCAAAAATTATTAGATTTCTTATTTCTTTTATTAGAATCTATACATGAAAAACCCGCCGTCCCCAAAGGGGAGGCGGGTCTGAATGTGTCGCGATAAAGAGGCCGATTAAGCGTTGGCTTCTTCTTCGCCGCCTTCTTCTTCGTCGGCAAGACCGGCAGCCGGAGCGGCGATCGTTGCGATCGTGAAGTCGCGGTCGGTGATGACCGGGGATACATTCTTCGGCAGGGTGATATCCGAGATGTGGATGCTGGCACCAGCCTTGTGACCGGACAGATCAACAGTGAAGAATTCCGGGATCGCATCGGCCGGGCAGTGGACTTCGACTTCGTGGCGAACGATGTTTAGCACGCCGCCAGCCTTGAGGCCCGGAGACTTTTCGTGGTTTTCGAAGTGAACCGGGATTTCAACGGTCACCTGGGTGTTGCCGGAGACGCGCAGGAAATCGACGTGGACCGTGAAGTCGCGGACGGGATCGAGCTGGTAGTCCTTCGGCAGAACCTTGATCTTCTTGCCGTCGACGTCGATCGTCGCGATCGTGGTGAGGAAACCACCGGCATGGATACGCTTCGTCACCTCATTGGTGTTGAGAGCGATCGAAATGGGGGCCTGCTTGTCACCATAGATGACAGCGGGAATGAAACCGTTGCGGCGAAGTTCACGGGCGGACCCCTTACCAACCCGTTCGCGCGCCTCGGCCTTGAGCTCGTAGCTTTCCTGGCTCATGGCTATTCCTTTCGAGGTTATTTGGAGAGTTCATCCGTTCATCGGAATCGGGTGAACTGGAGGAGGGCGAGCCCTGCCTCATCCGCGTTGCCTCCAAGGGTGTCTACGCGGACGCGTGGCGTATAATACAAAGAGGCCGGCGGTGCAAGCATCTCTGGAGAAAGCGCATCTGTGATGACATTGCAACTCATGATAAAGAGCCGGCGATGCTATTTCTATCAATGGCTTGACATATACCCTCGGCCTCTTCAACAGTCGAATCCAATCGATCAGCGTCAAAGGGAAAGGTCGGGTTATGCGCCCCAAGGCTATCGCCGCCGCCGCAGTTTTTTCCATCGGTCTCGCGGCCGTTTCGCAGGCGGCCGACGTCAATGAGCAGGGCGCGAAGGAGCTGCGCAATATCCTGACGCATTCGCTCTCGCGCGATCTCGCCCGCAGCGGTTTTGTCGCCGTAAAACCGGCCGGCGATCAATATGAGATTACCTACGATCTCGCGAAATTCTTCGACAAGGTCAATTCCGGCGCGTTTTCCGTCACCGGCTTGAAGCCGCTCTCGCTGTTCGCGCAGCCGCTCGATCAGGGCAGATGGCATCTGAAGGGCGACAACAGCGTTGATATCTCGGTTCATTCGCCTGCGTCCGACCTCACCTATTCGGTTGCGTCCAGCTCCGTCGAAGGCATTTTCGATCCGGCGATCGAGATGATGCGCTCGATGCAGGTGAAGAGCAGCGGCGCCAAGTTCTCCAGTATCGGCAGCGGCAAAAATGCCGGACGTAAGGTGGATGCCACCATCGAGAGCGCATCGTTCACCCATGCGGTGACCGACAGTACCGAGGCCGGCAAAGTGGACCTGCAATCGCAGGGTATGCTGCAGCATTTCAGCGAACAAACTGCTGCACCCGGCGCGCCATCCGTTAACCTCAGCGCTGACAGCATCGACGTCAAAGTGACCGCGACGAGCTTGCCGGTGAAGGAGTTGCGTGAGCTCATTCGCTTCTTCGTCCAGCACATCAAGGCGAAACAGTTATCGGAGAGCGGCAGCAAGAAGTTCGAGGAACTGGTGCGCCGCGCCTTACCGGTATTCGGCTCGCTGAATGAGACGGTGACGCTGAACAATGCGCTGTTTGCGACCGATAAAGGGAAGGTCGGCGTCAAGAGCTTGGACTATAGTTTCAAGATGGATGGTCTGACAAAGGCCTCCAACATTAATTTCGGTGTGCGGGCGGAACATTTCACGCCGGACGCCGATCTTATTCCGCCAGCTTATGCGGCTTTCCTGCCCGAGACGGTCGATGTGCAGCTCGGAATTCCCAACATCAACTTCGATGGTCTCGTCGACACGGTTCTGGAAGCCGTGGCGGAACGCGCCACGCCGATTTCGGGCGAAGCATTGAAGCGCACCATGTTCCCGAGCGGCTATGGGACCCTCGAATTCCCGAGGATCAGCGCGACTTCCGGTGTTTATGACGTTGAGATCTCCGGTGCGTTGAAGGGCTCCACGAAGCACCATGCAAGCTATTCGCTGCAGGCGACCATTCTTGCACGCAATTTCGACGGGACCGTTGCCGCCATTCAAAATGCTGCAAAGACGGACCCGCAACTAAACAGCGTTTCCTTCAGCCTGCTGGCCGCCAAGGGCTTTGCCAAGACCGATCCGGATGGCCGTCTGCGCTGGGACGTCACGATGGATGAAAATCGGACCGTCACGGTGAACGGGCAGGTGATGAAGGCTCCCTGAGGCCACGTCCAGCTTGCAAGCCGGGGGGCGGGCAGCGTCATCATTCAATTGAGAATCACGTTTAGGGTTTTCCCGCTTTCAAATTGTTTTTCCTAGCATCACGGGGGTGAATTATGCGTTTTAGAACAGTTGCCGCTGCGGCAATTTTCGCCGTTGGTCTGGCCGGCGCCTCGCAGGCAGCCGACGTCAACGAGCAGGAAGCAAAGGACCTCCTCGGCAACCTGACGCATTTCCTGCCCGACGATCTCGTTAAGAGCGGCTTTATTGCTGTGACGCCGACGAGCGGTCACTATGAAATCACCTATGACCTGCAGAAATTCTTCGACAAATTGAACGTCACCGGTTTCGACATTACCGGGCTGAAGCCGTTGATCGCCCTTGCGACACCGCTGGACAGCGGCCTGTGGAACATCGAGGGGAACAATGCGATCGACGTGACGGCGCGTTCGAAGCCGGGCAGCAGCCCGGATGCAGAATTCCGTTATGGGGTGGCATCGTCCAGTTTCACGGGCGTCTTCGACCCTGCTATCCACTATGTTCGCTCGATGGACGTGAAGGGCAGCGGCATCACGCTCGCCACCAAGATGACTGACAATGGTGTGGAGAAAAACGATATCACGATCGATGGTATCAACTACGCGCTCTCGTCATCCAGCAGCGGCGAGCCGGATAAGCTCGACCTCCAGATGATCGGAGGCCTGCAATCCTTCCAAGACAAGGTTTCTTCCGATTCTGCGACGCTTGGCGAATTCAAAATCGGGGCGATCGATTTCAAGGCCAGTGCGACCAAGCTGCCGTTGAAGGCGCTGAACGAGATTTTGCGCTTCGTCTCCGACCACAAGGACACAAAAACCCTGTCCGACAGTGAAAGCGCGGCGCTCAAGGCATTGCTGCGGAACGCGATGCCGATTGCCGACTCGTTCGAAGAGTCGGTCTCCGCCAAGGATATTTCCGTGACGACCCCGCTCGGCAATGGCGGGCTGCAGCAGGTGGGTTATTCGTTCAAGATGGCCGGGCCGGCCAACGCGGTGAATGCCGATTTCGGTATGCGTGCCGAAAAGCTGACCCTGGCCTCCGGCCTGGTGCCCGAGGACTATGTCGCCTTTATTCCCGATGCCGCCGAATTGCAGATGCAAGTTCCCAACTTGAATTTTACCGCGCTGTTGGATGTCCTGCAGCAGGCCGATTTCAGCAATCCCGAGGGCACGCCCTCCGTGGATGAAAAGTTGCAGCAGGCCATGTTCCCGGACGGAACGATGACGATCAATTTTCCGAAAATCAGCGCAGCTTCGGGCCTTTACGACATTGAGGCTTCCGGCAGCATGCGCGGTTGGTTGAACGAAAAGGACCGTGTCGCCTTGAAGATGACGGTGCTTGCCCGCGATCTCGACAAGACCATTTCTGCCGTTCAAGACGCCGCGAAGACGGAACCGGACCTCAATCAATTGTCCTTCGGTCTGATGATGGCCAAGGGGTTTGCAAAGACCGATCCCGACGGTCGCTCGCGTTGGGAGGTCAACATCGCCGAAGACGAGTCCGTGACGATCAACGGACAAGTCATCAAATAAGGCGCCCGAATTTCAGAATGCGACCATGTTTGTCTTAAAGCCGCTGGCCCAACGCTCGATTTCGCTTCTGTGGGCCGGCCAGGTGTTGGCGGCAACCGGCTCCGAGTTCTACATGGTCGCCGTCGTCTGGATTGCGGCGGATTTCATCGGTCGTGACGCGGGTTATGTTTCTGCCTTGCAGTCAGGCGCGCTTCTCTTCGGCAGCCTGTTTGGTGGCATTCTGACGGATCGCTGGCGGCACAGCACGACGATGATCTCGGCCGACGTCCTGCGTGCGGTTCTCTTGTTGGTGCTGTCCGTTGCCGGTCTCATGCATTTTATGAGCCTGCCGCTGTTGATGGTGCTCGCCGGATGCATTGCCTTGCTGACCTCCGCCTTCGATCCGTCGTTGCAGGCAACGCTTCCGACCATCGCGGTCGATCCGGACATTCGTCATGCGACCAACGGATTGTTCGACGCGACGAGGCGCATGGCCCGGATCCTCGGACCCAGCATGATTGCACTGGTCAATGGTTTTCTGCCGAAATCGCAGTTCTTCACGGTGACGGCGGCGACCTTCCTGCTTTCTGCTCTCGCCGTTTGGATGGCCGTCGCCAAATTGCCGGCGGCGCCCCGGCGGCGCGAATTCTCGGGGACGGCGGCGGTCATCGACGGCGTCTTGGGCGGGTGGCGGATGGCGCGCGGCCATGCCGCCATACTCTATGGCCTGTTCACGAACCTGATGGGCAATATCGCCTGGGCGATGGGCATTCTGCTCGGAATGATCCTGCATCTGCGCGAGACCAGCGCCGATCCCTTGACTGACTACAGCCTGATGATGACGGCCTACGGCGTCGGCAACGTGACGACCAATCTCATCCTCAGCAACATAAAGCCGCGCAGACCGGTCGTTTGGATCATCGCGGCAAAGCTGATTTTTGGCGCCGGTGTGTTCCTGCTGCCGCTGATGCATGATCGCTTATGGCTGATGGTCGTCGCGTGCCTCGCTGCCATCAACGGCCCGTTCGAGAATCTTGCCATGCTGCACCTGATGCAGACGCGCAGCGAACCCCATCGCCTGGCGCAGGCCTACCGCTTGCTGATGTGCGCGATCTTCCTCGGTCTTTTCCTGGCCTATCTCATGTCGCCCAGCCTATTTGCCTGGTTCGGCATCGGCCCATCGATCATGGGCGCCGGTGCGGCTGTCTTTGTCGCCGGGCTTGTTGGCATAGGGCTGCTTGTCTGGAGGCAAAGCCATCCGGTCGATGCGAAACCCGCATGAGAAGAGCCGGCCGGCCTTAGACCGGCGTGCGTTCATTTGAGCGCACAAAGGTCGCTCTAGTCTTTTGAATCCAGAGCATCCTATCCGCCCCAAGGTGATTCCACCTGAAAGCGGGATGCGCTAGTCGAACAGGCTCGAAACCGATTCTTCCTGGCTGGTGCGATTGATCGCTTCGCCGATGAGGCCCGCCGTGGAGACCACGCGGATATTGTGGGCCGAGAGAACGGCCGTCGTCGGCTGGATCGAGTCGGTGATGACAAGCTCGCGCAGTTTCGACGAGGTGATGCGGGTGACGGCGCCGCCGGAGAGGACACCATGGGTGATATAGGCGGTGACGCTTGCCGCTCCGCGTGCGAGCAGGGCATCGGCCGCATTGCAGAGCGTGCCGCCGGAATCGACGATATCGTCGATCAGCAGGCAGTCTTTTCCTTCCACGTCGCCGATGATGTTCATCACTTCGGACTCACCTGGGCGATCACGGCGCTTGTCCACGATCGCCAGCAGACAGTCGAGACGTTTAGCGAGTGCACGGGCGCGCACGACACCACCGACGTCGGGGGAGACGACCATGACGTTGCCGATATCATAGTTCGCCTTGATATCGCGCGTCAGGATCGGCAGTGCATAGAGATTGTCTGTGGGTATATCGAAGAAACCCTGGATCTGGCCGGCATGGAGATCGAGCGTGAGAACGCGGTCTGCGCCAGACTCGGTGATCAGATTTGCCACCAACTTGGCCGAGATCGGCGTGCGCCCGGAGGCGCGGCGATCCTGGCGGGCATAGCCGAAATAGGGAAGAACGGCCGTGATGCGCCGCGCCGACGAGCGGCGCATCGCATCGATCATGATCAGCAGTTCCATCAGATGATCGTTTGTCGGAAACGAGGTAGGCTGGACGACGAAAACATCCTCGCCGCGCACGTTTTCCTGGATTTCAACGAAGATTTCCTGGTCCGCGAAACGCCGGACGCTGGCCTTGCCCAAGGGAACGTTGAGATAATTGCAGATCGCTTCGGCGAGATGCCGGTTCGAATTGCCTGCGAAAACCTTCATTGTGGCCCGCCTGTTACCAACTTGATAGCCGCGCTTTTAACCGCCTCGCTCTCGAATGCAAGGGGCTACAGCGCAATAGCTTTCATATTTCTGAAAAGCTTGTGGCTATCCACCGCGGGAGTCGCGCCAGGAATTGAAATCCGACATGGTTTCCGTGGCGATTTTTTGCATGACGGAGGGCGGGATGGCGGCCCACGGATCACCGCGTTTCAGTGGCGCACTTTCCGATCCCTGGATTCGGTGCAGGCGGGCGCCGCTGTTGTCGAGAACATCCCAGACATAGGTGACGGAAATCTGCGGTCCGTCCTCGAAGGCGGATAGATAGCCCTTCAGGATATAGCTGGCACTGGAATCGCTGGAGCTCTTGATCGTCAGGCCGAGCGCGCGGGCCTCGGCCCCGAGCTGGCGCGACAGCGGTGTAACGGCCTGAACCGGCGCGCCAATGATCGGCAGGAAGCGGACGCTGTTTCTGTCCGTCGCCGCGGCCGGGGGAAGCGAGGCTTGCTGTTGTTGCTGTTGTTCAGGCTGCTGCTGATCATCCTGCGGGTCTTCAGCCGCTTGTTGCCGCTGCGGCTGCAGTTGTGGATCGTCGGAGAGGCGGCGATCGGCCTCGCGCTGCTCGTCTGCGTCCGAAGCCTGCGAATCCTGTGACTGGATGGAGGCGGTCCGCGAGCCGTCGAGCGGGCGGGAGGCATAGGGATTGCGACCGCCACTTCTTAGCGCGGCCGCCTGATCGTCGAGCGAGCCACCACCGCCATAGTTTTGCGACTGATATGCCTGCTGCTGATAGCCCTGCCGCTGGTAGCTATAGCTGTCCTGCGCGGTCTCATAATTCTGCTGGCGTTGCGGCGCGGCTGCCATGCGCTCGACGTCGCGTTGGGTGACGGGGCTGGAGCCGGCATCGCCGATGCTTTCGGGCGGGGTCAGGGCATCCGTCGTGTTGCAGGCGGCGAGCGCGAAGCAGAAGCCAACGGAAACAAACGTTGTCCTGACCAGTCCCATTTGCGCGATCCCTTCCTTAGACGGTCACCCCGTTCAGGATCGCTATTTTACGCCGCTAACGGTTAAGAAATTCGAGCTGGTGACGCGACAAAGATTTTGGAGCCTGAGAGGTCGTCAGATAGGTCTGGCCGAGCGTCATCGCGGTGCCGGTGTCGGAGTCCATGATGATCATGTGCACGAAGAGCGACATGCCTTCTTCGATCTCCTGCGGATTGCCGATATGGAACATCTGATGCTCCATCCAAGAGGGCGAGAAGCGGGCGCCGAGCGAGTAGCCGCAGGCGTTCAGCCGGTGTCGGGCAAGGCCGCGCTCGTCCATGATCTTGGCATGCATATCGAAGACGTCGCCGAAGGTGTGCCCGGGCTTCAGCACGGTTTCGATCGCCTGGATGGTCTCGAGGCACGCATTGTAGAGTTCGCGGTGGCGGTGAGTCGGATCGCCGATGACGACCGTACGCATCATGGCGGCGTGGTAATGCGCATAGGTGCCGGCCCATTCGAGGGTCAATTGGTCGTTGGCATCCAGCTTGCGGCGGCCAGCCTTGTAGCGGCAAAGCAGGGCCTCGGCGCCGGAGCCGATGATGAACTCATTGGCGGGATAATCGCCGCCGCCGGAAAAGATCGCGCCCTGCATGGCGGCAAGGATGTCAGCTTCGTCGGCACCGGGCTTGATCAGGGCAAGTGCTGCGTCCAGCGCATCGTCGGCAAGCGCAGCAGCGCGCTCGACATAGGCGATTTCCGTCGGGCTTTTGACGAGGCGCAGACGACTGACGAGATAGGAAGCGTCGATGATCTGGCCGAAGGTGGCTATCTGGTTGTCGAGCAGGCGCGCGACGCGGCCGGTCATGCCATGAGTATCGTATTCCACGCCGATACGGGCGCCGAGGAGATCGAGCTCCACCAGCAATTCCTTGAGATCGAGAGTCGGATCGGCGTTCACGCGGTCGACCCAGATGCGGATGTCGGAGATGACCGATGTGAGCTGCGCCTGGCGAAGATCGGCCGAGCGGGTGAGCAGCACCATCGTACCATCAGCCTTGACCACCAGCGTCTGGAAGAAGCAGTAGCCGAAGGTGTCGTAACCCGTCAGCCAGAACATGCTCTCTTGCGCGAAGAGCAGCATGGCGTCGATCTTCTCTTCCTGCATTTTCGCGAGAAGGCGGGCACGGCGGGCGTCGAATTCACTGCGTTCGAAATGCAGGGCCATTTTAGAACGTCTCCTCGATGGCAATAGCGGAAATCTGTCGACCGTAATCCGATTCCTTCGCATGCGTGGTGCGGCGATAGGAGAAGAAGCGGTCGGGATCGGGATAGGTGCAGAGATTGAGGTTTTCGGCGGTCACGCCGGCCTTGCGCAGGCGGTCGATCGTCAGACCCGGCAGGTCGAACATCGCGTGACCGGCCTGCTCGGACGGAATGAAGTATTTGGCATAGCCCGGGTCGTAGGTAACGAAACGATCCACGAATTCCGGGCCGACTTCGTAGCTTGCCTGGCTGATCGAGGGGCCGAGGCAGGCGGTGATCAGCCCCCGCTTGGCGCCGAGCGCGACCATGGCTTCGATGGTGTTTTCCAGAACGCCGGTCAGTGCGCCCTTCCAGCCGGCATGGGCAGCTCCAATCACCCGGTTTTCAGGATCAGCGAAGAGGATTGGGCCGCAATCGGCGGCGAGCACGCCGAGCACGATCCCTGGCGTCGCCGTCACCATGGCATCGGCTTGCGGGCGCGTGCCGTCGTAGTTTGCGTCGACGGCGATCACGTCGGGCGAATGGATCTGATGAACGGTCGCGAGCCGTTCCAGCGGCAGGCCGAACCAGGCAGCGACGCGACGGCGATTTTCCTGGACATGCTCCCGATTGTCGTTGGAGCCGAGGCCGACATTCAATCCGCGATAAAGGCCCTCAGAAACGCCGCCGTCACGGGTGAAATAGCCGTGGCGGATGCCGGCGCTCTTGGCGGCGCTCAGCAGCGTGCTTTCGATCGGAGTCGGCAATGCGGCGTCCCTTGATATGTTCTTTCGTGCTGGAAATAACGCTTCCGTGGCGAAGCGGTTCGATTTGAGCGGGATGTTGGCCCAGCGATGCGCGTTCTGTCAATCCGCAGAGATCACTAGCGTTGATCAGCGGACTGGACGAAAGGGCAAAAGATCGATCGCCGGACTGGAGACGGCCAGTACCTTGAAAAGCTCGCCCATCTTGCCTTCGCCGGCGCCGGCGAGCCGTTCGACGGCGGTACGGACATTGTCTTGCGTCGCGGCATCGTGGTCGCGGCCAAGCGCCGCAGCCCGCTCCAAAAGCCCAAGGCCGATGAGAAAATCACCCTGATGGCAGCATCCATTGATATGCAGGCCGGAAGCAAGAGCGGTTTCGGCCAGATGTTGGAAATCGACATGGCTGGTGAGGTCCGCTTCGCCGGGATGATCCAGCGGCGGGTCGTATTCATGCATGCGCACGGCCTGCAGCGTATCGCCGAAGCCCGTCGCCATATGGCCGTAATCGATGGCGAGCGCAGTGCCGCCATGGGCGGCGAGCCTGTCGCAGATCGTCGTCATCACCGCTTGGCGGGCAGGGGCGATTTCGAAGATCGTGCCGACCGGCGGAAGCGGCCCGGTGGGAAGAAGCGCAGGGTCGAGGCTTGCGACGCCGGCGGTGAAAGTCAGCTCGTCATTAACGTCGAGCCCGACCGTGCGCTCACGAAAACCGTTGGCGGTGCGGATGAACTGGCGAATGGGGATGGCGTCGAACAGTTCGTTCGCGGCAAGAAGGGTGAAGCCGGCCGGCACCTCGTCGAAGTCCGAATGCCAGGAAACCTTGTCACCGTGAGTGTCGAGCGTCTGGCGCTGAAAACCCTGCAGCCGCTCGCTGGTTTCGACCAGATGCACGCTCATCGCATCGAAGAGCGGCGGCGCAAGCTTGGCGATGACGCGCAGCATGTCGGCCATCATCGTGCCGCGACCGGGGCCGATTTCGACGAGGCGGACATTGGCCGGCGTGCCGTGGCGCTGCCAGGCGTGCACCATGAAGACGCCGATCATCTCGCCGAAGAGCTGGCTGACCTCGGGTGCCGTGACGAAATCGCCGATGCGGCCGAAGGGCTCGCGCGTCTTATAGTAGCCGTGCTGCGGGTCAGCGAGGCAAAGCGAGAAATAGTCGGTGATGCTGACCGGTCCGTTGGCACGGATAATGGCCTTGATTTTTTCCCCGAGCGCGGTCGTCATCGTTTGGTCTCGCAAAAGCATGGTCCCGAAAAATATGAAGCGGCTTTCGGGCGGATCATGCGACATTAAACCCAGAGTTCAAGCCGTCTGCCTGGCTGCAACGTGGCGGGCGCGGATAACGGCCCACAGGCCGATCGCGACCATTGGCAGGGAGAGCACCATGCCCATGGTCAGCCAGTTCGTGCCAAGCAGATAGCCGAGCTGCTCATCAGGCTGGCGGAAGAATTCGACGAAAATGCGCGAGAAGGCGTAACCGATGACGAAGACGCCGCTGACGGTGCCGGGCTTCTTCAGCGCCAACACCCAGCGCGTGAGGATGAAGAGGACGGTGAAGAGCACGATGCCCTCGATGCCGGCTTCATAGAGCTGGCTGGGGTGGCGCGGATCAGGGCCGGCAGGGCAGACGCCCTGGTGAGCGGCTATGATATGCGGGCTGCAGAAAACCATCGCCCAGGGCACATCGGTGGTCCGGCCCCAGAGCTCGCCGTTGATGAAATTGGCGATACGGCCGAAGAAAAGACCGATCGGGGCAACGGCGGCGACGATATCGAACAGGCTCCAAACCGGAATCTTGTTGCGATTGGCAAACAAAATCATGGCGATGGTCGTGCCAATCAATCCACCGTGGAAAGACATGCCGCCATTCCAGACCTCGATGGCGCGGATCGGATTGGCGAGCACCGGATCGAGGTCGTAGAACAGGATATAGCCGATGCGTCCGCCGAGCACGATGCCGAAGGCGACCCACAGGATGAAGTCGTCCAGATGCGCACGCGTCATCGGCGCTGTGTCGTTCAGCCAGAGCTTGCCATTGTCGACCAGTCGTCTCGCATAAAACCAGCCGAGCAGGATGCCAGCGACATAGGCGAGGCCGTACCAGTGGATCGACAGCGGCCCGAGCGAAAAGGCGATCGGATCGATATCCGGAAACGGCAGGATGGCGGCGAGGTAGGCGGATGTCAGCAAGATTGTCGGGTCCGTTAGAGCATGATTCCCAAAGCTATGACGCAGCTATTGGATAAGAGCATGCTAAATCCAATGTGCGCGGAACATGGCGTTCGCTACTGAAACGGTCAAGTCGATTATTCGTGTGTCCCGCACCACGGCACCGGTTGTCCCGCTCTATCTCAATTTGCTTGCATCGAACCCTCGGAAATCTTACCTCAGATCTATCTGGCCCCATCTATGATGCCGTCCATTTTCGGGGCCGACGGCCGTAAGGAGATCACTATGAGCACTGGACCGAACCGTATCTTGGATGAATTCGCCAAGCTGATGACCGATGCCGCCGGTGCTGCCCAGGGCGTGCGCCGCGAGATCGAAACGGCGTTCAATGCCCAGGCCGAGCGTTGGCTGAACAGCCTGGATATCGTCAAGCGCGAGGAGTTCGAAGCCGTTCGCGAAATGGCAATCAAGGCGCGCGACGAAAACGAAGCGCTGCTTGCAAGAATCGAAGCGCTGGAAGCGCGTCTTTCCTCCGAAGGCAAGTAATCGCAATTAATTTTGCGAGAAATCGGCGCGGCACGCGTCTGCCGCGCATTTTTCCTCTAAAATTTTCGACAGTTTTTCCACCTGTGGACACTGGCAAAAAAGCCAATCGTCAGAGTCAGTTATGACTCCCTTCTGAATAGACATCGGAAGAGCTGTCCACAGCGCCCTTCGCCAAAATCTCCGATGAGGGGCTGGCATGCCGGGCATGCCGTTATACACTGATTTTAAATGATGATTCGAAACGGACTTGGTAAGCTCCGGGCAGGGTGGATGCGTTAGTCTGGCGGCCGTTCAACATCATCCCGAGTATGTTTCCGGAGTAAAACTGTTTGCGTTTTTTCAGTGTTCGAGCACGGGGAAGCTGCATTCATTCCGGTCAAGAAGGTGCTGCATGAGCCTTATGGAAATGGAAGTCGAACGACAGTCGAATCCGGTCGATATGATCGAGTTCGTGGCCGCCAATAATGACTGGTCGTTCGAGCGGTCCGGCGAGGATGAAATCGCCATGACCGTCGAAGGCCGGTGGACCGATTATCATGTCTCCTTCTCCTGGATGGAGGAGTTCGAGGCGCTGCACATTGCCTGCGCTTTCGACATCAAAGTTCCCGATCCGCGCGTCAACGAGGTCATCAAGCTGCTGTCCTGCATCAACGGCCAGGTGCTGATGGGACATTTCGATCTCTGGCGGCAGGAGGATATCGTGATCTTCCGGCAGTCGCTGCTGCTTTCCGGCGGCGCCGAGCCGACCAACCGGCAGGTGGAAGTGTTGCTGTCCAATGCTCTTGACACCTGCGAAGCTTACTATCAGGCTTTCCAATTTGTAGTGTGGTCCGGCCTTGACGCAAACCGCGCCATGGAAGCCGTGCTTTTCGAAACCGTGGGCGAAGCCTGATATGGCAACTGAGGCATCATCGAGCGCTTTCGCATCCTCCGATCCGATCATCCTGATCGGGGCCGGCAACATGGGCGGCGCTCTGTTGACGGGTTGGCTGAAGAACGGCGTGCCGGGTTCCTCGGTGACCGTCGTGGATCCCAAGCCGTCCGAGGCGATGCTGAAGTTGATCGCCGATGCCGGTGCGAGCCATGTTACCAGCGTTCCCGCAGGTGTGACCGCCGGCGTTCTCTTCATCGCCGTCAAGCCGCAGGTCATGGAAGATGTATTGCCGCCATTCAAGGCGTCGATCGGGCCGAATACGGTGGTGGTGTCGATTGCTGCCGGTAAGACATTGGCTTTTCTTGAAAATCATCTCGGTGAAGCGGCGATGGTGCGCGCAATGCCGAACACGCCGGCCATGGTTGGCCGCGGCGTTACCGGTGCGTTTGCCAATGCCAAAGTCGGCGAGCGCCAGCGCCAGTTGGTGCAAAATCTCTTGAAGGTGTCCGGTCCGGTCGAGTGGGTGCCAGCGGAGGCCGATATCGATTCGGTAACGGCCGTTTCCGGCAGCGGACCGGCTTATGTCTTTTATCTCGTCGAGTGCATGGCGGAGGCGGGCCGGAAGCTCGGCCTGCAGGCGGACCTCGCCATGCGTCTCGCACGGGAAACTGTCGCGGGGGCTGGTGAATTGTTGCATCAGTCCCCCGATGACGCTTCGCGACTGCGTCAGAACGTGACGTCTCCCGGCGGAACGACTGCCGCAGCCCTTGCCGTTCTGATGGCGGAAGATGGCATGCAGCCTCTCTTCGATGAGGCGCTGGAGGCAGCGCGCAAGCGCGCGCAGGAATTGGCCGGTTAAATTTTCCAGAGGGTGTGCCTATGGCGGAAGAGATCACCTATGGCGATTTCGAGCGCGTGGATATTCGTGTCGGGACGATCATCGAGGCGGAGCCTTTTCCCGAAGCACGCAAGCCGGCCTTCAAATTGAAGATCGATTTCGGACAGGAGATCGGCATCAAGCGTTCCTCGGCGCAGATCACCGTGCATTACACGCCGGAATCCCTCATCGGCCGCCAGGTCCTCGGCGTTGTCAACTTTCCGCCGCGCCAGATCGGTCCCGTCCGCTCCGAAGTGCTGACCCTTGGCTTTGAGGACGAAGCCGGCGCGATCGTGCTTGCGGCCGTGACCCAGCCGGTGCCGAATGGCAGGAAGATGATGTGATCTTACCTTCTCTCCGCTTGGGAGAAGGTCTTACGTTAATGAATATCCCGCGACACCGGCTCCGATACAATGAAATCCAGAAACTCGGCTTCGAAACCATCGCGTTGCGGTGAGCAGAAGACGGGGCCGATGGCGACGTCTTCCAGCGTAGGGTCGAACCAGGCGAGGCGGGCCATGCGCCACTCGTTCATCTTGTCGGTGCGGTATTGAACGAAAAGCGCGTCGCCGTTGCGCGTCACCCGCGCCGACATGGCGTCAAACTCATGATCGAGCCGGAAGGCAGACCAATCGGAATTGCCGTCTGTGACCACAACGCTGAAATGCTTGGCGTCGTCGGTATATTCGATCCCGCATTTCATCCAGTGCATGTCGTCATGGCGGACCATGAGGCCGGCCTGGTCGTAGAGTTCGCGATAGTGGCCGATGAAAGTGATCTCGGCGGTGAAGTCGCCATGCCAATGTCGACCGAGGAAATGGCCGTCGTCGCGGTGGAAGCCGTAATAGGTTCCCTGCCAGAAATCCGTCTTGTCGCCGGAGCGGACGATGAGCCGGCCGTTATTCATTTCCCAGGCCGGCGGCAGATTGAGCCAATGCATGTCGTTGATGTCGATCGGCATGCAATGTCCTCTCTTGGGTCCTCAAGCGGGAATGCGGATGGTGGCGCGCAGGCCACCCAACGGGCTGTCGCCGAGCGTGACATTGCCACCGTGGCTGCGAGCGATATCGCGGGCAATGGCAAGGCCGAGGCCGGTGCCGGAATTGTCGAGATTGCGCGCCTCGTCCAGCCGGAAGAACGGCTTGAACACATCCTCTCGCGCATTGACGGGAATGCCGGGGCCGTCGTCGTCGAAATTAATCGTCAGCCATTTGGGGCTGTGCTTAGCTTCGATACGTAGCGTGTGTGCATAGCGGCGCGCATTGGAGGCGAGGTTTGTCACCAGCCGTGTGAAGGCATTCGGACGGACGGAGATTTCATTGTCGCCATCGATGGAAAAGCTCATGGATTTGCCGTGCAGCGAGAAGTCCTGTTCGACCTTGTCGAGGATATCGCTGAGCCGCAGCTTGCCTACATCCTCTTCCGCCTCGCCCCGGGCGAAGGCCATATAGCCTTCCAGCATGCTCTGCATGTCCTCGACGTCCTCGCTGAGGCCGACAAGATCGGGATTGTCGCCGACAAGGGCGAGTTGCAGTTTGAAGCGCGTGAGCACGGTGCGCAGGTCATGGCTGACGCCGGACAGCATCGCCGTGCGCTGTTCGATCTGCCGTTCGATGCGCTCGCGCATCAGGATGAAGGCGAGACCGGCGCGGCGCACTTCGTCGGCGCCGCGCGGCGAATAGTTCTCCAGCCGCTGGCCCTTGCCGAAACTCTCGGCGGCCTGCGTCAGCGCCAGGATCGGCCGGATCTGGCCGCGCAGGAACAAGACGGCAATGCCGATCAGCACCAGCGATGTGCCGACCATCCAAAGAATGAAGATATGCGTATTCGAGGCGTAGGTCTGGCTCCGCTTGGCAAAGACGCGCAGCACCTTGTCCGGCAGTTTGATGCGGATTTCGACGAGGCTCGAATTGCCGACCGTGTCGACCCAGTAGGGGAGATTGATCTGGTCGCGGATTTCGTCGCTCAAGATGCCATCGAGAATCGAAAAGAACGGCTTCTCGCGCGGCGGCGGCAGTTCGCCGCCCGGCTCGATGGAGATGGCGAGGTCGAGCTTTTGCCGGGCCATCTGCGCGACCTGGGAATAGTCGGCATCCTGCGGATAGGTTTGGATGATGTCGATGACGGCGGCGATGTCGCGGGTGGTGGCCATCGACAGGCGTTGCGTCACCATCTGCCAGTGGCGCTCCATGAAGACGATGGTGACGACCGCCTGCAGGATGATCATGGGCAGGATGAAGATCAGCAGCGTACGCGCATAAAGGCCGGTCGGCAGTCGTCGCCGCCACCAGCGCGAAAGCCAGCGCATGCCATTGGAGGGCATGTGCTCTTGGTCGCGTCTGATCGAGTCGAATGTCACCATCGCCGCTGATCCCAGGGAATTGAAATTAATCTATGCTCAGCCGATAGCCGATGCCGCGCACCGTCTGCAGCCAGATGGGGTTGGCCGGATCGTCCTCGATCTTGCGGCGCAGGCGGTTGATCTGCACGTCTATGGTGCGCTCGCCGACTTCGGCGTCGCTGCCGATCAGTTCGTGGCGGGGAATCGTGTCGCCGGCGCGCTTGGCAAAAAGCAGCATGATTTCCTGCTCCCGGTCGGTCAGGCGGATGAGCTCGGAGGCCTTTTTCAGCTCCTTGCGGGTCAGCGAGAAGGTATAGGGGCCGAACATTACCTGTTCGATCTTCGGCGCATCGGCCGGCGCGTTGCGGCGCAGGATATTGTTGATGCGCAGCACGAGTTCGCGCGGATCGAAAGGCTTTGGCAGATAATCGTCGGCGCCGGCTTCCAGTCCGGCGATCCGGGCTTCGGACTCGGCAAGGGCGGTGAGCATGATGATCGGAATGCTCTTGATGGCGCGCAGGCTTGCCGTCAGCGAGATTCCGGATTCGCCGGGCATCATCACGTCCATGATGATCAGGTCGAAATCGAGCCCTTCGAGCTTACGGCGGGCCTCTGCGCCATCGGCGGCGGCCGTCACCCGGAATCCCTTTTCCATGAGATAACGGTTGAGAAGGGCGCGGATACGCGTGTCGTCATCCACGACCAGGAGGTGCGCTGCATCGTCCGAAATTGCTGTTTTTGTTGTCATTCAATCCGTCTCGATCTTGTTCTATCCGTTTGATTGAGATGGTCTTATCCAAAACCCCGCTTTGCGGCTCTTCGGTTCGAGACCATGGCTCAGTCCTGCATTCCCCTCAGGAACCTTTTGACGCTTTCGCGCGTCGCATCGGACGCGCCTTCGAATGCCCGTTCAATACGGCGCGATTGCGGCTCGGCCAGCGCCAGTGCCAAATCGCGGCCGGCTTGTGTCGGATAGAGCTTGCGCTGCCGACGATCCTCAGGCCCGGCCACCTGATGAATATACCCTGAATCGATCAATTGTTTGAGAACCCGCGCCAAACTCTGTTTGGTGATCTTCAATGTTTCCAACAGGTCCGCAACCGTCATGCCGGGTTCGCGGTTAACGAAATGGACGACGCGGTGATGGGCGCGACCGAATCCGCTCTTGTCCAGAATCTGGTCGGGATCGGACACGAAGTCCCGATAGGCAAAGAAAAGCAGCTCGATAATCTCGAAATCGATGATCCCCGCATTCTCCATCGGCGTCGCCAGCAGCTCCGGTTTTACTGCTTTTGGGCTCGTCAGTCGTGGCACCTTGGCATTTCCTTTCCTATTTTGGGGCAATCGGGAAACTTACGCAAAAATATGTCAGCTTTATTGACGTATTTTTGCGCCGCTGCTAGTTTTCGCCGATCTTGCGCCGCCCGGACGGATATGGCCATATTTGGAAACTAAGCCCGGCTGCGCAAAACTCCAACACGTCTCATATTTTCCCCACTTCCATCGTGGATAATGCGTAATGGGGACAACAATCAACAGTCATGGCGTCCGGGCGCCGGAGGAGAAGCAAGATGGCATCGGTTCCTTTTGATCAACTGGATGGGGAGATCTGGTTCAACGGCGCATTCGTGCCCTGGAAGGACGCTAAGATTCATGTGCTGACCCATGGTCTGCATTATGCGAGCGCAGTTTTCGAAGGCGAGCGCGCCTATGGCGGCCGGGTCTTCAAGCTGACGGAGCACAATCAGCGTCTTCACAAGTCCGCCGACATTCTCGGTTTCAAAATTCCCTACAGCGTCGCCGAGTTGGATGCGGCGACAATCGAACTGCTGAAACGGCAGGGCTTTTCCGAGGCCTATGTGCGGCCGATCGCCTGGCGCGGCAGCGAGATGATGGGCGTTTCCGCCCAGAACAACCGCATCAATGTCGCGATCGCGATCTGGCAATGGGGCAGCTATTTCAATCCGGCCGAAAAGCTGAAGGGTATCCGCCTCGACATCGCCGAGTATCGCCGCCCCGATCCGAAGACCGCACCTTGCGCCTCCAAGGCCGCCGGCCTCTACATGATCTGCACCATCTCCAAACATGCGGCCGAAGCCAAGGGTTATGCCGACGCGATGATGCTTGATTATCGCGGCCAGGTGGCGGAAGCGACGGGCGCCAATATCTTCTTCGTCAAAGACGGCGTCATCCATACGCCGACGCCGGATTGCTTCCTGAACGGCATTACGCGCCAGACGGTGATCGAGCTTGCCAAACGTCGCGGATTGCAGGTTATCGAACGGGCGATCATGCCGGAAGAGTTGCCCGATTTCAGCGAATGTTTTCTGACGGGCTCGGCGGCGGAAGTGACGCCGGTCTCGGAAATCGGCCCCTATCGGTTCACGCCGGCATCGATCAGCGAAACGCTGATGAACGATTACATGAAGGAAGTGTATCCGACCGCGGCTGCCGCCGCATAAGACCTTAGAATAGCCCGTAAAAGCCGGGTGTGGCTGGTCCGCCCCGGCTCCTGTTCTATCCGACACCTCGTCTTATTTCCGGCCGAGAACTGCGCCGACGATCGCCGAGAGCACACCACCGGCGATGAGCGCGGAGATGCCCTGTGCGATAATGCCCGTCAGCGCTTCGCTGCCGATCAGGTTGAGGATGAGGCCGCCGCCCAGACCGCCGACGGCGCCGGCAATCGTCCTAGCGACGAGATTGATCCCTTCCTGCTTCAGGGCGGCGCTGGCCGCGTTACCGCCGATTGCGCCGGCGATCAGTTGTGTGATGATTGGCCCCAGACTTTCCATGATTACCTTCTCCCCCTTGTCCCGGAAGCCCTTTCCGGAATGCCCTCTGCCACATCCCTGCTCATGCCTGGGGAGTGGCGGTAATCCTCGTCGATATTAGGAATACATCATGTATCGGCCGGTGAAAACAGGAAGGCAACTCATACGGGAGAATTCTGCAATAATCGGCGGGAAAGTCCGCGCAAAAAGAGCGGCGGCCCTTTGGCCGCCGGCGATTTTGAGGAATGTCGATTAGTGGCCGTGAATCATTGATACACGTAGACGATGCGGCGGGTATTCGGATCGACCAGCACTGGCTGGCGGTTCACTTCCACGTAGCTGTATTGATAATCCGGGATACGGTGGATGACGACGCTTTGCGGCAAGGTGGCGCCGACCACGACGTTGCCGCGCAGGCGCACGGTGTTGACCCGGTTCTGGGTAATGTAGGTGCGGACTTCCGCCGGCGGGGCGACGGCATCGACCTCACTGACCGGGCCGATCAGCTCGTCGTCCGGTGAGGGGGAAACACTGCCCGTCGTCGCCTGATCAGTTTCGGTATAGGTAATCGTCGGTACGCCGAGCTGACTGTAGTGCTCCTCTACGACCACCGGATTGCCGTTCTGCTCAACGCTCAGGGCCTCGGCGTCCACCCAGCCGCGCATGCCATTGACATCGATGCGGCACCAGCTACTGCCTTGGATGCAGCCGTCGAGGGTCGCTTCAGAGCCGCGGGTTGCCATGCCGACACTCGGGTACTGCGGACCAGGGCCGGTGCGCACGTTGAGATCGGTCGCAGTTGTCGCCGACATCTGCGCTTGCGCGAGCCCGGCACTGCCCAGGAGCACAAGGCCCGTCAGCAGCAAGTTTCTCTTTGCGAACATTGGTTTTCTCCTCTGCTTTGGCAGCCTACCTGTGCAAACGCTCGCAGGGGCGGAGGGTTCCGCTGCGCTGTTTTGCAGTCTCGGCATTTTCCGGGGAGGAGGGGCTGTTTTGCCCGGTGTTTGGGATTATATCGGCGGGATATGCATTCAACAGACGAGGCGCTTCCCATGGGCATGCTCCAGGCCGGCATCATTCCGGTGACACCCTTCGAACAGAACTGCACCATCTTGTTCGATCCGGAAACGAAGGAGGGAGTCGTGGTGGATCCCGGCGGTGACGTCGATGTTATCCTGCAGACGGTGCGCGAAAATGGCATCGTGCTGAAGGCGATCTGGCTGACGCATGGTCACATCGACCACGCCGGCGGCGCCGACGAACTTCGGGAAGCGCTGGGTCTGGAGGTCATCGGCCCGCATGAGGATGATCGCCCGCTGCTGCAGGATATCGAGGCGAAGAGCAAGATGTTCAACATCGAGGGCGTTCGCAACGTCGTGCCGGATCGTTTCCTGAAGGACGGTGACAAGGTTTCCTTCGGCGAACATGAGTTTGAGGTCTTCCATTGTCCCGGCCATGCCCCGGGCCATGTCATCTATTTCAACAGAACGCAGAAATTCACCCATGTCGGCGACGTGCTGTTTCACGGCTCGATCGGCCGTACCGACTTGCAGGGCGGCAATCACCAGCAGCTCTTGGAGTCGATCCGCGACAAAGTGTTTCCGCTGGGTGACGATGTTGGCTTCATCTGCGGCCACGGCCCCGGCGGCCAGATCGGCGAAGAGCGGCGCACCAATCCCTTCCTGCGGGGGCTTTGACGCCAAAACAAAAGCGCCGCTCGATGGCGGCGCTTCCTTTCGAGACATCAGCTTGCACAGGGATTAATTGGCTGTGCAGAAATGCCGCATGCCGTCATAGCCGAGATAGGTACCGCTGCGGCCGTCGAAGCTGCTGTAGCGGTCGTAGCAATAACGCATCCATTGGGACGACCAGGGGCGCAGGCCGACGGGCTGCGGTGCGTAATAGCCGACATCACGCTCGACATAGACGCGGCGCGGTGGCGCGCGATAGTAATAGGGCGCGGGCGCCGCATAGTCGGGATCGACGTAGACCGGATCAGGTTCGACATAACGTGGTTGGCTGGCAATTGCGGAGCCGACGATGAGGCCGGTGGCGAGACCTGCCGCGCCAATTGCCCAACCTTCCCCGTTGTGATGATGCCAACGGTCATCGGCCGAAGCGGTAGACATGGATGTCAGCGTCAGGGCTGCAGCCATGGCGGACATAAGGAGGGATTTGCCGAGCATGTTCATGAGTCTGTCCTCTAAGGGGAACCGGAAGACCGTAGTTCCCAATCTTTATGGAGGACACACTAGACACGGCAAGCTGAATGCAGACTGAATGATAAAACCCGGCATCACTGCCGGGCTTCAACTCGAATGACAGCCGTAAGGCGCTCTCAGCCGGCAATCTGAAGATTGACAGCCTTCGGTCCCTTGCCGCGGCGATCCGGTTCCGTGTCGAAGCTTACCTTCTGATTTTCTGACAGTCCTGCCAGACCAGAAGCCTGTACTGCGGAAATGTGCACAAAGATGTCCGCGCCACCCTTGTCCGGTTTAATGAAACCGAAGCCCTTATCGGTATTGAAAAACTTTACAGTGCCAGTCTCGGCCATGCCTCAGGTCCTTTTCTCTCTGCCCACCATCCACACGGGCAGCATTGCTGTATTGCCCTTGCGGGCGCTTGCAGGCAGTTCTCGCAATTTGAAGGAAAAGGTCCCCTATACCTCGGCGTGGTTTCGAAGCGAATTCGCGCATCGTTTCTCAACCAAGCTGACCGGAATAATTTAGCGTTTCCGGCGCGCAACTTTATTAAGGACTTCCCATGCTCTAAAAATGCCCGAACAGCGCTGAGAGTGCTGTGTTTATCGGGAATTGGCAAGCAAAAGTTTTTTAACGTGTTCCGGAGAGCACACTGCCGTAATGCAAGTGTGTTAGCGCGAATCGCAAATTTTCCCACGCCGACAACTAGTTTCTAAGGTTTTTGTATCGTTTGCGATATAATTTTGGCGAAATTTTCCCAAATGATATAGCCAAAATCCATCTTTCGGATCATTCGAAAAAAATTCATTAAGGGCGGCGCAGAACAGCCATAACGCGTATTTTCAACAATTTTCACGCTGCGATGCTACGCCGCCGGACGAGTTCCGGCACCAACTCCACCGCAAGCATGGCGATGAACATCAGGGTGCAGCCGGCATAGCCCAGGGGTCCCATGGTTTCGCCGAGCAGCAGGCTGCCCAGCGAGGCGCCGAACAGGGCCTCGGAGGAGAGGAAGATCGCAGCCTGGGGCGCGGTTGTATAACGCTGGCCGATAAGCTGCAGCGCGAAGGCAAGACCGGACGAGAAGATGCCGACATAGAGGATTTCGCCCAGTGCTGCTTGGATGGCGGCGAAGCTGATCGGCTCGGCAATTACGGCGACCGCAAGGGCTGCGATCGCGGTAACCGCAAATTGCATGGCGGAGATTCCGAGCGGGCGGCCGGTTTCGCTGACGGAGGAGCCGGCGAGGGTGATCTGCGCTGCCCAGAAGAGGGCGCAGATGACGGTCAGGAAATCGCCGACCGTCAGCCGTGAAAAGGAGCCGCCGGACAACAGATATATCCCGCCGAGCGCTGTCAGCGCCGCCGGCCAGACGATCCAATGCGGCGGCCGGCGCAGGAAGACGACGGCGATCAGCGGCACGAAAACGACGTAGAGGCCGGTGATGAAGCTGGAATTGGTGACGGTCGTCGTCAAAAGCCCGATCTGCTGCGTTGCCGCTCCGCCGAAGAGCGCAACGCCGATGAGGAAGAAGGAAAGCCAGTTCCGGCGCGTCAGCGGTTTTTTGGCCTTGCGGTTTTCCATCCAGACAAAGGGCAGGACAACGATGGTGGCAACGGCGAAGCGCAGGCCGATGAACCAGAACGGCCCGATGGCTTTCATCGCCGTCGACTGCGCGACGAAGCCGCCGCCCCAGATGGCGGCAGCCAACAACAACACCAAATTCGCCTGTATGCGAGTCATCTGCATCCTACGGGAGGGGGAGGAAAGGGGAGACCGACCGTTAGCAGTTGCTTTTCCTCAGGGCAAGCACGAAGGCCATTAGCGGCGGCCTGCATTATTCCGCGGCCCTGGAAACACGCAGCAACGCGCCATCGTCTTCGTCCGTCGTGAGCAACAGCGCTCCGTCCGGCGCGACCACGACATCGCGCAACCGGCCGAATTCTCCGTCGAATATGCGTTCGCGTTCGGTCACTTTGCCGCTACTGTTGCGATCGAGACGGGACAGCAGCTCGAATTTCAGCGCTGCGACGAGGAAATCGCCTTTCCATTCTGGGAACATTTTGCCGCGATAGACGGCGATGGCGCCGGGCGCGATCGACGGGTCCCAATAGAAAAGCGGCTGTTCCATGCCTTTCTTTGCCGTACCGACGCCGATCTTGGTGCCGGTATAGTTGCGTCCATAGGAGATCACCGGCCAGCCATAATTCTTGCCCGCCTCCGGTGTGTTGATCTCATCGCCGCCTCTGGCGCCGTGTTCAGCCGTATAGAGCTTGCCATCGGCAGCATCGAAGGTAATGCCTTCGGGATTGCGATGCCCCTTGGACCAGATTTCCGGCAGGGCCTTTGCGCCATCCTTGAACGGATTGTCGGCGGGAATGCTGCCGTCAGCTCCGATATGGATGATCGAACCGGCATCGTCTTGGAAATCCTGGGCTCGGTCCTGTTCACCGCGGTCGCCGAGGCTGACGAACAGGCTGCCGTCCTTGGCGATTGCAATGCGCGAGCCATATTGGATGCTACCGCGCGACATCTTGTTCATCACAAAAATGCGCTTCACGTCGGTCAGGCGCCGTTCGTCCGGCGATAAGACCGCGCGGAAGACTGCCGTGCCGCTGCCGCCGCCGGCGGCGATGGAAGCGGTGAAATAGATGGTACGGTTGCCGGCGAATTTTGGATCGAGGGCGACGTCAAGCAAGCCGCCTTGGCCGCGGGCATAGACATCCGGCACGCCGGCGATCGGAGCCGACGTCTTGCCATCACGGATGACGCGCATCCGGCCCGGTCGCTCCGTCACGAGGTAGGCGCCATCCGGCAGCACTTCGACGGCCCAAGGATGGTCGAGGCCGCTCGCGATCGTCTCGATCTTCACCTTGACCTTCTGCGTGCCGATCGTCTTGACCGGATCGGCAAGGGCGGCGTTCGCCATCAGCAGCGCGGAAGCCGCAAGGACAGTGCAATATCCCGTTCTGTGAAGGCGCTTCAATCCGTCTCCTCCCTTCGATGAACTGTTTATGCAACGTGGGACGAGCGGATTGCTGTTCAAGGCGCGTTACGGCGAGGGTAACGTCTTTGTGTCCAGTAAAGCCGTTTGTTTGGCGGTGTCCACTAACTCGGCATCAAGGATATAACGCAGCGGCCCGCGCGTGACGGCGCCGAATGGCCAGCAGGTGGCGAGTGCCAGGTGACGACCGGGCGTGGCGGGATCGATGCCGTTCCGGTCCCATGGTGCGACACGGCCCTGACCGGCCCGGAAGGTGAGTACCCTACCGTCGCGGCGGGTGACTTCGATCAGATCGCCCGGTTTGATATCCTTCAGCCAGCGGAAATGTGTATCGCGATGGGCGGCAATGACGGCGGTGCCTTCTTCGCCCGGCTGTGGCGTATTCGTCAGCCAGCCAGGCCCGAAAGCTAGCGCTTGGCCGCTGGCGCCGGCAAGCACGATCGCTTCCGCCCCGATCCGGGGCGCGCGGACCTCGGCCTCGGTGGTGAAATCCGCCCAGGGCCACGGCTTTGCATCCTCGCCACGAAGCTCGGCGGCGAAGGCGCGTTTCAGCAGGATCTGCGCAAGCTCGGCTTTGGCTTTCATATAGAGGCCGTTGCCGAGGAAGGTCAGGCCTGTCACGGCAAGGGCGGCGATGCAGGCGAGGGCGAGCTTTTCGAGGCGTGTAAATGCCTTCTTCCCGAGGGGAGAAGAAGGGGAAAATGCAGTGCTTTCCCCTCCCATCACATCACCATCCAAAGACTCGGCGGCGCAGCAGCATCAGCCCCGCCGCGATCGCCGCGAAAACAAGTAAGGTCAGGCCGATCAGGATGTTCCGCTCGGCCGGTGTCGCAGTTTGCGGCAGGTTGACACTCGATGTGGCCTGGCGGGCGATCATGCCGGCGGTTGCGGGTGTCGGCGCGGCGGCAATCTGGCTTGCCAGCGCGGACTGTCGCCTTGCTGAGCCGTTCTTGGGAAGCATGGCGCCGTTAATATCGGCCTGATCTGCTTCAGCCTGTTCATCGGTCGTGCCGATCGGCTCGACCGAGGCCTTGCGTTCGCCGCTGGGCGCAGTGACCGGAGCTTCGCCTTCGCCGAAGACCTTGTCGAAATCCCAGCCGGCGGGCAAGTTGAGCGGCAGCTTGGCGGAACCAAGCGGCTGGTCGGTGGGGCGGGAGGGCGTGACGTCGACGGCGACCAAGCTGGTGACGCGTGAGACGAGGTGGTGGGCGAGTGCCACCGCTTCGACCTGCTTGTCCAGCGCTCCTTGATCCTGAATCTCATAGGCGCGAGCCTCGATATCGTCGATCTTGCGGCGCGCCCAAAGCTGCGAAATGCCTTTGCCTTCGGCGGCATTGGCGATGTCCATTTCGACGCGCCAGGGCTGGGCGCCGGTCTTGCCTGATATCTGCAGCTTGCCGTTCGGCTGTGCGTCGGAGAGCTCGGCTGTCAGCACCACCGGTTCACCGGTATAGAGGTCGGGCATCGGATTGGGTGTGATATCGTCAGCCTTGGCATTGTCGAAGCTGGCGGCAATGTCGGTCATCGCCGGATTTTCGAGCTTGGTGAACAATGCGCCCATGCGCTCGGCCACCTGATCCTGCGAACCGATTGCGGTATAGGTGCCGCGACCGACTTCGGCGGCCTTGGTCATGAAGTAGGTGTTCGGTGCGGAGCCGATGCCGACGGTGAAGACGCGGGCTTCGGCGCGGTTCTGGCTGATCGCCTGAAAGAGTTGCTGCTCGTTGCCGATCGCGCCATCGGTCAGAAAGACGACCTGGCGGAGCGCGCCATTGGCGATCGGTCCCTGATTGCGGAGTGCATCCGACAGGGCCGGGAGCATTTCCGTGCCACCAGCGGCGGTCAGGCCATCGACACAGGCGATCGCCTTTTCCCGGTTATCCGGTGTGGCGGCGACGAGACCGTGGAAATAGTCGGTCATCGTGTCGTCGAAGCGGATGACATTGAAGCGGTCGCCGGGTTGCAGCTTGGAGATCGCAAGCGCCAGGCTGGCGCGGGCTTGTTCGATCGACTGGCCGGACATGGAGCCTGAATTGTCGATGACGAAAACCACCTCGCGTTTCGGCCGCTCCGTCGTCGCATCCGGTGCCGTCGGGGGCGTGACGAAGGCGAGCAGATAGGTCTTGCCGTCCTTCATTTCCCGGAAGAGGCCGGCGCTCGGCGTCTTGCCTGGAGCCGCCTTCCAGCTCAGCTCGAAATCGCGATCGGCAGGCACGGAGTCGCCTTTCAGCGAAATCGCACGGTTCTGTTCGCCGTTCTCAGTGATATTGATCTCGTGGAAGGCGGACTTTACCTCGCCGAGCGGGAAGCCGGCCTTGAGGTTGACGGTCAGCGATACCGGATTGATCTTGGCATTTTCACGCGGATCGAGAACTGGAGCTTCGATCTTCTCTCTGTTCGGCACCGGGTCCTGCGGCACGGCAAAGCCGGTGCCATTGTTGAACTCGACGCTCTGAACGATCGGCTGCGGGTTATAGCGCGGCGCGACGACCATCGGGAAGCGCAGCGAGAATTCGCCGGACGACTGATGGACGCTCTGTTGGTACTCGATCTGCATGACGACGGTTTCGCCGGGGCCGATATTGGCAACCTGATTGGTGAAGATGTTCGGCCGCTGCTGTTCGAGCAGGGCCGTCTTCTTGCCCTGGGCTTTGGCATCCTCATAAATCTGCCGGGCCTCCTGGCGCGGCTTGATCTGGCCTTCGATGAAGCGGTCGCCGATCTGCATGCGCAGCGTGTCGACGGCTGCATTGTCCGGCAGCGGGAAAACATAGGTGCCTTCGACCCAGCCCTTGCTCGGGTTCTGGAACCGCTGTGTAACCTTGACGCGGGAAACCGGGCCGGTGACGTCGATCTCGACATCCGTCTTCAGGCGCGGTGCCTCGACATAATAGCCAGGCTCCTTGGATGGGAAGAGCAGCGAGCCGCTGTTGACGTCGTTCGGGCGAACGAGGCCGGCGAGCTGCTGGCCGGATTGGCCGGCCTGGCCGGCGACTTCGGCGCGTGCGGTGGTGATGAGACTCAGCATCACGACCGCCAATGCGGCCAATGTTGTCATTGCGATCGAGAAGGAAGAGATGAGATTGCGCGCCCTAAGGCGCTCGGTTGTGCATTCGTCACCCAGAAACATGGCTACCCCCTGCGTTACTGGTTCCGATTGCACGATAAAAGTGTGAGAGGTGGGCTCCTTCAGGACCGAATTGCGGCGCCGTAAAGCATTTGTTAAGGCTAATTTGTGGCAATCAAGATGTATGACGATCTGTATGATTTTCGTGAAGAATTTCCGATGACTTGAGAGCTTGAATCAGCCGCTTCACAAAATGATTCAACCGCCGGGCAGAGCGTTCGCATCTGTCCGCCTTTCATTCGCTCCATTCAGCCGGAGCGTGTGGGTGAGCTTCGTTTCGGAAAATGGCGGGCGTATGGCAGCCCAACGATGACGTGTGGCGCGCCGTCTACGGCTTTCGAAATAACGTCACTGTGACGCCTTTGTGCTTGAAACAGCGGGCTACATTCGACATAGAGCTTAGCGCAGAAATCTGGTCCACAGGCTTTCTGCCCACTTCAACCGATTAGGACCGATCATCATGGCCTTTCTTGCCGACGCTCTTTCCCGTGTAAAGCCTTCTGCCACCATCGCCGTTTCCCAAAAAGCGCGCGAGCTGAAAGCAAAAGGCCGCGACGTGATCGGCCTCGGCGCCGGCGAGCCGGATTTTGATACGCCGGACAATATCAAGAAAGCCGCCATCGACGCGATCAACCGCGGCGAGACGAAGTACACGCCGGTCTCCGGCATCCCCGAGCTGCGCAAGGCGATCGCCGCCAAGTTCAAGCGCGAGAACAATCTCGACTATACCTGGGAGCAGACGATCGTCGGCACCGGCGGCAAGCAGATCCTGTTCAACGCCTTCATGGCGACGCTGAACGCCGGCGATGAGGTCATCATCCCGACGCCTTACTGGGTATCCTACCCGGAAATGGTGGCGCTTTGCGGCGGCACTCCGGTTTTCGTCGCAACGACGCAGGCGAACAACTTCAAGCTTCAGCCTGCCGACCTTGAGAAGGCGATCACGCCGAAGACCAAGTGGTTCATGTTCAACTCACCGTCCAACCCGTCGGGTGCTGCCTATACGCATGCCGAGCTGAAGGCGCTGACGGACGTGCTGGTCAAGCATCCGCATGTCTGGATTCTGACCGACGACATGTATGAGCACCTGACCTATGGCGAGTTCAAGTTCGCCACGCCGGTCGAGGTCGAGCCCAGCCTCTACGACCGCACGCTGACGATGAACGGCGTCTCGAAGGCCTATGCGATGACCGGCTGGCGTATCGGCTATGCTGCCGGCCCGCTGCAGCTCATCAAGGCGATGGACATGATCCAGGGTCAGCAGACCTCGGGTGCGACCTCGATTGCGCAGTGGGCTGCCGTCGAAGCGCTGAACGGTCCGCAGGACTTCATTCCGCGCAACCAGAAGATCTTCGAAGGCCGCCGCGATCTCGTCGTGTCGATGCTGAACCAGGCGAAGGGCATTTCGTGCCCGGTTCCGGAAGGCGCCTTCTACGTCTATCCGTCCTGCGCCGGCCTGATCGGCAAGACCTCGCCGACCGGCAAGGTCATGGAAACCGATGAAGACTTCGTCTCGGAACTCCTGGAATCGGAAGGCGTAGCCGTCGTCCACGGTTCGGCCTTCGGCCTCGGCCCGAACTTCCGCATTTCCTACGCGACTTCGGAAGACCTTCTCGAAGAAGCTTGCCGCCGCATCCAGCGCTTCTGCGCGGCCTGCAAGTAAGCAGTCGAAGATAAGTCAAATGAAAGCCCGCCAAAGATGGCGGGCTTTTTACGTTCAGGCCGATGGCTTCGGGTTCATCAACTGATTCAAGTGCTTCGCAATTTGAGTCCGCCCGTCGGTGCAAGTCATTGAAATTATAGTCAAAGCCCCAATCCCGTCAGCATGATGAAGGTGGCGAAGAGGATGAAGTGGGTCATGCCTTCGATGGCATTGGTCTCGCCATCGTTGAGATTGATCGCGGCGGCAATCAGGGTGATCATGATCATCACAGTCTGTACCGGCGACATGGCCATGATGAAGGGCTGGCCGGTATAGAGCGCGATCGCCTCCATGACCGGCACGGTCAGGATGACGGTCGAGAGCGAGGCGCCCATGGCGATGTTGATGGTCGCCTGCATGCGGTTTCGTAGTGCCGCGCGCAGTGCGGTCAGGATTTCGGGGGCGGCGGAAATGGCGGCGACCACAATGGCGGCAATCGCCGGCGGCGCGCCACTATCCCTTAGACCGACATCCATGAAAGCTGACATGAACTCGGCAAGCCCGCCGATCAGCACGACGCCGATCAGGATCGTGACGATGGAGGTCGCGGTGGCATCTTCGCCATGATGATCCTCCTGCGCGCCATGTTTCTTCTCGGCGCGCGGATAGCTGTAGCTGAAGAAATAGCTGTGCTGACCGACCTGCATGCGCAGGAAGAGGCCGTAGAGCGCGATCATCGCCACGATGGTGAAGGCGGAGTAATAGTGCCATTTCACATCGGGGATGAACTCCGGCACGATCATCGAAATGCCCATGGCCGTTAGGATCATGACGCCGTAGGTCTTGCCGGAATCGTCGTTATAGGGCTGCTCGCCGTGCTTCAGGCCGCCGATCAGCGCCGCAAGGCCAAGGATGCCGTTGATGTCGAGCATGACGGCGGAATAGATCGTATCGCGCACCAGCGTCGGCGAGCTTTCGCCGCCCATCAGGATTGCCAGCATGATCACTTCGACGGCGACGGCCGACAGCGTCAGGATCATCGTGCCATAAGGATCGCCGACTTTCGTCGCCAGAATCTCGGCGTGGTGGGCAACGCGCATCGAGACAAGTACGATGGTTGCAATCAATGCGGCGGTGGCCAACAGGGATGCGACCCGCCCCATTTCTAGCAACGTATGCTCACCGAGATAGGCGATTACAGCGATTGCAAACGCGATGATCAGGAACTTTTCCTGCTTCAGCCAGCTCGATATTGCCAAGTCCTCACCTTTCGCACGGATTCACTTTCTCAGTCTAAATCAATGATTTCGCACATCAAGCATGCGCGGAGATGACAAGATTTGCAGTCCGCGCCGTTTAATGGAATACTGTCTCGATCGGTCTGCCCAACCCAATATCGCGGCATCCTTGCAAATCGTCTCAGATGGACCGCGGTCCTGCCGGGTAGTACTCGGATCCGAAGGTCTTGGCAGATGAGAAGGAGGCTGTGAATGGTCAAGGTCACTTACGAAATTGTGCCACATGATGGAGGATGGGCATATCGTTTCGGCGACGTCTATTCCGAGGCATTTCCGACTCATTCCGAAGCAGTGGAGGCGGCCAGGATCGTGGCGGCCGAGCAGCAGGTCGGCGGCGATTCGGCCGAGATCAGTTGGCAGGACGAGCGTGGTAAATGGCACGAAGAATATACCGATGGCGGCGACCGACCGGAAACTGAGGTTGTCGACGGTAAGGTCCGTTTCCCGCCTGTCGATACGGCTCCCGGCGCCTAAACGTTATGGCCTGCGTGAAGCTGCCGGCCAATCGGGATCACACAGCACGAGTTCAACCGGATTGCTCGTCGTCATGATCTTTTCTGCTCTGTGTCGGTTTTGACGTAGTCCAGCAATCCGCTCACCAGTGCATCGAACGTCACGCGGCAGCGCGGTGACGTCTTCAGATTCTCATGCATGGCTACCCAGGTGTCGAGCGGTAACTCGATTTCGGGCAGCAGCCGGACAAGATCCTCATCCCTTTTCGCAAGCGGCATTTGGTAGAAGCTGATGCCGATGCCGGCGCGCAACGCGTTGTGCAGAGCGATGCTGTTATCCGACTTGAAGGCAAAAGAGATGCCGTCCAGCATGGGATAGCGCTTCAACATCGTGCGGATGTAAGCGGTCTGTCGGTCGAAACCGATGAGCTTGTGCTGGCGCAATTCCGCGATGCTTTTGGGTTCGCCGTATAGTTCCAGGTATTTGCGATGCGCAAACAAACCGAGGGAGATGGTGCTGATACGGCGGGCCAACAAGGCATCCTGCGTGGGCGCGACCATGCGTACGGCGATATCCGCTTCTCGCAGCAACAAGTCCTCCACCGCATCCGAGGCGGAGAGCTCGATAACAAGGTCAGAATGCGCGGCCTGCAGCGCCGCCAGGATCGGCGGTAATACTTCCACGCCGATGACCTCGCTGGCGCTGATGCGCACGGTGCCGCTGACCCTATCGTGTGCACCGGAAGCGACGCGGAGTAGGGCGGCGGTCGTGCTGGCCAACGTTTCCGCATAGGGGTCGGAGGGCGAGGGCAGCGTCCGTCGGAAGAAGGCCTTGTTGCGAGCGCGTGAAAAGCTCGGCGCCGACGGTTTCTTCCAGCGCGTCGATATGACGGCCGATGGTCGGCTGGGTCAGACCGAGATCCCGGGCGGCAGCCGAAAGCGAGCCGTGGCGGAGTACGGCGAGGAAGGTGCGATAGAAATCCCAGCTTGGTTCCGATGTCGTCATATATTTTTGTATATCATATCCAGATTTTTCGGCAATTTCGTTTATCGAAGCGTCGCGGCATAGTCACGTCATCAACCGATGGAGATGACGATGACTGAGCAGATGAACAATGGAAAGACCGCTCTGATATTGGGTGCCACCGGCGGCATTGGCGGCGCCGTCGCTCGCGGCCTTGCCGCCCGCGGCTGGCGCATCCGGGCGCTGAACCGCGACGCAGCCGCGGCTGCACGCCGGGAGCCCGGCTTCGATTGGGTGCAAGGCGATGCGATGCAGGCGAGCGATGTGTTGAAGGCGGCGACGGGTGTCGAGCTGATCGTGCATGCCGTCAACCCGCCCGGCTATCGCAATTGGGGGCAACTGGTCCTGCCGATGCTCGATGGCACGATCGCAGCGGCGAAGGCAGTCGGCGCGCGGATCGTCCTGCCGGGCACGGTCTACAATTTTGGGCCGGATGTCCTTCCCGATGTGACCGAGGACAGCCCGCAGCATCCGCAGACACGCAAGGGTGCGATCCGCGTCGAAATGGAGCGGCGGCTGAAGGTCGCGGCGGAGGCCGGCACGCCGGTCATCATTCTCCGCGCCGGGGATTTCTTCGGTGGGCATGGCACCAATAGCTGGTTCTCGCAGGGCATTGTCAAACCCGGCAAACCAGTGACATCGGTGACCAACCCGGGAAGGGCGGGCATCGGCCATCAATGGGCCTATCTGCCCGATGTCGCGGAAACGATGATCCGCCTGATCGAGAGAGGCGATGCGCTTCCGGCCTTCGCTGTCTATCACATGCGCGGCCATTGGGATGGTGACGGCCGGCAGATGATCGGCTCGGTCGAGCGGGCAGTCGGACATAAAGTGAAAGCGAAATCCTTTCCTTGGTGGATACTGCCGCTTGCCGCTCCTTTCGTGCCGCTGATGAAGGAGTTGCGTGAAATGCGCTATCTCTGGAAAGTGCCGCTGCAGATGAGGAATGACAGGCTGCTGGCTGTGCTCGGCGAGGAGCCGCATACTCCGATCGACGAGGCGGTGAAGACGAGCCTCATGGCACTCGGCTGTCTGCCGGCACGATGAGAAACGTTGTCAGGTCCGGAGTTCGGCCAACGCTATCCTGGCGACGATAAAATCCGACTCGGCATTCCTGCTATCGCCGTCGCTGAGGAACCAGGCGGCGGAGAGGCCGGCATAGGCGACGATCCATTGCAGCATCCGCTTCGGTTCCAGTCTTGCTTCGGTGCAGACGATCGGCAATTGCCGCTGCAGGCGACCGGGAGCGGTGACGATGGGGAGTTCCGGATTGCAGAAGGTATTGGCGAAATCGTAACCGCGTTCGCCATGAACACGCTTCGGGTCGATGGCGAGCCAGCCGCGAGGACCGAAATCCATGATATTCTCGTGGTGGATGTCGCCGTGCAGCACGGTGAGATCGCGTTGATCGGCAAGCAGGTGACGGGCAATCTCGGCGCAGGTGGCAAGAAGACCGCCATGGGCACGGGCCGCCGGCTCCAACTCGCGGAACCAGAGATCCAGCGGGACAAGATCCGGCAACGGTGTCGCGCGCGGTGCGTGAAGCTTTGCGGCCGTGCGGCAGATGATCCGGCTTGCTTCGTCATCACCGCCTTCCATTGCCATCGTCAGCAGCGAGCCCGGTCCGGTCGACCGTTCCAAAAGCGCAGCGTCGCTGTCGTGTTCATAGACATGCGCGGCGCCGTCGCCGTCCCACCAGCGCAGGACCTGGCTGCCGGGCTTCTCGTCAATATCGAGGGCGACCTTCAGCATGGCGGGCAGGCCGCGCCAGAGGACCGGCAGGAGATGGCTGGAACGGGTGATGATCGCGTCGCCATCCGGCGTGAGCGACCAACGGTTGAGATAGGGATCAAACATACGGGTACTCTAACGGCTGTCGCCAAAAAGAAAATCCCGCCTCGCAGCGGGATTTTCCGTCATGATCGGAGCGGCGGAAGTTAAGCCACTTCGTCCAGTGTCGGGTAGTCGGCGTAGCCGTTTGCGCCGCCGCCATAGAGCGTTGCCTGGTTCAGCGCGGTGAGGGGGGCGTTTTCCTTCAGCCGGCGAACGAGGTCCGGGTTGGAGATGAACGGCTTGCCGAAGGCAACGACGTCGGCCTTGCCGCTTTCGATGGCTTCGATCGCCATGTCGCGATTGTAGCCGTTGTTGAGCATCCAGGCAGACTTGCCGCCTGCAGCCTTATAGGCAGCGTGCAGCGCCTCATAGTCGAAGGGCAGGAAGTCACGCGCGCCGCCGGTCTGGCCTTCGACGACGTGGATATAGGCGAGATCATACTTCGCCAGGCCTTCGATGACGTAGGTAAAGAGCGCCTGCGGGTGGGGATCGCTGGCATCGCCCGACGGCGTTACCGGCGAGACGCGGATCGCAGTGCGTCCGGCGCCGACTTCCTTGGTCACGGCATCCACGACTTCGAAGAGGAAACGGGCGCGGTTTTCGATCGAGCCGCCATACTGGTCGGTACGATCGTTCACATCGGCACGCAGGAACTGGTCGATGAGATAGCCGTTGGCGCCGTGGATTTCAACACCGTCAAAACCGGCTTCGATCGCGGCGCGGGCGGCCTTGCGATAATCCTCGATGATTCCCGGAATTTCCGAGGCCTCAAGGGCGCGGGGTTCGGAGACATCGGTAAATCCGCCGCTGCCGTCGCTGTTGACCAGATAGGTCTTGGCATTGTTGGCGCGCTTGGAGGTGGAGGAGACGGGCTTGCCGCCGTTCGGCTGCAGCGTGGTATGGGAGATACGGCCGACGTGCCACATCTGCACGACGATCTTGCCGCCGTTTGCATGCACGGCGTCGGTCACTTTCTTCCAGCCGTCGAGGGCTTCCCGGGTGTAGAGACCGGGCACGTCGGCATAACCCTGGCCCTGATGGGTGATGGCGGTCGCTTCGGTGATGATGAGGCCGGCTGTGGCGCGCTGGGCGTAGTATTTGACGTTCAAATCGTTCGGCACCGCATTCGGAGAACGATTGCGCGTTAGCGGCGCCATGACGATGCGGTTGGCGAGGGAGATATCGCCAAGCTTAGTCGGTTCAAAGAGTTTGGCCATGGGAGGTCCTTTCTTGTTGTCCGGGGTGAAGTGTTGAAAGAAAAGCTTAGGAGGAGGCGGGTGCGGCGCTCTTCGCTCTGACCGTCGCGAAGATCAACGCCACGGTGGCAAGGCCGAGGAGAGCCATCGCGGCACCGGCCAGCGGCACATGCGACAGCGAGAAGCCGGTATCGATGACGACGCCACCGACCCAAGCCCCGAGTGCATTGCCGGTATTGAAGGCGCCGATATTGATGGTCGACACCAGGTTCGGCGCATCCTTGCCGAAACCGACGACGTTGATCTGCAGCGCCGGCACTGCGGCGAAGTTTGCCGCAGCCCAGAGGAAGAGGGTGATCTCGGCTGGGACGAAGGAATGGCTGGTGATGCTGAATATGGCCGAGGTCAGCGCGATTGCCGCGAAGGTGCCGGCAAGCGTGGTGCCCAGACGCCAGTCCGCGAGCTTGCCGCCGATGAGATTGCCGATGGTCAGGCCGATGCCCATCCATAGCAGCGTCAAAGATACCCATCGCGGCGAAACGCCGGTGATTTGGCGCAGCAGCGGCGCAATATACGTGAACAGGGTGAACATGGCTGCGGCGAAAAACACCGTTGTCAGCAGCGACAGCCATAGGCCGAGACCGCGTAGCGCCAAGAGTTCGCGGGCAAGACTGTCCTGGCGGACTTCTTCTCCTTTTGGCAGGACAAGCACCAGGCCGATAAGCGAGGCGACGCCCAGCAGGGTGATTATCCAGAAGGGCGCATGCCAGCCGAGAGCGTGGCCTAACGCGGTACCGAGCGGCACACCGAGCACATTGGCAAGCGTCAGACCGGTGAACATCAATGCGAGGGCGCGAGCCTTGCGGTCCTCGGTGACGAGGCTTGCGGCAACAACCGAACCGATGCCGAAGAAGGCACCATGGCAAAGCGCGGTAACGATGCGGGCGATCATCAGGACCCAATAGCCGGGTGCGATGGCACAGAGCAGGTTGCCGAGGATGAAGAAGCCCATCAACATGATCAACGTTGAGCGGCGGCGCAGATGCGCCGTGGCGATGGCCATGATCGGCGCACCGATCGCCACCGCCAGCGCATAGCCGGTCACCAGCCAGCCGGCTTGCGGGATGCTGATGGACAGATCAGTGGCAACTTCGGGCAGCAGGCCCATGATGACGAATTCAGTCGTTCCGATGGCAAAGGAGCTCAACGCCAGGACAAGGAGGGCGAGCGGCATCTCAAAGTTCCTTCTGCAGAGTGGCAAGGAATTCGGCGATGGTTTCTTCGTTGCGCTTATAAAAAATCCACTGGCCGAGGCGCTTGGTGGTCACCAAGCCAGCGCGATGCAATGTGCCGAGATGGGCGGAAACGGTGGATTGCGATAGGCCACAGCGCTCGAACTGGCTGGCGCAGACACCCAGCTCCAGCGGATGTTCCTGGGTCGGAAAATGGGCGTGCGGATCTTTGAGCTGATTGAGGATTTCGAGCCTGGCGGGATGGGCCAAGGCCTTTAGTATCTCAGTTCTATCCATGACGTCACCGGCTTAATATCGAAAATTAACGATTCATGTATCGTCGATTTTCGATATATCAAGATGCGGCGCAGCAAATTATTTTATGCAATGCGCTTCGTGGGCATGCTTAGAATTTGGGCAAAAAAAGAGGGCCACCGGAATAACCAGGGCCCTATAGGTGTGAAGGTCAAAAACCTCCAGAGGGGAACAGCTGCTGCGGTGGAACTGGGAGGAAAAGCCACCATGTGCATCAGCTATGTGCGGTATGATGCTAATTTGTGCAGTGCGCAATGCTTTTTTGTGCATGGCAGTTATGCGTTTGCGGCCTCTGCTGAAAAAGGGCAAAAAAAAGGGCCACCGGTAACAACCAGGGCCCTATAGGTATGAAGGTTAAAAACCTCCAGAGGGGAACAGCCAATGCGGTGGAACTGGGAGGAAAAGCCACCATATGCATCAGCTATGTGCGATATGGTAGTTAATTGGGCAGGCTTCAACTCTGTTTTGTGCATATCAGCCATGCGTCATACGCGTGACAGATATATTACGGCAAAAAACGCTTGTAACACAGAGTCTTAGCTCAACTAAAAGTTCCAGTTCCGTGCCTTGGCGACGATGAAATCCCGAAAAACCTTGAGCTTGGCGGCGTTTTTCATTTCGTCGGGATAGCAGAAATAGGTGTCGAAGGACGGCACGTCGGCATTGATCGCAAGCTGAATAAGGCCCGGATCGCGGCCGACGATGTAGTCCGGCAGTACGGCGATGCCGATACCGAGCAGGCAGGCGCGCTTGATCGACGTCTGGCTGTTGATCTGCAGATGTGGAACGCGCTTGTTGTCCGACGAGCGGCCGGCAATCTCCAGCCAATTGACGTCGAGCAAATAGTTCGGCGCCGGTTCGCCGAAACTGATGATGCGATGCTCGTCCAGAGCCTCCACCGACTGCGGTTCGCCATAGCGGTTGATGTAGGAGGGGGCGGCGTAGACATGCATATGGACGGTGAAGAGCTTGCGCTGGATCAAGTCCGATTGCTGCGGCTGGCGCAGTCGGATGGCGCAGTCCGCATGGCGCATGTTCACGTCCAGCTCCTCATTGTCGAGGATGAGCTGGATCGACATGTCGGGATAAAGCTGCAGGAATTCCTGGATCTTGTCGGTCAGCCAGCCCTGGCCGAGGCCGACGGTCGTCGTCACGCGCAGCTTGCCGCTCGGCTTGTCGGTCGTCTCGGTCAATTGCATCTTGACCGTTTCGAGCTTCAAGAGAACGTCATGCGCGGTGCGATACAGCAATTCGCCCTGTTCGGTCAGGATCAGGCCGCGGGCGTGGCGGTGGAACAGCTTGATGCCGACGTCCTGCTCGAGCGCGCTGACCTGGCGGCTGATGGCGGATTGGGACAGATGCAATTTATCCGCCGCGTGCGTGAACGAGCCCGCTTCGGCAGCCGCGTGAAAGATACGCAGCTTGTCCCAATCCAATGGCATGCCGTTTCCCCTCATCGGCTGCATCACTCCGCAGCTACGGCGACGGGCATATGCCCGGTCAAGTAGCGTTCCGCCTCAAGCGCCGCCATGCAGCCCATCCCTGCTGCCGTGATCGCCTGTCGGAACGTATCGTCGGTCACATCACCGGCGGCATAGATGCCTTCGACGTTGGTCGCAGTCGAATCGGGTGCAGTCCAGAGATAGCCATTGTCCTTGAGCTTCAATTTGCCCTTGAAGAGTTCCGTTGCCGGTGCGTGGCCGATGGCGACAAACACGCCGTCGATCGTCACGTCGGTGACGACGCCCGTGCGGGTGTCGCGCAGGCGCGCGCCGGAAACCGACGGCGGCATCGGCGGCTTGGCCGGCGTGCCGGTGATTTCGGCAACCTCGGTATTCCAGAGGACCTTGACGTTCTCCTTGGCGAACAGGCGCTCCTGCAGGATCTTTTCGGCGCGGAACGAATCGCGGCGATGCACGACGGTGACCGACTTGGCGATATTGGAGAGATAGAGCGCTTCCTCGACGGCGCTGTTGCCGCCGCCGACCACGATCACATCCTTATTACGATAGAAGAAGCCGTCGCAGGTGGCGCAGGCGGAAACGCCAAAGCCCTGGAAATGCTGTTCGCTCTCGATGCCCAGCCATTTGGCCTTGGCGCCGGTCGCGATGATCAGTGTGTCGGCGGTCCAGACCTGACCGCTGTCGGTGCGCGCCACGAAGGGGCGCTTGGTGGTATCGACTTCGGTAACGAGATCGTTGACGATTTCCGCGCCAACATGCTGGGCCTGCAGCAGCATCTGCTCCATCAGCCACGGGCCTTGAATCGGATCGGCGAAGCCCGGATAGTTTTCGACATCCGTGGTGATCATAAGCTGGCCGCCCTGTTCGAGGCCGGCGATCAGAACCGGCTTCAGCATGGCGCGCGCGGCATAGACGGCGGCCGTATAGCCGGCAGGGCCGGAACCGATGATGAGCACCTTGGTGTGGCGGGCAGGCATATGTAGTCCTTTCAATCTAAGCGCTTCGGGAAGCCGCGGCTTCAAACGGGCAAAAGCAGGCGATTTCACGATCCGCCGCCTCATTTATGATTGTCGCATGCATTTATTCAAGGGCAGCCTTGCATTACTAACAGAGCAAATCTGCTTTGTGTAAGATTCGGTCACGCGCGGGAAACTTTCTTGCGTATTTTCGCGCTTTATATAGAAGCTGCCGGTTGGGAATTAAAGAAAGGCAAGAAAAGTGCTGCGGGCTGAACTCGACGCCATCGATATCAAGATCTTGCGGGAACTCCAGCGCGACGGGCGCATGACCAATGTCGAACTCGCCGATCGCGTCGGCATCTCCGCGCCGCCCTGTCTGCGCCGGGTGCGCAAGCTGGAGGAGGCCGGCGTCATCGAGGGCTACCATGCGATGCTGAACAGCCCAAAGCTCGGCTTCGATCTCGTTGCCTTCTGCATGGTTGGTCTCAAGCATCAGTCGGAGGCCAATCTCAAAGCCTTCGCCGCTGTGACAGCCGAGTGGCCGCTCGTGCGGCAGGCATGGATGGTTTCCGGCGACAGCGATTTCCTGCTGCATTGCGTCGCCGAAAACCTCACCCGGTTCCAGGATTTCGTCATCGAGGTGCTGACGGCGAACGAGCATGTCGATACGGTGCGCACCATGCTGACCATCCGGCAGGTGAAGAAACTCGGGCTGGTGGAGCTCTAGGATATGGCGGACCGCCCCTGGCACCGATCGTTGATCAAGACGGGTGCGCGCTTGCTGCTCGGCGGTTCGCGCGCCCATGCGCAGGACTGGTTTCCAGGGCTCAACATAGTGCGGGCAAACGGGGTAGGCGAGGTCTATTACCGACGTGCCAAGGTCGCGGCCCTTTCTCCCATCGACCGGCTGCGCGAACAGTCCGGTCAAATCATCCATATCGTCGGCTCCGGTCCATCGATCCGCGACTGCGATCTGACCGGGCTTGAGAAGGGCAGCGCGATCCTGCTGAACGGTGCTATCGGGTTGATCGGTGAGCAGATTGCCGCGCCGCTTGCCATCGCCGTTGAGGACGAGCGTTTCGTCTGGCGGCATTCCGAGATGATGCGGCGCAGGATCACGTCCGATACGATTTGCCTGTTTTCGGTCGCGGTGCTGCGGGCGATCTCGGAACTCGACAGCCGTTGGCTGGCGGACAAGACGGTCATCCTCATCGACGATATCCGCAAGCCTTACGGCGTGCGCCGTCGCTCTATCGATGACATCAGAAGGCTCGATTTCGTGCGGCTCAACGCAACGGGCTCCGCCGGATTTTCCTTCGCGCCGGATCGCGGTGTCTTCCAGGGTGGCTCGGTCGCGGTATCGGCGCTGCAGTTCGCGCTTTATTGCTCGCCTCGAACGATCGGCTTCCTCGGTATCGACATTTCCAATGCCGGTGAGCCCCGGTTTTATGAGACCAGCGATGAGACTGCCTTTTCTGGCATCGCCCAGGCCGAAGACCGCATTCTTGAGCATTTTGTTCTGGCAAAGGAAATCGCGTCGGAGCGAGGCGTGACGTTTGTCAATTATTCGCCGGTTTCGGCGCTATTGAAGCATGGATTTGGCTACGATGCGCGGTTTGCCGCGGTATCGACGATCTGAGTTGCGGGGAACGGACGCATGGGTTGGTTGAAGCCCAAGATATCGGATGCGAAGCGGCTTACAATCGATCCGCCGAAGCCGCAGGAGGGCCGGCACGGCATCGCGATTGCAGTTTGCGTCAAGGATGAGGCGCGCTATATCGAGGAATGGATACGCTTCCACCAAGCTGTCGGCATTCGTCACTTCTATATCTATGACAATGGCTCGACGGACGAGACCCTCGCTATTCTACGTGGCCTCCTCGATGCCGACACGCTGACGATCATCCCTTGGATCGGACGTATGACCGATGCAACCACGGGGGCGCCCCTGAACGGTCAGGTCATCGTCTTCGCCCACGCCATCCTCAATTTCGGCGGCGCATATCGCTGGATGGCCTTCATCGATGTCGACGAATTCCTGTTGCCGAAGGAAGGGCGAACGGTCGAGGAGGCGCTAGCGGCAGTCGGCGATTTTCCAAATGTCTCGTTGCCATGGCATATGTTCGCGACGAGCGGTCACGAGAAGCGGCCCGACGGTCCGCTGGCGCTGAACTACACGATGCGCGGTGCCGATCCGATGACGAACAAGGAAAATGTCAGCAATTTCAAATGCATCGTTGATCCCTGCGAGGTGACGGAAGTCACGGTGCATCAGTTTCAGACGCGATCATTCGGCGATCTGACGGCGAACGATGCCGGAAAACGTTTCACGCGCCGCGCACGGAAGTCGCCGGATTTCTATTCGAACCGGTTTCTGCAGCTCAATCACTACTACACCAAATCCCGTGAAGAGCTGATAGCCAAGCTGGCGCGCGGATGGACCTACGATGCCTCGCCGACCAAGTACCGGGACAAGGTCTTGTCGATCGTCAAAAGCATTGAGGAAGATCTGGTCGAGGACCGGGCGATGATCGATTTCGTCGAGCGCAACCGCATCGATCTCGGCCGATAGGCCCTCGTTTCAGCGGGCGCCGCCGAGCAGTTGCCGATAGATGTCGCTGATCGCTGTCGCTTCCTTTTCCAAGGCGAACTCGCTACGTACGTGACGCACTGCGTTTTCACCCTGGCTGAGCGCTTCTTCGGGATTGGCGAGATAGAAGTCGATCGCTTTCGTCAGCGCTTCGCCATCGCCGGCGGGTACGATCGCGCCGGTTTCTCCGGGTACGATCAATTCGGCATAAGCGCCCGCGTCGGAGGCGACGACGGCGGTGCGTGAGGCCATGGCCTCCAGCGGCGTCAGGCCGAAGCCTTCATTGCGGGAAGGGGCGACATACAGCGTCGCGCGTCGATACCAGGGCCTGATATCGTCGACTTCACCGAGAAAGTGGATGCGATCGGTGAGGCCGGCGGCGGCTACCATCTTCACCAATTCGTCGCCGAAGCCGCGATGCTCCGCAGTTACCCGGCCACAGACGACGGCGGTCCAGTCCGGATAGCGCGGCAGAAGCTCGATCATCGCCTTGACGAAGAGATCCGTCCCCTTCTGGTGGCGAACGCGGCCGAAGCAGCCGATCAGATAGGTGCCGGGCAGACCAGTGGAGGCCATGCGATCATGCGGCACTTCCGGCGGATGAAACATCTTCAGGTCGATGCCGTGCTGGATGACCGTGTGCGGCACCTGCAGAAAACTGCCGGAGCGCGCGCTGGTGGCGATCACGGCGTCCATGCGGCGGATTAGCCAGCGCGTGTAGGCAGTGTGGCGGCGTTGAGCTGCCGAGGTGAAGACCAGCTTCAGCGGCATGCGCAGCACGGAGCGCAACAACAGCCCGACCAGCATCTCGTTGTTGCGGCGGGCATGCCAGACGCGAACACGGTGGCGGCGCGGCTTCATCCAGAGGCCGGGTATCCGCGCCCAGCCAAGCTTCGGCAGGTCTTCCGGCAGCCCTGGCCCGAGCGTGGCGATATGGCAGCCGAGTTCGAGCTGTTTCGGGATCAATTGCACGATCGTCGAGGTAACGCCGGAGAGCCGGCGTTTGAAGTTCGTCGCGATGACCTCGATTTCGCTGAGATCGCTTGAATGCGATGCGTCGCGATCGCGCACGGGCGATCAACCCCAGGAGACGGAGAGGATTTCGTAGGCCTTGGCGCCGCCGGGCGCGTTAACCTCGATCGAATCGCCAACCTCCTTACCGATCAGCGCACGGGCGATCGGGGAGGAGATGGAGATGCGGCCGGCCTTCACATCGGCTTCCTGGTCGCCAACGATCTGGTAGATCTTCTCTTCTTCGGTGTCCTCGTCGACGAGCTTCACCTTGGCGCCGAACTTGATCTTCGAACCGGACATCTTGGTGAGGTCGATGACTTCGGCGCGCGCCGTCAGGTCTTCAAGCTCGGTGATGCGGCCCTCGTTGTGGCTTTGGGCCTCCTTGGCGGCATGGTACTCGGCATTTTCGGAGAGGTCGCCATGGGCACGTGCTTCCGAAATTGCCTCGATGATTCGCGGGCGCTCTTCCTGCTGACGCCAGCGCAGTTCTTCCTGCAGCTTGACGAACCCGTTCTGCGTCATCGGTACCTTTTCAACCATTTTTCTTGTCCTTCACTCCCTGCGTTGCTCTGTCGCAGACACAAAAAGAAAACAGGTCCCGAAGCGGTACTTCGGAACCATACAGAGCCATTATTCTGTCATCTATAGCAGATTGCGAAGGCCGATTTCCAGAAAATTCGGTGACTTATGGCAAGGCTGGTCTTGGCCGATACTTGCGGAAGCCTGATTTCAGGCACCCATCGACCGGCAGTTTGGCGGCGACGGACGACGCCAACCGCAGCCGTGGATTTAGGTTGTACCGTTGGAAATAATAGGCGGTTGTCCCAACGCCTGGCTCGGCGCGGCAGTCTTTCTTGAAGCTAAAGCCATAGCGTGCGTCTCCTCACTGACGAGGGGAGCGTGCGTTAAACAAAGATGACGAAGCCGTTATTCTGGCTCCGTCATCCCGAGCAGTTCTCAGAAATAATTCTGCAGAGGCCGGACTTCGAGGTTGCCGGCCTTCAGTGCCTTGATCGCCATGGCGGCGGCTTCCGCACCGGCCATGGTGGTGTAATAGGGCACCTTCTGCATCAGCGTCGCGCGGCGAAGCGACTTCGAGTCCGAGATCGCCTTGTTGCTGTCGGTCGTGTTGATGACGAGCTGGACCTGGCGGTTGCGGATGGCATCCTCGATATGCGGACGGCCTTCCAGAACCTTGTTGATCTTCGTCGCCTCGATGCCGTTTTCGGCCAGGTAACGCTGCGTGCCGCCGGTTGCGAGCACCTTGAAGCCCAGCTCGGTCAACATGCGGATGGCTGGCAGGACACGCGGCTTGTCGTCGTCGCGGACAGAAACGAAGACCGTTCCGTCGCGCGGCAACTCGACACCGGCGCCAAGCTGCGACTTGGCGAAAGCCAGCGCGAAATCCGTATCCAGGCCGATGACTTCGCCGGTCGAGCGCATTTCCGGGCCCAGCAGGGTGTCGACGCCCGGGAAGCGGGCAAAGGGGAAGACGGCTTCCTTGACGGCGATGTGCTTCAGCTTGCGCGGATCGGGCTTTTCGCCATAGGCGGCGAAGGTCGCATCCAGCTTTTCGCCGGCCATGACGCGGGCGGCGATCTTGGCGATCGGCGCGCCGATGGTCTTGGCGACGAAAGGCACGGTGCGCGAAGCGCGCGGGTTGACTTCGAGTACGTAGACGGTGTCGTCCTTGATGGCGAACTGCACGTTCATCAAGCCGCCGACGTTCAGCGCCTTGGCCATGGCCTTCGCCTGGCGCTCCAGCTCATCAATCATGGCAGGTGATAGCGTGCGCGGCGGCAGCGAGCAGGCCGAGTCGCCCGAATGGATGCCGGCCTCTTCGATATGCTCCATGATCCCGGCAATGTAGGCGTCGGTGCCGTCGGACAGGCAGTCGACGTCGACTTCGATGGCGTTGGTGAGATAGCTGTCGAACAGCAGCGGGTTCTTGCCGAGCAGGGTGTTGATCTGGCCGGTCTTGTCGTTCGGATAGCGCGCCTTGATATCTTCCGGCACCAGTTCCGGCACGGTGTCGAGAAGGTAGGTCTGCAGCATGCTTTCGGAATGAATGATCTGCATGGCGCGGCCGCCGAGCACGTAGGATGGACGCACGACAAGCGGGAAGCCGATTTCGCCGGCAACGAGGCGAGCCTGCTCGACGGAGTAGGCGATGCCATTGTTCGGCTGGTTGAGATCGAGCTTCATCAGCAGCTTCTGGAAGCGGTCGCGGTCTTCGGCAAGGTCGATCGCGTCCGGCGCAGTGCCGAGGATCGGGATGCCGTTCTTTTCCAGCGCTTCAGCGAGCTTCAACGGCGTCTGACCACCGAACTGGACGATGACGCCGACCAGCTCGCCATTTTCCTGCTCCGCCTTCAGGATCTCGATCACGTCTTCGGCGGTCAGCGGCTCGAAATAGAGCCGGTCCGACGTATCGTAGTCGGTCGAGACAGTTTCCGGGTTGCAGTTGATCATGATCGCTTCATAGCCGGCATCCTTCAGGGCGAAGGCGGCGTGGCAGCAGCAATAGTCGAATTCGATCCCCTGGCCGATGCGGTTCGGACCGCCGCCGAGGATGACGACCTTCTTGCGATCGGAAACCTGCGCTTCCGTGCGGGCAGCACCGACGAAGGGCGTCTCATAGGTCGAATACATATAAGCGGTCGGCGAGGCGAACTCGGCGGCGCAGGTGTCGATGCGCTTGAAGACCGGACGGACGTTCAAGCCGTTGCGCAGTTCGGCAACTTCCTTCGGGCGTTTGCCTGTCAGCGTCGCGAGGCGCGCGTCCGAGAAGCCCATGGCCTTCAGCATGCGCAGGTTGGCAGCATCTTCCGGCAGGCCATGTTCGCGGATGCGGGCTTCCATGTCGACGATCGCCTTGAATTGGGCGATGAACCACGGGTCGATCTTGCAGCCTTCGTGTACTTCTTCCGGGCTCATGCCGAGGCGCAGTGCCTGGGCGACCATGCGAAGGCGGTCGGGAGTGGGGGTGCCGATGGCGGCGCGAATGGCGTTCTGGCTGCCTTCACCCTCTTCGGTGCCAGGAATTTCGATCTCATCGAGACCGGTGAGGCCTGTTTCCAGGCCGCGAAGCGCCTTTTGCAGCGATTCCGCGAAGGTGCGGCCGATCGCCATGACTTCGCCGACCGATTTCATCGCGGTGGTCAGCACCGGCGAGGCACCCGGGAATTTCTCGAAGGCGAAACGCGGAATTTTCGTGACGACGTAATCGATCGAGGGTTCGAAGGATGCCGGCGTCGCGCCGCCGGTGATGTCGTTTTCAAGTTCGTCCAGCGTATAGCCGATCGCCAGCTTGGCCGCGACCTTGGCGATCGGGAAGCCGGTGGCCTTCGATGCGAGGGCGGAGGAGCGCGACACGCGCGGGTTCATTTCGATGACGACGAGGCGGCCGTCCTTCGGATTGACTGCGAACTGCACGTTCGAGCCGCCGGTCTCGACGCCGATCTCGCGCAGAACCGCGATCGAGGCGTTGCGCATGATCTGGTATTCTTTGTCCGTCAACGTCAGTGCCGGGGCGACGGTGATCGAATCGCCGGTATGGACGCCCATCGGATCGATGTTTTCGATCGAGCAGATAATGATGCAGTTGTCCGCCTTGTCGCGGACCACTTCCATCTCGAATTCTTTCCAGCCGAGCACCGATTCTTCGATCAGCACTTCCGTGGTCGGCGAAGCATCGAGACCACCGCCGACGATCTCGAAGAATTCCGAGCGGTTATAGGCAATGCCGCCGCCGGTGCCGCCGAGGGTGAAGGAAGGGCGGATGATGGCGGGCAGGCCGACATGATCAAGCGCCTGGGCGGCGACCGCCATGGCGTGGTTCATATAGCGCTGCTTGCGGTCGCTTTCGCCGAGGTTCCACTGGTTTTCCAGCTCGTCCAGCGCTTTGTCGAGCTCACCGCCGGAAAGCTGCGCCTTCAGCTTGGTGCGCTCAGCCTCATGCGTCTTGCGGTCAGCATCCTTGATGTCGGTGGCATTCGCCAGCATCGAGCGCGGGGTTTCGAGGCCGATGCGGGCCATGGCTTCGCGGAAGAGGGCGCGGTCTTCGGCCATATCGATGGCGGCGGGCTTGGCGCCGATCATCTCGACATTGTAGCGGTCGAGCACGCCCATGCGCTTCAGCGAAAGCGCCGTATTGAGCGCCGTCTGGCCGCCCATGGTCGGCAGCAGCGCATCCGGGCGCTCCTTGGCGATGATCTTGGCAACCACTTCCGGCGTGATCGGCTCGACATAGGTCGCGTCCGCCAGGCCCGGATCGGTCATGATCGTTGCCGGGTTGGAGTTGACGAGGATGACGCGGTAGCCTTCCTCCCTAAGCGCCTTGCAGGCCTGTGTGCCGGAATAATCGAACTCACAAGCCTGGCCAATGACAATCGGTCCTGCACCGATAATGAGGATCGATTTGATATCTTGGCGCTTCGGCATGGGCTCACATCCGTTTTTTGTTGCGCGAAAAACCGGCCAGGGTGGGAGATCACCGGCCGGGGCGCATGGGCATGTCTTTTCAGGCTAGAAGCGGCTTATAGGCAAATGTATTTGTAAACGGAACCCCATAAATCGCGGAATCGACAGGAATCGCGAGGAGAGGGTCGTTGCAGCGTTTAGCGCTATCGATGCCGGTCTTGACCGCCGGAACTCCGTCGCCCTCGCGAATATCCATCAATCCAATATATAGTGTGGTACAAAGCGCGAGGTGTCGCGTGTGACCGGTGTGTCGTCTTCGCGGATGCCGATGCCGGCCGGTTGTCCGGCGATGATCCAGGAACCGATGACGGTCCAATCGTTGCCGAAGCGGGGAAGGAGCCGCAGCGCCTGCCTGATATAGCCTTCCGCGCCATAGGGGCCGTCGACCCGATAATTGCCTCCGTCCGCCTGATGGTTGACCAGCGTCACATTCGCGCCCTCGCGGGAGAGCAGCGGCTTGCGGACATATGTCTCGCCAAGGGTTTCGGCGCGGGGATCGTCATCGAAATAGGCGGGAAGCAGATTTTCATGATTGGGGAACATGTCCCATAGAACCGGCAACAGTCCCTTGTTCGAAAGCGTCAATTTCCACAGAGGCTCGATCACCCTGGTCGGCGTCGCCGGTAGATGGCGACCGAAGGGCTCGCGCACCATGTCTTCCAGCGGATAAAGCTTGAACAGGCAATCGACGCGCCGATCCTGCAAGTCGGTCAGCCAATGTTTGGCATCGACGCCGATATCCGCCATGCCGAGCAGCGTCGTCTCGCACCCTGCCTGGGCGGCGCAGTCGACGAGGTAGTTCAGCGTCACCAAATCCTCTTCCGATTCCAGAACGCCGGCGAAATGCATTCGTCCGGATGGGCCGGCGAGAAACCGCAGGGCATCGATCAGTCGCTCATGGATCGAGTTGAATTGGTCGGCGGTCCGCGGGATTTCTCCGCGCGCCTTCATGTCCTCGAGCCATTGCCACTGGAAGACGGCGCTTTCGAACAGGCTCGTGGGGGTGTCGGCGTTGAATTCCAAAAGTTTCGCTGGTCCGTTGCCGCCGTAAGCGAGGTCGAAGCGGCCATAGAGATCGTGCTCCCGGTTGCGCCACGACCGGGCGACTGCGTCATGATATTCCGGCGGGATCGCCATGCGGGACATCAGACCGGCATCGGCAACGATCCGGTCGACCGCGCCGTAGCACATCTGCAGGAGCGTGGCGGACGGGTCCTCGAGCTTGGTTTCGATCTCGTCCAGTGTGAAGACGTAGGCATGGCGCTCGTCCCAATAGCGCTCGCCGTACATGGAGTGGATGGAAAAGCCGCAGGCCTCGGCATCGGCCTGCCAATCTGGTCTTTCGCTGACGACCACACGTTTCATTGACGGATTTCCTCAACTCGAAAGGTGAAAACCGCGGAAGCCCCAGCCGCCGCGTTCCGCCGTTGTCGTCGAACTGGCCGAACGTTCAGAAAACCAGCGTCCGGATCCACCGCCGCCGCCCCCGCCACCGCCGGATGACGAAGAATAGGAGGGCTGGGTGTCGTCATCCTTCTTTCTCGGCGCATAATCGCGATTTGTGATCGGCGTGCTGTTGGCGAGGCTTCGCCCGGCGGCGGTTCTGAAATCGCTACTGCCGCGCGGTTGGTATAGTGCATTGGCATTGTAGGTCTGTGCGGTGTTGCCGACGACGTAGCCGGCCATGAAAGGAATAAAATGGCCCAAGCCGGCACGGTGAGCGTCTGTCGTAGGCTGGCAATCGTTGACGCCATAGTCCTTTTCACATGCGGCGGCCGTCTCGTAGGCCGGCGCATTCTGAAGACGCTCTTTTTCCGCTGCGGCAAAATCGGATCGACATCTCTCCGCCGTAAAGATGTCGTCGGCGATGCAGGCATCGACGTCCTTGTAAATTTTGGCGGTGTTACTGTCCTTCTGGCCACAGCCCGTCAGCGCCGCCGTTCCCATCAGCAGCAGTGACACACTCATCGATCGTTTCATCAAACCCTCGGCGCATAGCGCATATGTTCACGCGCCTTTACACTTCAATTATGACGTGCATGTACTTACTCAACCGCAATGTACCGCGAAACGCGGAATTGCGGTTGTCCACATGGTTATAAAATGCAACGTAAAGAATATTGGCGCGTCCAAAGACGTAGGTGGGCGCCTGAGATATTTAAAGAATATCCGCCCAGTTTTTGTTGCTGTCTAAGGCCCGAAAGACACGATGGTGAAAATTTTCTTTCCGCTTTTCATAATTTAAAGTGGCACGATATATCTCAGAATGCGTTAGAGTCTTTTGTTAGGGACCTGCATCGCCGGGAGGTGCAATATGGATTGGAAGGGGCGTCGGCAATCCGACAATATCGAGGATGAGCGTGGCTCATCGCCGATGAGCGGCGGCACGGGTGGCGGCGGCTTCCGATTCCCCGGCGGAGGTATCGGCGGCGGCGGTTTGAGTTTCCGCACCATTATCGTACTCGTCGTGATTTTCCTGATCCTGAGGGCGATGGGCGTCGACGTTATCGGCCTGCTACAGCAAAGCGGCATGTTGGAAGGTGGTGGATCTGGTTACGAGCAGAGCGATTCCCGTGGCGGCAATGCTCCGCCCGCCAATGACGAGATGAAGCAGTTCGTCGCAACGGTGCTCGCCGACACAGAAGACACCTGGACCGGCATCTTCAAGTCGATGGGCCAGACCTATACGGATCCGAAGCTGGTGCTGTTCTCCGGCAGTTTCCCCTCGGCTTGCGGGCAAGCTTCGGCGGCCACCGGCCCCTTCTATTGCCCGAGCGATCAGAAGGTCTATCTCGACATGGCCTTCTTCAAGCAGATGAAGGACCAGTTCGGCGCAGCCGGCGATTTCGCCCAGGCCTATGTCATTGCGCATGAAGTCGGCCATCATGTTCAGGACCAGCTCGGCATTCTGCCGAAGTTCAATCAGGCCCGCCAAACCATGAGCGAGGCAGATGCCAACAAGTTGTCAGTGCGGATCGAGCTTCAAGCCGATTGCCTTGCCGGCATCTGGGGCAAGTTCACGCAGCAGAAAGGCATTCTGCAGGAAGGCGACCTCGAAGAGGCGCTGAATGCCGCGCAGCAGATCGGCGACGATACGCTGCAGAAGCGCAGCCAGGGTTATGTTGTTCCGGATAGTTTCAACCACGGCACCTCGGCCCAGCGTGTGAAATGGTTCAAGCAGGGCTTCGACTCCGGCAAGCTCAGCAACTGCGATACGCTGAACAATCCGGTTTAAACGGAAATACCTTCTCCCGGCGGGGAGAAGGTGACGTTTCCTACTTCTCGCTATCCATATGCGCCAACTGCGCTTCCGGATAGCGACCGCCGGCGGCGGCGTCCTTCGGGACTGCGCGTTCGATCGCTGAGAAATCCGCTTCGGACAATTGGACGGATAACGAGCCGAGAGCCTCGGTCAGGCGATCGCGGCGGCGGGCACCAATGAGCGGGATGATGTCCGCGCCTTGGGCGTCGACCCAGGCGATGGCGATCTGGGCGACGCTAACGCCCTTGGCATCTGCGATCTGGCGCAGTGCTTCCACCAATTCCAGGTTCTTATCGACATTGCCCGCCTGGAAGCGCGGGCTCAAGGCGCGGAAGTCGCCTTTCTGCACCGCATCCTTCTGCCAGTGACCGCTGATCAGGCCGCGGGAGAGGACGCCGTAGGCGGTGATGCCGATGCCGAGTTCGCGGCAGGTGGGCAGGATCTGATCCTCGATGCCGCGCGAGATCAGCGAATATTCGATTTGCAGATCTGCGATCGGATGCACGGCCGCAGCACGGCGGATCGTATCGGCGCCGACCTCGGAGAGGCCGATATGCCTGATATAACCGGCCTTGATCAGATCGGCCATGGCGCCGACCTGCTCTTCGATCGGGACGTTCGGATCGAGGCGGGCAGGGCGGTAGATATCGATATGGTCAACGCCGAGGCGCTGCAGCGTATAGGCGAGAAAGTTGCGGATTGCGGCCGGACGGGCATCATAACCCAACCAGGCACCGGCGGGATCGCGCAAGGCGCCGAACTTGACGCTGAGCAGGAAATTGTCGCGCTTCAGACCTTTGATCGCTTCGCCGATCAACATTTCATTGTGGCCCATCCCATAGAAATCGCCGGTATCGAGTAGGTTGATGCCGGCGTCGAGGGCGGCGTGGATGGTGGCAATGCTCTCGGCGCGATCGGATGGTCCGTACATGCCGGACATGCCCATGCAGCCGAGGCCGATGGCGGACACTTCGGGGCCGGTCTTACCCAATTGACGCATCTGCATTTCAGGTCTCCTTCATCAGCGGCGCTCCAAGGGCGTCTTCGAGATTGGTTTTACTGCATTGGCTGTTGTGCGATAATCCGTGTAAATCGAAACAGGTTGTTTGGAATTTTGCATAATGAACGATTTGCCGCTTGCCGATCTCGATGCCTTTGCCGCTGTCACGCGCGAACGCAGTTTTCGTGAGGCGGCGCGGAAACGCCGTGTCTCCGCATCATCATTGAGCGAGGCGCTGCGGCGGCTCGAGGAGCGGCTCGGCGTGCGTCTGCTCAACCGTACCACCCGCAGCGTCACACCAACAGAGGCCGGCGAACGGCTCATCGAGCGGCTGGGACCGGCGATGGGCGAGATCGCCACCGCGCTTGACGATATCAACACATTTCGTGACAGTCCTGGCGGCACTCTGCGGCTCAATGTGCCGACCGTGGCAGCCATGGTCATCATGCCGGGCATCATCAACCGTTTCCTGAAAGCCTATCCGGGTATCTCGGTAGAAATCGTCGCCGAGGACAGTTTTATCGACGTGCTGGCGGCGGGCTATGATGCCGGTATTCGTTACGATGAGCGGCTGGAGCGCGACATGATCGCCGTTCCGATCGGGCCACGGGAGCAATGCTATGTCACCGCCGCGTCGCCGGCCTACCTTGTGGCAAATGGTACGCCCCAGCACCCGCGCGACATTCTCGACCATCGCTGTATCCGCCATCGTTTCCTCGGCAGCTCTGCCTTTCCCTGGGAGTTCGAAAGGGAGGGCGAGAGGATCGTCATTTCGCCGCCCATGGTTCTCGCCACCAACTCCGTCGATATCGAGCGCAGCGCCGCCTTGGAGGGACTTGGTATCATCCGAACCTTCAGGGAGTTCGTCGCGCCGCAGATTGCAAGCGGTGACCTCATACCGATTCTCGAAGACTGGGATACTGCTTTTCCCGGGCCATTTCTCTATTATGCCAGCCGCCGCCATATGCCGGCACCGCTTCGAGCCTTCGTCGATTTTCTCAAATTGGAGCAGCGGCGGATGAACGAGGGGTAGGGCGTCATCCTCATGTCAAAGATCAAAAAAATCGGTCGGTGAATCAGGAAGATTGAAGCGTTCACGCATTGTTTCCGGCAAAATCTTTAGGTAAGGGGGACGCTGCGGTTTTTCGTTCACGTTCTGTCTCTTCATGGAGATGGGGCCACCAATAGGCAAACTCCATGATCGATCAGAAATTCGTCCGTCGCGGCCTTTTCCTCGTCTTCGTCACCCTCTTCCTCGACGTCATCGGCATCGCCATCATCATGCCGGTCATGCCGAAATATCTGGAGGAACTGACGGGCGCTTCAGTCAGCGAGGCGGCAACCGATGGCGGCTGGCTATTGCTTGCCTATGCGGCCATGCAATTCCTGTTTTCGCCGCTGATCGGCAATTTGAGCGATCGTTTCGGTCGCCGCCCGATCTTGCTTGCCTCCGTGTTGACCTTCGCGATCGACAATTTCATCTGCGCCATTGCCGGCAGCTACTGGATATTGTTCGCCGGTCGCATCCTGGCCGGTGTCAGCGGAGCGAGTTTCTCGACATGCTCCGCCTATATCGCCGACATCAGCAATGACGAGAACCGGGCTAAGAATTTCGGCCTGATCGGCATGGCCTTCGGCGTGGGTTTTGTCCTTGGACCTGTGATCGGCGGTTTCCTTGGGGAATTCGGCCCGCGCGCGCCCTTTTACGGTGCAGCGGCGGTGGCCTTCATAAACTTTATCGGTGCCTATTTCCTCCTGCCGGAAACGCTGGAAGCGAGGAACCGCCGCCGTTTCGAATTTTGGCGCGCCAGTCCGCTCGGCGCATTGCGGCAAGTGGGCCGCTATCAGGGCCTTGGCTGGGTCTTCGTTGTCATGTTCTTCAACTGGCTGGCGCATGGCGTGTTTCCGGCGGTCTGGTCCTTCGTCAGCTCCTATCGTTATGAATGGACCTCGTTGGAAATCGGCCTTTCGCTCGGCACCTACGGCATCGGCATGGCGCTGGTGATGGGGCTGGCTCTGCCTCGCATCGTTTCGGTGCTCGGCGAATGGAAGACTGTGGTGTTCGGGCTTACCTTTTCCGGCATCGGCTTGCTGGGATATGCTTTCGCCTGGCAGGGCTGGATGGTCTATGCCGTGATCGTCGTCACCGTGATCGAAAACGTCTCGGACGCGCCGCTGCGCTCCATTGCTGCAAGCAAGGTGCCACCATCGGCGCAGGGCGAACTGCAAGGCGCTCTCGGCAGCTTGACCAGCATCACCGCCATCATAGGGCCGGTGCTGTTTCCCTACCTGTTCCGTTATTTTACCGACCCGTCCGCGCCGGTCGTTTTCGCCGGCGCCCCTTTCATCATGTCGGCGATCCTGATCGCGGCCGCGGTGATCGTCTTTGTCGCCAGGGTGCAGAAGAGTGAACCGAAAGCCGCGGCAGAGCCGGCTGTTCAGGAAGTGGCCTAAATATTCATCAGATATTTTGATGATACGATGAATTCTTCAGCATCGAGGCCTTGCCGGCTGGCTTTTCACGCAAAGTTGCGCTAAGCCGACAATCTTGCGCACCCTTGGGTAGGTGGTCTGCGCGTTCTTAAACCGAGTTTTCGAGATGGATATGCCGGTAGCTGCGCGCCTGTCCGCGCACGACAACAATAATTCGTGGTTTGCGCATCTCCGCGCCACCCTGGCGCTTGGCATCCCGCTGATCGGCGCGCAACTGGCGCAGCTTGGCATCAATACGACCGATGTCATGATCATCGGTCGTCTCGGTGCCGAGCAACTGGCCGCCATGGTGCTTGCTGGCCAGTTCCTGTTTACGATTCTGCTCTTCGGTTCCGGTTTCGCCATTGCCGTCGTGCCGTTGGTGGCGCAGGCCTTTGGTCAGGGTGATGTCACGTCGATCCGGCGGGCGCTGCGCATGGGCCTCTGGGCCGTCACCATCTATTGGCTGATTGCGCAGCCGGCCTTTCTTTATTCTGACCAGATCCTATTGGCGGCCGGACAGAAGCCCGACGTGGCGAAGCTTGCGAGCGATTATATTGCCATCGGCCATTTCGCGGTGTTGCCGGGCTTGCTCTACAACGTCATCCGGGCCTTGGTCAGCGCCATGGGTCGGGCAGGCGTCATCCTTTATGTCACCCTCACCATGCTGGTGATGAACGCCGTGCTTGCCTATTGCCTGGTGCTCGGCCATTTCGGCATGCCGGCGCTCGGGCTGCGTGGTGCCGCCATGGTGTCGGTCGCGGTGCAGACGGCGGGCTTTCTATTCATCGTCGGCTATGTGCAGAGCCGCCAGGACACACGACGCTATGAAATCTTCGTCCGTCTTTGGCGGCCGGATTGGCATGCGTTGTGGGAAGTCGTTCGCCTTGGTTTTCCGATCAGCATCACGGTTTTGGCTGAAGTCAGCCTGTTCACGGCCGCTTCGCTGCTGATGGGTCAAATCGGCACGATCGAGCTTGCCGCGCATGGTATCGCACTGCAATGGGCGTCGATCGCCTTCATGATCCCGCTCGGCCTCAGCCAGGCGGCGACCGTGCGGGTCGGTGTCGCGCATGGACAGGGCGATCACTTCGGGCTGAAGCGGGCAGCCATCGTGGTGCTCATCGTTTCGAGTTGTATTGCGTTCTGCGGCAGCATCCTGTTCGCGACAGCACCATCCTGGCTCGGAAGCTGGTTCCTTGACGTCAAGTCGGTCGACGCGCCGCAGGTGCTCGCCTATGCGGCGCCGCTGATCGTCGTGGCTGGCCTGTTCCAACTCGTCGACGGCCTGCAGGTGGTCGCCAGTGGTCTGCTGCGTGGCCTGAAGGATGCGCGCGTACCGATGATCATGGCGCTGATCGCCTATTGGCCGATCGGTTTCTTCCTGGCATGGCTGCTGGCCTTCCCGCTTGGCTTCGGCGGGATCGGCATCTGGATCGGCTTTTTGCTCGGCCTTGGCTCGGCCGCGACCATGCTCTGCGCGCGATTCTATATCCTGATGCGCTCCGAGAAATTGGCCGGCTGAAGCCCGGCCAATTTTGATATCTGGCGGCGAGACTGCTGACAAAAATTGACAGCATGTTCGTCTATAGTCATCTCATACCAACGACGGGAGATGACCATGACATTCAAAGCAAGCGATCATATTGATGCCGCGCTTTTCCCGCGGGAAGATTCCTCTGATCAGGGCAAGATGGTTCGCCTCTTCCCGCACGCCAACGCGTCCGGCCGGCGGCCCGAGCCGGTGCAGAAATCCTATTGGCTCGCCGTTGCCAGCGCGGAACATGTTCGCCATGGGAAAGAGCAGGGCTTCATGCAGGTTTGCCACGGCAAACCGGGGCCGCTGAAGCGCATCAAGCCCGGTGACGGTATCATCTATTATTCTCCATCGATAACGATGGGAGGCAAGGACGGTTTCCAGAGCTTCACAGCCATTGGCTATGTCCGTGAGGGCGAGCCGTATCCGGCGCAGATGGATTGTGGAAAGGCCTATCGCCGCGATGTCGACTGGCTCGATGCGCCCGAACAGCCGCTCCGTCCATTGCTGGGCTGGCTGGATTTTACCCAAGACAAGAACTGGGGCTACAAACTGAGGTTCGGGCTTGTCGCCTTTGGCGCGTCCGATTTTGAATTCCTGCAGGAGATCATGACGAGCGAGTTGGAAGTCGTGAAGCAGCGTCGCCTGCAGGCGTAAGCCGATGTGAAGACATATTCCTCCCAAGTCGACACACAAAAAAAGCCTCGGATTGTTTGCCAATCCGAGGCTTCTTTTTATGGATTCGGGCAGTCGGTGTGCTCAGGCGCGCTCGGCCAAAGCCGGTTCGCCCTTCTTCTCGCGCACGAGATTGACGAAGCGGCGGAAGAGGTAGTGGCTGTCCTGCGGGCCCGGGGAAGCTTCCGGGTGGTGCTGCACGGAGAAGACCGGCTTGCCGGCAACGCGCAGGCCGCAATTGCTGCCGTCGAAAAGAGAAATGTGAGTCTCTTCAACGCCTTCCGGAAGGCTGTTCGAGTCGACTGCGAAGCCGTGATTCATCGAGACGATCTCGACCTTGCCCGTGGTGTGATCCTTGACCGGGTGGTTGGCGCCATGATGGCCCTGATGCATCTTCGCCGTCTTGGCGCCGAGCGCGAGGCCGAGCATCTGGTGACCGAGGCAGATGCCGAACAACGGGATTTCCGTCTTCAGCAGGTCCTTGATGACAGGCACGGCATATTCGCCGGTTGCCGCGGGGTCGCCGGGACCGTTCGACAGGAAAATGCCGTCGGGCTTCAGCGCCAGCACGTCATCGGTGGATGCGGTTGCCGGCAATACGGTGACCTTGCAGTCGAGGCCGGAGAAGAGGCGCAGGATGTTGCGCTTGACGCCGTAGTCGAGGCAGACGACGTGATATTTGGCGTCGTCGGCATTGAGTGCGCCATAGCCTTCGTTCCAGATCCAGGGCGTCTGCGCCCATTGCGACGATTGGCCTGAAGTGGCGACCTTTGCGAGATCTAGGCCTTCCAAGCCGCTCCAAGCCTTCGCATCCGCCTTCAACTGCTCGATGTCGAAGACGCCGTTCGGGTCATGGGCGATGACGCCGTTCGGCATGCCGTTTTCGCGGATCCAGGCGGTCAGCGCGCGGGTGTCGATGCCGCACATGCCGATGATACCGCGAGCCTTCAGCCACTGGTCGAGATGCTTTGCGGCGCGATAGTTCGAAGGATCGGTGATATCGGCCTTGAAGATGACGCCGACGGCGCCGTGGCGGGCGGCATGCGTCAGATCTTCGATGTCTTCGTCGTTGGTGCCGACATTGCCGATGTGGGGAAAGGTGAAGGTAACGATCTGACCGAGATAGGAGGGGTCGGTCAGAATTTCCTCGTAACCTGTCAGCGCCGTATTGAAGCAGACTTCGGCCTGGACCTTGCCGGTCGCGCCGATGCCCTTGCCTTCGATCACGGTGCCGTCAGCGAGAACGAGCAGAGCACTCGGCTTTTCAGTTGTCCATGGGGCTGTCGCGGTCATTATCATCCCGTTTCCGGCGTCGTGCGCGGCCTTGAAAAGACCGGGGGCTTCCGCCATGTTTGTCGCAGATTGCAGCCGGCGACGTGCGTCGCGGCTTGAGACCTTCATATCGATCTAATGTGCAGGTGCTGGACATAGCCAAACAAGGCGTGTCGGTCAATGCGCCCCGTTCGTTTCCTGCCAAGGAATTCGCCAGCTTTCGATCGCCCGGACGTAATTGCATTGATCGCCGCTCATGGTCTATGAGACTGGCAACATGAAATGAGAGGCTGGGCGATCGTCGCCGGCCTGCTTAGGGAGTTTAAGACATGATCCGCGAAACGCTTTCCACCGCCCAGAAGGGTGCCATGAGGGCCAAGGACGCGGCGAGGCTTTCGACCGTGCGCCTCATCCTCGCCGCGATTAAGGACAAGGACATCGCCAATCGTGGTCTCGGCAAGGAACAGGCGAGTGACGACGAGATTTTGCAGTTGCTCGCCAAGATGATCAAGCAGCGCGAAGAGTCGGTGAAGATCTACATCGATGGTGGCCGCCCGGAACTGGCCGACAAGGAGCGCGAGGAAATCGCTGTTATCCAGGGCTTCATGCCCGAGCAGCTTTCCGACGAGAAGGTGCGCGAGATCTGCGTCGCTGTCGTCGCCGAGCTCGGTGCGCAAGGCCTGAAGGACATGGGCAAGTGCGTCGCTGCCCTGCGCGAGCGCTATGCCGGGCAGATGGATTTCGCCAAGGCTTCGGGGATTCTCAAAGAGCTGCTGAAGTAAGTATTGGTGGCTCCGTCGGCGCTGGCTCGGGCTGCGCGCCGAAGGCCTCTTCCCAGACGGCGCCGATGATGGCGAATTTTTCCGTCTGGTAATCCCAATATTCCTGAATGAAGCCGCGCGAGAGCCAGAAGTGGCTCTTGCCCGGACTACCGGTCCAGCCCACGCTTCCCATACTCGATGCCTTGCTCATCAGCCGCTTCACATGCGTTCTTGAGATTAGGAATCGGTCGCAGATTTCGGTGAACGAAATCGGGCCGATGACCATTCTTGCCGCTGTCGGATCGATCGTTGCGATGCGGGACATCAGGTAGTCCATCACCACGCCGCCGGAATTTGCCCAAGTGAAGAGATCGAAGGTCTCGCCGGGATGACGCACCCGGTCGTTGGCAATGATTCTTGCTGCGATTGCCGGCTGCAGCGCCGCAATGATCTCCGGTCGCTCGACAAAAGTTGCTATCCGGTTGCCGCCATCCAGGCTGTCGAGCACCATCAGATGGATATAAAACCATTTCGATAGATGTTCCACCGCCGCTTCGGTCGGCTCTATTGGTCGCAGACGCTTGATTGGTGGATCGGCCAGATAACGCAAAAAGCGGTAGGTCAACATTTCCTGGATGAAGCTCAGCGCCGTATTGTGGCTGGCGATCTCATGTTTGAGAACGTAATCGACAAAGCGGCGGGCATACAAGCCCGGCTGCTCTCCATCGATTCCGCCGTAATACAGTCCGAGGCCAGCTTGGGCCATCAGCCAGCGCTGCTGCGAAGCAAAAATTGAGCTTGCGCGTGGATTGTCAGCGTAGGCGGCAACCATCTCCCGCGCGCAGCCGAGAACAGCTGTGAAGAAACCAAGGTCAGAGGTAAGCTCTTCCGCAGCGAACGACATATAGTGATTTCCGATGAATTAGGGAATTCATTGGCATCGCAGTATCAATTGTCAATTGAATTTGGATGCTGTGGCGTAAAATTGAAAGTTTCTAATATACTTGCGGCGGCTACAGATTTGACGAGCTGACGGCGGCGGACGAAAGCGACACCAAGCTTTGCGCGTCTCTCATCAGCCTTGACCGCAAATAAAGAAGGCAGGAGCTGGGGGAGCTCCTGCCTTCTTGCGCTTTGCAGCCGTTTGATAACGCAGGGTGGGGCCCAAAAATCAAACGTCTATTGCAAAGGCACCCAGGTGAGGCGGCGCCGGGGGTAGGGATGGTGCCTCACCTGGGTATGGGGTGAACTTTACCTGATGATCCTGACTTGCTGGGGCAAATCCATGCCTTGCGACTCCAGCCAGGATACTTGAATTTTGATGCCGGCCTTGAGAGCCGGAACTTTCATATCAACAGGCAGCTGGTAGCCGGCATCGGTATAAAGCACGTTGCCAGTAGCCGCAGGAGCCACACCGTCCGTCATCGTAGCCGAGCCATAGGTGGCCGTGGCGAAGAGGGCGGCGGCAGCAAAGGGTACGAGCAAAACGCGCATTTGAATTCTCCTAAACAGAAAACCTGTACCTTAGGTTTCCAGTCCAGCGGGACGTCTAGGCATGTCGCGTCGCGAAGCATTTTCTTCGCCGGCTTGTCTCGCCCCGTGAGAAGAACGCTATTGCGGCGCACACCAACAATCAAATTACAAAAAAATAATGTTTGGCTTACGAACTATGCCCCAAATGCGCCACCAGCGCGCAGGATCGCGCGCCTTTCGATCTTCGATAATGATTGCGCCTGCGTCGTCGTACGCTCTTGGTTATTCACCCTGATAATCAGTAACTCTTTGCTTTTTCAGATTTTTTTTGCGCGGCCAGGCTGTGTAGCCGCGTTTCCGTGATGCACATACAAGCTGCAAAGCTTTCCTTGGGCCCTGCCTCAGACGATGCCAAAACCGCCATCCAAGCAAGCGCGCGAACATGAATTGAGCCGAGGTTTTCACGGAGTTGTGATCGGAAAGGTTGAATTCGACCGCCGCATGAAGAGGGCTGTGAATAGCGGGCGTGGCGGAGGGTTCTCGTGGCAATGCGCTCGGTTCCTGATTATATGGGGGCAGGCCAGAGGTAGTCATGCGATTTTCCAATACGTTTCTCGATGAGATTCGCGACCGCGTTCCCATTTCGGACGTGATCGGTCGACGTGTGACCTGGGACCGGCGCAAGACCAATGTGCCGCGGGGTGACTATTGGGCCTGCTGCCCGTTCCATGGCGAAAAATCACCGAGCTTCCACTGTGAAGACCGCAAGGGCCGTTACCATTGCTTCGGCTGCGGCGTCACGGGCGATCATTTCCGTTTCCTGACCGAACTCGAGGGGCTTAGTTTTCCCGAAGCGGTGCAGCTGATCGCCGACATGGCAGGCGTTGCCATGCCGGTCGCCGATCCCATGGAAGCAAAGCGCGAAAAGGAACGCACGTCGCTGCTCGACGTCATGGAAATGGCGACGCAGTTCTTTCAGGATCAGCTCCAGACGGCAAACGGTGCCAGGGCACGCGCCTATCTGCGCGACCGCGGCCTGACCGGTCGCACCATTGAGACCTTCCGCCTTGGCTACTCGCCGGACAGCCGTAATGCGCTCAAGGAGTTTTTAGCCGGCAAAGGCGTATTGAAAGAACAGATGGAAGCCTGTGGCTTGGTCGTGCATGAGAATGTGCCGGTCTCCTACGACCGTTTTCGCGATCGCATCATGTTCCCGATCCTATCTTCGCGCGAAAAGGTGATCGCCTTCGGCGGCCGCGCCATGTCGCCGGATGCGCCGGCGAAATATCTCAATTCCAATGAGACGGAACTCTTTCACAAGGGCAATGTACTCTACAATTTCACGCGCGCGCGCCGTGCCGCCCAGGGGAATGACGGCGCGGGAACGATCATCGCCGTCGAAGGCTATATGGATGTCATCGCGCTGCATCAGGCCGGGATCGAGAATGCCGTCGCGCCGCTCGGCACGGCGCTGACGGAAAACCAGCTCGAACTTCTATGGAAGATGACGCCCCAGCCGGTGCTCTGCTTCGATGGAGACGGCGCCGGCATTCGCGCCGCCAATCGCGCTGCCGATCTGGCGCTGCCGCATATCAAACCAGGCCGCACCGTCCGTTTCGCGCTTTTGCCGGATGGAAAGGACCCGGATGATCTTGTCCGCCATGAAGGCCGCGCGCCTTTCGACAAGGTGATGGCACAGGCAAAGCCGCTGGCGGAAATGATCTGGAGCCGCGAAGCAGGCAGCGGCGCCTTCGATACGCCGGAGGCGCGCGCCGAACTTGAGGCGCGACTGAAACAGATGGTTTCGGTCATATCAGACGAGAACGTCCGCCGGCACTATCAGCAGGACATGCGCGATCGGCTGAACGGCCTGTTTCAGCCGCAGTTTCAGCGCGGCGGCAATCAGCAGGGACGCGGCTTTTCCCGCGACGGCAATGGCCGCAATTTCGGCGGTCGCGGCGGGCCGGGCCGGGATCGGCAGCCGGCCAACAATGTGACGGCGTCTGATCGCTTGACGCGTTCGGGCATGATCAAGGGTCATCAGGACATACCAGGGCTGCGCGAGAGCGTATTGGCGTTGACCATCGTCAATCATCCGCTGCTGCTGCAGGACGAATATGATGAGATCGCCGCGATCGACTACGAAAGTCGCGAATTGCAGCGTCTGTGGTCCGCCTTGTTGGGTACGGCAGCAGCAATGGCCGGCCCGCAGCTCAATCGCGAACGGCTGCTCGAACAGTTGGAAGAGCAGGGTTTTGCCGCATTGCTGAAGAGCCTCGACCAGCAGGTGCGCAATGCCCGCCTCTGGACGGCGACTGAGGAAGCCGCGACGGAAGATGCGCGGGAGGGCTATCGTCAGGCGCTTGCGCTTCACAAGCGCTCGAAAGCATTGCGTTGGCACAAGATCGAGCTGCAAAGCGCAATTGCCGAGGCAACGGAAGACGGCGATGGCGACCTCATCGAACAGCTCATGCGCGCTTTGCAGGAAGTGCAGCTCGAAGCTTTGCGCCTGGAAAACCAGGAAGCGATCATCGATGGGTTTGGCGTGCTTTCCGGCCGCATCAAAGGGTCCGCGGGGAAATAGGGGATAGATGTCACAGCCAGATCGACAGGAGCAGCGATTTTCCGCCGACGATGCGCTGTTCGGCAACCGCGGCTTCGGAGCCGCGCCGCTCGATATCCTCAAGCGGGTCTATGGCTATTCCGCCTTTCGCGGCAAGCAGCAGCAGGTGGTCGACCATGTGGTTTCCGGCGGCGACGCGGTCGTGCTGTTTCCGACCGGCGCCGGCAAATCGCTGTGTTTCCAGATTCCGGCCTTGTGCCGCCAAGGCGTCGGCATCGTCGTTTCGCCATTGATCGCCCTGATGCGCGACCAGGTCGAGGCGATGAAGCAGCTCGGTATCCGCGCGGCGGCGTTGAACTCGTCCTTGTCGCGGGAAGAGGCAAGCGATGTCTATCGCGCTATCTCCAGCGGAACGCTCGATCTGCTCTACGTCACACCGGAACGCATTTTGACGGATGGCTTCAGCCAGATGATCGCCAAGGCGAAGATTGCCTTGTTCGCCATCGACGAGGCGCATTGCGTCTCGCAATGGGGACATGATTTTCGCCCGGAATACCGTGATCTCGGCAGGCTTGCGGAGCTCTTTCCCGATGTGCCGCGCATCGCGTTGACGGCGACGGCCGATCCGCATACGCGCGACGACATCATCGAGAGGCTGGCGCTCGATAATGCCAAGGTTTTCACCACCAGCTTCGACCGGCCGAACATCACCTATGAGATCGTCGAGCGCGATCAGCCGCGCCAACAATTGCTGCGTTTCCTCGATGGTCATCGTGGCGATAGCGGGATTGTCTATTGCCTGTCGCGGGCCAAGGTCGAGGATACCGCGGAGTGGCTGAACGGGCAGGGCATTCGCGCGCTTGCCTATCACGCCGGCATGGATCGATCGGTCCGCGACGCCAACCAGGATGCCTTCCTGAAGGAAGAGGATCTTTGCCTGGTGGCAACGGTCGCCTTCGGCATGGGCATCGACAAGCCGAATGTCCGCTATGTCGCCCATCTCGATCTTCCCGGCTCCGTCGAGGCCTATTATCAGGAGACGGGACGCGCGGGCCGCGACGGCTTGCCGTCCGAAGTCTGGATGGCTTACGGCATGGCCGACGTCATCCAGCGGCGGCGGATGATCGACGAGGGCAATGCAGCGGAAGAGATCAAGCGCGTCGAGCGCGCGAAGCTGAACGCATTGCTCGCGATCTGCGAGACGGCCGGCTGCCGACGCCAGGCAATCCTTGCGCATTTCGGCGAACCTCACGCCGGCGGTTGCGGCAATTGTGATACTTGCCTGAAACCGGTCGAAACCTGGGACGGCACCGAGGCGGCGATCAAGGCGCTCGCTGCCGTCTACCGGACCGGCGAACGTTTCGGCACCGGCCATGTCATCGATGTGTTGATGGGGACGGTCAATGAGAAGACCGAGCGTTTCGGCCATGTGAACATGCCGGTCTTCGGGGCGGGTAAGGATATTCCCTCGCGCATCTGGCAGTCCGTCTTCCGACAACTGCTGGCGAGTGGCTTTGTCAGCATCGATCATACTGCTTTCGGCGCGATGAAGCTGGAGCCGGAGGCGCGGGCGGTCTTCAAACGCGAGCGTCAGGTTTTCTTCCGCAAGGATCGGCCGGAGACGGGCCGGCGCACCAAGAAGGCAGGGCGGATCGAGAAGCGGCAGTCAAGCCTGTCGAGCGAGGCGCAGCCATTGTTCGAAGCGTTGAGAAGCGAGCGCGCGAGGATCGCCAAGGCGCTCGGCGTGCCGCCCTATGTCGTGTTCCCGGATACAACACTGATTGCTTTTGCTACGGAGCGACCGACGAGCCGCGATGCGCTCCTGGGCATTTCGGGCGTGGGGCAGGCGAAGCTGGAGCGCTATGGGGATGCGTTCTTGAAGGCGATAGAGAATTTCACCGATCGGTGACACCTTCTCGCCAGGCGCACTCACATCCTGACGGTCATGCCGCCGTCGACGGTCAGCACATGACCGTTGACAAAGGAGGCGGCGTCGCTGGCGAGAAACAGTGCGGCGCCGGCGATCTCGTCAGGACGGCCCCAGCGTTGAACGGGAATGCGCTGGCGCACGAAGGGCATAAGCTCTTCGTTCGCCGCCATCGCGGCGTTCGTTTCCGTCGCGAACCAACCCGGTGCGATGGCATTGCTTGTGATGCCGTGCGGGCCAAATTCCACGGCCATGCCGCGCATAAGGCCAGTGAGCCCTTGTTTGGCCGCAGGGTAGACGCAGTCTCCCGGCATGGCGACATGGCCGCTGATCGAGGTTACCGAGATCAACCGTCCATGACCATGACGTTTCATCAGGCGTGCAGCGTTGCGCGAGAGCGTGATCGAGGCAGCCAGATCCGTGTTGAGGAGGGCAAGGATCGCTTCGTCGTCGAAGTCGGCCAGCGGGCGTCTGTCACGGGCGCCGACATTGTTGATCAGTATGTCGAGCCGGCCGTGGTTCCTTTCGATATCCGCCATTGTCGCACGCTGCGCCTCGTGATCGGCGATGTCGAAAGCGGCGGCTTCGGCGGTGCCGCCTGCCGCACGAATGGTTTCCACGGCGCTGTCTAGCGTCGCAGCCGTACGTCCGTTGATGACGACATGCGCTCCTGCGCCGGCAAGCGCCTTCGCCATCTCCAGACCGAGACCGCGACCACTACCGGTGACGAGCGCGACCCGACCCTCGAGCGAAAACCTATGGAATATGCTCATCACATCCTCACCAGACAGAACTGGCATTATGTTTGCAGGCAAATAGTGGACTCAGTCAAATAATTTTTGCAATAGTTACGAGCAATACCGTGTCGTTCACTGCTATATCGTATGAGCGTCAATGCCTCGCGTATTTTTGCCGCTGCTGAATGCAGCAAGAAACCAAATCCTGTGTTATTTCTCGGGCCGTCTCCGCCCACGACCAGCATCGGAATGCGACGATGACCTCTGAATTCATATCCCATTTGCGTACAGAACTTGCCGGTCTGAAGGATGCAGGCCTCTATAAATCCGAGCGCGTCATCACCTCCAAGCAGGCAGGCGAGATTGCCGTCGTGGGCGGCGAGCGGGTTCTGAATTTCTGCGCCAACAACTATCTTGGCCTCGCCGACAACGAGGAGCTGGCCGAAGCGGCGAAGAAGGCGCTCGATCGCTATGGCTACGGCATGGCCTCGGTGCGCTTCATCTGCGGAACGCAGGAAGAGCACAAGCAGCTTGAGGCACGGATATCGGCCTTTCTCGGCATGGAAGACACGATCCTTTATTCCTCCTGTTTCGATGCCAATGGCGGGTTGTTCGAGACGCTGCTGTCGGAGGAGGATGCGATCATCTCCGATGCGCTCAACCACGCCTCGATCATCGACGGTGTGCGCCTCTCCAAGGCGAAGCGCTTTCGTTACGCCAATAACGACATGGCGGCCCTGGAAGAGGAGCTGAAGAAGGCCGAGGGCAGCCGTTTCAAGCTGATTGCCACCGACGGTGTTTTCTCCATGGATGGCATCATCGCCAATCTCGAGGGCGTCTGCGATCTTGCCGAACAATATGGTGCGATGGTCATGGTCGATGACAGCCATGCCGTCGGCTTCGTCGGCGATCATGGTCGCGGTTCGCCGGAACATTGCGGCGTCGAGGGCAGGGTCGACATCATCACCGGTACGCTTGGCAAGGCGCTCGGTGGGGCATCGGGTGGATATACCTCCGCAAAAGCCGAGATTATCGATTGGCTGCGGCAGCGTTCGCGCCCCTATCTCTTCTCAAACACGCTGGCTCCGGTCATCGCGGCTGCTTCGCTGAAAGTCTTTGATCTGATCGAAAACGGCAGCGATCTGCGCGACCGGCTCCGTGGCAATGCCAAGTTCTTCCGCAGCGAAATGACCAAGCTCGGTTTCACGCTGGCCGGCGCCGATCACCCGATCATCCCCGTCATGCTCGGCGATGCCAAGCTAGCGCAGGAGATGGCGGCGCTGATGCTGAAAAAGGGCGTTTACGTCATCGGCTTCTCCTTCCCGGTCGTGCCGAAGGGTCAGGCGCGCATCCGCACGCAAATGTCGGCGGCGCATTCGAAGGCCGATGTCGAGCGCGCGATTGCAGCTTTTGCCGAGGCGGGACGCGAACTCGGAATCATTTGAATCGGATGGAGACGGCAGCTCATGTCGAACATGATGAAGGCGTTGGTCAAATCGAAGCCGGAAGTCGGGCTGTGGATGGAGAATGTGCCGGTTCCCGAGGTCGGGCCGAACGATGTGCTGATCCGGGTCAGGAAATCGGCGATCTGCGGCACGGATGTGCATATTTGGAACTGGGACCAGTGGGCGCAGAAGACCATTCCGGTGCCGATGGTCGTCGGTCACGAATTCTGCGGCGAGATTGCGGAGATCGGCTCGGCGGTGACGAAATATCATGTCGGCGAGCGTGTCTCCGGCGAAGGACATATCGTTTGCGGTAAGTGCCGCAACTGCCGGGCGGGCAGGGGACATCTCTGCCGCAATACGCTGGGCGTCGGGGTCAATCGCCCGGGCTCCTTCGGCGAATTCGTCTGCATTCCGGAAAGCAACGTCGTGCAGATCCCTGACGATATCCCGGATGAAGTGGCGGCGATCTTCGATCCCTTCGGCAATGCCGTGCACACCGCGCTTTCCTTCGATCTGGTGGGCGAGGATGTGCTGGTTACCGGCGCGGGGCCGATCGGCATCATGGGCGCCATGGTCGCCAGGCGTTCGGGCGCACGCAAGGTGGTCATCACCGATATCAATCCGAATCGGCTGGCGCTCGCCCGCAAGCTCGGTATCGAGTATGTCGTCGACGCCTCGAAGGAAAACTTGGCCGATGTAATGAAGTCTATCGGTATGACCGAAGGTTTCGATGTCGGTCTGGAAATGTCGGGTGCCGCGCCCGCTTTCCGCGACATGATCGACAAGATGAACAATGGCGGCAAGATCGCCATTCTCGGCATCGCGCCGGCCGGCTTCGAGATCGACTGGAACAAGGTGATTTTCAAGATGCTCAATCTGAAGGGCATCTATGGCCGCGAGATGTTCGAGACCTGGTACAAGATGATCGCCTTCGTTCAAGGCGGGCTCGACGTCTCGCCGGTCATTACCCATCGCATCCACATCGATGATTTCCGCGATGGCTTTGAAGCCATGCGTTCTGGTAATTCCGGCAAGGTGGTAATGGACTGGATTTGACCAAATTCGTGGCCCGGCCGCATCAGCATTGCCGCGAACTGCGGAAATGCGGGTGGTTTCATGGGCCTGCCCTTGTCAACGCGCGGGGACTTCCTAAATACGGGAAGCAATTGTTTCTGGGCGTGTTGGGCCTGTGGATAAGGCTTTTTCACGATTTTAACAGGCTTTTTTGCTGGAAAAGCTTGACGAGAGCAAAAATTGTAGGAATCACCGTTTGTCCTCGGAAAAACGGTGAAGTGGGTCAGGCGGATCACGTATACCATGGCCGGAATTCCAAACGCAATCCAGCTTTGCTGTTGGGAGCCGGTGATCGTGGTTAATCAGGCATTAAAGGTCATTCCGTTAGGTGTTTGTCGGTGATTCGGGGCTGGCGCGAGGCGTGCCGGGCCAGAGCGGTCAGTCACCGCGTGTAAGTTTCAAGCGTCAGGGAAAGCGACGATATAGAGATGGCAACCAAGGTCAAAGAGAACGAAGAAGCTGAAGTCGAACGCGACGGCGCCTCGGATGGCCCGCTTCTCGATCTTTCCGACGACGCGGTCAAGAAGATGATCAAGGCCGCGAAAAAACGCGGCTACGTGACGATGGACGAGCTCAACGCCGTTCTGCCGTCCGAAGAAGTGACGTCCGAGCAGATCGAAGATACGATGGCTATGCTCTCCGATATGGGCATCAACGTCATTGAAGACGAGGATGTCGAAGAGGCGGGCGCGGCAGCCAGTGGCGGCGACGACGACGATTCCAGCGGCGACGAGGATGGTGAAGGCGGCGAGCTTGCGCCTTCCGGCGGCTCGGCGCTTGCAACGACCAAGAAGAAAGAGCCTACCGATCGCACCGACGATCCGGTGCGCATGTATCTGCGCGAAATGGGCTCTGTCGAGCTGCTGTCGCGCGAAGGCGAAATCGCGATCGCCAAGCGCATCGAGGCCGGCCGCGAAACCATGATCGGTGGCCTCTGTGAGAGCCCGTTGACGTTCCAGGCGCTGATCATCTGGCGCGACGAACTCAACGAAGGCACCACGCTGCTGCGCGAAATCATCGATCTCGAAACGACCTATTCCGGTCCCGAGGCCAAGGCTGCGCCGCAGTTCCAGAGCCCGGAAAAGATCGAGGCCGACCGCAAGGCGGCCGAAGAGAAGGAAAAGGCCCGCGGCCGCCGTTCCTCCGGGGATGACGACATCACCGACGTCGGCGGCGAAGGCATGCCGATCGAGGAGGAGGAAGAGGACGAGGACGAATCCAGCCTCTCGCTCGCCGCGATGGAAGCAGAGCTTCGCCCGCAGGTCATGCTGACGCTCGACACGATCGCCGAAACCTACAAGAAGCTGCGCAAGCTGCAGGACCAGCAGGTCGAGCAGCGCCTGTCGGCTTCGGGTACGCTGTCGTCCGCACAGGAGCGCCGCTACAAGGAGCTGAAGGACGAGCTGGTCAAGTCGGTCAAGTCGCTGTCGCTGAACCAGAACCGCATCGACGCTTTGGTCGAGCAGCTCTACGACATCAACAAGCGCCTCGTGCAGAACGAAGGCCGCCTGCTGCGTCTTGCCGAATCCTATGGCGTCAAGCGCGATAGCTTCCTGGAACAGTATCAGGGTGCTGAGCTCGATCCGAACTGGATGAAGTCGATCGGCAATCTTGCCGCCCGCGGCTGGAAGGAATTCGCCAAGAGCGAAAACACCACGATCCGCGACATCCGCCAGGAAATTCAGAACCTTGCGACCGAAACCGGCATTTCGATCTCGGAATTCCGCCGCATCGTTCATATGGTGCAGAAGGGCGAACGCGAAGCGCGTATCGCCAAGAAGGAAATGGTCGAAGCGAACCTGCGCCTCGTCATCTCCATCGCCAAGAAATACACAAACCGCGGCCTACAGTTCCTCGACCTCATTCAGGAAGGCAATATCGGCCTGATGAAGGCGGTCGATAAGTTCGAATATCGTCGCGGTTACAAGTTCTCGACCTACGCTACATGGTGGATCCGTCAGGCGATCACCCGTTCGATCGCCGACCAGGCCCGCACCATCCGCATTCCGGTGCACATGATCGAAACGATCAACAAGATCGTTCGTACGTCGCGCCAGATGCTGCATGAAATCGGCCGTGAGCCGACGCCGGAAGAATTGGCCGAAAAGCTTGCCATGCCACTCGAAAAAGTGCGCAAGGTGCTGAAGATCGCCAAGGAGCCGATCTCGCTCGAAACCCCGGTGGGTGACGAAGAGGATTCGCATCTCGGCGATTTCATCGAGGACAAGAACGCGCTGCTGCCGATCGATGCCGCCATTCAGGCCAACCTGCGCGAGACGACGACCCGCGTGCTGGCTTCGCTGACGCCGCGCGAAGAGCGCGTGCTGCGCATGCGCTTCGGTATCGGCATGAACACCGACCATACGCTCGAAGAAGTCGGCCAGCAGTTCTCGGTTACGCGCGAACGTATCCGTCAGATCGAAGCCAAGGCGTTGCGCAAGCTGAAGCATCCGAGCCGCTCCAGAAAGCTGCGCTCGTTCCTTGATAGCTGAGCAGGTTGCTTTGTTGCTATGAAATTAGAACCCGGTTCGTACAAGCGAGCCGGGTTTTTCGTTTTGTCAGATGTGCCTGCACTGCACGCTTCGCGACAGGTCCTTCTAACGGTGCAACGTTATGTGCTACGGTGTTGGCGAGGGTTTTCCGCCAGACTTTGCTTGGGATCACGCAGGTTTGTTTTCCGGGCACTGCGGAGCTGTGATCAGACTAACAGTCTGCAATTTTCCGGCTGCCTCTTTCTGGCCTTGATGTTTAACACCATATGTCGGGAATCTAGGCGTCGTCGGATGTCGTTTGTCGGTAAGGTTTGGATGAAATTGTTGAGCGCTTTTCCGTCTGTCCTGCGTCGTCAGCCTTGCGGCCGCTGACCGATGGAGCGCGTCGCCGAACAGCGGAAACCGGATGAGCGTCGATGGGGACTGATCCCTTCCATTCTGGTGCACATCCTGTTTTTCGCTGCGCTTTTCCTGCTGCCGGTGGTGGCTATGCCGATACCGCAGCCGGAAGACAGCATCAATGTCGAGATGGTGCCGCAGCCCAAGGAGGAGGCAAAGAACGCCGCAAAGCCGTCGGAGCGCGCCGGGCGCGTGCCGACGCCGACACCCAGGCCCGATGAAAAGCAGCCTTCGAAGGAACCGAAGGCGGCGTCCACCGACAAGACTGAGGGCGAGCAGACCGCTGACAAGCTGAGCGACGAGAGCAAGACGAAGGCTGAGAAGGGGCCTGACCCGAACTCTAAGGATCAGGACGCGAAGTCACAGGAGCCCGCGCAGGCCGATAAGCCTGCCGATGTGAAGACCGATCAGCCATCGCCGGCCACCGAGCAGGCCGACGCGCAGCCGCAGCCGGGTGACGCGCAGTCGCCGACGCCGGCCGATGATCAAGCGAAGCCGCAAGATCAGACGCCGACGACCGACGATCCGGCACAAGCAAAGCAGGACCAGCCGCCAGCCAGTTCCGATCCGGCGACGCAGCCGCAGCAACAAACTGCGGATCAATCGATGCCGCTCGCTGACAATCCACCACAACAGCCGCCTGCACAGCAGGCTGCAGCAGGGGCCAATACGCAGCCGCAGGCGAACCAGACGCCGCCGGCAAGCGATGCCACTCCGCAGCAGCAACAGGCGCACGCCGAGGAGGCAGCGAAGACCGACACGGAAGCCAAGGCCGTCAAGCCTGACGCCGCAGCGTCTGCAACCGATCCGAATTCCAGTGATCCCGCATCGACGCCGACGCCGGAAGAGCTGGCGACGGACCAGCCGTCTGACACCCAGATCGCCGAGCCGAACATGCCTGCTACCGATGCAGCAGGCACGCAGGCGGATCAAAAGGACGGAGCGGCGTCCGATCCCATAGCGGGACTAGCGAAGACTGCCGAAGGGCAGGTAGACCAGCAGCAGGCCGCGGCCGATCCAAAGGTTGCGCCGGATGTCGCAGTTCCGACGACCGGAGGAGCGCAGCCACAGCAGCAATCGCAGGATCAACCGGTCTCCGGCGACCCAAGTGACCCGACGGCCGGAACCACCTTCGTCCCCGCGCCTCAACCTCGGCCGCAGCAGCAGGCGTCAGCGGACAGCACGCAAGACGCATCGAAAACCGATCCGTCGCAGGCTCAGCAAAAGGTCGGTGGCCAGCAGGGCAAATTCATCCAGGCCAAGCGCTTCTACTCCGGTACAGAGATGGCGCGCATGTCGAAGGACGAATTGGACACTTGGAAAAAGCTGCCGCGGCGTGAACGTGTGCGGCAGCTTTGCAATAACGAGCAAAAGCTGCAGTACTGGCATGATTTAAATGCCTACGGTCTCAATTTCATCAATTCTGCGCTCTCACCTAATATGTACATCTACACCGGCATCTACGGCGATGGCGTTGCAGTTGAGACGCCCAAAGGATGGCAACAGGTCCAATTCAAATGCCAGGTTGATGACGATGCCTTGAAGGTTGTCGCTTTCTCCTATGCCGTCAAAGGTCGCATTCCCGCCAGTCGGCTAGAGAAACTGGGCGCCCCCAGCAATTGAGGGCACATCTCACCCTGAAACAATAGTTTATTCCCAACGCCGATAGAAAATCGGCCCATTTCATCATACGATTGCGTCTGACAACGTCTGATTCATTCCCTCCCTTCGCATCGCCCAATTCCAATGACATCGATCACAGCCCATTCCAATTCGATGGCCGCCGGCCATTCCACGCCTCGTGGCGTCCTCTTGGCATTCGCATCCTATGCCGTCTTTGCGTTCAGTGACGCGTCGATCAAGATATTGCATGGGACGCTGCCGTCCTATCAGGTGGCCTTCATCGGCTCGCTGTTCGGTTTTGCGGCGATCCCGTTTCTGAAGACGCGCGGAGATGAGTGGCTGGATGTCGTCAGGACGACGAACCGGCCGCTGTGGATGCTTCGTTTCGCCTGTGGCGCGATCGGCGCCATCTGCTCGATCGTGGCTTTCACCAAGCTGACGATGGCAGAGGCTTTCGCGCTGCTCTTTCTGCTGCCGTCCTTCGTCACCATTCTGTCCGTCGTGTTCCTCAAGGAGGACGTGCGCTGGCAAAGATGGACGGCGGTGATCATCGGTTTCGTCGGCGTGCTGGTCGTGCTGCGGCCGGGTTTTCGTGAGCTTTCGATCGGCCACCTCTGCGCAGCGATCGGGGGCTTAAGCGGGGCCGTCTCGATCGTTATCAATCGCGCGCTTGGCTCGAAGGAGAAGCGCATCTCGCTTTATGGGGCGGTGTTGTTCGGCACGCTGATCGTCAGCGGTTTGCTGATGCTGCCGGAGATGACATGGCCGACGGCTTGGCAATGGATGTTCCTCGCCAGCTACGGCCTTCTCGGCGCTGCCGGCACCGTCCTCTTGATGAGCGCAGCGAAGTTGGCGCCCGCCAATCTCGTCGCGCCGCCGCAATATAGCCAAATGATTTGGGCGATCGGTTTCGGCTATCTGCTGTTCAATGACAGCATAGATCTGCCGATGGCGCTCGGCATCGTCCTTATTGTCTTTTCCGGCCTGCTGACGCTGGCACGCGAGCGCAAACGCGGCACACCCTTGCCGGCGGCGGTTGTGGCTGCGGACACACGGGCATCGTTCGCGACAGCGCAGGAGTCGCAGGCCAAGACACCAAATCGGTGAAATGCTTCGCCGGCGGTCCCTTTATCTCGTCACCCGAATGAATGGGGATTAGGTTTATTGTCGCCGCAAGGTGACAAGCCTATTGTGTTACTCGGGGCGAACCCATCTTCACGGGAAGGGACCCCAAACACTGGATGGCGGTGCGTAATTCCGAAAACCATGATGGTTTTCGAGGGGCTTACGCGTGGATCAAACCGTTACTGCGTCATCTGCCCGCCCGTCTCAACGGGCATGCGGCGCAGCGGAGGAGGTGTGAGATGACCACTTATATCGTTCTGCTCAATTGGACCGACCAGGGTGTGCGTAGCGTAAAGGAGTCTCCGCGGCGGCTGGATGTCGCCAAGAAGCAGTTGGAAGAGATGGGCGGTTCCTTCAAACAATTTTTCCTGACTATGGGCGAACACGACATGGTCGCTGTCTGCGAGGCACCCGATGATGCGGTGATGGCTCGCTTTGCCTTGGCGCTTGGTTCGAACGGCAATGTGCGCTCGCGCACGCTGAAGGCCTTCCCCGAGGCCGCTTATCGCGAGATCATCGCCTCCCTGGGATAATATTGAGGCGACCTTGCCACGTTGACTGTTGATTCCCCGGCCAGTGGCGCTTGGCCGGGAGATGGAACGCCGTGATGTGGGCGCGGGAAGCTTGGACGATGCAGCCCACCATTGACCGCAACGGCCGACTTCGAAAAGATGTCGGATGAACGAAATGGCGTTGAGATATGGAACAGCCTTGCCTTTTTGGCGCGGACTATAGCGTCTACGTGCGAATTGCGCGCCTTGCGCTCATCGAGAAAGGCGTCGAGCACCAGAGGGTGCCGATCGACATTTTCGCTGAGGGCGGGCCGCCGGCATCCTATCTGGAGCGGCATCCATTCGGCCGGATTCCGGCTTTCGAACACGGCGATTTTCGGCTCTACGAGACGACTGCGATCACGCGCTATGTCGATGAGGCATTCGAGGGGCCGCGCCTGCAGCCTATGGCGCCTCGGCAGCGCGCGCGGATGAACCAGATCGTCAGCATTGCCGACGCATATCTCTATCCGCATCTGGTGTGGGGTATCTACGTGGAGCGGGTCTCAAAGCCGGCAGAGGGCATTGCCGCCGACGAGGAACGAATAGCCACGAGCCTTTCCAAGGCCGCAATCGGCCTTGCCGCTCTTTCAGATCTTATGGAAGATACGCAGTGGCTCTGCGGTCCGGACCTGACACTGGCCGATCTCTACGTGGCGCCGATGTTCGACTATTTTCTCATGGCGCCGGAGGGGCGGGAAATGATCGAGCATCATCCCAAGCTGGCGTCGTGGTGGTCGCGTATTGCAGCCCGGCCAAGTGTCGAGATGACGGCTTTCAGCAAACTGGAAGAGCCGGGCGCATGAAGCCAGGCCAGTTCAGGATGTTTCGCTCCTCCATTGCCGGCGTCGAAGCCGTGGCGGCGGAGACAGGATATAGTTTTCCCAAGCATACCCATGATCAGTTCGGCATCGGCGTCATCGAGCGCGGCGCGCAGGTGTCGCTGAGCGGGCGTGGCGTGGTGCGGGCTGAGACCGGCGACGTCATCACTCTCAATCCGAACGAAGTGCATGATGGCATGCCAATTGGGGAGAGCCGTGTTTGGTCGATGCTCTATTTCGACCCACGGCTGATGACGGATCTTCTGGGCGATATCGGTGAGGGCGGCACCGGCGAGGGGGAACTTCCTTCTCCCGTCATTCGAAACGGACAGATCGCCGCGCGATTCAGAACACTGTTTTCGACGGTAACTCGTCAGGATGGTCAGGACGCTGCGCTGCGGCGAGACGGACTGTTGTTATCGCTTGTTGCGGACGTGATGCGTGAGCAGGGGCACGCGGAAGCGGGTGCCAATGCGCCCGCCGCGATCATGCGTGCTCGCGACCTCATCGATGATGATCCGGCAGCATCGGTGACGCTCGCCGATCTCGCCGGAGTGAGCGGGCTCAGCCGTTTCCAGCTCCTACGCGGTTTCGCCAAGGTGACCGGATTGACACCGCACGCCTATCTGCTTCAGCGTCGCATCCAGCGAGCGCGGCGGCTGATTGCCGGCGGCATGCCGCTGGCCGAGGCGGCCTTTGCCAGCGGCTTTGCCGATCAAAGCCATATGACTCGGATTTTCGTGCGCAATTTTGGTGTGTCGCCGCGCATCTATGCCGACACGACGCGCTGAGGCATCTGCAATTTCGTTCAAGACCGGCTGCCCGCATCGAGGTCTTCTGCTGTTCCAAATCAGAACCGCGCAGAAGGAAAAGCCATGTATTTCCGCCATTCGAATGAGATGTGGAGCGAATTCCCCGATCTGGTCCCCGGCGTCCTCTTCGTGGAAGGAATCACCGCCGATGTGGCCGTCAGCGATCGTCTCGCGAAGTTCCATGCAATCGCCGAGGAGCGGCTGGCGGGTAGTGCGGAAGGCGAGATGCCGGAGATCCAGGCCTGGCGTCGGACCTTTTCGAAAATGGGCCTGAAGCCGACGCAATATCGCTGCGCTTCCGAGGCTTTGCTCAGACGATTCCGCCAGGAAAAATCGCTGCCGCAACTGCATCCGCTCGTCGATCTGTGCAACGCCATCTCGATCGCCTTCGCCATTCCCGTCGCCGTCTTCGATCTTGCGAAGATTTCCGGCGATCTCGAAGTCAGGCACGCGACCGGCAGAGAGAGCTATCTCACCTTCGCTGGCGAAACGGAGCATCCGGAGCCGCGCGAAGTGATCTTTGCCGATAGTGCCGACCGGGCGCATGCGCGGCGCTGGACCAATCGTCAAAGCGGCCTTTCCGCCGTTCGCGAGGATACGCGATCGCTGCTGATCGTCGCCGAGGCCATGCATGAGGCGGCCGGAAATGATGTGCCGAGATTGATCGCAACCCTTGCCGCTGAACTTGCCGGCGTGTGGTCGGTCGACACAAAGACTGGGATGCTCAGTCGCTCTTCACCACGATTTGATCTCTAGGCTCGCGCGCTTTGGCGGCAATTTGCCGATCTAGCCAAAAACGCGGTTGACAAGTGCGGCGTTCGGGCAGAGCAGGGGACTTAGATAAATATTTCATATTGCTCATAAAGTTGTTCCGGGCACGACCGGAACAGAAGAAAGACATATGGACACCCTGCATAGTCACGATCGGGTCAGCGCGCTCGGTCATCCCGGATATCGTTCCTTCGCCGCCTCCCGCGTCTTTTCCTCCATCGGTTTCCAGTCGGTCACCGTTGCCATGGGCTGGATGATCTACGATCAGACCCATAGCGCCTTCTTCCTTGGCCTGGTCGGTTTCTGCCAGTTCCTGCCGATGGTGATCCTGACCTTCATTGTCGGTCATGTTGCCGACCGGTTCGATCGCCGGCGCATCGGCCTGGTCTGCCAGTTGATCGAAGCCTTGACAGCGCTAGCCCTTGCCGTCGCAGTCTGGCAGCACTGGATCGGCCCGGCCGGCATCCTCGCCGCAGTCGCCGTCATGGGGGCGGCAACTGCCTTCGAGCGTCCGACCATGGCCGCTCTATTGCCGAATATCGTGCCGCCGTCGATGTTGCAGATAGCGATCGCTACCTCCACATCGATGATGCAGACCGCTTTCATCATCGGTCCGTCGCTCGGCGGCCTGCTCTATGGCGTCAGTCCGATTGCGCCTTTCGCGGTGTCTGCCGTGCTGTATGTCATTGCGAGCCTCAACGTCATTTCGATCCGCACCGAACGACAGCAGCCGTCGTCGCGGGAGCCGGTGACTCTGAGCTCGGTCTTTGCCGGCGTCTCCTTCATCAGGAGCAGGCCGGTGATGATGGGCACGATCTCGCTCGATCTCTTTGCCGTGCTGCTCGGCGGCGCCACGGCGCTGCTGCCGATGTTCGCGCGCGATATCCTGCATGCCGGCCCCTGGGGCCTCGGACTGCTGCGCGCCGCGCCCGCAATCGGTGCTTTGGTCATGTCGATCTGGCTGGCACGCCGACCGCTGCAAACGGATGTTGGCAAGAAGATGCTGCTTGCCGTTTTCGTGTTCGGCATCGCCACCGTCGTCTTTGCGCTCTCGAGCAACATCATCCTCTCCGTCACGGCATTGCTTGTCGTCGGGGCGTCAGATACGGTCAGCGTTGTGGTGCGCAGTTCGCTGGTGCAGCTCCTGACGCCGGACAACATGCGCGGCCGCGTCAATGCCGTGAATTCCCTGTTCATCGGCACGTCCAACCAGCTCGGCGAATTCGAATCCGGCATGCTCGCCAGCGCGCTTGGCCCGGTTCTCACCGGCATCGTCGGCGGCGTCGGCACCATCGCCGTCGTGCTGCTTTGGATGCGGATCTTTCCGGATTTGACCAAGGTCAAGACGCTCAGGGGATGAGGCGACCCTCGGCCAGACCGGTGATACGATCCGGCAAACGGCTTCGCGCTCAGGTCTGTAGGCTCATGGATGGTGCGGAATATCGTCCAGCCCGGCATCTCGCCTCAGGTGGCCGTTGACTGAGAGGATATTTTCGCGTCTCGCCTTCTTTTCGGCACGCCGTTTTTGGACGCAAGCAAACGCACGGAGCAGCCGGGTGATCCGCTTTTCGACGCTACGCCTCAGAATGAATCCATGAATGTTTCTCATCTGTCATAAGCCTGATGGTCTTATGACTTAGAGGAATGCGCCAGTATGCTTCTCATGTATAATGAAGCTTTCATCGCCTATGCATGAAGGATTTTCATGGGAAAAAGACCGCTTCCGCCACTGGCCGTCTTGCAAGCATTTTGCGCCATCGTCGAAACCGGCGGTTTTGGCCGAGCGGCTGAGAGGATGGGGCTGACGCAGACTGCCGTCAGTCATCAGCTTTCGCAGCTTGAAGGCTGGATCGGCGGCAGGCTTTTCGATCGCGGCCGGTCGGGCGCAAGGTTGACGCCGCTCGGGGCGCGGCTCCACCCGGCGATTGTGGAGACGATTTCTCAATTGGAGACGGCGTTGTATCACGCGCGGGCGAGTGTGTCGGTTCGCACGCTGACGCTGTCGGTGACGCCGGAATTTTCCAGCCAATGGCTGGCGTCTCGATTTGGTGATTTCTGCCAGCGCCACCCCGACATCGAGCTGAAGATGATTGTCGGCTATCAGCGACCCGATTTCGGGCCTGAGGGCGTCGATCTTGCAATCTGGCTCGGGCGAGCCGAAGCCGGCCTCGTCCAGGAAGAGTTGCTGACGGATGAGGAGTTTGTCGTCAGTTCACCGACGCTGTCCGAGCTGTTGCCGAAGCGCAATGCCATAAAGGAAGCGCCGCTGCTGCGTTACACCGGCATGCGCCATACCGTAGTGGATTGGCAGCGCTGGTACGAACAGGTGATTGGCGACGGCAATGACGGCGGAATGGCCGATTTCAATATTGGCCAGGCGGCGGAGAACGGACCTCTATTCGAATCCTTTGCCGACATGCTCGGAGCATGTCGGGACGGTCTCGGCTTTGCGCTGGTTCGCAGCTCCCTTGTCGCGAAGGATCTCGCGGAGGGGCAGTTGGTGCGTTGTTTTGTCGAAGTTCAGCCGGCAGCCGTCAGTTACAATCTGATCTATCCGTCGAATGCCTTGCAAAACCCATCGGCTGCGTTGTTCCGCACCTGGTTGATATCTCGGGTCAATGCCGTTGCTTGATCAGGCTCGCTGTCAATCGCCCAGCCTGATCAAGCCGGCCTCTGTCGCCGCAAAGCCCAGGTTCCGATAGAGGCCGGCGAGATGAGGTTCGAAATCGACATGCAGCCACTCTGCGCCGCGTTCGCGCGCAACGTTCGTTGCCATTTCGACAAGCTTGGTTGCTATTCCCTGTCGACGGAATTCGGGTGCGACGGTGGTATCAAGGATAAAGGCATGTATGCCACCATCCGAGGCGACGTTGACGAATCCTATCAGGCGCACTCCATGGAAGGCGCCGATATGGGCGAGGCTTCTCGGCAGGATAGATGAGAAATCGCGTGGGGTACTCTCGTTCCAAGCCGTTGCCCACAGGGCGTTGAGTGCTTGGTTGTCAGGATAGGGATCGATCCTGAATTCGATCGTCATGACCATCATCTCGTCATTGATGAAACCGCAATGGCAAGCTTATCCGCAGGGAGAATGGATGCAACGGGCGCGTAGGGCAGGCCGATATCAAGGCGATTGGAATGGAAAAGTGCATCCCATCTCGGATCGCGCTATGATCGATCTTCCTTTGCGTGTGGAAACAGAACAGAGGAGGTTGTTATGGGCTATGTGGATGGTTTTGTTATTGCCGTTCCGAAAGACAAGCTGGAGATTTACAAGATGTTGGCGGGGAAGTCCGGCGATATCTGGAAAGAATATGGTGCGCTTAGCTACGTGGAGTCTGTTGGGGACGATGTGCCCTATGGCCAGTTGACGTCCTTTCCGCGCTCCGTTCAGGCGAAGGAAGACGAGGTGGTGATCTTTTCCTGGATTACTTACGAATCTCGCCAGCATCGCGATACCGTGATGGAAAAGGTCATGGCCGATCCGCGGCTGAAAGACGAGATGGCAAATATGCCTTTTGATGGCAAACGCATGATCTATGGCGGCTTCGAGATTTTCTTGCAGCTCTGATCGGCCTTGGCGGCAGCGGCTGGGCTTGACTTTCCGCCCGTTGCGACCGACCTCAAGCGGATCGCTGCGATCAATACCGGAGATGCCATGCCGCAGACCGTCATCACACTGTCGACCCATGGCCAAGGACTTTATGAGTTCACAGACCAGGCAGCGGAATTCGTCCGTGCAGGGACTTCGGCAGGCTCCACATCGAGCGACGCGCTGCTGACGATCTTCGTCCGCCATACCTCCTGTTCGCTGCTGATCCAGGAGAACGCCGATCCTGACGTGCAGACGGATCTCAACGCCTTCTTCCGCCGGCTCGTGCCACCGTCTTCCGACCCTTCGATGCGCTGGATCGTCCATACGACCGAGGGGCCGGACGATATGCCGGCGCATATCAAGACAGCGCTCACGCAGGTGTCGATCGGCATCCCCGTGATGCGCGGACGCCTGACACTTGGCACATGGCAGGGCATCTATCTTTTCGAGCACCGCGACCGCCCGCACCGGCGCGAAATCGTGCTGCATCTTTCGGTCTGATTCAGGAAAATTCGCGTCAACCGATCGTCCATTGCGCTGAATACAATCTGAATGAGTAATTCGTCTTCAGTGCAGCTTGGCTGGCCTAATGTTGCTTCAATCCTGAGGCATTTGGCCAAATCAGGATTGCAACGATCCGTAGCAGGACTTGAAGGAGAAATACCCATGATCGGCATTTTCGCCAAGGCTGGCATTGCAGCTCTCATCACGCTCGGCGCCGTTTCTGCCGCCTCGGCCAACGACCTTTCACCGAGTATTCATCAGGTGCGCCACGATCCCCATCGCGGTCGCATCTGCTCGCCGATAGCAGCCGTTCAGAAGGCTCGCGCCATGGGCCTGCGCCGCGCTCGAATCCAGAATATCACGCCGCGCCGTGTCGTCGTTGAAGGCTTTGGCCGGCACGGTCCGGATCGTGTCGTTTTCGCCAACGTGCCGGGTTGCCCGTTGATCCGCCGCTGATATCGCGTGGCCGTTTATGGCCATGATCGCGCTGCCGCAGCGATGTTTTAAGATGAGTGAAGTCGTCCTCATAAAGGAGGGCGGCTTTTATTTTCTGCTGTGCAGTGAGTCCGCCTCTGGTCTCGCTTTTGCTTTCATTGTACCTGAATGGCGTATGAACGGTTGATTCTGGACTTGTTCAGTATCGCGCCGTTACTCCCGAGGCATTCGCTCAGGAGATGCGGTAAGCACATGAGAGAAGCCTTTCGCTCCATGGAGGACAGATGAGAGAATTACTGGCAAAGTTGGGGATCGCAGCCGCGATCACTGTTACTGCGCTGTCGGGCACCGCGGAATATGCTTCCGCCCAGGGCGTCGACATTTATATTGGCCCGGGCCGGCATCGGCCGCCACCGCCGGATTACGATATCCCGCCGCCGCGCTACGAACGTCGTGGCTGTGATCCGCGCGAGGCCATGGATGTTGCTCGCGGCTACGGCCTGCACCGCGCTCGCGTGGTGGACGTGACGCCGCGCCGCGTTATCGTCGATGGTTTCGGCCGCCGTGGTCCGGATACGATGATGTTTGCCAATGTTCGCGGTTGCCCGTTGATCGGCCGCTAATATCATCTGCGGACGCGCATTGTGTCCGATGGCCACAGCTTGACGCTTTCGCTTTATGGCGGGGGCCACGAAACCGCCCTCTGCTCGGTCCTTTGAGACTTGAGCGAAGGGCGGTTTTGTTTTGTGGCTATTGCTGGATTGCGTAGGTGATGCTGACCAAGGCGTTATAGGTGTTTTCGCCGCTCGCCACCGGCACCGCCTTGTCGGCAGCCATGGCCATGGATTGGCGCATATATGGCTGCGGCGGCGTGACGATGGCGCCCTCGTTGATCGAAATGACGTGGCCAAGCTTGACCCCCGCCGCATCGGTCAAAGTTTTTGCTTTTGCCGCAGCATCGGCTACAGCGTTCTTTCGGGCCTCTTCCAGCGCTGCGTCCGGCTTGTCGTTGGTAAACTGAATATCGCCGCCCTGGTTGATACCGAGATTGACCGCCTGATCGAGGAGGGCCCCGAGCTTGGAGAGATCCCGCACGCGCACCGTCAGTCCGTTGGTCACCTGATAGCCGGTGAGGGTCGGCGGCACCGGATGGCCATCTTTGTCGTTCTGATAGTCATATTGCGGCTGGATAGAGAAGCCGGACGTCTGAAGATCGCGCTCCGCAATACCTCTGTCCTTTAGCGTCGCCAGCACCGCGCCCATCGCCTTATTGTTCTGATCGAGCGCGTCCTGGGCGGCTTTTGCCTGCTTGACGACCGAGAGCGTGACAACCGCCATATCCGGCGCGATTGCGGAATGTCCCTCTCCAGTGACCGTGATGATCGCCTCGCGCGGTTTTGCATCCTCGGCGAAACTATGGGTGGCGGGCACGAGGAGAGTCGCGCCGAGAAGAGCAGCAAAAACAAAATCTCTGGTTTTCATCTGTGGCATGGCTCATTCCTTGGTTGGTGTTTCCTTGGGATTCGCTTTTGCGGATTGATTGTGAAGGTATTGCGGCAGTCCCTTGTGGGAAAAGACGAATTGGGCTAGAGCCAAATCGGCTCCCGGGGAACCATTGCCCCGGCGCTGCGTGCACGCTGATTTTTTAGTCGTGCCGGGCCTGTAGCTCAATGGTTAGAGCCGGCGGCTCATAACCGCTTGGTTGGGGGTTCGAGTCCCTCCGGGCCCACCAATTTTTTGTATTCCAATAACTTAGCTGCTGGTTTTATGTACCAGTCCATGGGCAGCCACAATGCCGACGCCGATAGAGTCGGGTCCGCTTTCGCCCCATCGCGGACGGGTCGTGAGGGATATCAGTAAATTTAACGGCTGCGGCAACCGTTTCGAATAAGTTTTATAATATTAGCGGCGGCAGTTTAGGTTGCTCGAAACCCGAAACGATATTTGGACGACCTGCAGATGCGAGACCAACAACGACACGACGAAGCTTGGAAGGTCGAACGGCCATCGCGGGCACGTGCGGCGCTAAAATTTGTCAAAGAAAATAAATTGGTATCCTTGGTAACCGCAATGATTGTCTATGCGGCTGTTTTCGATAGCGGACATCGGCCTCTCCGCATGCAGGGGTTATATGACTTATTGGGTCCTACCGCCTTCGCTTGGGTCTCGCGCGCGATAGCCGCGCTATGGGTCCTCGCCGTCTACCTCCTGATGCGCGATAGATATAGAACCGATCGGCGCATAGAGCGCTTTGTCGACGCCAGAGCGATGTTGGAACCCGAGAGAAAAGTTTTAAAACCCGAGGAGCGGTGAGAACGCTACTGAGGCGGAAAAGTGGACGGCTGACCAATGATGATTAGCCAACGCCTCTCGTCTATTCTCGGTCCCAGCTTCGGCTGAAATGGAACGGTGAATAGTTTGTAGTTCGAATCTCATGCCTTCCCCCTCAAGCAGACTGGCGGCAAATCGAAGACGCTCCTCCATCGCCGACGTCTCTCTCCACAGCATCAACACCTCCCGCCAAAGCGGAAAGTGTTACCCATGTCTCCGATACAATACGTCACCTATCTCTCAGGTCGTGCATTCAACGATCATTGAAAAGATTGACTTATTTCGCGATAATTGGCCCACTTTTTTCCGACCACCGAATGCGGTGGGACAATCTTGTCCTGTTTCTGTTCCAGAACGAGGTGCTTGATGCCTGCCTCCGCGGGGCGCCTATGATTGGCTCTCGCCGTGTAGACTGTGGTCTACTGTTTTGTCGTCCGCGATGTCCCGGTGGCACCTTGACCAAGATGCTTTAGACAGTTCGAAGGCTGCCGTCATGACGGCGACGGCAGCTTCGCGCCATTAGTGGTCGTTCGGGTGATCAGTGAATCTCGATAACGCGATGAAAGACCTTGTCCGCTTGCAATTATCTATACGCATGGAAGGGCGCGGCGAATACGCCGCGCTCAGCCTCTTCAGTTTCCCCAGGTCATTTCGCCCTTTGCGACCTTCGCTCCAATTTCCAGCGAAATCGGCATCGCATCGTTCGGATAGAGCTTCTTCATCGCCTCGATGAGTGCCTTGGAATCCTTGGCCTTCGCGGCTTCGGCCTCGAACGCGACGAGGTAGTCGCGAGTATAGGTCACGCTGGAAGCATCAGTCGGCCACGCTTGAGTGGTGTGACCAGGCACGACGACCTTGGGGTGGCGGGCAAGGATGTCTTCAAGCGCGGCCTTCCATGCCGTGCGTTCTTCGGCGGTCGGCATGTCCGCGACCCAGGGGTACATGCCCCCGAACACCGCCACGCCCCCGAACACGGCGCTCAGCGAGGGAACCCAGATGTAGCGGCCACGGTCCTTGACGCCCGGCGCAGTGACGATTTCCAGCTTTTCGCCGTCGACCGACAGGGAGGTGATGTCGCTGACTTCAGGGAAGATGAGGTCCGCAACGGCCTTAGGACCATTATCACCCAGAACCGGCGACCATGCCTTAATCTTGCCTTCAGCCTTCGTGCGCATCAAGGCTACGGTATCAGCGGCAGCAAGAATGCGGGCGTCCGGAAACGCCTGGTGAACAGGTGCGAGGCCGAAGTAGTAGTCGGGATCGTTGGTCGTGATGTAGATCGTGGTCAGGCGCTTGCCGCTAGCCTTGATGGCGTCCGCAACGGCCTTGCCGTCCGAGAAGCTGAAGCTCGAGTCGATAAGAACCGCTTCGCTCTTTCCGGTGATGAGAACCGGGGCGCGCAGAAAGCCGGCTTCGGTGGTCTTGAAAGCCTTCCACGACAGAGCAGGCTGCTCCTGCGCGGTTGCGAACGAGGCGATAGCGATCATTACAGCGGCGGCGGCCGCGATCGACTTGAGGGTATTGCGACGGTTGGGCATTGATTTAGTTCCTGATGGAGGTGGAAGAGAGGTCCGGAGCCTACCAAGGAGGCAAGCGGATCCGGGCGCAGCCGCCACCTCATTGATGAGCGGCTGCGCTAAAGCGAATGGTGCTGAAAACTGGTGGTTAGTAGCCGACGGTGAAGCGCTGCTTCACGTGCGTTGGTGCTTCGATTTCGTTGACGAGCGCGACGGCGAAGTCTTCAAACGAAATGCTGCTGCCGTTTTCGTTGGTCAGGAGCCGGTCCTTGCCGAGGCGGAAGTTACCTGTACGCTCGCCCGGCACGAAGGCAGCGGAGGGCGACAGGAAGGTCCAGTCGAGGCCGTCCTCGGCCTTGAGCTGTTTGAGATAGTCAACGCCACCCTGGGCTTCGGCCTTATACATCGCCGGGAATTCGGGTGTGTTGACGAGAAGGACGCCCGGCGCGACTTCAAGGCTGCCGGCGCCGCCGACCACATAGTAGCGGCGAACGCCTGAGGCCTTGACGGCGCCGATCAGCTTGTCGGGATTGGCGGCGGAAAAATGGACCGAGCTGATGACGGCGTCATGTCCGGCCAGGACGTTTGCTAGAGCGTCCGGAACGTCAATGTCACCCGCCTCGGCGGTGACGTTCGGCAGGGCGCCGACCTTGGAGGGGTCGCGGGCGATGGCGGTAACGGTATGGCCGCGCGAGGACAGTTCGGCAAGGATGCGGGAACCGGCCTGACCGGAAGCGCCGATGAGTGCGATTTTCATGATGATCTTCCTTTTGGGTTGTGGTTTTCAAGGAGCTGCTGGCAGCCTGGAAAGTGCTGCGACGAGATGCTGCGGGCCGCGGTAGAGGGCTTCGCCGCTCAGAACGTGCGACGTCCCGTTGACGACTGCGACGAGCTGCGGAACGCCGCGAATGCCGAGGGTGTTCATCCGAACATGTGTTTCTTCCATTCGCTCCATAGTCCGCTCACGCAGATCCACATCATTCCGGAGTCGGTCGGCGAAAGCCTCGATCGCCAGTTCGGAGCCGTGGTCGGCGGCCACCCGGACGGCAACCTCGGTCACCTCGTCGATGCTGGATGTGTCGCGCCCCTCGACATAACGGGCGATCTGCACGGCATGCAGGAAGCGGGGTTCAAGGCGAGCATCCTGCTCGCCAAGAGCGGTCAGGGCCAGTGTTGCTGACCGGGAATCGAAGACGCCGTTCGGCGCCAGCAGGACGTTATGGCGGTAGGCTTCCGAAAACGGCTGGCCCGTCAGGCTCTGGATACGCTGGTCGTTGCGCCAGGCATGGTCAGCGATGGACGAGATCGGCCGTCCGCCTACGAAAAGGCCGGAGGGCAGCATCTTGAGCTTGTCGCCGTATTTGTCGGCCAGGCCCGCCAGCGCCGGCGCACTTGCATAGCACCAGCCGCAGAGTGGGTCGAAGAAGTATTGAAGTTCGATGTCGGCGGTCATGTCGATCTCCTTTGTTGGGAGACAATGTAGTGTTGCAAAAATCAAGGATATACAGCACTATGCGATACAGAATGTTGCATGGATCGAGCAAATTATGGATCGAATCACCGCGGCGGTAGTCCTGTTGAAAACAGTCGAACGTGGCAGTGCGTCGGCTGCCGCTGAAGAACTCGGGATGTCGCGTGCGATGGCCTCGCGGTATATTGCGTCGATCGAGGAATGGTCGGGAACAAGGCTTCTTCATCGCACGACACGGCGGCTCAGTCTGACTTCAGCCGGCGAGCGCGTTCTGGAGCTGTGTAGGGAGATGGTTCGCGTCGCCGACGCCGTGACCGAGGTGGCGGTTCATTCCGATACTCCACATGGTCTTCTGAGAGTAACCGCCCCAAGTATTCTCGCCGAGGCGCAGCTCATACCTCACTTCTCGGAATTCGCGACCAGATATCCCAGGATCAAGATCGATCTGCAGATCTCGGACAGATCTGTCGACCTCGTTCAGGACCGCATCGATATTGCAATCCGTATCGCGAACCATCTCGATCCATCCCTGACGGCGAAACGTCTGGGGCATTGCCCATCTCGCCTGTATGCCTCTAAGGACTACCTGGCAGCGTGCGGCGAGCCTGCTTCACCGGAAAACCTAATAGCCCATCGGTGCCTGACCTATGCGCACCTGGGCGGCTCAGAATGGCTGCTGAACAAGGACGAGGGTGAGGTTACAGTAGCTGTGTCGGGAGGGTTTCAGACGAACGACGCTCTGGCTTTGCAACGTGCCGCTCTTTCAGGTCTCGGCATCGCCATGCTGCCTTGCTTCGCGGCGGATGAGGAAGTCCGCGCCGGGAAACTCGCGGTCGTCCTGCCGGATTGGAAGCCTCGGTCCCTCGGCATTCATGCTCTCTACGTTTCCCGCAAGCATCTCCCGACGGCTGCGCGGGCTTTGATCGACTTCCTTTCCGAAAAGCTCGGCGGTTCCCCCCGTTTGGGATCGGCAATCACCTCGTAAGGTCCGGGGCGTCCACCGCCTTCATACCAATAAAGAAGTTGAGTAAGCGTCGAACCAACCTTTTGCGCTTCATCAGGCCAAAGTCCGGATTTGATCAGGACTTAGGTCCGTGTTCAGAAGCAGCGCTCATGACGTATTAACATCCCAGTTGTGAGACACAGCCTTGCAAATGAGGGTGTGCAAATCGGGATGGGAAGAACACATGAAAATGATCGCAATCGCAGCACTGGCGTTTGCAACGGCGTTACCAACGTCGCCGGCATTCTCTCAGATCTACTTTGAGTACGGGACCGGTCCTCGCTACTACGATGATCGGCCACCACCGCGATACTATCACCGGCCACGCTATGCATACGATGGCTACTATGACGGCCCGAGATATGACTATGGTCGCCGGTGCTGGACAGAAAAATATTACAGGTACAGCTATCACCATCGGGTGAAGCTATACAGGACCGTTTGCGACTAGCGCTCGACACCCCCGGGCGTACTGCATCACTGTGGGTGGGCAAATTTGCCTACCCACAGTGATCGACGATCATTGCGGCATATCACCTTGTCCTCCGGATGGCTTGCCTCATTGTGCAGTATCCTAAAGCCCCTCAACGTGGGAACGGCAAAAGCCAAAATCCGAAGTAACAGGCGTAGTAGACGTTAAAAACGGGCCATATACTCCCTCATCATTTCGCCATTCATCCACCTTCTTGCATGGGTCAACGCAACGAAGGGTCGCTAGCCAAGCGAATGGGCCGATCACCCAAGGTGTTAGCCTCACGGTAACCGCAGCCGATTTCATCTTGGGCTACATTGCTTTAAGCTGTCGGCTGAACACTTCCGCGAGTCAGTGTGCCATGGTCGGCCAGCTAACCATCAAGCTATTGGGCGAACTCGAGGTCAAGCAGCAGGGAATACTTCTGTCTCTGCCGCAGTCGAAGAAAACCCGCGCTCTTCTTGCCTATTTGGCCGTCATTGGAAGACCCCAGCGTCGCGATCATCTTTGCAAGATGTTCTGGGAAGTTCCAGACGACCCTCGGGCTTCGTTGAGGTGGAGCCTCCATAAACTCAGGCCGATCGTGAATACTGACGGTCATGTGCGTTTGCATGCTGACCACAATTCCGTTCTCCTCAGCCCGCAGATGATCGACGTGGATTTCAAGCGCATGTCGTCTCTCCGACCTGCTGACGTCGACGCCTTGGATACGGAGACATTGGAGTTGCTTGCCACAACGTTTCGCGGCGAATTTCTTGAAGACCTCTGCCTGCCGCACTGCCCAAACTTTGAAGCGTGGCGGCTATGTCACCGGGATATGGCGCTTCGGTTGCACATGGCAATTCTGCGCGTCCTCCTTCGACGCCTTCAAGACAGTCCTGAGCGAGTAAACGTTTATTCTCTGGTGCTTGACCGTCTTACCAAAGAGATTGCCACTGTCGATCTCCCCGAGCAATGGTCGGAGCTTTCAGTCTCCGGGGCTGGGCTGGGCAAGGGGGCTCGCGATGCCCTTAACCAATCACCGCGACTTTCACGGCCTGGATCAGGTCTCGTCTCCCGGACTTTTGAAACGGATGTTCCGTCGCCACCGGTAACACCGAGCAAGAGATCGCAGGACATTCGCTTCTGCAAAACCGCAGACGGGGTAACAATTGCTTACGCGGTGTGTGGACAGGGATCGCCGATCGTGCGAGCCGCACATTGGATGTCGCATCTCCAGTATGATTGGGAAAGTCCGGTGTGGAGGCATTGGATCGATGCCCTTTCGGAGAAGGCGAAGCTGATACGCTATGACGAACGCGGCAATGGCCTTTCGGACTGGATTGCCGAGGATATTTCGTTTGCGGCGATGATTGCGGACCTGGAGAGTGTGGTCGACGCGGCAAGCCTCGACCGGTTCACGCTTCTGGGTGTATCGCAAAGCTGCGCCGTCTCCGTTGCTTATGCCGTCCGACACCCTGAACGGGTTTCGGGGCTCATCCTATATGGCGGATTTGTAAAAGGCTGGCGCAAGCGAAGTGACAGCCATGAGGTCGCCACGCATGAGGCGATGACCGCATTGATCCGGGAGGGGTGGGGTCAGAACAATCCGGTATTTCGGCATCTGTTCACTGCGATGTTCATTCCAGGGGCAGACCAGGTGCAGATGGATTGGTTTGACGAACTGCAGCGCATTTCTGTGTCGCCCAGCAACGCAGGTCGCCTGCACGAAGCATTCGGAGAGATCGACGTTTCGGATGTCCTGTCGCAGGTGACGATTCCGACCCTCGTCCTGCACGCAAGAAAAGATGCAGTCGTTCCCTTTCAGTCCGGAAGAGAGTTTGCAGCCGGCATCCCTGGAGCTCGATTTGTCGATCTCGACAGCGCCAATCACATTCTCCTTGCCAACGAACCCGCCTTTGAGCAGTTTGTTCGTGAACTCACGCGCTTCGTCGCCGAAACAACGCAGCCTCGAGTTATCGCGCCTTGACGCGGACCTGACCGCCTTAGAGAAGCCATCAACTGAGCGGGATGTGCTCGCGCCTCGACTGCGGCGGCAATTTTCAACGATTGGCCCGGCACTTTCAACGGTTTCTCCTACATTCTTTCTCATGCGCGCGGAATAGAATGCCTGCTGCGGTTTTGGAGGATGACAAGGAGGCACGGCGATGAAGGTTCACACCGTAACTGGCGGCGAGGGATTGCGATTGCATGTTCGCGAGTGGGGAAGAGAGGACGCGCCGTCGATCCTCTTCATCCATGGGTGGTCACAGAACCATCTCTGCTGGAAAAACCAGTATGAAAGCACGCTTGCAGAGGATTTTCGTCTTGTAGCCCTGGACCTGCGCGGTCACGGCATGTCGGACGCTCCCCTTGAAGCGGAGTATTACAATGAACCGCAGCTTTGGGCAGACGATATCGCCGCCGTAATAGATCAACTGAACCTCGGCAAGCCGGTTCTTGTGGGCTGGTCCTATGCCGGCTTCATTATTTGCGACTATCTGCACGCCCATGGAACTGCCCATGTTGCGGGCATCAACTTTGTGGGCGCGGCGACCACGCTAAACAAGGCGGCGCTCGGCACCTTGATTGGCCCGGGCTTCCTCGACCATGTCATTGGCGCCACGAGCGACGATTTGCCCGGGAACATCGCAGCGATCCGCAATTTCGTGCGCGCGTGCACCTATTCGCAGCTACCTTCCGAGATATTCGAAACGGCCATTTGCTGGAATATGGCCGTGCCAGCGAAGGTCCGGGCTGCGTTGCTGGCCCGTGAGATCGATTCCGACGACGTACTGACAGCACTTGCTGTGCCTGTCCTTGTAACCCACGGCCAAGAGGACACTGTGGTCCTGCCGGCGATGGGGCGGCATCTTCTAGCATTGTGCCCGGGAGCGACCGCATCGTGGTATGCCGCAACAGGGCACGCACCTTTTCTGGAGGACCCTGGTCGGTTCAACAATGAGCTATACCGCTTTGCACATCATGGTGATCTTCGGAGTATCTAGCTATGTGAGCTCAAATTTTCGTACATCCTGGCAACCATCCTCAAGTTCGCGTGTTCTTTACACAGTCTCGAGGAGGACCAGGGAATGAAAACGATTCTATCTATCGCTGCGCTGACCCTATCGCTTTCTGCTGGCGTCAGTTTCGCCCAGCAAGCTCCGAATACAACGGCGCCGACGCCGCCGGCCCAACAGCCCACCCAGACAGAAACAGCGCCGCCGGCAAACTCGCCGCAACCACCAGCAATGGGCCAGCACCGACCTGATGACGATGCAATGCGAGGCGGTTGGCATAGGGGTTCAATGAACCGTCGTCCGTTCTTTTCCAAGGCGGCTCGTTTCCGCATCGAGAACGGCGATGTCAAAATAGACATCAAATGTGCCGAAGATGAACCCATGAAGGCATGTGCGGACGAGCTAAACCAAATTCTGGACAGGCTCGAGGGGCGGCGGTCCTCGTCGCGTTACGACGATGATGATCAATAGCCGAATGGGCGATCGGGATTGATTGTGGAAGGTTTTCCGATCCCGCTTTGGTCTAAATCATTGATTTTTGGTGGCTATGGCTTGCCCTCCCGGCACGCCACCTTTGAATTTATGCGCAGGACCAATTACAAGTGCCAGCGAGATGTTCTATTTGGTTTCCGGCATTTCCGGCCTTAAAGAAAAAACCGGACATGCTCGCAGGAAAGATATCCATGGCCATTAGTTCAGAACGCAACAGCTCCGATTTGTCGGTTGATCGCGAGTTTTTCGATCTGCTCACCGGAAGTTATGCCCGTATCGTCGGAACGCCTCTTGTCGACGAGGGGCTCGGACCGAGTTGGCTCTATAACGATGCTCCGTTCGTGGTCGTCGCGCATAATACCGATGCCGATCCGCGCTTCATTTATGCCAACAAGGCCGGCCAGGCTTGTTTCGAATATCCCTGGGACGAATTCATCACTTTGCCGTCGCGTCTCTCGGCGGAGCTTCCGAACCGTGCCGAACGTCAGCAATTGTTGGATGCGGTTACACGCGACGGCTTTATCTCGGGTTATCGCGGGTTGCGGTTCACGAAGTCGGGACGGCGCTTCTGGATGGAAGACGGCATCGTCTGGCAACTCATCGACCGCGACGGAAATCGGCGTGGGCAGGCGGCGACCTTTTCGAAGTGGAAAGACGTGTAGATCGGATCGGCCATAGCCTCGGTCTGTCGCAATCTGATGCTGGAGGATAATCATGCCACCGGCTCCAATATCGTTTCCCGTTCGATTTCGCGAAATAAGTCGTAATCGGTCTCCTTAGACTGTTCATACTCGATGGCGAACAGCTCGGCGGCGTGGCCGCCGGCGGGTGTCCTGTCGTTTTCGATCACGGCGGCAATGCGGCGGAACAGTTCGGCCTCAAAGCCGTCGGCATTGCCGAGGGGATGCGGCCGCGCCAATCGCGCGCCGCCATCCAGCCGGATCGCGGAGACATAAAACTCGCCATCATAGTCATCTCCCGCCGATGTCAGTTCGGCGCGACCATACAGGAGCAAGCCGGTCTCCCAACGGTCGCAGAGATTGATGGTGAGTTCATCGAATGGATATTCGCAGGAGAAAACTTCGCTGGGCATCATCACGCGGCCATTTGTGCAACCGACACGAGCGATTTTTCTGACAGGTGATGGATCTCTTCCATCAGCATCGCTCGATCCCTGGCAATCGACATTCCGAATGGCCGGGCATCGATGCGCAGCAATTCCAGTCTCAGATTTGCAATTCGCTCAGTGAGGCTCTGGTCTTCGGTTTTGGTCGCATCGGTTGCTTGCTGGCGTGCCCATGTCCAAGCCGTCGAGAGTGCACGGGCGAACCATTGGCGCCTGGCGGCCGCGGTCGAAGGCCGGCGCAGCCGCGTGTCACGGCGATAAAGCGTCCAAGCGGTGGTCATGACTTCGGATCTTGCATGCATGGATGGCGTTTTCCCTTCTGCATCCCGCGGGCTGCATTCAGCCGATTGCCGATCCGGTTTCGCTGGCTTCGCGCAAGATTTCTGGACTTGCGCGGGCTCATTCCGTCTCGGCCGATCGGCTCGTGAAAGGCAAACTTTCATATGGCACGATATATGTCAACATAATTTGTGTCTATTGATTGCAAAAAACACTATAAATGTTTAAGGCTTGTCTAGGAATAAGCGTCCGGCTCCGCTTCTAGTTAGTCGGAAGCGGATGACTGATGGGGCAGGGGAGAATCGGTTACGACCTATTTCCTGGCAATGTGTCCGCAAATGCGCCCGATAATCGTCAGCCGCGCCAATTCCACCGTAAAGGTTTCCAGTGCTGGATTGTCGGAGATGATCTTCACCTGGCTTGGCTGGGTGAAGGGAACGCGCTGGAGGCGTTTGATCTGCGGTTCGGAATAGCCGTCGCTGATCGCATAGACCGTATCGGTCGCCATCTGATTCTGCGAGAGATCAACGACGACGCGGTCGCCGGGCATGTAGGTGGGCTGCATGGAATCGCCGATCACTTCCATGATGATGGTGTGGTTCGGCGATGCCTTTGCCTCGTTGCGCAAATAGCCTGAGGGAATCAGCCATTCCGCCACGATCTTATGGCCGGCAACATTGCCTGCGCCGACCGGCAGATTGATAACCTCGCCGACAATGCCGCTGCCGGCGCCGAGTTTGACGTCCACCTCCGGCGTCGCGCCTTCGATCTTCGGCTGCCAATGTTCCCGACTGTAGCTGAGGTCATCGCCGCCTTCGGCAAATCCTTCATTGTATTGCTCATCGGGATCGAAGGAGGTGACCACCATGCGTGGCCCTGGCCGCTCCACCTTCCTTGGCCCTTCGCCCGTTAAAAGATAGCCGGCGGTGGTGCCGAACTTCTTGGCGTAGCGATCGGCGATCTCGGGGCCGAATTCGTTCTGGCCGTTTTCATGCGCACGATAGGTTGACAGGCCAATGCCAAGTGCCTCCGCCGCCTTCGTCGCCGAGGGATAGTTTGCGGCTTCGCGCGCCGCCTTTAGTCGTTCGCCCATGGATTTTTGCATGATCCAACACTCGCAAAATAATTAACATAAATCATGTTGACATCGACATTAATAACAACATATTTTGTGTCCATCAAGATACCGGCGGTTAAATTCGCTGCAGGCCGAAGTGCTGAGGCGAACGGCGCCTAGCGGAGGATGGTTTTGGGGAGTGATCGGATGATGTCAATTAGGAGGGACACAAAGGTGGGTTCGAGCTCACGCTATTTCGACTTCTTCTGGGGTTGCCCCGGCTGTGGCCGGGCATTGTCGATCGCGGAGGTGATCGAGCGGCACTGTGAAACTTGCGACGAGCATGTCGAGCCAACGGAAATGTCTGATCCCGGTTCGGTCGGGAGCGAGCCTGCTACGGAGAAAGCGATATGAGCGAGATCATTCAGGGTTTTCTCGCCTGCGTCGGCGCTGCTCTTTTCTTCCTTTGTGTTCTTGCCGCTCTGGAGCCGATTATTTCGTCTTCGAGGTCTGCTGGTCAGGATGATGCCAGCGGCGCGCCGGAGGGAGATCTGGTCCATTTTCGCATGATTGATGATGAGTTTCAGTCAGAGGCCAATCGAAGCGAGCTTCTAGGGCTTTGGTCACTCTGGTTGCGCTCCAGATTCCGCCCCCGATGACATGGCGCTGACAGCCTGCCGCTCGGCATTTGAACCATTTTCAAAACTTAATTCGAAGACCTGGTCTAGGCGACCAGAGGAGGTTTCCATGAATGAATTTCATCTGCGCGCCATCAATTGGCCGCTACCGGAAAAGGACGCCGCGGCCATGAACGCGACGGCGTTCGTGGTTGGTGTCTGCGCCATGTGGATCGCTGATCTGATTTTCGATTCGATTTCCCGATGGATTAGAGGTGGAAGGGCCGCACCCTGACTGCCACCGCTATATGCCGTATTGTCGCGTTGATTTCAGTTTTCTCCAATGCATTCGTCGGTTTTACTGTGCCGACCATTTCCCTATCTCGCCCTCTCCTTAACGGGAGAGGCCCCCTTTTGCGTTTGTGGTTTTTGTAATCGTTCCAGGCATTGCTTTTGCTGAGGCAAGTTTATTCCGGTCGTCAGCATGAGATCTTCATTCCATCGACAACCGCTATGGATACATCTGCACTAATCATTACCGCCACCGTTACTAGGCTGATAATGATGGCAGGCGGACTTTGGAGATGAAAGGCGCTTGTGATGAGCCAATGGCCAGATACCCGGATCCTTGACCTATTCGATATCGACATTCCCATTATCCAGGCTCCCATGGCAGGCGCGACGACGCCAGAAATGGTAATTGCAGTAAGCGAGGCTGGCGGTCTCGGATCCCTGCCGAGCGCTCAATACAATCCGGAGCAACTCCGCGCGGCTCTGGATATGATAAGAGCGGCAACGAAAAAGCCAATCAATGTGAACTTCTTCGCTCACACCATGCCTGAAGACGATCCTGCGCGGCACATGGCATGGCGAGCACGGCTTGCCCTCTACTATGTCGAAGCAGGGCTTGATCCTGCCGCACCGGTTCCGGCTGGCGGACGCGCGCCATTCGATACCTCCTTCTGTGAAATCGTAGAGGCCTACCGGCCTGAGGTCGTCAGCTTTCATTTTGGACTACCGGATGCGGATCTGGTCCGACGAGTGCGGGCAACCGGAGTAAAGATAATTTCGTCAGCGACTACGGTAGCGGAGGCGCGGTGGCTTGCCGAACGTGATGTCGACGCCATCATCGCCATGGGTTTCGAGGCTGGCGGCCATCGCGGCAATTTCCTGACGCAAGATATGGCGACGCAGGTCGGCACGATGGCGCTGGTGCCGCAGATTGCCGATGCTGTCACGGTCCCCGTCATTGCCGCCGGCGGAATTGCAGATGGGCGGGGGATTGCGGCAGCTTTCGCACTTGGCGCCTCCGCCGCGCAGATCGGCACGAGCTATCTGTTTACGCCCGAGGCGAAAATTCCCGCGGTCCATCGCGCGGCACTGGAGCATGCAGGCGACGATAATACGGCGTTGACCAATGTCTTCACCGGACGGCCGGCGAGGGGTGTGATGAACCGCATCATGCGAGAGGTGGGGCCACTCTCTCATCTGGTGCCCGCGTTTCCGACGGCCGGCGGTGCCTTGGCGCCACTGCGCGCCAAGGCCGAAGCGGCTGGTTCCGGTGATTTCACCAATCTTTGGTCCGGCCAAGCCGCCAAACTGGCGCAGTCACTCCCGTCGGCTGAGTTAACCGCGGTTTTGGCGAATGATGCGATCACCGTTATGAGACGGTTGGCAGGGCGTGGCTAACCAAGTAAATAAGGCTGGCCGCTAAACTCGCTGGGCGCGCTTTTGCTCGTCGCGGGCAAAAGAGGGGGAGACATCAATGGCTTTCTCGGCTGATCTGGCAGATCGTTTTGCCGTTTCTACATGGTCGCTGCACCGCGCGCTCGGCAGCACTTATCCTTACAAGCCCGGCGGCACGGATGCCCCAGCGCGGCAACCGACTTATGGGGAAGGCTCGATCGCTCTGATCGATCTCCCGAGACAGTTTGCCGAACGCGGCATCTTCCGGATGGAAATCTGCTCGTTTCATTTGCCGAGCCGTTTGACTGCTTACATCGCCGATCTGCGGAATGCCTTCGACAAGGCAGGCGTCAAAGTGCAGACGCTGTTGGTTGAAGACGGCGATCTCAGTAATCCTGAGACGGCGGAGCGTGACGCTGAATGGATGGCGAGCTGGATCGAGGTCGCCATGGCGCTCGGCGCCGAGAATATGCGCGTGATTGCCGGTAAGGCGCAGCCGACTGACGAAGCGCTGAGCCGGGCAGAAAAACATCTTCGTTGGCTGGCCGAGCGGATTGCCGGAACCGGTATCCGACTTGTTATCGAAAACTGGTTCTCGCTGCTGCCGGGGCCGGTCGAGGTCAACCGTGTGCTTGACGCGCTTGACGGCAAGCTTGGTCTCAACGGCGATTTCGGCAATTGGAGCGGCGCGGGCAAATATGGCGATCTCGCCAAGATCATCGGTCGCGCCGAACTCTGCCATGCCAAAGCGCATTATTCGGAAACAGGCCTCGATACCGAGGATTATGTTCGCTGCGTCGAACTCTCCAATGCTGCGGGCTACAAAGGCCCGTTCACGCTGATCTACGACTCCTCGTTTTATGAGGACGAATGGTCGGGGATTTTGGAGGAGCGGGATTGTATCGCGGGCGTGTTGCGGAAGGCCACAACGGCGGCATGACGGCGCCATGATTGCTGCGGAGATCCAGCTCTGCCGCGATTATGCTTCGCGCATGGGCAAATCCCGCGCTTCCGATTTATCCACGAATTGCGGCGAGGCGCGCCTTCTGCCGATGAGGCCGCAGCACAGGCGCTATGAATTTCAGTGAAATTCGTAATCGTGAAGGGCGCCGAGCAGTCGATCCTGTGTCTGATAGCCAGCGTCATAGAGGCTGATCGCGACGTTGGCCGCGGACAGGCCTTCCTGGCTTTGCAGTTTGATGCTGCGTTCGGCACACCAGGCGTAGAGCGCGCCAGCAAGGATATCGACATCATCGGGATATAGGGGCGAGTTGACCATCATAGACATTCGCTACACCGTGGTTGGAAGCTCGAACTTGAGCGGAAGCGGAGCAAAGACTGCTTTGATTCCAAAAGTTTGCAATCGGCTTCTCTTGCCGGCGTTAACGCCTGCCTGATTTGATACAGATACAGTTTCGTATCGGCACAGGTGCTTGCTCGAAGGAGACTATTGCGGTGTCTGGTCCGGCGCGTGCGGTGCTGGATTTTCGATCTGTTCCCTGCCGTTATGCGGTACAACGAACAGCAGGACACCCAGCGCAAGGGCGAGTGCCACCATGATCAAAAGGATAAGTCTCGGCCGCGAAGGCATCATTGATGAACCGGCTGCGACGCCTCGACCGCTGCTTCGATCAATTCCTCGGCATAAGATAGGGCGGAGGCTGTGTCCTCGCCATCGAGTTTCAGTTCCCGGCATTTGCGGTGCATGGCCCTGCGAATGTCTGCAAGCAGGGTCGCGTCGACATCGACATGCCCCTCGAAGAAAACATGAGTCAGAGCAGATTGGGCTACGACTTCGAGTACTGCGACACGTCCCTCGATTTCGCCAAGCGAAGGAATGGCGTTTTTCTCCACATGGTGTTTGCAATCGCGATGAGTGGTGAGCATTTCAGTGGTCTCCTCTGCTGAGGCAGATAACCAATGAGAGGCAAAAAGGTTCACTGAGATTTTACGAAAATCTGGGCCGGTGGCAACTGGCTTTTCGCCGCGATGTCATTGCCGGGAAGGCGTACGGAAACGGGTCATTTCATAGGGCAGAGGTTCGCATCCGACAGGACATCGGCGCAGCGAGGCGAGCGGCGAAAATCGTCGTAATAGAGTGTCCATTCCGTCGTGTCGGCGGCGCGATAGGGGCCGAACTTGAAATACTGATTTTTGCCTAAACCCTTGTCGGCATGACCGATATGTCCCTTGACGGTGACAATCCATTTATCGTTGGCGAAGATCTCGATATGGCCGGTACCGTCAGGGCCAGGCTTGCTGTAGATCGCAAAGTCGATCCAGCCGGATTCCGGTGTCGGTAATTTATTGCCATGGTCGGTGATGGTGATGGCACTGGTGCAGCCGGTGAATTCCTTGCCATCCTCCTTACCCCAACTGCTGTCGGTGGCGACAAGGGCTCGCATCTGATTGGTGTCCGAGCGGAACCAGACCGGCGTCTGATTGTCAGCACACTTCTTTGTTGCGTCGCTGACCTCGGTTGTCGGTGGAGCGACATAGTTGGTCTCGACTGTGGCGAAGAGCTTGCCGTTGTTCAGTCGCAGCGCCAGGAAAGGACTGAAATCTCCCTTTGCCTTCGGTCCGATCTCGCGCTTCCACTGCGCAATGAGATAGCGATGATCACCGGAGGGAATAGGGTCGGCGAATTTGACCGCAAAGCCATACCAGACGCCTTGGTTATAGGGGACGCGATATTTGGTGCGTTCCCAGATTTCTGCTCGTTCACTGCAGTTCGTCTTGTCCGGTTGGCAGAGCGGCTTGACGCTGAGCTTCAGCGCGCCGGTGCCGGTGCGCTTTACTTCCGATTGGAATTCGATCTTGCCAGCTTTCTGTTCGGAATTGTCACGATAATAGAGATGGCCTGAAGGGGAGAAGTCGGTACCATCGAAACCATCGCGCAGAACCAATTGAGCTGGATTCTCGGCCATAGCGGGAGTCATGGCGCAGGTGCAAGTGCAGGCCAGGATAGCGGGCAGTGCATATTTTGCGTTCATGACAGCAGGCTCCTTCAGCGGATGATCGTGGAATACTATCAATGACCTGTTCGTCTTCGAGGGGCAAGAGGAGGCGACTTTGGGTAAGTGATCAGCGGCAGATGTCGATCTTGTGCTCGGCCAGAAGTGGCGGCTCGGTTTCGACATACCGAAGAGATAAGTAGACAAATCATCTCGTTCGCGTTTGATAAGCCGGCCAATTCTGGAGGAAGGATTTTCCATGACGATCGAACACGACCTCAGCCGCATCGCCCTGCAAGAGGAGACGCTGCGCTTCGATGCTTTCGATCTTTCGACCGCGTGGGTGCTTGGCAAGTTGCTGCATGACCTTGCCAGCGAACGCAATTTGGGTGTCGCGATCGACATCACATTGCATTCCATGCCGGTCTTCTACATCGCGCTGCCTGGCTCGACGCCGGACAATTCCAACTGGATCCGCCGTAAGCGCAATATGGTGTTGCGCTATTTCCGCAGCAGTTATGCCAGCACTCTGCGACTGGAGCAGCAGGGCAAGACAATCGAGCACAACGGCCTTTCAAGCGCCGACTATGCTGCATCCGGCGGCAGCTTTCCGATCTTCGTCCACGGCACGGGTTGCATCGGCGCAGTCACCGTATCGGGACTTCCGCAGCGTGAAGACCACAATCTCGTCGTTGAGGCTCTGGCGCTCACGCTTGGCCACGAACTGCATAATCTCAGCCTGTCATAAAAGAGGATCGCGGCGTCCGACTTAGCGGACGCCGCCCTTCATCTCAGATTTTGCCGCCAGCCTCGGCGATGACTTTGGTCAGGCTGCCTGTTGCCGGGAAGAGGGGGATGAGGCAGGCCTGGAGGGCGTGATAAATATCGCCCTTGCCGGGGAAAATCGTATGGGCGGGAACCAAGTCTTCCGTGAGTTCCTCATGCCACCCACCATTCTTATTGTCGATGAAGAAGCGGCCGATGGTGCCCCAGATCTTTCGATAGCTCTCCTCGTGGAAATCGCTCGGCACATGTTCGTTGAGATAGTGCGCGGCACCGGCGCCTTCGCATGCCGGCCACCAGAGCTTGTTGCGTTTGGCCGGCGTATCAGCCCAATCGAGCGTATAGAAGAAGCCGCCTTTGTTGCTGTCCCAACCCAGTGACATCGATTGAGAGAACAGACCCTTGGCGGCATCCGGCATCCAGTCGTGCTGCTTGCCGCCGAGAGACCAGAGCTGCAGGACGAGGCGCGCCCATTCCAACCAATGGCCGGGCGTCGTGCCCGAGGGGCGGAACATTTCGTTGCCGCGATACTCCTTGTCGAGTTCCCAGTCGGTATTGAAATGTTCGGCGACGCGCCAGCCGACGGAACCGGCGGAGCGGCGAATGACGAGATCGGCGATGCTTTCGGCTTTGTCGAGGTATGTTTTATTTTCGGTCGCTTCGAAGGCTGCCATCAGCGCTTCCGTCAGGTGCATATTGGAATTCTGGCCGCGATAGGCGCCGCCATCGATCGGCGACCAATCCTGGTTGAACTCCTCGGCGATGGCGCCGTGTTTTGCCTCCCAGAATTTCGCGTTCAGAATTTCGGTGACATCGGCAAGCATGCCGTCAGCAAGCGGATGACCAATGGTCTTGGCGGAGGAGGCGGCGAGCAGCACAAAAGCGTGGCCATAGCCTTGCTTGGTAGCATCGACGGGGCCATCATTGTTGAGCGACCAGACATATCCGCCATGGGTGGCATCACGGTGATGCTTCCAGAGATAGTTCATGCCATGATCGACAATATCCTCGGAGCCGGGGCGACCGAGCAGCGAACCGATCGAGAAGCAATGAACCATACGCGCGGTCGAATGAATGCCCCGCACAGGGTTGGCTGCATCGAGCGGCCTGCCGGCATCATCCATATCGTAGAATCCACCCTTAGGATTGATGCAGCGATATTGGAAGAAATCGAAAAGCCCGCTTGCCTGATCAAGCAACCAACGGCGGTGATAGGCCCGCGAGCTCCAATTGCCGAGTGCTGCCGTTTCACGCTGTATGCCCATGCTATCCTCCCAAGACTCTTTTGCCACAAGCCGTATAGCGCTGCCTGAAAGCACTGTCATGGCTTTAACCAATGAAACTGTGTCGGCTGCCTCGCGTTGTCCATGCCTATAGGGGTTGGCGGGCGATCGCATCGATATTTTTTGGACACGCGGCAAACTGGAGCAGCATTATTCTTGCGCCGCGCTTCTCCAAGGCATAGATATGTTGACATAAAGATATCTTTATGTGATCTGGATGCGTCGCAATCAGGCCAGTGGAGTTCGCATATGTTTGACAATCTTTTTGGCTCGGAAACAGCGAAACGCGATGGCAGTGAAGTCTTCTCGGCCCTGAAGCGGGCAGCGAGCGAGCGAATCCTTGTGCTTGACGGCGCCATGGGGACACAAATCCAAGGGCTCGGCTTCGACGAGGATCATTTCCGCGGCGATCGCTTTATTGGCTGCGCCTGTCATCAAAAGGGCAATAACGACCTTCTGATTCTCACTCAGCCTGATGCTATCGAGGAAATCCATTACCGCTATGCCAAGGCCGGCGCGGATATTCTGGAGACCAATACGTTCTCTTCGACCCGCATTGCCCAGGCCGATTATCAGATGGAAGGCGCGGTTTACGACCTCAACAAGGAGGGTGCGGCAGTTGCCCGCCGGGCGGCGATCCGTGCCGAACGCGAGGACGGCAGGCGCCGTTTTGTCGCTGGCGCCATCGGCCCGACCAACCGCACCGCTTCGATTTCCCCTGATGTCAACAATCCCGGTTATCGTGCGGTAAGCTTCGACGATCTGCGACTGGCCTATGGCGAGCAGATCGACGGCCTGATTGATGGCGGTGCCGATATCATCCTGATCGAAACAATCTTCGATACGCTGAACGCCAAGGCGGCGATTTTTGCCTGCGAGGAGCGTTTCGAGGCTAAGGGCGTCCGCTTGCCGGTGATGATCTCGGGGACGATCACCGATCTTTCCGGCCGGACGCTCTCCGGCCAGACGCCGTCGGCCTTCTGGAATTCGGTGCGCCATGCCAGCCCCTTCACCATCGGCCTCAATTGTGCACTTGGCGCGAATGCCATGCGGCCGCATCTGCAGGAACTTTCGGCCATTGCCGATACCTTCGTCTGCGCCTATCCCAATGCCGGCCTGCCGAACGAATTCGGCCAATATGACGAAACGCCTGAGATGATGGCGGCGCAGGTTGAAGCTTTTGCGCGAGACGGCCTTGTCAACATTGTCGGCGGCTGCTGCGGCTCGACGCCGGAACATATCGCCGCAATCGCTCAGGCGGTTTCGAAATACCAGCCGCGCCAGCTTGCGGCGCACCGCCCATTTATGTCGCTCTCCGGCCTGGAGCCCTTCGAGCTGACCAAAGACATTCCGTTCGTCAATGTCGGCGAGCGGACCAACGTTACCGGCTCGGCAAAATTCCGCAAACTGATCACCAATGCCGACTACACGGCAGCGTTGGCCGTTGCTCGCGACCAGGTCGAAAACGGTGCGCAGGTGATCGATATCAACATGGATGAGGGTCTGATCGATTCCGAAAAGGCGATGGTCGAGTTCCTCAACCTGATCGCCGCCGAGCCGGATATCGCCCGTGTGCCCGTCATGATCGACAGCTCGAAATTCTCAATCATCGAAGCCGGTCTAAAATGTGTGCAGGGCAAACCGATCGTCAACTCTATCTCGTTGAAAGAGGGCGAGGAGAATTTCCTTAAGCAAGCCCGGCTGCTGCGCAATTATGGCGCTGCCGTCGTCGTCATGGCGTTCGACGAGCAGGGGCAGGCCGACAGCTATCAGCGCAAGGTCGAGATCTGTGCGCGCGCCTACAAGCTTCTGACTGAAGAGGCGGGGCTGCCGCCGGAAGACATTATCTTCGATCCGAATATCTTCGCGGTCGCGACCGGCATCGAGGAGCACAACAATTACGGCGTCGATTTCATCGAGGCGACGCGAACGATCCGCCAGACCATGCCTTTGGTCCATATCTCAGGTGGCGTTTCAAATCTTTCCTTCTCCTTCCGCGGCAACGAACCGGTGCGCGAGGCGATGCATGCCGTATTTCTCTACCATGCCATTCAGGCGGGCATGGACATGGGCATCGTCAATGCCGGCCAGCTCGCAGTTTATGACAACATCGATCCCGAGCTGCGCGACGCCTGCGAGGATGTCGTTCTTAACCGCCGGCCCGACGGCACCGAGCGGCTGCTCGAAATAGCCGAGCGTTTTCGCGGTGCCGGTAACCGGGAATCAAAGGTACAGGATCTCGCCTGGCGGGACTGGCCGGTCGAGAAGCGGCTCGAGCACGCGCTGGTCAACGGTATCACTGAATATATCGAAGCGGATACCGAAGAGGCGCGGCAAAAGGCCGAGCGACCGCTGCACGTAATCGAAGGTCCGTTAATGGCTGGCATGAATGTCGTCGGCGACCTCTTCGGTTCGGGTAAGATGTTCCTGCCGCAGGTAGTAAAGTCGGCCCGCGTCATGAAACAGGCCGTTGCCGTGCTGCTGCCTTATATGGAGGCGGAAAAGCTCGCCAATGGCGGCAACAGCGAACGCCAGGCGGCGGGCAAGGTGCTGATGGCGACCGTCAAGGGCGATGTGCATGATATCGGCAAGAACATCGTCGGCGTCGTGCTTGCCTGCAACAATTACGAAATCATCGATCTCGGCGTCATGGTGCCGGCGACGAAGATCCTGGAAACGGCAATCGCCGAGAAGGTCGATATCATCGGCCTCTCCGGCCTGATCACCCCGTCCCTGGACGAGATGGTGCATGTTGCTTCGGAAATGGAGCGGCAGGGGTTCGACATTCCACTGCTGATCGGCGGTGCAACCACCAGCCGCGTGCACACCGCCGTGAAGATCCATCCACGCTATGAGAAGGGCCAAACTGTCTATGTCACCGATGCCAGCCGTGCCGTAGGTGTCGTCTCGGCGCTATTGTCGCCGGAGGCTAAGCAGGGCTATGTCGATACCGTTCGCGCGGAATATGCCAAGGTTGTCGCTGCGCATGCCCGCAGCGAGGCGGAGAAGGTGCGGCTGCCGCTCGCAAGGGCGCGTGAGAATGCGGAGAAGGTTGATTGGGCGAATTACAAGCCTGTGACGCCGCAGTTCTTTGGAACGAAGGTGTTCGAGAATTACGATCTGGCAGAGCTTGCCACATACATTGACTGGACGCCGTTCTTCCAGACCTGGGAGTTGAAGGGCCGTTTCCCGGCCATCCTCGAAGACGAGAAACAGGGTGAGGCGGCGCGGCAGCTTTATGCCGATGCACAGGCCATGCTCGAAAAGATCATCGCGGAGAACTGGTTCCGCCCGCGCGCCGTTGTAGGCTTCTGGCCGGCAGGCACGGTCGGCGATGATATCAGATTGTTCACCGATGAGGGCCGCACCGACGAACTCGCGACCTTCTATACACTGCGCCAGCAATTGTCGAAGCGGGATGGCCGCCCGAACGTGGCGCTATCGGATTTCGTAGCGCCCGTTTCGAGTGGCGTCGGCGACTATGTCGGCGGTTTCGTCGTCACGGCCGGGATCGAGGAAATCGCCATCGCCGAGCGTTTTGAGCGCGCCAATGACGATTATTCTTCGATCCTCGTTAAGGCGCTCGCCGATCGCTTCGCCGAGGCTTTTGCCGAACGGATGCATGAGCGGGTACGGCGCGAGTTCTGGGGCTATGCCAAGGATGAAAACCTCGACGGCGACGAGCTGCTGGCGGAGGCCTATGCCGGCATCCGCCCTGCGCCGGGCTATCCTGCCCAGCCCGACCACACCGAAAAAGAAACTCTGTTCCGTCTGCTCGATGCGGAAGCTGCAACCGGTGTGAAGCTCACCGAAAGCTACGCCATGTGGCCCGGTTCCTCCGTCTCCGGACTCTATATCGGCCATCCCGACTCCTATTATTTCGGTGTAGCCAAGGTCGAGCGAGATCAGGTGGAAGACTACGCGGCCCGCAAGGACATGCCGATTGCGGAGGTGGAACGCTGGCTGGGACCGGTGCTCAACTATGTGCCGGAAAGCCGCGATACCGCAGTGGATGACGCGGCATGATGATCTGATTTGACGGTGGAGTGGAAAATGCGAGTGAGGGATGCTCGTTAACTCAACCCTACGTCGCTCCGATCGTCAGCTCCGCAACAAAGTCATAAGCGTCTCCTCGATAGAGCGAGCGGGTAAATTCCACGGCGCGACCGGAGCCGAGGTAGGAGATGCGTTCGATCGACAGGCCTGCAGCCCCGACGGGAACGCCTAGCAGGCCGGCGTCGGCCTCTTTCATGTTGGTCGCGGAGATACGTTGGACGGCACGGACCGGGCGGACCTGGCGCTTTTCGAGCTCGGCATAAAGCGACGCGGTCACTGTGGATGGGTCCGGCAGGAACTCGCCGGAGACGCTGGCATGTTCGATGGCCAGCGGCTGGTCGTCGGCGATGCGCAGACGGCTGAGGCGGGAAACCTTGGTGCCGGCGGCAAGGCCGAGGATCATCATTTCATCGGGCGAGGGGGTGTGCACGCCCTTATGCAGCCATTCGGAGCGTGCTGTCATGCCCCGCCGTGCCATGTCTTCAGTGAAGGACGTTAGCTGCGACAGGCGCTGTTCGACTTTGGAGACCGGCTTGGCGACGAACGTGCCGGAGCCATGGCGACGGACAAGGATGCCCTCCGCCACGAGATCGTCGATCGCCTTGCGTACCGTCACGCGGCTGACGGCTGCATATTCGGCTATATCGCGTTCCGGCGGCAAGGCATCGCCATGTTTCAGCGTGCCAGCCTTGACGGCGTCTTCGAGCGTGCGGCGCAGCTTGACATAAAGCGGGCCGGTGCCGCCGGCGAGAAGGCGTTCCGGCGAGAAGATATGGCTTAAATCCTCGGTCATGGCGTGCTCCCCATGTCTTTTTGCAGGAGCTTGGCCGCCAGTTCGACCGCGCCGCGCAATACGTCGCCTTTCGGTTCCGCGAGAAGCGCCTTGTGTCGCGAAGCGAGCCAGGGATGATATGCCTTCGAGAGACCGCCCAGTAGGCAGATCGCCGGGCATTCGGGCCAAAGCAGCGTGTCGAGGCTTTCGGCGATAGCGTTCACCGCTGTCTTGACGATGCCGATAGCGACCACATCGTCCCTTTCGGCATGTTCAAAGACCATCGGCGCGTAACGCGCAAAATCTTTCGGTTTGGAAGCATGCGCGAATTCGACGATGCGTTCGGGATCGCCGCCGAATTCAGCCATGATCTTTTCGGTGATTGGCGAGGGTGGCTGCACCTTGTCGTGCGCCAGAAGTGAGCGCTCCAGCAGATCGCGGCCGAGACGCGCACCACTGGCCTGGTCGCCAACGACAAAGCCCCAGCCACCGATGCCCCAAATCTTGCCGTCGCGTCGAGCATTGTAGACGGAACCGGTGCCGAATGCGCCGATTATCCCATCGGCATCGCCGAGCGCACCCTGAAGCGCTATCGTCGCGTCGGTGACGACATGGCTGTTTGCAAAGGGCAGCGCTTTTTCGATGCGCTTGCCATAGTCACCGACGTTGGCGCCGGCCGTGCCGACAACGGCGGGCAGTGTATGGACCAACTCCGGATCGAGTCCGGCGTCGCTGAGGGCTTCTCGGGCGGATGCGACGATGTTGACCAAAGAGTTTTCGAGATCGGAAAGGATATTGGCTGCCCCCGCCTTGCCGTTACCGAGGACTTTACCCAGCCTGTCTGTCACAGCAGCGCGGCAGCTTGTTCCCCCGCCGTCGATACCGATCGCAAACTCCGTCATCACACCCTCCGGATAACCACCCGTTCCCCATTTTTTCCTACAATACCAAAAAAATACCATTTACCAATAGGCAATGCGTCGCTTTTTGTGTTTCTGTATCATATTGAAAAATATCGATAAAATTTTTTATCGGCTTTTCCGACTCAGAAAAGTTAAATTTCGGCTGGACAATTGGTATTTTTTTGGCCTTAATTCTTGCAAGGGAACAGTTCGAACAGGCATCGGCAGAACCGGCAGAATAACAATAGCCGGAACGCCAAGCAGAAGGTGGCGGACCTCTGCCGTTGTCAGGAGCCGCGTAGATCAAACAGGGTCTGCGCGACGGCGTTCGTCACGAATTTCCCGTGTGTTGAGTTTCTTGTGTCCTTGTCCGGTCGTCCGGCGGGTCACGATTGATCGGGCCGATCAGGCACAGTGCCTTGCGCCCTTGTGCATTTGGGGCCGGCAATGTTGGCGGTCCTTGTGGAGCGTTGGCTGTTTCCTCGGATATGCCAACGGATTTTCAGATCGAGAACGGTGCCTTATTCCGGGCGCTTAAACAGGAGAGGGAAATGAAAAACAATGTTCTGAAAGGCTTACTCCTCGCATCCAGCCTGCTGACCTCGGTTGGCTTCGCGCATGCGGCGGACGTGACGCTGACGGTTGAAAGCTGGCGCAACGACGACCTGCAGATTTGGCAGGAAAAGATCATCCCGGCATTCGAAGCCAAGAATCCTGGCATCAAGATCGTCTTCTCGCCGACGGCTCCGACCGAGTACAACGCATCGCTGAACGCCAAGCTTGAAGCTGGTTCCGCCGGCGACATCATCACTTGCCGTCCGTTCGACGCTTCGCTGGACCTCTTCAACAAGAAGCAGTTGTCCGACCTGACATCGCTGAAGGGTATGGATAACTTCTCGCCGGTCGCCAAGGCTGCCTGGACCACGGACGACGGCAAGTCGACCTTCTGCGTGCCGATGGCTTCGGTCATCCACGGCTTCATCTACAACAAGGATGCCTTCGACAAGCTCGGCCTCAAGGTTCCGGCGACCCGCGACGAATTCTTCGCAGTGCTGGACAAGCTCAAGGCTGACGGCACCTACATTCCGATGGCCATGGGCACAAAGGATCTGTGGGAAGCTGCAACCATGGGCTATCAGAACATCGGCCCGAACTACTGGAAGGGCGAAGACGGCCGCCTGGCTCTGATTTCCGGCAAGGAAAAGCTGACGGATGCTCCGTGGGTCGATCCTTACAAGGAACTCGCCAAGTGGAAGCCTTACCTCGGCGACGGCTTCGAAGCCCAGAGCTATTCTGACAGCCAGAACCTCTTTACGCTCGGTAAGGCTGCCATCTACCCGGCCGGTTCGTGGGAAATCGCGCTGTTCAACACGCAGGCTCAGTTCAAGATGGGTGCCTTCCCGCCGCCGGTCGCAAAGGCTGGCGACACGGCTTACATCTCCGACCATCCGGATATCGGCGTCGGTCTGAATGCCAAGAGCAAGCATGCGGAAGAGGCCAAGAAGTTCTTGAGTTGGGTCGCCTCGGACGAGTTCGCCAACATCTACGCCAACGCGCTCCCGGGCTTCTTCAGCCTGAACTCGCATCCGGTGAAGATGACCGATCCGCTCGCTCAGGAATTCGTTTCCTGGCGTGACAATCACAAGTCGACGGTTCGTTCGACGTACCAGATCCTGTCGCGCGGCACGCCGAACCTGGAAAACGAAACCTGGACGGAATCCGCCAACGTGATCAACGGTACGGACGCGCCGGACGCTGCTGCCAAGAAGCTGCAAGCCGGCCTCGACAAGTGGTACAAGCCGGCCAAGTAAGCCTGCTTTGACGTAAGTCGGGTGAGGGGCCTCGTGCTCCTCACCTTGTTCTACCGCCTGTGCATGCGGATAGAAGGACAGAGGTCATCGGTTGCTGCTTTCCCGCTTTTGATGGGTAAGTGCATGACGCGCCTTCATTATTTGTATGCCGATATGAGCCGCCGGACCCGCGGCTGTCGCGACACCACATCGAGCCGCGCCCGATATTGTTTCTCCATGTTTGGCCGGAGAGCCGGAACAGTGGGCGAATTGAACATTTGCGCTGCCGTCCCGATGCGTAGCCAATAAAAGCAGGCAGAAAGCCATGAGCAAAGCCAGTATATCAGCCGCTTTTGATGCGGTCCCGATCAAGCGCCAGAAGCGTTGGCATATCTTCGTTTTCCTTCTTCCGGCCTTCATCGTCTACACGGCGGTGATGATCCTGCCTCTGATCGAGACATTGCGGCTGTCGCTGTACAACGTCGTCGACAACCAATCGACCTTCGTGGGTCTCAACAATTTCAAAGTGTTGTTCGGGGATGATCGCTGGTCGCATGATTTCTGGAATGCGCTGCGCAACAATTTGATCTTCTTTGCCATCCACATGTGCGTGCAGAACCCGATCGGTGTCGCGCTTGCGGCGCTGCTGTCGCTGCCGAAGCTGCGGTTCGTCGCCTTCTATCGCACCGCCATGTTTCTGCCGACGCTGCTTTCCTTCGTCATCGTCGGTTTCATCTGGAAGCTTATTCTGTCGCCGCTCTGGGGTGTGGCGCCCGATTTGATGGGCATGGTCGGCCTTAAGTCGTTCTTTGCTCCCTGGCTCGGCAAGCCGGGCACGGCTCTCGTCACCGTCGCGCTGATCTCGGTCTGGCAATATGTCGGCATCCCGATGATGCTGATCTATGCCGCGCTACTGAACATCCCTGAAGAGGTGATCGAGGCGGCCGAGTGCGATGGCATCACCGGTTGGAGCCAGTTCTGGAAGATCAAGCTGCCACTGGTGCTGCCGGCGATCGGCATCATCTCGATCCTGACCTTCGTCGGCAATTTCAATGCTTTCGACCTTGTCTACACCGTGCAGGGCGCGCTGGCGGGGCCGGATGGTTCCACCGATATCCTTGGCACGTTGCTCTACCGCGTCTTCTTCGGCTTCCAGCTACAGCTCGGCGACCGCTCGATGGGCGCGACCATCGCCACGGTAATGTTCCTGATCATTCTCGCCGGCGTCTCATTCTATCTTTTCATCGTCCAGCGGCGCATCCGCCGCTACCAGTTCTGAGGAGAGGCGACGATGTCCAAGGCACGCACTTCCCTTGTCCGCTCCGGCCTCGTGCATCTGGCGTTGATCGCCTACACGTTGCTTGCCATCTTTCCGGTGTTTCTGACGATCATCAATTCCTTCAAGGACCGCGCCTCGATCTTCCGCGCGCCCCTGAGCATCCCAACGCCATCCAGCTTTAGTCTGATCGGTTATCAGACCGTTCTAAAGCAGGGGGACTTCCTGACTTATTTCGAGAACAGCTTCATCGTGACGATCGTCTCGATCGTCTTGACCCTGCTGTTCGGCGCCATGGCCGCCTTCGCGCTGTCGGAATACCGCTTCCGCGGCAATACGATCATGGGGCTTTATCTTGCGATCGGCATCATGATCCCGATCCGCCTCGGTACGGTCGCCATCCTGCAGGGCATGGTCGCAGCCGGCTTGGTCAATACGCTGACTTCACTGATCCTCGTCTACACGGCGCAGGGCCTGCCGCTCGCTATCTTCATCCTGTCCGAATTCATGCGAACCGTCTCGGATGACTTGAAGAATGCCGGTCGCATCGATGGGCTCAGCGAATACGCGATCTTCTTCCGTCTTGTGCTCCCGCTGGTTCGTCCGGCCATGGCGACGGTCGCCGTCTTCACCATGATCCCGATCTGGAATGACCTGTGGTTCCCGCTGATCCTGGCGCCGAGCGAGGCGACCAAGACGGTGACGCTGGGCTCGCAGATCTTCATTGGCCAATTCGTTACCAACTGGAACGCGGTTCTGGCGGCGCTGACGCTCGCCATCCTGCCCATCCTCATCCTCTACGTCCTCTTCTCACGCCAACTCATTCGCGGCATTACATCCGGAGCAGTCAAGTGAGCTCATCTCATAAGCCGATCCGCGTGTTGGTCGCCGGCCTTGGCAATATGGGCCGCAGCCATGCGCTTGCCTATCACAACAATCCCGGTTTCGAGATCGTTGGCCTCGTCAATCGCTCGAAGCCGAAGCTGGCTGATGAGCTGCAGGCTTATACGATCCATCCGGATTTCGAGACGGCGCTGAAGGAGCTGAAGCCCGATCTCTGCTCGATCAACACCTATTCAGACAGCCACGCGGATTATGCCGTCATGGCTTTCGAGGCCGGCTGCGACGTATTCGTGGAAAAGCCGCTGGCGACGACCGTTGAAGATGCGGAGCGCGTTGTGGCCGCAGCCGAGAAAGCTGGCCGCAAGTTGGTGATCGGCTATATCCTGCGTCACCATCCGTCCTGGATGCGATTGATTGCCGAGGCGCGCAAGCTCGGCGGTCCTTATGTCTTCCGCATGAACCTGAACCAACAGTCGAGCGGACCGACCTGGGAGACGCATAAGGCGCTGATGCGCACCACGTCGCCGATCGTCGACTGCGGCGTGCATTATGTCGACGTCATGTGCCAGATCACGGACGCCAAGCCGGTCGAGGTGCGCGGCATGGGTCTGCGCATGTCGGACGAGATCGCGCCGGATATGTACAATTACGGCCATCTGCAGGTGATCTACGAAGACGGTTCGGTCGGTTGGTACGAGGCCGGCTGGGGGCCGATGATTTCCGAAACGGCTTTCTTCGTGAAGGATGTGATGTCGCCGAATGGCGCGGTCTCAATCGTTATGGACCCCAACGCCAAGTCGGACGACATCGACACGCACACCAAGACCTCCGTCATCCGGCTGCATACGGCCGAGACCGGTCCGAACGGCAAGTTCATCCTTCCGGATCAGGATCTGCGCATGGACGGCGAGCCGGGTCACCAGGAGCTGTGCGATCGCGAACAGGCCTTCATGCTGAAGGCCATCCGCGAGGATATCGACCTTAGCCGCCATATAGCCGACGCTGTTCAATCGCTACGCATTTGCCTCGCCGCCGACGAGAGCGTGCGCACCGGCAAGCCCGTTTATTTGTAAGGGATAAGAGACTGTGGGATCGCTTCAACTGAAATCCATCCGCAAGGCCTATGGTACCCATGATGTGCTGAAGGGCATTGACCTCGAGGTGAAGGATGGCGAGTTCGTCATTTTCGTCGGCCCTTCCGGTTGCGGTAAGTCGACTCTTCTGCGCAGCATCGCCGGCCTGGAGGACGTGACCTCGGGAGCTGTTTTGATCAATGGCAAGGATGTGACGGTTACGCCGCCCGCCAAGCGCGGCATTTCCATGGTGTTCCAGTCCTATGCGCTCTATCCGCATCTGACGGTGAAAGACAATATGGGCCTCGGCCTGAAGCAGGCTGGCACCGCCAAAGATGAGATCGAAGGTCGTGTGGAGAAGGCGTCGAGCATGCTTTCCCTTGCCCCCTATCTCGCCCGTCGTCCCGCCGAACTCTCCGGCGGCCAACGTCAGCGCGTCGCCATTGGCCGCGCCATCGTGCGCGAACCGGAGCTCTTTCTGTTCGACGAGCCGCTGTCGAACCTCGATGCGGCATTGCGCGTTCAGACCCGGCTTGAAATCGCCCGCCTGCATCGCAGCCTGAAGGCAACGATGATCTATGTCACCCACGATCAGGTCGAAGCCATGACGCTGGCCGACAAGATCGTCGTGATGAACGCCGGCGCGATCGAGCAGATCGGTTCGCCGATGGAGCTCTATAACCGGCCCGCGAACATCTTCGTCGCCGGCTTCATCGGTTCGCCGCAGATGAACTTCATTCCGGCGGAGAAGCTCGAGCAGAGCGGTGCCAAGACCATCGGCATCCGTCCGGAGCATATCACTTTGTCGCGCGACCACGGCACCTGGGCCGCCAAGGTCATCCATGTCGAACATCTCGGCGCCGATACGATCATCTATCTCGAATCCAACCAAACCGGCCTTCTGACCGCGCGTCTTTTCGGTGAACACAAATATGAGCCGGACGAAACGGTCTATGCGACGCCGGAGACCAGACATATGCATCGCTTCGACGCAAACGATCGGGCCATTCGCGCGTAGGCGTCGGCATTTGGCATATTGAAGAGGGGTCTGCTTTGGCAGGGCCCTCTTTTTATTTGTCCAGCGATTGGCCCTAAAGTGATCCAGTCGTCCGGACGAATTTATGTGCCTGTCACAGAGGTGCGCTATCACTCGCTCAGTCAACACCAACAGCGAGCGCATCATGACAAATGCAGCAACCACTTATGCAACTTGGCATACCGAACCGAATGGCGACATTGCGATGGCGGAATCGCACAGCCCCTATTGGCGGCATTTCATCGAGAGCGTGCCGGAGCGGGATTTTTCGTCGAAAACGGTGCTGGATTTTGGCTGCAATCGCGGCGGCTTTCTGCGGCTGCTTCATGCGATGCGGCCGTTCCGTCGCGGCGTCGGCATCGACATTGCTTCGGAATCGGTTGCGGCGGCTGTGGCGGCCAAGGGCAACATGCCGCTGCAGTTTCAAGTCACCACCGATCTTTCGCCTTTTGCCGATAGCTTCGATGTCGCATTCAGCTATGAGGTCGTTTACCTGCTGCCGGAGTTGAAGCGGCATGCCGAGCAGATGTTCGAGGTCATGTGCAATGGCGGTGTCTATTACGCCGTCACCGGTTGCCACAACGAAATGCCGCTTTGGCCGAAGTGGCGCGAATTGATCGGCGGCAACAGCAATGCGCCGGTGCAGGATCGCTCTCCGCAGGACTATATCGATGCCTTCGCAGCCGTCGGCTTCGATGTTTCCGTTCGGCGTTTCGGCTACAACGGCTTCGTTAGCGGATCGAAGGATCGCAAATATTATCCGAGCGTTCTCGACGCGCTGAGCTATCCTGCTGAATACAAGCTCCTGTTCCGGCTCGAAAAGCGCATCTGATATGGAAACGATCGATCGCAAGAGCGGCAGTGCTCTCTGGCATCAGATCGGCGAAATCCTGGCGGCGGATATCGCCACCGGGACCTTTGCTCCGGGCGCCAAATTGCCGACCGAACCTGAACTCATGCAACGTTTCGGTGTTAGCCGTTTCACTGTCCGCCAGGCGCTCGGCCATTTGGAGCAGCGGGGATTGGTGCGCGCGGAGCAGGGGCGAGGGACCTTCGTTCACAGAGGGGCCCTCGACTATAGGCTCTCGAAGAAGACGCGGTTCTCCCAGAATTTGATCGAGCAAGGTTTCGAGCCTGGCGGCGAATTATTGATCCACGAGGTCGTCCCGGCATCCGAGCGTGTCGCGGCGCGGCTGAGGCTTGCGCTTGGCGCGCCGGTCATCCATCGCCGCGGTGTCATGACGGCGGATGGGGTGCCCGTCGAACTTGGCGACACCTACTATCCGGCTGACCGATTTCCGGATTTCGACAAGGCGAGGCTGCAATATCAGACCATTACCGCAGCACTCGCGAGCTACGGAGTCCACGACTATGTGCGCCTATCGACCGAGATCGAGGCGCGCATGCCGAATGCCGAGGAGGCGCGGTTGTTGCGGCAGCCGAAGTCAACACCGGTATTGGTCGTTCTCAAAGTGGATGTCGATAACGATGGTGCGCCCATTACCTATTCCGAGACTTTATGGTCGGCGGAGCGGGTGACCTTCAACGTCGATTTGGGATGAACGGCCTATCGATGGGACAGAATATTCACGATCTTGCCGAAGGGATCGCGGACGTAGAAACGCCGGACTCCCCAGGGTTCGTCGTTCAGATCGTAGACGATGTCGAGCTGCATCGACCGGGCGCGCTGATAGACCTGATCGACATCGTCGACCTCAATCGAAAGATCGGGCACGGTCGCGCCTGAGCCGCCTTCGCTGGCTATGCTGATCTGCGGCACAGTCTGCGCCTTCGAGGCAAAGGTGATGATCCAGCCGTGGTCCATAACGATATCCAAGCCGAGCAGGTCGCCATAGAAGGCGCGAGCGCTGGCGGGATCGGCCGCATGCAGATTGGGGACAATTCGCAGGACGGTCATGCGATGCTCCTTGCCGGAGGAATGGAGGCGGGCCTTTGCCGCCTCCACCATCTTAACTCAGACAGTCACCGATGGCAGCAGCTTGGCGCGTTCGCTGAGGATCTGCCGGCAGGCATTTGCCACTTCCTGACCCTTGATGACGAAATGCTGCTTGAAGAAATGAATATGCGCTTCCGTCTCCTGGAAATGATGCGGCGTCAGCACGGTCGAAAGAATCGGAACGCCGGTATCCAATTGCACGCGCATCATTGCATCGAGAACGGTGTCGGCAACGAAGTCGTGGCGATAGATGCCGCCGTCGACGACGAAAGCGGTCGCGATGATGGCGCTATAGCGGCCGTTGCGGGCGAGCGTCTGCGCATGCAACGGGATTTCCAGGGCGCCGGGTACATCGAAAATGTCGATGGGGGAGGCGCCTTCGGTCTTCTGCCATTCGGCGATGAAGGCATCGACGCACTGATCGACGATATCGGCATGCCAGCGTGCCCGGATCAACGCTATGCGGCCCGGCTGCGTAGAAATGGAAATGGTCATGAACTCTGCCTTTCAAGGGTTTAACTCAATATCCCTTGGGCGAACACGCAAGGCCGCAGAAGCCCCTTGCGCGAAGGAGCCGTCGACCCGGCTTGCTCTCTTCCATCCGGACTATACCGTCGGCTCCGGCCTCTCACCGGATCTGCTGACCCTTCCAGCGAACCGGAAGGCGCTCGCGGGCTCGGAGATCAGCCTCCATACCGCCGGTGGGGAATTGCACCCCGCCCTGAGAACGCCTGGACTATAATTGCGGTGCAACAGAAATCAAAGAAAAACGCCGGGCGATTTGCCCGGCGCTTGCGAAAAATCTGTCCAATTGCGCTGCTTATCAATCCTGGATGACCAGCAGATCGGAGGAGGCGAAGCGTAGCGTGACTTTCTCGCCGACGCTCGGAGGCATCATTCCGGGGCTGTTGAACATGTCGAAGGAAATGGTGTTGCCGCCGACATTCATGCGCGTGCGGATGACCGAACCCAGGAAGTGGGCCGAGGAGACTTCGCCGGTCAGAGCAGTGTCGCCCTTCGCCGATTCTGCCAGCGAGCCGGCTTCTGGGCGCAGCGCCAGCGATACGGTGTCGCCGGGCTTGTAGGCGGTGACCGACTGCTTCAGTGTCACACCCTGATCGCCGATCATGATGCGGTTGCTGTCCGGATCGACGACCTTGCCTTCGATGAGGTTCAGCGTGCCGACGAAGGAGGCGACGAAGCGGGTGGCCGGCGTGTTGTAGATTTCGAAGGGCGTGCCGATCTGGTCGGCGCGGCCGGCGTTCATGACGACGATGCGATCGGAGATCGACAGAGCTTCTTCCTGGTCATGCGTCACGAAAACGGTGGTGATGCCGAGCTGCTGCTGGATGGCGCGAATTTCTTCACGCAGCGATACGCGGATCTTGGCATCAAGCGCCGAGAGCGGTTCGTCGAGCAGGAGGACCTGCGGCTTGACGGCGATAGCGCGGGCGAGCGCCACGCGCTGCTGCTGGCCGCCGGACATTTGGAACGGATAACGACCGGCAAGATGATCAAGCTTGATCAGGCCGAGCATTTCCTTGACGCGCTTGTCGATGTCAGGCTTGGCAACGCCGGCGACCTTGAGGCCGAAGGCGACGTTGTCATGCACGGTCATGTTCGGAAACAGTGCGTAAGCCTGGAACACCATGCCGATGTTGCGCTGGTTCGGCTTCAGGGGACGCTGATCTTTGCCGTTGATCGTCAGCATGCCGGCGGTCGGCGTTTCGAAACCGGCGATCATGCGCAGAACGGTCGTCTTGCCGCAGCCGGACGGTCCGAGGAAGGAGACGAATTCTCCTTTCTCGATATGCATGGTGAAGTCATGGACGACCTTGGTTTCGCCGAAGGACTTCTTGATGTTGGTAAGTTCGAGAAAAGCCATGGTGTGAAGCCTCACGCCTTAATCGGAGCGGATCTGGAGAAACGGGAAACGAGCTGGAGAAGGCCCATGCTGAGCCAGGTTACAGCGAGTGCGATGATCGCCAGCGCCGAAGACTGATAGGCCTGATTGGCGCCGACGAGCTGCATATAGGGGCCGAAGGCCGGACGATTGAGCAGCGAAGCCATGGTGAATTCGCCCATGACGATCGCCAGCGTGATGAAGGCACCAGACAGAACGCCGCTCATGACATTGGGAAAAATGCAGCGGAACATGATGGTGGTCCACTTCGCGCCGAGGCTTTCTGCGGCTTCCGTCAGGGTACCTACATCGATCGTGCGCATCGCCGTATCCACCGAACGATACATATAGGGGAGCGCCAAGACAATATAGGAGCAGACGAGCAGAAAGTTCGTCGATTGCTCGAAGCCCGTCAGCGGCAGGATCGACGATGAATTGTAGAGACGCAGGTAGCCGAAGACGATCACGATCGCAGGAATGACCAGCGGCATCAGCGTAATGAATTCGACGACCGGGCGTAACTGTGGCAAGCGAAGCCGCACCCAATAGGCCGTCGGGACAACGAGCAGCATGCCGACGACAATGGTCAGCGCGGCCATGAGCATGGAATAGCCGAACGCATAAAGGAAGTGCGCATCGGAAAAGACCGATGCATAGGCATCGAAACTATAGGCATCGCGGCGCATGCGCAGCGAGAATTCCAGCGTGCCGATAAGCGGAACGATGAAATAGAAGGCGCCGATGACGACCGCGATCCAGGCGAAGAATTTTTGCAGCTTCATTTCTGCCACCGTTCTGCGCGCATGCGCATGATGATGTAGATGACGTTGGAAATGCCGGTGATGACGATCATGCCGAGAGCCATCGCATAGCCGAGGTTGGCGTTGTGCAGCACGTCGCCGCGGATCTGGGCATAGAGCTGGATCGGTATGATGTTCAGCGAGCTGCCAGTCAGGGCGATTGCGGTCGCAATGGCGCCGAAGGCATTGGCGAACAGCAGCAGCGTCGTGCCAAGCAGGCTCGGCCACAGGATGGGGAGTGCCACCATCAGCCAATACTGCCCATTGGTCGCCCCAAGGATCGAGGCCGCCTCGCGCCATTCCTTCTTCATACCGTCCAGGGCTGGCGTGATGATCAGAACCATCAGCGGAATCTGGAAGTACATGTAGGTGATCGTCAGGCCGACGAAGCTGTAGAGATTGAAGCCTGCATGAAAAATGTCGAAGCCAAGCCAGTTTTTCAGCAGCAGCGTGACGAGGCCCAGGCGACCGATCGTGGCGATGAATGCAAAAGCCAGAGGCACACCGGCGAAATTTGAAGCGACGCCGGAAAAAGTCAGGAAGGCATGGCGCACCCAGGCCGGAAGTCCACCCATGACCAGGGCCCAGGCCAGATAAAAGCCGATTAGTGCGCCGCCGAGCGCCGAGGCGACAGACACTCTGATGCTGATCCAGTACGAGTCCAAGATGGATTTTGTGAAAAGATCGCCGATGTTCTTCAACGTTAGGCTGCCGTCGGGCGTCAGAAACGCACCTGCGACCAGATAGATCGTTGGGAGTATGAGAAACAGAAGCGCGAAGATCAGGAAGGGCGCAATGCCCAGCCAATCGACAACCACGCGCTTATTGATCATGGGGGCGGTACTGATCGTTGATGTCGTGACGATGCTCATGATTGGCCCATTCCGCGGCGTCAAAAAAGGAAAACCTCCCCGCCGAAGCGGGGAGGTCATATTAGCTGAAATTACTGTACGTTCGAACCGACGACAGAATCCCACTTGGTAGTGATGGCGGTCTTGCCGGCAGCCTGTTCATCGAGCGTCGGGAAAACGGCCTTTTCATAGGCTGCTGCCGGCGGCAGCTTGTCGAGAAGTTCCTGCGGAACCTTCTTGTTCTTCGCCAGGTCGTTGAAGCGGATCGGGTGGCAATAGCCCTTCAGCCAGCCGATCTGGCCTTCGTCGGAATAGAGGAATTCCATCCAGAGCTTGGCAGCGTTCGGGTGCGGAGCGAAAGCCGAGATCGCCTGAACGTAAACGCCAGCGACAACGCCCGAAGCCGGAACCGTAACGTCAACCGGCGGGTTGCCGTTCAGGCTGTCGCGCCATGCGAGGCCGTTGTAGTCCCAGGCGACGACGATCGGGGTTGCGCCCTGAGCGAGCGAAGCGGACTTGCCGATGACCGGAACGAAGTTGCCAGCCTTGTTCAGCTTTGCGAAGTAGTCGAGACCAGCAGCGCCGACCTTGGCGGCATCCTTTTCGCCGGCAGCCAGGCCAGCGGCGTAAACAGCCTGTACGGCCTGGTTGGAGGTGCGCGGGTCGCCAGCGAGCGATACGGTGTTGGCGTATTCCGGCTTCTGCAGGTCAGCCCAGTCCTTCGGCGGGTTCTTCACGACGTCTTTGTTGGTGACGAAGGAGAGAACGCCGTAGTAGTCGCCATACCAGAAGCCGTCGGCATCCTTGGCGCTGTCCGGAATCGAGTCCCAGGTGGAGACCTTGTAAGGCTGCAGCAGGCCGTCCTTCTTGGCGGTCGGGCCGAAGGAGAGACCAACGTCGATTACGTCGGGAGCCTGCGGGCCGGTGTTGCCCTTGTTGGCGCGGATTGCTTCAACTTCATCGCCCGACCCGGCGTCCGGGTTCAGTTCGTTGACATCGATGCTGTACTTCGCCTTGAAAGCAGCGATGAGGTCGCCATAACCGCACCAGTTGTGGGGCAGGGCGATGGTGGTCAGCGTGCCTTCCTTCTTGGCGGCAGCGATAAGGTCTGCGCTCGGTTCAGCAGCAGCAATGGCGGTCGTAGCGACGAGCATTGCAGTGGAGAGCGTCAGAAGACGATGAATTTTCGAGGTCACTGGTATTCCTCCTTTTGGGTTTTCAGTGTCTGGCGTTGCTGTTAATGACGTTGCATGAAGGTTGTGTGACGGATTTCAATGGGTTGCGCTTCCTGAACATCGGAGATTTACTTTTATTCGCTAACGTTGACAGGCTTGTCTTGCCGGCCGATCCTTAGGTTGTAATTTTATACTTTCCTCCTTGCTAACCTAGCTTGCGGAACAGCCTTGTTTGCTCGAACAGGCCTTCAAGCGTTTTCATGCGCTCACTCGTCTCGTCCCAGGTTGAGCTTTGTACGGCTTCGATCAGCGCTTCGACGATGAAAAGGGTGACGACGGAGGAATCCCAGGCCGAAGGCGCTTCGATCTGCACGCGGAATGTGTGCTTTGCATATTTGACGGCAGGGGTCGCCCATTGGTCGGTGAAGACGATGATCTCGGCTCCGCAACGCCGGGCGGCGGCGGCGAGGCTGACCATTTCCTGCTCGTAGCGCCTGATATCGAAGATCACCAGCAAGTCGCCGGGATTCATGTTCAAAACATATTGCGGCCAGGAACTGGAGTTGGAGGAGAGCAAGGTCGTGTTGGGGCGGATGACCTGCATGTGAGTAAAGAAATATTCGGCAAGCGCGCCAGTGATGCGTCCACCGACGAAATAAAGCCCGCGTTTGTGCTCCGATAGCAGCGCAGCGACGTTATCGAAGGTGGCTGCATCGATATCCGTCAGGGTCTGGCGGAGATTGCCCATGATGGCGTCAGCAAAGCGGTTGAGGATGTGCGTACCGGGAGCATTGGACGCCCAACGGTCGTGTTTGGTGAGCGGATTCGAGATGGTCGCTTCCACCTCCTGATGGAGGCGAGACTGAAAGTCCGGATAGCCCTTGAAGCCGAGTTTCTGCACCATGCGCGCCACTGTCGGCGTGGAAACCCGCGCATTTTCGGCAACTGTCGTAATGCTGCCCAACCCCGAAACTGGGTAGTTGTCGAGCAGGCTCTTGGCGAGCTGCTTTTCGGCGCGCGTCAGCGCGTCGAATTGGGCATTGATTACGTCCGAAACTGTTTTCGACGCATTGCTCACTCTATTTTTGCTCCCCGGGACGGTCTTATGCCGGTCTCCTGGAAGGAATATAACTACGCTGTCACATTTCGAGTCAATGTCACAAATGAAGAAATAATTTCAGTTTCCAGTTGACAGTCGCCGAAACCTGAAGAATTCTTTTCTTATAAAGATTTTATTAAGAGGGTAGGACGCCTTTGATGCTTGCCGGGCAAGGCATTCTGACGGAAGCGGATGGCGATTGCGTCGCGGTCGAACGGCCGGACGGAAAAAGCGCGGTTTTCATCATCTGCGAACATGCTTCACGCACGTTGCCCAAATATTTCGGCGATCTGGGCCTTTCGACCGAAGCGCTGTCCAGCCACATCGCCTGGGATCCGGGTGCGCTAGCGGTCGCCACGAAGATGTCCGGCAGCCTCGATGCTACGCTGGTTTATCAACGCTTCTCGCGGCTGATTTACGACTGCAACCGTCCGCCCGAAAGCGCGGGCGCGATGCCGGAGGTCAGCGAGATCTACACGATCCCCGGCAACCAGCACCTGCAAACCTCCGACCGGCAAGCGCGCACCAACGCTCTTTATATACCGTTCCATGACCGCATTCGCGCGCTCCTGAAAGAGCGCGCGGCGAGGGAACAAAACACCGTGATCGTCACGGTTCACAGCTTCACGCCTGTTTACAATGGCAGGCAGCGGGCAGTGGAGCTCGGCATTCTGCACGATGAAGACCGCTGGCTGGCGGATCGCATGCTCGATGCTGCTGTAGAGGCGCCGCTCTACCGCACCGAACGCAACGAGCCTTACGGGCCAGAAGATGGCGTCACCCATACGCTTAAACTGCATGGGCTCGCCAACGGTTTGCATAACGTTATGATCGAGGTCCGCAACGACCTCATCGGAGATGACGTCGGCCAAGGGGTCGTGGCCGACTATCTAACAGGGCTTATCCAGAGCAGTCTGGAAGCCTGAGCATAGAAGAAAAGACCCCGGGGAGCAGTTCAACTGCGATCGGGCCGTATGGCAAAAAGCCAGCGGCGCAAGTGGCACAATGGTGGCCCGCAATTCCGTGGGCGACCGGGTTTTAGGGGGAATGACATACATGTCTGATTACACAGAGTTGGACAAGAAGCAGGACGTGCATATTCTGCACTCCATGGGCTATGCCCAGGAGTTGGAACGGCGCATGAGTTCGTTCTCGAACTTTGCCGTATCCTTTTCCATCATTTGCATTCTTTCGGGCGGCATCAATTCGCTCGCCCAGGCGACTTCTGGCGCAGGCGGTGCCGCGATCGGCATCGGCTGGCCGGTCGGATGCTTCATTTCGCTGGTCTTTGCCGTGGCGATGGCGCAGATCAGCTCAGCCTATCCGACTGCGGGCGGGCTCTATCACTGGGGCTCGATCCTCGGCAACCGCTTCACCGGCTGGCTGACCGCATGGTTTAACCTGCTCGGCCTCGTCACCGTTCTCGGCGCCATCAATGTCGGCACCTATTATTTCTTCATCGGTGCTTTCGGCGGCTATTTCGGTATGGTCGATACGACATTGGTTCGTATCGTGTTCCTAGTGGTCATTACCGGCCTTCAGGCGCTCGTGAACCATATGGGTATCGGGCTGACCGCGAAGCTCACCGACTTCTCCGGCTATCTGATCTTCGCAACCTCGATCGCACTTGCGGTCGTGTGCCTGATCGCCGCACCATCCTATGATTTCGCGCGGCTGTTCACTTTCACGAATTACTCGGGTGTGGCAACGATTGCCGCCGATGGTTCGGCAACCGGAGCACCGGTCTGGCCGCAGGTTTCCACCTTCTGGGTCTTTGCGCTCGGCCTCCTGCTGCCGATCTACACGATCACCGGCTACGACGCCTCGGCGCATACATCGGAGGAAACGGTCAAGGCAGCGCATTCCGTTCCGCGCGGCATGGTAGCCTCCGTGCTTTGGTCGGCCTTGTTCGGCTATATCATGCTGTGTGCATTCGTTCTGATGATCCCGAATATGGACGACGCCGCAAAGCAGGGCTGGAACGTGTTCTTCTGGGCGATGGATGCTCAAGTGAACCCCATCGTCAAGGATATCCTGTATCTCCTGATCTTCATCAGCCAGTGGCTGTGCGGCCTTGCAACGGTCACCTCTGTATCGCGCATGATCTTTGCGTTCTCGCGTGACGGCGGTCTTCCTGCATCGAAGGCACTTTCCAAGGTCAGCCCGACACACCGCACGCCGGTTTCCGCGATCTGGACCGGCTCGATTCTTTCGGTGCTGTTCGTCTGGGGTTCGTCGCTGGTGTCGATCGGCGATACACCGGTTTACACCATCGTCGTTTCGTGCACCGTCATCTTCCTCTTCTTCTCCTTCGCGATCCCGATCACGCTCGGTCTGTTTGCCTGGGGTACGTCGAAGTGGGACAAGATGGGCCCGTGGAACCTCGGTGAAGGGTTGTTCAAGCTTTTTGCCGTGCTGTCGATCATCGCGATGATCGTGATCTTTGTTCTCGGCATTCAGCCGCCGAATGACTGGGCAGGCATCATCACCGTCGGCTTCTTTGTCCTGACTGCGATCGTCTGGTTCGGCTTCGAGCGGCGGCGCTTCAAGGGACCGCCGATCGGCGACGCGATCGCCAAGCGCAAGGCCGAAATCGCAGCGGCAGAAGCGGCCGTCGGCGAAAGCTAAGCATCGGAGCTGCATTTCTCGAACGGCGGGGCCGCCTGCGTGCGGCCCCTTCACCGGTATAAACGAAACGCACGGCGCCGGGTTGCTCCCAGCTACGAGCCGGGGTTCCGTTGTCCGACACCCCAATTCATTGTTCAGGCGGATCACTCATGAGCACTAGCTATACGTTCGACGACCTCAAGAAAGATGTGGCCGAGGGGCGCATCGATACGGTTCTGGCATGTCAGGTGGACATGCAGGGTCGCTTGATGGGCAAACGTTTCCAGGCGGAATTCTTCGTGGAGAGCGCCTGGAAGGAAACGCATAGCTGCAACTATCTCCAGGCGACCGACCTCGAGATGGAGACCGTCTCGGGTTACAAGTCGACGAGCTGGGAAAAGGGCTACGGCGACTATACGATGAAGCCCGATCTCGCCACGCTTCGCCGCATTCCCTGGCTTGAGGGCACGGCGCTGGTGCTTTGCGACGTGCTCGATCATCACACCCATGAAGAGGTGGCGCATTCGCCGCGCGCCATCCTGAAGAAGCAGGTCAGGCGGCTTGAAGCAATGGGCATGAAGGCCTTCATGGCATCCGAACTGGAATTCTTCCTGTTCGATCAGAGCTATGACAGCGCCCGCGAGTCTGGTTATCGCAACCTGCATCTCGCCAGTGGCTATAATGAAGACTACCATATCTTCCAGACCACCAAGGAAGAAGGGGTGATGCGGGCGATCCGCATTGGCCTGCAGGGAGCCGACATTCCGGTCGAAAATTCCAAGGGGGAGGCTTCGGCGGGGCAGGAGGAAATCAACGTCCGCTATGCCGATGCGCTGACCATGGCGGATCGCCATGCAATCATCAAAAATGGCTGCAAGGAGATCGCCTGGTCGAAGGGCAAGGCCATCACCTTCCTGGCGAAGTGGAACTACAATTCCGCCGGCAGCTCGTCGCATATTCATCAGTCGCTATGGAGCGCTGACGGCAAGACGCCGCTGTTCTTCGACAAGGAACAAGAACATGGCATGACGCCGCTGATGAAGCATTATGTCGCCGGTCTTTTGACGCATGCCAGCGAGATCACCTATTTCCTCGCGCCCTATATCAATTCCTACAAGCGTTTTGTCGCCGGCACCTTTGCGCCGACCAAGGCGATCTGGAGCACTGACAACCGCACTGCGGGCTATCGTCTCTGCGGCGCCGAGACCAAGGGAATCCGCATCGAATGCCGTGTCGGCGGCTCCGACCTCAATCCCTATCTCGCCTTTGCCGCGCTGATCGCCGCCGGCCTGGATGGCATCGAGAACAAGCTTGAACTAGAGGCACCCTTCGTGGGGGACGCCTATGGTGCCCGCGAGGTTCGCGAAATTCCGCGCACGCTGCGAGACGCTGCGGTGGCGCTGAGCGGCTCTCAGATGCTGCGCGCCGCTTTCGGCGACGATGTCATCGATCACTACACCCGTGCTGCCGAATGGGAGCAGGAGGAATATGATCGCCGCATCACCGACTGGGAGGTGGCGAGAGGATTCGAAAGAGCGTAAGCCTTCCTGTGATTTTTGATTTCCGCCCGATTTTCGTCGTCAGGCGCGGGCAGGGAAGGTGGCTGCGGTAAATCGCTTCTTTCGGCGATGTAAGCTCTTGGGGTAGTTTCTCGGTGATTAGCCGAGACCATATTCGTGACTATAGAAACAGGATTTCGATCATGACCATGATCACATGCGTGTCCCCGGTAAATGGGGAGATTTATGCGGAGCGTCCGGCGCTGTCGCTGGATGCGGCCAAGGAAGCGGTCGCCCGCGCCCGCAAGGCTCAGAAGGACTGGGCGCGCCGCCCGCTGGAAGACCGCGTTCAACTGGTGCTGAAGGGTGCTGCGCGCCTCAACGAAATGGCCGATGTCGTCGTGCCGGAGCTCGCATGGCAGATGGGCCGCCCGATCAAATACGGCGGCGAATATCGCGGTTTCAACGAGCGCTCGAATTATGTTGCGTCGATCGCAGCCGATGCGCTGTCGCCGATGGTGGTGGAAGACAGCGCGAATTTCGCCCGTCGTATCGAGCGCGAACCGCATGGCGTCGTGTTCGTCATCGCGCCATGGAACTATCCCTATATGACCGCGATCAACACGATCGCGCCGGCGCTGATGGCCGGCAATACTGTTATTCTGAAGCATGCCAGCCAGACGCTGCTGGTCGGCGAGCGGCTGGTTCAAGCCTTCGTCGAAGCGGGCGTTCCAGCCGATGTCTTCCAGAACGTCTTCCTCGATCATGAAACGACGTCGGCGCTGATCGCCGCCGGCAGCTTCAACTTTGTCAACTTCACCGGTTCGGTCGAAGGCGGGCGGTCGATCGAACGCGCTGCCGCCGGCGCCTTCACCAGCCTTGGCCTCGAACTTGGCGGCAAGGATCCGGGCTATGTCATGGAAGATGCCGACCTCGAGGCGGCCGTCGACACGCTGATGGATGGTGCCACCTACAATTCCGGCCAATGCTGCTGCGGCATCGAGCGAATCTATGTGCATGAATCGCTTTATGACGCCTTCGTCGAGAAGTCGGTCGCCTGGGTGTCGAACTACAAGCTCGGCAATCCGCTGGAGCCGGAAACTACGCTTGGCCCGATGGCGAACAAGCGTTTCGCCAAGGTGGTCCGCGAGCAGATCGCCGATGCCGTCGCCAAGGGCGCCAAGGCGCTGGTCGACCCCAAGCTTTTCCCGGCCGATGACGGCGGCGCCTATCTCGCGCCGCAGATCCTCGTCGATGTCAATCATTCCATGGCCTTTATGCGCGAAGAGACCTTCGGCCCCGCCGTCGGCATCATGAAGGTGAAGAGCGATGCGGAAGCGCTGGAATTGATGAATGACAGCCCTTACGGCTTGACGGCGTCGCTCTGGACCAAGGATGTCGAGCGCGCTTCGAGCATCGGCCGCGATATCGAAACCGGCACCGTCTTCATGAACCGCGCCGATTATCTCGATCCGGCACTGTGCTGGACCGGCGTCAAGGAAACAGGCCGTGGCGGCTCGCTTTCAGTGTTCGGTTTCCATAACCTGACGCGCCCGAAATCCTACCATTTGAAGAAGGTAACAGCATGAGCAATATCTCAGCCAATTGGAGCTATCCCACCGCCGTCAAGCTCGGCCGCGGCCGGATCACGGAACTGGCGGATGCCTGCAAAAGCCTGGGGATCAAGAAGCCGCTCCTGATCACCGACCGAGGGCTCGCCTCGATGGCGATCACCAAGACGGCGCTGGATATTCTCGAAGACGCCGGCCTCGGCCGTGCCATCTTCGCCGACGTCGATCCGAACCCGAACGAGAAGAATCTCGAGGCCGGCGTCAAGGCCTTCAAGGATGGCGGTCATGATGGCGTCGTCGCCTTCGGTGGCGGCTCGGGCCTCGATCTCGGCAAATGCGTTGCCTTCATGGCTGGCCAGACACGACCGGTCTGGGATTTCGAGGACATCGGCGACTGGTGGACCCGCGCCAATGTCGAGGGCATTGCTCCGATCGTCGCTGTTCCAACGACCGCCGGCACCGGCTCCGAGGTCGGCCGCGCCAGCGTCATCACCAATTCTGTAACGCATGTGAAGAAGATCATCTTCCATCCGAAGTTCCTGCCGGGCGTCGTGATCTCCGATCCTGAACTGACCGTCGGCATGCCGAAGATCATCACCGCCGGCACCGGCATGGATGCCTTCGCCCATTGCCTGGAAGCCTATTCCTCGCCGTTCTATCATCCGATGTCGGCCGGTATCGCGCTGGAAGGCATGCGGCTCGTCAAGGAATTCCTGCCGCGCGCCTATCGGGAAGGTACCGATCTCGAAGCCCGCGCCAATATGATGAGCGCCGCCGCCATGGGTGCTGTCGCCTTCCAGAAAGGGCTAGGCGCCATTCACGCGCTGTCGCATCCGATCGGCGCCGTCTACAACACGCATCACGGCATGACCAATGCCGTCGTCATGCCGGCCGTCCTGCGCTTTAACCGCAAGGCAATCGAAGAAAAGATCGCCCGTGCTGCCGCCTATCTCGGCATTTCCGGTGGTTTCGACGGTTTCTATGACTATGTGTTGAAGCTGCGGGCCGAACTCGGCGTTCCGGAAAGCCTCTCGGCTATGGGCATTGCGCCCGATCGCATCGACGAGCTTTCGGCCATGGCGATCGAAGATCCAAGCGCCGGTGGCAATCCGGTGCCGATGACGCTGGAGAACACCAAGGCGCTGTTCCACGACTGCTTCTAAGGCAATGTCGGCTTTAATTTTCAGTCGTGCCGCGAGATGATTGCGGCACGATTTTTTGTGCCTATCTGGCAGGTTGACGATCGCAATCTTCACCGGCAAGTGGCGTGCCGATGGTGTAGCCTGCTAGGCCCTCGCCGACGCGATATCTTAATGCGCGACAAGCGCCATTAGGGCTTTGTTAACCATATTTCGAAACAATACGTTAATCGCACCAATGACTCAGATGGTGCTGAAATGAGCGATGTTCGTGCTCACCGCCATCTTGCCGGAGACCGACAATGCCAGTTATCACATTTGCAAATACGAAGGGTGGCGCAGGGAAGACGACGGCGGTTTTGCTGTTGTCCACGGAACTGGCGCGACGCGGTTATCGCGTCACCATTCTTGACGCTGATCCGCAGCACTGGATTTCGCACTGGTATGAAATCTCCGGCCGTGTTCCCAATATTTCCGTCATCGATTTCGTGACGAGCGCGTCCCTGCCGATACATCTTTCCGAGAACAGTGCGACGGATTACTTCATCCTGGATCTGCCGGGTGCCCGCACGCCGCTGCTGGCAACGGCGCTCGGTCTCTCCGATCATGTGCTCATTCCGATCCAAGGCTGTGCGATGGATGCGCGGGGCGGCGCGCAGGTGCTGGAGCTACTGCAATATATGGAACAGAAAGCCGGCATTCACATCAATCATTCGGTCGTTCTGACCCGCGTGAATTCGATGGTGACGACCAGAGCGCTGCAGGTGGTGAAAGCGCTGTTGTCTCAGCGCAGTGTTACGGTTTTAGAAACGCCGATCATCGAACGCTCCGCTTTCCGCGATATCTTCGATTGCGGCGGCACGCTCTATACCATGGATCCGAACCGGGTCAGCAATCTCGACAAGGCTCAGGAAAATGCCCGCTCCTTCGCCGAGGAAATGATGCGGCTTTTGCCGACCCGGCTGACGGCTTCGGCCCGCAGCGCTGTCCATGAGGCGATCCGCACCGCGGCCTAGCAAGCTTTCACAATAGAAAGGCCGCCGGATGGCTCATCCGGCGGCCTTATCATTTGCTCAAATGCGATCAATCGACGAATTCGACGACTACGCCGGGCTTGACCATCTTGGCAAGTTCGGTCGCATCCCAGTTGGTCAGGCGCACGCAGCCGTGGCTCTGCGACTTACCGATCTTGGAAGGGTCCGGAGTGCCGTGAATGCCGTAGGTCGGTTTCGATAGCGCCATCCAAACAAGACCGACCGGGCCGTTCGGGCCGGGCGGAATGTCGAGGATCTTGTCGTTGGCGCCCTGCTTGAAGTTGATCTTCGGATTGTACGTGTAGCCCGGATTGAAAGCGACGCGCTCGACCGTGACCGTGCCGGAGGGCGACGGCGTGTCGGTCGAGCCAATGCTGGCGGGGTAGGCGGCAATCAGAGCGCCGCTGGCGTCATAGGCGAAAACCTGCTTGCGGCCCTTGTCGGCCAGAATCTTGGCAACGGTGCCGGTCTTGCCCGGGCCGGTGTTGACGACTTTGATCGTGGTGCCGGGAACCGTGAAGTCGACGCCGGGATTGAGTTCCTTCAGATAGCCTTCATCCATATGGAAACGTTCGGCCAGCATTTCCGTGGTCGACGTATAGCCGAGCGACTGCATCTGCGACTTCGCGGCATAGTCTTCAGGGATCGATGCGACATAGGGGCCAGCGGCATCGGCAGGCGTGATCGTATAGTTGATGATCGGCATGCCGCCCGATAAGCGCAGTTGTTCGAGGATCGAATCCGTGTCGTTCGGGTTCAGCGTCTGACCGGTCATCTGCTGGTAGGCGTAGACCGCCTTGGTGACATTGGCGCCCATGCGGCCATCGATCGCGCCCGGCGAAATGCCCTGGCGAGAGAGGAAGACCTCCAGCGCGGTGATCTCCATCTTCGACTTGCCCTTCAGCGTGATGACGGGCTCAGCAGGCGGCTTGCGTTCGATAGCAGGTGCCTGTTCCTGCGGATCGATCGACGCGTAGTCGGCGCCATTCGGATTCTGTGTGGCTTGTCCGCCCGGCAGCGATTGATTGTCGAGCGGCTCGCTCTGGATTTCGCCGTCGCGCGGAATGCCGCTGGTGACGACACCGCGATCCTGTTGATCATAGCCATTGTCGACATAGCCACCATCATCGCCGCGATACTGGCGATAGTCGCGGTAGCCGCCATTGTTGGAAAGCTGCGTGTCGCCATATCGGTTGCCGTCGCCATAGCCATCGTCATTGTAGGCGTCGCGGCGAGGCGCGCGGGGGTAATAAGTGCTGGCGCGCATCTCGGTAGCGACGACGTTGCCGTAGCGATCGATCAGCACGCGATGGCCGCGCCCGTCGCGGGCGACGGTTACGCTGCCTTGGTTCGGATATTGATCAAGGATTCGTCCGTCAGGGGTCACAAGAACCACGTCGTTCCCGCCGTGATAATATTGTGCCTGCGCATTGTTCAGCGCGAGGGCAGAGGTCGCGGCAGTCAGAGCCAAAGTAAGGCTGAATTTCAGGAACCGGTTCACGTCTGTGGAATCCTCGGGTGATGGCTGAGCCGACACACACATGGCAATTTTGACGCCAGTGTGGAATTTAAGATTATCATGCTGAATAAAAGATAAAAATTTGTGTGATCAAGGCGTCAAGTTAACGTTCGGTAAGACAAACCACCGCTAAATCTGGATTTGTCCCATTTTGGAGCCATTTTTGATGGGATGGCCGGGGAGCCGATAGGGAGGATTGCAGGAGATGATAGATTTCGCCGCAGCCAAGGGACCGAAGCTGACGCTGGATGAGAACTCCGTGCTGGACATCGGCGCCTGCATCGTCGACGGCAACAATCTTGCGCCCGGCCGCGCCATTCCGGATGATGGCGACCCGCGCATCGATCATTCGCTGGAAGGCTTTCTCTTTACCTGCGGTCCGGATCATATCCGCCATCCGGAGCCAATGTCTGACGCTTTCGAGGGCAAGCGCTATCCGCTGCACGGCTCCATTTCCTCGCACCCCGCCAAGATCCTGTGGACCCGATCCGAGAACGGCGATGCGGAGTGCCGCGCCGATATCGATATCGTCACCGCCGAACGCCGCACGGCACGGCTGGAGCGTCATTGGCGCATCGACGGCGCGACCGGCGAGGTTTCGCTTAACGACCGTGTCGTCAACACCAGCATCGAGGCGATGCCGGTCTTCCTGATGTATCACATGAATATTGGTGGCAAGTGGTTCGATGACGGCGTGCGCCTCTCCGGCCAGATGCTGGAGAACGGCGGTTTCCCATGGGCCTTCGGCGAGGAAAAGGGCGGTCTTTTCTGCGTGCCGGCGACGGCGAAGGGCGAGGATTGGTCGGAAGTGTGCCTCGGGCCGATCGCCGCCATTGGCGGCAAATCGCTGCGGGTTCGATTCGGCACGGATACGCTGCCATTCCTGCAGGTCTGGCGCAACCAGCGCGCGCCTGTGCACGTTCTCGGAATCGAGCCCGTTTCGCATCGCCTGGCATCGCGCGGCGAGCTGGAGGAGGCGGGTGAATTCAATATTCTTCAGCCCGGGGAAGCCAGGAGTTTCGCACTCAACTTTGCCTTCGTCTGAAGGGCTTGAGCGGTTGACGCTTGCTCTATGGCGGCGTAGACCATGGCCCTCGGTTTCACAGAGGAAATGAACCATGGATATCCGCCCGATCGATGACGAATACTCGGTTTCCGGCCAGATCACCCTGGAGGATCTCGATCAGATCAAGGCCATGGGTTTCAACTCGATCGTCTGCCATCGTCCGAACAATGAGAGCCCGGATCAGACGCCGTTTTCTGTCATTGAAGCCCGCGCCAAGGAGCTTGGCCTTGAAATCGCGCATGTGCCCGTTGGGCCGATGGGCGTAACCGAAGAAGCCGTGCAGGGCATGGTCGACGCGCTCGACGAATTCCCGCGGCCGATGCTCGGCTATTGCCGTTCCGGCGCGCGCTCGACCGCGATCTATCAGAAGACGCATCATATCCGCGGCTGAGCGGCCACCGCCAAACATGCAAGAGATTGAGGGCGTTGCCGATGGGCAGCGCCCGGTTTGTTACCCGTCACTGCACAACATCAGGAGAGAAGCATGAGCATCAAGCGTATCGACGCCGGAGCCCGCATGAGCGGCGCTGTTATTCACGGCAACACCGTTTACCTCGCCGGCCAGGTTGGTGAAGGCGAAAGCGTCACGGATCAGTGCAAGTCGGCGCTGGCCGAAGTCGACCGCCTGCTGGCCGCCGCCGGAAGCAACAAGTCGAAGATTCTGCAGACGATCATCTACCTCTCCGACATCGCCTATTTCGCTGAAATGAACGCCGCCTGGGAAGCCTGGGTCGATCCGGCAAACACGCCAGCCCGCGCCACGAGCGAAGCTAAGCTGGCTGCGCCGAAGTATAAGGTTGAGTTCATCGTCACCGCTGCGATCGACTGATCCGAGCTTCGACGCACTTTTGAAAAGCCGGTGAAGCACTCTCACCGGCTTTTTGTTTGCGAAATTTCCGTCAGGGTCCGTGAGGGCGTGATCGCCTCGGGGTCGAGCACGATCTCAATGATCGCCGGCTTGCCGCTGGCGCGCGCCCGTTCAAAGGCGGGGGCGAATTCTTCGCTGGTCTTCACCGTTTCGCCATGGCCGCCGTAGGCGCGGGCAAAGGCTGCGAAATCCGGATTGTTCAAAGCTGTGGCGCTGACGCGGCCGGGATATTCCCGCTCTTGATGCATGCGGATGGTGCCGTACATGCCGTTGTTGATGACCAGCGCAATCAAGGGCAGGTGATATTGCACGGCAGTCGCGAATTCCTGCCCGTGCATCATGAAACAGCCGTCACCTGCAAAGCAGATCACCTCGCGCTCAGGGAAGAGCTGCTTGGCGGCAACCGCGGCGGGCAGGCCATAACCCATCGAACCCGAAGTCGGGGCCGCCTGTGTGTTGAAGCGGCGAAAACGATGGAAGCGGTGCAGCCAGGTGGCGTAATTGCCGGCACCATTGGTGAAGACCGTATCGGGCGCGGTATTGGCCTCGATCCAATCCATGATCCGGCCCATATGCACGGCACCGGGGCTCTTTTCCGGCGTTTTCGACCAGGCGAGATAAGCCGCGTGCATGCGCTCCGTCCGCTCTGCCCAACGCGGTTCCGCCGGTGCTTCGAGATCGGCGAGTGCCACCACGAAGTCGGCGGGGCTTGCGCAGATCGCCAGATCCGGACGATAGACCCGGCCGAGCTCCGACGGATCGGGATGGATGTGGACGAGTTGTTGGTGCGGGTAGGGGATATCGACCAGTGTGTAGCCGGACGATGGCATCTCGGAAAGGCGTCCGCCGAGAAGGATCAGCAGATCCGCTTCCTTGATCTCCTTCGCCAGCGCGGGGTTGATGCCGATGCCGACGTCGCCGGCATAATTCGGATGCAGATGATCGAACAGCATTTGCCGACGGAAGGAGCAGCCGACGGGCAGCTTGAAGCGTTCGGCGAAGCTCCGGAGATTAGCGACCGCCTCCTCGCCCCAGCGCGTGCCGCCGAGGATAACCATTGGACGTTCCGCTGCGATCAGGCGCAAATGGAGATCATCGATCTGGCTGCGGCCGGGATGGGCAGCGACCGGCATGTAGCGCTTGGTATGTGGGGCTTCGACCTCGTCGCGCAGCATATCTTCAGGCAGGGTCAGCACGACGGGGCCGGGCCGGCCCGAAGTGGCCACCGCGAAGGCGCGGGTGACGAATTCCGGAATACGGGCGGCATCGTCGATCTCGCCGACCCATTTGGCGAATTCGGTGAAGGCGCGGCGGAACTCCACCTCCTGAAAGGCCTCGCGCTCGCGGGCATCGCGCTGCACCTGGCCGATGAAGAGGATCAGCGGGATGGAATCCTGCCGTGCAATATGCAGGCCGGCCGAGGCATTGGTCGCCCCCGGACCGCGGGTGACCATGCAGATGCCGGGCTCACCGGTCAGCCGGCCCCACGCATCCGCCATCATCGCCGCGCCACCCTCCTGGCGGCAGACCAGCACGCCGATGTCGCTGTCATGCAGCGCATCGAGCACGGCCAGAAAGCTTTCGCCGGGAACGCAGGAGATGCGCTGGACGCCATTTGCCTTGAGGGCTTCGACGATAAGCTGACCGCCGGTGCGTTTCATGGTTTTGCCCTTCCTTCCAGTTCCGCCAATTCGGCGAGAACCTCCTCCTGATGTTCACCAAGGCGCGGGCTTGGCCGCGTATAGGTCAGCGGCGTTTCCGACAAGACGACCGGTGTGCGCACGCTCGGAATGACGGTGCCTGCGGCATCCTCAAGATCGATCCGCAGGCCGCGAGCCTCAATCTGCGGGTCGGCGAACATGTCTTCGATCGTATTGATCGCGCCGGCCGGCACGGCATTGTCCTCGCAGGCTTTCAGCAGATCCGCCTTCTTCCAGGAAAGCGTTTTCGCCGAGATGAAAGCGCGGACGTCGTGGCGATGGGCGACGCGCGCCTTGTTGGTTGCGTAGCGCTCATCATTTGCCTGCTCGTCGATGCCGAGAATCGTGCAGAGGCGGCGGAACTGCCCGTCATTGCCGACAGCAAGGATCAGGTAACCATCGGCCGTCGGCACGACCTCATAGGGCGAGATATTGGGATGGGCATTGCCAAGGCGGGTGGGAGCCTTGCCGGAGATCAGGTAGTTCATGTTCTGATTGGCAAGCACGGCGGATTGCACGTCGAGCAGCGCCATGTCGACAAGCTGACCTTCGCCGGTCTTAAGCGCGTGGATCAGGGCTGCTTCGATCGCGGAGACGGCATAGATGCCGGTAAAGATATCGGCGATCGCGACACCCGCCTTCATCGGCTGCCCATCCGGCTCACCGGTGATCGACATGAAGCCGGACATGCCCTGGACGATATAGTCATAGCCTGCGAGACCGGCATAGGGACCGGTCTGGCCGAAGCCGGTGATCGAGCAATAGACCAGTTTTGGATTGATCTTCCGCAGGCTCTCGTAGTCGAGTCCATATTTGACGAGGCCGCCCAGCTTGAAATTCTCGATCAGCACATCGGCGGTCATGACCAGCCGCCGAACAAGGGCCTGGCCCTCTTCGGTCCTGAGATCAGCGACAACGGAACGTTTGCCGCGATTGGCGGAGTGGTAATAGGCGGCGGAAAGGTTTTCCCCATCCTTGCCTTCGACGAAAGGCGGACCCCATTGGCGCGTATCGTCGCCTCCATCCGGGTTCTCGACCTTAACGACGTCAGCGCCCAGATCGGCCAGCATCTGCCCTGCCCAGGGGCCGGCAAGAACGCGGGCGAGTTCGATGACACGAATGCCGGAAAGGGGTGGTTTCTTGGTTTTATTATCGGTCATATCGGTCCCGATGGGCGGCTACGGCACGAAAGTGTTCTCAGATGTATCGGATACCGGCCCGGAAGCAAAGCGCCGCTCGCGCCAGAGAATATGGAGGCTTCGGTTGATGCAAACGGGGCAGGGAACCGCCGGTGGCATTTATTCAAACATTCCTTTGGGAATCAGTCCTTTGCCGTCACTTGCTGACACCAGTCGGCAAAATCCGAAATGGTTGCGGCCGCACCGATCTCGTTCAGAGTCTCATGCCGCATGTCCTGATAGATGGTCATGGTGGTATGCGAGAAGCCGGCCTTTTTCAAATGATCTGACAGCCAGGAAATTGCTTTTCCATTGTTCGTCGCCGGGTCATGCCTGCCGCCGATAAGATGGATCGGCATGTCGCGCCGAAGCCGATCGAGGTGATCCCTTTGTGGTGCACGGAAGGTCAGTTCGAAAATATCCAGCCACAGCGACACCGAGGCATTGAAGCCGCAGAGCGGGTCGGCAATGTACTTATCCACCTCTTCGGGAATACGGGATAGCCAATCGAATTCGGTGCGGCGGTTGGCGATCGATTGGCCCCAGGCGCCGAAGGTCAGCTTCGGCAACAGGCCGCTCGGCACATCGGACCCCTTCAGCATGCGTTCCGCCTTCAGGATGACCTGCGCTGCGCGCCCGGCGAGACCAGGGTTGAAATTTGAGTTCCAAACGGTGACGGCGTCGAACTTGTCGGGATGCGTCACGGCCACGTTGAGGCTGATCAGCCCGCCCATGGAGTGGCCGAAGAGAATGATCGGCAGGCCGGGATGGGCGGTTGCGGCAAGCTCTCGGATCGCCAGCACATCGGCAATGACCGCATCGACACCGTTGCGCCTTGCGAAGCGGCCGAGTGGCGCATCGACAGCTTTTGTCTCGCCGTGGCCGCGATGATCGTGAGCATAGACATGAAAGCCGCGTGCTGCCATCGCTGCGGCGAAGCGTTCATAGCGACGGGAATGTTCGGCAAGACCGTGGCTGACGAGAAGCACGCCACGCGCGGCGCCCTCTGCCGGCGCATGATGATAGGCGAGCGTCGCGCCCGTCGGACTATGCAAATGCCTCGTTTCGGCAAACATCATGCGTGTTTCCTCCCCATGTGGGACGAAAGGTCATCGCCGGCGGGATTGCAATGGACGGCGAGGGAAGCTCACAGAAATAAATCTTCGTGGTTTTTGCGATTCAGGGTTGCGTGCGGCAAATCAAACTGCTTATTTGTTCTCATATTGTTCTATTTTGGAGGTATGAAATGAAGCCTTGGCTTCAAAGGTTTGCAGTTGCGGTTCTGACTGCGGTGGTGATGGCGACGAGTGCCGTGGCTGAGGAGAATAGCCATGGACGGACGCGCTTTATTCTGGCGGCGAGTTGGGAACCCGCGTTCTGCGCGACGAACCAAAAGAAGGCGGAATGCCGAAATCAATCAGCGAATAATTTTGACGCCAAGAACTTTTCACTACACGGCCTCTGGCCGATGCGGCAGGAATATTGCGACGTTTCCGATGATCTGAAGCAGTCCGATCGCGGCCGGGACTGGAAAGACCTGCCGGCTGTTCAACTCTCGGCGGAAACCAAGGCCGCGCTGGACAAAGTCATGCCCGGCACGCAATCCGGTCTGGAGCGGCATGAGTGGATCAAACACGGCAGTTGCACCAAGCTCAGCGCCGATGATTATTTCGGGACTGCGGTGGGGTTGATCAATGAACTCAATGCGTCCGCTGTGCGCGATCTTTTCGCGCAGAATATCGGCAAGACGCTCGATGCCGAAACCATCAAGGCTGCTTTCGACAAAAGTTTTGGCGAGGGCGCCAGTGGCCGCGTGAAGATGAGCTGCCGCCAAGTCGGCAAGGTGCGGGTGATCTCGGAACTGACGATCGGCTTGTCGGAAGACGCTATTCAGCCGTCGGAAGGAAACGAGCCGCGACTTGAGCAATTGATCCAGGGCGCTGGCAGCACATCGTTCGGCTGCGATCAGGGCGTGGTGGACGCAGCGGGTTTCTGACACCCAGCAGGCGGCTCGGCGCGATAAATGCCCTCGGACAAGGTTTCTCCGTTGCCCGAGGGCGGGGTTTCGCCTACATAGCGGCACAATTCGCAATGTATCCGCCCGTGGAGTAACCCAAGCTATGGCACGTCAGTTCATCTATCATATGGCCGGTCTAAATAAGGCCTATGGCGCCAAGAAGATCCTCGAAAATATTCATCTCTCTTTTTATCCCGACGCCAAGATCGGTATTCTCGGCCCGAATGGTGCCGGTAAGTCGACCGTGCTGCGCATCATGGCCGGCCTCGACAAGGAATATACCGGCGAAGCCTGGTTGGCCGAAGGCGCCACTATCGGCTACCTGGCGCAGGAGCCTCAGCTCGATCCCAACAAGACGGTGTTCGAAAACGTCATGGAAGGCGTTGCCAAGAAAACCGAAATCCTCAATCGCTACAACGAATTGATGATGAACTATTCCGACGAGACGGCGGACGAGGGCGCCAAACTCCAGGATATCATCGACAGCCAGAATCTCTGGGATCTGGAAAGCCAGGTCGAGATGGCGATGGAAGCATTGTGCTGCCCGCCGCGCGATGCCGAAGTCACCAGCCTTTCCGGCGGTGAGCGCCGCCGTATCGCGCTTTGCCGCTTGCTTCTCTCGCAGCCGGACCTGCTGCTGCTCGACGAACCGACCAACCATCTCGACGCCGAGACCATCGCCTGGCTGGAAAAGCACCTGCGCGACTATCCGGGTGCCGTGATGATGATCACCCACGACCGCTACTTCCTCGACAATGTTACCGGCTGGATTCTCGAACTCGACCGCGGCCGTGGCATTCCCTACGAAGGCAACTATTCCGCCTATCTGCAGGCCAAGGCCAAGCGCATGCTGCAGGAAGCCCGCGAAGAAGCTGGCCGTCAGAAGGCAATCAGCCGCGAACAGGAATGGATCGCCTCCAGCCCCAAGGCCCGTCAAGCCAAGTCCAAGGCGCGTATCAACGCTTACGAACAGCTAGTCGATGCTGCCGAAAATCAGCGCCCCGGTGATGCGCAGATCATCATTCCGGTCAGCGAGCGTCTCGGCCAGGTGGTGATCGAGATGGAGGGCATCACCAAGGGCTTCGAAGGTCGCACGCTGGTCAACGATCTGTCGATCAAGCTGCCGCCGGGCGGCATCGTCGGCATCATCGGCCCGAACGGCGCCGGCAAGACGACCCTGTTCAAGATGATTACCGGGCAGGAAAAGCCGGATTCCGGCTCGATCCGCATCGGCGAGACAGTGCATCTCAGCTATGTCGACCAGAGCCGCGACGCGCTTGACGGCAATAAGACCGTATGGGAGGAAATCTCCGGCGGCGCCGAAATCATCAAGCTCGGCAAGTTCGACATGAACTCGCGCGCCTATTGCGGTGCCTTCAACTTCAAGGGCGGCGACCAGCAGCAGAAGGTCGGTAATCTCTCCGGCGGTCAGCGCAACCGCGTTCACCTAGCCAAGATGCTGAAGGCTGGCGGCAACGTGCTTCTGCTCGACGAACCGACCAACGACCTCGATACGGAAACGCTGGGGGCGCTGGAAAGCGCGCTCGAAAACTTCGCTGGCTGCGCCATCATCATCAGCCATGATCGCATGTTCCTCGACCGCCTGGCCACGCATATTCTGGCCTTTGAAGGCGAAGGCCATGTTGAATGGTTCGAAGGCAATTTCGAAGATTACGAGCAAGACAAGATCCGCCGCCTCGGCCCCGATGCTCTCAATCCGGGCAGCCAGGCGCACAAGCGCCTGACACGATAAGTTTGCTGTCTTTCTGTCATGGAGAGCCCCGGCAAGTCCGGGGTTTTTCTTTGCCGTAGGTCAGGAAGCGCATATTCCCCGGCCGACAAAAACTAACGGATTTCCGACGTCGAATTCTCCCAGCCAGCAATTGGGTCTTGCAGATCGCATGCAAATCACATAAAGATATCTTTATATCTTGATTGGGTGCTGGATGACGGATCTCGTGAAATTCGGTTTGGATGATCTGGTGGACATACTGAAGGCGGCCGGCGAGCCGACGCGGTTACGTCTGCTGGCGCTTCTTGCGGCTGGCGATCTCACCGTGACGGATCTTACCGAAATTCTCGGCCAGTCGCAGCCCCGCATTTCCCGCCATCTGAAGCTGCTCGGCGAGGCCGGCCTGATCGACCGCTATCAGGAGGGTGCCTGGGCCTATTTCCGTCTGAAGCAGGAAGGCAAGGCGGTCGTCCTCGTGCGCACGCTTCTCCGCCACGCGGCTGAAAACGATCCGGTGTTGCTGCGGGATGGCGAGCGGCTTTCTGCCGTCAAGCGTGTCCGTGCGGAACGGGCGCAGGCCTATTTCAGCCGCAATGCTGCGGAATGGGATGAGCTTCGCCGACTGCATGTGGCCGACGAGGATGTCGACAAGGCGCTGATCGACTTGATCGGGCCGCAGCAGATCGACTCTTTCCTGGATCTCGGCACCGGCACGGGCCGTATGCTGCAATTGTTGGCGGGTCATTATCGCCGCGCAGTCGGCATCGACGCCAGCCGTGACATGCTGGCCGTGGCGCGCGCCAATCTGGACCGATCGAACATCACCGCCGCTTCCGTGCGACATGGCGACATTTTCAACCTGCCGCTCGAGGCGCAGGATTTCGACCTGATTACCATCCATCAGGTGCTGCATTTCCTCGACCAGCCGGAGATTGCCATTAACGAGGCGGCGCGAATGCTCAGGCCCGGCGGCCGGCTGGTGATCATCGATCTTGCGCCGCACGGGCTGGAATATCTACGCGACGAACATGCGCATCTGAGACTCGGTTTCTCGCATCAGACCATATCGGAATGGTTGAAAATGGCAGGGCTTGATGTCGAACAGGTGCAGGACCTTCATTCGGGGAAGGAAGGCGGTCAAGCGCTGACGGTCACGATCTGGCTGGCGCGCGACCCGCGGCTGCTGATCGCCGCCGGGCAGGATCGCCAATCGTCCCCCATTCTTGCCGGGAGAGCTTGATATGCCTTCAAAGACTGAAAACGGCCAGCGTGGCATTCGTATTTCCTTCGAATTCTTCCCGCCGAAATCGGAAGAAGCCGAGACGCAATTGTGGAACACGGTGGCTGATCTGGCCGAATGGGACGCGGATTTTGTCTCGGTTACCTATGGCGCGGGTGGTTCGACCAAGGCGCCGACATTGTCTGCCGTGCGCCGGATGATCCACGAGACGCCGTTCTCGACTGCTTCGCATCTGACCTGCGTGGGGGCAACGCGCGAGGAAACGCATCGTGTCATCGACGATTTGCTCGCCGCCGGCACCCGCCGTTTCGTGGCGTTGCGTGGCGACCCGCCGGGCGGCGTCGGCTCCGCCTACCAGCCGCATCCGGGCGGCTACGCCAATGCGGCCGAGCTGGTATTGGCACTACGCGAGCGCGGCGATTTCGATATTTCCGTCTCCGCCTATCCGGAGAAACATCCGGAGAGCCGTGATACAGCAGCCGATATCGACATGCTGAAGCGCAAGGCCGATAATGGCGCCAACAGGGCGCTGACCCAGTTCTTCTTCGACAATGACGCGTTTGAACGTTATCACGACCGCGTCCGTGCCGCCGGTATCAAGATTCCCGTCGTGCCGGGTATCATGCCGATCCAGAACTTGACGCAATTAAAGCGGTTTGCCGGCGCCTGCGGCACCAACATTCCTTCCTGGCTGGACGAGCGTTTTGACGGCTTGGACGAGCAGGCCGACAAGCGGGCCAATGTCGCGGCTGATGTCGCCGCGGAGCAGATCGAGGACCTGGTTCGTCGCGGCTTTCATGAGTTTCATCTCTATACGATGAACCGCTCGCCGCTGGTCTCGGCCGTTCTTGACCGGTTGGGCATACAGCGCAGGGCAGATGCACGCGCCGGCGCCGCCGCCTGACAAGATCTGGGGTGTGAACATGAAAAAGCGCATGTCGGTTTCCGGCATGCGCTTTTTAAATGAAATAGGTGTTTTGTTCGCTTTCAGGAGTTCGGTTTCCTGCACTGTCGCTACTTCGTCAGATGAAAAGCATCGTCAAAACGAATAGGAACGCTGCACTGACCACTAGGACGTTGATGGATCGCGTCAATCCCATGTCTTCCTCCTTAGTCAACTGTTAGAGCCTATGTCAAAAATGTGTCGCTTGGAAAGCGAATTCGATGCTGCGACGCGGTAGGTTGCGCAGGTTTTGAATCGAGATATCGTGGCAAGTGATTGTTTTTAATGCGAAAACTATAGAGGTGTGGCGTTCACGAAATTTAATGCATCATTAATTTAGCTGTGAACAAGATTAAGGCGGATGTCTTTTGCTGAGGCATGAATCGGTTAATCTGGGATATTCGCCGGCAGTGGAAAGGGTGGGAGAAGTGCGTCATGAGCGATGAGATAAATCGGTCGCGAGCGCACGATATCGGTCTTTTCCTCGTTCTTGTCGTATTGGCCGGCTTGCTTCTTCCGGCGCGAAACGGCGCGCTGAGCTTGACCGGCACATTTTATCTGGCGCTGTTCATCCATATCGGTTTTTCGATCTATATCGGCGATTTCTCAGCCTGGCGGAAAGTGTCGTGGGTCCTGCTGATCGGCGTTTGGGTGATGTCGGAACTGGTACCCTTCCTCTCCTTTCTGGTGCCTTGGGGACAGTTGGAGTTCTGGCTGGCGCAATTCCCGTTGATCGGCAACATCATGGCTGCCTGGTCCGTGACGGGCTATGATTTCAAGATCGTGTTGTCGCTTGCGATCCTGATCGTCGATCTGGGCGTCATGCATCATGCGACCTGGCAAAGGCACTCCTGGCGTCGGATCGTGATTTTCCTTGCCGTGGTTGGCGTCGCGGCGGTGGTCTCCGGCATTGCTTTCGGTCTGACGACGAACCGTCTGTTCAGCCTTCCCGATTTGCCGACGGAAGATACGTTTCAGATCGTGTCGCCCTGGTATCTTCTCCCGTTCTATGCGTTGTTGCGCGCGACGGAGAATAAGCTTGGTGGTTTGCTGTTGATGTTTGGCGCCATGCTCGCTCCGGCAATCGCGCCCTTCATGCGCGCCGAAAGGCTGCGACAGGGGCATCTGTGGCGTCTCTGGCTGTTCGCTTGTCTGGCTCTGGCCATCATCTGGGCCGCCCTCGGCTATCTCGGCAGTCTTTCTCCAGACGAGAGTGCCGTCGTCTATTTGGTGCCGGTGCTGACCACCCTTTATTTCGCGTTTTTCCTGATCGTGCCGTCAGTGCTTGGCAGATTGGTCCGGCGGGCCGTTGCGGCCGAATTATAGGTCACCCGTTCCCGCGTTCGGTCGCAGGCGTGCGAAAAGCCGCCCGTCGAGAATGAGCAGGCCTGTGCCGATCAGCAGCATGCCGGCAATTTCCGTCAGTCCCAGGCGTTCGCCGAGGAAGAGAAAGCCGAGGAGAATGGCGCTTGGCGGTACGAGCAGGGTCACCAGCGAGGCGTTGGTGGCGCCGGCGAGCGCCATGATGCGGAAATAGAGGATATAGGCGAAGGCCGTCGACAACAGCGCCATGCCGAGAATGGCGGCGAGGGCGCTGGCGGGCGGTGTGGCCAGCGTCCAAGGTTGATCCAGCAAAAGAGCCACCGGCAGTATGAGCGCTGCGGAGCAGGTCAGTTGACCTGCTGCGATAACGGGCGGCGCCATGCCTTTGAAACGCTTGGCATAGATCGCGGCGAAACCGTAGGAGATCGCGGCAAGGATTGGCAGCAGCAGCGCCCAGAGCGGAACTGCGGCTCCACTCGCCACGCTTGGGCCGAGCAGCACGATCGTGCCGGCGAGCCCTGTCAGGCAGCCGGCGAGCTTGGCGGAGGTCAGCCGCTCGTCGGTGGTGAAGTGATTGCCGATCAATACGGTCCAGATCGGCGTCGTTGCGTTCAGAATGGATGCGAGCCCCGCACCCATCTGGGTTTGACCGACGAAGATCAGCGCATGCGGCACGGCGTTGTTGATCAAGCCCAGCAATAGGAACTGCCGCCAATGGGTTCGCAGCAAATCATAGATTGCGAAACGACCGGCAATGTAGGCATGCAGCGCTATTGCCGCGAGCGACAAGCGAAGGAAGACCAGCGTAAACGGCGGCACATAATGGACGGCGATGCGGGCGAAGAAGAATGAACCGCCCCAGATCAAGCCGAGCGCCAACAGCAGGCTCCAGGTCAGTGCGTTCATGCCATTGCTGGTGTTCATCCGCTGCACCTCCGCCATTTTGAGTTTATTTTGACGAAATCAGAGGCGCTTTCTACCCGTTTCTTGCCGAGCCTCGATCGGATACCCGGAAAATCATCTGATAGTTGCAGGTGCAAAAACGAAAAAGGCGGCCAGCGGCCGCCTTCCATGGCAAGGCAATCGCCCTTAAAGCGCGTTCAGCAATGATTGTGTCGCCCAGCCGTCAGCGGGAAGGCCGAGGCGAAACTGTTCTTTTTGAACGGCGACGCGCGTGCCCGAGCCGAGAATACCGTCTATCTTGCCGACATCGTAGCCGCGTGCCGAAAGCTTGGTTTGAAGCGCTTTCATATCGACATCGTTCAGGCCCGCTTCCGGTGTGCCTTTGTTATAGGTTGGAGCGCCAGCAAAACGTGTGGCGAAATAGGCTGCGGACGTCGTGTAGATGAACGACTGGTTCCATTCCAGATAGGCGTTGTAGTTCGGATAGGTCAGGAAAGCCGGGCCTTTGCGGCCCTGCGGCAGGATGAGGGCGGCCGCCAGGGAACCGAAATTGGTGTTACCGTCGCGCGGCTTGACGCCGAGCTGGAACCAGTCGGCGGCCGTGAGTGGGCCGCCCAGGCCGGATTTCTCCCAAGGCAGATTATCCGGCACCGTGACTTCCTGCAGCCAGGGCTGGCCGCGCTGGAAGCCCAGGCTTTGGATGTATCGGGCCGTCGTCAGAATGACGTCGGGCGCGCTTGTCTTCAAATTGACGTGGCCGTCGCCATCGCCATCAACACCGAAAGCAATGATCGAGGGCGGCAGCATCTGCGTCTGGCCGATTTCGCCAGCCCATGCACCGGTCGTGGTTTCCGGATCGGCATCGCCATGCTGCACCATTTCAATGAATGCGATCAGACGAGGGCGGAAAAACTCGGGGCGCCGGCAGTCGTGCGAGAGAGTAACGAGCGCGTTGCGGGTGTTGAAATTGCCCTGAACGGCGCCAAAATCGGTTTCCATCGCCCAATAGGCGGTGATGACGCCGGGCGGCACGCCGTAGTCCTGCTCGGCCTTGGCGAAGACGTCGGCATACTGCTTTATCTTCTGGCGGCCGATGTCGAGGCGGGCCTGGCTGACAGTGCGCTGCGAGAATTCGAGGAAGGTCTGGCGGAATACGCCCTGGCTACGATCCATAGCGAGGACCTTCTGGTCGATCTGCGCGCCGGCCAGTGTCTTGTCCGCGGCCGCAGCATCCGCGCCAGCCGCGGTGGCCTCGGCCTTGACGCCGGCCAGGAAGGAAGAGAGATCACCGCCGCAAGCCACCTGCGGGGCATTGGTTCCACCTGCATTCGCCGCCGCGGTCGGGGTCGCGTTCTGCGCCATTGCCACACTTGCCATGGCTGAAGCGAAGACAAACGCGAGTGCGCTGCGTCGAATGGTATAGGGGTCCATAGGCGATCCTCTTTGCTGATAGAATAGGGTCGCTTTCACAGAAGATTGTGACAGAAGCAAGAGAGAAATTCAGGTAGTCTCAAGAATTTCCTTGCTTCTCTACTGCCGCCACCCAGTTGTGCCAATTCTGTTCGGAACCGGCAAAAACATTGATGTCCGTTGGCCCCTTGATGCCCGGAATTACGCCTGTCGACGTGTATTGCCAGAATGCCCAGGAGCGATCGGCATAGGTCGCCGTCGGATGCTTTGCGACCGAGCGGACCCAGAAGTGATAATCCTTGAAATAGCCGGCAAGATTGTCGCGATGGAAGTCGACCGACGTATAGATGATCGGGCGCTTGCCGTAATAAGCCTCCAGGCGGTCCATGAACCGCTTGATCTCTGTGCGCACCGTCTGCGGATCCGGCCGGGTGCGGCAGGTCTTGGATTCGGCGTTCCACTCGACGTCGAGCACCGGCGGCAGCATCATTGCATTCTTCGGCACATTGTTGATGAACCAGTCGGCCTGGTCGTCCGCTGTCGAGCAGAAATAGTAGAAGTGATAGGGGGCGTACGGAATGCCGGCGCTATTGGCTTCCTGCCAATATTCGTTGAAGCGGGGATCGACCCTATCCTTGCCTTCGGTCGCCTTGATGAAGGCGAAGGCGACGCCGGAACTCTTCACCGTCCGCCAGTCGATATCGCCTTGCCATTTCGAGATGTCGATGCCGTGAATGGGGTGGCGCTCCGGATGGTCGCGACCGAAATCCTGCGGCTTCGTATCCTTGAAACGCGTCTTCGGTATCGACGCGGTCTGGAAGCTGTCATAACCCATGGTGCAGCTATTCAGCAGGAGGGCGAGCGGCAGTAAGCATGACAGAAGCCTGCGCATGGATATCCCGTTATGGCGCGAGTAATCTTGCTGCCCCAAGACTTGGCTTCCGTGATGTGTGGTCCCCAAAATCCAAAAGAGGCAAAGGACCAAGCTGTTTGTCAGCCGGCCCTTGCCACTTTTTCACCATATCAACGTAAAAAATGCGTTATCTTCAAGTAAATTCTTATACTTGGAATGCCGCATGAGCGGATTTCGTGCCGAATTCCACTTTTTTTGCTAGGCGGCCGGCTTTATGACGACAGCTCTCCATGCATAACCCCGGCCGATTTCTTCGAATACCAGCTTCGCGCCGTGCGCCGCGACTCGCTCTTCGAGCACGGCGCGGAGGTCGGCGCGGGGGGTGACGTGGAACTTTGTCAGCCAGCCTTTCAGCATGGTGCGGAACCAACCAGGCAGGCGCTCCTGTTGGCCGAAATCGACGATGTGCAGTTCGCCGCCGGGAATGACCGCGTTCAGCGAAGCATCGATTGCGCTCTTCCAGTCCGGGATCATCGAGAGTGCGTAGGAAATCATGACACGATCGAAACCGTCGACACCGAAATCACCAGCCGAGAAGGCAGTGGCGTCGGCGACGCGGAAATCCGGTACTTGTTTCAGCCCGCGAAAATTATTGCGGGCCGAAATTAGCATCTCTTGGGAGATGTCGAGGCCATAGAGTCTCGCCGAGGGAAAGCGACGATGAGCCAGCAACATGTTGCGGCCGGTGCCGCAACCCACTTCCAGTAGGGAGCCGCTCAAAGGCACGTTGAGGTGCGCAATGGTGCGATCGCGGCCGAAGAGGTAATATTTGCGGGTCAGGTCGTAGATGTGCCGCTGGTAACGGTACATGCCGTCCATCAGTCCGGCATGGTTCTTCGAGCTTGTCTGAAGACCTGTATCCGCCTGGCTCACGCTTTTTTCCCGTAGATGTGGAAGCCGCCGTAGATCGCCGAGCGGTCGCGGACGTTAAGCTCCTGCGAGCGCTCTTCGAAATAGACCCACTGATCGCGAATGGCGGGGGAGAGGCGACCTTCGATGATGCTCTTTTCGGCGGCGGTGCGGAAAATGACGCGGGCGCCTTCGCGGGCCGTGCGGGTAATTTCAGCCCAGAGGTCGTTGAGCTGTTCGTCGGTCATCCAGTCCTGGGCGTCGAGCAGGATATAGCGGTCGCGCGAAGCGGCGGGCTTGGAGGCCAGAAGCTCCGTGAAGTTGGCATGATGCACATCGACGCGGTCGGCATTGGCGCGGATTGCGGCGTAGTGCTCAGGCCGCAGATAGGTCGGCAACGGGCCTTGGTGTTGGGAGGCATAGCGCCGCGCAAAGGCCTGCCACGCGAAATAATTGTCCCGGATCGGAAAGTGGCAGGCCAGCTTTTCCAGGCGGTGCTTCAGGACGCCAGATATGGAATCGTCACCTGCGAGGCTCGCAAGTTCGTCATATTGTTGCGGCGGGATGCCGAGGCCGAAGAGCGAGCTCTTGCGGCCGAGCAGCCAGCGGACCATCGGCTTGTCGAAGATCGGCGCAATTTCGTTGTCGAAGAACTGCCGCTGTTCGCGGACCGTGCGGGCTTCCGTCATCTTGCCGAGGCGGACGCCGTGCAGGCGGGCCAGCACATGGGCGGCGCCGATGAAGCGGCCGAGCAGGCCGGTCTTATAGATGTTGCGGTTGAACACCGTGACGCGGCGGCGGCCATACATGTCGCGGCCATCCCAGTAAGCGGCGGTCGCCGGATCGAGACGCGGCGCGATGAACTGATCGTATGCCTGGCTATTGGCGCTAACGTCCGGCGTGCCGAAGAAGCGCACGAGATCGGCATGTCCGGGTAGCAGCCGGAAGGCGGCGAGCTTGAGCTTGTTCAGCGCGATGTGGTGACGATTGAGGTCGACGACATCGATGGAAGCCGGGTTCTGCGAAAGATAGGCGAGCATGTTGCAGCCGCCCGAGCCGATTGTGACGATGCGGTGGTGCGGCTGCAGCTCCATCGCCTCCATGTCGATATCCGGATCCTCCCAGATCTGCGGATAGACAAGGCCGGAAAACAACATGCCGAACAGGCGCTCCGAAAAGCCGGCCTTCGACAGAGCCTTGTGTTGCAGCAGAGCGTCCTTGAGTTTCCGATTCTTATGGAGACCGGCATCCGGGGCAAATTCCGTCATCTGAGTCTTGTCACCGATTTGTCAGGTTCAGCGCGTGTAACCCGGCAATGCTACAGTCTGATGACGTGGACTGTTGGCAGACCCGGCCGGTAGGGTCGTCACGGTGATATTTGCAAGGCTGTGGCGACGATAGGTCTTTCACATTCCTGCATTTCCTGATTGTCTCCGCATTCCTTCGGAGGGTGTGTGATATGCGTTTAATATCGAGAGTGGTCGGGGCTCTTGTTTTTTTGCTGCTGATCATTGTCGCGGGCGGTGCGGTCTGGCTTTCGGTCTGGCCACCGGAATTGTTGAGGGTCGGGGACGGCTATGCCGCCAAGATCGTCTGCTCGAATACCTTTATCGCCAAGCGCGATCCCGAGCGGATATTGGCGGATGACGTGCAGGCGCCGGGCAATCCGGCGCTGAAGCTCGTTCGGGTTTCGGTCAATCGAGAGGAAGGCGTGGTAACCGCCCGCTTCCTCGGCATGTTTGCACCAAACTATGCGCTCTACCGCGGCGCGCTCGGCTGCACGACGGTGCCGGACGGCGATCTGCCGGCGGCGCGCAGCGCGGCGTTCCTCAATAAGATCAAAGCGGCCAAAAGCGATTCTCCTTGGCCGGATGGCGATAAGGTCGTGCTGGGCCAGGACGACACCGGCCTCGCGCTCTCCAAGCTCCTTGCCAATCCGGACTTTGCCGGTCCCGCCATGCGCGCCATCGTCGTCGTCAAGAACGGCCGCATCATCGCGGAGACCTATGGCGAGGGGTTTGACAAGGGCACGCCTTTGATCGGCTGGTCGATGACGAAGACCGTCAATGCCGCCATCATCGGCCGCCTCATGCTTTCCGGCCGCATGTCCTTCGACGATCAGAATCTTTTGCCGCAATGGAGCGCTGATGCCCGCAAGAACATCAAGCTCAGCGATCTCCTCAGCATGGAGAGCGGCCTAGCCTTCAATGAGGGATATGGCGCAGTCTCAGACGTGACGCGCATGCTCTATCTCGATCCGGATTCGACCAGGGTTGCCTCGAGTGCGCCTCAGGAGGCGGCGGCAGGCGAACGATTCAGCTATTCCAGCGGTACGGCGACGCTGCTCTCTAGGATTTGGATGAACAAACTTCCCAATGAGAGTGCGGCGATCACCTATCCGCGTGAAGCGCTGTTTGCGCCGCTCGGCATGTCCAGCGCTGTGTTGGAAGCCGACGAGCGCGGTACTTATGTCGGCAGTTCCTATCTTTATGCGACGCCGCGCGACTGGGCGCGCTTTGGCCAATTCCTGCTGCAGGATGGTGTCTGGAAGGGCCAGCGCCTGTTGCCGGAAGGCTTTGTTGGCGCGATGCGCACTCCGACGACGGCATCGGAAGGCATCTACACGCAGGTTCAAGCCTGGCTTGCCGGTCCCGGTGGTTCGGATGCGCAGTTCGGCCTGCCGACGGATACGTTCTGGATGCTCGGACATGATGGCCAGAGCGTCGCCATTGTGCCGTCAGCCAATCTCGTGCTGGTGCGCATGGGGCTGACGCCGGGCTGGCTGGACTATAAGCCGCAAATTCTACTGAAGAGGATACTGGATATAATCAACGCCGGTCAGGACATGGCCCAACCGGCGCTGGCGAAATGATCCGGGATAATCAGTAATTGCCTTGCGCGACGTCCGGCAGGCCCTTGCGCTTGGCATCATAATAATAGCCGCGCGCATAGAGCTGAACGGCATTGGCTTCTTTGGCCTCGGCCTTGTTGTCGGCCACCATCCATGCGCCGCGCAGATATTTCGCGGCATATTTGATGTTGGTCTCGGCATCGAGTAGGCCTGCAGGCGGACCGTCGTAGCCCATGGACTTGGCCGTGTTGTATCTAATCTGCATCAGGCCAAAGTAACCGCCGCGGTTATATGCCTTCGGATTGTAGCGGCTCTCGCGATGAACGACGCGATGGATCAAAGATTCCGGAATTTCATAAAGCTTGGCATATTTCTGGATGAGCTTCGAAACGTAGCTCTTCTCCTCCGCCGGCACGTCGGAATCGTAATTCTGAGGGGTCAGTACCGCCGAAACGACCGTCGGGCCGCTAGCATCGAAGTTGAAATCATAATGCATGCGGGTGTCTGCATAACCCATGCCCGCGATCTGCATCGGCGCGGCATAAGCGACTTCGGCAGGCGCCATGATCGGTGCATCTTCGCCCGGGCGGGGCGTCGGAACAACGGACTGAATGGCCGCCATGTCCGACGTCATCGGAATGGTCGCCTGACCCTGGGCCGCGGAACCTGACACCGGCAACAGCGCGGTATCGCCCGGACGTGCCGGGTTCGGGATCGGGATGGCGACGACGGTGGGAACCATGGGTTCGTCGGAGGCCGCATAAGCGGCGGCTGCGGATGTACCCGCTGCGGGCGCGCCGGTTACGGCGGCTATCGCGACAGTACCCTGGTTCGCTGCATTCGGCGCATTTGCCACCGGACCAGCCATGCGGTCCTGGGCTGCCTGAATCTGATTCGGAGCCACCGAACCGGCGCCAACCCGGTCCGACTTCATCAATGCTGCCTGCTGCTGAGGCTGAATCTGCTGGCCTGTAGCTGGTGTGGTGGAAGCCACCGCTACGCCGCCTGTGGTCGACGCAGCACCGACCGGAGCCGGGTTTGTATTCGGATGCGGCACGTTGGTTTGTGCCGACGGGAATTCTGCCTGGGACGTCTGCTGCTGAGTGCTTGCACACCCTGCGAGGACGCCGCACATCATTGCCGAAAAGGCAACGCTGCGCTTTAGGCTGGGAAATCCGATCGCTACCATTCTGTCACTTTCGAAAAAACCAAACCGCCCTGCGGTGCAAATCAGCCACAGGGTTGATAAATTTATGAATCCCCCATTAACCTATCCGTGATCGCCCCGCAACCCTGGACAGCATCAAGCGGCCAACCGGCGATATCCGGCGGTCACTGCGCCGGCGGCTATCAACAGGGTTCCGCCCGTCCGGTTGACGGCGCGTTGCACGCTTGCCTTGCGAATAAAACCGCGCGCCATATCGGCGATGAAAACGTAGAGCAGGGAGTTCAGTGCTGCCAGAGTGAGGAATGTCGCCTCCAAAATAACGGTTTGCTGAAGGAAGGGCTTCGACAGGTCGAGAAATTGCGGCACGAAGGCGATGAAGAAGACGATGCTCTTCGGGTTCAAGGCGGTCACAACGTAGGCGTGCAGTAAAATCTTCAGCGGCTTTTCTTCCGGAAGATTGTCATTGTCGCCCATCGGGCCGGTCACAATCGGGGCGCGCCAGAGCTTGATTCCCAGAAACATGAGGTAGGCTGCGCCGATCAGCTTGAGAAGCATGAACAGAGTGGCCGAGGTGGCGAGAAGGGCGCCGAGACCAGCGAGCGAGGCAGTCATCGCCGTGAAATCGCCAAGCGTTACGCCGGTCACCGTTGCCAGCGCCGTCTTACGACCGTGGCCGAGTGCATATGAGATCACAAGGAGAATGGTCGGACCGGGTATTGCCAGCATAATGCAGGATGCGGCGGCGAACGCGAGCCAGGTTTCGATGGACATGGAATCCTCCTCTATTCCTATTCGCCGCCAGCAAAGACATTGGATTTGCGATCCGTCAATTAGGATTGCGCGTATTTTTGCCCGATGTGATCCATGACTTCGGCGAACCATGGCAGGGACAGATCGAAGGGCTTGCCACCCTTGATGCGCGGGAATTCGATGGTGCGCAGCTTGCCGCCCTGGCCTTCGTCATGGCCGGTGACGCCCGAGACCTTATTCAATGCGCTTTCGACCGCGAGATCGACCATGCCCTGAATCAGGCGCAGGTCGTCGCCGTTGGCGGGCGCCGAGCGGGCAAAATAGCCGGATTTCTGCACCAGGGAGCGCTCTGCGCCGAGCAGGGTGGCGAATTGCTTCTGGAACCAGTTGCCGACATTGATAGTGTCGATTTTCACATGACCGAAGGCATCGCGCTTGATGGTTTCACCGGCAGCTTCCCGCTCGGCCACGATGGCCTCGAGGGCGGCGCCTTCCGAAACGAACAGCGTCACCTGGCCAGTCTTGTCCATAACGGCCTTCAGGCGCTCGGCTTCCGCTTCGATGTCGAAGGCCATTTCCGGGAGATAGAGGCCGTCGATGCTCTTCATGGCGGCATTCATCATGAAGCCATCCACATATTCATTGGCACTGGTCTTCTGAATATAGGCGCGGGCTGTCGCCGCCGTCAGCCAGCCGCAGCTTCTGCCCATGACTTCATGGATGACGAGGGTGCGCGGAGCGGCGGTCTGTTCGTTGCTGACATTGTCGAAGAAATGCGCACCGACTTCGGCCGCCGTCCAGGCGCCGAGGGACTGGCGGATCGGCACGACATCATTGTCCACCGTCTTCGGCAGGCCGACCACGGTCAAGTTATAGCCGTTGGCGCCGAGGTAGGCGGCAAGATCGGCTGCGGTCGTGTTGGTGTCGTCACCGCCAATTGTATGGAGAATGGTGACGCCGTCGGAGGCGAGGCGCTCGGCGGCCACGCGCAGCGGATTTTCGCCTTCCTTGACGAGACCGCGTTTGACGCAGTCGGCGGCGTTGGTGAGCTTGACGCGGCTGTTGCCGATCGGCGAGCCGCCGTAGCGGTGCAATAGATGTGCACGCTCGCGCATGCCAGGCGTCACCTCGATGCGGTCACCCAGCAGAACGCCCTGATAGCCGGAGCGATAGGCTATAATGTCGAGATCGGGCGCAACGTCGCTGTAGCGCTGGATCAGGCCGCCGACCGCAGAGGAGAGACAGGGCGCCAATCCGCCGGCGGTTAGCATTGCGACTTTCTGTTTGGCCATGGGTATCCTCCTCGCAGCCGGGCTGCCTCATTTCGGTGATTGCCTCGGAATGGATGCGACAGGCGGGCATAGCTGTAAAGTAAAGAATTTAAGAAATGCGTGCTTGCTTTTTCATCCGGGCAATGAATTGCCCGATCCGGCGGCATCGCAAATCACGACTTCGGACACGCCATCATTACCGAATTGTGAAAAGTGTTTTCGGCTGTGCGACCAATGGACTCCTTGCAATCGCAACCATTATTTGATCAACGTGTTTCTATTCAGAAGGGGTAATTGAGACCATCATGTCGTTTTGGGAAAAATTGCTGAATGCTGTTGGTGGCACCGCTGGCAATGCCCTGTCGGCCGTGGTCGAAGCCATTCGTACGCTGTTCGAAGGCGATCCGGAGACCCGCCGCAAGGTGGCCTTTTCCGTCGCCATCATCGCGCTTTCCGCCAAGATGGCGAAGGCCGATGGTGTGGTGACCGAAAACGAGGTCAACGCCTTCCGCGAGATCTTCGAATTTCCGCAGGATCAGGCGAAGAACGTCGCACGTCTCTATAATCTGGCACGCCAGGACGTTGCCGGCTACGAGGCCTATGCCGAAAAACTGTCGTCGCTCTGCGTCACCTGCGCGAAGAACTGCCCGGTGCTGGAAGACGTGCTTGACGGTCTCTTCCATATCGCCAAGGCTGATGGCTTGATCCACGAGAAGGAAATGGCCTTCCTGCAGCATATTGCTCAGATCTTCCATATGAGCGAGCAGCGGTTCGAGCAGATCATGGCGCGCCATGTCAGCGCTGGCGGCCGCGATCCCTACAAGGTGCTCGGCGTATCGCCCCAGGACGATTTCACGACCATCCGTCGCCGCTATCATGGCCTGGTCTATGAGAATCACCCTGACCGCCTCGTCTCGCGCGGCGTGCCGGAAGAATTCCACCTCATCGCCAATGAGCGCATGGCGGCGCTCAATGCAGCCTACGCGGAAATCGAGAAAGAACGCCGCGCTGCATGAGTTCCTTTGCGGCAGATTTTTCCGGTGCCAGCGTGCAGCCGTCGCCGAACCATGGCGAGCGGCGGGATGGGCGCAAGCCAGACATGATCCTGCTGCACTATACCGGCATGGGCACGGCCGAAGGCGCGCTTGATTGGCTCTGTCGCGACGAGAGCCAGGTGTCGAGCCATTACTTCGTCTTCGAGGATGGGCGGGTGATCCAGCTCGTGCCGGAGGAACGTCGTGCCTGGCATGCCGGCAAGAGCGTCTGGCATAACGAGGCCGACATCAATTCGCTGTCGATCGGCATCGAAATCGCCAATGCCGGTCATCCCGGCGGGCTGCCGGATTTTCCCGATGCACAGATCGAGGCGGTCATCGAACTGTGTCGTGATTGCGGCCATCGCTGGGCAATTTCACCTGAGCGTGTGCTTGCACACTCCGATGTCGCTCCTGTTCGCAAGGTCGATCCGGGCGAAAAATTTCCGTGGGCGCGACTGGCCGAAGCGGGCGTCGGCCACTGGGTCGAACCGACGCCGATCACCGGCGGGCGGTTCTTTCAGAGGGGCGATGTCGGGCAGCCGATCGAGGCTTTGCAATCCATGCTCTCGCTCTATGGTTATGAAACGGAAATTACAGGCGAATTCTCCACAAAACTGGCGGGAGACGTCGAGGCTTTCCAGCGCCATTTTCGCCAGGAGCGAGTGGATGGGATCGCCGATTTTTCGACCATCGATACACTTCATCGTTTGCTGTCCGCGCTGCCTCGCTTCTCCTAAGGGTAGGTGGGCCTCGTTTTTACGGTGGAATAGACGCCGCAACGCTCAAAATGCGTAACGTGCTTCAGCGCCACATCATTTCCCTATTATCTCCGCATTGGGCTGGTCTAACGGCGCCCGCTTGAACGGCGGTCGCGCAAGTTAGTTTGTGTGTCGCGCGGCCGTAAAGAATAACGGGGACCGTGAACTCCGGCGGCTCTTTTTGCCTCCCGCCGGACTGATGGCTTGTGCTGTCCACGGTTCCGCGCTCGGAGACAAAAGACTAAATGAAAAATCTGATTGTTGCGGCGGCAGCGTGCGTGAGCGTGCTGCTGACAGGATATGATTGCGCCTATGCCGACCCCCACGGCGAGAAAACCCAGACCGTCCCCCTGCAGATCATTACGCGTACGGTCGGCTATCCAATGCCGAGTGTCCCCGCCGAATTGCGGGATGCGGAAAATTCCTTCACGACGCAAAATCCCTATTCGGCGCTGATTGCCAAATACGCCAAGCAGAACGGCGTGCCGGTCGAATTGGCGACCGCGGTCATTCAGATCGAAAGCAATTTCAATCCAAAACGGCGCGGTAGTGCCGGCGAGATCGGCCTGATGCAGATCAAGCCCACGACCGCAAAGCTGATGGGCTATTCGGGCAGTGCCAAGGGACTTTACGATCCCGAGACGAACATCAAGTTCGGCATGAAATACCTCGCCGCGGCACAGCAACTTGGCGGTGGACCAACCTGCAACACCATCCTCAAATACAATGCCGGTCATGCAGCAACGCGCATGAATCCGGTCTCGCAGAAATATTGCGGTAAGGTGCTGGCGCTCCTCGATTAATCGCCGCTTTTAAGAGGATCGCGGGTGGGGCGGAATCGCTTTCCATGTTATCGAATTTGCGATCATTTGCGAGGGACATAACATGGCAGCGGATTTCAGGTTCATCGTCGTCGGTCGAGGAATGATGGGGGCTGCTGCCGCGCGCCATCTGGCCAAACAGACAGACGGCATAGCCGTCATCGGCCCGGACGAGCCCGAAGACCGCGCGAACCACCAGGGCGTTTTCGGCAGTCACTATGACGAAGGCCGGATCACCCGCACCATCGATCCCGACGCCGACTGGGCGCGGCTCGCCAACCGTTCGATCGGCCGCTATGCTGAGATCGAGCGCGACAGCGGCATTCAATTCTACGCCCCGGTCGGCTGCCTTGTGGTGGGGTCCAAGCGTGGCGGCGCCCATGACTACGTCAGCAATGTCGTCGATGCGGCAGCTCGGCTCGGTGTCCGGACGGAGCTTCTGGACGACGCTGCGCTGAAGGCGAAATTTCCGTTCTTCTCCTTCGCGGAAGGCAGCGAGGGCGTCTACGAGCCGAAAGGCGCGGGACATATCAGCCCGCGGCGGCTGGTGAAGGCACAGTCGTTGCTGGCGGAGAAGGCGGGGGCTCGCGTCATCAAGCAGACGGTTGTCTCGATCCGCGACGAGGACGGTCTGGTGGTCGTCACAACGGCGGAAGGCGAGACGTTCCGGGCGGAGAGAGTCCTGCTTGCCGCCGGCAGTTTCTCCATTGCCGAGAATCTGTTGCCGCAGCCGGTTGAAGTGAAGGTTTATGGTCGCACTGTGGCTTTCTTCGAGGTGGGCGAGGCGGAGGCCGAGGCGCTTTCGGCCATGCCGTCGCTGATATCTTCGAGGCCTGACCATACCGACAGCATCTACCTGCTGCCGCCGATCCGCTATCCTGACGGGAAATACTACATCAAGATCGGCGGCGATCCGGACGATCTCCAATTCGAAAACGAGCCGGATTTGCGTAAGTGGTTTCGAACCGCCGGTCGCGACAAGGCACGCGATCACCTGACGCGGATCATCCACGAGCTGGTTCCGAGCGTGACAGGGGCACCGACATTCACCAATTCCTGTGCCGTTTCCTATTCGCCGACCGGCTATCCCATGATCGGTTACACGTCGTCACCACGCGTAGCGGTGCTGACCGGCGGTTGTGGTACGGCGGCGAAGAGTTCGGACGAGATCGGCAGGCTTGGCGCGGAACTGCTGCTCGAAGGTCGAATCAAGGACGACGGCTACCGCACGGATTTCTCTGCACATTTCCGCGCTTAGGCCCGAATGCAGATAAAGCCGCATATTTCGATGGCAATTGCCGGCGCTCTCGGCTAATGGAGCCCTGCCAGTTGGCCGGGCAGCCGCGCCTCACCAATGCCGAAAGGCGGTGGGGTGAGGAAAGTCCGGGCTCCACGGAAACACGGTGCCGGATAACGTCCGGCGGGGGCAACCTCAGGGAAAGTGCCACAGAAAGCAAACCGCCTGGTCTTCGGATCGGGTAAGGGTGAAAGGGTGGGGTAAGAGCCCACCGCGTCTCTGGCAACAGCGGCGGCACGGTAAACCCCACCGGGAGCAAAACCGAATAGGGATGACGCGGATCGCGAAAGCGGTCCAGCCCGTTTCCGGGCCGGTCATCCGGGTGGGTTGCACGAGGCGGCGCGCAAGCGTCGTCCCAGATGAATGGCTGCCACGTTCCGGCCTCGGCCGGAGCCATACAGAACCCGGCTTACAGGCCAACTGGCAAATCATATTTTCGACCGGCGTCGATGCTCGTCATTGCCCTGTGGAAACAATTTCTCAAGGCGCCCAAAAGCATTGGTCTGTCGGTCTTCCGACCATGTCGGCGGAGGGGTTTTCGTCTGTGAAAACAATCCGTTTTGGCTCATCGGTTCAGGGCGATCATAACCTTTCGTTAAACTTAACGGGTTATGAATATTCAGGCTGTGGCCACGTCTCTGTGGCTTCATCCCATTGACGCCCATATGGTCCCATGGTATCCCAAAAGCACACTGCACAAGGGCAAATCATCGCCCATTCATCGCAAAGCCATGATCCCTCCTTTCTTGGGGGTGTCGGAAGAGTATCCTCTCTTTCGGCTTGCGAAGCTGTGTCCGATTTTGGCTATGTCTGCGGGCGAATGATCGCCCGTATGTCATGGGAAACGGGTGTTTCGCGTCATGAACCGCTTCCTATCGAATGCGACCAACAGGATCGATGCCAAGGGCCGGGTATCCGTGCCGGCGGCATTTCGTTCCGTGCTGGCGGAGCGCAATATCCAGGAGCTGTATTGTTTCCAGGATTTTGTGTTTCCGGCGATCAGCGTCGGCGGTCTCGATCTGCTCGATCGGTTCGAGCGGCAGATTGCGGCGGACGATCCTTTTTCGCCGGCGGCGAACCAGATGTCGCTCCTCATTCACGGGGGCGGGGTCTTTATGAAGCTCGATGCGGAAGGGCGGCTGATGGTCACGGATTTTATCCGCGGCTTCACCGGTATCGCCAACGAGGTGACCTTCGTCGGTCGGGCGGATCATTTTCAACTGTGGCAGCCGGAGGCTTTTCAGGTCTTGCAGGCGCAGGCACGAGAGGAGCGCAAGCTGGCGGGCAGGCGCTCAGAATAGAACGGGGAAACGGAATGGCGGCGAATCCTGGCGGAGGCTCGACTGATGCTGGTGGCGGACCGGTTCGTCACATTCCGGTTCTTCTTGCTGAGGTGCTTGAGGCGCTGGCACCGGCCGCCGGCAAGGTCATTCTCGACGGCACGTTCGGTGCTGGTGGCTATACCTCTGCTATTCTGTCTGGTGGTGCCGATGTGATCGCGCTCGATCGTGATCCGACGGCGATCGCGGCGGGGCAGGCGATGGTTGTCGCTCATGCGGGCCATCTTTCTCTCATTCATTCGCAGTTTTCGCGGCTTGCCGATCATGCGCCGCAGGGTGGGCTCGATGGTGTCGTGCTCGATATCGGTGTCTCTTCCATGCAGCTCGACGAGGCCGAGCGCGGCTTCTCGTTCAACAAGAACGGCCCGCTCGACATGCGCATGTCGGCAAGTGGCGTATCGGCGGCCGATGTCGTCAACCGCGCCAAGCTCGCCGATCTCATCCGCATCTTCGCCTTTCTTGGCGAAGAAAAGCAGGCGCCGCGCATTGCCCATGCGATCGAAAAGCGGCGGGCGGAAACACCGTTCGTCACCACTCGCGATCTCGCCGGTCTGATCGAGATCGTCACGCCGCGAAAGGCTAAGGACAAGATCCATCCGGCGACCCGTGTTTTTCAGGCGCTGCGCATTTTCGTCAACGACGAGCTTGGCGAATTGGCGCAGGCGCTGTTTGCGGCCGAGCGCGTGCTGAAGCCCGGCGGGCGTCTGGTTGTCGTTACCTTTCATTCGCTGGAAGACCGGATCGTCAAGAAGTTCTTCGCCGATCGCTCCGGCCGTGCCACCGGTTCTCGTCATATGCCCATGGTTCATGAGCGGCTCGCGACCTTCGATCCGATCGGCAAGTCGATGGTTTCGGCAAGCGATGCGGAAGCGGAGGCCAATCCGCGGGCGCGTTCGGCCAAGTTGCGCGCGGGTCTTCGCACCGCTGCGCCCGCCGAGGCTGCCGATCTCTCGATCTTCGATCTGCCCAATCTCGCCAGTCTCGGAAAGCTCGGAGGTTGATATGCTGAAGACTTTTGACATCGTTCTGATTGGCGTCATGACAGCGATGGCCACCGTCACCTACACGATCAAGCATCGTGCCGAGCTGAAACTCGAGGAGGTTCATCGCCTCGAATCGGAAATCAAGCTGGAGAAGGACACGATCGAGCTTCTGAAGGCGGATTGGGCGCTGGTTGTACAGCCAAATCGCCTGGAGCGATTGGTCAACAACTACAGCAGCGAACTCAAATTGCAGCCGACGCTGTCGACGGCGATTGTCCAGCCGAGCGAATTGCCGATGCTCCGCTCGCAGGTTCCGCCGGAAACCGTCGCCGATGCCAAGGATGCTGCCACGCCTGACAAGACGACCAAGGCCGGAAATGCGAAACCCCACGCGAGCGCCAGCGCAGCATCGAAGAGTGGCGACACGACGGATGCCGAGATCAGGAAGGCGATCGCCGATGTCGCCGCCGCTCCCGCGCCGCGTCCTGTCGCCAAGGCGCCGTCGCTGCTGAAGCGCAAAAAACAAGAAGTCGACAATATCGCAACGGGATCGGTGGACGAGTGATGTCTTTTCTTTCGCGCATCATGGTCTTGAAAAGCAAGGCACATTTCTCCACCGACGGCAATAACCGCCCGAATGACGGCTTTGGCCGTTCGACCTTCGAAGGTGCCCGTAAGCGCAAGTCTAATCAGGCCAAAAGCCGCGTCATTCTGTTGGTTGCGAGCTTTGCCGTTGTCTACTGCATCATCGGTGGCCGTCTTGCCCAGTTCGCCATGACGCCGCCGGATACGACGTCGAGCATCCTGCCACCGGACCGGCTGATGGCATCGCGCCCCGATATCGTCGACCGCAACGGCGCACTGCTTGCGACCGATATCCGCACGGTGTCGCTGTTTGCCGAACCGAACAAGATCATCGATCCCGATGAAGCGGTCGAGCAATTGCGCACCGTGCTGCCCGATCTCGACACCAAGGGCACCTATAAAAAGCTGGCCGTCAAAACCTCGCATTTCGCCTGGCTTCGCCGCCAGTTGACGCCGAAACAGCAGAGCCAGATCCTGGCGCTCGGCATTCCCGGCATCGGTTTCCGTCCGGAAAAACGCCGCTTCTATCCCGGCGGTTCGACCGCTGCCCATATTCTCGGCTACGTCAATATCGACAACCGCGGCGTCACCGGTATGGAGAAATATATCGACGACCAGGGGCTTGCCGATCTCGCGGCTGCCGGCATGACCACCGACCAGCCGCTGCAGCCGGTGAAGCTGTCGATCGATCTTCGCGTGCAGGACATCGTGCATGACGCCGTCGTCAATGCCGTCAATAATTTCCAGGCAAAGGGTGCCGGTGCCGCGGTGCTCGACGCCCGCACCGGCGAAGTGCTGGCCATGGCGTCGGCACCCGATTTCGATCCGAATTATCCGAACGAAGGCGCTGCGGAAGGCTGGCTGAACCGTATGACGAACGGCACGTTCGAAATGGGATCGACGTTCAAGACCTTCACCATGGCGATGGCGCTTGATGCTGGCAAGGTGACGCTACGCGATGCCTTCGACGCCACCAATCCGATCCGCATCGGCGGCTTCACCATTCACGACTTCCACGGTCAGCATCGTGTGCTGACGGTTCCGGAAATCTTCCAGTATTCGTCCAACATCGGCACGGCAAAGATTGCCGATATAGTCGGGATCGACGCGCACAAGGAATTCCTGACGCGGATGGGGCTGCTCACCAAATTGAACACCGAGCTGCCGGAAGTGAAGATGCCGACGCAGCCGCGTGTGTGGAAGAAGATCAACTCGATTACAATTTCCTTCGGCCACGGCGTCTCCACCACGCCGCTGCAGACGGCGGTTGCCGGTGCGGCTCTCGTCAATGGCGGCAAGCTAATCGAGCCGACCTTCCTGCCGCGGACCCGCGAACAGGCCGACGCGATCGCCAAGACTGTCGTCAAGAAGAGCACGAGCGACGACATCCGCTTCCTGCTCGATTTCAACGGCTCCAAGGGTTCCGGCCGCGCCGCTCGCGTGCCCGGCTACGATGTTGGCAGTAAAACCGGCACGGCCGACAAGGTCGTCAACGGCCACTATTCGCATACGCTGAACTTCAACACCTTCCTGGCTGCCTTCCCGATCGACAATCCGCAATATGTCATCATGACCTTCTGCGACGAGCCGAAGACCGGTGAACATGGCGGCACGATCTCGGCATACACGGCGGCGCCGATCGCTCGCGATATCATCGCCCGGGCAGCGCCGATCCTCGGAATCCAACCGAGTTTCGGAAACGGTAACTCCGCCTTGCTGGTGTCTTATTAAGCGTGAAAGAATACACGGGTCGATTCGCGAGGGGCGGACTGATCAAGAACGAAAAGTATATTCGATGAACTTGCGGGATATTGCCGGAAATGCGTTTCCGGAACTCAATGAACAAATTGGCGGGACACTTGGCGATCTTGAGATAACAGGCCTTTCCGCCGATAGCCGTAGGGTTGCGCCCGGCATGGCTTTCATAGCTGTCGCCGGCACGAAGGCCGATGGCGCAAGTTTCATTGCTGATGCCGTTTTGCGTGGTGCATCTGTCATTGTTGCCGGCCAGGGTGCGGTCGCCGCTGGTGCGCCGCTGTTGACCGTTGCGGAGCCGCGGCGTTTCCTCGCCGTTGCTGCTTCCCGCTTTTACGACAGGCAACCGGAGACGATGGTCGCCGTTACCGGCACCGCCGGCAAGACCTCCGTCGCTTCTTTCACTCGGCAGATATGGGCGCATGCGGGCCATCCGGCGGCAATGATTGGAACGACCGGTGTTATATCACCGACGCGTAACGATTACGGTTCGCTGACGACACCCGATCCGGTGTCGCTGCATCAGTTGCTTGCCGAGCTTTCGGATGAGGGCGTCACCCATGCGGCGATGGAAGCCTCCAGCCATGGCCTCGACCAATTCCGCCTCGATGGCGTCAGGCTTGCTGCTGCCGCCTTCACCAATCTCGGCCGCGACCATATGGACTATCACCCGACCGTCGAGGATTACCTGGCCGCCAAGATGCGGCTGTTCAGGGATCTGCTGCCGAAAGGCTCGCCGGCCGTGATCTTTGCCGACGATGCGTGGTCGGAACAGGCGATTGCCGCTGCGCGCAACGCGGGGCAGGATATGCGCACTGTCGGCCGCAAGGGCGATTTCCTGGCGTTGAAGCGTGTCGAGCATTTCCGTCATAAGCAGATCGCGGAAGTGCATCTGGGTGACGATATTTTCGAGGTTCACATCCCGCTCGCCGGCGATTTCCAGGTGGCCAATGCGCTCGTTGCCGCCGGTCTTGCCATTTCCACCGGCGTTGCCGCGCCGGTTGCCATGGCGGGGCTGGAAAAGCTCTCCGGCGCTTCCGGGCGGTTGGAACTCGTTGGCCATACCCATGATGGCGCGCTTGCCTATGTCGACTATGCGCACAAGCCGGATGCCTTGGAAAATGTGCTGAATTCGGTACGGCCGTTCACCACTGGCCGCGTCATCGTCGTCTTCGGCTGCGGCGGCGACCGCGATCGTGGCAAGCGGCCGATCATGGGCGAAATCGCTTGCCGTCTCGCCGATGTGGTTGTCGTCACCGACGACAATCCGCGCTCGGAAGAGCCGGCAGCTATCCGCGCCGAGATAATGGCTGCGGCACCCTGCGCCACCGAGATCGGCGATCGCGCCAAGGCGATCCGCGAGGCAGTCGGCATGCTGAAATCCGGCGATACGCTGATCGTCGCGGGCAAGGGGCATGAGGAAGGTCAGACGATCGGCAGCGTGACGCTGCCTTTCTCCGACCATGCCGAACTGCGCAAAGCACTGGAGGAGGTAAAGTCTTGAGCTGGCTATGGACAACTGAAGACATGATCGCCGCCATTGCGGGCCGCTCCTTCGGAGTGCTGCCTGAGGGCGTTACGGGGATTTCCATCGACAGCCGTTCGATCAAGCCGGGCGAAGCTTTCTTCGCCATCAAGGGCGATCGCGTCGATGGCCATGACTACGCCAACTTGGCGATGGCGAACGGCGCGGCGTTGATCGTGATCAGCGAGGCGCGGTTGCCGGCGATGGGCCGGCTGACCGTGCCGAAGATCGTTGTCGACGACGTATTGGCTGGGCTCGCCAGGCTTGGCGTTGCCGCCCGTCAGCGTACGCAGGCGAGCATCATCGCTGTGACTGGCTCGGTCGGCAAAACCACCACAAAGGAGATGCTGCGCCGGACATTGTCGCCCTCGGGCAAGGTGCATGCCTCCGTCGCCTCCTTCAACAATCATTGGGGCGTGCCGCTGAGTTTGGCGCGCATGCCTCAAGATACGGATTTCGGCGTTTTCGAGATCGGCATGAACCATCCGGAGGAGATCCGGCCGCTGACGAGAATGGTGCAGCCGCATGTGGCGATCATCACCACGATTGCGCCGGCCCATCTCGGCAATTTCAAGAACATCACCGAGATTGCCGCTGCCAAGGCGGAGATTTTCGACGGCGTCGTGCCGGGCGGTCACGTCATCCTCAACCGGGACAACGATCAGTTCGATTTCCTGGAGCGCGCTGCGTTGGCCGCTGGCGTCGAGCATGTGCACAGTTTCGGCCAGCATGCCAAGGCAGACGTGCGGCTCGCGGAATTCAACGCCTCGGAAGAGAATTCGACGCTGTGGCTGACAATCGGCGGCGAGACGATGGAAGTGGCGATCGGTGCGCCAGGGCGGCATATCGCGGAAAACGCGCTGGCCGTCCTCGGTGCTGTGATGCTCGTCGAGGCCGATCTCGACAAGGCGGTCGATGCGCTGGCGACGCTGCAGGCGGAAAAGGGCAGGGGGCAGCGCCATAAGCGCGCAATCGCCAATGGCTACTTCACGCTGATTGATGAAAGCTACAACGCCAACCCTGCATCCATGCGCGCGGCCATCGCGCTGCTGGCGACATCTTCGCCGGATGCCAATGTCGGCGCTAGAGCGGGCAGGCGGATCGCCATCCTCGGCGATATGTTGGAAATGGGGGATTATGCCCAGAGAGTGCATGCCAATCTTGCCGGTCCGCTGCTGGCGGCAGGCATCGAGCATGTCTGGCTGGCAGGTCCGGAGATGGCGGCGTTGAGGGATGCGCTGCCGGAAAGTGTTCATGTCGAATATCGTGAGACGACGGAGGAGCTCTCGGAATTCGTGATCAACTCGGTCGCCCCTGGCGACGTTTTGATGGTGAAATCGTCGCTGGGGATAGGATTCGGGAAGATCGTGGCAGCTTTGCTTGACAAGTTTCCAGCATTTGCCGACACGGAGCCCCACTCCCATCAGGGGCTTTAGAAAGGGCTCTTATGCTGATCTGGCTTGCCGAACTGTCGGACCACGTTCATTTTTTCAGTACTCATTTCAGATTTCTCAATCTGTTCAGATACATCACGTTCCGCACCGGCGGCGCTTTGTTCACTTCGGCGTTGATCGTCTTCCTCTTCGGGCCGCGAATCATCTCTTCCCTGCGCGTACGCCAGGGTAAGGGCCAGCCGATTCGCGCCGACGGTCCGCAGACTCATTTCAAGAAGGCAGGTACGCCGACCATGGGCGGGCTGATGATTTTGGCCGGCATCGTCGTGTCGTCAATGCTTTGGGCCGATCTTGCCAACGTCTATGTGGTCGCGACGCTGCTGGTGACATTGGGCTTCGGTGCCATCGGCTTCTATGACGATTATCTCAAGGTAACGAAGCAGAGCGATAAGGGCTTTTCCGGCCGCGCCCGCCTCGGCATCGAATTCGTCATCGCCGCCATTGCCGTCTATTTCATGATGAGTACGGCATTGTCCTCCGGTACCGCCGGTTCGACCTTCGGTTCGTCGATCGCGTTCCCGTTCTTCAAGAATTTCATGCTCAATCTCGGCATGTTCTTCGTGCTGTTCGGTGCTTTCGTCATCGTTTCCGCCGGTAACGCTGTCAACCTGACCGACGGTCTCGACGGGCTTGCCATCGTGCCGGTCATGATTGCCGCCGCCTCTTTCGGCGTTATCGCCTATCTCGCCGGCAACTATGTCTTCGCCGACTATCTGGCGATCAACTTCGTGCCCGGTACCGGCGAATTGGCCGTGGTGTTAGGCGCAGTTATCGGCGCCGGCCTCGGCTTTCTCTGGTTCAATGCGCCGCCGGCGGCCATTTTCATGGGCGACACCGGTTCTCTTGCGCTGGGCGGCATGATCGGTTCGGTGGCAGTTGCTACCAAGCATGAGATCGTCATGGCGATCATCGGCGGCCTCTTCGTACTGGAGGCGCTTTCGGTCATTATCCAGGTCGGTTTCTTCAAGATGACCGGCCGGCGCGTCTTCCTGATGGCGCCGATCCACCATCACTTCGAGAAGAAGGGCTGGACGGAAAGCCAAGTGGTCGTGCGCTTCTGGATCGTTGCGGTCATCCTGGCGATGATCGGCCTCTCGACCTTGAAGCTTCGGTGAGGCGGCGATGATCCCTGTCACCACGCTCAAGGGGAAAAAGGTCGCATTGTTCGGCCTCGGCGGCTCGGGTTTTGCCACCGCGCGGGCGCTTGTCGCCGGTGGTGCCGAGGTGACTGCCTGGGACGACAACCCCGACAGCGTGGCGAAGGCGGCTGCCGAGGGTATCCCGGCCGCCGATCTCAGAACGATCGACTGGAGCGGGCTTTCGGCCTTCGTGCTATCGCCCGGCGTGCCGCTGACGCATCCGAGGCCGCACTGGACCGTCGATCTCGCTCACGCAGCCGGTGTCGAGATCATCGGCGACGTCGAGCTCTTCGTCCGCGAGCGGCGGGCGCATGCGCCGGAGTGCCCCTTCATCGCTATCACCGGCACCAACGGCAAGTCGACGACGACGGCATTGATTGCCCATATCCTGCAATCGAGCGGCCGCGATACGCAGCTCGGCGGCAATATCGGTACGGCCATCCTGACGTTGGAGCCGCCGAAGGCGGAGCGCTACTACGTCGTCGAATGCTCTTCCTATCAGATCGATCTCGCCCCGACCCTCAATCCTTCCGCCGGCATTCTACTCAATCTGACGCCCGATCATCTCGATCGGCACGGCACGATGCAGCATTATGCCGATATCAAGGAACGGCTGGTGGCCGGCAGCGGCGTTGCCGTCATCGGCGTCGACGACAGCTATTCTTCGCTGATTGCCGATCGCGTCGAACGGGCGGGCGGCAAGGTTACCCGCATCTCGCGCCGGCATGCGTTGGCTGACGGGCTTTATGCCGAAGGCAGCCGCATCGTCCAGGCATCGACTGGGGCAACCTCGGACATTGCCGATCTCGACGGCATCCAGACGCTGCGCGGCGGTCACAATGCGCAGAATGCCGCGGCGGCGATAGCCGCATGTCTGGCTGTCGGTGTTTCCGCTGACGATATCCGCGCCGGGCTCAAATCCTTTCCTGGCCTCAAGCATCGCATGCAGCCGGTCGGCCGGCGTGGCCGCGTCGTGTTCGTCAATGATTCCAAGGCGACCAATGCGGATGCCGCCGCACCTGCGCTCTCGAGCTACGATCATATCTACTGGATCGCCGGCGGCCTGCCGAAAGAAGGCGGTATCACGACGCTGGCGCCGCTCTTCCCGCGCATAGCCAAGGCCTACCTGATCGGTGAAGCGGCACCGGCCTTCGCGGCGACGCTCGGCGAGCAGGTGCCCTACGAAATATCCGGCACTTTGGAGCGCGCTGTCGCCCATGCCGCAGCCGATGCCGACAGGGACGAACACGAGATGGCGGCGGTGATGTTGTCACCGGCTTGCGCAAGCTTCGATCAGTACAAGAATTTCGAGGTCAGGGGTGATGCCTTCGTCAGCCACGTGGCTGCGGTCGAAGGTGTCACCATGCTGGTCGGGTCAGCAACAGGAGGCGATTGATATGGTAAGCCGCGTTGAGCGTGGGGCCTTGGCCGAATGGTTCTGGACCATCGACCGTATTTTCCTGGCATTGTTCATCCTGCTGATCGGCATCGGCTTCATGCTCTCCTTCGCGGCGTCGCCCGCCGTCGCCGAGCGCATCGGGCTCGAACCCTTCCATTTCGTCAAGCGCCACGCCCTGTTTTTGGTGCCGGCGATCGCGACAATGATCGGTATCTCCTTCATGACGCCCCGGCAGGTACGCCGCACAGCGGTCATTCTGCTGATCGTCTCGCTGGCGATGATGCTGTTCGCCTTGTTCTTCGGTATCGAGGTCAAGGGATCGCGGCGCTGGGTCAACATCGCAGCGCTCTCCATCCAGCCGTCGGAATTCATGAAGCCGGCCTTCGTCGTCGTCTGCGCCTGGCTGTTTGCCGAGCATGCGCGCCAGCCGGAAATTCCGGGCAATCTCTTCGCCATCATCCTCTTCGGCATCGTCGCCGCACTCCTCGTTGCTCAGCCCGACCTTGGGCAGACGATCCTTACCACCGCCGTCTGGGGTGGCATGTTCTTCATGGCCGGCATGCCCTGGCTGTGGATCGGGGTGCTCGGCGGCCTCGGCGTTGGCGGCTTCGTGACGGCCTATTACGTCTTTCCCCACGTAGCACTTCGCGTCGACAAGTTCTTGACCGGCGAAGGCGACACGTTCCAGGTCGATACCGCCAAGGAAGCGATCATTCACGGCAATTGGTTCGGTGTGGGGCCGGGTGAAGGCATCGTCAAGCGCATCATTCCGGACGCCCATACCGACTTCATCTTCTCGGTGGCTGCCGAGGAATTCGGTGTCGTCTTCTGCATGGTGCTCGTCTGCATCTTCGCCTTTCTGGTGCTGCGCGGCCTGTCGCATGCTTATAAGGAAAAGAATGATTTCAACCGCTTTGCCGTCGCGGGCCTGGTGCTGCAGATCGGTATCCAGTCGATCATCAATGTCGGCGTGAACTTGCAGCTACTGCCCGCCAAGGGCATGACTCTGCCGCTGATCTCCTATGGCGGTTCGTCGATGACCGCCATCTGCGTGACGGCGGGCTTCATCCTGGCCTTGACGCGCCATCGGCCGGAAAAGAGGGCGCAGGATCGCAGCCTCTTTCGTGTGACGCATGGATTGCCGGCGGAGTGATCGCATTGGCCCCGTCTGCGCTTTATCCCCATCTCCCGGATCATGCCTATTCTTCGGTCGCTTTCGCGAAGGTGGGAGTCTATGAAGGAGGTTTGAAGCGCTTCAGTGACGCGGGCATGGCGGCTTCCTATATTAGGGAGATGCCCTCGCGCAGGGGGTATTCGCGGGAGCGAAGATCATGAGTAAAGGTATTATCCTGCTTGCCGCCGGCGGAACCGGCGGCCACGTCTTTCCGGCCGAGGCATTGGCCCACAAGCTGAAGGAGCGCGGTTATTCCGTGCACCTCGTCACCGACAGTCGCGCGGAACGCTATGCCGGCAAGTTTCCGGCTGATGAGATTCATGTGGTGCCGTCGGCAACGATCGGTTCGAAGAATCCCATCAAGGTCGCAAAGTCGCTTTGGACGCTGTGGACCGGCATGCGCGCCGCACGCAAGCTGATCCGCAATATCAGGCCGCTCTGCGTTGTCGGCTTCGGCGGTTATCCGACCATACCGCCGTTGCTTGCTGCGACCCGCATGGGCGTGCCGGCGATGATTCATGAGCAAAACGCTGTGATGGGACGCGCGAACAAGGCGCTCGCCGCCCGTGTCCAGGCGATTGCTGGCGGCTTCCTGCCGGAAAAGGGCGGCGCGTTTCCGGAGAAGACGGTGACGACAGGCAATCCCGTGCGGCCGGCCGTGATCGAAGCGGCGAAGCAGCCCTATGTGCCGTCCGGCCCGGATGATCCTTTCAATCTGGTCGTCTTCGGCGGCAGCCAGGGTGCGCAATACTTCTCCAAGGCAATGCCGACGGCGATCAGCCTGTTGGAGGAGCCGCTGCGCAAGCGCCTGCGCATCACGCAGCAGGTGCGTCCCGAGGATATGGAGACGGTCAATAGCTGCACCAGGCGGCTGGAGATGGGCGCCGAAGTCGCGCCGTTCTTCACCGATATGGCTGAGCGCATCGGCGCCGCCCATCTCGTCATCTGCCGGTCCGGCGCTTCCACTGTATCGGAACTCGCCGTCATCGGTCGTCCGGCGATCCTTGTGCCCTATCCCTATGCTCTGGACCACGACCAGGCAGCCAATGCGGCTGCGCTTGCGGCCACGGGTGGCGTGAAGGTCATTGCGCAAGCCGAGCTGACGCCGGAGAAGCTCTCGACGATCCTGCGCGGCGCGATGACGATGCCGGAGAAACTTGCGAAGATGGCGGCTGCGGCCAAACAGGCCGGCAAACCGGATGCGGCGAGCTTGCTCGCCGATATGGTTGAGGCTATTGCCGCAAAACGTTCAATTCAGGAATTCAAGGGGGCGGGCGTATGAAGCTGCCGAAGGCTATCGGCCTTGTGCATTTTATCGGTATCGGCGGTATCGGGATGAGCGGGATTGCGGAAGTGCTGCATAATCTCGGCCATCGCGTGCAGGGGTCAGACCAGTCGGAAAGCGCCAACGTGCAGCGGCTGCGCGACAAGGGCATCACGGTCCATATCGGTCACAAGGCGGAGAATCTCGGCGACGCGGAAGTCGTGGTCGTCTCCACCGCCATCAAGAAGAGCAATCCCGAACTCACCGCCGCGCGCGAAAAGTTGCTGCCGGTCGTGCGCCGCGCTGAGATGCTGGCCGAGCTGATGCGCTTCCGCAACTCCATCGCCATCGGCGGCACGCACGGCAAGACGACGACCACCTCGCTGGTCGCGACCCTGCTCGAAGCCGGCGGACTTGACCCGACGGTCATCAATGGCGGCATCATCAATGCCTATGGCACCAATGCTCGCATGGGCGAGGGCGAATGGATGGTGGTGGAGGCCGATGAATCGGATGGAACCTTCCTGAAGCTGCCGGCCGATGTCGCCGTCGTCACCAATATCGATCCGGAGCATCTGGATCACTACGGCAATTTCGACGCCGTGCGTGCCGCGTTCCGGCAGTTCGTCGAGAATGTGCCGTTCTACGGCTTCGGCGTCATGTGTCTCGACCATCCGGAAGTGCAGTCGCTGGTCGGCCGCATCGAGGACCGCAAGGTCATCACCTACGGCGAAAATCCTCAGGCCGATGTGCGCTTCATGAATGTGCGCATCGACGGGACGCGCTCGCTGTTCGACATCGAAATTCGCCGGCGCCGCACGGGGAAGGTCATCGAGATCAAGGATCTCGTCATGCCGATGCCCGGCCGTCACAACATTTCCAATGCCACCGCGGCGATCGCAGTCGCCAACCGGCTCGGCATCTCCAATGTGGCGATCGCCAAGGGGCTGGCCTCCTTCGGCGGCGTCAAGCGTCGCTTCACGCTGACGGGCGAATGGAACGGCGTGAAGATTTTCGACGATTACGGCCATCATCCGGTCGAGATCAAGGCCGTGCTGAAGGCGGCGCGCGAAGCCTGCAAGGGCCGCATCATCGCTGTTCACCAGCCGCATCGCTATACGCGCCTGTCGAGCCTGTTCGAAGAGTTTGCCGCCTGTTTCAACGATGCTGACAGCATTTTCCTGGCACCCGTCTATGCCGCCGGCGAAGACCTGATCGAAGGTGCGGATTCGCAAGCTCTGGTGTCGCGCATCAAGGCAGGCGGCCATCGCGATGCGCGCTATCTGCCGTCCCAGGAAGAGCTTGCCCGCATGGTCGCGGAGATTGCGCGACCGGGTGATTTTGTGGTTCTCTTGGGGGCTGGTAGCATCACTTATTGGGCAGCTTCATTGCCAAAGGAATTGGAAGGCCTCTCGGGTAAGTCCGCATGAAACAGGTAAATGGGGAAAAGCTTCTGGCGTCGCTCGGCGACAGCGTAAAGGATATTCGCGGCCGGTTGACGCCGGACGCGCCGATGGATCGCGTCACATGGTTTCGCGCCGGCGGGCTGGCGGAGCTAATGTTCCAGCCGCATGATACGGACGATCTGATCGCTTTCCTGAAGGTGCTGCCGGCCGAAGTGCCGTTGACGGTGGTCGGCGTCGGTTCGAACATCCTGGTGCGCGACGGGGGTATACCGGGTGTCGTTCTGCGCCTCTCGGCGAAGGGCTTCGGTTCGGTCGAGCTCGCCGGTGAGAACCGTATCCTGGCCGGCGCTATTTGCCCGGATAAGCACGTTGCCGCCATGGCCATGGACAACGGTATCGGCGGCTTTCATTTCTATTACGGCATTCCAGGCGGCATCGGTGGCGCGGCGCGTATGAATGCCGGCGCCAACGGCTCCGAGACGCGCGATCGCGTCGTCGAGGTGCATGCAGTTGACCGCAAGGGCAAGAAGCATGTGCTAACCAATGCCGAGATGGGCTACACCTATCGCCATTCGACGGCATCGGACGATCTGATCTTTACGCATGTTCTTTTCGAGGGGTATCCCGAGGATCGGGCCAAGATTCGAGCCGAGATGGATGCTGTGCGGGCGCATCGCGAGACCGTGCAGCCGATTCGGGAAAAAACCGGTGGTTCGACATTCAAGAACCCGGAGGGACATTCTGCCTGGAAGCTGATCGACGAAGCCGGCTGTCGCGGCCTCGTCATCGGCGGCGCGCAGATGTCATCGCTGCACTGCAATTTCATGATCAACATGGGGCAGGCGACCGGCTACGATCTCGAATATCTCGGTGAGCAGGTCCGTCGCGAGGTCTTCGAAAATTCCGGTATCAAGCTGGAATGGGAAATCAAGCGTCTCGGCTGCTTCATGCCCGGCCGCGAGGTCCGGCCGTTCCAGGGTGTGACGACGGAATAACGGGCTCAGATCTGTCTGCAGTTCATAAACTGATTCAACAAAAAGGCCGGGTTTTTGCCCGGCCTTTTCAATTGGTTATGGCGAAGTTCTCAGACTTCGTCGTTGCCTGACAGCAGAATGCCGATCAGCGAAAGAACGGCTGCAATCGTCAGATAGTAACCGACATAGGCGAGGCTGTAATTCGAGGCCAGCCAGGTGGCGATGAAGGGCGCCAGCGAGGCGCCAATAATGCCGCCAAGATTGAAGGTCATCGACGCGCCGGTGTAGCGAACGGCTGTCGGGAACGGAGCAGCAAGCGCAGCACCGATCGGGCCGTAAGTGAAGCCCATCAAGCCGAGACCGATGATCGAGCAAGCGAATGCGCCGCCGAGACCGGCGGTCAGCAGTGTCGAGTAGAACAGGCCGAAGATCAGGATGCCGATCGTCGTCAGGATCAGAACTAGCCGGCGCGAATAGCGATCGGACAAAAGGCCAGAAAGCGGGATCATCAGGCCGAAGAAGACCACGCCAACGAGCTGGACGACCAAGAACTGCTGCTGCGAATAACCGAGACCTGCCGGTGTGGCCGTGAGCGGCCTGGTACCCCAGCTCAGCGTGAATGCCGTCATCAGATAGAACAGCACGAAAGTCGCGACCGCGATGATCGTGCCGAGGATGAGACTGCGCAGATGCGAACGGAAAATAACGGCGATCGGAACGGAAACGCGCTCTTCCTTATCGATTGCGCGCTGGAATTCCGGGGTTTCAGTGATCTTCAGGCGCACATAGAGGCCGACTGCAACAAGCGCCAGGCTGATGAGGAACGGAATGCGCCAGCCATAATTCAGGAAGTCCACATCACTCATGCTTTCGCGCAGGATGAGAAAAAGGCCGGCCGAGAAGATGAAGCCGATGGGAGCACCGAGTTGCGGGAACATCGCGTACCAGCTCCGCTTGCCTTCCGGAGCGTTTTCGGTTGCGAGCAACACCGCGCCGCCCCATTCGCCGCCGAGGCCGAGGCCCTGGCCGAGGCGGCAAAGCGCCAGCAGTACCGGCGCGAGAACGCCGATCGACTCATAGGTCGGCAGCATACCGATCACAACTGTCGAGAGGCCCATGGTCATCAGCGCTGCGACAAGCGTCGCCTTGCGGCCGACCCTGTCACCAAAATGCCCGAAGATCATCGCGCCGATCGGACGGGCGAAGAAGGCGATCGAGAATGTTGCGAAAGACTGTAAAGTCGCCGCAGTCGGATCGGCAGCCGGGAAAAACAGCTTTGGGAAGACGATAACCGCCGCCGTCGCATAAACGTAAAAGTCGAAAAATTCGATCGTCGTGCCGATAAGACTCGCGATCAGAACGCGTGCCTTGGAATTCGCAACAACGCTGTTCGATGACGAGGGGGTCGGCGATAAAGGAGATATCGCGTCTGTCATGGTCCCACCAATTTAGATGATGCTAAGGTTATCTTAGCGGTAAGACGTGTCCTTAGCGCAATTTTTGTTCAGCGCAAACGTCTAAGACGCAAGAAACCGGCAACCCTGCCGCAATCGCTGATTTGAGGGCGAATGAGGTCGCATTTGCAATTTAAGCTAGCGTTTATCCAGCAAAGTCTTGACCAGAATCTCGTTCTCGTAAATGTCTTACTTTCGCTCTGGTTGAGGGCTGAGGAGAATAGATTTCATGCAGAAAAAATTAATTGCGGAGTTTCTTGGAACATTTTGGCTGGTGTTTGGTGGCTGCGGAAGCGCAATCTTTGCGGCAGCTTTTCCGAGCCTCGGTATTGGCTTTCTCGGTGTTTCTTTCGCCTTTGGGTTGACCGTGCTCACCATGGCCTTTGCGGTCGGCGGTATATCGGGCGGCCATTTCAATCCGGCGGTGTCGGTCGGTCTTACCGTTGCCGGCCGCTTGCCCGGTTCGCAGCTCATTCCCTACATCATCGCTCAGGTCGTCGGCGCGATCGCTGCCGCGGCTGTGCTTTACCTGATCGCAAGCGGCAAGGTTGATTTCCAGCTCGGCGGTTTTGCGGCCAATGGTTATGGCGAGCATTCTCCGGGCGGCTATTCGCTGGTATCGGCGCTGGTTGCCGAAATCGTGCTGACTCTCTTCTTCCTGATCGTGATTCTCGGTTCGACCAGCAGCAGGGTGCCGGCTGGGTTCGCACCGATTGCCATTGGCCTTGCACTGACGCTGATCCATCTGATCTCGATCCCGATCACCAATACGTCGGTCAATCCGGCCCGTTCCACCGGTCAGGCTCTGTTCGTCGGCGGCTGGGCGCTGCAGCAGCTTTGGCTGTTCTGGGTGGCCCCGATCGTCGGTGGCGCGCTGGGCGGACTCATCTGGAAACTGATCGACGATCGTGACTGATTCAGGGTTGCAATAAGCCTTATGAAGGCCCGCGCCGGAGACCTCGGCGCGGGCCTATTTGTTTAAAAATTTCTAAAAGTGGATATTCAAACATAGCAACTCCATGATTCTAATGGCAGAATTCTTCAACTCGATTTGATTCGGAAAAATTGACTTCGGCGAAAGCGGTCGAAAGTTAACGAAAGTAAACGCTTCATTAACCTTAATGTTGTTCTAATGGAGCATGCAAAGACGTCGCGAGAATCGCTGCTCGGCGCATCGAGCAAACGTCGATTGAAGGTGTGAATTGGGGGTATTAATGGGTGGCAAGCATGTGGCTGTCCTTTTGGGCGGATTTTCCTCGGAGAGGCCGGTTAGCCTGTCTTCGGGAAAAGCATGCGCTGACGCCCTCGAGTTGGAAGGCTTTCAAGTCACGCGTGTTGATGTGGAGCGCGATGTGTCCGCGCGCCTTGCAGATCTGAAGCCCGATGTCGTTTTCAATGCTTTGCATGGCCCGTTCGGCGAGGACGGCACCATTCAGGGTATCCTTGAATATCTGCAGATCCCTTACACGCATTCCGGCGTGCTGGCCTCGGCGCTCGCCATGGACAAGTCGCGCGCCAAGAAGGTGGCTGATGGCGCCGGCATTCCTGTGGCCGATTCGCGTGTGATGAACCGTTTCGCCATTACCGGCGAGCATCCGATGAGGCCGCCCTACGTTGTGAAGCCGGTGCGTGAAGGTTCGAGCTTCGGTGTCGTGATCGTCAAGGAAGATCAAACGCATCCACCGCAGATCATTACCTCTTCCGAGTGGCGTTACGGCGACGAAGTGTTGGTCGAGCGCTACATCTACGGCCGGGAGCTGACGTGCGGCGTCATGGGCGATACGGCGCTCGGCGTCACTGAGATCGTGCCGCAGGGCCATAGCTTCTACGACTACGATTCCAAGTATGCGGAGGGTGGATCAAAACACGTCATCCCCGCCAGAATTTCACCGAATCTTTACCAAAAGATACAAACATTATCGTTAAGGGCGCATCAAGCTATCGGCTGCCGTGGCGTCAGTCGATCTGACTTCCGTTATGACGATCGCTTTTCCGAAGAGGGCGAGCTTATCTGGCTGGAAATCAATACCCAGCCGGGCATGACGCCTACCTCGCTGGTGCCCGAAATGGCCGCTCACGCCGGCTACTCTTTTGGTGAATTTCTTCGGTGGATGGTGGAGGACGCGTCTTGTTTGCGCTGACGGTCAAAAATATGAGGCGGTCCCGCCATCGCGTCCCGCTCGCGATCGACGATGTCGAGGATGCGTTTGTGTTGCCGCGCCCGCTGCGTCGTGCCGTGCGTTTCCTCGTGAGCCTTGGTTCCGGACGCGTCAATATTCCGGCTCATACGGGCACGGTTTCCGCTCTCGCTCTGTTCGCTGCGACCGGCCTCTATGGCATGTCGATCGGTGGCCATACGCAGGATGTTGCCCAGGCGACGACGTCGGCTGCCGGCTTTGCCATCGAAGATGTGAAGGTTTCCGGCAACGATCAGACTTCGGAAATCGAAATCCTGCAGCTTCTCGGTCTCGACGGCACGACGTCGCTGGTGGCGCTCAATGTCGATGCGGCTCGTCAGAAGATTGCGAGCCTGCCTTGGGTGCAGGGCGTCGAAGTCCGTAAGGTCTATCCGAAGACGGTCGAAGTGAAGCTCACGGAGCGCAAGGCTTATGCCATCTGGCAGCACGGCTCTGAGTTGTCGCTGATCCAGAAGGACGGCAGCGTGATTGCCCCGCTGCGCGATAACAAGTTCGCCAAGTTGCCGCTTTTCGTCGGTCGCGATGCCGAAACGGCTGCGGCGTCCATCGATGACGAGTTTGCCAACTGGCCGGATGTTCGCAGCCATGTGAAGGCATTCGTGCGCGTCGCCGGTCGCCGTTGGGATCTCTACCTCGACAATGGCGTGATCATCAAATTGCCGGAAGACAATATCGATGGTGCGCTCGCTCGGCTCACCAAGCTCGACAAGGACGAGAGCCTTCTGCAGCGCGATATCGCAGCCGTCGACCTTCGACTTGACGACCGCACCGCCATTGAATTGACCCCGGACGCAGCACTTCGCCGCCAGGCGGCGTTGGATGTCAGAACCAAGGCTTTGAAGAAAGCAGGGCAGGATACATGAGCTTATTCAGTTCGTCCCATTTCGGTCTGCCGCGCCTGAAGCCGCTGTCCTCTAAGCGGTCGCATATCGTATCCGTCCTCGACATCGGCTCGACGAAGGTAGTCTGCATGATCGGCCGGCTGACGCCGCGCGAGGAAAGCCAGGTTCTGCCGAACCGCACGCATAATATCGAGATCATTGGCATCGGCCATCAGCGTTCGCGCGGCATCAAGACCGGTGTCATCGCCGATCTCGATGCGCTGGAAAATGTCGTCCGTCTCTCGGTCGATGCCGCCGAGCGCATGGCCGGGCTGACCGTAGACAGCCTGATCGTCAATGTTTCGGCCGGTCGTCTCGGCAGCGACATCTACACCGCCACCATCGATCTGGGCGGCCAGGAAGTCGAAGCAAACGATCTGAAGAAGGTGCTTGCAGCCGCCTGCCAGCAATCGCTTCGTCAGGAGCGCGCCGTGCTGCATTCGCTGGCAACCGGCTACTCGCTCGACGGCGAACGCGGTATCCGCGATCCGCTGGCGATGTTCGGCGATGCCTTGGGCGTCGACATGCATGTGGTCACGGCGGAGCGCGCAGCGCTTCGCAACCTCGAACTCTGCATCAACCGGGCGCATCTTTCTGTCGAGGGCATGGTGGCAACACCCTATGCCAGCGGTCTTGCCGCTCTCGTCGATGATGAAGTCGAGCTCGGTTGCGCCGCGATCGACATGGGCGGCGGCACGACGACGATCTCGGTCTTTGCTGAAGGCAAGCTGGTGCACACCGACGCCGTCAGCCTCGGCGGCCATCATGTCACCACCGACCTTGCCCGCGGTCTTTCGACCCGTATCGAGGATGCCGAGCGGCTGAAGGTGGTTCATGCTTCCGCGCTCGCGAATTCTTCGGAAGAGCGCGAACTGATTTCCATCCCGCCGATCGGCGAGGATGAACGCGACCAGCCGACGCAGGTGCCGAAGGCGCTGGTGTCGCGCATCGTCAAGGCGCGCATCGAGGAGACGCTGGAACTGATCCGCGATCGTATCCAGCGCTCCGGTTTCAGCCCGATCGTTGGCAAGCGTGTCGTACTCACGGGCGGAGCCAGCCAGTTGACCGGCTTGCCGGATGTGGCGCGCCGCATTCTTGCCCGCAATGTCCGCATCGGCCGCCCGATGGGCGTATCCGGCCTGCCGACAGCGGCCAAGGGGCCTGCCTTTTCGACGGCGGTAGGACTGATGATCTATCCGCAGGTTGCGGACATGGAGACACATGCGGCGGGCAGCGGTCTGCTCTCGTCGCTTGGGGGTAACAACAGCCGTATCGGCCGCGTTGGCCAATGGCTGAAGGAGAGTTTTTGAGTGCCTGATCCCGGATCGCGGCAAGCGCTTTCCGGGCAGGGTCAGGCAAGTGAAATATAGTGAATTGGCCGGCGTGGCGATGCGGCCATAAAGAGAAGGAACGGGTACCATGACTATCAAGCTGCATAAGCCAGATATCACCGAGCTGAAGCCGCGGATCACCGTGTTCGGTGTCGGTGGTGGTGGCGGCAATGCCGTCAACAACATGATCACGGCAGGCTTGCAGGGCGTCGATTTCGTCGTCGCCAATACGGACGCGCAGGCTTTGACGATGACGAAGGCGGAGCGGATCATCCAGCTCGGCGTCAATGTCACCGAAGGCCTCGGCGCCGGTTCGCAGCCGGAAGTCGGCCGCGCGGCTGCTGAAGAGTGCATCGACGAGATCATCGATCACCTGAACGGTACCCACATGTGCTTCGTCACCGCCGGCATGGGCGGCGGCACTGGCACGGGTGCTGCGCCGGTCGTCGCACAGGCCGCCCGCAACAAGGGCATTCTGACCGTCGGCGTCGTCACCAAGCCGTTCCATTTCGAAGGCGGCCGCCGCATGCGGCTTGCTGAAATGGGCATCCAGGAACTGCAGAAGTCGGTCGACACGCTGATCGTCATTCCGAACCAGAACCTGTTCCGTATCGCCAACGACAAGACGACCTTCGCGGACGCGTTCTCGATGGCCGACCAGGTTCTCTATTCGGGCGTTGCCTGCATCACCGACCTGATGGTGAAGGAAGGTCTCATCAACCTCGACTTCGCCGACGTCCGTTCGGTCATGCGCGAAATGGGCCGCGCCATGATGGGCACCGGCGAGGCTTCCGGCCAGGGCCGTGCGATGCAGGCTGCAGAAGCTGCCATTGCCAACCCGCTGCTCGACGAAACCTCGATGAAGGGTGCGCAGGGCCTGCTGATCTCCATCACCGGCGGCCGCGACCTTACCCTATTCGAAGTCGACGAAGCTGCGACCCGCATCCGCGAAGAAGTCGATCCGGACGCCAACATCATCCTCGGCGCCACGTTCGATGAATCGCTAGAAGGCATCATCCGCGTTTCCGTCGTTGCGACCGGCATCGATCGCGCGATGAACGAAGCCGCCGACAAGGCCATGGAATTCCGTCCGGTCGCAAAGCCGGCTGTCCGTCCCTCCGCGGCCGTTGCTCCGGCAGCGGCCGCAGCTCAGCCTGCCCATGTCGCGCAGGCACCGAAGGCCGCCGTCGATCCGATCGCGCAGACCATCCGTATGGCGGAAGCCGAAATGGAGCGTGAACTGGAAATCCAGATGAGCCGCCAGCAGCAGCCGGTAATGCAGCAGCAGCCGGTCGCTCAGGAGGAGAGCTTCCGTCCTCAGAGCCGCATCTTCGCAGCACCGGAGGCACAGCCCGTCCGTCAGGCTCCGCTTCAGCAGCAGTCGGCCCCGGCCATGCATCAGCAGCCTGCGATGCAGCATCAGCCGGCCCCCATGCAGATGCAGCAGCCGGTACGCCAGGAGCCGATCATCCGGCAGGCTCCGGAGCAGGTCCGCATGCCGAAAGTCGAGGATTTCCCTCCGGTCGTTAAGGCCGAGATGGAGCATCGTGCTCAGCCGGTCGCCGCTCAGGCTACCGAGGAGCGCGGCCCGATGGGCTTGCTGAAGCGAATCACCAATTCGCTCGGCCGCCGCGACGAGGACCCGGCTTTCAACGATATGACGGCTTCGGCTCCGAGTGCCGCTTCGCAGCAGCGCCGTCCTCTGTCGCCGGAAGCAAGCCTCTATGCTCCGCGCCGTGGCCAGCTCGACGAACAGGGCCGCCAGGTTCCGCAGGCGCGGATGGCAAGCCAGGAAGACGACCAGCTCGAAATCCCGGCCTTCCTGCGCCGGCAATCGAACTGATCCGGTGTAGGGCATCCTTTTAATAGGATACTAACCATGTTTATCGAATCCGGGGCTCACGAGCCCCGGATTTCTTTATTTTCGGCCTCTCTTTAATTCTAAAATTACCTAGCAAATTCAATCGTCTGGTTTCGTAACAAAGCGAAAGAAACAGTGATTTGGAATGCGGTGCCCTCGCGCGTATTTAGGTAGCAAGCGAGCCAGCGGAATCGCATCCAGCAATGATTGCATGTGAATTCGCGGAATAGGTAACAGACTGAACCAGCGATGAGGGCAGGATCCAAAGATGACCGCCCGGTCTGGGACAGATAGACGAAGGCAGATTTTATATGGCAATCGGATTGCTGGGTTTTCAGACCACCATTGCAAGCCCTGTGACACTTTCGGGTATCGGCGTTCATTCCGGCGCCAATGTGTCGATTACGCTCTATCCAGCCGAAGCCGGTACCGGCGTCATCTTCCAGCGCATGCATGACAATGGCGATGTGACAGAGCTGCGCGCCGTTTCCTCGCAGGTTGGCAACACCGATCTTTGCACAGTTCTCGGCTTCTCGCCGGCGCGTTCCGTCGCGACGGTCGAGCACGTCATGGCGGCGATCTATGCGATCGGCCTCGACAATGTCATCGTCGAAGTTTCCGGTGCGGAAATGCCGATTATGGATGGCAGCTCCTATCCCTTCATCGAAGCGATCGAGCAGGTTGGTATCGTCTCGCTCGGCGTCAAGCGCCGCTATATTCGTGTGACCAAGCCGGTGCGAATCGAAGCCGGCGGTTCCTGGTGCGAGTTCCGGCCTTATGACGGCACGCGCTTCGAAGTCGAGATCGATTTCGAATGCCCGTTGATCGGCCGGCAGAAGTGGGAAGGCGATCTGACCGCTAAGACCTTCAAGGCCGAACTGTCCCGTGCCCGCACCTTCGGCTTCATGCGCGATGTCGAGCGTCTCTGGGCTTCGGGCCATGCGCTCGGCTCCTCGCTGGAAAATTCCGTCGTCATCTCCGACGACAACACGGTGATCAATGTCGAAGGCTTGCGCTACGCCAAGGACGAATTCGTTCGTCACAAGGCTCTGGATGCCGTCGGCGATTTGGCGCTGGCCGGCGCCCAGTTCATCGGCTGCTACCGCTCCTATCGAGGCGGCCATCGCATGAATGCCAATGCGCTGAAGGCATTGCTCAGCGATCCCACGGCTTACGATGTCGTCGAGACTTCCGCACCGCGTCAGCGCGCGCATAGCCGCGAATTCGTTGCCGTCAATGCTCCCGAATTCGCCCCCTGGTCTGCGTGACCTCCAGGAACCCAGGTGGCAGAGTCGCCGCTCCCGAAAGGGGGCGGCTCTTTTTTTGACGCGAGATTCGTCAGGGATGCTTTCAAAGCCGATCAGAGCGTTGCGTTCGGACAGTCAGAAAGCGGAATCTCTTGTCAATACAGCAGTTAAAGCCTGCCATCGCGCAGTCTTTGCCACAAAAATGCGTTAATGCATCATCATTGCGTTGCCCTGATGGTGCTTTTGCGGCTAGAAACGCCAGCGAGAGAGAACGCCGTTTCCGCAACAACGGCTAGTGGGACAGTCATCCGATGGGTTTTGCAGGGTCTGAAAGCATGAAGATTACAGCACGGGCTCTGCTCGTATCGCTTCTCCTGGCCGGTACCGGTGCGGTGGTAACGGGTTGTAACACGGACAAGGACATCGACATCACCAAGCTCGGTGTCGAGAGCGATCCGCCGGAAGCTCTCTACAATCAGGGCCTAGCCAATATCAAAGCCGGCAATATGACGGAAGCCGGCAAGAAATTCGACGCCATCAACAAGCAGCAGCCCTTCTCCGAATGGGCGCGCAAGGCGCTGGTAATGAGCACCTTCGTCAAATATCGCACCGGCCAATATGATGACGCCGTCCAGACGGGCAACAGCTACCTAAAGCAGTATCCCGGCTCCGAGGATGCCGACTATGTTCAGTATCTCGTCGGTGCGTCCTATGCCAAGCAGATCGTCGACGTGACGCAGGATCAGCGCGCCGCGCAGCAGACGATCGAGGCGATGTCCAAGCTCGTCAGCACCTATCCCAACTCGCAATATGTCAGCGACGCACAGGCGAAGATCCGCTTTGCCCGTGACCAGCTCGCCGGCAAGGAAATGCAGGTCGGCCGCTACTATCTCGAGCGTAAGGACTACCTCGCAGCCATCGCGCGCTTCCGTATCGTCGTTGAGCAATATCCGACGACGAACCAGATCGAAGAGGCGCTGGCGCGCCTGGTCGAAGCCTACTACGCCATGGGCATCGTTCCGGAAGCGCAGACAGCAGCCGCCGTTCTCGGCCACAACTATCCGGACAGCCGCTGGTACGCAGATTCCTACAAGCTTCTGAAGACCAGTGGCGTCGAGCCGCGTGAAAGCGAAGGCTCCTGGATTTCAAGGGCCGGCAAGAAACTTCTTCTTGGGACGTGAGATTGAGCGCACATGCTGGTCCAGCTTTCGATCCGCGATATCGTTCTGATCGAGCGGCTGGATCTCGCCTTCGAGACCGGGCTTTCGGTGTTAACCGGCGAGACGGGCGCGGGCAAATCCATTCTGCTTGACAGTCTGTCGCTGGCCCTTGGCGGGCGCGGCGATGGTGATCTCGTGCGTCATGGCGAGGATCGCGGCCAGGTGACGGCGGTATTCGACGTCGGCATGCAGCACGCTGCCCGCAAGCTTTTGCGCGAAAATGGCATCGATGATGACGGCGACCTGATTTTCCGCCGTGTCCAGTCCGCCGACGGCCGCACCAAGGCCTTCGTCAACGACCAGGCGCTTAGTGTTCAGTTGATGCGCCAAGTGGGGCAGCTTCTCGTCGAAATTCATGGACAGCATGATGATCGCGCTCTGGTCGATACCGACGCGCACCGCATGCTGCTCGACGCCTTCGCGGGCATTGCCGAGGAAACCCAAGCTGTCGGGCGGCTCTACAAGATCTGGCGCGATACCGAGCGAACGCTGAGGAAACAGCGGGAGCAGGTGGAAAATGCGGCACGCGAAGCCGATTATCTGCGTGCTTCCGTCGAGGAGCTGGAGAAGCTGGCGCCTCAGGATGGTGAAGAGGACGAGCTGGCTGAGCGTCGCTCGCGGATGATGAAGGCGGAGCGCATTGCCGGCGACATCTCCGAAGCGTCCGAGTTCCTGAATGGCAATGCCTCGCCCGTGCCGCATATCGCCTCGCTGGTGCGGCGGTTGGAACGCAAGAGCCACGAGGCGCCAGGCTTGTTGGAAGACACGGTGGCGCTGCTCGACGCGGCGCTGGATCAGCTCTCCAATGCGCAGATGGAAGTGGAAGCAGCACTCCGCAAGACCGAGTACGATCCAAGGGAGCTGGAGCGCGTCGAAGAGCGGCTGTTTGCGCTGCGTGCTGCCTCGCGCAAATATTCCGTACCGGTGACCGGCTTGCCGGCGCTGGCTGAGAAGATGATCGCCGAGCTTGCCGATCTTGATGCCGGCGAAGAGAGGCTGGCGCGGCTGGATGCGGAGCTCGCCGTTGCCAAGACTGATTATGATGCTGCCGCGCTCAGCCTTTCGGCCAAGCGCCATCACGCCGGCGAGGCGCTTGCCGCCGCTGTCATGGCTGAGCTGCCGGCGCTCAAGCTGGAGCGGGCGCGCTTCATGGTGGAAATCACCACCGATGCCGATGAGGCGACGGCCGAGGGCATCGATATCATCGAATTCCATGTGCAGACCAATCCGGGGACGCGGCCGGGACCGATCATGAAGGTGGCCTCCGGTGGCGAGCTTTCTCGTTTTCTGCTCGCGCTGAAGGTGGCGCTTGCCGATCGCGGCTCGGCGCCGACCCTAGTCTTTGACGAAATCGACACCGGTGTCGGCGGCGCAGTGGCGGATGCCATCGGTCAGCGGCTGAAGCGCCTTTCGGAGCGTGTGCAGGTGCTCTCCGTCACCCATGCGCCTCAGGTCGCGGCGCGCGCCGCAACGCATCTTTTGATCTCCAAGGGTCCGGTCTCCGACGGTTCGGAGAAAATCTCCACCCGTGTCGCCACCATGGCTCCCAAAGACCGCACCGAGGAAATCGCCCGTATGCTCGCCGGCGCCTCGGTGACGGAGGAGGCGAGGGCGGCCGCCAAACGGTTGTTGGCTGGCAATGGCTGATCGCTGAACGCAAACCGTCGTCGGGTTTTCCGGTCTTATCTAGCAGATGCCCGGGATGCCTTTTTTGGCCTGAAGCGGACGATGGGGAGCACGAGGCTCAATCAGCTAGCCCGTGCCATTGCGCAAAAGCGGGACTTGGCACTTAGGATCAATCATATCCTCTGCGGATCCGAGGGATTTGTTTGCTCCGATTATTCTCGCCAGAATATAGAAGCCATGTTGCCCGTCCGGTAATGTGGCGCCAAAGACGCCAACGACCACGTTTTTCATATTCGAGCGGGCTCCCTCAACACCGTCCGCGACAAGCTGCAAGGGGTTCAAATTTGAGAGGTCATCGGCCGTATGGAACGTTGCCCACCAACCGGCGTTGGTCCTCAATTTTGTAAACCGGCTGCTTCCTATTTCTATGGCGTGGGTCTTCAGCAGGGCACGAAAGCGCGGTGTCTCGCACCCCATGTGGATATGAAACCGATCTTGCGTGCGCCAACTGGCGGCGTTTATCGCTAGCGCAAAATCCTGTGGCGAAACCTTTGATGTGCGCAGGCCGATCGCGGCTGATCGCTCTCTCCATGCCGCGTCGAAATAGTTCGGCGCTCCCGCGGTCAGAAGGCGGGGGTCTTCGATGCCGGGCACATCGGCGAGGGGCGCAAGAATGGTTCGCTCTTTTTCGGTCGGCTCGCGAAGAACGGCGTAGGAAGATAGCGGATCCTGCGCCTGGACTATTTTAAGGCACGGATACGGCGATCCTGTCAGGACGGAGTTAACTTCGCAGGCTCTAACGACCAACCCCAAAGCAGAGCGGCTGACGAATGAGCTCATGATGATGACTGCGATAATGAGAGAAATAGAGAGAGCGACAGGACGAAGGTTCACGCGTGATTCCGAATATTTGCTAACGAGCCCATCATTTCCGAAGATCTGGCTCTCATAATTCCTTACCTTAAATCGCCTGCGACAGACGCGGAAGAACCACTTACCTCAATAATTCGGCGCAGATTTCCGTTACGGCTGTCGGACACTGATATATTTTCAGAATCTTTGTCTGGCAAAGCCGGAAATAGGGAATTTGTAACACCGCGAATGACCGCTTGTCGCGGAAAGTTGTCGTGAACGCCACTTTCGCGGTTGTCGGCTTCCAGATTTTTCTCTTTGTTCTTACGTGTTCCGAACGGAAAACCGCTTCGCACTTTTCCGGGAAGTGCTCTAAAACATCTCCGAAATCGGGGAGTGCGAATCCATGAGCAGCGAACAAAAGCCCGTCGAAGATTTGACCGAAGAAGAGGCGGCCGCTGCGCTTGCCTATCTGGCTGCCGAAATAGCGCGCAATGACGCGCTTTACCACGGCCAGGATGCGCCGGAGATTTCGGATGCGGAATATGATGGGCTGAAGCGGCGCAACGATGCCATCGAAATACGTTTCCCAGCACTAATTCGCGCTGACAGCCCATCGCGGCGGGTGGGTGCTGCGCCATCGGAAACCTTTGCGCCTGTCGTGCATGCAAGACCGATGCTCTCGCTCGACAACACCTTCTCTCAGGAAGACGTGCAGGATTTCGTCGCCGGCGTCTATCGCTTCCTCGGCAGGCTGCCCGATCAGTCGATCGCCTTTACCGCCGAGCCGAAGATCGACGGGCTTTCCATGTCGATTCGCTATGAGAACGGCCGGATGGTGAACGCTGCGACGCGTGGCGACGGGACGACCGGCGAAAATGTCACCGCCAATATCCGCACCATCAAGGAAATCCCGCAAACCTTGCCGGCCGGCGCGCCCGCGATCGTCGAAGTGCGCGGCGAAGTCTATATGGCCAAGAGCGATTTCCTGGCGCTGAACGCGCAGATGGAAGCGGAGGGGAAACAGACCTATGTCAATCCGCGCAATACCGCCGCCGGCTCGCTGCGCCAGCTCGACCCGAAGATCACGGCCAGCCGCAAGCTGAAATTCTTCGCCTATGCCTGGGGAGAGATATCGGACATGCCGGCCGATACGCAATTCGGCATGGTGCAGACATTCGCGAAATGGGGTTTTCCGGTCAATCCGCTGATGAAGCGGCTGAATTCGGTCGCCGATATCCTCATGCATTATGATGAGATCGGCCTTCAGCGTCCGGACCTCGATTATGATATTGACGGCGTTGTCTATAAGGTTGACAGCCTGGAGTTGCAGGCTCGCCTCGGATTCCGCTCGCGCTCGCCACGTTGGGCGACGGCGCATAAGTTCCCGGCGGAGCAGGCCTTCACCCGACTGATGGGCATCGACATACAGGTCGGCCGCACGGGAGCATTGACGCCAGTTGCGCGACTGGAGCCCATCACCGTCGGCGGCGTCGTGGTGACCAATGCGACGCTGCACAATGCCGATTACATCAAGGGCATCGGCAACAAGGGCGAGCCGATTCGCGATGGCCGCGACATCCGCGTCGGCGACATGGTGATCGTGCAGCGCGCCGGCGATGTCATTCCGCAGATCGTCGACGTCGTGATGGAGAAGCGGGAAGCGTCGAGCGCTCCTTACGAATTTCCCAAAGTGTGTCCGGTCTGCGGCAGCCATGCGGTGCGCGACATCAATGAGAAAACCGGCAAGGTCGATGCGGTGACGCGCTGCACCGGCGGCTTCATCTGCCGGGCTCAGGCCACGGAGCATTTGAAGCATTTCGTGTCGCGCAATGCCTTCGACATCGAGGGCTTGGGTTCGAAGCAGATCGATTTCTTCTTCGAGAACGAGGATCCGGCGCTGCAGGTGCGCACCGCGCCTGATATCTTTACATTGGAAAGGCGCCAGCAGTCTTCGCTTACCAAGCTGGAGAATATCGAAGGCTTCGGTAAGGTCAGCGTTTCCAAGCTCTATGCGGCCATCAACGAGCGGCGGGATATCGCTCTGCACCGCTTCATCTTCGCGCTCGGCATTCGCCATGTCGGCGAGACGACGGCGAAGCTTCTGGCACGCTCCTATGGCACCTACGAAGCCTTCGAAGTAGCGATGAAGGAGGCGGCGCCCCTTGCGGGAGACGCCTGGAACGACCTCAACAATATCGAGGGGATCGGCGAAGTTTTGGCCCGCGCCATCGTCGAATTCTACAAGGAACCGCGCAACATCGCGGTGATATCGCGGCTGCTTGAAGAGGTGCGGCCGCAAGAGGCGGAACGGCCGACCACATCGGGCAGCCCCGTCGTCGGCAAGACGGTGGTCTTTACCGGTTCTCTCGAGAAGTTCACCCGCGACGAAGCCAAGGCCAAGGCTGAAAGTCTCGGCGCCAAGGTTTCCGGCTCGGTTTCGAAAAAGACCGACATCGTCGTCGCCGGACCGGGCGCTGGTTCGAAGCTGGACAAGGCGCGAGAATTCAATGTGCAGGTCATGACCGAGGATGAGTGGCTGGGGTTGATCGGGGGGTGATCGACGGCGGCGGATCAAAGGATCGCCGCCCGTCGCCATCTATATCCTCACACGCGCCATCGTGAATGCATCCACATATTCGCCGTTACGAAACGCAAAGGCCCTGAGCCGCCCCTCGGTCTTGAAACCGAATTTCTCGTAAAGCCGAATAGCCGGTCCGTTGTCGATATAGACCGTTAATTCCAGGCGTTTGATCGCCAGCCAATTATCGGCGGCGTCGACGAGGGCGGCGAGCAGCGCCGAACCGATGCCCCGGCCGGTAAAATCGTCATGGACGCCCATGCCGAGATGGCCGGTGTGAATCTGCCGGCCGGAATGGCGGCGCATGCCGGCGTTGCCGACGACCTGCCCGTCGAGCACGGCGACGAGATTGATCGATGCGGGCGCGGGCTTTTCCAGCCATTGCCGCGTTTCTTCCACGCTCTGAAAGGGCAGGCGTAGCGTGCCGGCGCGATAGCCGGGCAGATTGGCGATGAAGGCTACGGCTTCGGCGTCGGATGGCCGCGCGGCGCGGATTTCCACTCCGCCTGGTTCTCGGCGTCGTCGCTCGTCTGGATCTTGCTGTCCGGAATTCATGTTGCTCTCCTTGAGGTTCAAGAGGGAGCAAAGCTTTCGAACCCTGCTCGCCTCGGCAGGGTTGAAAGGGATCGCAGTCAGCTTAACGCAACGCTGCTCCCACTCTCCCTGCAAGGGATGAGGTGGTGAGAGTATGCATCACGGTTGTGCGGTTTGCGATCATGCGCGCAGCTTCCAGCGGTTTTTTTCAGAAGTCAACTCCCCCAGCAAAAGCAACCGCGTTGTTAAATTTACTCGCGCATACCGTGCGGCCACTCGCCTTAGTACCAAAGGATGAATTGAACTAACCACGGAACAGGCCGCTGAATACCGTCGGGGGCATGATGTAAAAGGCGAATCCCTTTCGTCCGGTCCCAATCAATATGGGTGGGGTGAGTGCCGGGTTCCATGCGTCTCATACTTGTCAATGACGTCTCAACCATTCGCGGCGGTGCGACTAAAGTGGCGCTGCAATGCGTCGATGCGAGCAGGCAAGCAGGGCTGAATTGCGCCATCCTGGTCGGCGATGACGGCGAAGGACTGAAGCCGCGCTTTGCGGGCATCCGCACGGTTGCGCTTGGCGAACGCCCCCTTCGCGACGGCCCCACGTTCACCGACGTCTTCGAAAAGCATTATAACAAGCGGGCCTACGAAGCGTTGGACGGTCTGCTGAAGGAAACGGACGAGGAGACCGTCGTGCATGTGCATGGCTGGTCGCAGATTCTCTCGCCGTCGATCTTCTACGCGCTCGCCAAACACAAGGCCAAGGTCATCATCACAGCGCATGATTTCTTTCTGAGTTGTCCCAACGGAGGGTTGATCAATTTCCAGAGCGGAACGGTCTGCGATGTCCGCCCGCTGTCGGCAGCATGTCTTGCGACCAATTGCGACAAGCGAAACTATCTCCACAAGCTCTGGCGCTTTCGCCGCACGCTGACACAACGCGGCGTCGGCGAGGAGTTCTGGAGCCGCGTCGGCATCGTACTGGCGCATGAAAGCATGGAGGCCTATCTGCACTCGGGGCCGCTGCAGCATTTTCTGACCTTGCGCACGCCGACCGAGCCGTTGACGCCGACGCCCGTGGAGGCTTGGCGCAATCACCGCACCGTCTTCTTGGGACGGATGTGTTGGGAAAAGGGCGTCCGAACGCTCGCCGACGCGTTAAACAAGACCGGGCGAACGGCGACGCTGATCGGCCGCGGACCGCTGCTCGACGAAATGCAGCGGGCATTGCCGCATTGTTGGGTTCCGGGCTGGCTGGCCGACGAGGAGGTGACGGCGCTCGCGGGTGAGGCGCGCGTCTTCGTCATGCCCTCCCGCATGCCCGAACCCTATGGACTGGTAGCCGCCGAGGCGCTGATGTCGGGCATTCCTGTCATTGTCAGCAGCAATGCGCTGATAGCCGCCGAGGTAGAGCGGAACGGCGCGGGGCTGGTCTTCAAAAGCGGCGATGCCGGTTCACTGGCGGAACGCTTGGCGAGCACCGATGACGACCGGCTGATGCAGAGTCTTTGCGAAGGGGCGCGCGCGCTTGGCCAGCGGATTGCGCCCAGCAAGGCGGAATGGGGACGGCGCATGGTCGATATTTATACAGGCAGGAGCGGCTTCTTCGCTCAATAAAAAAGGATCAGTCACATGACGCGGGCTTTGGTAACGGGAGGCTGTGGTTTTGTCGGAAGGCATCTCATCAGGCGGCTTTTGGCCGAAGGGTTGGATGTCGTCTGCGTCGATCAACTGGTGGAAGGGACGGGGGCACGGCATCCCGATCTCTGGCAGCGCTTTCCCGGATCGCGCTTTACCTTTTTCGAGGAGGATTGCCGGACCTTCTTTTTCCGTCCGCTGGAACGCTTCGACTATGTTTTCCACCTAGCAGCATTGGTCGGCGGCCGCGTGACGCTGGAGGCGCGCTCGCTCGACGTTGCCGAGGATTTGGCGGTGGATACGGAATTGTGGAAATGGGCGGCACGCGCCAAACCCGGCTGTGTCGTGTTCTTCAGCTCCAGCGCAGCTTATCCCGTCTCGCTGCAGACGGCCGCCAACCATCGGCTGCTTTCGGAGGATATGATTTCCTTCGAGGCCGCCATCGGCGTGCCCGATCTCAGCTATGGTTGGGCGAAACTGACCGGCGAATATCTAATGAAGCTCTATGTCGAGCGTTACGGCAACCGCGCGGTCGCTTACCGGCCGTTCAGCGGCTATGGCGAGGATCAGGATCTTGCCTACCCGTTCCCTGCCATCTGCCGGCGCTTGCTTGACGAAAGAGGCGCTGCGGAAGTTTTCGTCTGGGGTTCCGGCCGGCAATGCCGGGACTTCATCCATATTGATGATTGCGTCGATTTCATCTGGCAAACCAAGGAATTATTGCCGGATGGCGCCAGCCTCAACCTTTCGACCGGCAGGGCTACCTCCTTTATGGAGCTGGCGGAAACCATCGCCCGGCAAATCGGCTGGAATCCTGTCGTAAAAGGCCTCTGCGATCGCCCTGAAGGCGTCTTTTATCGCTGCGGCGATACGGCCCTTCAGCGCTCCTACGGGCTTGCACCGCACATCAGCCTGGAGGAGGGAATTGCGCGGATGCTCGATCATCTGCGCATGGAGCAGGAGCAATACGCCATCGCCATCTGACGCGCGACGTTTTCCCTTCCTCGGACTTTCTGCCGTACCCTCCGCTCATGTCACTTGACATGCAACCAAATAGTTGCCTATAAGATCATTAATAGGCAACTAAATGGTTCCGTGTTTGGTATGAACGACGATGCGGTTTTTCGAGCTCTGGCGGACGCAAGCCGGCGGCAATTGCTGGACCGTCTATATGAGCAGAACGGCCAGACGCTCGGCGAACTCTGCCAGGGGCTGGAGATGACGCGCCAGGCGGTGGCGAAACACCTTGCCATCCTGGAAGAGGCGAACCTGGTATCCGCACAGCGGCAGGGCCGGGAGAAGCTGCATTTCATCAATCCCGTTCCGATCAATCACATCGCCGAACGTTGGATAAACAAATTCGAGCGCCGCCAATTGAGCGCTCTTTCCGCTCTCAAGAAGGCTTTGGAGGGCGATGGCGGCCAATAGTTGCCGCCAGATCACCGTGCGCAGCAAATCACCTTACGCGAGGAGAAATGTCATGACCGGAAGCAGCTTCGTTTATGTCACCTACATCCGCACCACGCCCGACAAGCTCTGGACGGCGCTGACGACGCCGGAGTTCATCAAGAAATATTGGTTCAACATCCAGCATGAGACCGATTGGAAGGTCGGCTCGCCATGGAAGATGACTTACCCCGACGGGCGGGTCACCGACACCGGCGAGATCGAGGCCTTCGATCCGCCGAAGCGACTGGCCATCAAATGGCGAAACGAATTCATGCCCGAATTGAAGGCCGAAGGCTGGTCGCTATGCGTGATGGACATCGAGCCGATTGGGGATTCGGTCAAGTTCACCGTCACCCATACGATGGAACTGGAAAACGCCAAGTTCATCGGCGCCGTTTCCGGCGGTTGGCCGAAGATTCTCTCCAACCTCAAATCGCTTCTGGAGACCGGCGAGGTCGTGTTGAAAGAAAAATGAGGAACAACAGGCGCTTCTATGGCGCCCGGCGTCCCTTGCATCCACAGACCGCCACCTTACCTTAGCGGGGCCGCGGTTCGACCGGCGGCGATGTTGGAGGATGTTCGATGACGTCACTGAAATTGCATGCCGCTATTGCCGCGTCGTTCCTGGCTCTGGCGCCCGTTTCCGCTTCGGCTGAAATTGTCGGCAAGGTTGGGGTGGATTGGACCGGCAATGACATTCTGGTCGATGCCGTGCCGGATCCGGAAGTGTCCGGCGTCACCTGCCACGTCACCTATTTCGACCGCAGCGTCATCGACCGGCTGAGGAAGGGCAATTGGTTCGAGGACCCCTCCAACAACTCCATCGCCTGCCGCCAGACGGGGCCGATCGAGATCGGCAACATCAGCCTGTCGGAGGGCGGCGAGGAGGTCTTTCGTGCCGGCTTGTCGCTGATCTGGAAGAAGCTAGTGGTTGACCGGATCTACGACAAGAAGAACGATACGCTGATCTATCTCGTCCATTCGCGCGAATTGACCAACGGGTCGGCGAAAATGGCGATCTCGACCATTCCGCTGTTCGGCCAGAATGTCACTTGGAAGAACGGCAAACCCTAAAGCATCCCGCTTTCAGGTGGTATAGGGCTGCCAGGGAGAGACCGGTTTGCATCGGGCGAGCTTTCTTAGTGATGCCCATTCGGCATCCCAAGAATCACTGAAATATCGATAAGCTCAGCGTTTCGCGCAGCGACGGAATGAGCAAACTGTTGAAAGTTCACGGCTGGCAAGACTACCGGGATACCGCATTAACAACCGTCAAGGGGTTTGTACCAAAAAAAGTCCTGCTCTTTGATCGCTGAAGACGTCTCGGTCGCTTTCGGATTGCGCCGTTTTGGTGCAGTTCTAGGGCGAACGTGGAAGTGCCACTTCCATCTGTTCACGGCCTGCGCGACCGGCGCACCGGCAACACCCCTGCCGACGACGGTCCCACAAACACAATCGCCCTGAAGCTTTTGCTCCAGGGCGATTTTCTTTTGCGGTTTTGTCTGGAAATCAAGCTGCCTGGGCCAGCTCGTCGGCAATCACCGTGTCGAGGTTCAGGAAGCAGACCATGGTCTTTTCCAGCGCGACGATGCCGCGGCAGAAGGCGCGCTGCATTTCCGGAATGATTTCCGGCGCCGGCTGCAGATCTTCGCTCTTGATGCTCATCATGTCGGAGACCTGTTCGACGAGCAGGCCGACGAGCTTGCCGGCGATATCGGTCACGATGATGGCGGAGCGTTCTGACGGTTCGGTCATCTTCATGCCGAGGCGGCAGGCCATGTCGATGACCGGGATCACTGCGCCACGCAAATTGATGAGGCCAAGCACGTAAGGTGGCGTGTGCGGCATCGGCGTCACCGGCGCCCAGCCGCGGATTTCGCGGATGGCCATGATATCAATGCAGAATTCCTGATCGCCGAGGTGGAAGGAGACGATCTCCAGATAGGCGCCCGATTGTTTGATGGCATTCGTCATGGTTGAGAACTTCCCGTTTTGCGCCGGCGGCAGGCGGCGGTAGCGATTGAAAAGGGATCGGCTGGAGCGGCTGAAGGCTGCGGCAGCATCCGGTGGCTTTGGCGCTTAAAAAACGCTTCGCTGCTCCGGCGGGCGTCATGCCCTTCTAAAAGAAGATCGGTTTGCCGCGTATCCGGCGGCTGGCGAGTCGGACTTCGCCTCTTTTTCGATGTTGGCGCGGAGTGGTTAGAATTGGTTTAACGGCAGGGTGGATTCTGCATCTTTGCGCCGATACAGAACTGTAAGGCCGTGACGCCTTGATCTCCGAACGCCCGAAAACATCTTGTTGAATTGCGTCCTCCACTTCAACCCGCTAAACCCTCGAAATGATCGCCGGCGCGTCCCACATATCGAGCCGCGGATGGCGTGGTGAGGAAAACAGCGATGAAGACGATGCGGATTGTTGTCTGGGTAGCCGTGGTGATTGTGGCCGGGCTTTTGGGCTGGTTGAGCTTTGGCATCACCAAGTCCCCGGAAGCTGCGGGTGAGGGGCCGTACGGGGTGCCGTTCACGCTGGTTGCGCAGAATAGTCAATCGATCAGCGATCAGGCGTTTCGCGGAAAGCCGACGGCGCTTTTCTTCGGCTATACGCATTGTCCCGATGTCTGCCCGACAACCTTGTTCGAGCTGGATGGCTGGATGAAGCAGGTCGATCCGGATGGGACGAAGCTCAACGCCTATTTCGTGACCGTTGATCCGGAGCGCGATACGCCGGCGATCATGAACCAGTATGTATCCAACGTCTCGACCCGCATCACCGGCATCTCGGGTGATGCCGACAAGGTGATGGACATGGTCAAGGGCTTCAGGGTCTTTGCCAAGAAAGTGCCGCTCGACGCGAAAGATCCAAATGGCGATTATACCATGGATCATACCGCTTCGGTCTTCCTGCTCGATTCCGCCGGCCGCTTTGCAGGCACGATCTCCTATAACGAAAACGCGGATATAGCCGTCAAGAAGCTGCAGAACCTGATCAAGAAAGGGTAGGAGCGCCGATGGCGGACGGAGCCGGGGGAGACAGGAAATCCAGATCCGTCCTGATTGCGGGCGCAGGTCCGGTCGGCCTGACTGCGGCCCTGGAGCTTGCCCGCCGCGGCTTCGTCCCGCGCATTATCGATGACGGTCAAGGGCCGGCGCCTCTGGAAGAGAGCCGGGCTCTCGGCATCAATGCCCGCACGCTGACACTGCTTTCGCCCTCCGGCCTCACCGAACGCATCGTTGCGACCGCTCAGCCCATTGCGCATTTCCGTATCCGCTCTGGAGCGAAGATCCTTGCCGATGTCGATACCAGGCGCTTGCCGGGTCGTTTCGGTGCGGTTCATGCTCTGGCGCAAGGGATGACCGAGCGATTGCTGATCGAGGCGCTGGCTGCGCACGGCATTGCGCCGGAGTGGCAGACCGCGGTCGTGGCGGAAACGATCGCCGATCTTCAGAAGCCGGAAGTGACGCTGCGGCAAGCGGATGGGGCCACGGAGACGGTTCGTCCCGACATCCTGATTGGTGCCGACGGCGCGCATTCGGCCGTTCGCAAAGCGCTTGGCGCGGGCTTTCCCGGCGAAGCACTGGAGGCTTATTTCTATCTCGCCGATTTTCGGTATGTGAGACCGGTGGATGCGCATTTCGCCGAGATCACGCTTTGCGATCCCGGCATGGTCGGGCGTTTGCCCGTCTCCGCCGATGTGCTGCGCTACATCTCGACATTGGAGGATTTCGAAAGCCGCATCGTTCATCCCGAGGCGGTTGCCGAAAAGACCTGGGTCTCGCAATTCCGTATCAATTTCCGCCATGTCGAGCCGATGGCCAAGGGTAACGTGTTCCTGGCGGGCGATGCTGCCCATATTCACTCGCCCGCTGGCGCTCGCGGTATGAATCTCGGCATAGAGGATGCCTGCTGGCTTGCCTGGCTCATTGCGGAAGGCCGCGAAGAGGAGTATTCGGCGCTCAGAATTCCAGCCGTGAAACAGGTGCTGAAGCAGACTTATGGTCTGACCCGCCTGATCACTATGAAAAATCCGCTGGCGATTGCCGCACGCAATCTGCTCGCGCCGCTGCTTCTGCGTTTCGGACCGGCGCGGCGTGGACTGCTTCATAGTGTGGCCGGCTATGACACGCCGAAGCCGCCGTGGATCGACTGGGCCGAATAAGAGCAAGAGAGAACGAAGACTTGAGTGAAATCCGCCTTTACGTAACGACGACCGAAAAAAAGGCCGAACAGATTCTCGATCTGATGACGCCGGTATTCGAAGACGAAGAATTGCCGATCGCCACCACCGAGATCGATGAGAAAAAGGATATTTGGGAAGCTTCGATCTATCTCTATGCAGACGACGAAGAAGAGGTCCACGCCCGTTTTGCGAGCGTGCTGAAGCCGGCGTTTCCGGAACTCGTCATCGAAAGGGAAGTCATTCCCGATGTCGATTGGATCGCAAAGTCGCTGGAGGGGCTTAAGCCGGTTCGGGCAGGGCGCTTCCTAGTGCACGGTTCGCATGATCGCGACAAGGTGGGGTCAGGCGATATCGCCATCGAGATCGATGCCGGCCAGGCCTTTGGTACGGGGCATCACGGCACGACAGCCGGCTGTCTGGAGACGATCGAAAAAGTGCTCGCCAGCCGGCGGGTGCGCAATGCGCTCGATCTCGGCACGGGCAGCGGGGTGCTGGCGATCGGCGTGCGCAAGCTGCGCAATATTCCGGTTCTCGCCACCGATATTGATCCGGTTGCGGTTCGTGTTGCCCGCGAAAACGTTCGCCGCAACGGTATAGCCTCCGGTATCGCGCTGGAGACGGCGCCGGGCTTTCATTCCACGGCCTTTTCCCGCCATGGGCCTTTCGACCTGATCATCGCCAATATTCTCGCGCGGCCGCTGATCAGAATGGCGCCGCAACTGGTCGCCCATCTTGCGCCCGGCGGTTCGGTGATTCTTTCCGGCATCCTCGCCGAGCAACGCTGGAAAGTGCTGGCCGCCTACAACGGCGCGAGGATGCGCCATGTGCGCACGATCTGGCGCAACGGCTGGGTCACCATCCATCTCGACCGGCCTTAGAATCCTTCGCCCCTCGCTCTGACCCTTTCCCGCTCAGGGAGAGGGGACTTAACCGTGGAGCTAAAATGCAAAAGGCGGTGCCGAGGCACCGCCTTGCAGATCGGTATTTGGCCGATCTTGCCCGCGAGCGTGTGGAGGAGTGCTCAAGCAGGCTCTACCGTTCTGGTCTCGATCCGGGTAGGGAGGAGGAGTTCCGGACCGCGATCCAAATACGAACGCGTAGTCTTGTAACTGTTAGTGGCGACCGCCACGGTTTGCGCCGATTGCCTTCGACGTTTCGACTTCGAGCTGACGAAGCGCGCCGATGGAGTGGCGTACGGTGCGACGCTCGCCTGCCAGCGCCGGGCTAACATATACGGAGCGAGAGATTGGCATTTTCATAGTCCTTGTTCGAGTGGGTTCCTCGTGAACCCCGTTTGATGCGCTCCATATAATGACTCGCCCTTTCGCGCGGCAGTGGGGGTCCTTCATGGGAGCTATGCAGTCTCTGCATATTGCTCGTCGCGATGATGTCACAATCTATTCGCTCTGCTCACGAAATGGGCGGATTCGTTAACCCACGACTCCCCTTGTTTGAATGTCCATCAGTCGGGAGTTTCTGCCTGTTCAACAGCACGCGATCTGACCCGAAAATCGTTTCGCACTTCTTGGGATCATGCTCTAACATGCTGGCACCACTCAGTTTCGCGGATTCTCGATCAATTTCGGATTAAGCCATGTTCCAGTCTTTCGACGTCACCTCCACCCCGCAATTCGGCCGCGAGCGCGTCACCGGTCTGCGGGCCGCCTTCAGCGATCTTGGTATTGACGGCTTCCTCGTACCCCGTGCCGATGAGTATCAGGGTGAGTATGTGCCCAGATGCTCAGAGCGTCTGGCCTGGCTGACGGGCTTCACTGGCTCGGCGGGTGTTGCGCTGGTGACACAGTCACAGGCCGTGGTTTTCGTCGACGGCCGCTATGTGACGCAGCTTGCCGAGCAGGTGGACAGATCGGTCTTCACCGGCGGCGATCTGGTGGACGAGCCGCCGCATGTCTGGCTGCCCCGCAACGCGCCGAAGGGTTTCCGGCTCGGCATCGATCCGTGGCTGCACACCGGCGCGGAGGTTCGGCGGTTGGAAAAGGCGCTGGCGGGGATAGGAGGCAAGCTTGTCTTCCTGCCGCATAATCCGCTCGACAAGCTTTGGAGCGACCGGCCGGCCGAGCCGCTCGGCGGCGTCATTATCCAGGATATCGCGCAGGCTGGTGTCCTTGCCAAAGACAAGCTGACGGCCATTGCGGCCGATCTGAAGGCCAAGAATCTCAGGGCAGCGCTTATCACCGATCCGTCTTCGGTCGCCTGGATCTTCAATATTCGCGGCAACGACGTGCCGCATACGCCGCACCCTTTGGCCCGCGCCATCATCTATGCCGAGGGTGAAGCGGAGCTTTTCCTCGACAAGCGCAAGACTAAGGTCGAGGCAGAGGCCTATCTAGCGCAGATCTGCAAACAATTGCCGCCGGCCGATCTCGTCGAGCATCTGGCTGCCGCCTCTGCTAATGGCCGCCGCATTCTCGTCGATCCCGATCTCGCCTCCTATGCGCTGACCGACATCATCCGCCGTGAGGGCGGCGAGGTGGTGGAGGGCACCGATCCGGCCCGGCTGCCGCGAGCGCGCAAGAATTCCGCGGAAATCAACGGCTCGGCCGCCGCTCATCTGCAGGACGGGGCCGCCATGGTGGAATTCCTTTACTGGCTGGACAATAGCAAGCCCGGCACGGTGACGGAAATCGCCGCCGCCGAGCGGCTGGAGGCAAGTCGTGCGCGCGTCGGCCAGAGCATGCAGAACCCGCTGAAGGACATCTCCTTCGACACCATCGCGGGTGCGGGTGAACACGCGGCGATCATGCACTACCGCGTCACGACGGCGAGCGATCGGCTGATCCAGGCCGGCGAGCTGTTTCTGATTGATTCCGGCGCTCAATATATCAATGGCACAACCGACATCACCCGCACGGTGGGCATCGGTGCTGTTTCCGAGGAGCAGAAGCGTCTGTTTACGCTGGTGTTGAAAGGCATGATCGCCATCAGCACGGCGCGTTTCCCCAAGGGCTCGCGCGGCTGCGATCTCGATCCGCTGGCGCGCATCGCGCTCTGGAAAGCCGGTGCGGACTTCGCTCACGGCACCGGCCATGGCGTCGGCTCGTATCTTTCCGTGCATGAGGGCCCGCAGCGCATCTCGCGGCTATCGACGCAGGAGCTGCTGCCCGGCATGATCCTGTCGAACGAGCCCGGTTACTACCGTCCCGGCCATTTCGGCATCCGCATCGAGAACCTGATCTACATTCGCGATCCCGAGGAGATCGAGGGCGGTGACATGCCGATGCTCGGCTTTGAAACGCTGACCTTCTGCCCGATCGACCGCAGCCTCGTTCTGCCGGAACTGCTGACCCGCGATGAATTGCACTGGCTGAACGACTATCACGCCAGAACCCGTGAAGCGCTGATGCCGCTGATCCATGACAAGGATATCCGCGTCTGGCTGGAGAAAGCGACTTTGGCTCTAAGTCACTGAGGGGTGGCCTATTCCGCCCGTCAAGGGCAGGGCAGGCATCGCATTTGTCGGTGCTAGACGCCGGCGAGATGTCTCCAAACCATCACGACGATCCAGCCGGCGATCAGCATGAACGTCGGCGAGAAGCGCAAGCCCACCACGAGCGCTGCGGCCATCGCCACCTTCGTATCCCAGCCGCCGATGAAGAAGGCTGGTGCAACAAGCGTGGTGAGGACGGCAGCCGGCACTGCATTTAACGCCGCTTCGACGCGCGGTGGAATGCGGGTCATCTTGGTAATGAGGATGTAGCCGCCAATGCGTGTGAGGTAGGTCACGACGGCGGCGGCGAGGATCAGCAGAACCATATGCGGATCGAAATCGGTCATGGTCAAACCTCGTGATTTTCAGTCGCGAGGTCGGGCTTGCGGTTCGACCGGACCGGCGGAAGCATGGCTGCTAGGGCCACGCCGGCAAAGGCGCCGATGCTGACGTGCCACGGCGAACCGACATAGCGATAGGCGATGGCCGAGGCGGCGGTGCTTGCAATCACCACGGGCAGGAAATTGTCGCGTTTGCGGAAACCGATGACGATGCCGAGGAAATAGATCGGCAGCAAAATATCGAGGCCGATCGTCTTGGGATCGCCGACGAGGCTGCCAAGCATGCCGCCGATGAGGCTGATCACCACCCAGGGAACGTAGATCATCGCTGCGAAACCGAAGTACCAGGCAAAGGTGACCGGCTTGCCGCTCTCGGCGCGCTTGATCGTTTCGGCAAATTGCGGATCGACCAGCAGGAAGAAAGTTAAGAATTTTTCAATGGGCGAGAAACGCCTGATGTAACGGGCGATCGCGGCCGAGTAGAGCACATGGCGGAAATTGACCGCCAGGATCGACAGAACGATCAGCCACGCCTGGACATTGTGGCCGAATAGCTCAATGCCCACCATCTGGCTGGCGCCGGCATAGACGGTGCCGCTCATCAGGGTGAGTTCACCGAGCGACATGCCCTGATCGCGCGCCAAGGCCCCGAACAACGCGCCGAACGGCGCCGCAGCAAGGCCGATGGGAATACCACCCTTCAACCCCTCAAAAAAATCCGCGCGACCCATCGCCCGCTTTGTCCTTTATGGAAAACTTTTCGAGCTGTAAGCTGCGGGGGGAGCCTCGGCAATTCAATTTCCTTGATGGGACAATTGATTTCTTTGAACTAGCCGATTGGATTTGCTTCTAAAACGCTGGAGCGCAATGAATGAAAAAGATTACCTTCCCGAAAGAGGAAAAAGCCGCGATCGTCGCCCGCCTTCAGCAATATTTCGCCGATGAGCTCGACCAGACGATCGGCGCATTGCCGGCAGAATTCCTGCTGGATTTCTTCGCCACGGAAATCGGTCCGCATTTCTACAATCAGGGCCTGCGCGACGCCCATGCGGCGCTGATGACCAAGATGGAGGATTTTGGCGAGGCGATCTATCTGCTGGAGAGGGAAGCGGAAAACCATTCACGTCAGGCGAAGCGCTAAGCGACATCGGCGCAATCAAGCGCTTTACCTTCAGTCATTCGCAGCAAACCATCGTCCGCTACTTTTTCACTTGGAATGTATGTTCCTGCCCCGGGAATGTCCGTGCCTTCACCTCTTCCGCATAGGCTTCCGCCGCCTTTGAAACCACTGGCGCCAGCTCCGCAAAATGCTTTACGAAGCGAGGCTTGAAGTCGCTGAAGAGGCCAAACATATCGTCGGAGACGAGGATCTGGCCATCGCAGGCTGGCGAGGCGCCGATGCCGATGGTCGGGATGCTGATCGAGGCGGTAATTTCGCGGGCGAGCGGTTCGACCGTGCCCTCTATGAGAAGCGCGAAAGCACCGGCTTCGGTGATCACCCTGGCGTCGTGCCGGATCTTTTCCGCTTCCTTGTCAGAGCGGCCGAGCGAGCGATAGCCGCCACTCGTGTTGATCTTTTGCGGCATCAGGCCGACATGTCCGAAGACCGGGACGCCGCGATTGGTCAGGAATGCGACGGTCTCGGCCATCTCCTCGCCGCCCTCCAGCTTGACGCCGTTACAGCCAGTTTCTTTCAAAATGCGGGCCGCATTGCGGAAGGCCTGTTCCTTCGATTCTTGATAGGAGCCGAAGGGCAGGTCGACGATGACGCAGGCCTTTTGGGCACCGCGCATGACGCCTTGGCCATGGGCGATCATCATTTCCAGCGTCACGCCAACCGTCGATTCCATACCGTAGAGCACCATGCCGAGGGAGTCGCCGACCAGAAGCAGGTCGCAATGCGGATCGAGCAGGCGGGCGATCGGCGTCGTATAGGCCGTCAGGCTGACGATCGGGCGCGTGCCCTTCATCGCCTCGATCTGGGCGGGCGTGGTGCGTTTGATTTGTCCGATCGTGCTCATCTCAGGCGGCCTTGTTATTGGTGGCCTGCTTGAGGCCAATGACGCGGTTGTCGAGCAGGCGGGTGGTGCCGATGCGGACAAAAAGGGCGACGAGGATAGGCTGGCCCTGCAGTTTCGTCAGCGGCTCCAAGGTGTCGGGATGGCGAACAGCGGCGACTTCGGATGTTGCCAGCGGCTCGCTGGCGATGAATGCGCGCAGTGCCGCCTCGAAAGCGATGGGATCGTCGGCGCCCTCAGCATAGAGCCGTTCGGCCTCGGCCAGGGCTTGTGGTACGATGACGGCGGCGGCGCGTTCTTCTTTCGAGAGGTAGACATTGCGCGACGACAGCGCCAGGCCATCGGCATCGCGCACGGTCGGCACCGGCACGACGCGAACGGGCTGGGCCAGATCGTCCACCATGCGGCGGATGATCGCCACCTGCTGATAGTCTTTCTCGCCGAAATAGGCGCTGTCGGGCTGGACGATGTTGAAAAGCTTGGTGACGACGGTGGCAACACCAGAGAAATGGCCGGGGCGAACGGCACCCTCCAATTCCATCCCGAGCTTCGGCACATCGACGAGCGTCTCCATCGGCCGCGGATACATGTCGGCGACACCAGGCGCGAAGAGGATATCGACCTTGCCATCGCGCAGCATGGCGCTATCGCGCTCGAGATCGCGCGGATATTTCGCAAGGTCCTCGTTGGCGCCGAATTGCAGCGGATTGACGAAGATCGACACGACAACGATATCGTTTTCCGCCCTGGCGCGGGCAACCAGTTCCATGTGGCCGGCGTGCAGATAGCCCATGGTCGGCACCAGGCCGATGTTTTTGCCAGCCTTGCGATGTTCGCCGAGCTGCACACGCAGGGTGGCAATCGTGGTGATGGTTTCCATAATGGCGCTCCTCCGCTGACAACGCCTTCCCACGTCGCCTGCTTCCATCCCTAAAATTGCGGGGTCTTCTAACGTGTGCAGTGCAAAAAAGCAATTCAACGAGATTGGTCTGTTGCGATCCGGAGGGCGTTCGTCAGCTAAAATTTGAGAAGTATCTTTCAGGGAGGCGAAGGATCTCCGTGCTGTATTGCCGTCGGTCAACGCTTCGTGGGGGATCGCGTGATTGATATTCTTTTCGGCTTCCGGGGAACCCTGGGGAGACGGCAGTATTTTTGGTGGCATATTGGCATCGGTAGCCTGGCTGGTATCTTACTTGCTCTCCTGCTCGACGTTATGGCTTTCACCGGCAACGGCAAACCAACGATCCTTAGTCCCTGGGCATTGCTGCCCTTCGGACTCTTCCTTGCTCCGTTTATCTGGATGGATTTGAGTATCCAGTCGGCAAGAATGCGCGACATTGGAGTGCCGCCGCTCCGTGTCTTTCTGGCGTTTGTTTTGATTTTTCTTGTTACGACTGCTGTCTCGATTTTTATGCATGATGGGTCGATAGAGAAGATATTCAATATACTGTATCGCGGCATTGGAGTGGTCTATTCTGCCCTGCTTCTATTCGCTCCTAGTGGATGCCTCTCACATTGGATGTCGCCCGATCCCGAAGACACGGATCAAAATGGACGACCAGCACCGGTCGCCTATGTTGCTCCGAAAAGTCCTGCGACCGGTGGCAACAGGACCAGTTTTGGTCAGCGTGGCTTGAACCGGAGCTAGTCTCGTACATCGCCCTTGACGCGCCTGCGAAGATGCTGTTGCCGGCTTTGATGCGGTCTGATGGCAAAGTGCATCGCGATCGGCTCTATTTACCGATGGGCACGGAATCGCTCGGTCCGAATTAGCGCTTTTCTCAGCTTTTTGCTGTTAGCTGCCGCCATGGCAAAGATCATAGCATTGGCTGCATATTTCTATCAGGCGGCGGTGGCTTTCGGGTTGCTGATCGCGGTCGCGCATCTGCTGTCGCCGGCGGATTATGCGGCCTATTCGCTGTTCATCTCCATCAGCCAATTCGCGGCGATCTTCTGCTTCGAATGGGTGCGCTTTGCGTGCAGCCGCTTCTATCCCGGGCAGGTGCCAGGCAGCGAGGCAGCGGAGCGCATGGCATTGAGCGTCGAATTCGCCGCTTGCTCCGTGATCTGCATTCTGGCCGCGGTTGCTTCGACCTTCTTCGCCGTGCCGAAGGAGATCGCGGTGCTTGGCGGTCTGGTGGCGATTTTTCAGGGCGGCAGCGATCTGCATCTGACGATGCTGCGCTTCCGCCAGGAGTTCCGCGCCTTCTCGCGGCTGCAGGGTTCGCGGGCCACCGTTCTGGCGGTCGGCACGCTGGGCGGCGCGGCGATCATGCCGAGCTTCGCGTATACGGTCGCTGGTCTGCTTGCCGGTTACGTCGCCTATAGTGCGCTGGCAATGTTCCTGACCCGCAACAGCCTGCGGGAGGCGGCCGGTCTCCAACTGCCGCTGGTGCGAAAGCACTTTGTCTATGGCAGCGTCGCGGCGGGTGCCTCGGTCATCGGCCTCCTGGCACCGCTTGGGTTGAAATCGATCCTGACAGCGGCATTGGGCGCAGGCGGGGCAGCGGGCGCGCTGCTGGCGCTCGACCTGCTGCAGCGGCCTTTCGTGCTGATTGTCTCGGCTCTTCAGGCCATTCAATATCCCGATGTGGTCGCGACTTACGACCGCGAGGGCGCCACAGCGGCGTTTCGGCGGCAGCTCGGCGGCTATTATTCGCTGCTCACGGGTTTCACCTTGATGACGGCGGCAGGGATTTTTGCGCTGCTGCAGCCGGTCGGCCATTTCGTCATCACCCAAGGCCTGCGCGATGGCTTTTTGAGTGCGGCGCCGTTCGTCACCGGCCTGTCGGTCTGCCGTGCCTTGACGCTCAACATGCTGCCGACGCCGGCGCATTTGCGCCATCGGCTGCTGGCGATCTTTTTGCTGGCGGTCGTGGATTGCGCCCTGCTCAATGCCGGCGCTTTGGCGGGCGGCTATCTCGGTTCCTTCAGCGACGGCGCGCTGATGGCCGGAGCCACGGTCGGGGCGCTGATCGCGATGGTGATCGGCGTGAAAGTGCTGATGGCGCTGCCCTTCGATTTCATCTGGCAGCCGGTCGTGCTTTCCGCTGCCGGGTTTGCGGTGCCGGTGCTGGCGACAGCCGGATTCGACTATTCGCTCTGGATATCGGTCGGCACAGGAATGGCCGGCGGCGCGGCCTTCTGCCTGCTGGGTCTCTACAGTTATTTCGTCAAGATGATCCGCCGGCAGGCTATATCCTAAAGCATGTCGCGCAAAAGTGCGCTGCGGTTTTGCGATAACGACATGCGCAAAATCGAGGGCTAAAGCGCAAGAAGCGAATCTGAAAGATCGCGACGCGCTTTAGATCAGAGATCTTCCAGCATGCTCAGGACCCGGTCGGCGCTACGGTCCCAGGAGAAACGGGCGACATTCTCGCGGCCCCTTTGGCGCAGGTCCGCGCGCAATGTTTCATCGCCGGCAATCCGGCGCATGGCGGCGACCAATTCATCCTGCCTTGTTGGATCGAAATAGATCGCGGCGGTGCCGGAGGCTTCGCGTACCGCGGGGATATCGGCGGCGAGCACCGGGCAGCCCTGAGTCATCGCTTCCAGGGGCGGAATGCCGAAACCTTCGTAGAGGCTCGGGAAGACGAAAGCGGTGGCGTGACGTTCGAGAGCGGCAACTTCCGCATCGCTCAGCCGGCCGGGAAAGAGCATGTGATCGTTTGATTCGGGACCATCCGACTTGAACACAGTCGGCGCGGTGCCGCCGACGACCACCAGTTTTTGATCGGGATCGCCCAGAGCTTCGAAAGCCCGGATGGCGAAATCGAGGTTCTTGTTCGGCTTCATCGTGCCGACCAGCAGGAAGAACCCGTTCGTTTTGAGGCCCAGGCGCTCGATGATCGTCTCATCCGGCTCGATGGCGGCGAAATGATCGACGGCGTTGTAGACCACATCGATATTGTCGGAGGGGACATGGAAGACGGAGGCCAGTTCCTTGCGCGAGAATTCCGATACGGTGCCGATCTTCGCGGTGCGGGTCAGCACCGAGCCGAGCGCGCCGTGCAGCAGGCGATAGCTGCGCTTGAAGGATTGGGGATGACGGAAGATCGTCACGTCATGAATGACCACGGCCTGGCGGCGATGCAATAGTGGACCGCTGCCGCCGAAACCGATCAGCCGGCCGCCGCGGGAATGCGCAAGCAGCGCCGTCTGTTCCCAGACATGGCCGGGACCGGAGCTGAAGGCATCGACCGATATGGCCGAGAGGCCGATATCAACAGGCGTATCGCGCGGCACGGCTAGCCGCCAGTTGATACCCTTCAAGGCCGCGGGTACGGCGCCGGCGGCGATCTTACGGTCCAGCGCCAGGGTCAGCTCACGGGCGAAACGTTGCACGCCCGACAAAGGTTGGCTGAGGAAACGGCCGTTGATGGTGATCGACTGCACGCGAAATGTCCCAATATCTTCAATACCGGGAACAGCTTGCGCTATTTTCTTTAGGGAAGGTTTAGCCTGATAGGAGGAATTTTAGGCAAGCACTTCTTTGCTGTCGATAATGGCGACGCCACGCGCCCGCATTTCGTTGATCGCGGCCTCGACGCCGTTCGGATCGATGCCGCGGCTGGCGTCCTCGATGAAGCGGACCTTTACACCCGGCAGCATCTCCACGGCGTCCAGAGCCGAGAATTTCACGCAGTAATCGGTCGCGAGCCCGCAGAGGTCGAGTTGGGAAATACCCTCGGCGCGCAGATGCGCAGCAAGACCGGTGAGAGCCGCGTGATCATTGTCGCGGAAGGCGGAATAGCTGTCGACAGTCGGATTCTGACCCTTCTGCTGGATGAAGTCGATACCGTCGAGGTTCAGTTCAGGATGAAGCATGGCGTCTTCGGTGTTCTGCACGCAATGGTCCGGCCACATCATCTGCGGCTTGCCGGAGAGCATGCCCATTTCGAAGGGCTTCTTGCCGGGATGGGCGGAAGCGAAGCTGCCGTGGCCGGGGGGATGCCAATCCTGGGAGGCAAGAACCAAATCGTATTTGCCACTGTCTATCAGCCTGTTGGCGACAGGCGCCACCTGATCTCCATCCGGCACCGGCAGATTGCCGCCGGGGCAGAAGCCATTCTGGATATCGATCAGCAGCAGCGCCTTCATGGCTTCTCCTTCCATCTCTGTTGCACTGCACGATGCCAAGCGTTGCGCGTTGGATCAAGCTTTTAATGCTCAGACTGAATATAAGGTAGAGCGCGATAGTTTTCGAGGGGGCGCGCGGGCTTATGCTAGGGCAGTCCAAGGGAATGCTTGAAGTGCGCCGGACATTTGGGGCGGCATGTCGCAACGCACGCTGTTGAGACTGCTGACGGGTCGCGGTGACGTGCCGGATATTGAAGATACCTGGTGAATCTCAGGAAACAGAAGTGTCTTGCCAACCAGCGTCGTTGAGGTGTCCGCGATTGACAAATGAACGCGAAGCCATAATCTGCTTTTCAGCCCTTGCGATCATCCGTTTTTCGGAGACGAGGATAATGCTGGTGCCGTTGCCCCGCATACAGGTCTGGCCAAGCGCATGAGACGGTTGCTGCTGACGGGCCTTGCCGTTTTCTTTTCGATCTGCGGAGCGAGCGCCGGGACGCTCGACACGCTTCACCAGCATACAACCCTGCGCATCGGCTACATCGCCGACGAGGCACCGTTTTCATCCAGCAAGCCGAATGAAAAACCGACGGGATATGCCATCGACCTCTGCGGCAAGGTCGCGGACGAAATCGAGCATGCGGTTCCGCAGTTGAAGCGCGAATATGTAGAAATGACGCTGGCCAATGGTTTCGACGCTGTCAAGAACGGTCAGATCGACCTGCTTTGCGGGGCTATCACAGTCAATCTGGAGAGGCGGAAACTCGTCGATTTCTCACAGCCGATCTTCCTGACCGGAGCGAGCGCCCTGCTGCGCAAGGATTCGCCCGACTATCTGCACGCGCTTTTTCTTGATACGCCCACCGTTCGTTCCGTTAGCCAGCGTGCTCCATCCACCAGCGTCATCGGCGTGCGCGCAAACACCACGACGGACGCAATATTGCGCGAGGCACGCAGCATCGAGACCTCGAAAACTCGGATTGCCGATTTCGACACGCACGAAGACGGACTTAAGGCGCTGGAGGAACATAAGATCGACGCCTATTTCGCCGATCGGGTGCTACTCATGAGCTTGGCCCAGCGCGCGCACGATCCGTCCTTGCTTGAAGTCGGCGATCGCCTGTTCACGCATGAACCATATGCAATCGCCCTGAGGCGCGACGATGCCGACTTCCGCCTAGTGGTCGACCGCGCGCTCACGGATTTTTATCTATCGGACGATTTTCTGCCGCTACTGAAGACTTACTTCGGAAGCGAAGCGCCGATGCTGCACACGCAAATCATGATGGAGCATGTGCCCTAGCTCCGGGGCAAAGGGCATTGCGTTGGCAAAGCAGATGATCGATGCGGCAGATGCCCACCGCAACCGTCAAACCCTCTCCACAAACCCATCCAACACCCTTTTCTGCCCCGCCCGATCGAAATCGATCGTCAGCTTGTTCCCTTCGATCTCGGAAACATTGCCGTTCCCAAACTTTATGTGGAAGACGCGGTCGCCGATCGCGAATTTAGAGGGTTCGGTGGAGGTGGATTTGGCGACGAGTTCGCCGTCGATGGTGCGGGTTTTGGGGCCGCTTTCGCCGTAGCCGATGCGTTCGACGGCGTGGCCGGAGCGGGAGCCCCAATTGTCGCGGGTGGCGTCGGTCTTGTTGGCCTGGGCGCGTTTCCAGCCGGGAGTGGAATAGGAGTTGGCGAAAGGGTCGGCCTTGTCGAAGCGTGACTGGCCATAGCCGCCGCGGCCGTAACCACCGTAAGATTGCTCCATCTCGGCCACTTCGACATGGGTTTCCGGCAGTTCGTCGAGAAAGCGAGACGGGATGGTCGATTGCCAGAGGCCGTGGATGCGACGGTTGGAGACGAACCAGATGTGGCAGCGGCGCTTAGCGCGGGTGAGGCCGACATAGGCGAGGCGGCGTTCTTCCTCCAAACCGGCGCGGCCGCTTTCGTCGAGCGAGCGCTGGTGTGGAAACAGGCCTTCCTCCCAGCCAGGCAGGAAGACGGTGTCGAATTCCAAGCCCTTGGCGGAGTGCAGCGTCATGATCGAGACTGCGTCCAGATCCTCGTTCTGCTCGGCGTCCATGACGAGGGCTACGTGTTCGAGGAAGCCGCGCATGGATTCGAAGCTTTCCATCGAGCGGATGAGTTCCTTCAGGTTTTCCAGCCGTCCGGGTGCTTCCGCCGATTTGTCATTCTTCCACATGTCGGTATAGCCGGACTCTTCGAGAATCTGCTCGGCAAGCTCGGTATGCGGGGTGTTTTCAAGCAATCCCTGCCAACGGCGGAAGGATTGCACGACGTCGAACAGCGCCTTGCGCGCCTTCGGCTTCATCTCGTCCGTTTCGATAATATCGGCGGCCGCCGCCAGCATCGGAATGTCGCGGACGCGGGCGTAATCGTGCAGGGCGCGCACGGTGGTGTCGCCGAGGCCGCGCTTCGGCGTATTGATGATGCGCTCGAAGGCGAGGTCGTCGGCCGGCTGGCAGACGAGGCGGAAATAGGCCATGGCATCGCGGATTTCGAGGCGTTCGTAGAAGCGAGGGCCGCCAACGACGCGGTAGTTCAGGCCGAGCGTAACGAAGCGGTCTTCGAATTCACGCATCTGGAATGAGGCGCGCACGAGGATCGCCATGTCGTTGAGATTGTGTTTGCCGCGCTGAAGCTGCTCGATCTCTTCGCCGATCGCGCGCGCTTCCTCCTCGGAATCCCAGGAGGCGTGCACCTGCACCTTGATATCGTCGGGATCGGAGCGGTCGGTGAACAGCGTCTTGCCGAGCCGGCCCTCATTATGGGCAATCAGATGCGCGGCCGCGCCGAGAATATGCTCGGTAGAGCGGTAATTGCGCTCCAGTTTGATGACCTTGGCGCCTGGAAAATCCTTTTCGAAACGCAGGATGTTGTCCACCTCAGCGCCGCGCCAGCCGTAGATCGACTGGTCGTCGTCACCGACGCAGCAGACATTCTGCAGCTCGCCCTTTTGCCGCTGCGCCAGTAGACGCAGCCACATATATTGAGCGGTGTTGGTGTCCTGATATTCGTCGACGAGGATGTAGCGGAACCGCTGGTGATAATCCTTCAATATATCAGGATTCTGGCGGAACATATTGATCGGATGCAGCAAAAGGTCGCCGAAGTCGCAGGCGTTCAGCGTCTTCAGGCGGGCCTGATACGCGGTATAGAGGTCGCGTCCCTTGCCATTGGCGAAGGCGCGCGCATCGCCTTCCGGAATATCGGCCGGGCCGAGGCCCTTGTTCTTCCAGGTGTCGATCATCCCCGCAAATTGCTTGGCGGGCCAACGCTTGTCATCCAGCCCTTCTGCTTGGATCAATTGCTTGATCAGGCGCACGACATCGTCGGTGTCGAGAATGGTGAAGCTCGAGGAGAGGCCGACCAGCTCGGAATGACGGCGCAGCAGCTTGACGCCGATCGAATGGAAAGTGCCGAGCCAGGGCATGCCTTCGACCGCGCCGCCGACGAGGAGGGCGATACGCTCCTTCATCTCGCGCGCGGCCTTGTTGGTGAAGGTGACGGCGAGGATCTGAGATGGGAAAGCACGATTGGTGGAAAGGATGTGGGCGATGCGGGTCGTCAGCACCCGCGTCTTGCCGGTGCCGGCGCCGGCGAGCACCAGTACGGGCCCATCCAGCGTCTCGACCGCTTCCGCCTGTTCCGGATTGAGGCCAGCGAGATAGTCAGGGCGGCGGCCGCTGTCGCGCGCCGCCATGGCGCGGGCCGCAATACCGCCACCGGCGCTGGGGGCAGGGGCAGGCCGACGCGGCGCCGCGTCCTCCGGCTCCTCGTCAAAGAAGGGAATGTCGTCATGTCCGATGGTCATGCGGCTCAATGTAATGATTCTGCCCTGAAAGGCAAAAGAAACGGCCGGGAAATAGAACAAAAAGTGCACATTTCTTGGGTTGTAAGCCTTTCAAGGGACTGTCTCGCAGTTCCTGCGGCTTGTTGTTCAACGGAGCGGCGGCTGCATGAAGAGATGTAGGAAGCGGCATTGCGTGCGAAGGCGGCCAGGCTCCGGGCGGTGGAATGATCGCAACCTGAACGCGATAACGATTTTCTGATCGAGGGCGATTTATGGTAAATTGCTAGTTTCCATTATAGCTTTCTTAAGCATGATTGCTAATCATAGCGCCTGTAACCGCTCGAGTTTCAGGCGCTGTTTTTTTGCCGGACTCCACCTTCGCCGACTTCGGTTGGCCCGCGCGCATGAGCGCCCGCGGCATGGTTCCAATGTCTTCTTGTATCTGTTGTGTATCGTTGCGTCCGGAGTCCTGTGTCGTGAGTATTTTTTCGACCTTCATAAGGGTAAGTTCCCCTGTCAAAACAGCCCTTGAAGTCCTTCGAAACACACAGGCGGATCTGAATGTTGCACAGCGTCAGATGTCATCCGGTCTGCGTGTGCAGACCGCTAAGGACAACGCCACTTACTGGACGATCTCGACATTGACGCGCACCGATATTGGCGCCGTCTCGGCCGTGCAGGATGCGCTGGGGCTTGCTGCTGCCACGGTCAGCACCGCCTCCACGGGCATCACCAGCGCAATCGATATCGTCACTCAGATCCGATCGAAGCTGGTGACTGGCTATGAGGGCAGTGTCGATAAGACCAAGCTCAACGACGAAATCTCCGAACTTAAGGACCAGCTTCGCAGCGTCGGCGAGTCGACGAGCTTCAACGGCGTCAACTGGGTCGTGCTGCAGAACGGTGACGATCCGACCGAGCCACACGAGATCCCGGGCTCCCTCATCCGCCACACCGATGGCACGGTTTCGATCGGCATGCTGAACTATGAGGGTGTCGGCTCGACCAGCGGCCCCATCGTATCGACGGATGCACGATATCTGATCGACGATCAGTCAAGCGGCACGGGCGGCTATGGCGTGCTCACCTCCACGGCTTTTGCAACGGAAGCGGGGGCAGCCGAGAACTATGTGCTGATCGGCAGTAAAAATGGCGATACCAGCGGGCAGGTGGAAATCTCGCTCGACGCCAATACGACACAGGGCGCCGTGACCGACATGGTCAACACCGTCACCGCCATGCTGCACCAACTGAACACGATAGGATCGGCCTTCGGCTCGTTGGAAACGCGCGTCAGTCTGCAAAACCAATTTGCCAGCAATCTCAGCGATTCGCTGACGAGTGGCGTCGGCAAGCTGGTCGATGCCGACATGGAGAGGCAATCAAGCAGGGTATTGGCGCTGCAGACGCAGCAGCAACTGGGATTGCAATCATTGTCGATTGCCAATGCCAGCTACGATACGGTGAGACAACTCTTCCAAAACCTCTGACGGCGGAAGCCTGGATTTCAAGGGGAATAGATCGGCGGAGCGGATCCAATCTCCTTGAACTGGTTAGTTTGGAAGAAAACGCTCCAGAATAGTGGCCGGGCAGCCCGGCCGCGGGTGGACGAAAATTATATTTCATCATATTGCCGCAATGCTTCATATCTGCTGCGGACCATCGAACCGGAGAGCGACGATTCTATGATCAAGAAATTTGCCATCCTTGCCGTCTCGGCAGCCTTTCTCAATGCATGTACGACAACCGATCCCTATACGGGAGAGCAGAAAGTATCCAACACGGCGGGAGGCGCCGCGATCGGTGCCGGCGTTGGTGCGGTTGCCGGTCTTCTCATCGGCCACTCGCCGGCATCGCGCCGCAATGCTGCGCTGATCGGCGCCGGCGTCGGTGCGCTTGCGGGTGCCGGCATCGGCAATTACATGGACCAGCAGGAATCCGAGCTGCGCGCGCAGTTGCAGGGTACTGGCGTCTCCGTAACGCGCGTCGGCGACCGCATCATCCTCAATATGCCGTCGGCCATTACCTTCGACATCGACCAGGATGCGATCAAGCCGGAATTCGATCCGACGCTGAATTCGGTCGCGATCGTGCTTCGCAAGTTCAACCGCACGCTGATCGACGTCAACGGCCATACGGATTCGACCGGCAGCCTGCAGCATAACCAGGAACTGTCCGAACGCCGCGCCGATTCGGTTGCCAGCTATCTCGGCAGCCAGGGCATCGACCAGCGCCGCATGTCTGCCGTCGGCTTCGGCCCGAGCCAGCCGGTCGCCACCAACGCCAGCGAAGCCGGCCGTGCGCAGAACCGTCGCGTCGAAATCCAGATCGCGCCCATTACCCAAAACGGCTGATCTGACGTAGACCTTCAAACAAGGACGGCCGGGTTTTGCGACCCGGCCGTTTTGTTTGACCGCTGCCCGTTCACGAGTGCATCGTCGCGCCTTTGGTGATCTTGTCGACGATCTTCTTGTCCGCGCGCAGCGCGATGCCAACCACCTTGGCGTCCTCAGGCGTAAATTCGGAGAAGACGGCGCGATTGGCGACATCGTGGCCGGTTGAGAACATTTCCTCGATGAAGATCGAGGAGGTGACGTTGCGCTCCAGCGAGCGGCGATGAATCGTGCTCATGGTTTCTTCGTTGGCCGACAATACGATCATCGGCTGGATCGATAGCGCGTTGTAGAGGTTGCCGGCGCGATCGCGATAGGGTTCGCCGATCATGTCAGGAAATTGCCCGGCAATGCCGGTCGCCAGGAAAGCAGTCACGTTCAGTTTCTGCCAGGATTCAAGATTGCTTCGCAGAACGATCGCGATTTTGGTATTGAACATGGGTGATCTCTCTTATGCAGTCTGGGAATGAGCCTTTGCGCGAGGATGTTGCCGGCCATATCTTCGAAGGTCTTGAACGTTCGTGCACGATGCCGGAAGCAAACCGCATCGTCTCCGCACCCGCTTACCCCGGTATCGAGCGTATTCAGGCGCAATTCCATGGTGATGCGTTCGAGCCGCACCGGCACGATACCTATGCGCTCGGCGTCACCATCCGCGGCGTGCAGACCTTCAGCTATCGCGGCGAACGGCGCTACAGCCTGCCGGGAAGGGTGATCGTCCTCCATCCGGACGAGCTGCACGACGGCGGCGCTGCGACCGACGACGGCTTGCTCTACCGCATGCTTTATCTCGAACCGTCGATGCTGATGCAGTGCCTGGAAGCCGCGCGCATTGGCCTGCCCTTTGTCGAGGACCCGGTGGTCGAGGACGATCGTCTGGCCGGCTTGCTGCTGGCCGCCCTCGGCGAGCTCGACCGCGAGCTGGATGAACTCTTTGTCGATGATTTTGTCTCACGGGTGGCTGCGGGGCTCGCTTCGCATGCACATCTGCCGCAGAAGCCGCTGGGCAGCGTGGCCTGGGGCCAGGTGAAGACGGCGCGCGATTATCTAGAGGCGCATGCCATGCGCGGCGTCCGCTCGCAGGAGCTGGAACGAATCACCGGCCTCGATCGCTTTGCGCTCTCACGGCATTTCCGCGCCGCTTTTGCCACCAGCCCGCATCGCTTCCTGCTGATGCGGCGGCTGCAACGGGCGAAAGGAATGATCGCCGATGGCGAGCCGATCGCCGAAGTCGCTGCGGCCACTGGGTTTGCGGATCAAAGCCATCTGACACGGCATTTCAAGAAGGCGTTCGGCATGGCGCCGGGCGCCTGGGTCGGCATGCTGGGAACTGCTGGGGCACCGGTTCGAGGTTAACCGGCGGCTGAGAGCTCTCAGTGCAGGCCGAGAAACTGTTTGAGTTCCGGGGTCTGCGGATTGGCGAATACATCGCCCGGCGGACCGATTTCGTGGACGCGACCCTGGTGCATGAAGACGACGCGCGAGCAGACGTCACGAGCGAACTTCATTTCGTGTGTCACCATCAGTAGCGTCATGCCTTCGCTGGCAAGTTCGCGGACGACTGCGAGAACCTCCGCTACCAGCTCGGGATCGAGCGCGGAGGTGATCTCATCGCAAAGGAGTGCGATCGGCTGCATGGCAAGCGCGCGGGCGATGGCAACGCGCTGCTGCTGTCCGCCGGAAAGTTCGTCGGGATAGGCGTCGAATTTGTGCCCGAGGCCGACGCGATCGAGCATGCGCCGCGCCATTGCCTCGGCATCGGCCTTGGAGGCCTTCTTGACGACCATCTGCGACAGCATGACGTTCCGCCCGGCGCTCAGATGCGGAAAGAGATTGAACTGCTGGAAGATCATGCCAACCTTCAGCCGCAAGGCCTTCAAATGCAGATCATCGGGCAGGAGCTGTGCGCCGGCGACCGAGATTGCGCCGTCATCGATCGTTTCCAGCCCGTTGATGCAGCGCAGCAGCGTCGATTTGCCCGAGCCGCTCTTGCCGATGATGGCGATCACTTCGCCGGGCGCGACATCGAGGTTGATGCCTTTCAGCACTTCGTTTGCGCCGAAACTCTTGCGGACTTCAGTGACCTCGATGAGCGACATTGAGCTTCCTCTCCAGGATCTGGCTGCTCTTCGACAGCGGCCAGCACAGGGCGAAATAGATGAGGGCGACGAAACCGTAGACGGTGAACGGCTGGAACGTCGCGTTGGTGATGACCGTGCCGGCTTTCGAGAGTTCGACAAAGCCGATGATCGAGGTCAGAGCCGTGCCCTTGACCACCTGCACGGAGAAACCGACTGTGGGCGGCACGGCGATGCGAAGCGCCTGCGGCAGGATGACGTAGCGCATCTGCTGGAGGTAGCCCATGCCAAGGCTGGCAGAGGCTTCCCATTGGCCCTTTGCCACGGCCTCGACGCAGCCACGCCAGATTTCGGTGAGAAAAGCGGCTGACCAAAGGATCAGAGCAACGCCGGCCGCCAGCCATGCCGGTACGTCGATGCCGAAGAGCCCAAGGCCGAAGAAGGCCAGGAAAAGCTGCATCAGCAGCGGCGTGCCTTGAAAGAGCTCGACGAAATATTTGACCATAGTGCGCGCGGCCCGGTTTTTGCCAATGCGCAGAAATAGCAAGATTGCGCCGACAGCACCGCCGCCGGCGAAAGAAATGAGCGAGAGCAGAACTGTCCAGCGTGTGGCCAGAAGCAGACCGCGCAGAATGTCCCAGGTGGAGAATTGAATCATCGGCGAACCCTGCGCGGGAAAATCAGGCCGCCCACAACGGCAAGTAACTGCCGCAGGATGACGGCCAGACCCAGATAGATTGCGGTGGAAACGAAATAGGCCTCGAAAGCGCGGAAGGAGCGCGACTGAATGAAATTCGCCGCAAAAGTCAGGTCCTCCGCGGCGATCTGCGAGACGACCGAGGAGCCGAGCATGACAATGACGACCTGCGACGACAATGCGGGCCAGATGCGCTGGAGTGAGGGCACTAGGATGACGTGGCGGAAGGTCTCGAACGGCGTCATTGCGAGGCTGGCGCCGGCCTCGAACTGGCCGCGTGGCGTCGCCTGGATGCCGGCACGAATGATCTCGCAGCTATAGGCGCCGAGATTGATGACCATGGCAAGGTTGGCGGCAGCGATCTCGTTCATGTGAATGCCGGCGGCGGGCAGACCGAAGAAGATGAAGAAAAGCTGGATCAGGAACGGCGTATTGCGGATCAACTCGACATAGGCCGCGACAAAAGGCTTGAGCCAGCGAGGACCCAGCGCCCGCGCCCAGGCGCAGGCAATACCAAGAGCGATACCGACCGCAGAGCCAACGAAAGTCAGCTCCATGGTGACGAGAATCCCCTTGATCAGAACGGGATAATAATCGGCAAGCCAGCCGAAATCGAAGTGATAGCGCATGAGAAGGTGTCTCGCTCGGCCCGGACCGCGCCATCGGAAGATGGCACGGCCGATGCTCTTTTGATCAGAAGCCGGCGGGGAGGGCCGCGCCCAGCCATTTCTGCGATATCTTGGTCAGCGTTCCATCGGCCTTGGCGGCGGCGATAATGTCGTTGACCTTTTTCTGCAGGGCGGGCTCGTTCTTGTTCAGGCCTATGAAGCAGGGCGAATTGGTGATGAGGAACTTCATCTCCGGCTTCTTCGGCGGGTTCTTGGCGAGAATGGCCGCTGCAACCACGTTGCCAGTGGCGATGAGATCGACCTGACCCGAGAGGAAGGCGGAGATGGTGCCGTTGTTGTCTTCATAGCGCTTGATCGTCGCGTCCTGCGGCGCGACCTTCGTCAGCGCGAGATCCTCGATGGCGCCGCGGGTTACACCGATCGTCTTGCCGGAAAGATCCTCGGGCTTGGCGGCCGCAACATCGGCAGAACCGAAGACGCCGTTGAAGAAGGGTGCGTAGGCGTCGGTGAAGTCGATGACGGCCTGGCGCTCGGCATTTTTGCCCAGGCTCGAAATCACCAGGTCGACCTTGTTCGTCTGGAGATAGGGGATGCGGTTGGCGCTGGTCACCGGCACCAGCTCGGTCTTCACGCCGAGCTTTTCGGCGATCAAGTTTGCCATGTCGATATCATAGCCCATGGGTGCCATGTCCGCCCCGACGCTGCCGAAGGGAGGAAAGTCCTGGGGAACGGCGACGCGGAGCGTGCCCTTCGCGGTAATATCGCTCAAGGCGTCCGCCCGGGCTGCGTGTGGGCTCGAAAGCGCCCCCATCGTCAGCATCGCCATACCGAGTGCCATGAGCAATTGTCTACGCTTCATCGAATGTCCTTCCAATCGTGGCTATGTCAAAGCTGCGGGGTAAAACGCAAGACATGTGCCAGTCGCGGGACGGCATAGTTTCCCGTCAAGCGCGTGCTTTTTGCGAGAGCTTTGTGCGGTGTAAATCGAATTCTGCCCAAAAAAATTGCAGATTTTGCATTTCGCGTCGTTTGCCATCGCTTATGAACGACAACGTGCGGCCGTATTGGTTTCCTTCGATAGCGCTGGCTGGACAGGCCGGTTCCTATTGCCCATACAACCCATGCAGGCGAGGGAGATCGGTCCGATGGCTTTGATGGGTGCTATGGCGGGCAGGGGCGTGTGGCCGCTATCGTACCAATGATTTTTCGTGCCGGTCCGCGGCCGCGCCGAATGCTTGCCGTCACCGTGTCTCGCGCAGGCAAACCACAGGCTATTTTCGTGACTGGACAGCGTCGCGCTGATGTCTCATAGAACCGCGAAAAGGGTTAACATTTCCTTTTTTGATTGTGATGGGAGATCGGAACGATGGCTCTGACTGATACGAAGGCGGGGATACGCAACGAGGCGGGCATTGCTGCCGTTCTCGGCATCCTGAAGCAGGCCTTCGGCGAGCGTTTCCAGACCGGCGAGAGCTTTCGGGCCCAGCATGCCCACACGACCACCTATATCCCGGCGCAACTTCCGGACGGGGTGGTTTTTGCCGAGACGAGCGCGGACGTGCAAACGGTCGTCAAAGCCTGCGCCGAGCACAAGGTTCCGGTTATCGCCTTCGGCACGGGTTCTTCGCTCGAAGGGCAGGTGAATGCGCCGCAGGGCGGAATATCGATCGATTTCAGCCGGATGAATCGGGTGCTTGAAGTGAATGCTGAGGATCTCGACTGCACGGTCGAGCCTGGCGTTACCCGGGAACAGCTCAACAATTATCTGCGCGATACCGGCCTATTCTTTCCGATCGATCCTGGCGCCAATGCCTCGATCGGCGGCATGGCTTCGACGCGTGCTTCCGGCACCAATGCGGTGCGCTACGGGACGATGAAGGACAACGTGCTCGCCGTGACCGCAGTCACCGCCAATGGCGAGGAGATCCGCACCGCCCGCCGCGCCAGGAAATCGTCCGCCGGCTATGACCTGACCCGGCTCTTCGTCGGTGCTGAGGGAACGCTCGGCGTCCTGACGTCGGTGACGCTGCGGCTGCAAGGCATTCCGCAGAAGATCGCCGGCGGCGCCTGCGCCTTTCCGAATGTGAAGGCAGCTTGCGACGCGGTCATCATGACCATCCAGATGGGCGTTCCGGTTGCTCGCATCGAACTGCTGGACGCCGTCCAGATGCGGGCCTGCAATCGCTATTCCAGCTTGACCTATGACGAGCGGCCCACCTTGTTCCTGGAATTTCACGGTACGGACGAGACGGTCGCGCTGCAATCGGCGCAATTCGCTGAGATTGCAAGCGAATGCGGCGGCGGGGAATTCCTCTGGACCAGCAACCTCGAAGAGCGCAACAAACTCTGGAAAGCGCGTCACGATGCCTATTGGGCATCGCGGGCTCTGGCACCGGAACTGGCGGCCCTATCGACGGATGTCTGCGTGCCAATCTCGAAACTTGCCGAATGCGTTGCAGCGACCCAGGCCGATATCGAGGAGCATGGATTGCTGGCGCCGATCGTCGGTCACGCCGGCGACGGCAATTTCCACGTCCTGGTGCTGTTCGATGACAAGACGCCGGAAGGTATCGCCGTCGTCGAGGCCTTCGTTGCGCGGCTGAACGGGCGAGCGCTCGCAATGGAGGGTACCTGCACGGGCGAGCATGGCATCGGGCAGGGCAAGATGTCGTTTCTCGAACAGGAGCTTGGCGGCGCCGTCGATCTGATGCGCCAAGTCAAGCAGGCGCTCGACCCCAACGCGATTTTCAACCCCGGCAAGATATTCCATAGTCATTGAAAAATGGAATATTGCCAAGATCTTGGCTTGCCCCCGGCGTGAATGGCGTTAGGCTAGATCATCCCGTTTTCATATGACGTCATGGAAAGCGGTGGAGATGCCCTAGATTTGCAGCATGGTCCAGGAATTGCGATGCGGTTCTGGATAGAAAGCAGGCTTAAGCCGAAGATCTGGGATGTCTTTTGCATGTCCGCTTCGCTATGTGACGCTTGATATCGTAATTGGAATGCAGAATGGAGACGGTGTGCATTGTTAGGTAAGGTCCTGGTTTTTCTGGGGGGAGTGCTCGTAGTGGTGCTGTTCGTGGCGCTGCTCGCTCCGCTCTTCATAGACTGGACCGATTTTCGCAAGAATTTCGAGGATCAGGCGAGTCGGATCATCGGAAAGAAGGTGACCGTTCACGGCACCGTTGACGCCCGCCTTCTGCCTTTTCCTTCCGTGACATTGCATGACGTCCGCGTCGGACAGGAAGCCGACGGGACGCCATTGGTGCAGATCGCCCAATTCTCCATGGACGCCGAACTGGCGCCGTTCCTGTCCGGCGAAGCGCTGATTTTCGACATGCGCGTTTCCGAGCCGAAAGTGCGTCTGCGGCTGTTGAAGGACGGGACGCTCGACTGGATGCGCGGCAGCCAGCCGGAAATCCCTGCCAAGTCGGTGGTGCTCGAGGGCGTGCATGTCGATGGCGGCGATATCCAGTTCATCGACGAGCAATCTGGCCGCACCCGGCACATAACCGGTCTCAACGCGCAAATGTCCGCCCGGTCGCTGGCGGGACCCTGGCGAATCGATGGCGATGCGGCGCTCGACGGCGAGCACGGCAATTTCAGCATTTCCAGCAGCCAGCCTGACGATAATGGCGTCTTGCGCGTCCGCACCCGGCTCTTGCCGGACCGCCATCCGCTCAATGTCGACCTCGACGGCGAATTGAAGCTGGTCAACAGCAAGCCGGATTATATCGGCATGTTTACGGCGGGGATTGAGGACAAGCAGACACATAAACCTGCCGACGAACAGGTTCAGCCCCGTGTCAAAGGTCGATTCGAGCTTACCAACGAGCGCATACGGGTTTCGGAATATCGTCTCGAAGTGGGTACCGCGGACGATCCCTATGTGGTGACGGGGGAGGCGACGCTGGACACCGGCACCAAGCCGGAATTCCTGCTGACGGCCGACGGCCAGCAGATCGACGTCAACCGCCTCGGCAACACGCAGGGCACGAGCGGCAAGACCAACCGCAATCCCACCATTTCGGCGCGCCAGCGACTAAACAGCCTGATTGCCATTGCCGCCGAAATTCCGGTGCCGCAGGTGCCGGGCAAGGCGACTTTCCGCCTGCCGGCGATCGTTGCCGGCGATACGACCATCCGCGACGTACAGCTTGATCTGGAGCCTGCCGGAACCGGCTGGAAGATCGATCACGCCATCGGCATGCTCCCTGGGCGCACCCAGGTGGAGGCCAAGGGCAATTTGATGCTGCAGGGCGATCCGAATTTCATCGGTAATCTCGTGGTCGCCTCCAACCAGCCATCCGGTCTGGCATCCTGGCTGGTGGGTTCGGTCGATCCGGCGATCCGGCAGTTGCGACAGGCCGGTTTTTCCGCCGATGTCAGCCTGCGTCACGAGGAGCAGCGCTTCGAGAATCTTGAAATCGCCGTCGGCTCGGCGACGCTCAAGGGCCAGCTCGACCGGCAGGCGCCGGCAAACGACCAGGCGCCGAGGCTTGCCGTCGATCTCAGCGGCGATGCGCTCGATCTCGATGCGCTGAGGGCGCTGACAGGGCTGTTCACCGGTCAGGATGCCGGCGAGACCTTGCTCGATCACCGGATTACGGCCCATCTGAAAGCGGACAAATTCGCCGCGTTCGGCGTGCAGGCCGACAATGTCGAAACGTCGTTTTCGATCGCCGATGGCGCACTCACGCTCGACAAGCTTGCCGTGCGCGATGTCGCCGGTGCCGAGCTTACCGCAACCGGCCGTGCCAATGGTTCGCTGCTGGACTACAAGGGGTCGGGCGAAATCACCTTCAAGGCGGCCGATCCCGGTCCCTTCTTCGATATGCTGAGCCAGCATCTGCCGCATCATCCGGCGATGGACCGGCTGGTGCGAAACGCTGCATGGTATGGAAATACCGCGCTTCGCGGCGCGCTGACGCTGGGCGGCGACCAGGGCGATGGGCTGGCGGTAACGCTTGCCGGCGTCTCCAACGGCAGCCGCGTCAATCTCGATTACCGCATGTCCGACCTGTTGGCGCTGACCGGCAAAGGGACGACGACGCTTGAAGCAACGCTCGAAAATTCCGTGACCTCGATCCTGTTTGGGCAGGCGGGCCTCGATCCGCTGCCCGTCGAAGCGGATGCCAATGGCCGTCTGACGCTGAAGGTGACAGCAAACGGCACCGATCCGGCGGATGCGGCACTCACCTTCGCCACCGACAAGACCTCGTTCACCGCAAACGGCAAGGTCGACGTGCGTCCCGCAACCTTCCTCAATGGCAAAATCGCGCTATCGCTCGAGAGTGCCGATCTTGATCCCTATTTCGTCATGAACGGCATCGGCGTACCGCAGATGGGCACGGGCTTGCCGGTCAAATTCCAGGCGAATGCCGCGCTCGATGCCGGCAAGATCGTATTCTCCGATATGAAGGGCCTGCTTGCCGACAACAATGTTTCGGGCGCGCTCACCTTCGACCGCAAGGCGCCGAACATCAAGGCTACCGGCCAATTGACGCTCGACAAGGCCGATCTCGGCTGGTTGGGCGAAGCAATCTACGGGCCGGTGACGGATGCGACGACGGGCAACCTCACCAAGGCCAAGCTGGGGCTGCCGATGTTCAGCGGGCTTGATCTCAACGTCAAGCTTTCGGCCAAGCAGTTGTGGCCGGGCATCTTCGGCCCGATCTCGGATTTCAGTACGAACGCTGCCTATAAGGGCGAGGAGCTGCGGCTGAACGACATCGCCGGCGCTTGGAACGGCGGTACGCTTAGCGGCAATTTGATGTTTGCGAACTCGGACGGCACCGGGCTGATGCAAACGAAACTCAACCTCGCCAATGGCGACCTTGCCGCGGTTGCCTGGCAGCGCGATGGCGCGCCGCTCGCCAATGGCCGCTTCGGTTTGGGACTGAGCATGGAAGCGAGCGGCAAGAGCCTGGGGGAACTGGCTGCCAACGCCAGCGGCTCGGGCGAGATCAAGCTTGGCGACACGCATGTCCGCGGCCTCAACCTCTCCGTTTTGCCGCCGCTGTTGTCGGCGACGGACCAGATCCAAGGTGAGATCACAGCCGATAAGGTGCTGCCGATCGTCCAGACATTGCTCAACAATGGCGAGGCGGCATTGCCGGCCATCAACATACCGTTCAATATTTCGACCGGCGTCATCCGTGCTGCCAATATCAGTGCCGGCAATGACCTGGCGAAGCTTTCGGGCAATGCCGAGATCAGCCTGCCGGATGAGCGCATCCGTGGCTCCATGGGCATCGATTTCAATGCCGGCAACGAGGCGCTGAGCGGCGCCGAGCCGGCATTGCGCCTCGATTTCGCCGGTCCGTTGGCGACGCCGGGTCGGACGATGGACGTTACCGACATTACCAGCTTCCTGTCGCTGCGCGCCTTCGAACGCGAGCGCCAGCGCGTCGAGCGGCTTCAGGCAAGCGTATTGGAAAAGCAGCGGCTGCGGCGCGAGGTGGCGCTCTACAAGTACACTGCCGTCGCACGCGAAGCCCAGCGTCAGCGCGATGCGGCAGTCGAGCAGCAGCGTAGCGCCGAAGAGAAGCGCTTGAGGGAACTGGCGCGCAAGGCCGAGGCAGAAAAGCAGGCGGAAGCCGCAGCCAGGGCGAAGGCGAGTGCGGAAGCCCGAGCGAAGGCGGAAGCGCAGCAATTGCCTGCTCTCAACGGACAGGTGCCGCAGACAGGGGCGCCGCTGAACTTTAACAATCTTCCCGGCATCGCCCGATAGATCATTCTCCATCGACCATGCGAAATCCGCCGCTTTCGTCGCTGGGAGCGGGGATGCTATTGAGTAGAGAATGAAGTGACTAAGCGCCCTCGTTCAAGGCGGGGCGTTTCAGGTGCGATCCTTCAGCCATTTCAGAACATAGAGCCGAAGCGCCGAGGAAAGGTTGCTTGCCGGATCGCGGCCGTCGTCGATCTCTGAGATCAGAGCCGCAAGCGACGTCCCGCGCGCATTGGCGATCGCCTTCAGTTCGGCCCAGAAGGCGTCTTCGAGGGAAAAGCTGGTGCGATGGCCATGCAGCGTGGCGGAATGTTTGCGGATCATCGGCGGATCGATCAAAAGTTCGGAAACGGAAGAGGTAATTCTAAAAATGATTCAAAATGCTGGGGTAAGCGATTGATTTCGGAGGGCTATAGACTTTCAGCTCGGTATTTCAATCGTCTGTTTTGGATGGCTCGATATGGCCGGCCTCGTGTGTTTTCGCGGCCTTTTCATTGAGCGCCTTGGTCAACTGCTTCTCCGCCTTGGTGCGGCCGAAGGTAACACGGTTCTGCTCCGCCTGCTTTTCTTTTTCCAAGCGTGTCTGTTTCTTGCGGAACTGGCGCAGATTGACGATTTCGGCACTCATCGATGGTTCCTCACGGCCGATGTGAAAAGGGGAAGCGCCTGCTTCCCCGGATGCTATTGCTTCTTGCGGAATGCGTCGAGGGAGACGACCGATCCCGGCTTCTTCTCCTCGCCGTCCTTGGCGGCCGCGGGCTCCTCGCTGCCCTCGGCCGATACCGGATAGGCGGTGATCTCGCCGGACGGCACTTCCTCGTCCTCGGCGAGCGGCACGTCGAATTCCAGCTCGAAATTCACGGACGGATCGTAGAAGCCCCGGATGGCATTGAACGGGATGACCAGCTTTTCCGGAACGTCGGAGAACGAAAGACCAATCTCGAACTGGCTCTCGGTAACCTTCAGGTCCCAGAACTGATGCTGGATGACGATGGTCATCTGCTCGGGATATTTCGACTTCAGGTGCTGCGAAATGCGCACGCCGGCCGCACCCGTCAGAAAGGTGATGAAGAAATGATGGTCACCGGGCAGACGGCCGGTGGTGCCGACCTCGGTCAACACCTTGCGGATGACCCCACGCAGGGCGTCCTGTGCCAAAATGTCGTAGCGGATATGATCCTGCCCCATACTTTCCTGTCTTTCGTTGGCCATGTTTTTTCTAAGGCTTATGCCACGCCCTGCGCCGACGGGAAACCCCCGTGCGCGAGTCAACGCCTGATCATACATAATATCGAAGAGAGGGAGAAGGTGAAGGCTTCTGTTGCCAGGTGCCTTCGAACCCCGCCTAAGAGTGCGACCCCTTAGGACTTTATTTGAAGTGCCACACTGCGATTAAGCAGCGAGACGAGCTTCCGCATAGTTGTCGTTTGCAACTACAATTTTAGCCCGATAACGGTGGTACAATGCCGAGCGAAAAGTCGATCTTTACACCCTTGTCGATCCTGTTTCGCCCCCATCAAAAGCCGGTCTTGCCCGACCAGTTTTTGGTGGAGGCGCCGGGTACCGCCCCCGGGTCCAATAGGTTTATTACACCGCTCATTTATCGCCATAGCCGGCCCGAAGACCCGCATGGCTGATATAGTGTTTTCCTCAGGCGAATGGAAGGGGATTTGTCATAAATGCTTCGCCGAAACACAGGTTTGCCATAACAAACGACGGCCGGATGGGAGAATTCCAGGGATTGTGCTTGCCCGCAGTTGGTTTCGTGGCGACTTGCCATTAAATTGAGGAGGAATGGAATCGGCGGCGGGTGCGATGAAGCAATATCTCGATCTTTTGAAGCATGTGATGGACACCGGCATCGACCGCGGCGACCGTACCGGCAAAGGCACGCGCTCGGTCTTCGGTTACCAGATGCGCTTTGACCTTTCCGAAGGTTTTCCGGTACTCACCACCAAGAAGCTGCATCTGCGCTCGATCATCCACGAGCTGCTGTGGTTCCTGAAGGGCGAGACGAATATTCGGTATCTCAAGGAGAATGGCGTTTCTATCTGGGATGAATGGGCCGACGAAAACGGCGATCTCGGCCCGGTCTACGGCCATCAATGGCGTTCCTGGCCAGCTCCGGACGGCCGCCATATCGATCAGATCGCCAATCTGATCGAAGGGCTGAAGACCAACCCGAATTCCCGCCGCCATATCGTTTCGGCCTGGAATCCGGCTGAGGTGGACGAAATGGCGCTGCCGCCGTGCCACTGCCTCTTCCAGTTCTACGTCGCCGACGGCAAGCTTTCCTGCCAGCTTTACCAGCGCTCCGGTGACACCTTCCTCGGCGTGCCCTTCAACATCGCCTCATATGCGCTGCTGACGTTGATGGTAGCGCAGGTCACGGGGCTGAAGCCTGGCGACTTCGTGCACACGCTGGGTGATACGCACATCTATTCCGACCATTTCGAGCAAGCCAGGCTGCAACTGACCCGCACCCCGAAAAAACTGCCGACCATGCGCCTTAATCCGGCGGTGAAGAACATCTTCGATTTCAAGTTCGAGGATTTCACGTTGGAAGGCTATGAGGCCGACGCCAATATCAAGGCGCCGATCGCCGTCTGAGGGGGTAGGGATGGCCGAACCGGTAAAAACCATTCTCGTCGCCGTCTCGCGCAACGGCATCATCGGCCGCGACGGGGATATGCCGTGGCGGCTGTCGTCCGATCTCAAGCGGTTCAAGGCCATGACGCTCGGCAAGCCCGTCATCATGGGACGCAAGACGTTTCAGTCCATCGGCAAGCCGCTGCCGGGCCGGCCCAACGTGGTGATCAGCCGCGATCTCGGCTTTTCCGCCGAGGGCGCGCAGATGGCGCATTCGCTGGATGAAGCTATCGATATTGCAAGCCGCCTTGCGGCAGAGAGCGGAGTTGACGAGATCTGCATCCTCGGTGGCGGTCAAATATATCGGCAGGCGATCGACCTTGCCGATCGGTTGCTGATCACGCATGTGGAAGCCGAGGTGGATGGCGACACGTCCTTTCCGGCGATTGATCCGGCCCTATGGCAGGTCGAAAGCGAGCTTGCCATACCGGCCGGCGAAAAGGACAATTATCCGACGCGTTTCGTCAGCTATTTCAGGCGAAAAGCATAAAAGCTGCCCGCGAAAATCAACTATTTTCCAATAAATCCGACGAACTTCCTGAAGTTGCGTTGAAAGCAGATGCGCCGATACCTATAACGGGAGACAATCGCCGCCGCCTGCGAATTTCAAAGTCTGCGCGATACTGGGAGTCCACAAACAAAGAGGTTTTGATGCCCTGGAGCAATCAGAATGGCGGCGGCGGCCCGTGGGGCGGCGGTGGCGGCGGAAATAATCAGGGGCCTTGGGGGCAGGGACCGAACCGGCCGCGGGGAAGCGGCAGCGGTGGCCCACCGGATCTTGAAGACATTATTCGCCGTGGCCAGGACCGTCTGAAGGGGCTCGTCCCCGGCGGCTTCAACGGCGGCGCCTTTGTCATCGTCGCGGCGGTCATCGTCGTTTTCTGGCTTATCCAGTGCGTCTATACGGTTCAGCCGGACGAGCGCGGCGTCGAATTGCGTTTTGGCGAGCCTCGCCCGGAAGTATCCATGCCCGGCCTGCATTTCCATTTCTGGCCGATGGATCGCATCGAGATCGTCAAGGTTACCGAACAGCAGCGCAATATCGGCGGCCGTTCGAGCTCGAGTTCGAATGCCGGCCTGATGCTGACGGGCGATCAGAACATCGTCAACGTGCAGTTCTCGGTGCTCTACACAGTCACGAACCCGCAATCCTACCTCTTCAACCTCGAAACTCCCGACGAGACGCTGCAGCAGGTTGCCGAAAGCGCCATGCGCGAGGTGGTTGGCCGCCGTCCGGCCCAGGATATCTATCGCGACAATCGCCAGCAAATCGCGATCGAGGTAAGAAACATCATTCAGGATACGATGGACCGATATGGCTCGGGCATTTCCATCAACGCCATACCGATCGAGGATGTGTCGCCGCCGCGCGAAGTGGCCGATGCCTTCGACGAGGTGCAGCGCGCCGAGCAGAACGAAGACCAGCAAGTTCAAGAGGCCAATCAATACGCCAATCAGAAGCTCGGTCAGGCTCGTGGTCGTGCGGCGCAAATCCGTGAAGACGCGGCTGCTTACAAGGACCGTGTCGTCAAGGAAGCCCAGGGTGAAGCGCAGCGCTTCGTCTCCATCTATGACGAATACGTGAAAGCGCCGGAAGTGACCCGCAAGCGGCTGTTCCTCGAAACCATGGAGTCCGTTATCGGCAATTCCAACAGCATCATCATCGACGACAAGCAGGGCGTCGTGCCCTACCTGCCGCTGAACGACCTCGGCAAGCAATCCACGACGCAGTCGGGTAAGCCCGCGACCGCACCTCAGCCGGAGGCCAAATAATGACGTCCAGCCGTTTGCCAGCCATTCTCATCGCGCTCGCGGTGGTGCTGCTGATCGTTTATTCCTCGGTTTTCGTGGTCAATGCCCGCGAACAGGCGATCGTTCTGCGCTTCGGCCAGATCCGTGCCGTCAAGACGGAGCCGGGCCTCTACTTCAAGCTGCCCTTCGCCTTCATGGATGCCGATCGGGTGCAGTATATACAGGACCAGGAGCTGCGCTTCGATCTGGACAATATCCGTGTCCAGGTTTCGGGCGGCAAGTTCTATGAGGTCGATGCTTTTGTCGTCTACAGGATCACCGATGCGCGGAAGTTCCGCGAGACGGTGTCGGGTGATCGCGATGCGGCGGAATCGCGCCTCAGGACCCGCCTCGATGCATCGCTGCGCCGGGTCTACGGTCTGCGCGGTTTCGAAGCTGCCCTATCGAACGAACGCGCTTCGATGATGACGGAAGTGCGCGACGACCTGCACCGCGATGCAGAGTCCCTCGGGCTGAATATCGAGGATGTGCGCATCCGCCGTACCGACCTGACCCAAGAGGTGTCGCAGCAGACCTACGACCGCATGAAGGCCGAACGCCTGGCGGAAGCGGAGCTGATCCGCGCCAGAGGTAACGAAGAAGGCCAACGCCGCCGCGCCATTGCCGATCGTCAAGTGGTCGAGATCGTGGCGGACGCACAGAAGGATTCGGAGGTCCTGCGCGGTCAGGGCGAGGCCGAGCGCAACGGCATCTTCGCCGATGCCTCCTCGCGCGATCCGAGCTTCTACGAGTTCTATCGCTCGATGGCCGCCTATCGCACGTCGCTTGCTTCAGGGGGCAAGACGTTGGTGCTGCCGCCGAACCAGTCGGAATTCTTCAAGTATTTCGATAGTTCGGTCGGTTCGGCTCCTGCAGCGGGTGCCCCGGCGCTGGCTGCGCCGTCCACGACGACGCCTGCGAAATGATGTGAGGCGACTTGCCGAAATCCAAGGGGCTGCCTGTCGGCGGCCCCTTGTCTTATGTTTGATGGCATCAATCTTACCTTGAATAAAAAGGCCGGATGGACGTTCGGAGATTTCGCAAAAAGGTGATTTCACGCTTCATCATTCCGCCTTATGTTGATGCTTATACAAGACTTCCCTTTCTCGATGAGGATGCCTGATGGCTTTGACCAATCGCCTGCCTTTCAGACGTTCGTTCGCTCTTCTGGCCAGTGTGGCGCTGATTGCCGGTCCCACCCTTGCAGGCGTCGATCGGGCGTATGCGCAGACGACACAGACGCCTTCGACGGATACGACGACGCCGAATAGCGGCGCGGCTCCAGGCGCACAGGCTCCGGCCAACTCCACCCCCACGACCGACGCGCCCGCGTCAGGCTCGGGTACGGCGCCGGCGACCGGTTCGTCGGCTGCGCCAAGCGGCGAGACGAGGACCGACACACAAGCGCCAGCCAATTCCGGGACGACAGCGCCGGCAACAACCGGCGAGACGGGTCAGGCTCCAGCCACGGGCTCTGCCAGCGCACCCAACGGCAATGCCGTGTCCGGCACGCAGCCGCCCGCGACCTCCAACGGCCAGACCCCAGCCACGGCGACCAATCCGGCGCAGGCTCCGTTGGGCGGCTCGACGGCAACGACGACCGAAAATCCAGCCGTCGTGCCCAACACGCCGCCGCCGGTCACGGGCAATCCGGCAATGAATGCCGGCCCGGCTTCGGTTGCGGATCTGGCATCCGGTCTGCTGGACGCAGTGGTCAACATTTCCACCTCCCAAAAGGTCAAGGATGAGGGCGATGGCCCGGCGACACCCAAGGTGCCGGACAACTCGCCATTCCAGGAATTCTTCAACGACTTCTTCAAGAACCGGAACAACGAAAACAGCAACCGCAAGGTCAGTTCTCTCGGTTCCGGCTTCGTCATTGATCCATCCGGCTATATCGTCACCAACAACCACGTCATCGAGGGCGCCGACGATATCGAAGCGATCTTCCCGAACGGCACCAAGCTGAAGGCGAGGTTGATCGGCACCGACACCAAGACCGATCTTTCCGTGCTCAAGGTGGAACCGAAGCATCCGCTGATAGCAGTGAAATTCGGCGATTCCAGCAAGATGCGGATCGGCGACTGGGTGATGGCGATCGGCAATCCATTCGGCCTGGGCGGCTCGGTGACCGTGGGTATCGTGTCGGCCCGTGGCCGCAATATCAATGCCGGTCCCTATGATAATTTCATCCAGACGGATGCGGCGATCAACAAGGGCAATTCCGGCGGGCCGCTCTTCAACATGAAGGGTGAGGTGATCGGCATCAACACGGCGATCATTTCGCCGAGCGGCGGCTCGATCGGCATCGGCTTCGCCGTGCCGTCCGAACTGGCCGAAGGTGTCGTCAAGCAGCTCATGGATTTCGGCGAAACCCGTCGCGGCTGGCTCGGCGTGCGCATCCAGCCGGTTACCGACGATGTTGCCAACAGCCTCGGGCTCGACAGCGCCAAAGGCGCGCTGGTGGCGGGCGTCATCAAGGGCGGACCGGTCGATAACGGCTCGATCAAGGCCGGCGATGTCATCCTGAAGTTCGATGGCAAGGATGTTGACGAGATGCGCGACCTGCCGCGCGTTGTCGCCGAAAGCCCCGTCGGCAAGGAAGTCGATGTCGTCATCATACGCGACGGCAAGCAGCAGACCGTCAAGGTTACGCTTGGCCGGCTCGAGGACAGCGACCAGGCAGCCGCAGCCAGTGCCGGCGACAGCAATCAGGGCGACAAGGGCGGCGGCGACAAGGCACCCCAGCTTGCGCCCAATGATCATGGCGGTCGCGACGGCGTCATCAATCCCGACGAGGGGGATGAAGACGATGACGGAGCGGACGGCCAGGACCAGGACAACGATCAGCAGCAGCAAGCGCCGCAGCCGCAGGCTACCCAGGACGTGCTCGGCATGAGGCTTGCGACCCTCAATGCCGAAAACCGCAAAAGCTTCGGCATTGCCGACAGCGTCGACGGCGTGGTGATCACCCAAGTCACTCCGGGTTCGGCCGCAGCGGACAAGGGGCTGAAGCCCGGCGAAGTCGTCGTCGAAGTGGCGCAGGAATTCGTGCAGACGCCGACGGCTGCCTCGGAAAAGGTCGCAGCGTTGAAGCGGGAAGGTCGCCGCAATGCGCAGATGATGATCGCCTCTCCGAATGGCGATTTGCGTTTCATCGCGGTAGCGCTGGAATAGGCTGCTTCAACGTTCCGTAGCCTGCATCTGCCGCTGGCGCCATTCTGCAGCGCCGAGGCGATAGAGCGCATGGCGCTTCAATTGCGGCTGGGTGGCGGGAATGTCGGGGTGGTCGAACGTGCCGGCCGGATCCGGGCGCATGCCGATCCTTTGCATGACGGCCAAGGCGCGGTGATTGTTGTGCACGGCGATGGACACGATTTCATCGAGTTTCAGCGTCTCGAAACCATGGCGCAAGAAGGCGAGGCCTGCCTCGCTGGCATAGCCCTGACGCCAATGCCCTGCTGAAAGTCGCCAGCCGATTTCGACGGCATTTTCGGGAAGGAACGGTTCAAGTTTCGGCCTTGAAAGGCTGCTGAGGCCGATCGGCTCGCCGCTCTGTTTCAATGTCAGCGCGAGAAGATCGAAACCGTCTTCCGGCGTCAGTCCGCTGATCATGTCGAAGACGGCATCAGCGTCTTTACGGCTGCGGCGGAAGGGAAAGAATTCGAGGACATCGGGATCGGAACTCAGTTCATAGAAGAGTTCGCGGTCGCTTTCCCGGCACGGGCGCAGGATGAACCGCGGCGTCTCGATGATCGTCATTGCAGGGCGCGCCACTCGGCTGCGGTGAGGCGATAGAGCACGTGACGCTGCAGGTGAGGGTAGGTATCGGGAACGCCGGGGTGGTCGAAATCCCCGCCTTCGACCCGATGCATGCCGATCCGCTCCATTACCGATGTCGAGCGGATATTATTATGAACCGCGAAGGATACGATCTGGTCGAAATCAAGCGTTTCGAAGCCGTGGGCAAGCAATGCCCGCGCCGCCTCGCTGACAAATCCCTTGCCCCAATATCGCGCCGCAAGCCGCCAGCCGATCTCGACGGTACCCGCCGGCACGAACGGTTCCAGATGATTCGTCTGCGCCAGTCCGCAAAAGCCAAGCGCCTCACCACTTGCCTTGAGCTCCAGGGCATAGAAGCCAAGCCCGGTCTCAGCGATCATGGATTGGACGCGCTCGAAAAAGGCGTTGGCTTCCTCACGATTGCGGCGGAATGGAAAGAACTCCATGACGGCCTCGTCGGAGTTGATCTCGTAGGCGAGTTCGCGATCCGCCTCGCGCCAGTTCCGGATGATGAGTCGGTCGGTTTCGGTGATGATCATCTGAGCCCCGATCCCGGCGATTGCGCCGTTCTATGGTTTGATGAAATCCGTTTTCCGGTAGCCCTGGATGTAGAGCAGGGCGGTCAGGTCGCCGTGGTCGATGCGCATCTTGGCCTGGGCAGCCACGGTCGGTTTGGCGTGCAGGGCGACGCCGGAGCCGGCGAGTTGCAGCATGCCGAGATCGTTGGCGCCATCGCCGACTGCCATCGCGTCATCCGGGGAGATACCGAGCTTTTCGGCAATAGCGTTGAGTGCGTCAACCTTGGCTTGCATGCCGAGAATGGGTTCGGCGACAAGGCCGGTCAGCACGCCATCATCTTCCAGCAGGACGTTGGCGTGGTTCTCGTCGAAATCCAAGGCGGCCGCGATGCGGCTCGTAAAGATGGTGAAGCCACCGGAGACGAGGGCGCTGTAATAGCCCTTGGCTTTCATGGTGGCGATCAGTTCCGCCCCGCCGGGAGTGAGGGTGATGCGTTTGGCGATGACGTCATCAACGACGGAGAGCGGCAGGCCCTTCAGCAGGGCCACGCGCTCACGCAAAGCCGGCTCGAAGGCGATCTCACCATTCATGGCGCGCGCGGTGATGTCGGCGACCTTTTCCTTCAATCCGACCTCGGCGGCCAGTTCGTCGATGCATTCCTGGCCGATCATGGTGGAGTCCATGTCGGCGATCAGCAATTTCTTCCGGCGCGTCTCCGCCTCCTGGATGACCAGGTCGATCGGCGCGCCGGCAATGACGGCGAGAATGTTGGCTTCCGCTGCCCGCAGGTCGGCGTCGTCGCGCAGCGCAATATCGCAGGCGATGCCGTCAGCCAGCCAATAAAGTCCCAGCGCCTTGACGGCGTCCGCCGCCGGCTCGGCGATTGCCGGAACGAGAACGGGGTTTGACGGATTGGCAATAAGCGTGGCAACGAAGGCCATGAGCAGAAACCTTATAAGCGATATCGACGCGATCCTGATAACCGGGCCGACCGCCAGCGGCAAGTCCGCGCTTGCCGTGGAATTGGCGCGCGCGCATGACGGCGTGGTCGTCAATGCCGACAGCATGCAGGTCTACGACACATTGCGCGTGCTGACGGCCCGGCCGTCCGAAGCAGAGATGCAAGGCATTCCTCACCATCTTTATGGTCATGTGCCGGCAGGGAAAGTCTACTCCACCGGCGCCTGGCTGCGCGAGGCTGCCGCGTTGGTGGCGCAATTGCGCGATGAGAAACGGCTGCCCGTTTTTGTCGGCGGCACCGGGCTCTATTTCAAGGCTCTGACCGGCGGGCTTTCCGACATGCCTGAGATCCGCGGAGAGATTCGCAACCACCTGCGGGAGCGGTTGTTGATGGAGGGAGCCGAGGCGCTGCATCGGGAGCTTGTTATTCGCGATCCAGCCGTAGCGGAAAGTCTCAATTCTCAGGATGGCCAGCGCATCGTGCGTGCCCTGGAAGTGATCGAGGCGACGGGACAATCCATCGCCGCTTTTCAGGGCAAGACCGGTCCCGTTATCGTCGATGCCGATCGTGCGCGAAAGATCATCGTGCTGCCGGATCGCGCGGTCTTGCATCAGCGCATCAACGGCCGTTTCGAAAAGATGCTCGCCATGGGTGCTGAAGATGAAGTGCGGGCCTTGCTGGCATTGAAACTGCCGGACGAGATGCCCGTCATGAAGGCGATCGGCGTCACGCAGATTGCTGCGATGCTACGCGGCGAGATGACGCGTGAGGAGGTTCTTGAAACCGGTGCTGCCGCGACGCGGCAATATGCCAAGCGGCAGATGACCTGGTTTCGCAATCAGATGGATGAAAGCTGGGAGCGGATTAGTCCGTAGTCCGCGTCAGTCCTTGTTATAGAGGCTGCTCAGCGGCTTCTTCAGGATACTGTCGCGCAACGAGAGGCCGCCTTCGCGCCGCACAGACGGAGCGGGCTCCTTCTCCGAAGGGGATGGACTGCTTGTGTTGTCGCCGCCTCGGAACTCTCGGCGCAGCTCGGCAAGTCTGCTATCGATCGACGTCTGGGGAGCTGCGCTAAAAGCCGAAGCCGCCGTGGCGCGCGGCAGCATGTCGGGCCGATAAGGCTCTATCGGTGGCGGATCAATTCGCACCGGCTGGGGCTCGGATATTGCGGCAGGCTGATCGAAATCGTCATCGCCAATGTCCTCGTCCATATAAGCGGCCGGCTCGCTTGAGGCCTTATAGCTCTGCTGAAAGGCAGAGATGTCGGGACCGGAGATCGAGCGCATGCGGCCGACGATGGTGCGCAAGTCGACGGTATCGGGTGATTCCTCGCTCGTTCTTGCGATGCTACCGCTGGCCTTCGGCAGTAGGTTTTCTTCGACGCGGGAAAAGCGCATGCGCATGGGGACTGCAATGGCTTCGCCGAAGGCGATGGCTTCGCCGTTGCCGATCGAAGACAGGAAGCTTGTCGTCGAAATTGAGGAGTTCGGGATTGCCGACCGTATGATGTCCTGGTCGCGGTCGTTTGCGAGGCGCATGGCGAACAGCGTCGAGCATTGCGACAGGATCGTCTGATCGAGTTCGCCCGGACGCTGCGTGATGATGCCGAGCGACACACCGTATTTGCGGCCCTCCTTGGCGATGCGGGCAATCGCCTGCCGCGTCGGAAAGAAGCCGAGGTTCGGGTCGGCGGGGATATAGCGATGCGCTTCTTCGCAGACGACCAGCATATGGATCGCCCCTTCGCTCCAAAGCGCAAGCTCGAAGGCCATGCGGCAGAGAACGGAGGCGACGGAATTGACTACTTCGGAGGGAATGCCGGCGAGCTGGAAGGTACAGATCGGCTTGTCATCACCGGGAATACGAAAGATCTGCGCGATCGTCTCCATGATCGTGTCGCTGATCGTATTGTTGGAGAACATGAAATGATAACGCGGATCGTTGATCGCCGAGATGACGCGCATCTTCAGGGAGCGCAAATGCGGTTTTTCCTGCCGGCCTTCGAGGCGGCCGATGCGCTCGTCGATCAGGGCCAGCAGATCGGCCATGCGATAGGGAACCGGCGTATCTGCTGTCACCGAGCTTTTTTCCGTCTGACGGCGCATCAGCGGCGAGTCGCTACCGCGAAAGGCGCGTTTCGCTTCGGGAATAATATCGCGCAGCATATCCAGTTCGTCGGGGATCGGCGGCCGGCCCCGGAAGACAACCTCGGCAAACTCGTCGAGCCGCATCAGCCAGAAGGGAAGGTCGAGCGTATCGGTATCGACGACAACGGAGTGCTTGGGAAAGGCGGCGGCGAATTCGTTGTGCGGATCGAGGATCAGCACGCGCAGTTTGGGATCGGAGACGATTGCCTTGTGCAGCAGCAAGGAGACAGCGGTCGATTTGCCGACGCCGGTGGAGCCGACCACGGCGAAATGCTTGGCCAGCATCGAAGGGATATGAATGGCGGCGTCGATGCTTTCATCCTGCGTCAGCTTGCCGATGACGCAACTGCTGTCCTTGCCGGCATCGAAAATGCGCATGAGATCGGCTGCGCGGATACGGTGAGCGATGGCGCCGAGATGGGGATAGGCGGAAATGCCGCTGGAAAACTCCTCGCGGCCGTTTGATCCGACGCGGACTTCGCCCAGCAATTCCACTTCGATGCGGAAAAGATTGTCCTGTCCTTCGCCCCAGCCGGTATTGCCGGTGTTCATGGCGTAGACGAGAGCTGCGACGCGATTGGAGCCTACGCTGATCGAGATCAGTTTGCCGACGGACCAAAGCTCGGTCAGATCGGTACCGCCATCCTCGGCGACTGCGGCGATGGTTGCCCTGGAACCGGTGCACGCGACGACACGGCCGAGGAAGCGATTTCCCGGCTTCAGATTGTCGCGGCGATCAAGGTCCCCAGCTTTGCCGGACGTCTGCAAATCATTATTGAGCAAACGGCTACTCCCAGCGTTAAGACATGGAACATAGGGAAGGTGGCTTAACAAAACCCTTAGCGCCGCTCGACATTTTAAGAGGATCGGTAAAGGTCGCGATTTTTTATTGCTGAATGCGTTGACGCTTGGAAATTTTCTGTCTATCAATTCCGCCCATGAAAAACTCGACGGCTCTTATCGTGGTGGGAAAGCGCATGGGCAGGATGGTGTAACCATCCGGCGATAGCCACCCATGCGCTAGACGACAGGCTCCACAGGAGCCTTTTTTTATGCCCGAAATCGAGATTTCACTTTCCAAACCCTCAGCAGATAGCGGAACAAACGTATGACCGGCAAAGATAATCAGACGAGCGGCAATCAGATGACAGGCGCGGAGATCGTGTTGCAGGCGCTCAAGGACAATGGCGTCGAACACATCTTCGGTTATCCGGGCGGCGCGGTTTTGCCGATCTATGACGAAATTTTCCAACAGGACGATATCCAGCATATCCTCGTGCGCCATGAGCAGGGCGCCGGCCATGCGGCGGAAGGTTATGCCCGCTCGACCGGCAAGGTCGGCGTTATGCTGGTCACCTCCGGTCCGGGCGCGACGAATGCCGTCACGCCGCTGCAGGACGCCTTGATGGATTCGATCCCGCTGGTTTGCCTGAGCGGCCAGGTTCCCACATCACTGATTGGCTCGGACGCGTTCCAGGAATGCGACACGGTCGGCATTACGCGTCCCTGCACCAAGCACAATTGGCTGGTCAAGGATGTCAACAAGCTCGCCGCGGTCATCCACGAAGCTTTCCGCATCGCCCAGTCCGGCCGTCCGGGTCCCGTCGTCGTGGACATTCCGAAGGATGTTCAGTTCGCCACCGGCACTTATACACCGCCGGAAGCGCACGATGTCCAGAAGAGCTACCAGCCCAAGGTTCAGGGCGATCTCAACAGGATCACGCAGGCTATCGAGCTGATGGCGAGCGCACGCCGGCCGATCATCTATTCCGGTGGCGGCGTCGTCAATTCCGGTCTGGAAGCCTCGAAGCTGTTGCGCGAACTCGTCGAGCTGACGGGCTTCCCGATCACCTCCACGCTGATGGGCCTCGGCGCCTATCCGGCATCCGGCAAGAACTGGCTCGGGATGCTCGGCATGCATGGTTCCTACGAAGCCAATATGGCGATGCATGATTGCGACGTCATGGTCTGCATCGGCGCGCGTTTCGACGACCGCATTACCGGCCGTCTGAATGCCTTTTCACCGAATTCGAAGAAGATCCACATCGACATCGATCCGTCGTCGATCAACAAGAACGTTCGCGTCGATATCGGCATCCTTGGCGATGTCGGCAATGTTCTGGAAGATATGGTTCGCCTGTGGCGCGCACTGCCGCACAAGCCGGCAGCAGATCGCCTCGGCGATTGGTGGGCGAATATCACGCGTTGGCGTGCGCGCAATTCCTTCGCCTACAAGCCGCACGACGATGTCATCATGCCGCAATATGCGATCCAGCGTCTCTACGAGCTGACCAAGGATCGTGACACCTACATCACCACCGAAGTCGGCCAGCACCAGATGTGGGCGGCGCAGTTCTATGGCTTCGAGCAACCGAACCGCTGGATGACCTCCGGCGGCCTCGGCACCATGGGTTACGGCCTGCCGGCCGCTCTCGGCGTACAGATCGCCCATCCGGAAAGCTTGGTCATCGACATTGCCGGCGATGCCTCGATCCAGATGTGCATTCAGGAAATGTCGGCGGCTATCCAGCACGATGCGCCGATCAAGATCTTCATCCTGAACAACCAATATATGGGCATGGTGCGCCAATGGCAGCAGTTGCTGCACGGCAACCGCTTGTCGCACTCCTATACCGAGGCGATGCCCGATTTCGTCAAGCTGGCGGAAGCCTACGGTGCCGTCGGCCTGCGCTGCGAAAAGCCCGGCGATCTCGATGCCGCGATCCAGGAAATGATCGACGTCAAGAAGCCCGTCATTTTCGATTGCCGCGTTGCCAATCTCGCCAACTGCTTCCCGATGATTCCCTCGGGCAAGGCGCATAACGAGATGCTGCTGCCGGACGAAGCCACCGACGAAGCCGTCGCCAACGCCATCGACGCCAAGGGCCGGCAGCTCGTTTGATCGGAAAGCCGGGACGCGGTAGGCTTGCCGTGTCCCCCTGGCCGCTGGACCAATCACCATTCAAATCAGGATCGAGCTGGCATCCTGATCATAAGAACCGAGGAAACGGAACAAGGACAATGACCGCACACCTTCAACCCACGGGCTCCGCCTATTTCATCTCGCCGGAAACCGCGGCGGCCGAGAGCCATACGCTTTCGGTGCTGGTCGACAACGAGCCCGGCGTTCTCGCCCGCGTCATCGGCCTCTTCTCCGGCCGGGGTTACAACATCGAAAGCCTCACCGTTTCCGAGACCGAGCATCAGGCGCATCTGTCGCGCATCACCATCGTCACGCGCGGCACGCCGCAGGTGCTGGAGCAGATCAAGGCGCAGCTTGAGCGCATTGTGCCGGTCCATCGTGTCGTCGACCTGACGGTACGCGCCCGCGATCTCGGCCAGGAGCGGCCGATCGAGCGCGAAGTGGCGCTGCTGAAGGTGATCGGAAGCGGCGAGACCCGCGCTGAAACGCTGCGGCTGGCCGATGCCTTCCATGCCAAGGTGGTGGACGCGACCGTCGAGCATTTCATTCTCGAGATCACCGGCAAGTCCTCGAAGATCGATCAGTTCATCGCCATCATCAAGCCGCTCGGCCTGATCGAAGTCTGCCGCACCGGCATCGCCGCGATGAACCGCGGCCCGCAGGGAATGTGAAGAACGCCTGTCGTTGACCGGCTTATCGGCGTCGCGTAGCTTGCGCGGCGCTTGGGCGTGCAAGGTAGGCCCCAACTTACGCAGGTGGCATGATTGGGGCTTTCGACCGAAAAGTATACGCCCGATATCGGCGAGAAAAGCTGGCATCCTCCGGCAGGAATGCGTCTCGGCGCTACCTTCTATGTGCGGCAGGCTTTCCCCTGGCTTGGCCAGTATTTCGGGTCGCAGAAGATCGCGTCGACCCTCTCGCCGGCCATCGGTGGTATCGTATCCTGGGGCGGGCGCATGCCGGCAAAGACGGCAGCGGCGATCTCGCGGTTGCGGGGATTGCCGAATTGGAACCTTGAAGACGGTTTTCTGCGCTCGGTCGGCCTTGGAAAGGCTGGCGCAGTGCCGCTCTCCATCGTCGTCGATGATCTCGGTCTGCCGGTGGATGCGAACCGGCCGTCGCGTCTCGAGCGGCTGATCCAAGGGGCTGATGGGGTGCAGATTGGCGAACTTGGCAAGGCAATTCGCGAACAGATCGTTCGGAACAAGCTCTCCAAATACAATCATCTGCCGCACAAGGCGCCCACGATCGAGCGGACAACGAAACGCCGTATCCTGCTGGTCGATCAGGTCGTCGGCGATATCTCCATTGGCAAGGCACTCGGTTCACGCGCCTCGTTCGAACGGATGCTTGCCGATGCGCAGGCCAGCGGCGCGCAGTGTGTGATCCGGACGCATCCGGATGTCATGGCCGGCCACCGCAAGGGATATCTGACCACAGAAATTGCCGGCAAGAGCGACGGGATATTACTCAATGATGCGGTGTCGGTAGCATCGGTCCTGGACGTTGTGGATGAGGTCTGGACGGTCTCCAGCCAGTTCGGCTTCGACGCGCTGCTGCGCGGCATTCCGGTACGCTGCTATGCCGCGCCGTTTTATGCCGGATGGGGTGTGACGGAAGATCAATTCGGCGTCTACACGAAAGCAGTCCTTGCCGACAGACGAACAAGGCGGCGTACCGTCGACCAGATCGCCGCGGCTGCCTTTTCGCTTTATCCGACCTATCGCGATCCGGCCGACTGGCGGCAGATCGATGTTTTCCAGGCAATCGAGCTGATCGTCACGCAGCAGCGCGCGGAGGCCCGCAATTAGAGCATCTCCAGCGGCTTCTTTCGCGCCGGTGGCGGAAAGACGGCGTCGAGGGTGGCCCAATCCTCGTCGGTGATGTCGAGCGAGACGGCGTCGCGGTTTTCCGTAACCCGTTGCGGATTGGAGGTCTTGGGAATGGCAATCACGCCGTCGCGCTCCAGCAGAAAGGCAAGCGCCACCTGAGCCGGCGTTGCCTGATAGGTCTTCGCGATGTGGATCAGATCCGGATGATGCGCCAGGCGACCCTGCTCGATCGGCGAATAGGCCATGATCGGAATGTTGCGCTCCTGGCACCACGGCAGCAGATCATATTCGATGCCGCGTCGGCCTAGATTGTAGAGCACTTGATTGGCGGCGACCTTGCCGCCATCGGGAACGGCCAGCAGTTCCTCCATGTCGTCAACATCGAAGTTCGAGACACCCCAGGCGCCGATCTTGCCTGCGGCTTTCAGGGCTTCGAAGGCCGCCACTGTTTCAGCCAGCGGATACTCTCCGCGCCAATGCAGCAGATAGAGGTCGATGCGGTCGATTTTCATCCGTTTGAGGCTGCGTTCGCAAGCTTCGATCGCGCCCTTGCGGCTGGCGTTCATGGGATAGACCTTGCTGACGACGAATACCTCGTCGCGCCGCCCCTTGATCGCCTTGCCGACGATTTCCTCCGCGCCGCCGTCGCCATACATTTCGGCGGTGTCGATCAGCGTCATGCCGAGATCGAGCCCGCCCTTCAGGCTGGCGATCTCGTCCTCAGCCCGAGCGGCCGTTTCGCCCATGTTCCATGTCCCCTGGCCAAGAGCGGGGACCATAATGCCGGAAGGGAGAGTGACGGTAGGAATGGGGTCGCGCATGGCCTGTCCTCGCTGCTTGAGAAGTGAAGGATAAGTGCATTCATCGGGATTTCAATCGAGGCCATTCATGTCACCGTGACAATCATCTCATGGCATTCGATTCCAAGGCGAATTAGGGTTGCGCGGCGCCGTTGTGACAGACGCGCATCGCGAGGAATGGACGCTTCCGTTGACCAAAAGAGCTGCGTCCGGGGAGGCTTTATGGCGCCGGATACATTTTTGGCTCTTCTGTTGTTTGCGTTCACGACATCGATCACGCCAGGGCCTAACAATATGATGCTGTTCGCATCGGGCGTGAATTTCGGTTTTCGTCGCACGATCCCGCATATGCTCGGCATCGGCGCCGGCTTTCTGTCGTTGCTGCTGGGCGTCGGGCTGGGGCTTGGCGCACTGCTGCATACCGTACCGCTGCTCTACACTGCCCTGAAATTCGCTGGCGGAGCCTATCTCGTCTGGATCGCCTGGAAGATCGCGACTTCCCGCAGCCTCAGCGAGAAGGAGAGCGGTGTCGAGCCGATGAGTTTCCTGAGTGCCGCCGCCTTTCAATGGGTCAATCCCAAGGCCTGGGTCATGGCTGTCACTGCCATGGCAACCTACACCAATCCGCAGCTCTACCTCATCAGCGTATTACTCGTCGGCCTTGCCTTTGCGGCGGTCAATGTTCCCAGCGTTTCGACCTGGGCCGGTTTCGGCTCGGCCCTGCGCGATTGGCTGTCCGACCCCGTTCGCCTCAAATGGTTCAACATCACCATGGCGGTCCTGCTGGTGCTCAGCCTCTGGCCGATGCTAAAATAGCGATATGGATGGCTTGTTGAGCATCAGCCAGAGAATGCCAATGACCGCGAAAAAGGCTGGGAAGCCGCAAGCAAACCAGATGCGATAGAGGCGATGATAGGCTGACGGCAGCGGCGTGCCGGTCGCGGATGCCGTCCGGGCGAGATCCCGCAGGCGGATTTGTATCCAAACCACCGGCAGCCAGAAAACGCCGGTCAGCACATAGAGCAGCAAGGACAGGGCGATCCATCCTTCTTCGAGCGGCCAGCCGATCGATTGTGCGAGCAGATAGCCGGTCACCGGCTGAAAGACGACGGCCGTTGCCGTAAAGATGGTATCGGCGATGACGACCGTTGCGGCGACATGTGCGATCAGCTTGGGGTCGCCGGTACGATGCGCCATGACCATGAAGAAGGCGATACCCGCACCGGTGCCGAAAAGCACTGTGGCGCCGACGACATGAACAAGCCGAAGAAGCTCCTCTGTCAGCATCAGCGCTCCTCCAATACCGCAAATGTGGCAAGCGTCAGGAGGATCGCCGGCAGTGCTTTGACAAATGGCCCGAGTGGATCGAACCAAAGCGACGGTTCGAGCAACGTGCCGCCGGCAAGATAGCCGAGCGTGACGGCGAGCATTCCGAACAAGGCCGATCGCGCGAAGGGCCGCACCAGGACAAAGGCGCCAAGGGCTATGTCAAGGAGACAGGTGGTCAGCGTCAAAGCCATTGCCATGCCGTCCGGCATGAAGGGTAGGAAGTGCCGGCTTGCGGCCGTCGGGGCTAGCATCGGAATGATGCCCGACAGCATCCAGAAGAGCGCCAGCCCGGCGATCATCAGCGGCTTTAACAGGTAGAGGCGGGCAAACCACAAATCCTGAACGCCGGAGGGATTGGCGTCCAGCGTTTCGACGGCCGTCGCCAAACGTTGCGTTGGGAGGTGCCCCACATTCCTTCGGCTGAGAACGCCTTCGGACATCACCGCCATCGCAGTCGACCGGAGCGGCGAGCGCCATCCAAGCCTGCCGGCGATGTCGGCCGCCGAGCTTACCACCTTTGCCAAACCGGCCGGTATCGGCATGACCCGTGTCGGCAGCAGGCCGAGCCAGTTTCGATGAAGGATGACGAGTTCGCGCAGCGTCAGTGCTTCGCCGGCAGCAAGATCGATGTCGGCGCCGGATTCGAATTCGCCGGCAACCGCCGCCGAGACGATCGCGGCGACATCATCGACCGAGACCGTCTCGACCGGGCTTTGCGCATGGGTGAGAGGCAGGACAAAAGGTATGGCCGCAAGCGCGCGCAGCAATGCCGTACCGCCATGGGCGTTGCGGCCAAGGACGAGCGCTGGCCTCAGAATAATGTGGTTGAGACCACTTGCCGCCAGCGCCTTGTCGGCATTGCGCTTTGTCGCCAGGAACGGCTGCTCTTGGCCTCCACCTTCCGTGCAGGCGGAAATCTGCACGACGAGCTCGATTGCCGATTGTGCTGCTGCAGCATAGAGCGCCAGCATTGCCTTTTCCTGCGTGGCGGCGAGATCATCGGAAAGCCCGTCCTGAAGGGCGCCGGCGCAATTAACGACAAGCTGATGGTCGTTCAGCACGGCATGCCAGTCTGAGGGGTCGATCATTTCGGCCAGATCGGCTTTGATCCAGGCAATCGAAGGGTGTTTTATCCGCGCCCGGCTAGGATTACGGGCAAGACCGGTGATCATATGCCCGTCCTTGCGCAATCGCGCCGCGATTACAGATCCGATGAAACCAGTTGCGCCGAGAATCAAAATCTTCATGCTGGGCAGACTAGCTAAACGCGCTAACAATGCGAGGGGTTGCGGCATCTGATCGCGGTTGCAACCTATGAAGAAGGCGCTTGGCGGCTGTATGGCAAAGGCTTAGAACTGAGGCCTGTTCGACGGGGAGATTTATTATGCACGATCATGACGACCATCATCACCATGATCATGACAACCACTATTCCGATATGCAGGCGCACGTGAAGGCGCTGGAGACGCTGCTGACGGAAAAGGGGCTTATCGATCCGGCGGCAATCGATATCATCGTCGAGACCTATGAGACGAAGGTTGGGCCGCGCAACGGGGCGCAGGTGGTGGCGAAAGCCTGGAGCGATCCGGAGTTTGCCGACTGGCTGAAGCGTGATGCAACGGCAGCGATTGCCAGCCTCGGCTTTACCGGCCGGCAAGGCGAGCATATGCGCGCCGTGTTCAATACGCCGGAAACGCATAATCTCATCGTTTGCACGCTCTGCTCCTGCTATCCCTGGTCGGTGCTCGGCCTGCCGCCGGTCTGGTACAAGGCGCCAGCCTATCGCTCTCGCGCCGTCATTGATCCACGCGGCGTGTTGGCCGAATTCGGCCTGACGCTGCCTGAGCGCAAGAAGATTCGCGTCTGGGATTCGACGGCCGAGCTGCGCTATCTCGTTATCCCGGAACGTCCTGATGGCACCGAGGGCATGAATGAGGCGGCTCTCGCCGATCTCGTCAACCGTGACGCCATGATCGGTACGGCGGTCGCCAAGGCTCCGGAGGTGACGATATGAACGGGCCGCACGATCTTGGCGGGCAGATGGGTTTTGGTCCGGTCGCGCCGGAGCCGAACGAACCGGTCTTCCATGCGGAATGGGAAAAGCGGGCGCTCGGCCTCACGCTCTCCTGCGGCGCGTTCGGCGCCTGGAGCATCGATGAAAGCCGGCATGCGCGTGAAAATATCCCTCCGGCTGCATACCTAGCCGCCAGTTATTATGAGATCTGGACGCGTGGGGTCGAAGTGCTGCTGCAACGGCATGGTTTTGTAACGCACGACGAGTTGCGAACCGGCCATTCGTCGCAGCAAGGTGTGGTGCCGAAGCGTATCTTGAAGGCCGATATGGTCACCGGCGCTCTTGCCAAGGGCGGCCCCTGCGATCGGCCGGTCAATACGGCGCCGCTTTTTGCGGTCGGCGATCACGTGCGGACGAAGAACATCAATCCGACGGGACATACGCGTTTGCCCCGCTATGCGCGAGCCAAGACGGGTGTGGTGGAAGCCGTTCAGGGCTCGTTCGTTTTCCCCGACGACAATGCTCATGGCAAGGGCGAGAATCCGCAATGGATTTACACCGTCGTTTTCGATGCGCCGGAAATCTGGGGTGAGGGCGCCGATCCGTCGCTAACCGTCTCCATCGACGCCTGGGAGAGCTATCTTGAGTGCGTCTGAGACCTCGTCGCTCCTGGCGCAATCGCCGCAACTGCCAAAATCCGCCGATGGTGAGCCGGTCTTCCCCGAGCCCTGGGCGGCGGAAGCTTTTGCCATGACCGTGCATCTGCATGAGAAGGGACTGTTTAGCTGGGGCGAGTGGGCAGAGCAGCTTTCTGCCGAATTGCACAAGCCTGGCCGGGCCAAAGACGGCAGCGATTATTTCGACTGTTGGGTGGCCGCACTCTCCAGCATGTTGATCAGCCGCGGCATTGCCGATGCGAGCGCGATCCTCGACCTGCAGAAAAGCTGGCAGCGCGCGGCGGAAGCGACGCCGCACGGCAAGCCGATCTTGCTGGAGAACGATCCCGAACGCTGAGCGTCTTACGATGAGAACTGCTTATAGCATTCATCCGCCACCCGCCTCAGCATGTCGCGCGAGATCTCGCCGGTCACGGCATAGCCGAGCTTGCCGTCGATCCAGTAGAAGGTCTCGACCGTACCGGCACTGGTGAAGCGGAAGCTGGTCGTCGTATTGTCCTTGTTGCTGCCGACGAGCACGGTCAAGCGTTGGCCGCTGGCGTTCTCATACATGAAGAGTGCGCCGGGCGTGCCATTGATCGGCAGCAGCCGGCCGCCGACAAGCTGGAAGCCGAGCGCGCTGAGGCTCGGTACCTTGAGGCCGGCGACATTCATGCGCTTGCCGAGCCAGGTGGCAAGATGCGCTTCCTGATCCGCGCCGACCTCGACCGGGTGGCGGACATCGCTCGCATAGACGACGAAGGCCGATTGCGCCTGCCGCGGCAGGGCTTCAATACCCGTCAGGCGAAGGTCCGGCTGTGTCAGAAGCGGCGGGCCGAAATGGCCGGTGGCAGCGCCGACCAGGAAGATCGCCAGGGAGGCCGCGGCCATCGGCAGCCAGCGAAGCCGACGTGACGCTGCGGCAGGCACAGACGACGCCGGGATGCGCAATACCAGCTCACGGTCGCCTTCCTTCGACATTTCATACGGCGCAAACAGCGCCTTGATGCTGGCGTTTTGCGCCTGCCATGCGGAGATCTGGTCCGCTTGTTCGGAGTTTTCGACAAGCCAGGCTTTCAATCGGGCGTGATCGTCCGCCGGCAGCAATCCGTCCGCAAAGGCGTGGAGATCCGCTTCGGTCACGGTCGGGTTACGTTCGCTCATTTCGGTCTCCGAAGCGTAATGATATTCTCGGCACTCATCAGATCGGTCATTTTCCGGCGCGCTCGAGACAGGCGCGACATGACGGTGCCGATCGGAATATCCAGTGTGGTTGCGACGTCCTGATAGCTGTAGCCTTCGACCACTACCAGCATCAGCACTGCGCGGTAATCCTCCCCGAGGCTGTTCAGCGCCGCTTCCAATCGCGAGCGCTCCAAAGGGTCGCTACCCGTCTCGACGGCCGGCAGATCAGCGCTGTTGTCAAGATCGACGAAGCTGCGGCCACCCTGCTGGCGCAGGCCGTTGCGGTAGAGATTGGTCATGATGGTGAGCACCCAGCCGCGCAGGTTCAGCCCACGCCACTGGCTGCGCCGCACCAGCACCTTTTCCACGCAATCCTGCAGAAGGTCTTCGCCGTCGGCGTCGGACCGGGTGAGGCTGCGCGAATAGCGCCGTAACGAGGGGAGGAGCGCCAGCACCTCCGCCTCGAAGCTGTCGGGTGCGGGGGAGGCTCCCCCCGCATCCCGGCCGGTCCGATCAGGGCCGTGCGGCATCCCAGACACCCTTGAAGCCATCGCCGGCAACTTCACCGGCCTTGGTATCCTTCATAAAGAAATAGAGCGGCATGCCGTCCTTCGCCCATTGCTTCTTCCCGTCTTTGCGGGTGATGATCGAATATGCGCCTTCTGCCTTGGCTTTGCTATCGGCCATTAGCGGCGGCCATGCCTTGGCGCAATCGTCGTTGCAATTGGAGACACCCTTCTTGTCATTCTTGAAGGTGTAGAGTGTCATGCCGTTTTCGCCTGTGAGAACCTTGCCCTTGGCGCTTTCGCCGGTTTTTACCGGGGCGGCGGCAAAGGCCGACGTCGCTACGGCCGATGCCACGACCAGGATCGGCAAGAATTTCGCGGCTTTCATGATGTTTCTCCTCGGAATGGTAGACCTATGGTCTAGGCCCCACGTTTTGCGTTGCCGGACATGAGACGCGAATTGCCACGATTTTATTCCCAACAATTCTGGGTTTTTTACTGCTTGCTTCTGCCGGGCGAATCCTGCCAAGTCGGCCCATGCAATTCGCACCACAACAAGACGAAGCGCTCAAGGCCGTTGCCAAATGGCTGAAGGAACGGCGCTCGCCGCTGTTTCGCCTGTTCGGCTATGCCGGTACGGGCAAGACGACGCTTGCGCGGCATTTTGCCGAGCATGTCGATGGCGAAGTCCTGTTTGCCGCCTTTACCGGCAAGGCGGCGCAGGTGCTGCGTTCACGAGGCGCCAGCAATGCCAAGACCATCCATTCGCTGATCTACCGTCCGCGCGGCGAAGAAGCCGTCGAGGACGAAGAGACCGGCAAGACGTCGATCGCTCCGATGTTCACCATCAACCGGCAGAGCCCGGTCGCCAAAGCGGCGCTGATCATTGTTGACGAATGTTCGATGGTGGACGAAGCACTCGGCAAGGACCTGATGAGTTTCGGCACGCCGATCCTTGTCCTCGGCGACCCCGGACAGTTGCCGCCGGTTTCGGGCGGTGGGTTCTTCACCAACGAAGAGCCGGACTATCTGCTGACGGACATTCACCGTCAGGCCCGAGACAATCCGATCATCCAACTCGCCATGCATGTACGCGAGGGCAGGGAGATCATGCACGGCGACTATGGCACGGCGCAGGTGATTTCGAAGAATGAAGTGACGCAGCCGCTGGTGCTCGAGGCGGATCAGGTGTTGGTGGGCACCAACCGGACCCGCCGGCGGTACAATCAGCGACTGCGCGAGCTCAAGGGTTTTACGGCCGAATATCCGCAATCCGGCGACAAGCTGGTCTGCCTGCGCAACGACCCCGCCAAGGGCCTGCTCAACGGTTCGCTCTGGCAGGTGATGACCTCTTCCAGGGAAACCACGAAGCCCGGCATCAATCTGCTTGTTCGGCCGGAAGATGACGACATGGATCGGGGTGCCGCGAAGATCAAGCTGCTGAAGCAGGCCTTCGAGGATGTCGAGGGCGAAATCCCCTGGTCGACCCGCAAGCGCTATGACGAATTCGATTACGGCTATGCGCTGACCGTGCATAAAGCGCAGGGTTCGCAGTGGAACAATGTGGTGTTGTTCGATGAAAGCTGGGCATTTCGCGATACGCGCGAGCGCTGGCTTTATACGGCGATTACGCGTGCCGCCGAGACGCTGACGATCGTCCGCTGAAGTTTACTTGCTCGCCTTACGACGCCGATCAGGTGGCCTCAACCCCATGCTGAAACGGTCTATCAGATGTCCCCACCATGAGAATGAGGGCGCTCTGCGGTGCTATCATAATCAAGGAGATCGGTGACTTTCTGCATCTGCCGATTCAATTCGGACATCTCGATGATGAGTTCGCGCTTGCGGTGGTTGAGGGCCGTGCGGAAGATGGTCTCGGCATCGTCTGATGTTTCCGCATCATCGAGCTTTTCCATGATCTCCTGAATGGCGGCGATGGACATGCCGATTTCGCGGCAGACCGTAATGACGGCCATGCGCAGCACATCGTCGGTGCCGTAGATGCGCATCAGCCCGTGGCGATCGGCTGAGATCAGCCGCTTTTCCTCGTAAAAATGCAGCGTCCTGTGTGTCACCCCGAAAGCGCTGGCCATATCGGCAATGGCGACTGCCCCCTCCGGCAGGTCAGAAGGAAGTGCGGTCTCAGGCAGGAACCGGTACTTGGCACGCGCCCGCGAAACAAGGTTGGCGGCAGCAAACGGACGTTTGGAACCGTCAGACATGAGTACCTCCATATTTCCATCCCCTTTTGTCGCGGCGCCCCACGCCACGATTGAGTGCCTATTTTTTTGTCTGACGGAGGAGGCCGCAGCTACGCCCAACTCGCTTTCACAATGACGCGACTAACAAACGCAGATGTCGCCGATGAAAATTCTTAGGTTTCATAAGGACAAATTTACTGTGGGTGAGCTTGAGCTCCCTCGTTCCCGGACGAATCAAATCAGGCGCCCGATACAACGACGCTATCGGGTTTCGGCGAAATTATAAGTTGCCCGAAGGGGGTATCGTCGGACGGGCGAGACGGCAAAAGAGGGGAAGACCATCAATCTTTTGCATGAATCGATATTCGAATCTCGTTGGTCTTGCGGCGTGCAATCGCATAAAACGGATGTATTATCCTCTTTATAAATCATGGATTTCGATCATGCCCGCCAAGCTCTCCGTGAACCTCAACGCCATCGCGATGCTGCGTAACCGGCGCGATCTTCCCTGGCCAAGTGTCACGGGCTTGGGACGCATCGCGCTTGCCGCCGGCGCCAGCGGTCTGACCGTGCATCCGCGGCCCGATCAGCGGCACATCCGCTTCTCTGATCTGCCCGAAATCCGGGCGCTGATCGACGATGAATTTCCGGAAGCGGAGTTCAATATCGAAGGCTATCCGACAGACGAGTTCTTCGATCTCTGTGCATCCGTAGAGCCGGAGCAGGTGACGCTGGTACCCGACGATCCCTCACAGGCGACATCCGACCACGGCTGGGATTTCCGCAAGAGCCGCGAGCTGCTGGTCGACGTCGTCGCCAAATACAAGAAGATCGGCTGCCGCGTTTCGCTGTTTGCCGACGGCGACGCCGATGCCGACGCGGTGAAGATCGCCAAGGAGGTCGGTGCCGACCGCATCGAGCTTTACACCGGCCCCTATGGTGGCTGCTATGACGCACCGGAGCGGGCTGCCGTCATTCTCGAAGCGCTTGGCAAGACGGCTGATGCTGCATTCGCCAACGGCCTTGACGTCAATGCCGGTCACGATTTGACGGTCGCCAATCTGCCAGCGTTGCTTAAGCGTATTCCGAAGCTTGCAGAGACTTCGATCGGCCATGGGCTGACTGCCGATGCGCTGGAATATGGCATGGCCGAAACGGTGCGGCGCTTCCGCCGGGCTTGTGGTCAGGCGGTTTGAGTAGCGGCTGGTCAGGCGCGTTCGGCTTTGCCGCGTGCTTTTGCCTAGCCCCTCATCCTGGCCTTCTCCCCGCATTGCGGGGAGAAAGGACGACGGAGCAAGCCGTTGGTTACATCACCGAAAACTCCCTCTCCCCGCGTGCGGGGAGAGGGCTTGGGTGAGGGGCCGTGCGTGAAGGTGCGGCAAAGGTAATCTCGCCTGACCTTCCCCAAAACTCAGCCCGCCAACGCGGCCTTGTGTTCCTCGGCGAAGCTGCGCAGTGTCTGCGTCTCCTTGCCGGTCAGCTTGTTGAAGTCGTTCGTGAGGATGTTGAAATTGCCGGCGCGGATGTTGGCGTCGAAGGAGACGAGCATGTCGACCACGAATTTCGGCAGGCCGGCGCCGTTGAGGCCAGCGGCGAGTTGTTCGTCGTTGACCTGTACGACTTCCAGCGGACGGTCGGTGATCCTGCTGACGACGCTTGCAATCTCATCGATGGTAACGGCGGTCGAGCCCGTCAGAGTGTAGGTAGCATTTTCCGTCGCATCGGAAGCCAAGGCGGCGGCGATGGCGAGCGCGCAATCTTCGCGGCTGATGTTGCTGACGCGGCCGCCGCCGGTCGCGGTGTACCACTTGCCGGTTTCGAGGCTATGCGGCAGACCCATCAGATAGTTGTCGAAATACCAGGCGTCGCGCAGGATGGTGTAGCCGATGCCGCTTGCCTTGATGGCGTTTTCCGTGCCGAGATGGTCAGGCGCGAAGCTGACGAGCGAACCTTCCGGGGCCGGCATGGAGGTGTAGAGAATGTGCTTCACGCCAGCGGCCTTCGCGGCTTCAACGGCAGCCGTATGCTGCTTCAGGCGCTGACCGGGAACGGCGAGCGAGTCGGTGCTGATGATAAGCAGGCGGTCGACGCCGGCAAAGGCGGCGGACAGGCTGGCGGCATCATCAAAATCGGCCTTGCGGGTGACGACGCCCTTGGCGGCGAGGTCGGCAAGCTTCTCCGGGCTGCGGGTGGCGGCAATGATGCGGCTGGGCGCGACCCTGTATGTCTCCAGCAGGTGATGAATGACGCGCTGACCAAGCTGACCCGCGGCGCCGGTGACGAGAAGAGTGCTGCTCATATGTTTTTCCTTGTTTGACCGCCGCGGACTTGCAGAGGTTTTCCGCTCTCAAAAAGAGACTAGCGCTAGAATAGGAATTGACTTCGGGCTGTAAAGGAGGCAGTTTTTCAGCCCTACGTTACCAAAAGGGAACCAGCCCGATATGAGCGCCAGCACCGTCGTCAACTTGCGCAGCACAGAGGAACCGCTGCGTGTCTTCGATGTCAGCAAACTCGATTTTACGAATTGCCCGGTGCGGGACCTGATCTCGCAGATCGGCGGCAAGTGGTCGGTGTTGCTGCTGGAAGCCTTGGCGCAGCGGCCGTATCGTTTCGGCGAGCTGCGGCGCATGGTGCCGGATATTTCACAGCGCATGTTGACCCAGACGCTGCGGGACCTCCAGCGCGATGGCTATATCGGCCGCGAGGTGTTTCCAACCAAGCCGCCGAGTGTCGAATATCGCATGACCGATCTCGGCCGCTCGCTGTATGTGCCTTTGGCGCAACTCTTGAATTGGGCCGAGGCCAACCATGATGCTGTGCGCGCTGCACGCGTCCGTTTCGATCAATCGCAGGACTGAGCGCGGCCAGTGAAATCCCTGAAAATTGCGATCGTCGGTGCCGGACCTGCGGGCCTTGCGGCTGCCCTGTTTCTATCACGTGCCGATCATACGACGGAAATTATCGAGCGGTTCGATAGTCCTTCGCCGGTCGGATCCGCGCTGATGCTGCAGCCAACCGGCCTGACCGTGCTGGAATCGCTCGGCCTCGGTCCTGCCATTCACACCGCCGGCAATCGCATCGATAGGCTGTTCGGCACCGAGGCGAAACGTGGCTGCATCGTTCTTGACGTGCGCTATGACACGCTGGCCGGCGGGCGCTATGGGCTGGCGGTTCATCGCGCCGCGCTGTTCGATACGCTCTATGAGGAAGTCTCCGCACGGCGACACCTTGTCCTCACCGGACGGCGGGTAACTGGCGTGCTGGAAGAGGGTAGTCACAGCTATCTCATCATCGAGGGTGGAGAGCGGCTCGGGCCGTATGATCTTGTCGTCGACGCGAGCGGCGCGCGTTCTGAGTTGGTCGCTGCCTGCCCGGTCGCACCACGGGTGCGCAATCTCGCCTATGGCGCCTTCTGGGCGACTCTGGATTGTCCCGATGGATTGGTGGATGAGAGGGCACTGACGCAGCGCTACGACCAGGCGAAAGTGATGATCGGCGTGTTGCCGATCGGACAGCGTAAGCCGGATCTGCCGAAGCAGGCGGCGTTGTTCTGGAGCTTGAAGATAGCGGATGCCGACGAGGTGCGCCTGCAGGGGCTCGAGCGCTGGAAGTCGGCGATCCGCGGCTATTGGCCGGAATGCCAGCCGGTGCTTGATCAAATTATCGATTGGGAACAGTTGACGCTGGCGCGCTACGCCCATCGAACCGTGGCCATTCCCTATAGCGGCCGCACGGTTTTCGTCGGCGACTCCGCACATTCGACCAGCCCGCAACTCGGGCAGGGCGCCAATATGGCACTGCTGGATGTAGCGGCGCTTGCGCATGCATTGGCGGGCAACGACGATATCAGCGCGGCGCTTGCGGCTTACGCCAAAGCGCGGCGCATGCATGTGCGGCTGTTCCAGTTGCTATCGCTGACGTTTACGCCGTTCTACCAGTCGGATTCGGCAGCATTGGCCTGGATCCGGGATCGACTGGTTGCCATGATCGCCAGGGTACCGCCGGGGCCGCAGATCTTGGCGTCTATTGTCTCCGGCACCTTGATCGACCCATTTGCCGCTGCCGGCCTCAGTGAATGCGACTGGCTGCGGACCATCGTTCCGCAGCCGTCTTGATCATTTCTGCCGCTCGGTCAGGAAAATGAGCAGCGCCACGACCGGGAAGCAGACGCCGATCCAAGAGGCGAGGTTCCAGCCGCCGGTGGCATAGGCCCAGCCGCCGATCGCCGAGCCGAGGGCGCCGCCGGCAAAGAATGTCGCCATGTAGAGACCGTTCAGGCGGCTGCGATGTTCGGCGCTCAGCGCAAAGATGGCGCGCTGGCCGAGCACAAGATTGGTCTGTACGCCGAAATCGAGCAGGATGCCGGAGAGCGTCAATGTCGCCAGCGCCAGTAGCGAACCGCTGCCGGACGCATGGCCAATGAGGAGGGCGATAATGGCGAGCACCAGCGCGAAGGTGGTGGCAAGCTTCGTCCAGCCGCGGTCGGCGACACGGCCGGCAATCGGCGAAGCGACCGCGCCCGCAGCACCGGCCAACGCGAAGAGGGCAATGCCATTCTGCGTCAGGCCGAACGCAGGGCTTGCAAGCAGCAGCGGCGTCGTCGTCCAGAACAGGCTGAAGGCGCCGAACATGCAGGCCTGATAGAGCGCGCGGCGCTGTAGCACCGGCGTATGCAGCGCGAGATGGCCCATCGAAGAAAGCAGTTGGCCGTAATGCAGCTTGGTATGCGGAACACGGGTCGGCAGGACGACGCGAAGGATGATGGCAAGTCCGATCATGACGCCGGCGGAGAGGATATAGACCGCATGCCAGGAGAAGAGTTCCGACAGGAAGCTTGCCGCGGGCCGGGCGAGCATGATGCCGCAAAGCAGGCCACTCATGACATTGCCCACAACCGCGCCGCGGCTAGCATCCGGCGCCATATGGGCGGCGAAAGGCACCAGCACCTGGACAGCGACGGAGGCGAGGCCGATGCAAAGCGAGGCGAGCAGGAAGAGCGACGGCGACCACGCAAAGGCGGCGCCGACGAGCGCTATAGCCGAAAGGCCGATCAGCGTCAGTACCAGCCTGCGATTTTCCAGGAGATCGCCGAGCGGCACGATCAATAGCAGGCCGAGGCCATAGCCGATCTGCGTCAGCGTCACGATCAGACCGGTTGCCGCCGGCGTAAAGCCGAGCGCCTGGCTGATCGGACCTGCCAGCGGCTGGCCGTAATAGAGATTGGCGGCCACCAGCCCGCAGGCGGCAGCGAACATGAATGTCAACAGCGGTGAAATGGTCTTCTCGGGGAGCGGTGTGCTCTCCCGTCTGGCAGCGGAAGTTGCGGGCATGTTTTATCCTCGATGCGGGCGAGGGAGCGTGCTCCCCGAAAATTCGTGTGAAAAAATCAGTTCAGCAGTTTCATGGCCGTCTCGGCGACGGCGAGCATATGTTCGGTTTTCCGGCCGGTCTTTCCGATCACGCGCATGCCTTTCGTTAGGGCAAGCAAGGCGCAGGCGGTGCTTTCAGGGTCGATATGCTTTGCCACGGATCCATCCGCCTGACCCAGAAGGATGAGATCCCGAATACGCCGCTCGTCGAAATCGAAAGCGACGCTGACACGGCTGGCGACCTCCTTGTCGAAAAGCGCAAGCTCGGTCGCGCTGCCGACCACGAGACAGCCTCTGCGGCCGATCTCACCGCACGAAGCTTCGGCAAAGAACGCCACCAAAATACGCAGTTTCTCATACGCGTTCGGGCCCTTCGCAAGAGCCTCATCGATCAGTTGCTGGCGCATACGGCGATACCGATCGAAAGCGGCCAGGAACACGCCGCGCTTGTCGCCGAACGCCTTGTAAACGCTGCCCGCAGTCAGCCCCATGGCCTCGGTCAGTTCGCTGATAGAGGCGGCATAATAACCGCGCTCGGAAAAGACCCGCAGTGCCTCGTCGAGCGCTGCGTCCATATCGAATTCCCTTGGGCGACCGCGAAGCTTTGGGGAGAAGTCTTGTGTGTCTGTCGTCATGCAGACTGTTTAGGAAATGATCGTTTCCAAATCAAGCGGAATTTTGCGGCGCAACATAATCGTGATGGCGCGTTATTTGATTAGAGGTCCAGCACCCATGTCTGGCCGTTCAATTCGGGGCCGAACATACGGTGTTTTTCTTCCGAGAGGAGTCGGAATCCAGCCTGGACATAGATGGCTCGGGCAGTATCGAGGATGTCGTTTGTCCAGAGCGAAAGCTGACGATAGCCGGCGTTGCGGGCAAAACGGATGCATTCACCGACCAGCAGCTTGCCGAGGCCGAGGCCTCGTGCCGTCTTGTCGACATAGAGCAGCCGGAGCTTTGCGATGCCGTCGCCGCCATCGGCGACCATGACGGAACCGATGTTCAGTCCGCCCCGCTCGACGATCCAGCATTGGTCCTTCTGCGGATTGAAGTTGGAGAGGAATTTTCCGGCGACCTCGGCGATCAGGCCTTCGAAACGCAGATCCCAGCCGAATTCCTCGCAATAGAAGCGGGCCTGGCTCTGGACGATCCAGCCGATATCGCCGGCGCGGTGAGTGCGGATGACGGCGGGAGGCGTGACATTGGCACTTGAGTTGAGGACGGTCTGGATCGTTCGCATCGCGTCCACGACACGTTCGGGCTCACCGATGGCCAGCGCATCGAAATGCCCGGCGATCTCGGCGCGGGAGCGGCGGACAAACTCGTGGAACTGCGCTTGTCCCTTGTGGGTGACTGTAATGATCTGGCTGCGCAGATCGTCCGGATCTGGCTTGGTTTCGATCAAGCCGTCTTCGCGAAAGCGTTTCAGAATGCGGCTGAGATAGGCGGGATCGAGATGCAGATCCCGTGTCAGTGTCGAAGCGGCGACGCCACCACGCGAGCCGACTTCGAACAGCACGCGGACGTCAGTCAGCGCATAGGGGCTGTCGAGATAGGCTTTGTTCAGAACGCCAAGGAAACTGGTATAGAAGCGATTGAAGTCGCGGACTGCATCGATGGTCGCGAGTTCCGTAGTCACAAGCATGGGCATCGTCTCCCTATAGCATAGGAGACGATGTCCATCATTTATTTGACTCAGTCAAGTAAATTTGGCTTGATTTACGCGGCTTGGCTTGCTCTTGCCTTTTCATTGCCGACAGCGAAATCGACAGCTTTCTGTGCGTGAATCGCCGTGGTGTCGAAGCCCGGCAGAGTAAGCGCGTTCGGATCGAGGATCAGGCAGATCTCAGTGCAGCCAAGAATGACGCTGTCAGCGCCTTCGGCTTTGGCGCGCTCGATGATGGCCATTAGCTTCCGGCGCGACTCGTCCTTGACCACGCCGGCGCAGAGTTCATTGAAGATGATGTCGTGGGTCGTGGTGCGATCTTCAGCGCCGGGGACCATGACGGAAACGCCATTGCGGGCCATGCGGTCGGCATAGAAGCCGTGTTCCATCGTGTAGCGCGTGGCAAGCAGTAGCGGCTTAACGCGGCCGGCGGCCTTCAGCGCGGCAGCGGTCTCGTCGATGATATGGATCAGGGGGATCGAGATACGCGCGGCAACTTCCGGGGCAATCAGATGCATGGTGTTGGTGCAGATCAACACGCATTCGGCACCGGCGATCTGCAGGCGAAGCGCGGCATCCCCGAGACGGGCAGCGGCATCGTCCCAACGCCCGGCCTTCTGCATGGCGACGATCTCTTCGAAATTGACGGAATACATCAGCACCTCGGCCGAGGCGAGGCCGCCCAGTCTGTCGCGAACCATCTCATTGATAAGACGATAATAAACTGCCGAACTCTCGAAACTCATGCCGCCGATCAGGCCGATAGTGCGCATACTGCCGCTCTCCGTTCTCGAATGTGAATAGCAGAATATTGAGACATTTCACGCGCCTCGTGTTTGCAATCTTTGTCGTCTATGCGATCTTCACTGCAAGATTTTGCGCAAGAATGATATTATGCGCAAAATTACAGCGCCATTATGGAGATCGTTGCATATGCTCGACGAGCGAGACAGAAAGATTCTCGATCTTTTGCAGACCGATGCCGGCATTTCGGTGACCGATCTTGCCGACCGCGTGGCGCTGTCGGTCTCCGCCTGTTCCCGTCGCATTCAGCGGCTGGAGGAGAGTGGCCACATCGCCAGACGTATTGTCGTGCTCAACCGCGAGAAGATGGGTGTGCCCACCACGCTCTACGCGCTGATCAAGACCGCACATCATGCCGACGAATGGATCGAGACCTTTCGCAAGGCGATCAGCGACATTCCGGAGATTGTCGAGGCGCACCGGCTGACCGGCAATCACGACTACATCCTGAAAATCGTGCTGCCGCGTGTCGAGCACTATGATGTCATCTACAAGATGCTCGTACGCAAGATCGAGCTCTTCGATGTCTCGGCCTCCATTTCCATGGAGGAGTTGAAAAGCGGCACATCCATCCCCGTCGGCTATGCACATTGAGCTCACTACGGTCGCGTGCTGATTCTGCATATCACCTCAGCAAAGCTGTCATGAAAATCGCCAGTTTTTAAGTTGTAGAGTCGCTGTCGCAATTATCGCTTTAGGGGCAATATGCCATGCGCAATTCTGACATTCAAAACTACTTCCTGCCTGGTGAAAAATTATTGTGGTTGGGCCAGCCGAAGCAAGGGCTCATGTTTAATAAGAAAGATCTACTGCAAGTGCCTTTTTCGTTGTTGTGGGGCGGCTTTGCGATCTTCTGGGAAAATTCGGTGATACGCCAGATCAATGCGCCAGTCGTTTTCAGGTTATGGGGCGTGCCTTTCGTATTGATCGGTCTCTATCTTATCGTTGGTCGTTTTGCGGTCGATGCGTTCGTTCGCGCAAGGACACAGTATGCGGTCAGTGACCAGCGCATCATAATTTTACGCGAAGGCTGGTTTTCCAAGATTCTTACCGTATCGCTGGAACGGTTGCCGGCTCTGGATCTGGATCAGCGCGGTGATGGAACAGGGACGATCAGCTTCGGAACCGATACCCAAGTCGGCTATGGCCGTTTCGGCGGTATGGGTGCCTGGACTCCAGCGCTTTCCAACGTTCCACAATTTCTCGGTGTCAAGGACGTCCGCGACGTATTCAATCTGATCTTGCGCGCGCAATCGGCGAAAGCATCTTAGCCGCTATGGCAAGGTGGCAGATGCAGGGGTGCCATGCGTAAAAGACGGTTGCTGGCCATCATCCTCAACCCTACGTTTGCGAAGACAAAATAGGGTGCGGGGTGTCGTCATGCAGGATCATCACGTTGTCGTCGTGGGGGGTGGATTTGGCGGCTTGCAGCTCGTCAACGATCTCAAGGGAGCTCCGGTCCGGATCACGCTGATTGACCGGCGCAACCATCATCTGTTCCAGCCGCTGCTCTATCAAGTCGCCACTACGTTGCTCGCCACGTCCGAGATCGCCTGGCCAATCCGAAGCTTTTTCCGCGATCGGCCGGAAGTGACGACATTGCTGGCGGAGGTCGTCGGCGTCGACAGCCAGGCACATGAGGTGACGCTGAAGGGTGGCACCACGATCGCCTATGATACGCTCGTGCTGGCGACGGGTGCGACGCATGCCTATTTCGGGCATGACGAATGGGAACCGGTGGCGCCGGGCCTTAAGACGCTGGAGGATGCGACGACGATCCGCCGCCGCGTTCTTTTGGCCTTCGAGCAGGCGGAGCTGGAAACCGATCCCGCCGTCTGCGACGCTTTGCTGACTTTTACCATCGTCGGCGCCGGGCCGACCGGCGTCGAGCTTGCCGGCATTATTGCCGAGCTGGCCAGAACGACACTCCCGAAGGAATTCCGCAACATAGACACCACCAAGGCCAGGATCATTCTTGTCGAAGCCGGGCCGCGCGTTCTCCCAAGTTTTGACGAGGGGCTGTCTTCTTATGCCCACAAGGCGCTGGAAAAGTCGGGCGTCGAAGTTCGCACGGGAAAACCCGTTACATCGTGCACCGCGGAGGGTGTCACGATCGGGGAGACCTTCGTGCCGAGCCGGACGATCGTCTGGGCCGCTGGCGTGCAGGCTTCGCCGGCGGCGAAATGGCTCGCCGTTTCGGCCGACCGCGCCGGCCGCGTCGTGGTTGACAAGGAACTGAGAGCGCCTGGCGAGGCGGATATCTTTGTCATCGGCGACACGGCGGCGGTCATGCGCGGGGATGGCAGTCCCGTGCCGGGCATCGCGCCGGCCGCCAAGCAGCAGGGCTCTTACGTCGCCAAGATGATACGGGCCAAGCTATCGGGCCAGCCGGCACCAGGGCCATTTCACTATCATCATCAGGGAAGTCTCGCGACGATCGGCAAAAGTGCTGCGATCATCGATTTCGGCTGGATCAAGCTCAGGGGATGGATCGCCTGGTGGGTCTGGGGCCTTGCCCACATCTACTTCCTGATCGGCGTGCGCTGGCGCATTGCGGTCGCCTGGAGCTGGCTGTGGATCTATATCAGCCGGCAGCACAGCGCCCGGCTGATCACGCAAAGGGAAACCATGCGCGAAGATTAAAGAAGGCGGCGCCCGTTTCGGACGCCGCCCTTTTTCTTAAGCCAGCGAAGCGATATCGATGACGAAGCGATAGCGAACGTCGCTCTTCAGAACGCGCTCATAGGCTTCGTTGATCTCTTGGATGTTGATCTTCTCGATCTCGGCGACGATGCTGTGCTCGCCGCAGAAGTCGAGCATTTCCTGGGTTTCCTTGATCGAGCCGATCATGGAGCCGGAAAGGCTGCGGCGGCCGGGGATCAGCGAGAAGGCGTGAACCGGAACGGCATGTTCGGGAACGCCGACCAGCACCATGCTGCCGTCATACTTCAGCAGATTGAGATAGGCATTCCAGTCGATGGCGGTGCCGACCGTGTTGATAATCAGGTCAAACGTGCCTGCGAGCTTGGTGAAGGTCTCGGCATCGCTGGTGGCGTAATAATCCTTGGCGCCCAGCTTGAAGCCGTCTTCCTTCTTCGACAGCGTCTGGCTGAGAACCGTCACGTCGGCGCCCATGGCATGCGCCAGCTTGACGCCCATGTGGCCGAGACCCCCCATGCCGACGATGGCGACTTTCTTACCCGGGCCTGCCTTCCAGTGGCGCAGCGGCGAGTAGAGCGTGATGCCGGCGCAAAGCAGCGGCGCGCCCGAATCCAGCGGAATATTGTCGGGGAAGGAGAGGACATAGCCCTCCTTGACGACGATCGAGTCGGAATAGCCGCCGTAGGTCGGCGTCTCGCCGTCGGCTTCCACGTCGTTGTAGGTCTGGACCAGGCCCGGCAGGAAGTGTTCGTAGTCCAAATCGCGCGTCGCGCAGGTCGTGCAGGAATTGACAAAGCAGCCGACGCCGACGCGGTCGCCGACCTTGAACTTCGTCACCTTCGAACCGACGGCCGTGACGAGGCCGGCAACTTCATGGCCAGGCACCATCGGATACTTCGAGCCGCCCCATTCGTTGCGAGCCTGATGAATGTCGGAATGGCAAACGCCACAATATTTGACGGAGATGACGACGTCGTCTTCATTCGGCTCGCGACGTTCGAAGGTGAAGGGAGTGAGCGGCTTGGACGCGTCGGTGGCGGCATAACCCTTTGCAATTGCCATGAGAGACTTCCTTTTGTTAGGATTGGCTTTGGGGTGGCCGACTTATGGACCGGAACCGGGTGAGAGCGTTAGAGCGATCCTGCAAGCTTTATGTACGATCCTGCGAATCTAAATTGGCAGCGGCTCTTTTTCAGCGACGAGGGGTCACCTAGATAAGCTGCGACAAGCCCTCGAAAACAGTTGGTTGCGCATGACACTGCCATTCAATCCCAACCAGGAACTCGCCTCCATCGTTGCCCGTTTCGCCACGGGGGATGGAGAACATCGCACACCGATCGACGGTCTCAATCTATACCGGCAGTCGGCGGTGACCGTATGGCAGCATGGGGCCTATCGACCTTCCTATGCCGTCGTTGTCCAGGGACGCAAAAGCCTGACGGTCGGTGCCGACACGTACCATTACGGTGTCGGCGAGTATATTCTGACCGCCCTCGATCTGCCTGTGTCGACACAGGTAACCAATGTCCACAGTGAAACCCCCTACCTCTGTTTTGCCATGGTGCTCGACAGCGAACGGCTGAATGAGCTGTTATCGCGCGTCAACATTCCGCGCCAAGCGATGACATCGGAACCTATGCGTGGGCTTGCGGTCAATGCGGCATCGCCGGAACTGCTCGACGCCTCGTTGCGGCTACTTAGATTGCTCGACCGGCCGGAGGATATTCCTGCCATGGCGCCATTGATCGAGCAGGAAATCCTCTACCGTCTGTTGACGGGCCCGAACGGTCCTCGACTGCTGCAAGTCGCGATGGCGGAGAGCCAGAGCAACAGAGTGGCGCGCGCGGTTGCCTGGATTCGCGGCAATTTCGTCCAGCCGCTGCGCATCGAGGAACTGGCGGAACGCGTCGGCATGAGCGTCTCCTCGCTGCACCATCATTTCAAGGCGGTGACTGCGATGTCGCCGATGCAATACCAAAAGCAGCTCCGGCTCCACGAAGCGCGGCGGCTGATGATCGTCGAGCAGCTCGATGTCGGATCGGCCGGCCACCGCGTCGGCTATCAAAGCCCTTCGCAGTTCAGCCGCGAATATAGCCGCCTCTATGGCCTTCCGCCGCTGAAGGATGTCGAGGCCATGCGGAGCCCGGTTGCCGCGGAATAATTTCCTTCGTTTTTGACGCGTTGCAGCAACGATTTGCGCTTGACGCTGGCTGCTCCCTCAGTCATAACGACGGCGAACCGTACCGTACGGTACGTATTTGGGGGTGGCCATCGTGCTGAGCGAAGCAGGACAGTCGAGCGAGTTTTCGCCGCGCCAGAACGCCGTTCTGGAACAGGCGCTGCGTCTGCTCGTCGACGGCGGCGAAAAGGCGCTGACGACCTCAGGCGTCGCGCGCGCTGCCAATTGCTCCAAGGAAAGTCTTTATAAATGGTTCGGCGATCGCGACGGTCTGCTGTCGGCGATGATTGCCTATCAGGCGAGCAAGGTGCGCACCTTCGAGCGCAACGGCGAACGGTTGACCGTGGCGAGCCTGCATGACCATCTCGTCATTTTCGCCCGCGATCTTCTGGAAGTCCTGGCAGGCGACGTGTCGCTCGCACTGAACCGCCTGGCGATCGGTCAATCCAACCGCGACGGCTCCAAGCTCGGCAAGCTTCTGCTGGAGCGCGGGCGCCGCCAGATCGATCGGCGCGCCAGCGGGCTGATCGATGCCGGCAAGCGGGCAGGGCTGCTACGCTTCATGGACGCCGGCGAGGCTTACCATACGTTTTACGGGCTTATCGTTTCCGATCTGCATGTGCGCATGCTGCTCGGCGAGCCCGGTTTGAAGGACACCAGCCGTCAAGCGGAGAAGGCGGTCAGCGCCTTCCTCCGGCTTTACGGCACGGAAAAAGTATTGGCGGAAGCGGCAGCGACCGTCTGACAATTTAAAATCTGCACCCAGACAAGCAAAGGGAAGGACAAACAATGCGCGTCTATTACGATCGTGATGCCGATCTCAACCTCATCAAGTCGAAGAAGGTCGCCGTCATTGGCTACGGTTCCCAGGGCCGCGCCCATGCGCTGAACCTGAAGGATAGCGGTGCGCAGAACCTTGCGATCGCGCTCAAGGCCGGCTCGGCAACCGCCAAGAAGGCCGAAGCCGACGGCTTCAAGGTCATGACCGTTGCCGAAGCTGCTGCCTGGGCCGACCTGATGATGATGGCGACCCCGGACGAACTGCAGGCCGACATCTACAAGTCCGAAATCGCTCCGAACATCCGTGATGGCGCTGCGATCGCTTTCGCGCACGGCCTCAACGTTCACTTCGGCCTCATCGAGCCGAAGGCTTCGGTCGACGTCGTCATGATCGCTCCGAAGGGCCCAGGCCACACGGTTCGCGGCGAATATCAGAAGGGCGGCGGCGTTCCCTGCCTCGTTGCCGTTCATCAGAACGCTTCCGGCAATGCGCTTGAACTCGCTCTCTCCTACGCTTGCGGCGTCGGCGGCGGCCGTTCCGGCATCATCGAAACCAATTTCCGCGAAGAGTGCGAAACCGATCTCTTCGGCGAACAGGTCGTTCTTTGCGGCGGTCTCGTCGAGCTCATCCGCGCCGGCTTCGAAACGCTGGTTGAAGCTGGCTACGCTCCGGAAATGGCCTACTTCGAGTGCCTGCATGAAGTGAAGCTGATCGTCGACCTGATCTATGAAGGCGGTATCGCCAACATGAACTACTCGATCTCGAACACGGCCGAGTGGGGCGAATACGTCACCGGTCCGCGCATCATCACCGAAGAGACCAAGGCTGAGATGAAGCGTGTCCTGAAGGACATCCAGACCGGCAAGTTCACCTCCGAGTGGATGCAGGAATACCGTTCTGGCGCTGCCCGCTTCAAGGGTATCCGCCGCAACAACGACAGCCACCAGATCGAAGAAGTCGGCGCCAAGCTGCGCGGCATGATGCCCTGGATCGGCAAGAACAAGCTGGTCGACAAGAGCGTCAACTAAGCTTCTTCAGCTTTACACCGCAATGAAAAGGGCCGGGGAGGGAGACTTCCCCGGCCCTGAACGTTTCAAGACGTATTTACGGCTTACATAGCCGATCAAATGCTTTTCCTGGCTCTCATCCGCAGCCACCTCGTCGGTTTGCCATCGTAGCCGCCGCCATCGGTTTCGTTGAGGGAAATGTCCTTCCAGCCGGTCGAAATGAGCAGATCGTTAAGCCAGTTGGCCGAGAGATAATTGTAATATCGGCCGAAGCTGTCGTGCCCCTCGGCTTCTCCCGCTTTGAAACTGGCGTGAAATATGCCGCCGTTCTTCAGGGCCTTGTGGATGCGGTTGAAAATCCCTGGAAGATCGGGTCGCCGCACATGCAATAGGGATGCTTCGGCCCAGATGCCGTCATAGAGTTGGTCGTCGTCCAGCTCTTCGAACCTCAGAACGATGACCGGCTTTCCGATCAACTTTTCGGCCTGCTTGGCTATTTCCGGCGAACCATCTGTGGGCGTGACGTTGAAGCCGCGCGAGATCATGTAGGCTGCATCCTGGCCGCCGCCGCAGCCTAATTCGAGAATCGGTGCACCGGCGGGAAGGGTATTCAGGAAGGCATCGAGCCGACGCTGTGGCAGGCTGCGATCGCGCCTGACATAGACGGCGGCGTTGTCGTCGTAGAAGGAGGAGGTGGGGTTGTCGTTTGTCATGCGTGTTCCAATTCGGTCATCAACTTTGAGTATCGGAGCGGGATCGCTGTTTCGCAAGTTTGATCTTGAATTGCGGGCGGGAAGTAACTAGTCTTTTAACTAGTCAGATGGAGGGTGTCATGCGCCAGTGGCCTGTTCAGGACGCCAAAGCGAAATTTAGTGAAATGCTTGATGCCTCGCTGGAGGAAGGGCCGCAGCTTGTTTCAAAAAGAGGCGAACCTAAAGCCGTGCTTGTTTCCGTGTCTGAGTGGGAAGCGCTGAACAAGCGGGCCAAGCCCTCCGCCAAGGACGTGCTTCTCGCGCCGGAGCCAAGATTCGATCTCGATATCCCGTCTCGTAAGGAATGGGTCTGGCGGGACGTCAATCTGAGTGAGGATTGACGCTTGTATTTGCTTGATACGAATGTGATATCGGAATTGCGTAGGGTAAAGCCGCATGGCGCGGTACTGGCCTGGATAAATAGTGTCAGGAGTGACGACCTTGCGATTTCGGCCATCACGATCGGCGAGATCCAGCGCGGTATTGAGTTGACTGGAGAAACCGATCCGCAAAAGGCAAAAGAGCTCATGCGTTGGCTGGACAGTTTGCAGCTTGGGATTCGGGTCATTCCCCTGGATGCGGAGTGCATGATCCGATGGGCGCAATTCATGCATCGCAAATCGCCGACGCTGATTGCCGACGCGATGATAGCCGCGACTGCATCCGTTCATAATCTCACGATCGTTACGCGCGATATCGTCGATTTTTCGGCCTTTCCCGCTCCTGTTCTCAACCCCTTTGACTACAAATCTCCTTGAGAATGTCACCGTCACAAACAAAATAGGTCAGCATTATTGACTTATCTTTTGTTGCGTGATCTTGTGGCACAAAGACCAAAAATTACGAGGAAACCCCATGCTGAATTGGGAAAATATCTTTGCGACGCGCTCAAGCCGTATGCGCGCCTCCGAAATCCGCGAGTTGCTGAAGCTGCTGGAGCGTCCGGACATCATCTCGTTTGCGGGCGGCATTCCCGATCCGGCGCTGTTTCCGGATCAGGAATTCAAGCAGGCTTATGCGGACATCTTTTCCGGCCCGGCTGTCAACGCGGCGCTGCAATATTCGGTCAGCGAAGGCTACAAGCCGCTGCGCGAATGGCTCGTCGGCCAGATGGCGGCGATTGGGGTTCCCTGCGAGCTTGAAAACGTCTTTATCGTTTCCGGTTCGCAACAGGGTCTCGATTACCTGGGCAAGCTGTTCCTGTCGCCGAAGGATACGGCGTTGGTCACCGCGCCGACCTATCTCGGTGCGTTGCAGGCCTTCAATGCCTATGAGCCGACTTACGATCAGCTCACGCCGAACGGCAATCGCACGCCGGCTTCCTACCGCGCGACTGCCGAGCAGGCGGGTGGCAAGGTGAAGTTCGCCTATCTCTCCGCCGATTTCTCCAATCCGACCGGCGAAACGGTCGATCTCGCTTCCCGCGAAAAGCTGATCGATCTCGGCGACGAACTGGATATCGCCATCATCGAAGATGCCGCCTATCAGTCGCTGCGTTATGACGGCGAGGCGATCCCGCCAATCCTGGCGCTGGAGATAGCCCGCAAAGGCAATATCAACGATACGCGGACGATCTATTGCGGCAGCTTTTCCAAGACCTTGGCGCCGGGTCTTCGCGTTGGTTTCGTCGTTGCCAACGCGCCAGTCATTCGCAAATTGGTGCTGATGAAGCAGGCGGCTGATCTGCATTCCTCGACCATCAACCAGATTGCCATCCATCAAGTCGCCGAACGCGGCTTCGATGCGCAGGTCGCCAAGGTCCGCAAGACTTATAGCCACCGACGCGACTGCATGCTGGCGGCGCTTGCGAAATATATGCCTGAGGGTACGAGCTGGACGAAACCCGAGGGCGGGATGTTCGTCTGGGTTACCCTGCCGAAGGGCATGGATGGGGCCAAGCTGCTGGCAAAATCGCTGGAGACTGCGAAAGTGGCCTTCGTGCCCGGCCAGGCCTTCTTCGCCGATGGCTCCGGCCCGAACACCTTCCGCGTCAGCTTCTCCTGCGCCAATGACGAGATGATCGATGAGGGGATCTCGCGGCTCGGTAAGCTGATTGCCAGCGAAATCGGGGCGATGGCGGCGTAGCTTTTACTTCAATTTTTACCTTCTCCCCGGTGGGAGAAGGTCGAGCGAAGCTCGGGTTGAGGGGGCGTTGCACCGTAAGGATTGCCTTTCGCTTGCCGCCGAAGGCGCTCGCCGCGATGCGACGAGTTCCCCCCTCAACCGGCCAATCACTGCGTTCAGCAGTTCTTGTCCACCTTCTCTCCGGGGAGAGAAGGTTTTGGGCTTTCCATCAGTTCGCGAGATGCGGTGCAATCAGCGAGAGGTCGGCATCGCTCAGCCTGTCGGTTGCTGTATTGCGCTGGTGCCAGTAGGGATACAGTAAAGGCAACAGACTGACGTCGTCGAGGCGCTTGCGCTCTTCTTCCGTCAGCTTCAGCTCGGCGCTGGCGAGATTGTCCTTGAATTGCGCGTCCGTGCGACCGCCGATGATGACAGACGTTACGCCCTTGCGGCCGATCAGCCAGGCGAGAGCAACCTGTGCGGCCGAGACGCCACGGCCATCGGCGATCTCTACCAGCGTATCGACGATATTCCACAGGCGGTTTTCGTCGCGGATCGGCGGTTCCGTCCAGCCCGCGAATTGGCGCGTGCCTTCAGGTGTTACCTGATTGCGGCGATGCTTGCCGGAGAGGAGGCCGCCGGCGATCGGGCTCCAGACGAGGACGCCGAGGCCCTGGTCGATGCTGACTGGCAGCAGCTCATATTCGGCATCTCGCGCTTCCAGCGTATAGTGGATCTGCTGGCTGACGAAACGTTCGCGCTTGTCGCGCTCGCTGACGCCGAGTGCTTTCATGATGTGCCAGCCGGAAAAATTCGAGCAGCCGATGTAGCGCACCTTGCCTTGACGGATGAGCGTATCGAGCGCTTCCATCGTTTCTTCGAGCGGCGTCTGGCCGTCCCATTCATGCAACTGATAGAGATCGATGACATCAGTCTTCATGCGCTTCAGGCTGGCTTCGCAAGCCTGGATCAGGTGCTGGCGTGAGGAGCCGGCGTGGTTGACGCCCTGGCCCATCGGGAAACGGGCCTTGGTGGCGATCAATACGCCGTTCTTGCGCGGGCCGCCGATGATCTCGCCGAGAATCTCTTCGGAAGCCCCCTGCGAGTAGACATCGGCCGTGTCGATCAAGTTGACGCCGGCATCGAGGCACATATCGACAAGTCGTTTCGCCTCGCTGACGCCGAGATCACCGACGGTCTTCGCCCAGCCGACGCCACCGAAGGTCATCGTGCCCATGGTGATGGTCGAAACTTTGAGGCCGGAGCGGCCAAGCAGACGGTATTCCATAGATTATCCTCCAAAACCAAAGCTGAAACTCGCGCGCTAGGAGATAGTGCAGGGCGTTTATGGTCAAGGTCGAATGATAGTATGAACGGCCGGTCTGCGGTTGCAGATTGTCACAATCATGTTAACCGCCGCCGCTAAGGAACCCTTCTCATCACCCAGCCGAGGACGCTTCATGAAGACGTTTGTTTCCGCTCTCGCCGGCCTGCTGGCCATTGCTCTTTTCTCTGGTTCTGCCGCCGCCGCCGATCTCGTCCTCTACACCAGCCAACCGAATGCCGATGCGCAGGCAACCGTCGATGGCTTCATGGCTGCCAATCCCGGCATCAAGGTCGACTGGGTTCGCGACGGCACGCCGCAGATCATCGCCAAGCTGCAGGCGGAAATCCAGGCCGGCGCTCCTGTTGCCGACGTTCTGCTGATCGCCGATACGGTTACGCTGGAGCGCCTGAAGGAAGCCGGCAAACTATTGGCCTATAAGTCGCCGGAAGCCGCAAACTACGATCCGGCGCTCTATGACGCCGACGGCTACTACTATTCCACCAAGCTGATCACCACCGGCATCGTCTACAACACCGCCGCTGCGATGAAGCCGGCGAGCTGGCAGGACCTGACCAAGCCGGAAGCCAAGGGCCTCGTGGCTATGCCTAGCCCGCTTGCTTCGGGTGCCGCTCTCATTCACGCGCAGACGCTTGCCGGCGTCAGCAGCCTCGGCTGGGATTTCTACAAGAATCTCGCCACTAACGGCGCAATCGCTTCCGGCGGCAATGGTGCGGTGCTGAAGGCGGTTGCTTCTGGCGAAAAGGCTTACGGAATGATCGTCGACTATATGCCCATCCGCGAAAAGGCCAAAGGCGCACCGCTGGAATTCGTTTTCCCGACCGAAGGCGTTTCAGCCGTGACCGAACCGGTCGGCATCCTCGCCAGTACCAAGCATGTCGACGCCGCCAAGAAGTTCGTCGACTACGCTCTGTCGGAAAAGGGCCAGCAAGGCTTCCTGAACCTCGGCTATATCCCTGCCCGCAACGGCATGCCGCTGCCCGCCGGTTTCCCGGCGCGTGACAGCATCAAGGTTTTGCCGTTGAATGCGGCCGAAGCTCTGAAGAACACCGACCAGGATCTGAAGACCTTCTCTTCCTACTACGGATCGAAGTGATCCAATCTGGACGGTCGATGTACGGATATGTGCGTAAGGGAAGCAGCCAGCCAACCTGGCTGTTTCCTTTTGTCGTTACGATCGTGATGCTCTTGAGCGTGCTGCCACTGGCGCGGCTGGCGGCGGCTGGCATCGAGGCGTTGCTGCGCGGCGGGGCCTACGAGCTGATCACCGATCCCTCTCTCTGGCGTTCGGCCTGGTATACGATCGAGACCGCTGTGTTCGGCACGGTCATCTCCGTGTTGCTCGGCAGCCTCTTTGCCTTCCTGCTCACCTTGACCGACATTCCGGGCCGGGGACCTCTTAGTTTTCTTTTCGTCCTGCCGATGATGATCCCGCCCCAGGTCACCGCGCTTGCCTGGGTGCAGATGTCCGGCCCATCGAGCCCCTTGTTGAAGGCGCTGCACATCGCGCCGCCGCTCGGCTCGCCGCAGCCGCTTTATTCTGTCGGCGGCATTGCGCTGCTCTATGGCGTGCAGCACGCGCCGTTGGTCTATCTTGCGCTCCGGGCTGGCCTGATGGCGTTGCCGCGTGACGGCGTCGAGGCGGCAAGGCTCTCTGGTGCTTCGGGATTTCGTGTGTCCCGCGACATCATCCTGCCGCTGTCACTGCCCGGTGTCATCGCCGGCGCCGCCATTGCCTTCGTCTCTTCGATCGGCAATTTCGGCATCCCGGCTATCCTCGGGATACCCGCTTCAATCTTCACCTTGTCGACGTTGATCTTCACCAAATTCTCCACCTTTGGCCCACGCACCTTCGGTGACATCGCCGTGCTGTCGGCGATGATCGCGGTGATTTCGGTTGCCGGCCTTACGGTACAGGACAAGGCGCTGAAAGGGCGGGATTATCGCGTCATCGGCCTTTCCGGCGCCTCTGCCGCCCTGGCGCTCGGCCGTTGGCGTCTTGGGGCGGTGCCGCTGCTGTGGGCGATCCTGTTCATCATGCTGGTCGCGCCGTTCTTCGCTCTGGTCGCCGGCGCGCTGGTGCCGGCCTATGGCGTGCCGTTGACCTTCAAGACGGCGTCGTTGCACGCCTTCACCGAAATTCTGTTTCGGCAGACGGTGACGCGCGTCGCTTTTTCCAATTCCCTATTCCTCTCCGGGATGACGGCACTTGGTCTCCTGGTGGTGACTGTCCTGGCCGCTTACTCCCTGACGCGACGCAAGGATATGCTGAGCCGGATCGTCGGCGGATTGATCGAGATTCCCTATTCGCTGCCGGGGATCATCGTCGCCGTCTCTTTCATCCTGGTTTTCGCGGCACCATTGCCCGTCCTCAATATCACGCTTTACGGCACGATCTGGATCATTCTGCTCGCCTATTTCTCGGCCTATTTCGCTGTCAGCCTCAAGCCGGTGATGAGCGCCTTTCTGCAGCTCGATCCGGCGCTGGAGGAGGCTGCGCGTCTCTCGGGCGCCGGTTTCTTCCGTCGTCTTGCCGATATCATTGTGCCACTGATCGCGCCGGCAGCGGGCGCTTCGGTGATCCTGGTTTTTCTCATCGCCTGCAACGAGCTTACCGTTTCCGCTTTGCTCTGGGCGGCGGGCACGCAGACGCTCGGCGTCGTCATCTACAATCTCGATGATGGCGGCAGCGCCGATCTCGCCTCCGCCATGTCCGTCATCGTCGTCGCCATGGTGGTCACCATGATGTTGTTGCTGGAAATTCTGGCCAAGCACCTGCCGAAGGGAGTGGTGCCGTGGCGAAGCTGATCCTCAATCACGTCAGCAAGGATTTCGGCACGGGCGGTCGTCCGGCGGTCAAGGCGCTGTCGCTGGAAGTCCGTGAAGGTGGTTTCCTGGCGTTGCTCGGCCCCTCCGGCTGCGGCAAGACGACGGTGCTGAGGATGATAGCCGGCTTCGAGCAGCCGACGGATGGTTCGATCCATCTCGGCGAACGTCTGCTTGCCGATGCCGCCCATACCTTGCCGCCGGAGCGGCGCAATATGGCGATGGTGTTCCAATCCTACGCCCTTTGGCCGCATATGAACGTTGCCGACAACGTTGGCTATCCGCTGAAGGTGCGCGGCATTTCCGGCGAGCGTTACCGTCAGAAGGTGCGTGAGGCGCTGTCGACCGTGCGGCTGGAAGACTACGCGGAACGGCGGCCTGCGGATCTTTCCGGCGGCCAGCGTCAGCGTGTGGCGCTGGCGCGCTGCCTTGTGACATCGCCCGATGTCGTGCTGCTGGACGAGCCTCTCGCCAATCTCGATCGTCATCTCAAGAAGGAGATGGAGGAGACCTTCCGCGAATTCCATCAGCGCTCGGGCGCCACCATGGTTTATGTCACCCACGACCAGAGCGAGGCCATGGCGCTCGCGACCGATGTCGCAGTCATGTCCGAGGGACGGCTATTGCAGGTGGCGGCGCCGGCGGAAATCTATGCGCGACCGGAGGGACGGCTGGTCGGCGGATTGGTGGGGCAGGGCGCGATCCTGTCGCTCGCCATTCCGGATGGTAAGCCGCGGCTTATCGATTGGTCGGCGCTGAAGACGATTTGGAGAGAGCAGGGGGACGGGAACCCACGCGCCGATATCCTCGTTCGGCCCGAGGACGTGGTCGCCGATGCCGATGGTATCTCTTGCAGGGTGGACGCCGTCCTTTACGAGGGCGAGCGCTATGCCTTGCGGCTGTCGCTGCCGGATGGTCAGATATTGAGAGCCTATAGCCGCGAAGCGGTGAAAACGGGCGATGTCTACGCGGTCGCCGTTCGCTCGGCGTGGCGGCTGTGATCGATGCGGCGGGCGGGGAGACAAGACGGTTGTTCACGGTCCCCACCTGTGCTTGAGTTGCCCGATGTCACGAATGGGAGTCGCGCCATGTCCGATCAAAACTTCCCGATTTTCGATCTCGGCGCCTTCGAGGCGGCCGACGAAGGGGAGAAGAGGCGGCTTGGTGCTGAGGTCGACGAAATCTGCCGTTCGACCGGCTTTCTGGCGATTGCCAACCATGGTGTCGACGAGGCTGTAATCCAGGCCGTATGGGCAAAGACGCACGCTTTTTTTGATCGGCCCGCCGATGTCAAGCAACGGGCAAAAGCGCCGTATCCCGGCTATCCCTATGGCTATCTCGGCCCGGGCACCGAGGCGCTGTCGAAATCGCGCAACATCGACACACCGCCCGACCTCAAGGAAAGTTTCAACGGTGGCCCGCTTGCTGTGCCGGCCGGCATGACCGATCCGGAAGCGCTCGGCTTCTGCTATGCCGCCACAATCTGGCCGGATGGCCCGGAAGGCTTTGCGGATGCCTGGAAGGCCTATTACCGTTCGATGGAGGATTTGGCGGCGCGGATCATGCGCGTCTTTGCCACCGCGCTCGGTCTCGACGAGCATTTTTTCGACAGCTACGTCGACGCACCGATCAGCGCGCTCCGGGCGCTGAATTATCCCGAGCAGCGTGTCGCGCCGCAACCGGGCCAGTTGCGCGCCGGGGCGCATACCGATTATGGCAGCCTGACGATCCTGCTGCCACAGCCGGGCTCCAAGGGTCTGGAGATCATTACGCCCGACGGCCAATGGACGCCGGTGCCGCCGGTACCTGGCGCCTTCATCATTAATATCGGTGACCTGATGGCGCTTTGGACCAATGATCGCTGGGTCTCGACGGTGCATCGTGTCGTCAATCCGCCACCGGAAGAGGGAGGAATGCAACGACGGCAGTCGCTGGCGTTCTTTCACCAGCCGAACTGGTTTGCCGAGATCGCCTGCCTGCCGTCCTGTCTTTCTCCGGGCGAGGAGCCGAAATATGCCCCTGTTCTCTCCGGCCCCTATCTCATGGGCAAGTTCAAATCGACCGTAACAGCCAAGCCCAATTGATTTGGGCGAGCCGGCCCATATCTCCACAAACCGGAATGCCAGATGTCCCTGCGCCTTGCCACCTTCAATGTCGAAAACCTGCTGACCCGTTTCGATTACACCGGTTTCCGTAATCAGTTGCGCCAGGACCGTGTGTTGAAGCTGTTCGACGTGCAGAACGAAGCCATTTACAAGCAGCTCGAAGCGGCGCGCGTGGTCGCTGCCACCGACGACACGCGGCAGATGACGGCGCTTGCGATCGCCGATGCAGATGCCGACATCATTTGCCTGCAGGAAGTCGACAGCATGGCGGCATTGCAGGCTTTCGAGTACGGCTATCTCTACCGCATGGTCGGCAATGGCTACCGGCAGAAGTTCCTGATCGAGGGCAATGACGGCAGGGGTATCGATGTTGCCGTGATGATGCGCGAGGAGACGCGTGACGGGCAGCCGATCCTGTTGAAGGACATCAGAAGTCACGCCATGGTGACTTATCGCGATTTCGGTCTTTTCAACGATGAACTGGCCGCACTTGATCTTCATCTGGACGACAAGGTCTTCAAGCGTGATTGTCTTGAGCTTGATTTGACCATTGGTGGTGTGCCGTTCTCGCTGTATGTCGTGCATCTGAAATCGATGGGGCCGGCGCGGGAAGGGGGCGATGGCCGCCATTCGACCATGCCGATCCGCCATGCCGAGACGCTTGCCGTGCGCCGTATCATCGAGAACCGTTTTGGCGCCGGTCATACGGCGACGAAGAATTTCGCTATTTGCGGCGATATGAATGATTATCAGGAGCGCGTCGATGTCATCGGCACGCGCCACACCGGCTATCGTTTCAAACATCGGGATGAAGAGAGCCCGGCACTCGATGTCTTCAGCAAGGACGGTTTCGTTGAAAACGTTATGCGCCGGCGCGATGTGCTGGACCGCTGGACGTTGTATCACGCTCGCGGGCCGCAGGAGCAGTGGCTTTGCCAGCTCGATTATATCTGGCTGTCTCCGGCCTTGGCGCGCGCCAATGCGCAGCGGATGCCCGACGTCATCCGCTCCGGTCAGCCCTTTCGCACCATATTTCCGCCCGGACAGGAAGTAGAACGTTATCCACGTACCGGTTGGGACAGGCCGAAGGCCTCCGATCATTGCCCCGTCGTCATGACATTGGACCTACTATGACTCACGCTTTCAAACTACGAAACGACACGGCCGCCTGGCCGCCGGAAAATACTGTATTCCCGGTGGCCCGCATCGATCTTGCGGTTATCGCCGGCGATCACCCTTTTCATCTCAGCAACGCCGAGGCAGCGCAGGAAAACTGGAAGAAGGAGATTGCCGCCAATCCGGCACTTTTCGATGGGCGGATGATCTTTCAGCATCGCTTGTCGGTCAGCGAGCAGGCTGTAGAGGGCGAGGCATATGTGACGCCGTTCTCCACATTCATGTGGTGGCGCAAACAGAGGGAGCGCGGCGGCGGCTTTCATGTCTTTGCCTTTCCGGTCGCCGTCTCTTCCGACGGCGCGATCATTGCCATTCGCATGGCTGAGCACACCGCCAATCCCGGCCAGGTCTATTGTGCCGCGGGTTCGATGGATGAAAACGATATCGTCGATGGGCACTGCGATGTCGAGGGCAACATGCGTCGCGAAGTCATGGAGGAAACAGGCCTCGACCTGTGGGATGCGGTCGCGGAGCCGGGCTATTACGCCACGCATTCGAACCTTTCCGTTACCCTCTTCCGCATCTTCCGCTTCCCCTGGACAGCCGAGGAGATGTTGGAGCGGATCCGGGCGCATATGCTGGTAGACCACGAAAAGGAGATCGACGACGCGGTTGCCATTCGCTCGGCCGACCCTGCTGCGCATCATTATAGTTCGGCGATGCCGCCTATTCTCGCGTGGTTCTTCGGTCGTCGGGAATAGCTTTAGCTTGCGCTCAAATGTGTTGCCGTTATGTATGGTTGAGCAGGCGTCTACAGTCTAGAATCATGTAATGGAGGCAGGGGTGGCCCGCAGCTTCAGTGTCTATGATGTATTCACCGACAGAAAACTTGCGGGCAATCCGCTAGCCGTCATCTTCGATGCCGAGGGATTGGACGACGAGGCGATGCAGGCGATCGCGAAGGAGATGAATCTCTCCGAGACGGTGTTCGTTCTGCCGCCGCAGAACCCGGCGCATACCGCAAGCTTGCGCATCTTCACGCCCGCCCGCGAGCTGCCTTTCGCCGGCCACCCAACCGTTGGCACGGCGATCGCGCTGGCTGAGCGGGCGCATGCCCGCCATGGCGGCGACGTCGATCTCGTTTCGGTGCTGGACGAGCGGGTGGGGCCGGTGCGCTGCGCCGTCCGGCTCAGGCAGGAAAGGGCGGGTTTTGCCGAATTCGACCTGCCGCGGAAATCACAGCAAATCATGTTGCCGCTCGACCGTGCCGATATCGCCAATGCGCTCAGCCTGAAGATCACCGAGATCGGTTTCGAGAATCACGTGCCGTCGATCTGGAGCGCCGGCGTGCCGTTCCTGCTGGTGCCGGTGCACGATGTCGGGGCCGCCGAACGGATGGAATTCGATCCGCAACTCTGGGAGAAGACCGTACCCTTCGTCGACGGTGCGCTCGCCTCGGCCTTCATCTATTGCCGCGGCGCGCTCAATCACACGGCCAAGTTCCATGCCCGGGTATTCCCCGTCGGGATGGGCATTGTCGAGGACCCGGCAACGGGTGCGGCAGTGGCTGCGCTTTCCGGCGCGATAAACTATTTCGACCGGCTGCCGGATGGCCACCATCCCGTCATCGTCGAGCAGGGTGTCGAGATGGGCCGCCCATCCTTTATCCACCTTCACATCGACATCGACGGCGGCGATATCGCCAACGCCCGCATTGGCGGTCAGGCCGTACGCGTGGCGACGGGAATTCTTGAGCTTTGATTTTGTAAGGTTTTTGCGGCTCTTCGAAATTTTTTTGACGATTAACCAAAGAAAATTCATCTGGCCGCTGGACAATCAAACCGATCCTATTTATATGCCCGGTCACACCGCGAGCGAGCGGTTACGGGTGATTAGCTCAGTTGGTAGAGCAGCTGACTCTTAATCAGCGGGTCGTAGGTTCGAGCCCTACATCACCCACCAAAATTTCTTCTGAGAATTACCGCAAAGCCTTGAAAATAAAGGTTGTTGCGGTTTTTTGTTTCCGGAGCCCGGCGTTTGGCCACAAGGTCGCTATGCACGCATCATGCGGCGACATGGGCGCGCGACTTCATTGCGCATGATTGATTGCATAAGGTGATGCGGGAAGGCGGTTCGAGTAATCGGGATCCGGCGCAATCAGCGTTGCGAGAATCAGGATGCATCCCATCGCGACTACGGTGCCTGCATAAAGAATGAACGCAAGGTGACTTTGCATGGCCATGCCAAACCCAAAGTTCTCTGAATCTAACCGTTGGCGTTCAGGTAAGTTCCCATGATTGGAATTTACTGTGATCTCGCTTTGCCTGCTGCCGAATGACTCAAGAAATGCCGTCCTGACGACTGCGGCAGCATTTGGGGATTACCACCAGTGATGTGAGCGCTCGCTTTCCGCGGCGTTTCTTCCCATCAGATAGCCCAATCCAAAAATAATTGCGCCAATTGCGACGATCGTTGCGGTCGTTGTTTGGTGTTCCTGAGCGCCTATAGCTACGGCTTGCGCCTCGCGCTTGGCCATGGATGTTGCCGACTTTACTGCCCTTTTCACTCCTTCGGGCTGCTCTACCGGCGTTCCCGTGAAACCTGCATTCAATTTTGGCATCGCGTTCTCCTTCTACAAAAAAGGTAACTGCGGAAAAACGGAACTGTTCCTTCGGCCGCGTTCTACTCCTGACGCGATCTACAGATCGCTTTCATTCGAAGCGGGATCAAAATCATAAATTTTGCTGGAGGATGCACGGCGAAAACACACGCCAAACCTTCAATTCGCCATCGCTCGGCTTTGGGGAGATTACGCTATTCGGCTGGGGCTAACTAATGCCTCTTATGCCCGCCGCCTTCCATCACGCTGAATACGAAAATGGCTGCGAGAACCAGAACCAGCATATAATCGAAGGGGGTGAGCAGGTGCAACAGTTCCATGATGTTTCTCCTCCCAGAGAACATGTATCAGAACAATCGGCAGTATGTGCCTTTGTTCCGTGTATGCCAAGGTTTTCACATCCTGCGGTGCGATAACGCTGTTGTGCGGGGCACAAAGAAGTCCTTATTTGCATGGATGTGTCGGCGGTCACGGATGGTCAGCAGCCGGTTGGAACCATCGCGCTGCCATCGGCATTCTATTGTCAATAAAATTTATAGAGTATATTCCTATGCCGTAGGCATTTTCGGTTGCCGCCGGCGAAGTGTTCGGCGCAATCGATCGATCTGGAAGGATTTGGCGATGACCACTTGTTCTGACGATCAATCGCGTGATCGGCCCGTCATCGCAATCATCGGCGGCGGCATTTCGGGGGCGGCGGTTGCTTTTCACTTGCTGCAATCGGAAGCGCTGCAGCCCGGTCAACTCTTCATTTTCGAACCGCGCGCCAGGCTCGGGGCGGGGCTTGCCTATGATACCCGCGACCCCGCGCATCGCATCAATGTGCCGGCAGCTAAGATGAGCCTGTTTCCTGACGATCTCGAACATTTCCAGCGCTGGCTTCAAGACAATAATGCGCTGGAAGGCGACCAGACGGCGGTCGCGGCGAATGGCAGCCTGTTTCCGCGGCGCGGGCTTTTTGGTCGTTATATCAATGCCATGGTGCAGCCTTTTATCGATGGCGGTGCCATCACCCATGTCGCGGAAAGGGTTGCGGATGTCCGGCGGCTGGATGACCGATGGGTGATCACGGGCGAGGCAGGGCGGCGCTTGGAGGCGGATATTCTCGTCATCGCCACAAGCCATCCGTCGCCTCTGCCGCCGCGGTCATTGCAAAATGCGCTTGCCGGTCATCCGCGTTTCGTCGCGGACCCGACGCGGCCGGATGCGCTCGATGCCATCCGCCCCGGCGATCGGGTGTTGGTGGTCGGTAACGGCCTGACCTCCGCCGACGTCTTCGCCTCGCTGGAGCTGCGTGGTCATAAAGGACCGATCACCGCAATTTCCCGACGCGGGCTGCGATCGCGCGGGCATGCGCCGGTGAAGCAGGAGTTGTTCGGCGATTTCGTCAGTCAGCCGTCACGGACAGCGCTTGATCTTCTGAGGCGCGTGCGCGCCGCTATTCGTAAGGCAGAAGGCGAGGGATGGACCTGGCATGCGGTGATCGATCAGGTGCGCGCGCAGGGAGGGGATTTATGGCAGGCAATGCCGCTCAACGAGCGTCGTCGTGTGGTGCGGCATTTGCGGCCCTTTTGGGATGTGCATCGCTTCCGTGTCGCGCCGCAGGTTGAGGCCGTCAGTGAGGAGGCGATCAGCACCGGCAGGCTCGATGTACTCGCGGCTTCCGTCGCGTCCGTAGAGGCGAAGGGCGAGGTGATCGACTGTACGCTTCGGCTCAGCCGCTCGGGCAAGAGCCTCGATCGTCAATTCGATGCGGTCGTCGTGACGACCGGGCCGGGCCATCGCGGCATTCTGGGCTCGCAAGGCTGGATCGGCGCCCTTGCGGATGCGGGCTATCTCGCCATCGATGCCACAGGGCTCGGCCTTGCCTGCAATACGGCATCGCTGGCGCTCGGCGCTGATGGTAAGACGGCACCGTCGCTGCTCATTTCCGGACCTTTGGCGCGGGGCACTTTCGGCGAACTTATGGGCCTGCCCGAAGTGGTCGAGCATGCCGTTTTCGTCGCCGAACAGGTGGCGTCGGCGATTGCCCAAAATGCTCCCGACCACACCCAGCGCAAGCATAACAAGCCAAAAGTCGATAGCAGCTCGGCGTAAAGGTAGAAAAAAGTGCAAAAACGTTGCTTGAGCGATACATTTGCCCAAATTTACTCATATAAACTATACAATTTGTGAGTTATTATCTTGTTCGCACGGGGCGGCAGCGTTACTTCCGAGGTCAATGACGAACAGGACAAGCCGGTTGAGTCTCGATCGAATCGTGCCGGGCTTACAACAATCGACTTTGCAGTAAGTGGATAGCGATGCTCACGAAAAAAGGAAAATACGGGTTGAAGGCGCTGGTGGACCTGGCACGCCTCGGGCCGGGCGAAACTGCGTTTATCAACGACATCGCGTCCCGCAATAATATCCCGAAGAAATTCCTCGACACCATCCTGTTGGAACTGCGTAATGCCGGCGTGCTGCGCTCGAAGAAGGGGCCAGGCGGCGGCTATTCGCTATCGCGCCCTGCCTCCGATATCCGCATCGGCCATGTCATCCGCACGCTCGACGGTCCGCTCGCGCCGATCCGCTGCGCCAGCCGCACGGCCTATGAAGCCTGCGACGATTGCGCCGATCCGGAGCGCTGTCATGTGCGCCGTTCCATGACGGAAGTCCGCGACGCGATCGCGGCGATTCTCGACAATATGACGCTCGAACAGTTCGTCGCCGGCGGCGGGCCTGGAATCGAAATCGAAGAGCAGGAAGATTATCGCGCTTCGAATATCGGCTGACCCATTGAGTTCCCGAACAAGCTTAGTGTTCGCCGTCAGTGGCTTTTGAGAACCAAAGATCCCTGTAGATCGCGGCGGCGGATTCATCGGGCGCGCGATCCTCGGTCAGCCAAACCTTCCGGATCGACCAAGCGTCGTCACGGCTCGGAGACTTGCTGCATTGGTCCACATCCGAGGCGCCGACGCAGGGAATGAACCACGATGGCATCAAAGGCCGTGCTGCGTAGCCAGTTTCCGTGCGGGTGATCAGGACAGCAAGCCCTGCCTTCTTGTTGGCTTGCCACGGAAAGATGATCCGGCCTCCGGGCCGCAATGCTTTAAGCCATGATGCCGGTGGGGCGACTACGCCGGCATTTACGTAGATGAGATCGGCATTCGGCAGCGCCAGAGTGGTCGCATCGCCGTGGACGAGGGAAATTCCCTCGAATGGCTCCAGATTTGCGCGTGCACGGTTGGCCAAGTCCTTTTCGATTTCGAACGCATGAACATGGCCGTTTGGCAGGACCAGCATCGACAGGAGCGCCGTATAGTACCCCGTCCCCGCACCAATATGGATTACGGTGTCGCCGGACTTCGGGGCGGCAACGCCGATCCAGGCCGCATGCAGGAACGGTTCGCCATTATTGATGCCCTTTGTTCTGTCCAGAGCGACGAGCGCATTCTGATAAAGAATGGAAGGATCGGCGCCGGGCGTTTCAATGTAGCGCCGATTGACCTTTATCTGCCAAGGCCCAGGACCCAGGAACGCTTCGCGCGGTACAAGCTCGAAAATCCGTTCAAGCCTTTCATCATGGGAATTGCTGGCGGCAGCCATCATTTTCGCGTGAAAGGCCCGTATCTCTTCCAAACTGGCACGGCGATTTGCAGTCACGGTCTCTCTCCACCTTCCGATACAAAATTCGTCAGAGCGTCCAGTTCTTCGGCGGTGTTACGCCGTTGAGATGATAGTTGCCGACGATGTGATATTTCCAGCGAACCGGGTCGTGCAGCGTGTGGGTGCGGGCATTGCGCCAATGACGGTCGAGATTGAGGCCGATGCGGGTCGAAGAGGTGCCAGCGAGCTCAAACAGTGTATTCGAGGCTTCGATGGCTATTTCCGTCGTCAGGGTTTTCGCGGCAGCCACAGCAAGTGTGGCCTCGATCACATCATCTTCCGTTGGATTGATCTGAGCAACATCGATCTTCCTGCCGGCGCGTTCCAGCATGGCTGCGGCTGCCTCGATGCGAATGGCGATCTGGCCGATCCTGGCGATGGTCAGCGGATCATCGGCCGCTCGCTCGACGCCGCTGTCCATCCAGGGGCGGGCGTGCGTTTTCACAAACTCCACGGTCTCGGTGAAAGCGGCGCGGGCAATGCCGAGATCGATGCCGGCATGGATAATTTGGCCGACCGAACCGATGGTCGTCGCCCGCTCGAAGCCCTTGTGATGCGCGACGACAGCGTCGGCGTTAACGTAGACATTATGCAGAATGGTGGTGCCGCTGCCGGATGTGCGCTGACCGAAACCGTCCCAATCATCCATGATCTGGATGCCTTCAGCGCCACGCGGGACAAGTGCCAGGGTGAGTTCGTCGTCTGCGTTCAGCGCAAAAATACCGATCCAGTCGGCGAAAACTACGCCGGTGGAATAGAATTTGCGGCCGTTGACGCGATAGCCCAACCCGTCCGATGTCAGGCGCGTGTTGTATTGACCGGCCGTTCCGGTGCCGACTTCGGAAAATGCATTGCCGAAGCGGTCACCGGCCAGCGCCCTGGTAAAGAAGAAATTCTTCTGTTCCTCGCTGCCATCGACGCGAAGCGCTTCCAGAATGTAGAAATGGCTCTGCGGAATCTGGGCGATCGAAGGATCGGCTTCGGCCAGAATGGCTATGATTTCGGCAAGAACGGAGTTGGAAATATCGATGCCGTCATATTCGGACGGAGTGGTGATGCCGAGCAGGCCGGATTGCGACAGGGCCTCCAGCTCCTCGTAGGGCAACACCCGGTTGATGTCGCGGTCGCTTGCCTGCTGTGCAAATTGGATGGCCAGCGATCGCGCGATTTCCAGCGCTTCCTCGTCGCTTTGAATGCGGTGTGCGAGCGGTCTGGTGCGCTCGTGCAACTGTGAAACAGTTCCCATTCATAACCCCATCAACGATGGCATATCAGTGACTTAGCTGGCGAAAGCGCTATGATCGTAATTTCTATAGATCTACTATACAATAGATTTTCTTTGCTTATCCAGATTTCGCTATCCGCCATAATAGGCACCGAATGGAGAAATTGTAAGCGGGCGGCTCAATGCAGCCATCGCTCGCATCCAGGAGAGCGCCGTGGTCGCGACACTGATCCTTCCGGGTTTAAACGGCTCCGCCGAGGGGCATTGGCAGCGCCATTGGGCGCGCGATAAGACCTCTGCGGCCATCGTCCGTCAGGCTTCATGGTCGAGGCCGGTGCTGGAACACTGGTTGGCGGCGCTGGAGAGAGAGTTGGAGCGGGTGGAAGAAGCCTGGCTCGTCACGCATAGTCTCGGATGCCTGCTTGCCGCAAATCTCGCAGATCACCCCGCCGCCCGGCATGTGAAAGGCGCTTTTCTTGTGGCTCCCTGTGATCTCGACCGGACGGAGAGGCTGCATCCCGGCGCCATCGATTTCGGCACAATGCCGACTAAAGCTCTGCCATTTCCGAGCTTTGTCGTTGGCAGCCGCGATGATCCGTACATGGATTTCGTCGAGCTTCGGCATCATGCCGCGCGATGGGATAGTGAGCTTCATGATCTCGGCCATGCCGGCCACATCAATATCGCCAGCGGTTTTGGCCGATGGGAGCAGGGCTTCCAACTCTTTTCCGCGTTCACGAAGGGGGTCGAGGATCGGCAATTCAGGCGGGCAAGACCACCGTTGCACGACGTCCTGTGCGGGGCCATGCCATAAGCGTCGTCTTCCATGAAAAATGCGGTCGCAAGAAAGCGCTTGCTACCGGCGCATTTTCGCGCTTTCATATACGACTAAATAAGTAGACAATAGCGACAATGACATTTGTCGAGCCGTCAATGGCTCGATGTGTGTCCAGGTTGACGAAGGCAACGGGCTTCCTAGCTTGAATGGGAGCCCGCCCAGAGCATCCCGTCAGGTAGAGGGATGCCCTGGATTCAAGAACCAGAGCGTCCAATGCGTTTACGACGCGCGGCGCTCTAGCGGCCGAGCGTTTGATGGCCGCGAGCTGTGTGCGGGTCACAGGCAAAGTATCAGCGTGCCCTCAGAAAAGCATGATCGACCACCTCTTGCCCCAGGAGTTGATATGACGGTTCAGGGACTTTTTTCTGCCAGGGCAAATGCCTCGGCGCAGGCCTATGCGATGCCGCGCATCGCTGTCATCGGCCGCGGCTTTTCCGGCATGATGACGGCGATCGCCTTGATGAAGACGGTGCGGACGCCTTTTCATCTGCAGCTCTTCGACCCCAATTCCAGCGTCAGCGGCGGTCAGGCGTTGGCTTCCGGCCATAGCAGCGAAATCCTGAACAGCCGTGTGCGCGATCTCTCGGTTTCCGCTGGCGATCCCGATGATTTCAACGATTGGCTCTGTAGCAATGCCGCGTTCCGCAGTGCCGTGCCGGCGGCCATACCGGGCTTTTTGCAGATATTCGTCCCCAAAAGCATTTTCAGCGACTATGTGTACCAGCGCTTTTCCGAGGCATTGTCCTCGCGGCGGGATATTGCGGTGCAGGTCAGCGGCGAGACGGTGATCGGCCTTCGCCGCAGCCATGGCGACCGCTTTTTGGTGGAGAGCGCCGGCGCCGTCTATCCCCCGTTCGACACCGTGGTCCTGGCGACTGGTTACGGCATTGCCGATCACGAGCCGCAGAGCGGCGAACCGGTGGCGACGCCGACGACGGTCCGCGCCCGCCGCCTAGTGTCGCGCCCGCATACGGTCTTGCTCGGTAGCGGTCTGCGCGTCGTGGACCGGCTGCTGCAGATGCGCGACAACGGCTATGATGGGCAGATCACCATCGTTTCGAGACACGGCTTTCTGCCGCAGAGCCACACCCGCAGCAATGCCGATCCGGTCTTTCCTGCAGAAGCAATGCCCGGCAGTCTCAGCGAGATTGTGCGTTCTATTCGGCGGGCTTGCGAGAATGCGGAGGCGAGCGGGCAAAGCTGGCAATCCGTCATGAACGGCCTGCGCAAACATGCGCGCTCCCTTTGGCGCTCGCTGCCGGCCGGACAGAAGCAGCAATTCAACCGCCATCTGCGCGCCCTTTACGACAGCCATAGAAACCGTCTGCCGGAGGCTCTGTATGTCCGGCTGAGGCAGGAGCTGGCGGAGGGCAATACGCTGTCGCGTCGCGGGCAATTTCTACGGCGCACGCCGACCGGATTGATGCTGAAGCCGGCCGGTCAGCAGGGCGTGGAGCAGATCTATGCCGACGAGGTGATCGATTGCCGCTGCCGGGAGCCCGATCTCGATACGCCATTGATGCGGAGCCTGATCAACGCGGGCCTCGCCACACCGGATGAACTCGGTCTTGGCCTTGCTGTCGAAGCAACGGGCGCGCTTTCCACAGATGGCCGCATAATCGAGGGACTTTTCGCCATCGGCCCGCTGGGGCTCGGCAGCCTGCCGGACATCGATCTCGTGCCCGAGATCGTCACGCAGGCCTATGCGGCCGCCGAAGGCGTGGCGGCCCGGTTCTATCCGCAGTGCAAGGCGGTGTGATTGGGATTTTTGTCGCTCGCCTAAGCTCGGAGGCGAGGTCATTTGCCATGTTCAACAGCCCTTATGAATACGAGCTTCGGCCTCATCGCCATGCCTTATTTTTTGATTGAAATTAGTAACGTAATAACATAACAAATGCGCTTGCCATTCACGCCAGCCGGAATTCGGGGACAAGTGCAGACCTCAATGACACTACCATTGCTCGCTTCGATTTTCTGTGAGATGAACCATACCGATGGTGCTGCCGCCGGAATCATCCGGAGGGCGGCTGAAAAGGGAACACGGTGCGGATTACCCATCAGGGGCCAAAACCGTGGCTGCCCCCGCAACTGTAAGCGGAGAGCGCGTTCGCGACATGCCACTGGCTTCATGCCGGGAAGGTGCGAACGGGCTGTGACCCGCGAGCCAGGAGACCTGCCATCGATGACGTCAACCGCAACGGACGGGGTGTTCCGATGGAAATTCAGTGGTTGGGCGAGGGCGCGTTTGTGTCCGCAGGCCCTATCTTGACTTTGCCTCCGGCGAGATCTCCGGGAGGCTTTTCATGGATACAGCGAGAGAGCAGACGCATCGGATCACCGTATGCACGAATTGCCGTCACGTCGGCGCGCCATGCCGTCCCGGTCTTGATTTGCTGAAGCATCTACAGGCCGCCATTACCCAGGCTGGCGCGGCACTTTCCGACGATTTCAGTCTGGAGGGCAGCGTTTGCATGGCCGGCTGCGATCGGCCATGCACCGTCGCCTTCCAGGCAACGGCAAAGGCGACCTACCTCTTCGGCGACATCGCGGGCGAGGCGGATATCGGGGCACTCGTCTCCTTCGCCGAGCTTTACCGCGATCGGCCCGATGGCCTGACACGGGAAGGCGAACGCCCGAAAATGCTGGGCGGCAAGACATTGGCGCGCATTCCGGCTGCGATCGTTTCGGCCGAACGCCAAGCAACGCTCTTGCAGTAGGAGCGGGGTCATGCTGGAAAAATGCTTGCGACTGGAAGCTGACGGCGTCACCTGGGGCCCGCATAAGGGTAAACCGATCATCCGGGACATCAGCCTGTCCGTCAAAGCTGGTGATCGGCTGGCAATCATCGGCCCGAACGGGGCGGGTAAATCGACCCTGCTGCGCTGCCTCTATCGTGGTATCCGGCCGCAACGGGGTTGCGTGCATCTCGACGGCATCGATCTCTGGTCGATCGGCCCGCGCGAGGCGGCGCAGCGTATCGCCGTCGTCCTGCAGGAGACGCCGGGCGATTTTCCCTTCAGCGTCCGCAATGTGGTGATGATGGGCCGCATTCCCCATCGCAAGGGCATGGCGCGTTGGAGCGAGGAGGATCATGCGGCGACTGCGGCAGCACTTGTCCGCCTGGAGCTCAAGGATCTGTCGCTCCGGCAATTCGCGTCGCTTTCGGGCGGCGAAAAGCAGCGGGTATTGATTGCCCGCGCGCTGGCGCAAGAGCCGGAGCTGATCATCCTCGACGAGCCAACCAACCATCTCGATATCCGCCATCAGCTCGAAATACTGGAGCTGCTGAAAGGGATTGGTCTGACGATCATCACGACCTTGCACGACATTAATCTTGCCGCCGATTTCGCCACCCATGTCGCAGTGCTCGATTCCGGCTGTTTGACAGGCCACGGCTCGGCAACCGAGGTTCTGACCGCCGAGCGCATCTCATCCGCATTCCGTGTCGAAGCGAGCCGTCAGGTCGTGGGCGACACATCCCATCGTTTTACGTTTTCTCTTCGATAATTTGGAGCCATCCATGTCTTTCCGCATGTCCTTGTCCGCTACCGCCTTGCTGCTCGGCACGCTCTTTGCCGGTGCTGCTTTGGCCGAGCCCGTCACCGTGCGTAGCTGCAATCGCGATGTCACTTTCGACAAGGCGCCGGAGCGCGCCGTTTCCAACGATGTCAACCTCACGGAAATGATGCTGGCGCTGAAGCTAAGGGATCGCATGGTCGGCTACACCGGGGTTTCCGGCTGGAAGACGCTGGATGAGAAGCTGCGAGACGGCATCAAGGAAATGCCGGAGCTGTCGCCGAAATATCCAACCAAGGAAGTGTTGCTCGGAGCCAATGCCGACTTTTATTTCGCCGGCTGGAACTACGGCATGAAAGTGGGCGGCGAAGTGACACCGCAGACTTTGGCGCCCTTCGGCATCAAGGTCTATGAGCTCACCGAATCCTGCATCTTCGTCATGCAGAAGAACAAGCCGACCATGGACGACATGTTCGTCGACCTGCTCAATCTCGGCAGGATTTTCCGTGTCGAGGATAGGGCTGAAGCCTTAGTGGCCGACTATCGCAAGCAGCTCGGCGCTATCCAGGCGAAGATCAGCCATGCCGACGAGCCGACCCGCGTCTTCGTCTATGATTCCGGTGAGGAGAAGCCCTTCACCTCGGGCCGGTACGGCATCCCGACGGCAATGATCGAAGCGGCCGGCGGCACCAATGTCATGGACAATGTCGAAAAGAGCTGGACGGAGGTCTCCTGGGAGCCGGTGATCGAGAAAAACCCCGAGGTCATCGTCATCGTCGACTACGGCGAAGTCACGGCGGCCCAGAAGATCGCATTTCTGAAGAACAATCCGGCTTTCAAGACCATCGACGCGGTGAAGAACGACCGTTTCGTCGTGCTTCCCTATGTCGAGGCCACGCCGGGACCGCGCAATATCGAGGCCATCGCAACGCTAGCGAAGGCTTTTCACCCGGAAGCGATGTAACGAACGACAATGCCGATCCGTCCAGTCGATCACTGGACGGATCGCTTCCTGGATTTTCGCATGCGTATTGGCCTTCCCATTCTGATCCCTCTCCTGGTCGCTCTCCTCGCCATGTCGATCACGGCGGGCGTTTCCTTCGGTGCGGCACCGATCCCGTTTGCGACTGTCTGGTCGATCGTCGGCAACAAGCTGCATGCCGATTTGCTCCCCGTCACCTGGTCAGGCGGACAGGAAAGTATTGTTTGGGATGTCCGTTTTCCGCGCGTCATCCTGGCGTTGCTCGTGGGGGCCGGGCTTGCGGTCACCGGAGCGGTGCTGCAGGCTTTAACGCGAAATCCGCTGGCCGATCCGCATCTTCTCGGTGTTTCCTCAGGTGCCGCTTTCGGTGCTATCCTGGCACTGCTGCACACGGGGCTCATCCTCGGGCTATTGACCGTACCCTTGTTCTCCTTCGCCGGCGCGCTGCTGGCGATCGCAGCGGTGGCGCTGGTGACCCGGCTGACGCGTTCGCATTCGGCCGACCGGCTGGTGTTGTCGGGTGTCGCCGTCGCCTTTGTCTTTACCGCGCTCGGCAATCTCCTGATTTTTCTCGGCGACCCCAGGGCGGCCAATACCGTTGTCTTCTGGATGCTCGGTGGTTTGGGGCTGGCGCAGTGGCAGCATCTGATCTATCCGGCCGGCGTGCTGCTTGTCTGCCTTGCCGTGCTGATGCTGAAATCACGGGAGCTCAACGCGCTTGCCATGGGCGACGAGACGGCAGCGACGCTCGGCATTGCCGTCTCGCAATTCCGCTTCATGCTGTTTGTTGTCACGGCGCTGCTGACGGGCGTCATGGTTGCCTTTTCAGGGGCGATCGGCTTTGTCGGACTGATGGTGCCGCATTTCGTCCGGCTGCTCGCCGGCGGCGACAACGTCCTTGTCGTGCCGCTTAGCGCCGCCTTCGGGGCACTGACATTGGTCTGGGCTGATATTGCCGCGCGGCTTGTCATGGCGCCAGAGGACATGCCGATCGGCATCGTCACCGGTCTGGTCGGCGGCATCGCCTTCATTCTGATCCTGCGAAAAAGGTGACCAACGAGCGGCATTCACCATTGCCGCCCGCCGCTCGTGGACCTATCTCCCGACGGGCATGCCGGGAGGAAGGGAATGGCCGCAGATCCGATTGTTTGTACGCCAGAGGAAGTGCTGAGCTTCTGGTTCGAGGAGTGCACGAGCGAGGATTGGTTCCGCTCCACCGTTGCTCTTGACGAAGAGATGCGCCGTCGGTTTCGCGACACGCATCTGGCATTGGCGGCCGGCGTGCCGGATCTGTGGCGCGTAACGCCCGAAAGCCGGCTGGCAGCGGTCATCGTCCTCGATCAGTTCGCCCGCAACATCTATCGCGGCACACCGCTTGCGTTTGCGACGGATGGTTTGGCTTTGCAGGAGGCGAAAGAGGCTTTGGAGGTCGGTGCGGATCGAGGGATGCCGGCGGAACGACGGATATTCTTCTACTTGCCTTTCGAGCATGCCGAAGACCTGGCCGAACAGGGCCGGTCCGTGGCACTTTTCCGTTCGCTCGGCCTTGAAGAGCAGATCGATTATGCGGTTCGCCATCGCGCCATCATCGCCGCCTACGGCCGCTTCCCGCATCGCAATGTCTTCCTTGGCCGGGTGTCGACAGAGGCTGAGAAAGACTATCTCGCCGAGCCTGGAGCAGGATTCTGAGGGAATAAAGGTGTAAATGCCTTTGTGTCGCCTTTCTTTGCCTTACAAGGCGTAGGCCAAGGGAATATGAAATTCGCAATCACAGTTTAGGAAGATCCGATCTTCCGTTTTTTCGTGCGGCGAATCCGTTTACTCGCCGCCGGCGACTTTACTGCGACGAGGAGCTTTGCTTGCGCCCGCTGAAACACCGTCTCCGTTTTTTGCCCGTGCTGCTTATGGGGCTGAGCGCAGCCATTGTTGCCGGCCCTTTGATGGGCGGGCAGGCTTTTGCGCAAAGCCAGCAGCAGGCACAACCGACGCAGCCGGAACAGCAGCCCGCAGGCCAAGCGCCGCAGTCGGCGCAGCTCGCCAATGGTTTGCTGGAGACTGCCGTTGCCGATCTCGCCAAGGCTAAGAAGGACTTCGCCTCGATCGAAGGTGACTCCAAGGAAGAGGGCGCTGATGACAATGCGCTGGTCGCCCTTTCCGGCCGGGCGGACGAGCTCAATCGCTCCGTAGCGGCGATTTCGGCGCGGCTGAAGCCGCGCACTACCGAGATCGATGCGCGCCTGACACAGCTCGGTGCGCCGCCCAAGGAGGGGCAGCCGCCGGAAGCCGCGATCGTTACCCAGGAGCGCGACCGTCTCAACGCCGAACGTTCGCAGATCAGCGCCGTGACTGTCGACGCCGACAATCTCGTTGCTGCGAGTAACCGGCTTGTGATGCAACTTGTCGAAGTGCGCCGCAAGCTGTTTGCCGAGACGCTGTTCAAGCGTACTGGCGTTTCCGCCACCACATTCGAGGATGCTGGAACGGCCTTTGTCAACGAGGGCGTAGAGTTCAGCACTGCCGTAACAAGCTGGATCGGCTTTGTCGTGAAGGCGAAGCTTGGGTCGCTTATGGCTGCCCTCTTCCTGTCGCTTGGTGCGGCGTTGATTTTTCTGTCCGGAGGCTACCGGTTGTTCCGCAGATATTATGTGCGGGACGAAAACATTGAAAATCCGCCCTATATTAGCCGCCTCTCGGTCGCCTTCTGGTCAACGCTGATCCGCACGCTGTCGCTGGTCGCATTCCTCGTTACGTCCTTTTTCTTCCTGTCGAATTTCAACGTGCTGCGGCCGGATATCGCGCCTGTCCTGGCCGCTCTCTTCGGCTTCATCGGGCTGGTCTATTTCGTCGGCCGCCTGGCCAATGCCGTTTTTGCGCCCTTCAGGCCGCATTGGCGGCTCGTCAAGCTGTCCAACAAAGGTGCCCGCTCGCTGAGCTGGTGCATGCAGGCCATGGCCGTCGTCAACGGTCTTGATTATGTTTTCGACCGCATCAGCGAATCCATGGGATCGCCGGTTGTCGTCACGGTGGCGAAGAGCTTCTTTGCGGCTCTGTTGATCGGTCTTATCCTGATTGCCGCCTCCTTCGGTTCGCCGATCCTTGCAAAGAACGGCAATCCCGATGCTCCAGGCCGTCGTTGGCCGCATGGCATGGCGATCATCCTTCGGGTGCTCGGTACATTGCTGATCTTCACGGCTTTTATCGGCTATGTCGGCCTGGCGCGCTTCATTGCAACGCAGTTGATCGTCACCAGCGCCGTTCTGGCGACCATGTATCTCGGCTTCCAGCTCGGCAAGTCGGTGTCGAGGCAGGGCGTTTTTGCCGAGACGATCATTGGACGTTTCCTCGAAAGCCGTTTCGCGCTCGGCGACGTTGCGCTCGATCAGGCTGGTCTCGGGGCCGGCCTTGCGACCTACGCTGTCGCGCTCATGACCGGCATACCACTGATCCTGTTGTCCTGGGGATTCCATATCCAGGATCTGGAGCTGATTGCCTATCGTCTGTTCACCGAAATCCGCATCGGCAACATGTCGATTTCGCTGGTCGGCATTTTCGCTGGCGTTCTGCTCTTTGCCGGCGGTTATCTCGTGACGCGTTGGTTCCAGCGCTGGCTGGACAGCAACGTCATGGCGCGCGGCCAGGTGGACTTGGGTGTCCGCAACTCTGTGAAGACCGGCATCGGCTATCTCGGCGTAGCGGTGGCGTCTATCATCGCCATTTCGGCTGCCGGCATCGACCTGTCGAGTCTGGCGCTCGTCGCCAGCGCGCTCTCGGTCGGTATCGGTTTCGGCCTGCAGAATATCGTGTCGAACTTTGTCTCGGGCCTGATCCTGTTGGTCGAGCGGCCCTTCAAGGTCGGCGACTGGATCGTCTCGGGTACCTCGGAAGGCATCGTCAAGCGCATCTCGGTACGCGCCACTGAGATCGAAACCTTCCGCAAGCAGTCGATCATTGTGCCGAATTCGGAGCTGATCAACGGCTCCGTCGGCAACTGGACGCACCGCAACCGCTTGGCGCGCTCTGAAATCCCGGTTTCCGTCAGCTTCGATGCCGATCCGCAGAGGGTGATGGACATTCTGCTGGAGCTGGTGCGCGACATCCCGAAGGTACTCAGAAATCCCGAGCCGCATGTCGAATTCCTGCGCATCGGTCCGTCCTCGCTCGATTTCGAAATGCGCTTCTATCTCTCCGATCTCTCCGACGGCATGGAAATCCGCAACAATCTGCGCATCGATATTCTGAAACGGTTTCGGGCGGAGGGGATTGCTATTCCCTATCCGCATCAGGAGCTGCACATCGTCCGCGACAGCAAGCGCGGCAGGCAGACCGATCTGCTGGCGACCACCAATCTGGCCGACTCCGCAGATGGGCCGGAAGTCGTCAATGAAGATGTCGTGAAAGACATCGCTCCGCAGGTCGAAGAGGAACTGCCGGAGCCGCTGGAGGTCAGGAGCGGCACTCGTCGTCGCGGCAAGGCATCTGCCCAGTGATGTGATCGGACGGCGTGGCAGCGGGCGAGGGCGGTTGACCTTGTCCGAGCGGCAACGTCCAGAGTGTAGTATATGAGAAGGCGGCCGGCGGTCGTCTTTTTCATTTATGGGAAACCAGTCGACTTAATAAATATTCAAGTGCTTTGCTGTAGAAGTTTCGAATGGGGCCGATTTCTATTAGCAGGTTTAATCATGCCATTTTTGGGTATTTCGGGAATGCAGTATTCCGGCGGCTCTCTTGCTGGAGCGCGCATTCTTCTCGCTGAGGACTCGAATGTCTTTACGTCGATGATCAGCACGAAGCTGAAGGAACTCTTCGATATCGACATCGAAATCTGCAGGAATTTCGAAGAGTTGCAGTTTGCTTACGACAAGTCGTCGGAGCCGATCCGGTTGGCGATCTCCAACATCAATCTGCCGGGGGCAGAAAAGGGCGAGGCGCTGGAATATCTGATCGATCTCAGCATCCCGACGATCGTTTTCACCGGCACGTTCCAGGAAGGCATGCGCGACGAACTGATTGCGAAGGATATTGTCGACTATATTCTCAAGGACAACATCTTCGCCGTCGATCTGCTGGCCGAGTCGATCTGCCGATTCCTGACCAATCATCGTCATCACGTGCTGATCGTCGACGACAGCGCCACGGCGCGTGCGCTGCTGTCCAGCCGTCTGAAGCGCTATAATTTCCGTGTCAGCGTCGCCGAGAACGGCACAAAGGCGCTGGAGATCCTGAAAGCCAATCGCGACATCGGCCTGATGGTTACCGACTACAACATGCCGGATATTGACGGTTTCGAACTGACGCGTCGCATTCGAGCCAGTATCGGTTCGCACGAGCTGCGCATCATCGGCGTTTCATCCTCTACCAATCGGCTCCTATCGGCGCGTTTTCTCAAGGCCGGCGGCAATGATTTCATCCTGCGGCCGTTCATCGACGAAGAATTCTATTGCCGCGTGAACCAAAACCTCGACACGCTGCTGCAGATCCAATCAATGCAGCAGGTAAAGTTGAGGGCCTGACATGGAGGAAGTAGGAACCGGGTGATGTTCAGAAATACAAAATATGAGGATAATTCATCTTCTTTGCAAGATTTCTGCAATCTCTGGTTCCAATTTCTTCACGAATCCTGTTCACGATGGAGTTGAGGGGCGGGCGTTCATCTCGCTCGCGATAGGCAGATGCGACCAGCGACTGCCGGGTAGTCTGGGAGGACGTGAAGGCAAATGGTGTTCCGCGTGGATTTCCTCAGCGATGGCCGTGGTCATCGCCGCGGCAGCCAGAAGATACTTCTGGTTGAAGATTCGCGCATGTTTTCTTCTGTCCTGTCCCACCGGTTCCAAACCGAACTCGGCCTCAGCGTTACCCATTGCGGCTCGCTGAAGGCACTGAATGAAGCGCTGGCGGAGGGGCACGGCTTCACTATGGCTGTGGTCGACCTCAATCTGCCGGATGCACCCCATGGCGAGGCACTGGATGTCGCTATCGCTCATCATATTCCGACCGTGGTTTTCACCGCGTCCTTCGACATGGACATGCGCAACCGCATCATGGAGCGCAGCATTGTCGATTATGTTCTGAAGAACAATGAATTCGCGCTCGACAATCTCGTTTCCACCGTACGGCGCGCCATCTCCAATCGCGGCACGCGGGTGCTGGTGGTAGATGATGTCCCATCGGCGCGGCGCGTGCTGGTGGAGCTTCTGGAGGCGCAGCAGTTCAAGGTGGCCGAAGCCGGTACTGGCGTCGAAGCCTTGGCAATGCTTGACGACTATGGCGACATCGAAGTGGTGGTGACCGACCATCACATGCCAGATATGGATGGTTACGAGCTGACCCGGCGTATTCGCCACCGCTACGGTTCGGATCGGATGCGGGTCGTCGGCATCTCCTCTTCAAACGACCGTCTGTTGTCGGCGATGTTCCTGAAGGCCGGCGCCAGCGATTTCATCTATCGTCCGTTTGTGGCCGAGGAGCTGCAATGCCGCATCGCGCACAATGTCGAAACGCTGATGCAGCTCAAGCAATTGCGCGCCGCCGCCGCAAGCGATTATCTGACAGGGCTCTATAACAGACGCTATTTCTACGATCACGGCCCGCGGATCGTCAACGAGTGCCTGCGCCATCATCGGCCGACCTCGGTCGCGATCCTCGACATCGATCATTTCAAGCATCTGAACGACACCTATGGCCATGAGATCGGCGACCAGGTGTTGAAGGCCGTCGCCGGCCGGCTTCATTCCCTGTTCGAAGGCAGCGAGAACCTGCTGTCGCGTCTCGGCGGCGAGGAATTCGCTATCCTGTTCACCGAGATGGATTCACGCGCTGCAACGGCTCTTTGCGACGAGGTGCGCGTCAATCTCTCCAATTTGAAGGTGAATGCGGACGACGAGGAATTGTCGGTGACCGTGTCGATCGGAGTGGCCGAGATTGCGGGCCATGAGGCGTTCGAGAACTATCTCAACGCCGCGGACCAGTTTCTCTATATGGCCAAGCACAAGGGCCGCAATCAGGTCTATTCTGACGCCAAGATGACGGAGGAAGCGGCGGAATAGCCGCCTCCGCCGGCCAAGCTCAGACGACGACGCCGGTGCGGTTGCTCGACATGGTGAGCTTGCGCTCGGCGCGCTCCTGCTGTGGCGAGCGGTTGTAGAGTTCGCGATAACACTTGGAGAAGTGCGAGGCGGAAACGAAACCGCAGGCAACCGCCACTTCCACGACCGGCATGGAGGACTGCACCAGCAGGTGACGTGCACGGTCGAGCCGGATTTCCAGATAGTAGCGCGCGGGAGAGCGGCCCATTTCCTGGCGGAAGAGGCGTTCGATCTGACGGCGCGAAAGGCCGGCATCGTCGGCGATCTCCAGCAGAGACAGGGGCTCGGCGAGATTGCTTTCCATCAGCTCGATGATCGACAGCACCTTGGCATTCTGGACACCCAGGCGCGCGCGCAGCGGCAGACGCTGGCGGTCGTGCGGGCTGCGGACACGGTCGGTAAGCTGCTGCTCACAGACGCGGTTGACAAGGTTTTCGCCGAAATCCTGGCCGATCAGGTTGAGCATCATGTCGAGCGAAGCGGTACCGCCGGCGCAGGTATAGAGATTGCTGTCGACCTCATAGAGGTCGGCATAGACTTCCGCCTGGGGGAAGCTTTCGGCAAAGCCGGGGAGATTTTCCCAGTGAATGGCGCAGCGCTTGCCGTTCAGGAGGCCGGCCTGGGCCAGTACATGAGCGCCCGTACAGAGGCTGCCGACGGCAACGCCGCGATTATACGTCTCGCGCAGCCAGGCATTGACCGACTTATTGTGGAACTCCTCGACATAAATGCCCGAACAGACGAGCACCATGTTGGGCCGGTTTTCACCGCCAAGATTGCGGCGCTCGTCGGCAAGCGACGAATTGACCTCGAGGCCGATGCCGCTGGAGGAATAAACCTTCTGGCCATCTGTCGAGGCCAGTCGCCACGTATAGGCGGGGTAACCGAGCATGCGGTTTGCAATCCGCAGCGTCTCGACCGCAGCGGAAAACGGCAGCATGGTAAAATGGGGAACGAGGAAGAAAACCAGGGAACGCGTCTTAATCGGAGTCTTGCTCATATCAGGAAAATCCATGCTCCACGACCATGCCGTATTCCTTGCGTCAAATGCGTCGGCTCGATGGTCCAATAGCGACATTGGCATGGAAAATAGCGGCCGCAAAGAGATATTTGTGCAAGCTCACTAAAATTGACGCTTTAAATAAAGCGGGCGAGGCGGGTAAGCAATTTCCTTAAACAACCAAATATATATTTCGACAATAATCAAAATAAAACCAAATACGCGTTTAGATGCATAAATGTTCGAAAGGCGACACCCGGCGTGGTTGAGCGTCGCCTTCAGAATTCAAAGCATATTGCGATCATCGCTGGACCTTGGAATTTTTGGCCTCATTGATGGCCGGCCAGCCAATGTCCTTGCGTATGTCGTCCGAAAGGGACTCGAGCTCGCGCTCGGAACGCCATTGCTGCCAGCGATCGACGATCCGCGTGATGAGCGGTACAAAAGTGGCGCTCGGCGGAAGCGAGCTATGCGTCCTGTCGGTGTGTCTATAGGTTATCGTGGTCATTTCAAGGTTCCTTCGGTTCTCAGATGCCCGAAAGGTCGCGACCTTTGCGAGCCAATATGGGGTTGCTTCACCTATCAATCAAGCGAATAGATTTTATAGCTGCCATTAGCATTCTTGAACGATCGCACGTTCGCGGGCTTCCGTTCGATGGCCGAAACTATGCGATCCGGCGGTAGGCCGCGGGCGTTGACATCGTCAATCAGATGCGCCGGGAAACGCGTTGCGATGTCATCGAGCGTGTGCTGCGCGGTGCGTTGAATTTCGCGGGCGCGCATGAGGTTGAACAAGCGAGAAGCCTCGCGAAGTGCTGTGCCAGCCATGGTCTTGCTCCTTTCGGCTGCCTCTATCAATTCCGTTAGACCTAATATGGTGCTTCGTTGACATTCAGACAAATGAAATGATATGGTGCTTAAAATCAGAAAAATTGAAGGATGCCGTTATGACCGTACCGTTTCGCCGGCCCATACCGTTGCTCGACAATGAAGTTCTGCGCACCTTCGTCGCCATTGCCGAAACCGGCAATTTTTCGACCGCCGCCGATGCGGTCTATCGCACGCCGTCCGCCGTCTCGATGCAGATCAAGAAGCTGGAAGAGCAGCTCGGCGTGACGTTGTTCCTGCGCGACGCACGCTCCGTCAGCCTGACGCAGCATGGCGAAATGCTGCTTTCCTATGCTCGCAACATCTTGGCTCTATCCAACGAGGCCGTGTCGCGCTTCATCATGCCGGAGCTTAGCGGCGTCGTGCGGCTCGGCGCGCCCGACGATATCGGTGAGCGCCTGCTGCCGAGCATTTTGAGGAGTTTTTCGGAGAGCTATCCGGGCATCATGGTCGATGTTACCGTCGACATGAGTCTTCAGTTGAAGAAGCGCATCGAGGAGCAGCGGCTGGATTTGGCCCTGATCAACTGCGCGACGCGGCCTTTCCCGACCGAGGGCGAGGTTATCTATACCGAGCGCTTGGTCTGGGCCGGCGCAAAATGCGGTACGGCTTACCGCCGCGATCCATTGCCGATCTCGATTTGGGAAGACGGCTGCATCTGGCGATCGGAGGCCTTGGCGCAGCTTGAGCGGCAGAAGCGGCCATATCGTGTTTCCTACCTCAGCGCCCATACGATGGCGCAGCGCGCCGCCGTGGTTTCGGACTTGGCGGTGGCGCCGTTCCCGCGCTCGTACGTCACGGAGGATATGGAAATCCTTGGACCGAACGAAGGACTGCCGGAGCTCACATCCTTCGACATTCGCCTGCTGACGGCATCGCAGATGACAGGGCCGATGAAGGCGGTGGCCGACAGCATCCGGCAGGCGTTCATAGAGATCGGGCGGAAAATGGCCGCATAACTGCTGCCGGTCGCGTATTACTCGCGGCTGCGGCGGCGTCTGCGGCCGCCGCCTTCGCCGCTGGCATCATCAGCAAGTTGCTTGCGTTCCGGCAATGTCACGACCTTCGACAGTTCCGGAAAGGCGTCGACCTTGTTCGGCAAGGCCATGGCGTGGACGAAATGCTCCTGAAACTTTGATTCAAGCGCCGTCTCTATCTTTTCGATCTTGCTGACGGTTTCCTCGATTTCGCGGCGGTGGCCGCGGTTGAGGAGCGCCATGCGCGCGCCAGTGCCGGCGGCGTTGCCGACGGCCTTCACCTTGTCGAGGACGCAGTCCGGGATCAAGCCGAGCACCATTGCGTATTTCGGGTCGATGAAGGTGCCGAAGGCGCCGGCAAGGCCGATGCGGTCGACATGGTCGACGCCCTGCTTGTCCATCAGCAGCTTGACGCCGGCATAAAGGGCGGCCTTGGCGAGCTGAATGGCGCGGATATCGTTCTGCGTCACCGTGATGCGGGGTTCGCCGTCGCGCACGAGATAGGAGAAGGTGCGGCCGTTCTGCAGGATGCGCGGCGAGCGTGCCGTCATGCTGCCGTCGACGACGCCATCTTCGGAGATGATGCCGGTCAGGAACATCTCGGCGACCACCTCGATGATGGCCGAGCCGCAAATGCCGGTGACCCCGACTGTGGCGGCGGCCTCCGCAAAACCGGGTTCGTCCGACCATGATTCGATGCCGATGACACGGTAGCGCGGCTCCAGCGTGATGGGATCGATCCGAACGCGCTCGATGGCGCCGGGAGCGGCGCGTTGGCCGCTGGAAATCTCGGCGCCTTCGAAGGCTGGGCCGGTCGGTGAGGAGGCTGCGACGACACGATTGCTGTTGCCGAGCACGATTTCAGCGTTCGTGCCGATATCGACCAGCAGCATCATTTCGTCCTGCCGGTGCGGCCCCTCGGCCAGCGTTGCCGCTGCAGCATCGGCGCCAACATGGCCGGCGATGCAGGGCAACATATAGACGCGTGTGCCGGCATTCATCGGCAGGCCGACGTCCGTCGCGGTCAGATGCACGGCGCCGGAGACGGCGAGGGCGAAGGGCGCGCCGCCGAGCTCTGTCGGATCGATGCCGAGGAAAAGGTGGTGCATGATCGGATTGCCGACGAAGACCGCGTCCAGAATGTCCTGGCGCGATACGCCGCCATCGGCGCAGACTTTGTCGATCAGTCCGTTCAGCGCTTCGCGCACGGCGTTGGTCATGGCGCCGCGCCCGTCCGGATTCATCATCACATACGAAACGCGGCTCATAAGATCTTCGCCAAAGCGGATCTGCGGGTTGGACGCGCCCGCGGATGCCACCGTTCGGCCCGACAACAGCGAAGAGAGATGCATGGCGATCGTCGTCGAGCCGATGTCGCAGGCAATCCCGTAGGCTTCATTCTTCAGTCCTGGATAAAGCGCGATCAGGCGCGGATGGTCGCCCTCCTGATCCCGGTGGATCGCGGCCGTAACCTTCCACTCGCCCTTGCGCAGGGTCGATTGCACCTGCGGGATGATATGGAAATCGACTTCGAGATTGTCGTATTTCCAGTCGGCGGCCAATGCGGCTTTCAGCCGGTCGAGATCGCCGGATGGTTTGTGCATGTCCGGTTCTTCGACCTCGACATAGCACATATGCACGGCCGTATCGCGGGCAATGACGCGTTCGTCGGCGGCCTTGCGGACCACCTGCGCGTTGATCACCGTATCCTGCGGTACGTCTATGACCAGATCGCCCTGGATCAGGGCCGAACAGGAGAGGCGGCGCCCATCCGGCAAGTCGCGGACTTCGGCGTAGCGCCTTTCCTTGGGGCCGATCGGCGAAAGATGGTCGTTGGCGGAGACGATCTTGTGCTTGGCGAAATTGCCTTCCTGCACGGACACCTGGCAGCGTCCGCATGTCGCGCGGCCGCCGCAGACGCTCTCGACATAGACACCAAGCTGCCGTGCTGCCTCCAGCACCGGTGTGCCGACCGCAAAACGGCCACGCTTGCCGGAGGGCATGAAGAGAACGAGGGGATTCGTGCTGTCGCTGGCTTGGGCCACGGATCAGTCTTTCTGTCTGGTGAGGCGGCGCACGTTCGAGCGAACGCGCGCGCTGTAAGGCTTGACGGCGGCTTGGGCCACCGCATCGGCAGCGCGACGCGATGAGGCGCTGCCGCCCTTTGCCATTGCTGTTATCGCCATGACGCTCTGTTGGGTGATGGCTATGTTGGCGGCGACGGCGCTTTCCGCCGCCGCCATCATCTTTTCCGAGATCATCCGGTTGAATTCCGCGGTGTTCAAAGTACCGCCGGTCATCGCTGCCATCCATATTTGCTGCGTGCGCATTGCAATTACGATGGGCGCCTGGAGCCACAACGTCGCAAGATCGTTGGAAAGCCGGCTGCTCGGATACATCGTTATTCCCTCGCTGCGCTTGCCCCAGCGCGGGCCGCGCGTCCACCACGCCGACCGCCGCCCGCTGCCGGCGCCGCCGTGGCGGCTGCTGCCGCGCCACCCTCTGCCGGCTTATAGTCGCGATAGGTCATGATCCAGTTGGTGCAATTCGCGTCGGTGCCGTTCAGCACGTTGGCGGCGCGCACGGCTTCCATTTCCTGCGGGCGGCACGGGTTCATGATCGCCGAGGTCATGCCAGCACCGATCACCATCGGGATGAAGCCGGCGTTGATGCCATGGCGGTGCGGCAGGCCGAAGGAAATGTTGGAGAGGCCGCAGGTGGTGTTGACCTTCAGCTCGTTGCGCAGGCGGTGTAGCAGCGCGAAGACCTGACGGCCGGCGTCGCCCAGCGCACCGATCGGCATGACGAGCGGATCGACGACGATGTCATGCGGCTTGATGCCGTGATCCATGGCGCGTTCGACGATCTTCTTGGCGACGGCGAAGCGAACATCGGGGTCCATGGAAATGCCGGTCTCGTCATTGGAAATGGCGACGACGGGCACGTCGTACTTTTTCACCAGCGGCAGGATGGCTTCAAGCTTTTCCTCCTCGCCGGTCACGGAGTTGACCAGCGGCCGGCCCTTGGCGACTTTCAGCGCCGCTTCGATAGCGGCCGTCACCGAGCTATCGATCGACAGCGGCACGTCGACGAGGCCCTGAACGATTTCCAGCGTCTGCACCAGCAGGCCCGGCTCGGTCTCGTTCGGATTGACCGAAGTGACGCCGGCGTTGACGTCGAGCATGGTCGCGCCAGCGGCTACCTGTTCCAGCGCGTCCTTGATGACCGTATCGAAATTGCCCTCGATCATCTCGGCGGCCAGCTTTTTGCGCCCCGTCGGGTTGATGCGTTCGCCAATCACGCAAAAGGGTTGGTCGAAACCGATGATGATTTCGCGAGTGGCTGAAGCAACGATGGTGCGCGTCATGTCTGATCCTTTGGTCAGTTGGCCCGATAGAGGTGGTCTATCGTGCGATGATTTCGGTTACAAGCCAGGCCGGCTCCTCCGCGGGCCTGTTGCGAATATTCTCGTTCAATGCGTCTGGTGCGGCGGATGATGGGCGGCGGCTTCGGCCATTTGCTGCTGGTTCTCCTCCATGCCGCCGCGGATATGCTCCAGCCGCTCGGCGACGAGGTCATCGGTGCGGCTTGCCTCGTGCTTCCAAGGCTGGCGACCTTTCAGGACGCCTGATTCATGCACCATCTCGGCGACATATTCTTCCTGGCGATAGGCCATGACGTGGATGCCGGAAACGCCCGCAATCTCCTTCACCTCATTGATGATGTCGATGCAGAGCTGCTTGCCTTCCTTCTTCTGATCCTGAGCACCTTCGAGGCGCTTGATCACGGCGTCCGGAATATGCACGCCCGGCACGTTCGAGCGCATCCAACGCGCGGTTTTGGCGGAGGCCAGTGGTCCGACACCGACGAGGATGAAGCATTTCTCATCCAGACCGAGATCCCTGACCTTGTTCATATAGTCGCGGAACATCGGCACGTCGTAGCAATACTGGCTTTGGACGAACTGCGCGCCGGCCTCGATTTTCTTCGCCAGGCGATAGGGCCGAAAGTCGTAGGGCGGCGCAAAGGGATTGATAGCTGCGCCGAGAAAGACTTTCGGCGGAGACGTCAGCTTACGGCCTGAGAGGAACTTGGCGTTGTCGCGCATGATGCGCACGGTTTCGAGCAGCGACATGCAGTCGAGATCGAAAACCGGTTTGGCGCCCGGCTGGTCGCCGGCCTGCACGCCGTCGCCGGTCAGGCACATGATGTTGCAGACGCCCATGGCGGCAGCGCCCAGCACGTCGCCTTGAATGGCGATGCGGTTCTTGTCGCGGCAGGCGATCTGCATGATCGGCGCATAGCCCATGCGCGTCAGCAGCGCGCAGATGCCGACCGAGGACATGTGGCAATTGGCGCCGGAGGCATCGACCGCGTTGATCCCGTCCACCCAGCCATCGAAGATCGAGGCGCGTTCGTAGACGTCTTCGGGGTTGGCGCTGTCGGGCGGGTTCAGCTCTGCCGTGACGGCGAACTCGCCGCGACGCAACACGCGCTCCAGTCGCCCAAGCGAGGAATGGCCGGGCAGGGGATCGAGCGGCAGATGCGCGCCAAGCGGATTTTCATCAATATGCGCCATCGATCAGGCTTCCTTCTTCGTCGCTTCGCGCGCTGCCGCAGCTTCCGCCGTCACGCGCAGCCACGAGGATGTTTCGCGCAGCGACTGGTTCACCGGCTTCTGCACATTCAAGATCGCGTCCCCATTGACCATGTTGCGCGAGCCGTTCCAGGCCTGCACCCAGACGCAGGGCATGTCGGGCTCGACTTCGCAATTGCCATTGGCGCGCACGCCGCCACAAGGTCCGTTGCGCAACTGCTTCGGACAGTTCATCGGACAGGACATGCCGGTCGACGACAATGCGCATTGGCCGCACATGCGGCAATCGAAGAGAAAACCTTTCACATTGCGCTCGATCACGGTGATCGGCCGTTCGACGCGCCCATAGCCGATCGCCTTCCAGAGCGGATGCAGCAGGAGGAAGGCGTCGGCGAAGCGATGATAAAACCACTCGAGGAAGCGCGAATGACGCACGGCCCAGAGACGGACGGTGTATTTGCGACGGGCGCGGCGGTTCGGCGAAACACCTGATGGCGTATAGGCGCCGCTGGCTGCCTTCGCACCCGCTGCGGCATTGCCGGGTTTCTGGACAGCATCAGCCATTGTCACGGCCTCCGGCCTTCACCAATGCCACCAGGCGCTCACGATCATAGGCGGCTTCGAGTTCGCTTGCGGCGCTGTTGGCCTCTGCCTCCAGATCGTCGGAAACCGGCACGGGATCGGCCTTGCGCCATTCGGCCAGATAATCGTCGGTCTCGGCAGCGCCGGTGCGCATGGCGCACATGTCGATCGCTTCAGTGAAGCGCAGTGACAATTCGCGCTTCGCCGTTTGCCGTCCTTTCTTGATGATGACCTGGGCGGGAATGTCCCGCCAGTAGACGACAATGCGATCTGCCATGCAAAATTCTCCTCTTTGTACAAGAATGCACGTCCGCCGGTCTGGGGACTGCGCTTGCGGCGACGCGGCCCATGCCAAAAAACGACGCGGTGTCGAAACCGTCTTCGCAACCGCAACCTCTAGTCACCTCTAGGTGACATCGTCTTGTTTTTCGGTGGGATTTGAAGCTTTCAGCATGAGCGCGTCCCGGGGCCGCCGCAAGTGGGGAGGCGGAAAACAATGTCGTAATCAGACCGCCAGCAATTCGCGGGCGAGGTCGCCATAGCCGGTGAAGCGGTATTCGTAGTCGAGGCCGAGATAGGCTGCCGCCGCCTTCGCCTTTTCCTGCAGCGCCGGATCCTCTTCCTGCGAGAGATAGACGACCTTCCGGTAATTGCCGAAATACATTTCCTTCAGCTCCGGATGGCGGTCGAGACCGAGCGGCACTATGACGAAGGCTTCGAACTGGCGGGCCAGAAAATCGGTAAGGAAAAACGAGGTGATGTCGTCATCGCGAACGGCAAAAGCGTCGTTGCCGCTGAAGAAGGAATAGCAGTGCGGGCCGGAGAGGCGCTCGATACCTTCGCGCTCGCAGATCCTGTCGATATCGCCACCCGTGCCGCAATCGGCATAGCCGATGAAAATCTTCTCGAAGCCGCGCGAGCGGGCATCCGCAATCGCGTCTTTAAGCGCGGGTGCGATCTTCTGTGGATAGGAGTGATAGATGGCGGGAAGACAGTGCAGGTCGATATGATCGAGGCTATTAATTCTGGCGATCGCCAATATTTCGCGCGCGATTGCACCGCACGCGATCACATGAACCTTTTGAGCGATTGTGCGTTTATCTCGCGGAGTCGTTGTCTCCGCCTTTTGTCGATCAATATCCATTTCCGAAAGGGCTTCCGATCATGACTACACCGACACTGACCAAAATCGCCGCCGCCTGCGCGATCCTCATGGCGCTCGCTTCATGCGCCAACACAATTCGCGGCATGGGCAGAGATACCGCCAACGCCGTCAACGCGACCCAGGATGCCGGCCATAAGGTCAAGAAGGCGGCTCAATAACTGATTTGGTGTGCCGATCGGCCGGCGGCAACCCTGTGGATGCCGCCGCCTTAGCATTCGTGATTAGGCGCTGGCAGCGTGGCTGTTGTGCTTGCGCTTCATAAAGTCCTTGGCGGTTTCGACCGCGACGGCCGCGTCACGGCAGTAGGCATCGGCACCGACAGCCTTGCCGAACTCTTCGTTCAACGGCGCACCGCCGACGAGGACCACGTAATCGTCCCGCATGCCCTTTTCCTTGAGCGTGTCGATGACAACCTTCATGTAGGGCATCGTCGTCGTCAGCAGCGCCGACATGCCGAGAATATCGGGCTGTTCACGCTCGATGGCGTCGAGATAGTTTTCGACCGGATTGTTGATGCCGAGGTCGATGACATCGAAACCAGCGCCTTCCATCATCATGCCGACGAGGTTCTTGCCGATGTCGTGAATGTCGCCCTTGACGGTGCCGATCACCATCTTGCCGAGCTTCGGCGCACCGGTCTCGGCCAGAAGCGGCCGCAGGATCGACATGCCGGCCTTCATCGCATTGGCGGAAAGCAGCACTTCGGGAACGAAGAGAATGCCATCGCGAAAGTCGATGCCGACGATGCGCATGCCTTCGACAAGCGCCTGGGTCAGGATATCGTAAGGCGTCCAGCCACGTTCGAGGAGGATATTGGTCGCTTCCTCGATTTCCTCCTTCAGTCCGTCATAGAGGTCATCGTGCATCTGCTGCACGAGTTCCTCGTCCGAAAGTTCCGCGAGAATGATTTCATCGTCAGACATGCGCTCCATCCCGTTTTCGTGCGATGCATCAGGGGTTTGTATAAAACACTGCTATCATTACCGATAGACCCGAAGCCTAACAAAACCCTTTTCGAAAGCGACGTAGTGCAGATAAATCGCGACGGATGGACATGAAGCAATTTCGCCCCACCCATGTCTGTCCTATGCTAGTCGCTGGCGCATAAAGGAATGTCCGTGCGACGGAATCGGGTAGCATGGGGCAATGTACAGACGCATTCATGCGCAAGAGTGAGGAAGCATCATGGACGATATGATTGAGCAACCGGCCGCAGGCGGCGATGGTGGCGGACGGCGTTCGCGCGGCGAGGGAAGAGGTGCGGCCGCGCGGCGCGCATCGCGCAGCGGCGGCGGGCCAGGTCCGTCGCTTCCATATATTACCCGCAAGATCGGCGTCTACGAAGTATTGGACGAAGAGGGCCTGCAGCTTATCGAGCGCAATGCCGATAAGGTGCTCGAGGAAATCGGCATTGAGTTTCGCGACGATGCGGAAGCGTTGGCGCTCTGGAAGGAAGCCGGCGCCGACGTCAAGGGGCAGCGGGTCCATTTCCCCAAGGGGCTTTGCCGCGAACTCTTGAAGACCGCGCCGAAGGAGTTCACCTGGAACGCGCGCAACAGCGCCCGCAACGCCCATGTCGGCGGCAAGGGGACGATTTTCGCGCCGGTCTACGGACCGCCCTTCGTCCGCGATCTCGAAGGCAATCGCCGTTACGCGACGATCGAGGATTTCCGCAATTTCGTGAAGCTCGCCTATATGGCGCCGTCGATCCATTCGTCGGGCGGCACGGTCTGCGAGCCGGTCGACATTCCCGTCAACAAGCGCCATCTCGATATGGTCTACAGCCATATCAAATATTCCGATAAGCCGTTCATGGGCTCGGTCACCGCGCCGGAACGCGCCGAAGACACGGTCGCCATGGCGAAGATCGTCTTCGGCGATGATTTCGTCGAAAACAATTGCGTCACGCTGAACCTGATCAACGCCAACTCGCCGATGGTGTTCGACGAGACCATGCTCGGCGCATTGAAGGTCTATGCACGGCACAACCAGGCTTCTGTCGTTTCGCCCTTCATCCTCTCCGGAGCGATGAGCCCGGTGACGGTTGCCGGCACGCTGACGCAGATCCTGGCCGAAGTTCTGGCCGGCGCTTCCTTCACGCAGTTGATCCGTAAGGGATCGCCGGTGCTCTACGGCACCTTCGCTGCGTCCATCTCCATGCAGTCGGGCGCGCCGACCTTCGGCACGCCGGAACCATCGCTGGTTTCCTACGGTTCGGCCCAGCTTGCCCGCCGTCTCGGCCTGCCGTTCCGTACCGGCGGTTCGCTCTGCGCCTCCAAGGTGCCGGATGCGCAGGCGGCGCATGAATCGGCCAACACGCTGAACATGACGCTGCTTGCCGGCACGAATTTCGTGCTGCATGCCGCCGGCTGGCTCGAAGGCGGCCTCGTCTCGTCCTACGAGAAGTTCATGATCGACCAGGACCAGCTCGGCATGATGCAGAAAATGGCCGAGGGCGTCGATCTTTCGGAAAATGGCCAGGCGCTGGATGCGATCCGCGAAGTCGGTCCCGGCAGCCACTATCTCGGCTGCGGCCATACGCAGGCCAATTTCCAGACGGCCTTCTACCGTTCGGCACTGGCTGACAATAACTCCTTCGAGCAGTGGGAAATTGAGGGCCAGAAGCGCGTCGAGGAACGTGCCAATGCGCTTTGCCGCTCCTGGCTCGACCACTACGAAGCACCGCCGCTGGATCCTGCGATCGATGAGGCGCTGCTGGCCTACATCCAGAAGCGTAAGGATTCGATGCCGGACGCTTTCACCTGAAGAGAGCCCGAGGCCGCCAGGGAGCAAGGCGGCGCGGTACGCGTCGCCGATCTGATTCAGAAAGAGGTCTGGCGGCCGCACTATCAATATAAGGGGCCGCGATGAGCGGCGGCTCCGTCATGGTTGATGAACTCCGTGCGGCGCTTGCTCCGCACGGAGTTTTTGTTCGCGGGACGGTTACCTTCGGCGAAGGTGAGGGGCCGCTACTAGCCGATGGGATGCCGGCACGGAGCGTGATCCTGCTCGGCAATATCGGCGGCTCGATCTGGGAGCCGTTTTCCCGGTGGCGGCAATCGTCCGAAAGTGCCGACCGCAACGATCCGCTGGACGAGTGGTCGAAGGCAGTCATACGGCCTATCGCCGCAGCATTCGAGGCGACAGCCTATTTCCCCTCCGATCCGCCGTGGCAGCCCTTTCAGCGATGGGCAATGCAGGCGGAGGGCTTGAAGGCATCGCCGCTCGGCATCCTGATCCATCCGGACTATGGCCTATGGCACGGCTATCGCGGTGCGCTCGGGTTTGCCGCTGTGATTGAAGGGGCAGGGATGGCCGTTACGCATCCCTGCGACCATTGTGCCGAAAAGCCGTGCCTGACCGCCTGTCCCGTCGACGCCGTTGCGTCCACCGGCTTCGATGTTGCGGCCTGTCGGTCGCATCTCCGCACGGACACAGGGAAAACCGGCTGCATGGCAGGTGGTTGCCTGGCGCGCAATGCCTGTCCGGTGGGCTCGGCCTACCGCTATTCGCAGGCGCAGCGCGCCTTTCACATGGCGGCACTTAAGCCCTAAAAAGACGAGCAATTTCCTTCTTTTGCCGCATTTCCGTTGCGCTCTAATGTTTGAGAAATTCGCTGCGGAGTTGTGCGCTTGATCCGATTGCTGATAGCCCTTGCCCTGCTCGCCTGCGCCACCACGGCTTTTGCCGATGAGGCCTGCCGCAAGGTCCTGCATCTCGGCGACAGCTACACGGTCTGCACCTTCGATCCTTCAATCGACGGCATCCGGCTCTATCAGAACGACCGTAGCGGCAAGCCCTATGGTTCGTTCCGGGCGCTGGAAGACGATCTGCGCCAGGACCGCATTTATGTTCGATTTGCCATGAATGGCGGCATGTACCGGGACGATCAGTCGCCGGTGGGCCTCTATATCGAAGAAGGTAGGCAGCAGAGAGCGATCAACGTCAACAAGGGATGGGGCAATTTTCATCTGCTGCCGAACGGCGTGTTCTACATTCAGCCGGGCCATGCCGGCATCATGGAGAGCAAGGCCTTCGTGGCTTCCGGCATCAAGCCGTTCTACGCAACGCAATCCGGCCCGATGCTCGTGATCGACGGCAAGCTGCATCCGTCGTTCCTGGCAGACAGCACCAGTTTCAAGACACGCAACGGCGTCGGCGTTTCGGCGGACGGCAAGGTGATCTTCGCCGTGTCCGACGGCGCCGTCCGCTTCCACGATTTCGCGACCTTGTTCCGTGATGATCTCGGCTGCGCCAATGCTCTCTTCCTCGACGGCAGCATCTCCAGCCTCGATATACCGGAATGGCAGAGACGGGACGAATTATTCCCGCTCGGCCCGATTATCGCGGTCACGGCGTTGCTGCCGGACTGAGGAAGCCTCAAACGAACTGTTCGATATAGGTGAGGATATCGAACAACCCATCCTTGGGACCGGGATTGGCCGGAAAGTTCTGGGTGAAGCGAAGGAAAGCCCTTGGCTTGTCGGACCTATCGAGTTGCGGAGCTTCCCGGCTTAAGCGTTCCCGGATCGATGGCGGCAGAAGATTGATCGTCGTGTCGTCGACGATCGGCTCGACAATCACTGGTTCGCCATTGAATGCGATTGCTTCCGTTGCGGCGGTCGCGATGCCGGCGAGCTTGCGGATCTGATCGTAGGATTCCGGCGGCAGCGGCGCGGGGTGATAGGCCGCCATGCGATGATACATGATGTAAGCCTCGACCCAATTTTGCGCGTTGACATGCAGGCGCATCGCAACCGCCTGACGCTGTAGCATGAATTGCGTGATGCGCTGCATCAGGGACGTCCGGTACTCGGCGGGAAGCCGGCCGTCGCGAAGGGCTTGCGAGGCAAGATATTCCAGGCCGCCCCTATAGCTATCCCATTGGAACATGCATTCCTTGTTGCCCTGCTGCAGGCGCGGGTCATCGGAAACTGCCGTCACGCGCGCGAAGGGTTCCGGCATGAAGAGGATGTCGGCCTTGTCGAGCGCGCGGGTCGTATAGAGAAATGCCCAGAAGATGAAAGGCGTCGGGCTGGAGATGGCCTTGGCCAGAACATCGCGCCTGATGATCATGAACTCTGGGAAGACGTGCCGCTCCAGAATGAATTCCAGCATCGAATGGAAATCGCCCTTCGCGTGACGCGTCGGGTAGGGCAGGTGATAAAAGGGTTGCATGTCTCCGCCACCCGGCCGGCCGTCGACGAGCATCCACGGCGCCTGCACCACGCCGATCCGCTGGTCGTCCGTCATCAAGCGGATATATTCGACGACCTTTTCCGGAATGAGCAGGTCATCGTCGCCAAGGAAAACCGCGTACTGGCCGCGGGCGCGCTGCATAGCGAAGGCATAATTGCTGAGAAAACCGGCATTGCTTGCGCGCCGGTAGGCGTTGATTTCCGGATGATGCGAGATGGATTGCACATAGGCAGCGGTATTGTCGGTGGAGCAGTCGTCGACGATCACGATCTCGAAGGGAATGCCGAGCCGGCGAAAGGCCTCCAGGTGGAAGCTTACATTGCGCTCAAGCATGAACTGCCGATTGTAGGTCGGAACGCAGATCGAAAGGACGGGGGATTCAATAGAGGACATCGACTTCTCCAGGGGCATCGGCGCGATTCGGAGCGCAAGCTTCGCCGTTGGATAGGAGAGATTGCTTTCGTGGGGCTGTCCTTGTCCGCCCTTGACCCCCTTAAGCCGTGCCGCACGGGGGCATCGATCCAACCACGACATCTCTCAGACAGCCTGACGCAAGCCATGGCTGGAATCCTGTGCGCAGTGGGTGGGGTCAAGGAAGGACTTCTTATGCAAATCAACTCGGGCTGGAATCTCGCTGTGTCCGGCGAACAACTGATGCCTCTGGGAGCGCCGGAAGGATCGGCTGCCGCAGGTCAGGGGCGCATCGCCGTCGATCTCGAAGTTCCAGTGACATGGTTTCCAATCGCCCAGGACGGAGACCGCCATCGCTGGATGTTCGTGCGCCTGTGTTCCGTTCTTGCGCAGCGTCCGGTTTCGGTGAACATGTCGCTTGTCATGGGTGGCGTCCACCACATGCCACGCAATGCACCCGAGGGCGGCATCGTGCTTTCGTACCATTCGGTGGGCGACGAGCCGAATGTATGGCGCATCAAGGAGACGCCTATTGCCGGATGGTATTCCTTCGATGCCAACGGTTTCTCGGGCTGGAGTTCGCTTGCTCGCTTTCCGCAGAATCATGCCCCCGCAATCGACCGCATGGACACCCATGCCGCGCGTCAGCGTATCGGAGCGTTGCGCGACGAGCTGCGCAAACGCAATTTGTCCAAATACAATCAGTCCTCGGAAAGTTTCGACGTCTCTCGTCCCTATGTCTATTTTCCGTTGCAGAAGGTGGATGACCCGGTCGCGGAATTCTGCCGGCTGAATACGCTTGAGGTCCTTTATCGCGCGGCGGAGCTGGCGGATCAGACCGACACCTTGCTGGTCGTGAAGCGTCACCCTCTTTGCGAGAGCATTGTCATCGGGCAAACGCTGGACGATCTGCGTCGGAAGTTCAGGAACGTTATTGTCTCCAACGCCTCGATTCACCGCCATCTCGAAGGCTGCAATTCCGTTATCGTCGCCAATTCGGGCGTCGGCATGGAAGCGCTCCTTTACGGAAAGCCGGTCTTTTCTTTCGCGGCGAGCGAATATGAGCTGGCAACGACCGCGGTCTCGTCTCTCGATGAGCTTCACAAGGCATTCTCAGCCGTCTTGCCCGCCGATGATGGTCGCGCGGCGAGGTTTCTCGCATATTATCTCGATCACTGCTGCTTCTCGATCTACGATATCTCCACCATCGAGCAGCGCGTGGACCACGCGCTTTCGAAGATTTCCCGCCCGGCCGGAATCATGCCGCACGACGATCGCAAGGAGCTCTTCCGGGCATACGGCCAGGTCGAAGACTTCAGGCGCATGTTCACCAAGTCTCAGGCGGAACTCGCCAATGTGCAGAGAATCGCCCGCCAGGCCGTCGAGCTTGCCGACCGTCTAGCCGCCGAAAAGAATGAAGCTGTCCGCCCGGCCGGACATGCGGCGGATGCCGATGTCATGCTGGAAGCGGCAACCCAGGCGGCTATCACCCTGCATCAGGCTGCCCTTGCGGCAAGTATCGGCGAAATGGTCGTCGGCAACACCTCGCGCGAAGCATTCATACGCTATGCGGAGCTTGCCGTGAAAATGCGTGGGAATCCGCTCGCCGAGGCTGCCATCGATGCCGAATTGCTGCGCAGCGGCTACGCATCGGGGTTGGATCCCGCCGTCGCCCACCGGAACACCACGGCAAACGACTATCAGCGCCTGCATGACACCGCCAAAGGCTATCAGGAAAACAACTGGCTGGTCGATCACTGCGATATCATCAACATGGCATCTCCGAGAGTGGTCGTAGAGGTTGGTTGCGGCAATGGCCGGTTCCTGCACGAGATCGCGCGCCGCGTAGAGACTGTCATCGGGCTCGATTGGGCTCGATCAGCGCAGATGGGAGAACTTCCGGCCAACGTCATGTTCCGGACGACGAATGTCCTCGTCGACAATCTCCCGCAGGGTGATGTCTGCTGCTCGGCCGACGTTCTTGAACATTTCGAGCCGCGTGTGCTGCCGCAGCTCCTGCGCAAGATGCACGGCAGTGCGCGAATCAACTATCACGTTATCGCCTGCTACGATGACGGACACAGCCATTGCGCGGTTCTCCATCCCGGACAATGGCTTGGCCTGTTTAAAAGCATCGACCCGGCCTACGAGCTTGCCGCCGTGGTGACGCGGCCATCCCGTCCCGATCGTCTGGTTTGCGTGATCACCAACCTGAAGCAGGCCCCGGACCAGTTTCCGAATCTCGGTCGCATAGTGGGCACCTGGGCGACCAATACGGGTCAGCAGGTGACGTTCCTGAACGATTTCACCGTCCGCGTCGGCGGGCAGGCTGTCGCGACCTGGTTCCCCATGGCGGACGGATCCGCTGCTATGAACTGGACCAATTCGAAGATGATCGATCTGCTGCGGCCTGCTCCGGATGGCCGGGTCATGCAGATCAACAATCTGAACGGCGAGGCGTACGAGGTACATCGCGTCAATTGAGTGTCGTCCCGCCAGGGCAGCCGGACGAAAATCAGACAGGCCGAGGAATAGGGGCAATCCATGACATCATTTGCCGCGAGTAATCTGCAAACTCTTTCGCATGCGGAGCGTGTGGCAATTGCAGAACAATGGGCTGATGCTCCGCCTTTGCAGGCAGAGATGCTTTCAGGCACATTCTGGCAATTGAGCGATCTGAACGGGCGGCAGTTGTTGCCGTTCGTCGTGCTTGCCCCCGAGGGAATTGTCGGCAACGCCTTTCACGGATCGCTGGATCACTGGTACGTGGCCAATGGTAAACTTTGCATCCTCGACAGCCAGGGGATGCCGACGATCGTATTCACCGCGGCTCGTGTCGTGAATTCGGTGGTCGTGGCGCTTGCCGGCCACGCCGTCCTTGGCGGCGTCGAAGCGATCTACATTCTGAACCTCGTCGATCATCCGCCGCATCCGGTATCGCCGACATCGCCTCATATCGCGCGTCGGGCGATGTTCCTCAAGCAGCCGCCGGCGGCTGCGCGCCGGGCAAATCTCGTTGTCGTCCGCGCCAACGGTTCATCCCTGCATCCGCGCTGGTTCGACGGGCTCGACGACAATACGCGCACCTGGGATCTCTGCGTAAGCTGGTACGGCGACGAAACCCCCGACGCATCGGTTTCGCCGGAATACCTGACCCATGCGCCGAACCAACGGAAATTCAAACCGATCTTCGATCTGTTTTACGAAGGCAGCCCGCTTTGGGATTACGATCGCATCTGGTTGCCCGATGACGATCTGCTATGCAGCGGATCGGATTTGAACAAGATGTTCCATTTGTCGCGCAAATACGGGCTCGATCTGGCTCAGCCATCGCTTCGCCAGGAGCCCGGTTGCCACATCAATCATCCGATAACCGCTCAGCGCCAAGGGGGCGACGTCCGCTTCGAACCCTTCGTCGAGATCATGTGCCCGCTCTTTTCGCGCCGCGCACTGCGCATTTGCGTCGGCAGCATCAAGGATGCGGTTTCGGGCTATGGCCTGGATCATTTGTGGCCTTCATTCCTTGGCCGGCCCGCGGCGCGCATGGGCATCATCGATGCGGTCGGTATCGTTCATACCCGGCCGATCGGCGCGAGCTATGACGTCCGGTCTGCAATTGCCGAGCAGGCGGCGCTCTGGAATGCCTATGGGTTTACCTACACGAGAATTCCAGGCGTGAACTGATGCGCCCAGCTGTGTGGCCATGTGTCGTGGGCGCAGCCGAGCCAGCAAGCTGATTTCCTTTCCAATCCTGGGGACCTGAAAGTTTCATGATCGATTTTTCCAACATTGACCTGCTGATCGTCGGCGCAGGTTTCTATGGCGCGACGATTGCCGAGCGGGTTGCGAACCAACTGCAAAAGAATGTTCTTCTGATCGATCGCCGCAGTCATATCGGCGGTAATGCCTATAGCGAATTCGACAGCGAGACCGGGATTGAGGTTCACCGTTACGGTGCGCATCTTTTCCATACGCCGAACGAAACGGTCTGGACCTATCTGAATAGGTTCACCGGATTTACCGATTACAAGCATCGGGTCTATTCGACCTATCGGGATCAGGTTTATTCGATGCCGATCAATCTCGGCACCATCTCCCAGTTCTTCAACCGGCGTCTTTCTCCGGCCGAAGCGCGGACGCTGATCGCGGACCAAGCGGCCGAGATGGCAGGGCGCAACCCGGCGAATCTGGAAGAGAAGGCGATTTCCCTGATCGGTCGGCCCTTATACGAGGCGTTCATCCGCGGCTACACCGCAAAGCAGTGGCAGACCGACCCCCGCGATCTGCCGGAGCATATCATCACGCGGCTGCCGGTCCGCTACACCTACGACAACAGATATTTCAACGACAAATACGAGGGTCTGCCGGTCGACGGATATACGGCGATCTTCGAGCGGATGCTGAAGCATCCCAAGATCAATATCGCCCTTGGTGTTGATTTCTTTTCGCTGAAATCCTCGCTGCCGCCGAATCTACCGATCGTCTATACAGGGCCGATCGATCGGTATTTCGACTATTCGGAAGGGGAATTGGGCTGGCGCACGATCGATTTCGAACAGGAGACCGTCAACACCGGCGATTTCCAGGGCATGGCGGTCATGAACTATGCCGATGAGACCATCCCCTATACGCGCATCCTCGAGTTCCGCCACTTCAATCCCGAAAGAAGCTATCAGACGGAAAAGACCATCATCGTAAGGGAATATTCGCGCTCGGCGCAGCGAAAGGATGAGCCCTATTATCCGATCGACACCCGGCAGGATAAGGATGTCTTCCTGCGATACCGGGCACGCGCGGAAGCGGAAACCAACGTCCATTTCGGGGGACGGCTCGGCACCTACCGATATCTCGACATGCACCAGGCAATCGGCGCGGCCCTGAAGGCGTTCGAGAGCCGCGTCGTTCCGCATTTCACCGAGGGCCGTATCCTCGGCGGCGAAAAATAGGCTTTGAGCTGAACTCAGAGGATCAGCATGTACATCGTTTTCGGACGATGCCATCATTCGAGATGTGGGCGGAATGACCATCTAAAGGACATTCCGCCCGATTGTTTTTATCCCCGGCGACGGCGCTCGCGCGTCGGGGCGGCGCCACCTTCGTTGGCGGTCTTGTTGCGCAACGGGCCGATCCGCTCGACGATTGTTTCCAGCGTCGGGCGCGGACCGGGCGTATAGCTGTCGAGCGCCTCGCGCATGGCGGCGAGGTGGCCGCAGGAGGTGCCGCAGCAGCCGCCGATGATCTTTGCGCCGGCATCGCGGGCGAGGCGGGCGTAATCGGCCATCAGCGGCGGCGTGCCGGAATAGTGGATCTCGGCGCCGCGATATTCCGGAATGCCGCAATTGCCCTTGACGATCACGGCCGCAGCAGGATCGGCATCGGTCATGTCGAGCAGGCTCGAGAGGATATCCGATGCGCCGACGCCACAATTGGCGCCGACGGCGAGCGGGCCTTCGCCAACATCATTGGCGACACCGTGAATATCCTTCGGATGCAGGCCCATCATCGTCTTGCCGGCGGTGTCGAAGGAGCCGGTATAGGTGTAGGGCAGGCCGACCTTGACGGCGGCTTCGGCGGCGGCGCGGATTTCCTCCGGCGACGACATGGTCTCGATCCAGGCGACATCGACGCCGCCGGCCTTCAGGCCTTCGATCTGCTCGGCGAAGGCGGCAACGGCGTCCTCATAGGTCAGCGCACCAAGCGGCATCAACAATTCGCCGGTCGGGCCGACGGAGCCGGCGACGATGACCTTGCGGTTAGCCTTGTCGGCGACGGCGCGGGCGATCTCGGCTGCCTGCTTGTTCAAGCTGTGAACGCGGTCCTGCGCATGGTGCAGCTTCAGCCGGTGGCGGGTACCGCCGAAGGTGTTGGTGAGAATGATGTCGGCGCCAGCGTCGACGAAATCCTGGTGCAGTTTGGTGATCCGCTCGGGATGCTGCTCGTTCCAGAGTTCCGGCGCTTCACCGGCCTCCAGGCCCATGGCGAAAAGATTGGTACCGGTCGCGCCATCAGCGAGCAGCACGCCCTTTTCGGCAAGAAGATCGGTCAAGGGATTGGCTGTGACGGTCATGGCGTCTCCTCGAATGCGTCGGATAAATCGGATTGAAATGCAGATATAAACATTTCTTTATATGATTACAATGCCGGGATAAAGGCAGAGGTTACCCGATAATGCGATGGACAAGAAAAAAGCGCCCAGGGTAGGGCGCTTTTTCGCTTCACGATGGAGGTTCGTTTCAGGCGGCTGCCATCTGCGCCGCTTCATGTGTCGTCGGCGTCACCATGGCGGCAATGATGGTTTGCAGGTCGATTGCGCCGATCGGCCGGCCGCCGGCATCGGTGACGACGGCAGCGGTCTGTCCGCCGTCGGTCATCTGTTTGGCCGCCATTTCCAGCGTCATGTCGCCGGATATGCGTACGCCGTGCGCCTCGCCAACAATCGGCTTCATGATCGTCTGAGCCTGAATAACGCGGCCGCGATTCACTTCCTTGACGAAGGCGGTGATGTAGTCGTCGGCAGGTTTCAGCACGATTTCCTGGCCGCTGCCCTGCTGCACGACCTTGCCGTCCCTAAGAATGGCGATCTTGTCGCCGAGGCGCAGTGCTTCGTCGAGATCGTGGGTGATGAAGACGACGGTTTTCTTCAACTCCTTCTGCAAGTCGAGAAGCACGGTCTGCATGTCGACACGGATCAGCGGGTCAAGTGCTGAATAGGCTTCATCCATCAACAGGATGTCGGCATCGTTGGTGAGCGCGCGGGCAAGGCCGACGCGCTGCTGCATGCCGCCGGAAAGCTGGTTCGGATAGTGGTTCTCGAACCCCTTCAGGCCGACGCGCTCGATCCAGTATTGGCCTTTCTTCTGGCTTTCTGTCCGGGCCACGCCCTGGATGTCCAGGCCGTAGATGGTGTTTTCGATCACCGTGCGGTGCGGCAGCAGGGCGAATTTCTGGAACACCATCGCCGTCTTGTGACGGCGGAACTCGCGAAGGGAATTTTCGCCCATCTTGCAGACGTCGACGCCGTCATAGAGGACTTCGCCGGCGGTCGGTTCGATCAGCCTGTTGATATGGCGGATCAGCGTCGATTTGCCGGAGCCGGAGAGACCCATGACGACCGTAATGGCGCCGGCCGGCATATCGATATTGATATCCTGCAGGCCGAGGACATGGCCATGCGTCTCGTTGAGCTCGGCCTTGCCGATGCCGTTTTTCACCGCATCCACATAGTCGCGCCCGCGTGGGCCGAAGATCTTGTAGAGGCTTTTGATCTGGATCGCATGACTAGCCATGGATGACCTCCGAGTGCTTCTGGAGCCGTCTGCCGTAGGCCTGGCTCGTGCGGTCAAAAATAATGGCGATCGCGACCAGGGCGAAGCCGTTGAGGAAGCCGACTGTGAAGAACTGATTGTTGATCGCCTGCAGCGTGTTCTTGCCAAGCCCGCCGACGCCGACCATCGAGGCGACGACGACCATGGCGAGCGACATCATGATGGTCTGATTGATGCCGGCCATGATGGTGGGCAGCGCCAACGGAATCTGCACGTTGAACAGCTTCTGCCGGTGCGACGAGCCGAAGGCGTCGGCTGCCTCAAGCACTTCCTTGTCAACGAGGCGGATGCCGAGATTGGTTAGCCGGATCATCGGCGGAACGGCATAGATGACGACAGCGATCAGGCCAGGGACCTTGCCGATGCCGAAAATAACGACGACGGGGATGAGATAGACGAAACTTGGCATCGTCTGCATCACGTCGAGGGTAGGGTTGATGATCGATTGCAGCCGATCGGAACGTGCCATCAATATGCCGATCGGCAGGCCGATGACGATCGCGATCAGGGTGCAGACGGTCACCATGGCAAGGGTCACCATCGTGTCGCCCCAGAGGCCACAGACGCCGATCAGGATCATGGAAATGGCGGTGCCGGCGACGATCTTGAGATTACGGCTGGCGGCGTAGACGACGGCCATCATGACGAAGAGCACAATGAACCAAGGCGTATTGGTGAAAAGCCATTCCAGATAGTTCAGAAACCATTGCAGCGGCTGAACCACGGCATCGATGACATTGCCATAAGCCCGCACTATTCCTCTGAAGCCATCATCGATATTCTTGCGCGCGGCGCGAATGAGAGTGTCGTCGATCGCCGGAAAATTACATAGAACATCCGGCAAAAAACTACATTGTATAGCCATGAAATTCCCCTTCTTGTCCGGTTTTGACCAGCCCGTGCGTGTGGCCTTCACGTGCGGATGGTGGGCAGCGCTGCGACCGGTTCGTCAGACTGCTGTTTATTTTTTTACACCATTTGAAGGCGCCATCCTGCGCTTGTTGCGACCTAAGGCCGCGTTACTCCGTCGATATGGGCGTCGACGCCGCGGCTGCGAATATGGAACTGGCGGCCGACGCAGTGCCGGCCGCCAGTCCAGGCGTTTCATGTCAAAGCGAAGCCTTCACCTTGGTGGCTACTTCTGGAGATACCCACTTGGTCCACATGTCGGGGTAGGTCTTCAGGAAGTATTTTGCGCCGTCTTCGTTGGTGCCCTGATTGTCCGTCATCCAGGCCAGAACCTTGCCGACCGTGCCGTTGTCCCATTTGCGGGTCTTGACGTAATCCATGGCAATACCTGCCTTGGAGGCAAAGGCCTTGGTCACGACGGTATAGACGTCGGAAACCGGATAGGAGTTGACCTTCGGATTGGCGCAATCCTGGATGGCCGTGCAAGCATCCCATTCCTTCTTGTCATGCGGCACGTTGAAGCTCAGGCGCACCATCTCGTACTTGCCGAGGATCGCGGTCGGAGCCCAGTAGTAGCCGAGCCAGCCGGTCTTCTTTTCGAAGGCGTTGGCGATCGAGCCGTCGAGACCAGCGGCCGAGCCGGTGTCCACCAGCGTGAAGCCGAGCTTCTCGGCGCCAAGCGCCTTATAGAGATTGGCCGTGGAAATCTGGCAGTTCCAGCCCGACGGGCAATTGTAGACTGCGCCCTTTGAGGAATCTTCCGGGGCGGGGAAAAGTTCCGGATGCTTCAGCGCGTCCTGAACGGTCTTGATATCCGGATGGGCGTCGGCCATGAATTTCGGAATCCACCAGCCTTCGACGCCGCCGTCGCTGAGAAGGGGGGCGGCCTCGATCAGGCGGCCTTCGGAAACGGCCTTGTCGAGCGCGGTGCGCACGGCATTGACCCAGAGTTCGGGCGCGACATCGGGCTCGCCCTTCTCGTCCATGGAGGCGAAGGTCGGCTGCGTGTCGCCGGTGACCAGCGTCACGTTGCAGCCATAGCCGTTCTGCAGGATGATCTTGTCGACCTGCGCGGCGACGCCGGCGGACGCCCAGTTCATTTCAGCAATTGACACGTCGCCGCATTCCGCAGCCTGCGCCGAGCCAGCCAAAGCATAGGCACCAAATGCAAAGATGGCGGAAGCAATGAGCTTCTTCATTGGATAATGTCTCCCAGTTCTCGTTAAGTTACGGGAATCGACTCCAGCAGACATGATGCCTGCCGATCCCCCGTCAGCGTGGTCGCACCACAACCGTTCACTCGCCGCTGACGACGTCTGTCCGGTCCCCTGTTTTTCAGTCGTGCGCTTGCTCTTTATGCGGCTACGAACCATGTCGCGACCGTGCTCTTTTTCGCATCGACAGGATGCAGCCTAAGGATTTGAGTGAAGAAATCAACCTGCCGTCGACCGTGCGGGCTTACCACGCCTTGTCGAAAAGCTTATATAAGCGCTTGAATTAGCCTGTTTTCTGCTATTCATGGCTGTAAAATGGTTATGGAAGAGGCAAGCGAACCCGTAGCGATTAAACATCGCTAAAATATCGCGCCCGGCAAAGACCTTTTTTATTCCATTCGCGCCGTTTTCAGTCTGTCGAGGCAAGCCGAAAAAAATTCAAAAAATTTTCGGATTCATCCTTATTTAAGCTCTTAATAACCCTCCGGTAACGATGTCCGGCTATCAATCTGGACGTGGCGGGGGACAAACCTGCCTCTCCGGATCAGGTAGTGCGTACCGGAGGAAGCGAGCCTTGCAGTGTGAAATGCAAGCGAGCCGGCGTTTTTGGCAAACCGCGTCGATCTGGAGATCGCGCGGTTTTCGCGTTTTGGGCTTAGGCTAACGGTCTCAGGCAGAATCGATATAGGATATTCCCGAGGTGCGGACGGACCACGGCGCACCTGAATGGCGGAAACAGCAAAGCCGCCTATGCTCTCGCATGGCGGCTTGATGTGCGGTCGGTTGGCGGCCTTGACGGCCTATCAACCGACGCTGTAGGTGCGGATGAAACCGATCGGGCCGAAGCGGGTATCGAGCTGCTGCAGGCGGCTCTCGGGGCGGCGCGACGGCAGTTTCGAATTCCAGGCGATCTGGATGGAATTCTTGTTGTTGAAGATGAAGAGCATCGGGGTTTCCTCGGGCCGGACCGACCGGCATTCGTTGTTTGATTGGCGATGGAGATAATCCTCTTCAGTGCGCCGAACAATGGATGAAGTCGTCATCGAATGTCGCAAATAGAGTATGTGAGGACGTGATGCTTTTTTGCCTCGCAGATCCGGCTTTTCGCTGTTAATCATCGCGGCAGAATCAAGGCGAAACCAGGGTTTTCGGTCGTAGTGCCATATCGGAGCGATAACGGATGACGAAGGCGATCATGCTGCAGGGGACCGGCTCCGATGTCGGAAAAACGGTATTGGTCGCCGGACTCTGCCGGCTGTTTGCCAACAGGGGCGTTCGGGTGCGCCCTTTCAAGCCCCAGAACATGTCGAACAATGCCGCGGTTGCCGAGGACGGCGGCGAAATTGGCCGGGCGCAATGGCTGCAATCGCTGGCCGCGCGCGTGCCGTCATCGGTGCATATGAACCCGGTGCTGCTGAAGCCGCAATCGGAGACCGGCAGCCAGATCATCGTGCAGGGCAAGGTCTGGGGGCAGGCAAAGGGCAGGGATTACCAGGCGCTGAAGCCGCAATTGCTCGGCGCTGTGCTGCAAAGCTTTGCGACCATGCGCGCCGGCACCGATCTGGTGATCGTCGAGGGTGCCGGTTCGCCGGCTGAGATCAATCTCAGGAAAGGCGATATCGCCAATATGGGTTTTGCCACCCGCGCCAATGTCCCGGTCGTGCTCGTCGGCGATATCGATCGCGGGGGCGTGATCGCTTCGCTGGTTGGCACCCATCATATCCTGCCCGAGGAAGACCGGCGGATGATCCGTGGCTACCTGATCAACAAGTTTCGCGGCGATATCTCGCTGTTCGGCGAAGGGGTGGATGCCATTGGGGGCTTCACTGGCTGGCCTTGCTATGGCGTCGTGCCCTGGCTGAAGGCGGCGGGCCGGCTGCCGGCCGAGGATTCGGTCGTGCTGGAGCGGCTGGCGCGCGGCTCGGATGGCGCGTTGAAGATCGCAGTGCCTGTCTTGCCGCGCATCGCCAATTTCGACGATCTCGATCCGCTGCGCGCCGAGCCCGATGTCGATCTCGTCTTCGTGCGCCCTGGCGAGCGGTTGCCCGCGGACGCAGGACTCGTAATCCTGCCGGGCTCGAAATCGACCATCGGCGACCTGATGGATTTGCGGGCGCAGGGGTGGGATCAGGATATAGCTGATCATGTCCGCTGCGGGGGCCGCGTCATCGGCATTTGCGGCGGTTACCAGATGCTCGGCCGCATGGTGCATGATCCGCTCGGCATAGAGGGATCGGTGACGGAGATACCGGGGCTTGGCCTGCTCGATGTCGAGACCGAGATGGCGCCGGAAAAGACATTGCGCAACAGCGTGGCTTTTTCCAGGGAATACGACGCACCGCTCTCGGGCTATGAAATCCATCTCGGCGTGACTCGCGGCACCGATTGCGACCGGCCCTCGACGATGATCGACGGCCGGCCGGATGGTGCGCTTTCCAGCGACGGCCTGATCATGGGCACCTATCTGCACGGGCTTTTCACCAGCGATGCCTACCGGGCAAAGCTGCTTGCAAGCTTCGGCCTGACCGGCGAGCGGATGGATTACCGCGCCGGCGTCGAGGCGGCTCTGGACCAGATTGCAACGGAGCTGGAAGCGGTGCTTGATCCGGCCTGGCTCGACAGCCTCGTGTACTAAATTTCGCCCGACACTTCGCGGCGGCGGCGGTCGAGTTCTTCGCTGTAGCGGCGCAGTGTATAGCTTTCGGTGAGCAGGCCAATCACCTTGCGTTCGATCAGGTCGTTGATCACCACCAATGCGTCACTTTGGGTCTGGTCGAACAGGGCGGCGGCCTGCTTGGCGTTCATCTGCGGCTGCAGGAAATCGTTGCGATGACGGATGAAATCGGCGAGGCCATGTTCCTCGTCGTCCTTCTCGACCGGGCTCGCATAAATGTCCGGCATCAGCACCATGCCGGCATATTTCTCGTCCTTGTCGATAAGAATGACGCGCTGCGCCGAGCCGATCGGAAAGCGGTGACGAAATTCCTCGATGCTCGTGTTGACATCAGCCGTGTGGACGTCCGGGCGCATCATGCGGACGACCGTCAGATTGCGGATCCAGCCGACATCATGGGCGCTGCGGATGCTTTCGCCGCGCAGATGGAAGCGCCATGTTGCGAAGGAATAGCCGAAGGTGGTGCGCACGACGAGCGACGAGGTAATGACGGCGGCGAGCACTAGGGCGGTGATCGGAAAATCGCCGGTGATCTCCAGCGCCAGGAAGGTCATGGTCAAAGGGCCGCCGATGATGGCGACGGCAAGCGAGCTCATGCCGACCACGGCATAGACGGCCGGCGTCAGCGTGGCATGATCGAAATAGGGGCCGCAATAGGCGAAGATTTTGCCGAGCAGCGCGCCCATGAACAGCGACGCAAAGAACAAGCCGCCTCTAAAGCCGGAGCCGATCGACACGGCGGAGGCCAGGGATTTCAGGATGAAAAGTCCGGCCAATGCGCTGAGGGTCACATTTGTCGACAGGTTGAGATGCAGTGCGCCGTGGCCGGCCGACAGAACCTGCGGCGAGATCAGCGCCAACAGGCCGACGACAAGGCCGCCGAGCGCCGGACGGAAGGGCGGCGCGATGGAGCTCTTGCGCGCAAACTCTTCGACCCAGGCGACGCCTTGCATGATCAGGATGCCTATACCGGCGCAGAAAGCACCGAGCAGGACAGCCGGAAGATAGTCGGCAGGGACGATCGCACCGAAATGATCGATGTCGATGGCGAAGTCGTCACCGGCGAGCAATCTTGCGATCATGGTCGATATCAGCGCTGAGACGACGACCGGCGTCAGGGTGAGGATGGAATAACTTCCGATAATCAGCTCGAAAGCGTAGAAGGCGCCGGTGAGCGGCGCATTGAACGCGGCGGCGATGGCGCCGGCAGCGCCGCAACCGACGAGCATGCGCAGGTCGGCGCGGCGCATCTGCATCTTATAGCCGAATTTCGACGCAATGCCGGCGGCAAGCTGCGTGTAGCCAGCTTCAAGCCCGACCGACGCGCCGAAACCGTTCGAGATCAGGTTTTGCACCGCAACGAGGATACTATCGGTGAGCGACATACGGCCACCGTGCAGCGCATTGGCTTCGATCGGGTCGACCATCGGCTTCTTGCGCGTGCGGGACAATATATAGAGCAAGATGCCGAGGATGATGCCGCCGGCTATGGGCGCGATCAGAAGCACCGACTTGTCTGGTATAGCTACCGCTGCCGAACTCAGGCGCTCATAGTCGGTGATCCCATAGATGGCGCTGTGAAGCTTGCGCGAGACAAAGCTCATCGCTGTTACGGCGCAACCGGAGACTATTCCCGCCAGGGCGCCGGCGAAAACCAGCCCCAATTCGCCACGACGCAGCAATGCCCTGAACCGACCAAGTTCGAATAGGGCGGAGAAGACGCCGAGGCGGCGCGGTTGGAATTTCTGCAACATGGGGAACAGACGACAGTTTTTTGCTCAAAGCTACGTGCTTGGCTTCTATAAACTCCTAACATCAAAGAAATACGGCAAAAAGAGCGCCAACCGCTGCGACTTTTATGCATATTTCGCCGTTAGGACAGCCGATGTCGTATCGGCCGGCCTTGATTGACTTGCCGGGACCGAAAGCCTAATTATTGCGGCATAACGAATGGTTCCCGAGCGGCGATCTGTCGCATGGGATGAAAAGGGAATGTGAAGGGGTGGACCCAACTCGGGCGTTCTCATCACAGCCGACCCCGCGACTGTAGAGCGGTCAGGGTCTTTCATTCGGTTTGGGGGTATTCTGCTGATGGTCCGCGTGGTGCGGGCAGGTGAAAGCAGCTTCGAGCCGGAAAAGCCACTGGCGTGGCATCATGATCAACCAGGGCTGGACGCCTCTAATTCTACGAATCGTCCGCCTTTTCATGATGTTTGCCGGGAAGGCGAGGGAGATCCGCTGGTGCAGGAGCGGAGGCGACCGATTTCGGTTTGCCCCGCTTGCTGCGCCTCATCCGCGAGCCAGGAGACCTGCCATACGTGCCGGGCACAAGGCCCACCCCAGGGACGGATGTCTCGGCTGCCAGCACGGAGGTTGTCATGGCGCGAAATGAATTTTGGGCGCGCAGGCGCCTGCTTTGCGGCTTTGGCGGCATCGCGCCCGCGGTCGCCTTTGTGTCGGGGCGGAAATAGCCGATGCTATCCTCACCGTCCCGCGCCGTTCTTGTTCTCGGCGGCGCACGCTCCGGTAAATCCCGATTCGCCGAATCGCTGATCTCGGATACCGGCCTCGATCGTCATTACGTGGCGACGGGCCAGGCCTGGGACGACGAAATGCGCGATCGCATCGCACAACATCGCGCCGAACGGGGTGATCTTCTCTGGACGACGCATGAGGAGCCGCTCGATCTTACGGCGCGGCTGGCGGCGATCGACGGCGAGGACCGCGCTGTTCTCGTCGATTGCCTGACGCTTTGGGTCACCAACCTGATGATGGCCGAGCGCAACATCGCCGCGGAATTTTCCGCTCTCACCGAATTTCTACCGGGCGCAAAGTCACGCCTCGTCCTCGTTTCCAATGAGGTCGGGCTCGGCATCGTGCCTGAAAACCGTATGGCGCGCGAGTTTCGCGATCATGCCGGCCGGTTGCACCAGATGATCGCGGCGGCGAGCGCCGAAGTCTATTTTATCGCGGCGGGGCTGCCGCTGAAAATGAAGGGTTGATCCGCATGAACCAGGAAAAAATTCCCGCCACCGTCATCACCGGCTTCCTTGGCGCCGGCAAGACGACGATGATCCGAAACCTCCTGCAGAACACCGGCGGGAAGAAGATCGCCCTGATCATCAACGAGTTCGGCGATCTCGGCGTCGATGGCGACGTGCTGAAGGGCTGCGGCGCGGAAAACTGCACCGAGGACGACATTATCGAGCTGACCAACGGCTGCATCTGCTGCACGGTCGCAGACGATTTCATCCCGACCATGACCAAGCTTTTGGAGCGTGATGCGCGTCCCGATCATATTGTCATCGAAACCTCCGGTCTGGCGTTGCCGCAGCCCCTCGTCGCTGCGTTCAACTGGCCGGATATCCGCACCCAGGTCACCGTCGACGGCGTCATCACCGTGGTCGATAGCGCCGCTGTCGCCGCTGGCCGTTTTGCCGATGATCACGATGCTGTCGAAGCCCGTCGTGTAGAGGACGAATCGCTCGATCACGAAAGCCCGATCGAGGAGCTGTTCGAGGATCAATTGACCTGCGCCGATCTCATCGTCCTCAACAAGACCGACCTGATCGATGTCGCCGGCCTTGGTCGCGTCCGCACCGAAGTTGCCTCTCGCACCGCCCGCAAGCCGACGATCATCGAAGCGAAAAATGGTGAGGTTCCGGCCGCCATCCTCCTCGGCCTCGGCATCGGCACCGAAGGCGATATCGCCAACCGCAAATCACATCACGAGCTGGAACACGAGGACGGCGCACCGCATGATCATGACGAATTCGACAGCTTCATCGTCGAGCTCGGCCCGATCGCCGATCCGCTTGCCTTTATCGAGAACTTGAAGGGCGTGATTGCCGAACACGATGTCCTGCGCCTCAAGGGTTTTGTCGATGTGCCCGGCAAGCCGATGCGCTTGCAGATCCAGGCCGTCGGCAGCCGCATCGACCATTATTTCGACCGCGCCTGGACGCCGGGCGAAGAGCGCCAGACGCGGCTTGTGGTGATTGGATTGCATGAGATGGATGAGGAGATCGTGCGCAAGGCGATCGTGCAGTTAGCTTGATTTTGTATCGGGTCGTGATACATTGCATATACTGCTTAGGCGGAAGTTGAGATAGCGGTGATCGTTTCATACAAGGGGAAGTTCGCCGAAGCTCTTGCATCAGGCGTCGTGCCAAAGGGCTTTCCAGCCGACCTCGTTCGTTCCGCGCAACGCAAGCTGACAATATTGAACTATGCGGTTGCGCTGGACGACCTGCAGTCGCCGCCCGGCAATCGGCTGGAGCGTTTGCAAGGTGATCGTTCTGGCCAGTATTCGATCAGAATCAACGATCAATGGCGCATTTGCTTCCTATGGACCGAAGCTGGACCGCGTGATGTCGAGATCGTGGATTATCACTGATGGAGCGTAACATGACCGAGACCAAACTTCCGCCGATCCATCCGGGTGAAATCTTGCGGGAGGAGTATCTGAAGCCATTGACGATGAGCGCCGGTGCTTTGGCGAAACATCTTAACGTGCCTCGAACGCGCATTGAGAGGCTGGTTTCGGAGGAGACCGGGGTCACGCCGGATACGGCACTTCGGCTCGCGCGGTTTTTCAGCACGACGCCAGATTTCTGGATGGCGATGCAAACGGGTTATGATCTCGCGATCGCGCAAGCGGAAAAGAGCGATGTATTCGCGGCCATCAAGCCGCTTGAAGCGGCTTAAATCAATGAAACGAATTGGGGCGGCATGCATCTCCTCCTAGCCCAAAAGGGAACGATCAGCGACGGTGAGGAGGCGATTGATCTTGGCCAGTCGCCGGGCGATATCCTGTTTCTGTCGGCCGCCGATACGGAGCTTGCGGCGATCGCTGCCGCCTATGGGCAGGGGGAAGCCGCCCATTCGTTGCGGCTTGCGAGCTTGATGAGCCTCAAGCATCCGATGTCCGTCGATACCTATATCGAACGGACGGCTCGGCATGCGAAGCTGATTATCGTCAGGGCGCTTGGCGGTGCCAGCTATTTCCACTATGCGCTCGAGGCGTTGCATGCCTGCGCCGTACGCGGCGGTGCGCTTATCGCGGTACTTCCGGGAGATTCCAAGCCTGATCCCGGGCTGACGCCGTTCTCCAATGTTGCGCTCGAGGACCTCAACGCGCTTTGGTCCTATCTGATCGAAGGCGGCGATGCGAATTCTCGTGACTTTCTCGGCTACGCCGGGGCGTTGCTGTCGGGCGCCGAAAAACCGGCGCCGGCCGCTCCGTTGATGAAGGCGGGGATCTGGTGGCCCGGCAGGGGCGTGATTGGGACCGAGGAGTGGAGAAATATCTCAGCATCTTCGATGGTAGCGGAAGAGGGATTTGACCCCCCGATCGTCGCTATTTCGTTCTATCGTGCCCTCGTGCAGAGCGGTGAAACCAAGCCGGTCGAAGCCATGATAGAGGCGCTGATCACCGAGGGCATGCGGCCATTGCCGGTCTTTGCCTATAGCCTCAAGGATCCGGTTTCTGTCGGTATTCTCGAAAGCGTTTTCGGCGAGCTGAAGCCCGATGTCGTGATCAACACGACCGGTTTTGCCGTTTCGGCGCCGGGCGCGGATCGGCAGCCGACCGTATTGGAGGCGAGTGACGCCGTCGTGCTGCAGGCGATCTTTTCGGCTTCATCGCGAGAGGCTTGGGATGCTTCGTCACAAGGGCTTTCCGCACGTGATCTCGGCATGAATGTCGCGCTACCGGAGGTGGATGGGCGCGTGCTGGCCCGCGCCGTCTCATTCAAGGCGGCGGCGCGTTATGACGATCGTGTCGAGGCCAACATCGTTGCCAGCGAGCCGGCAGCCGACCGCATGCGCTATACTGCCCGATTGGCGGCCAATTGGGCGGGATTGCGCAAAACGCGCCCGCAAGATCGGCGGGTGGCGCTCGTCATGGCGAACTATCCGAACCGCGACGGACGGCTTGGTAACGGCGTCGGGCTCGATACGCCGGCGGGCACGATGGAAGTGCTGAAAGCGATGCAGGCGGCGGAGTATCCGGTTGCCGATCTGCCTGCCGATGGCGATGCGCTCATGCGGCACCTGATGGACGGGCCGACCAATTCCGGCCACGACGGCAAGGTCGTACGCGAGACCATTTCTATAAGCGAATACAAGAATTTCCTCTCCTCTCTTCCTATTCAGATTCAGGACGAGATTACTGCGCGTTGGGGCGATCCGGAGAGCGATCCCTATGTTCGCGAAGGCGCCTTTGCACTGCCCTTCACCCGCTTCGGCGACGTGCTGGTGGGTATCCAGCCAGCACGCGGCTACAATATCGATCCGAAGGAAAGCTATCATTCGCCGGACCTCGTGCCGCCGCATGGCTATCTCGCTTTCTATGCATTCCTGCGCCGGTCTTTCGGCGCGCATGCCGTCATTCATATGGGCAAGCATGGCAATCTCGAATGGCTGCCGGGGAAAGCCCTGGCGCTGTCAGAAACCTGCTATCCCGAAGCGATTCTCGGGCCGTTGCCGCATCTCTATCCGTTCATCGTCAATGATCCGGGCGAGGGGACGCAGGCCAAGCGCCGCGCGAGCGCCGTGATCATCGACCACCTGACCCCACCTTTGACCCGCGCCGAAAGCTATGGTCCGCTCAAGGACCTCGAGGCGCTGGTGGACGAATACTATGAGGCTTCCGGCGGCGATCCCCGCCGTATTCGGCTGCTGCGCAAACAGATTCTCGATCTGGTCACCGATATCGGCCTGGATCAGGATGCCGGCATTGCCAAAGGCGAAGGTGAGGATGAGGCGCTGAAGAAGCTCGACGCCTATCTCTGCGACCTCAAGGAAATGCAGATTCGTGACGGACTGCATGTTTTCGGCGTTTCGCCATCCGGAAGGCTGCTCACGGATTTGACGGTGGCCCTGGCGCGCGTGCCGCGGGGATTGGGCGAGGGCGGCGATCAGAGTTTGCAGCGGGCGATCGCGCGGGATGCGTTGGTGCAGCCTACGTCGTTCGATCCTCTGGATTGCGATATGGCGGACGAATGGCTCGGCCCGCGCCCATCTATCCTGCAAGACGCCTCCGATGCGCCCTGGCGCACGCAAGGCGACACTGTCGAACGTATCGAGCTGCTGGCCGCTCAACTCGTTTCACGCGGGATGGTCTGTCCAGAGAGATGGGTAAACACCCACATGGTTCTTGAGGGGATTTTCTCGCAACTGCAGCCGTCCATTCTCGCGTGCGGCGATGCGGAGATTGCCGCCTTGATAAAAGGCCTCGACGGCCGGTTCGTGCCGCCCGGCCCCTCAGGGGCGCCGACACGCGGTAGGCCGGATGTTTTGCCGACGGGTCGGAATTTCTATTCCGTCGACAGCCGCGCCGTGCCGACGCCGGCGGCCTATGAGCTGGGCAAGAAGTCGGCCGAGCTGTTAGTCCGCCGCTACGTGCAGGATCACGGTGAGTGGCCGGTTTCCTTCGGGCTGACGGCCTGGGGCACGTCGAATATGCGCACCGGCGGTGACGATATTGCCCAGGCGCTGGCCTTGATCGGTGTCAGGCCCGTCTGGGACATGACCTCGCGGCGGGTTACCGGCTATGAGATCATTGCGCCGGCAAAGCTCGGGCGGCCGCGTGTCGATGTGACGTTGCGAATTTCCGGCTTCTTCCGCGATGCCTTTCCGGAGCAGATCGCGCTGTTCGACAAGGCGGTCCGCGCGGTCGGGGCATTGGATGAGGATGCCGTAGACAATCCCATCGCGGCACGCATGCGCGGCGAGATTAGGCGGCTGGAGGCGGCAGGGCTGGACGAGGCTTCGGCGAGCCGGCGAGCCGGTTACCGTATCTTCGGTTCCAAGCCCGGCGCCTATGGAGCCGGACTGCAGGCATTGATCGACGAGAAGGGCTGGGAGCGTCGCGCCGATCTGGCGGAGGCCTATCTCGTCTGGGGCAGCTATGCCTATGGCGCAGGCGAGGACGGGAAAGCCGAGCGCGGCGTGTTCGAGGAGCGGTTGCGCTCGATTCAGGCAGTCGTACAGAATCAAGACAATCGAGAGCACGACCTGCTGGACAGCGACGATCACTACCAGTTTGAAGGTGGTATGGCGGCTGCTGCGGAGCAACTCGCGGGCGCTCGTCCGTCGATCTATCACAACGACCATTCCCGCCCGGAAAAGCCGGTTATTCGCTCGCTGGAAGAGGAGATCGGCCGTGTCGTGCGCGGCCGTGTCGTCAATCCGAAGTGGATCGATGGCGTGATGCGCCATGGTTATAAGGGCGCCTTCGAGATTTCAGCCACGGTCGACTACCTCTTCGCTTTCGCCGCAACCACGGGCGCCGTGCGCAACCATCATTTCGAGGCGGTCTATCAGGCTTTTGTCGTCGATCCCCTGGTGCGCGATTTCATGGCGGAGAAGAATCCGGCGGCCTTACGGGAGATGCAAGAGCGTCTGCTCGAAGCGATCGATCGCCAACTCTGGACGCCACGCAGCAATTCGGCACGGTTCGATCTGGAGACTTTGACTGACAAGGAGGTCGTAGCTTGAGTGCGGTCGACGATCTTCTTCAAGCCTTCCAGCGCTATGTCGCTTCGCGGAGCGATCCCATATTGAGGCGTTTCATTGCAGGCTTTGATTGGCGGATGGGCGGGCGGTTACTTGCGGCACGTAGTCTGCCGGTCGTGAGTTATCTGAACGATCTCCACCGGCCAGCCGATGTCGCGGAAAGTGAATTGTTTTCCAGCCTCGTAGGTGCGGCAGACGCATTGCACTGGGCGCAGACCTATAACATCGCTGATTTCGGCGCCGATTTTCTGCAGAGATACGGTTGGGTCGAGCTTTTCGGCACGCGCGGCCACTTTGTCAGCGATGAAATGGCCGGCGGCTTTCTGCTGCTTGGACCGGACGTGCATTATCCGGATCACCATCACCTCGCCGAGGAAATCTATATTCCGCTGACCGACGGTTCGCTGTGGAGCAAGGACAGTCAAGTCTTCCTGCCGCGCTGGACAGGCGAAATCATTCATCATCCCTCGGATATTCGCCATGCGATGCGAACCGAGAGGACACCGCTGGCGGCGCTTTACCTTTGGCGTGGCGGGCCACTAGCGCAGAAATCGACAATTGCAGGGAGAGTAGAATGAGCGAAGAACCAACCGAAACGGGCACTGAAGCACCGAAGAACGATGACGCACGCCATGCCGACAAGATGGCCAAGAAAAAGGCCGCGCGCGACAAGATCATGGCAACGAAGACGGACGAGAAGGGACTGATCATCGTCCATACCGGCAAGGGCAAAGGCAAGTCGTCGTCCGCGTTCGGCATGATTTTCCGTCACATCGCTCACAGGAAGCCGTGCGCGGTGGTGCAGTTCATCAAGGGCGCGATGTGGACCGGCGAGCGGGATCTGATAGAAAAGCATTTCTCCGATATCTGCCAGTTTCATACCATGGGCGAAGGGTTCACCTGGGAGACACAGGATCGTGCCCGCGACGTGGCGGCCGCTGCCGCAGCCTGGGAGAAGGCCAAGGATTTGATTCGCGACGAGCGCAATTCGATGGTGCTTCTCGATGAGATTAACATCGCGCTCCGCTATGATTATCTCGATATCAACGACGTCCTCGACTTCCTGAAAACGGAGAAGCCGTACATGACGCATGTCGTTTTGACTGGCCGCAACGCCAAGGAAGAGCTGATCGAGATCGCCGACCTCGTCACCGAGATGGAGCTGATCAAGCATCCGTTCCGCTCCGGCATCAAGGGACAGCCGGGCGTCGAATTCTGAGGAATTAGAGAAGCGAGGCGCTTCGGTCCGCGGCGGCGATGTAGATCTTCGGATCGCCGATGCGAAAGGTTGCCGGCTGGAGTTCTGCCGCGCGGATGCGATCGACGCGGAAGGTTCTGATGTCATCCCGCAGGTGATCCCAGGTGATGAGATACCAGACGGGCGCATTCAAATAGAGGAATTGCGGCTCGATCCGGCGGCTGGTGACAACGCCGTCGCCGGCCTCGTAATCGATGATCACCTGCCGCTGCTCGAAGAAGGCTTGGGATATCAGCGCAAGATTGGCCCGGCTCGGCGGCACATAGCTGTTGACGACATTGAGCGTTGCCGGCGCACCGACGATGATGCGCCGGCGCAGGTCGCGGATGCGGCCCTGATAGCCTTCGGTGAAGGCGGCGGAGACCTTGCGCTTGATCGACGTCAGATGCTGCAACAGCAAGGGCGAGCCGACTTTTTCTGCGATAGTGATGCTGAGCAGCAGGTCGATCGTTTCGAGATGATCGAGATGCAGCCGGCCGAGCGACCAGCTACGATGCAATTGCATGCCACCGCCACGGCCGCGGTCGGCATCGATCGGCAGGCCACTTTGGCGCAGTAGCGCAATGTCGCGGTTGAGGGTGCGCAGGCTGACGCCCATCTCGGCAGCGAGCTCGGCGGCTGTCGCGTGCTCACGTTCGCGAAGCAGCCCTTTCAGCTCTTCCAGCCTGTTCAGCCTTGTTCCATCTGCCGTGCGCGCCATCGCTGAAATATGTCGTTATCTGTCCTATTAAGCAATAAGCAACGGGCATTTGACTGAACCCGAGGAAAGACGATGACGGGAAAAGTTATGGAATGGGCGCCGTTCAAGCTCCGCGCCAATGTATCCGAAGGCGCACTTCTGGAAGCGGCTGCGAGAATGCAGGATCGTTTTCTGATGCAACAGCCGGGCTATCTCAACCGCGAACTGGTGCGCGGCTGTGACGGCAGCTATGTCGATGTCATCTGGTGGCGCTCTCATGCTGATGCGGTGGCCGCTCTGCCGAAAGTGCATGCGAGCAAGGATTGCCTCAACTATTTCGATCATATGCAGATCGATGCCGCCAATGCCGGCACCAGCGTGCTGCATTTCGAACAACTGCGAAGCTTTTGAGGGGATGGCATGGCTGAACGCCTGAAGGATCGCTTCGGTGCCGAGGTGCCGGCCCGTATCGCCGAAATGATCGGTGCGGTGCATCCGGCATTCGACCGGAAAGGCTTCGTTGCGGCGACGCTTGGTGGATACGAGCCGCTGGAACTGATGGATCGTGGGCGAGCGATAGCGCGCACGCTCAAGGTGTTTTTGCCGGGAGATTATCCTGAGGCGATCGATATTCTCGTTCGCTCGCTGGGTCCGGAAATGAATGGCAGCGACAATTTCGGCATGACGCCGTTTCTTTATCTGCCACACACGATCTTCGTTGCCGACAACGGCATCGATCACTTCGAGCCGTCCATGCGGGCGCAATATGAGCTGACGAAGCGCTTTACCGCTGAATTCTCGGTCCGCACCTTCCTCGACAAGAGGCAGGAGGAGACGTTGGAGCGGCTGCGTATGTGGGCCAGCGACGCCAATGTGCACGTCCGGCGGCTGGTGTCGGAAGGTACGCGGCCACGTCTTCCATGGGCACAACGGCTCCGCGCCTTTCAGGCTGATCCGGCGCCGGTGCTTGAGCTATTGGAGTTGCTAAAGGATGATCCGGAGCTTTATGTCCGCCGCTCCGTCGCCAACAATCTCAACGACATCGGTAAGGATCATCCCGGCCTTCTCATAGAGACGGTGCGCCGCTGGAGCATTGATGCGCCTGGGGAGCGTCAGCGCCTCATCCGTCATGCGCTGCGCTCTGCCGTCAAGCGCGGCGAGGCCGATGCGATCGGGGCCATGGGTTATTCCGCCGCCGAAGGCATTCGCGTCGGCAGTGCGGAGATAATGCCGGCGAAGGCGCAGATGGGTGACATCGTCCGCATCGGCTTTTCCCTCGTCAACGAGGGAGAAGCTGCGCAGTCTCTGCTCGTCGATTTTGCCGTGCACTTCGTCAAGGCAAACGGCATGGCAAGGCCAAAGGTCTTCAAGCTGACATCAGTATCCTTGGCGCCCGGTGAAACGGCACAATTCTCCAAGGCATTGCGCCTGGATGACCTGACGACGCGCAAACATTATCCTGGTCTCCATCGGATCGATGCAATGGTGAATGGCGTGGCGATGCAAGTCGGGGAGTTCGTGTTGGGCCAGTAAGCGCCTCAAAGCCGCCTGATACTAGAACCCCAGCCAGACGCGAACAGGATTGGTCGGGTCGGCCAGGAGCTTGATGGCGAAGGCGATGCAGACGATGACCAGCAGGGGCTTGATCAGCCTTGCGCCGATGCGCATGGCGAGTCGTGAGCCGGCCTGAGCGCCGAGGAACTGGCCGAGACCCATGGTGAGGCCGACCTTCCAGAGGATGACGCCGGAGAAGATGAAGACGATCAAGCTGCCGAGGTTTGAGCCGAAATTCAAAAGCTTCGTATGAGCCGTCGCTTTCAGCATGCCGAAGCCGACGAGCGTGACGAAAGCGAGCATGAAGAACGAGCCGGTGCCAGGGCCGAAGGCGCCGTCATAGAAGCCGATCAGCGGCACGAAGGTGAACCCGAAGAGCGTTGCGCTCATGCGGCCGTGTTTTTCGATATCGTTGAGATTGGGCTTGAAGGCGAAATAAAGCGCGATGGCGATCAACAGGAACGGCAAGATGATGCGCAGGACATCGCCGGGCATGATCGTCGCCAGCGCAGCGCCCAGCATGCCACCGATGACAGCCATTAGCGCCATCGGCAATTGCGTGCGAAGCCGCACATGACCCTGGCGGGCATAGGCAATAGTCGCCGAGGCGGCACCGAAGATCGATTGCACCTTGTTGGTGCCGAGCGTCTGCAATGGCGGAATGCCGGCAAGCAGCATGGCTGGTACGGTGATAAGTCCGCCCCCGCCGGCAATGGAATCGACAAAACCGGCAAAGAAGGAAGCGGCGAAGAGCAGAAGCAGCAGGTGAAGGGTGATGTCTTGCAAGGGCGGGGAACTCGACGGCGTGAAGTTGAGACGTCTTCTGGCACTGCAAACACGTCAGGGCAATTGCTATAGGGACACACCGGGCGAAATTGACGGGCAGGGGGATGGACACGAAGGCGCGACAAAGGAGACTATGCCCAATCATAACCGCCGTCGCTGAGGCCCCATGACGACTCTTGATCCTTTCACCCGCCGCTACATCCTCGGTCTCGGCTGCGAGCGCGGTACGGACTGGAACGATGTGCGCCTGCTTGCCGAACGGGCCTTGCGGGAGGGTGGGATAGAGGTCGCTCAAGTCGTCGCGATCGCCTCCATCGATACGCGAAGCAACGAGCCCGCAATCGTAGAAACGGCCGCTCATCTTCAATTGCCGCTGCATTTTTTCGACGCGGCCACCCTGGAGCGCGAGACGCCTCGTCTGAAGAACCCGTCCGAACTCGTCTTTGCGCGTGTGGGCTGCCACGGTGTCGCCGAGGCGGCCGCACTGGCGGCGGCCGGACCCGTTGCGGAGCTTGTTCTTCCGAAAATCAAATCCGATTTTGCTACCGCCGCAATTGCGAAAATCGGCTGAATTTTCGGCTGATTGGCATCGATTTGCCGCAATCTGTGGCGAATTCGCACGAGATTGTATCCGATATTGCAGAAATGGCGTCTGCGGCTATGGTGAGGCATTTCGCTGAGCACGGCTCTCGTGCGCCCCGGTGATTTCGGAGCATGATCCCCAAAAACTGCGGCGCAGCCTTTGGACAAGATCAAGCTGGTCAAAAGGATAACAAGGAAAAATCATGCACAAGGTCATTTACGACACGGACCCTGGCGTCGACGACGCCATGGCGCTTCTCTTCCTGCATCGCCATCCGGATATCGATCTTCTCGGCATCACCACCGTGTTCGGCAATGCTTCCGTCGACACGACGACGCGCAACGCGCTGTTTCTGAAGCGCGAATGGAACATTCCGTGCCCGGTCGCCCGCGGCGCCAGCGTCACGTTCGATCCGTCGCGAAAGGAGCGGGATTGGCCTACCTTCGTGCATGGGCATAATGGTCTCGGCGATATCGAGGTGCCTGAAACGATCGATCTGGCGACCGATCCGCGTCCGGCGCATCAATTCATCATCGATACAGTCCGCGCCAATCCGGGCGAGGTGACCCTTGTCGCCGTCGGCCGAATGACCAATCTGGCGATGGCCCTGAAGCATGATCCGGAGATCGCCAAGCTGGTGAAAGACGTCGTCATCATGGGCGGCAATTTCTATGTTCCGGGCAACGTCACGCCGGTGGCGGAAGCCAATATTCACGGCGACCCGGAAGCCGCCGATGCCGTCATGACAGCAGCCTGGAAGGTCGTAGTCGTCGGCCTCGACGTGACCGCGATCACGACGATGAGCCGCAGCTATCTCGCCGACATGGCAAAGGCGGGGGGGCCGTCCGTGCAGTTGCTGGCCGACCTGTCTCAATCCTATATCGATTTCTACAGCCATGCGGTCGACGACGGCATGATGGTGCATGATAGCTGCGCCTGCGTCTATGTCGTGGCGCCGGAGCTGTTCGATACGATCGAAGGTTCTGTACGTGTCGTCTGCGGCGGCATTGCCGACGGCCAGACGATCGTCAAACCGAACGGGCGCCATTTTCCGCCGAACGAATGGGACAATCTGCCGAGCCAGATCGTTTGCACCGGCATCCGTTCACAAGCGGTGATCGATCTGATCCGCGATGTGATTCTCGGCAAGTGAACCGCTGAGGACAGAGGGAGAGGACGGCTGTGCTGCCCTCTCCGAAAGCGTCTTATTCGCAAGATTTTTTATTTTATAATATTATCAGATCGTTGTGCCGACGCCCTGACAGTTCGAGTCAGAGATTTCAAGCGACACATTGGCTTCTTTCCGGTGTCTTCGTCGTCTTGGGAAAAGCGAATAGCGCAGCATCGCCGCTGCTGAGACCCGATTTATCCTATCATTCCACGAGGGAAATGAGAGTCGAGCCGGAGCGGTCTTATCCCATTCCCAAGATTGCAATTTTGCCCATCCGGGCATAGGACAGGTGGGATGAACGATACCGCATTTTCCAATCTGCCGGCGCTGGAGCCGGGCTCCGTCTGGCTTGTTGGCGCCGGGCCGGGTGATCCCGGGCTTTTGACCCTGCTGGCGGCCAAGGGACTGGCGGAGGCCGACATCATCGTCCACGACGCGCTCGTCAACGAGGACTGCCTGAAACTCGCCCATCCCGGTGCGATACTGGAATATGCGGGCAAACGCGGTGGCAAGCCGTCTGCCAAGCAGCGGGACATTTCCCTGCGTCTTGTCGAGCTGGCCCGTGCGGGCAAGCGCGTGTTGCGGCTGAAGGGCGGCGATCCCTTCGTATTCGGGCGTGGTGGCGAAGAAGCGCTAATGCTGGTCGAACACGGGATCCCGTTCCGCATCGTGCCGGGTATTACCGCCGGCATCGGCGGTCTCGCCTATGCTGGCATTCCCGTAACCCACCGCGACGTCAATCATGCCGTCACTTTCCTAACAGGCCACGATTCCTCAGGCGTCGTCCCGGACGGGATCAATTGGGAAGCGATCGGCAAGGGCTCGCCCGTCATTGTCATGTATATGGCGATGAAGCATATCGCGCAGATCAGCGCCAATCTCGTTGCCGCTGGCCGTTCGGCCGACGAGCCCGTCGCCTTCGTTTGCAATGCCGCGACGCCGGCGCAGCAGGTGTTGGAGACGACGCTCGGGCAAGCCGAAGCCGATGTCGCCGCTTCCGGCCTGGAGCCGCCGGCAATCGTCGTGGTCGGCAATGTGGTCAAGCTGCGGCCTTCCCTCGACTGGCTGGGCGCTCTATCCGGCCGCAAGCTCCTGCCGGAGACGGAGGTGCGGGCGGGAACCGGTCATAAGGTGCCGGCATGAGCGGCTTGCTGATCGCCGCGCCAGCCTCGGGTTCGGGCAAGACCACGGTCACGCTCGGCCTCCTGCGAGCGCTGCGGAAAAGGGGGATTGCGGTGGCTCCGGGCAAAGCCGGTCCCGACTATATCGACCCCGCCTTCCTTGCGGCCGCCAGCGGTTCGCCCTGCCTCAATTTCGATCCCTGGGCCATGCGCCGCGAATTGATTTCGGCCAATTCGGCGCTTCATCGTGGCGGCGGGCGGATGCTGGTCATCGAAGCGATGATGGGATTGTTCGACGGGGCGGCGGATGGCTCGGGCACACCGGCCGATCTCGCCGCTTTCCTTGGGCTCTCCGTCGTGTTCGTGGTCGACGCCTCGCGGATGTCGCAGTCGATTGCTGCGCTCGTCAGCGGCTTTGCCAATTTCCGGGCCGATGTCCGTATCGCCGGCGTCGTCCTTAACCGCGTCGGCAGCGACCGGCATGAAGCGATGCTGCGCCGCGCCTTGGAAGCCGTGCGCATTCCCGTAGCCGCCGTCATTCGCGGCGACAAGGGACTGACCTTGCCAGAGCGGCATCTCGGGCTCGTGCAGGCGGGAGAACATGCAGGCCTGGAGGCGTTCATCGAGCACGCGGCGGATACGGTCTCCAAGGCATGCGATTTCGGGCTGCTGCTGCGCGCCGCACACCAGAATCTCGTTCGGCCATCGGCCGCCAACATTGCCCGGCTGATGCCGTTTGGGCAGCGCATCGCCGTGGCGCGCGATATCGCTTTTGCCTTCTGCTACGAGCATATGCTGCTCGGCTGGCGCCGGCGCGGGGCGGAGATTTCGTTTTTCTCGCCGCTTGCCGATGAAGCGCCGGCTGATGATGCCGACGCCATCTATTTGCCCGGCGGCTATCCGGAATTGCATGCGGGCAGGCTCGCGACCGCATCCCGCTTTCAAGGGGCAATGAAGGCAGCCGCAGCGCGGGGTGCGCGAATCTATGGCGAATGCGGTGGCTACATGGTGCTTGGCGAAGGATTGGTGGATGCTACCGGCATGCGTCATGAGATGCTCGGGCTGCTGCCTGTCGTCACCAGCTATGAAAAGCGCCAGCGGCATCTCGGCTACCGGCGCGTGGTGCCGCTTGACGGTTCTTTCTTCGACCGACCGATGACGGCGCATGAATTCCATTATTCGACCATTGTCTCGGAAGGTACGGCGGATCGGCTGTTCGCTGTCAAAGACGCGCTGGGGGACGATCTTGGTACGGCCGGGCTGCAGCGCGGCAATGTCGCCGGTTCCTATATGCACCTGATCGATCTTGCCGGTGACGCCGCATGACGAACAGGATCTTACACGGCGGCGGCATCACTGCGGCGGCTCGTCTTTACGGCGGGCAACCGGAGGACTGGCTCGACCTATCGACCGGCATCAACCCCAATCCTGTTGCCTTGCCGGAAATTTCCGTTTCGGCCTGGCATCGGCTGCCGGATCAGCATCTGGTGGAACAGGCGAGGGCGGCGGCGAGAGTCTATTATCGCAGCGGGGATATCCTGCCGTTGCCTGTCCCAGGTACGCAGTCGGTGATTCAGCTACTGCCGCGACTTGCATCGGCAAGCGGTGTGGCCATCCTGTCGCCAACTTATGGGGAATATGCCCGCGCCTTTGCGCTGGCGGGTCTGCCCGTCTGCAAGATTACGGGGATCGATGATCTCACTCCCGAACAGAAGCTGGTCATCGTCGTCAATCCCAACAATCCGGATGGCCGAACTCTGTCCGTCGACCGGCTACGGGAATTGCACGACCGGCTGCAGCCGCGCGGCGGCATGCTGGTGGTCGACGAAGCATTTGGGGACATGGAGCCGGAAAGCAGCCTGGCGCCTTATGCTTCCTCCATGCCGAATCTCATCATTTTCCGTTCCTTCGGCAAATTCTTCGGGTTGGCTGGTCTGCGCCTCGGTTTCGTTATCGCGCAATCCTCGATCCTGGAGCGTTTCGAGGATTGGCTCGGCCCGTGGGCCGTTTCCGGACCGGCGCTTTCATTGGCCGCCTCGTTGATGACCGGTGACACAACCTCCATCCGCAACCGCATTCTCGATCGCAGATCGGCGCTGGATGCGGTCCTTCGCCAAGCCAGGCTTCAGGTCGCCGGCGGCACGGGGCTGTTCGCGCTGGTTGCCGATGATCGCGCAAGCGACATATATACGCATCTCTGCCGCCATCATATTCTTGTCCGCAAGTTCGACTATGCGCCGAATTGGCTGCGCTTTGGTCTTGCCCCAGGCGAGGTGACCGATCGCAGGCTTGCCGGGGCGCTCGAGGCTTATTCGATATGACGATCGACGAACATCTGCTCATCCTCGTTCTGGCATTGCTGTTGGACCGCCTCATCGGCGATCCGGACTGGCTATGGCAGCGCATGCCGCATCCCGTCGCGCTGTTCGGCAAGGCGATTTCCTTTTTCGACGGTCATTTCAACATCAAGGGCCTGCCTGGTCTGGTGCGACGCCGCAATGGCGTGATGTCGATTGTCGCGCTGCTTTTCGGCGCGGTCATAGCCGGCCTCGCCGTGCACGGGCTGCTCGCCTTCTTCGGCTGGCTCGGCATCCTGGCCGAAGCAGGCCTTGTGGCGATCTTCCTGGCACAGAAGAGCCTGGCCGATCATGTCGGCGAGGTATCGAAGGCGTTGCGTAGCGAGGGGCTCGACGGTGGACGCCGCGCCGTATCGCGCATTGTCGGTCGTGATCCCGAAACGCTGGACGAACCCGGCGTTTGCCGCGCCGCGATCGAGAGCCTTGCCGAGAATTTTTCCGACGGCGTGGTGGCGCCGGCGCTCTGGTATGCCGTGTTCGGCCTGCCGGGCCTGTTTCTCTACAAGATGCTGAATACGGCCGATTCGATGATCGGCCATAAATCCGAGACCTATATCGATTTCGGCTGGGCTGCGGCCCGGCTGGACGACATCGCCAACTGGCCGGCCGCGCGGCTGTCGATCCTGTTCATTGCCGCCGGTGCGCTTGCCAAGAAGGGGATTTCGGCACTCGGCAATACGATCCGCGTTGCGGTTCGTGATGGCGGGCTGCACCGCTCGCCGAATTCCGGCCGGCCGGAGGCGGCGATGGCAGGCGCTTTGGATATTCAGCTTGCCGGGCCGCGCGTCTACGGCGGCGAGGTCGTGCGCGAACCGATGATCAATGGTTCCGGCCGCGATATCGCCACCGTCAGCGATGTCGACAGCGGCATCTCGATCTTCTATTCGGCATGCACGATGCTGACGCTTATCGCCTTCGCGGCATTCCTGTTGTTGTTGTGATTGGCCACGCTTGCGTTAACGAATTGGTCACTATCTGTATTAATTTAGTATAATCAGAGAGCTGGTAGTTATTCCCTCCATCGGAATTGTTTCAAAAAGAAGCAAACGGTGGAGGGGCGAAATGAAGCGAATAACGGCGGCCGCTGCCGCATGTCTATGCATGCAGTTTCATGTTACAACAGCGCAGGCTGGAACTGTTCTCGCCAGTGTTGATCTTCGGTCGCAGACGATGACCGTTTCCGAAGACGGCGTTTTCAAGTATCGCTGGAAAGTATCAACGGCCCGCAGAGGTTATGTAACCCCTACCGGCTCCTATACTGCGAAGTGGTTGTCGCGCGATCATCGCTCGAAGAAATACGACAATGCGCCGATGCCCTATGCGGTCTTCTTCAACGGCGGCTACGCGGTGCACGGCACCTATGAGCTGAAGCATCTCGGCCGGCCGGCGTCGCATGGCTGTGTCCGTCTGGAACCGCGAAACGCCGCGACCTTCTTCTCGATGGCATCGCAGGTGGGGCTGAGCAACACGCGCATTATCATCAACCAGTGACCACGGTTTGCTCATTGCACCCGCGATCTGGCTGAGACTGCAACTAATTTGCTTGGCTTTGCCACTAAGCCGCAATGCTGCCGTATCTTGCTCGCATGCCGGCCGCTGTTCCGGCAATTGCGCACCGGAAGTATCTTTGCTGTTTAGGCAACAGTGCTTCGCCAAATTACCGGGGTCTCGGGTGGAAACCATTGGCTTTTGGAATGGATTTCCCTATGAGGAGGGTTGAATTATCATTTCAAGAGGTATGGGCGTGACTGCTACATTCGACAAAGTTGCCGACATCATCGCTGAGACAAGCGAAATCGACCGTGAAACGATCACGCCAGAGAGCCACACGATCGACGACCTCGGCATCGACAGCCTCGACTTCCTGGACATCGTCTTCGCCATCGACAAGGAATTCGGCATCAAGATTCCGCTGGAACAGTGGACGCAGGAAGTCAACGAGGGCAAGGTCTCGACCGAGGAATATTTCGTCCTCAAGAACCTCTGTGCCAAGATCGACGAATTGCGCGCCGCCAAGGGCTGAGCAACGTCCTTGCTTTTTTTGACGCCCAGCCGCCCTTGAAATATGGCGGCCGGGCGGTTTCATTCTTAACTATCGTATCCTGCCCGGGCCAAACCGCGTCACCGGGTCGGATCGGAGGCGTTAATGCTGCTGGAATATTTCCAGATGATTGACCGGGTCGAGTCGGTCGATCTCACCAAGGGCCTTTTGAAGGCGCATTCGGTCGTTCCGGCCAAGAGCCCCGTTTTCGAAGGTCACTTTCCGGGCATGCCGCTCGTTCCCGGCGTCCTTCTGATCGAGACCATGGCGCAGGCGTCGGGCATGCTGGTGCTCGCGGCAACGAAATTCGCCTATATGCCGTTCCTGATGTCGGTCGACGGCGCCAAGATGCGTACCTTCGTCGAGCCAGAAGCAAAGCTCGACATCGAGGCGGAACTGGAGCATGACGGCTCGGGCTTTGCGGTGACAAAGGCGCGGATCACGATTGCCGGCAAGAAGATCTGCGATGCGCAGTTGAAGCTGCGCACCATGCCGTTTAATGAGGTGCCGCTCGCCGACATCGTGCGCAAGCGGGCAGGCGAGGTCGGGCTTCTCGACGCTATCGCCGCCAATGGCTGACGTTTCCGGCTTGCATGGCGCCGCATTCTAAGAGGATTGATGAATGAGCAAGGCTCAGAATGATGTGGTGATCACGGGTATCGGCATCGTCACCTGTCAGGGTGTCGGCAAGGATGCGCATGTCGCCCTGCTGACATCGGACAAGGTGCCGCCGACCATCGTCGAGACCGAGAAATTCAAACCCTATCCCGTGCATCCGCTGCCGGAGATTGACTGGTCGCAGCAGATCCCAAAGCGTGGTGATCAGCGCCAGATGGAAAACTGGCAACGCATCGGCGTCTTCACCGCCGGCCTTGCGCTGGATGATGCCGGCTTCAAGGACGATCTGGACGCTTGCGGCAGCATGGACATGATCGTTGCGGCTGGCGGCGGCGAGCGCGACATCAATGTCGATACATTGATCGTCAACGAAGGTCTGAAGCGCAACGACCGCGAATTGCTTCTGAACGAGAAGCTGACGACCGAGCTGCGTCCGACGCTGTTCCTCGCCCAGCTTTCCAATCTGCTCGCTGGCAATATCTCCATCGTCCACAAGGTCACGGGTTCGTCGCGCACCTTCATGGGCGAGGAGGCTTCCGGCATCTCGGCCATTGAAACTGCTTTCCATCGCATCAGGTCGGGCGAATCGAGCCATGCATTGGTCGGCGGTGCGTTTTCGGCTGAGCGTCAGGACATGATACTGCTGATCGAATCAGTGAACGCGCATGCGATCGGCGACTGGCATCCGCTTTGGTCCCGCAAGCCTGAAGACGGCGGCGGTATGATCATGGGTTCGCTCAGCGCTTTCCTCGTGCTCGAATCGCGCGCGCATGCCGAAGGCCGTGGCGCGCGCATCTACGCAACCATCGACGCCATCGAAGGCGATCGCGGCAGCCGCGATAGCGGCAAGTTCGAGGCCCGGTTGGAGCACTTGCTCGCGCCCGCCAAGGACGCGCAAGGAGACAGCACGGTCGTCTTCTGCGGCACGACTGCGATCCCAGATCTCGCGACGCGCGAGAAGGCCGTTCTGGAAGCGCAGTTGCCCGGATCGGCCATTCGGGGCTATGCCGGGGTTTCCGGCCACGGGCTTGAAAGCCAGTTTCCGCTTGGGCTCGCCTTTGCCGCTCTGGCGGTCGCCAACAAGGCCAAAGTACCGCCTTTCGATGCCACGCATGAAAAGCCGATGACTGCCGGCGCGCAGAAAGCGGTCGTCACGACCGTTGGGCATGTACGCGGTGAAGGCGTCGCCGTACTTTCCGCCGAAGCGTGAGGAGTTAGGATCATGACCGCATCCGCCTACAAGGATCATCTCGGCCGCCCGATTGTCGCCGTTACCGGCATGGGCATCATCACGTCGCTCGGCCAAGGGCTGCAGGACAATTGGAATGCGCTTTCCTCGGGCACGTCCGGCATCCACGGGATCACCCGCTTCCCGACCGACGGCCTTTCGACGCGCATTGCCGGCACCGTGGATTTCATCGATATTCCGGTACCGAACGCGGTCGAGCGCTCCTATGCCTTCGCTCGTGAGACCACGATCGAGGCGCTCGCCCAGGCAGGCATTTCGGGTGATTTCAACGCGCCGCTTTTCCTCGCCGCACCGCCGATCGAGCCGGAATGGAGCGCACGCTTCGAGCTGGCCGACCGCTCGCCGCCGGCCGATCATCCGGCAGATGCCTATGAGCGCTTCCTCGCGGCAATGCGTGAGCGTCCCGATCCGGCTTTCCACGAGGCAGCCCTGTTCGGCGCCATTTCAGAGCGTCTTGCCGACCGTTTCGGTACACGCGGCCTGCCGGTGACCCTGTCGACCGCCTGTGCATCGGGCGTTACCGCGATCCAGCTCGGCATCGAGGCAATCCGCCAGGGTCGCACCACGCGGGCGCTGACAGTCGCGACGGATGGTTCGCTCAGTGCCGAAGCGCTGATCCGCTTTTCACTGCTTTCGGCATTGTCGACGCAGAATGACCCGCCGACCAAGGCGTCCAAGCCGTTCAGCAAGGACCGCGACGGCTTCGTTATCGCGGAAGGTGCTGCAACGCTGGTGTTGGAATCGCTGGAATCTGCTGTTGCCCGCGGCGCCAAGATCCTTGGCATCATGAAGGGCGCCGGCGACAAGGCGGATTCCTTCCATCGCACCCGCTCGTCGCCGGACGGCGGCCCGGCGATCGCGACGATCCGAGCTGCTCTTGCCGATGCGGGAATGGCTGAAACCGATATCGGCTATATCAACGCGCACGGCACGTCGACGCCGGAAAACGACAAGATGGAGTACGGATCCATGTCCGCCGTCTTCGGCGAGCGGCTTCCGTCCATTCCGGTCTCGTCGAACAAGTCGATGATCGGCCATACGTTGACGGCCGCCGGCGCGGTCGAAGCGGTGTTCTCGCTGCAGACCATGCTGACCGGCACGCTGCCGCCGACCATCAATTACAACAATCCCGATCCGTCGATCATTCTCGACGTCGTGCCGAACAAGAAGCGCGAAAAGCAGGTGGGCGCCATTCTTTCGAACTCCTTCGGGTTCGGCGGACAGAACGCCAGCCTTGTCATGGCGCTTGAACCGGCTTAATCGGACCTTTGAACAAAAAGACATTACTGCGCCCGAGAGGCGGGGGATTTTGCCATGCGCGCTTTGCAATTGATCGACGACCGCAAACTTGAGATCACCGATCTACCGGAGCCTGAAGCTCCGGGCGCGGGTGAGGTTACCCTGCGCGTGAAGGCAGTCGCCCTCAACCATATCGACGTATGGGGCTGGCGTGGGATGGCGTTTGCCAAGCGCAAGATGCCGCTGGTGATCGGCGCGGAAGCGGCCGGTATCGTCGAGGCGATCGGACCGGGTGTTGCCAACGTACTGCCCGGCCAGCTCGTGTCGATCTACGGTGCCCGCACCTGCGGTCTCTGCCGCCACTGCCGCGAAGGCCGCGACAATCTCTGCGAACATGTCGGCGGCGTGCATGGCTTCCATCTCGATGGCTTCGCGCAGGAGAAGGTCAACCTGCCGGCGCGTCTGCTGGTTCCGGCGCCTCCCGGCGTCGATGCGATTGGCGCTGCTTTGGCACCCGTCACCTTCGGCACAGTCGAGCATATGCTGTTCGACAATGCCAAGCTGGAGCCCGGCGAGACGATTCTTGTCCACGCCGGCGGCTCCGGCATCGGCACGGCGGCAATCCAGCTTGCCAAGAAGATCGGCTGCACCGTCATCACCACCGTCGGTTCCGACGACAAGATCGAGAAGGCCAAGGCGCTCGGCGCCGATCACGTCATCAACTATCGCACCGACCGTTTTGAAGGCGTGGTGCGCAAGCTGACGAAGAAGAAGGGCGTCGACGTCGTCTTCGAACATGTCGGCAAGGATACCTGGGCCGGCTCGATGCTGTGCATGAAGCGTGGCGGGCGTCTCGTCACCTGCGGCTCGACCTCGGGCGTCTCCACCGACATGAACCTGATGATGCTGTTCCAGCAGCAGCTAAAGCTGCTCGGCTCCTTCGGCTGCCGCATGGAGAACATGGCGAACGCCATGCAGAAGATGGCGCGCGGGCTGGTATATCCGGTCATCGACACTGAAGTGAGCTTTGGCGATATCGACCGGGCGCTGGAGCGAATGGAATCGCGCCAGATCTTCGGCAAGATCATCCTCAAGATGGATTGAGCGGCGTGAAGCTCGTCCTCACCCGGATCGTGCTTGCCGTCAGGCATTTCCGCCAATGGCTGATTGCGCAGATCATCTTCGGCTTCCTAAATTTCCTGAAGCTGTTCCCCGCCGATGGCGGCATCAACTTCGCCGACTGGCTGACCCGGAAAATCGGGCCGCACACGACCCGGCACAAGCTGATGCTGACCAATCTGCGCAACGCTTTTCCTGAGAAGAGCGAGGCGGAGATCGCGGAGATTGCCCTGGCGAGCTGGGGCAATATGGGAAGGCTGGCGGCGGAGTATGTCTTCCTCGACCGGCTATTCGATTTCGATCCGTTCAGCGAGAAGCCGGGCCGTATCGAGGTATCCGGCATCCCGATCTTCCTCGACCTCAGGGACAATCCGCGGCCGTTCATCGTCTTTACCGGACATACGGCAAATTTCGAATTGCTGCCGGTTGCAGGCGCTGCCTTCGGGCTGAAGGTCACCGTGCTCTTCCGTCCGCCGAATAACCCCTATGTGGCAGACAAGGTTTTTGACTTTCGTGCCAAGCGCATGGGCAATCTCGTGCCCTCGCATGCGGGATCGTCTTTCACCTTGGCCAGGCAATTGGAAGCCGGCGGCGGGGTTGGCGTGCTGGTCGATCAGAAGTTCCGAAAGGGACTGAAGACGCTGTTCTTCGGTCGCGACGTCAAAACCAATCCGCTGCTGCCGAAGCTGGTTCGTCAGTTTAATTGCGAAGTTTATCCGGCTCGTTGCATACGGCTGCCCGATAATCGCTATCGGCTGGAGATCGAACCGAGACTGGAGATGCCGCGCGATGCTCGCGGTAATCTGGATCTGCCTGCGACGGCGCAGCTTCTGAACGACAAGGTAGAGAGCTGGGTGAGGGAATATCCCGAGCAATGGCTGTGGTATCACGACCGCTGGAATATCAAAAAGACTCTTTTCTAAGTAATTACTTAAATAAAACAATTCGTAGCAGAATGAACCATCTTAAGCCCTCTTAGGCTCAAAATTAGACCTTCGGTAAGTCCTGCCTTTCGAAAAATTCGCCTTTACCGAGAACTTCATTTCACCCGGATTGAATGTGAGGGTAAGTCATGTTATTGCATTTGCAAGAAAGCTTGGTGAGATAGCGGGCGCCAGGCTGAATATCCTTGTTTATGGTAGCGTCGGGAATGAGGCCCGAAGCTGAACCATGGGCAAGGACAGGAGGGCAATTTGCTGGCACTCTTTCATGCCTTCTCCATGAAATGCACCCAGATTCAAAGGGCGATCAAGCTGGGTGACGATGAACTTGTCGGTTCGCTCGATCGCGAGTTGGAGCCGCTCGTTACAGCGATCCTGGCTTATAAAGCCACCAGCCTTCTCGAAATGTATATGCAATTGCAATTTATGAGCAATCTCATCCGCGAGGAATCGGATGACCGCTCACGAGTAATGCGCAATTCCGCGTCGCTATCGTCACTGATCGATCGCTATTTCGGCGGCGCCAGCGAGGCCGCGGCGGAGGTGCTGATGGCATTTTCCACAGGAAAGAACCAGCACGAAGCCGAGGTCGCCGGCTTCGACGAGGACAATGTTCTGAACGATGTCATCCTCGACAGTCTGCCGGACCGTGTCGCGGTGATTACGCGCGACTATCGCTATCTCTATAGCAACGCGGCCAATTCCGAATTTCTGGGGTCAAAGCCGATCGAGCTGGTCGGCCGGCATATTGCAGAATTCACCGGTTCCGAATTGTTTGAAAGCACCTTTAAGACCAAGCTGGATGCCTGCTTTGCCGGCGAGACGGTCGATTGCCTCTACCCGGCCTATCGTCCGAAGGAGGCCAACAAGACCTTGCACTGCCGAATGACGCCGCTACGCGCCACCAAGTCGAGAGGCGAAGTAATCGGCGCGCTGGTGGTGGTGCATGAAGTCAGCGTCGTTCCGGCGAACATGCTGGTGGCCTGATCGGCCGTTTTGTTTCCAGACGACAATTTTTCGATAACGCCCGCACTGTGCGGGCGTAATTCGTTTGTCTTTTCCGGTTCATCGAAAGCAGTGAAAGCGCAAGCAACAGCTCGCTCTCTCTTCGATGTCTTGCTCACTCAGGAGAGGCAGGTCTTCAGGGAGTTGGCGATGCTGCGCATCAGGTCGAAATAGAGATCCGGTCCTTGCGTCAGCGTCGCCGCTTCCGGATCGAGCACGCCCGATTTGGCGGATGTGCCCTCGATGACGACATTGACCAGCTTTGGTTCGAATTGCGGCTCGGCGAAGACGCAGGTTGCGCCGAGATCGGCGACCTTGCCGTGGATTTCCGCCACCCGCTCCGCGCCGGGGATGCTTTCCGGGCTGACCGTGATCGAGCCCGCGACATGCACGCCGTAGCGGCGCTCGAAATATTGATAGGCATCGTGGAAGACGATGAAGGGCTTGTTCTTTACTGGCGCGATGGTCGAGGCGATTTCCGAGTCGAGCGCGTCCAGCTTGTCGTCCAGCGCCTTCTGGTTCGCCTCGTAGGTTAACGCATTGGCGGGATCGGCCGCGACCAATGTGGTGGTGATCTCGGCCGTCATTGCCTTGGCATTGTGCGGATCGAGCCAGAGATGCGTATCGAACGCGCCGTGATCGTGTGTATCACCTGCGGTCGCTGCCGGTTCGTCGCCGTCGTCATCCGCTTCGAAAGCGCCGCCCTGGCGGAATTTCAGTTTAGTGATGCCAGGCGCCTTGTCGAGTTCGACCACGAGAGCGTTCGAGCCGAGCGCCGAGAGCGGCTTTTCCAGGAAAGCCTCCATACCCGGACCGACCCAGAAGACCACTTTGGCGCCTTCCAGCGCCCGCGCATTCGAAGGCTTCAGCGCATAGGTGTGCGGCGAAGCCGCGCCTTCGACAATCAAATCCGGCGTGCCGACGCCTTGCATGATTGCGGCGACGAGGGAATGAACCGGCTTGATCGATACCACCACTTCCGGCGGATCGCCCGCGAATGCCGGGGCGGCGAAGAGCCCAGAGATTAATAAGGAACCGGCGAGGGGGAGAAGGGTCTTTGGCAGGATCATGCGATATTGCCCTTGAATGGGTTCTGTTATGTTATTACATCAATTGCGTTATGCTATAACGTGTGCGATAGCAGGACGCAACAGCGCAAATGGAAATTTCATGCTTTCTTCCGTGGACAATAAGAGCCGGCCCCTCGTGTCGCTCCATGATGTCGGCGTCCGCCGTGGTGGCCGTTGGCTGGTGCGCGGCGTCGATTTTTCGGTGAGCCGCGGCGAAATCGTCACCCTGATCGGCCCGAACGGTTCCGGCAAATCCACCAGTGCCAAGACCGCCATCGGCGTGTTGAAGCCGGATGAGGGCAGCGTCGATCGCATCGCCGGGCTCAAGGTCGGTTACGTCCCGCAGAAGCTTGCCATCGACTGGACGCTTCCGCTGAGCGTGCATCGTTTGATGACATTGACCGGACCCTTGCCGGAAGCGGAGTTGAAGGCGGCTTTGGAGGCGGTTGGGATCGCCCATCTCGCCAAGGCTGAGGTACAGCATCTCTCCGGCGGTGAATTCCAGCGGGCCTTGCTGGCGCGTGCGATTGCCCGCAAGCCGGACCTGCTGGTGCTGGACGAGCCGGTACAAGGCGTCGATTTCAGTGGCGAGATTGCGCTTTACGATCTCATCAAATCGATCCGCAATTCCGAAGGTTGCGGCATTCTGCTGATCTCGCATGATCTGCATGTCGTCATGGCCGCGACCGACACCGTTGTTTGCCTCAATGGTCATGTCTGCTGCCGCGGTACGCCGCAGGCGGTCACCCAGAGCCCGGAATATGTCAGGCTGTTCGGCACACGGGCGGCGCAATCGCTGGCGATCTACAGCCATCATCACGACCATACGCATCTGCCTGATGGCCGTGTGCAGCATGCCGACGGCTCGATCACCGATGATTGCCGTGCCGATGACAGTCATCACGGTCATGGCCATCACGATCATCACGACCATGATCATGCCCACCACGATCATGATCATAATGCCGCAGGAGAACGCCATGTTTGACGATTTCTTCCTGCGCGCCGTCATCGCGGGCGTCGGGCTGGCGCTGACCACCGGGCCGCTCGGCTGCTTCATCATCTGGCGGCGCATGGCCTATTTCGGCGATACGATCTCACATTCGGCATTGCTCGGCGTGGCGCTGTCATTGCTCTTCCAGCTCAATCTGACGCTCTCCGTTTTCGCTGTCGCTGCGGCCGTTTCGATCCTGCTCCTGTTCCTGCAGCGCCGTCAGGCGCTGTCGGCGGACGCCTTGCTCGGCATTCTGTCGCATGCAACGCTGGCGATCGGCCTGGTGATCGTCGCTTTCATGAGCTGGGTAAGAATCGACCTCATTGCTTTCCTGTTCGGCGACATTCTTGCCGTCAATCGTTCGGATATTGCCCTGATCTGGGGCGGCGGCATTCTGGTGCTGGCGGCCATTGCCTGGCTTTGGCGGCCGCTGCTCGCCTCCACCGTCAATCCGGAGCTGGCCGAGGCGGAGGGATTGCAGCCGGAGCGGGCGAAGCTGTTTTTCATGCTGCTGATGGCCGTCGTTATCGCCATTGCCATGAAGATCGTCGGCATCCTGCTGATCACCGCGCTGCTGATCATCCCGGCCGCCACGGCACGCCGCTTTGCTGCGACGCCGGAGATGATGGCGGTTTTCGCATCGCTGATTGGGGCTGTTGCCGTCGTCGGCGGACTGTTTGGCTCGCTGCGTTACGATACGCCCTCCGGCCCGTCGATCGTAGTGGCGGCGCTCGTTCTGTTTATCATCAGTCTGCTGCCCCTTGCCCGTAGGGCCGGCGCGCCGGCGGCGCAACAAGGAGGACAGGGATCATGACCACTCCGATACTGACCAAGAACCAGTCGCTCGTTTTCGATGTCCTGACCAAGGCGGAGGCGCCCCTCAGCGCCTATACCATTCTCGACAAGCTGCGCGACCATGGTTTCCGCGCACCGCTGCAGGTCTACCGGGCGCTGGACAAGCTCTTGGAATATGGCGTCGTCCATCGCCTTGAGAGCATCAACTCCTTCGTTGCCTGTGCCCATCCGGATGAGAATTGCCATAGCCACGGCCTCGTCGCCTTCGCCATCTGCGAAAGCTGCGGCCAGGTGATCGAATTCCACGATCATGAAGTGGATCACCGGCTGATGGACTGGCTGAAATCGCAGAAGTTCAAGGCCGAGAAGTCGACCATCGAGATTCGCGGTCATTGCGCGAGCTGTGCCGCTTGAATGTCGGCGTGGCGCGATTCTAAAGCCGCGCGCACTTTTGAAAAATGCCGCCTAATCCAGCCTCTTGAGGTCGCGGGCAAAACGCTGCCAATTGGCGACATAGTTGCGGGCCGAACGGCGCAGGCCTTCGATGGCAGCCTCGTCCAGTGTGCGGATTGCCTTTGCGGGAGCGCCGACGATCAAAGAGCCGTCGGGAAATTCCTTGCCCTCTGTCACCAGCGCGTTGGCGCCGACCAGACAATTCTTGCCGATCTTTGCGCCGTTCAACACGGTCGCGCCCATGCCGATCAGCGAATTGTCGCCGATGGTGCAGCCGTGGATGATGGCATGGTGACCGATCGTGCAGCCTTCACCGATCGTGGTCGGGAAGGCAGGATCGGTATGCACCATCGCCCCTTCCTGAATATTGGTGCCTTTGCCGACGACGATTGGCTCATTGTCGCCGCGCAGGACTGCGCCGAACCAGATGCCGACATCCTCGCCGATCTCCACCTTGCCGATCACACTTGCGTCGGGCGCGATCCAATAGCGGCCGGGATCTGGCGTCTTCGGCACCAAGCCGGAAAGGGCATAGAGCGGCATCTCGCTTCTCCTCGATCAAATGACGTTCAGCACCAGCGTCGCGACGCCATCGACGGCGCAGGTGATCCTGTCGCCGCGCGCCACCGGTCCGACGCCGGCCGGCGTGCCGGTCATGATGACATCCCCAGGCGCCAGCGTGAACTGCTTCGAGAGCTCGGCGATGATTTCCGGTACCTTCCAGATCATCTGCGAGAGGTCACCCCTCTGCGCCGACTCGCCGTTGCGCATCAGCCAGATGCCACCCTTGTCGGGATGACCGACCTTAGTTGCCGGGGCGAGAGGGGAAATGGAGGCGGAGTGTTCGAAGGCCTTGCCGACTTCCCAAGGGCGACCGAGCTTCTTGGCTTCGCCCTGTCGGTCGCGGCGAGTGAAATCGATGCCGACGGCATAGCCGTAGATGCAGTCCAGCGCCCTCTCGGCCGGAATGTCGGCGCCGCCGCTTTTCAGCGCGATCACCAGCTCGACCTCATGATGCACATCCGACGACAGCGGCGGATAGGGGAAATCGCCTGATGGTAACAGATTGTCCGGGTTCTTCTGGAAGAAGAAGGGCGGTTCGCGGCTGGGGTCGTGGCCCATCTCAATCGCATGGTCGGCATAGTTGCGGCCGACGCAATAGACGCGGCGCACGGGGAAGAATGCGGTTTCGCCTTCGATCGGCAATAGGACGGGTGCGGGCAGGGGAATGACGGTGGCAAATTGTTCGGTCATGACAATCTCTTCGCAAAATTCGTCTGCTGCCAGAAGAACGCTGTCTTCCGACTCCAGTGTCAGCCTAGCATCAATGGAGCGGAGGGGAAAACCGACCAATGGAAACGTTTTGGTGTAAAGCGTGGGCGGAGGCGTTTTCCGTATTCACCGGCACTCTCGAAAGCGATGCCCGGATATCCGCCGTAAGCCTTAGATTCGCTCATCTGTGCAGGTGATGGGAACTGTGGCATAACTAGGCCATGGCTATAAATGTCTTGGGGGTCCACACCGATCAGGTCAGGACGGAACAGGCGTCGGGCAATTCGCTTGCAGCCGCCTATTCTGTAGCCGTCTTCTGCTGGGTGCTGTCGTCCGGCGTTTATATCGCCGCGAAATGGGTCTCTCACGAAATGCCGCCCTGGGCGCTCTGCTTCTGGCGCGTGCTGATCGCCTGGGCCATCCTGCTGCCGATCGTGCGCGGGCATTTTGGCGCCATGGTTGCGCTTGTGCGGGCTCGTCCGTTGGAATTGCTCTGTATTGGCGGCACCGGGCTTGCGATCTGTCAGGGGCTGCTTTTCATCGGCCTCGAACATGCGGATGCCACGACGGCCGGCATCATCATGGCTCTGATCCCCATTCTCACGATGATCCTTGCCCGCCTGATTTTGGGCGAGCCGATGGGAACCTGGCAGGTGACGGGATCGATCATCGCTTTCCTCGGCATCGTGATCATCGTCGTCAAAGGCAGCCCGGCGGCATTGATGCGCCTCGATATCAATCCAGGGGAGTTGTGGATCGTCGCCGGCTCTTTCTGCTTCAGTCTCTATACCGTCCTGCTCCGCCGCGCGAAATTCGATATAGAGCGCCTTCCGCTTTTGGTGCTGCTTCTTGGCGCCGCGGTGCTTACGGCGCTGCCGTTCTATCTCTGGGAGCTTGCGTCCGACGAGCGCTCGACGCTCAACGGCAACGGGCTGATCGCGCTCGCCTATGTCGCGATCCCCGGCGGGGCCATGACCTATTACCTCTTCAACCGGAGCGTCGAGGCGCTGGGTGCGGCCCGGGCCGGCATGATGCTCTACCTCCAGACAATCTTCACCGCCATACTCGCCTACCTGATTCTCGGCGAACAGTTGCAGTCCTATCACCTCGAAGGCGCTGCGATCATCGTCGTCGGCCTGCTGCTTGTCACCCTGCTGAAGCCGAAGACCAAAACCGTGGCGGCAAAGCCCTGATGCGCTAGTGGCGTTGCCGGTCATCTCAGCGCGATACATTGCGGGACGAAGATTTGCTGCCGCGTTTGAACTTTGACGCCGTCTCGCTTTATTCCTATCTGTGCTGTATATCGCCTCTCGACATCGTGCCCCATTTTGTTGCTGCGCGCCGCTTAAGGTCGCTTAGACGCGGCAATAGACGATTGGAGCGGGCCAGAACAAAGTTAATGCGAGCAGACAAGACATGACAAAATCGGCAGAAAAGCCCGGAGTGCCGGCGGATATCCTCTATAGCCGCAAGCCCGTTTTCGCCGTCGCACCGATGATCGACTGGACGGATCGGCATTGCCGGTATCTGCATCGGCAGATCAGCCGGCATGCGCTGCTCTATACCGAGATGGTGGTGGCGGATGCGATCATCCATGGGCCGCGTGACCGGCTGCTGGGACATGATACCTCCGAGCATCCCGTGGCGCTGCAAGTCGGCGGCTCCGATCCGGCCAAGCTTTCGGAAGCGGTGCGGATTGCCGGGGCTTATGATTATGACGAGATCAATCTGAACGTCGGCTGTCCTTCGGATCGCGTGCAGTCCGGTACGTTCGGCGCCTGCCTGATGCTGACGCCGGAGACGGTGGCGGAATGCGTTGCGGCGATGAAGAGGGTTTCCAAGGCGCCCGTGACGGTGAAATGCCGGATCGGTGTCGATGAGCAGGAGCCGGAGCTGGCGTTGCCGGAGCTGATCACCCGCGTGCTCGAGGCCGGCGCCAATGCGATCTGGATCCATGCCCGCAAGGCCTGGCTGAAGGGCCTGTCGCCGAAAGAAAACCGCGAGATCCCGCCGCTGGATTATGACATCGTCTACCGGATGAAAGAGCGCTGGCCGGATGTTTTCATCGGCATCAACGGTGGCATCCAGACGCTGGATCAGGCCGAAGCGCATCTTGCGCATGTCGACGGCGTCATGCTCGGCCGCGCCGCCTATCAGAACGCTGCTATCCTCGCTGATGTCGACCATCGCTTCTATGGTGAACCGTCCGTCGAGCCGGATTGGAACGACCTGCGCGACCGGATGATGGCCTATACGGAGCGCCACATTGCCAATGGCGGCCGCCTGCAGCATGTCGCCCGCCACATGGTCGGCCTCTTCACCGGCCTACCGGGCTCCCGCCGCTACCGTCAGATTCTCTCCACCGACGCCAACAAGCCGGGGGCGGGGGCGGAGGTGATTGCAGCGGCATTTGCAGCGGTGGATTTTGCCGGCGAGGGTGAACGGGTGAGCGCTTAGCGCCCTGGGAATATGCCAACCCGCCCTCGTCCTTCGGGGGTCGCTTATACTGATCGATTGTGTCTTGCGGCAATTGCAAATTGATCTTGGGAACAATTACGAAGCCTGCTCTACCCTCATCCTGAGGCGCGGAAGCCGTAGGCTGTAGCCTCGAAGGACGAGGGTGGCCCTGTTCTGCTTGCAAACGCAAAACGGCGCGGTTTTCACCGCGCCGTTCGAAACCTTATCCGGCTTATCAACTAAGACTTAGGAAGCCTTGATGTTGACAGCCTTCGGGCCCTTGCCCATGCGATCCGGCTCGGTGTCGAAGGTGACCTGCTGGCCTTCGCGCAGCGACTGGATGCCAGAAGCCTGAAGAGCGGAGATGTGAACGAAAACGTCCTTAGCGCCGCCGTCCGGGGTGATGAAACCAAAACCCTTGTCCTGGTTGAAGAATTTTACGATGCCCTTGGTGGCCATTGGGATAGTCCTTTTCCCTACAGTCTGATGTCTGCCCGAGCTGCCCCGAGCGGTTTAGCCTTTGCCCTACGCAAAGACCAGTCGAGAAGTCACGTACGGGGAAAGAACGTCTACGCAGAGGATAAACCTCTGTAGGCTGCCTCGCGCAGTCGGCATTGCCAAATCAGTCCAGTCACCGGCATGCAAATGCCCGAGCGGGTGTATGGGTGACAGGATTTGCGGCAAAAGGCAAGGGGCAATATTGGGGCGAAGCGGGAATGAGGCCGGATAGGGGGGAGATTTCAAGGGGTTGGGGAGGTGATGCATACGTCGGTGATGGCCGTTATTGTTTCACTTTGACACTACAATACGGCGAAAATTACCCGTATACCGATCAATGGCGTAGCTTCGATGACAACTATTTGCGATGAGTCACTCGAAATGAAATGGCGCGGATTATCGCCGCGCTGGCAAATCCCAAACCCGATAGAGGTTATTGAGCGCATCCGCTGTGCGGCATTCGACGACTGGCAAACCGGATTCCTGGAGAATTTTTGCATATTTGACGCCGTTGTCGCGAGTCTTCACGAGAATCCAGTGAATCATTTCCCATTTGATGCTGTCCTGGGCACCTTCGAGATGTCCCGCGCGGTCCGAGCGGTTGATCAGCGTGCGCTTGAGATAGCGGGAAAAGCGTAGCCAGTGATTGGACGTTATGAGAATAGCGCCGGTAGCGCGGGCCAAACGCTGCGGCATCAGGCGCGAGTAGTTGCCTTCCATAACCCACTGCTCTCCCAGAATTGCCGCATCGTGAAGCGCGGCAAACTCTGCTTCCGGGCGCGGCTGCCAATCCGTATGGGGCAGATGATGAAGTTGATCGAGATGCACGGCCGGAAAACCAAGCTTTTTAGCAAGGGCGACCGCCAACGTCGATTTCCCCGCATTGGAAGGGCCGACAACGACAACGCGCTCGCCAAGGGAGTGCAAAGGCAACATGAGGACACCGGTCGGGAAAATTGAGATGACCTCAACTGGCTGGAAAACGATGAGTTGTCAACGACCGGCGGGCTCGGTCCTGTCGGTCACAATCCCTCAATGGTAGCATCTTCGCCAATTGCGCCGCAGCTTTGCGCACGCCGGGCCGCTCTCAAACCACTTCGATTTTGAAATCCGCGCCTTCCCACCGCTGCGTATCCGTCCAGAAAAGTGTGAAGATGATCGTGCCCGGGCCGAGCGCCTTCGTCGGTATGTCGCAGATGTGCATGCCGAAGTCCGTAGCGTGAGATTGGCTGTCGGTGAAGCTGGACCAGCCGTCGGTGGACCAGTGCACTTGCGCTGGTTCCGGCAGTTCGATGCGCAGGGCGCGGCCTGCCGGCATACGCGCGCGCTTGTTCGTCAAGCGCCAGGCGAAAGGCGCGGGTGCCGGCTTGGCGCCGACATATCGGGCGAAGGTCTGGGGCGGCATATCGAAGACTACGCCGTCACGGATCGAGCGCAGCAGCTTGATGTGTTCCGCGTGGGCCCAGACCAGAGGCATAGCGCTGCCGGAGGGGCGACCGAGAAAAAGCTCGCGTTCGGGCACGTTTTTGCTGTCCCAGATCTGCTCGGGCAGGAGCCCGCCTTCGCTTGCCGAGGCTTCCAGTGCCGCCAGCAGCCGCTTCGCCTCATCCGGCCGCCCGGCGGCGAGCTCATAGTGTGCGCGCTCGCCCGTCAGCAGCGGCCATAGCCGGCCGACACCGCTGCCGGCGAAGGGCGCGCCGCCGGTGCGCTCGCCGTAGCCGTCGTCATTGTAGCGGTACCAGTAGGGTCCGGCGGGAAGGTCGCGCCGCAATTCCGCATCGATCGCGGCGATGGTGCCGAGGATGCGCGGATCGTCGGCGGCCCTGAGGCCGAAGCGCACCAGCGCCAGCGCGTCCGGGCTGATAAGCAGGTCCGCCTCCCAGACTTCGCTCGCGTCATCGCGATTGCGGATTGGGATGAAGTCACGCCTCAGTGACGAGCTGCCATCCGTGACCGAGGCGATGCGCACGTAATAGCCTTCGATGCCGAGGCTGCGCGATAGTTCCGTATCGGTGGCATAGGTCCATTCCTCAATGCGCTCGTTCCAGCCGTCGGCCACCTCGCGCAGATATTGCGCCGCCGCCAGCCGGCCGGCAGCTTCCACCGCATCGGCCGCCGCGAGCAAGCCGGCGATCTCGACGGCGAGCGTGAACGGCGAGTAGCCGGCATCCTCCTCCCAGCGATCCTGCTGGGTGGCGGGGCCGTTTCTGACGATATAGGCGGCCGACGCCTCGATCATCGGCAGGTACCGGCCGCTCTCCGACGCGTCGATCGCGCCGGCGCGCAGCAGCATGTCGTAGAGCAGGATGGGAAAGGCCGTCTCGTCCATCTGGATGCCGTACCAATAGGGCCGGCCATCGAGCCATGCATTCTGCACCCAATGGCCATCCGCCTCTTGGATCGCCGAGAGATAGTCGAGCACGGAGCGCGCGTCGGCCTTGGCGCCGGCGGCAAGCAGCCCGCCGGCCGTTTCCACGAGATCGCGCGTCCAGACCAGATGATAGCCGCCGAGGTCGTCGTCGCTCTTGCTGAAACCCCACGGAATGGACAGGCTGGCGATGATGGCGCCGGAGGCATCGTCGCGGTGAGTGGCAAGCACGCCGGTACTGACGCGGTAGCGGTTTAGCTGGCTGGGGTCGTGGGGTTCGTCCAGGGCAAGCAGGCTGGCCTGCCACTCTCGCCAGCCACTGCGATAATGTTTCAGCGCCGGCTCGACGCCTTGTTCCAAGCTGAGGACAGCGCGGAAGGCAGCTTCTTCCGGCTGCGTGCCGAAGCCGATGGCGATCAGCGCGCGCCCTTCGTTCGCCTGGATGTCGAGCGTCCCCGACAGCGCGATGTTGCCGGATGCGGCGTAGCGGTACTCCTCCTTCAGCCCTTGGCCGCGCGACAACGTCTGCCAACCGTCGGAGAAGCCGACATAGCCTACGGAACGCGCCAGCCAGGGCACCGAGGCGGCGACGGCGAGCACCCGCCCGGAACCCTCGGCGAAGAGCATCGGCCTGCCTTTGAAATCACCGTACCAGCCAGTGTTGTCCGCGCCGCCGTTGACCAGATGCGGCGCCACGAGGGCATGCAGTCGGTAGTCGGAGAGATTGCCGATGAGCGCCTGGAAGTAGATTTTCTGCAGCACCACCTCACGCTCTGGGTCCGAAAATATGGTCTTGGTGATGCGATAGCGACCGTCGCGGGCGGTATTGACGAGGCGGAAAGCCGGAACGCCATCCTCGATCGCCTGCACGCGATGATCGGCATCGCGCTTCTCCTCGGAAAAATAGCCGTCGGCCGTCACGATGAAGCCGAAATCACGGACGCAGGCCATATCGAGCCGCGGCGCGTAGATCTCGTTGAGGATGCCATGGCTCGCCGTGAACCAAACGCTGCTCGCCGTGCTAACGGCAGTGCCGACCGCGCTCTTGTCGCTCGAGGTCCAGCGAGGCTCGATGCCCGGGGCCCCGGGCGGGTCTATGGAACCGGGTGGCAGTGTCGGATAGGCCAACTGTCGATCCTCCGCTCAGTATGCGTTCCTCTTCGGAGCCATCCTGGATTGAATTTAAGCGATCCGCAATACGCCCCGGACTTGACAGCGAGTGCCGATCTTGCGCCCCATAGGCGTGGGAGCGACGAAGGGCAGGGTCTAAAGCGCATCGCGATCTCTGGGATTCGCTCCTTGCGCTTTGGGCCTTTGATTTTGCGCATGTCGTTATCGCAAAACCGCTGTGCGCTTTTGCGCGGCATGCTTTAGGGAGGAGCGCTAGACATGGATGACATGACGGAAGAACCCGCAGCAGAGCAAACACGTCACCACAGCAAGCCGAAGGCGCATGCGGCGCCTGCCAGCCGCACCGTGCTTGCCGTCGATATCGGCGGATCGCATGTGAAGGTGGAACTCAGTAGCGGCGGCGAGCGGCGAGCAGTCGAATCGGGGAACAAAATGACGGCGGCCAAGATGGTGGACGCGCTGCGCGATCTCACATCCGACTGGCACTACGACCTCGTCACCATGGGATACCCCGGACCCGTGGTCGCCCACCGCGCCGCAGCCGATCCGTTCAATCTTGGACCGGGATGGAAGGATTTCGATTTCGAGGCAGCGCTCGGCAAGCCCGTGCGGATGGTCAACGATGCGCTGATGCAGGCGATCGGCAGCTACGAGGCGGGCCGCATGCTCTTCCTCGGTCTCGGCACCGGCCTCGGCTCGGCCATGATCGCCGACAACGTCTGCATGCCGCTGGAACTGGCGCATATGCCCTACCGAAAGGCGACCTTCGAGGACTATGTCGGCGAACGCGGCCTGGAGCGACGGGGCAAGAGCAAGTGGCGAAAATCGGTATTCGACGTCGCCGAGCGCTTGGACAAGGCTCTGCTGCCGAGCTACATCGTCATCGGCGGCGGCAATGTCGAAAAGCTCAAGGAATTGCCCTCGAAGTGCCGGCGCGGCAACAATGACAACGCCTTCCGCGGTGGTTTCCGGGTCTGGCTGGATGACAGTTTGCGGTTTTGAGGGGAGGCGAGACCGGCGGACTTAGGGTATCGGCGGTGCCTCCAGCGATGTCTAATTGGGCATCACGCGGTATACGCATGCAATTCCCTCGACGCCCCGGAGAGGAGCCTCGAAGGCAACCAGTCTTTGACCGGCGAGGAGTTGGCTGACACCCGGCGCCGAAAACAGCGCTTCGGAAATGCATATTTCCCCCGCGTCAGCCAGCGACTGCACGCGTGCGGCAACATTGACGGTCTGGCCGAAATAATCGAGGTTTTCGTTCAAGCTCACGGCGATCGAGGGGCCGCAATGGGCTCCGATCTTCAGGATGAGGCTCGGGTCGCCATGCGCGGCATTGTAGCGCTCGATGACCCCCAGAATGTGCAGCGCAGCCGAGACTGCATCCGCTGGACGAGAGAACGCAGCCATCACGGCGTCGCCGATTGTCTTGACGATCGCGCCTGAATGCTCCTGCACCGTCGCGCCGAGCAATGCGAAATGCTCGCGAACCAGCGCATAGGCATTGAGATCGCCAAGCCGCTCATACATGGCGGTCGACCCCTTGAGGTCCGTGAACAGGAGGGTCACCTGACGGATACCCAGACCTTCCTTCTCGTCGACGTTTTCCGAGCGGAACAGGCGCCGAAATGTCTGTCGGGCAAGCAGCATCCCGCCCGACATGTAAGGATCGAAGTCGAGGACCGGCTTGATTGTCTGCGCCAGGATTTCAGGCGGCCAATTGATCAGCAGCAACGAGCCACGTACGGCACCGGAGTTCTGCACTTCGATGATGACAGGGCCGGGCGGCGCTGCCGGCAGCGAAGCGGAAAACCGTTGCCCGTCATATCCGATCCGCAAGCGCGTCGGCTCCGTTACCGGCTCGCCTACGACCGGCAATGCAAAACTCGCCTGGGTCTGGACATTGATGCCCGCCAGGGCGCCGGGACCGAGCTCCGCCCTCAACGTCGTGACCGAGCCAGGCGGCAGAAAAGAGAGTCCACGAACCAGTCCCTGCAGGACATCGAGAAAGCGGACCTGTTGGCCGGGTATTCGCGCGTCGCTCAGGAATCGCGCCTTCCAGTGAAAATCCTCGACTGAGAGCGAGCCGGGATCATGAAAGGGCAGCCGGCGGAGGTGCGGCGACACCGTGAAGGTGACCTCGATGAAGTCATCTAGGTTGGTTTCGCCGCTGACGTCGCACAGACCGCAGACATAGTGGGTCTTCAACGTTCGCAGCGCGCCGAAACTGTCGAGCACCATGCCGGATTGCGGGCACACCACATCCCAGCTCATCTCGAACAATCCGTTTCGGGTGGCATGGAGAAACAGATCAATACTTTCCGCCTCCGCGATGGCACGGTCGCGAGCGAAGGCCAGGGGATTGATGCGATAGAGGGACAAGTCGTCACCGCTGCGGATCAGCGCTTCTAATTTGGAGATGATCCGCGGACTCCAAGACCGGGCCTGCTCGATCTCGGTGATCTTGCTTTCAAGGAGCCGTTCCTGAACGTCAGTCATGTGGCACCTGCGCTTCAGCTATCGATCAGGTTTGGCCACGTTATGGGACCCGTCTTGGCTATTGGAGACTATAGCAAAGAATGGAGCGCGCGTATGCTTGGGATTAAATGGAAGAGCTCAACCTTCCTGTTGGAAGAGGGCTTGACGGCATCGACGGCGAGCACGGCGGTCAGCAGCACGTTCAGACAAGGCGTTTGCCCTGGGCATCAAGTACCTGCTCGCCGTCTTCCTTGGTGAAGGAGCCTTTGTGGGTGTCGGGCAGGATATCCAGAACGACCTCGGAAGGCCGGGCAAGGCGTGTGCCGATCGGCGTAATGACAAATGGGCGGTTGATCAGGATCGGGTCCTTCAACATGGCATCGAGCAACCGATCGTCGGTCAGGTCCGGATTGTCGAGGCCGAGTTCGGCATAGGGTGTGCCTTTCTCGCGCATTGCCTCGCGGACGCTCAAACCTGCATCCGCAATCATCTTGACGAGTTGTTCGCGGGTCGGCGGATTTTTCAGATATTCGATGACAGTCGGCTCGATGCCCGCATTCTGGATCATCGCCAGCGTGTTGCGCGACGTGCCGCATTGCGGGTTGTGATAGATGGTGACGTCCATGCTCATGGGGCGGGTTCCGTTTCTGTAGGAGTTTGAGGATGGCGGGCTTCCATCAACAGCCAGCTAGCGAGCATCAACGCCAGCAATGCGCCCAGGACTTCCGCAACGATAAAGCCTGGCAGATCGACCGGACGGATGCCCGCAAAGGTGTTTGTCAGCGAGCGGGCGATAGCGACGGCGGGATTGGCGAATGAAGTGGAAGCCGTGAACCAGTACGCGGCCGTGATATAGAGACCGACCAGCCAGGGCACGGTTTCGGACCGAAACCGCAAGCCGGCGAGGATCACGAAGATGAGGCCGAACGTGGCCGTTATTTCAGCAAGCCATTGCGCGCCGTCGGCACGGATGGTGGTCGAGGTTTGAAGCAAGGGCAATTCGAACATGGCATGGGCAAGAATGGTTCCGACAATGCCACCAAGGATTTGCGCGACGATATAGGTCAGAGCCGACATTGCGGTCAGTCCGCGACGGAGCGCGAAAACCAGCGATACGACCGGGTTGAAGTGAGCCCCGGAAACCGGCCCCAGCACGGTAATCAGCACGACAAGGATCGCACCCGTCGCAAGCGTGTTAGCGAGCAATGCAAGCGCCGTATCAGTCGTCAGCCTGTCCGCCATGATGCCCGAACCGACGACGGTCGCAACCAGAAGTGCCGCGCCGAGGGCTTCCGAGGCAAGGCGGCGCGAGAGAGGAAACAAAGTCATAGCTTCAGACCACAGACCAAATCGGGACGTTCATTGAACTTTTTCCTCTGCGGGCGCGCAGCAGGCGGCAACCTTGGCCGTTGGTGCACAAATTTCGGGATTGCCCCCGCAGCAGTCTTCCATCAGGAAACGCACGAGGCCGCTCAGCGCATCGTAATTGGCGGTGTAGATGATGGAGCGAGCCTCACGCTGCTGGTTGACGAGGCCGGCTCGATCCAGTTCCTTAAGATGGAACGAGATGTTCGAAGGCGATACTTCGAGCTTTTCCGCAATTGTTCCTGCCGACATGCCGTCCCGACCGGCAACGACGAGCATGCGGACGATCTGTAATCGGGTCTCCTGAGAGAGCGCACCGAACGAAGCAAGAGCTTGGCGTTCATCCATAATTCAATAATCCTTGAAATATTGAAACGATGGCTATCTCAAATGAATGCGATCGACAAGGTCCAATCTTCGGATATCAACCTTGGCCTTTTGCTCGGGATATTGGCAGCTTCCCGCGATCTGCCCCTTGTATTCCGCTATGAGGGCCGGCCGGTGAAACCGGGCTATCACGTCACCGAAGTCAAGGCGGGGCAGTTTTCAGCGCTGGACTGCGGGGCCAATCCGGAAGCATGGGCAGAGATTTTCGTGCAGCTCTGGGATATCGAGGAAGGTGGCCGTACCTATATGCTTGCGGGCAAGTTCGCTGCCATCATTCGCAAGGTTTCCGAGCATGTTCAGCTTGATGGCTCGGCGAAGCTGACCTTTGAGGTAAGCGATGGTGTGCAGCCGATGCGGCTCTATTGCGCATCGACTCCCGTCATCAGCGATGGTGCGCTATATGTCGAACTCGTTCCCCGTGCGGCGAGTTGTAAGCCGCGTGACCGGTGGCTGGCTGAACAGGCTCAAGTGGCGGCCTGCTGCGGATCGGCGGCTGCTGCCAAGTGCTGCGGGTAGTCCATGCTATGACCGCAATGAGCCGCAAGTTGCCACTGGAAAACTGAAATCCGCTTACCTCCCGGGCCGCCCCGTCTTGCCCTTGGTCCGGCCCTTCCGCTGCTTCTCATCCACCGCATCCTCATAGGAGCCGACGCCCGGCTTCGCGCGGATGATCGGCTTGTCCGGCACCTTGCCGAGGACCGGCTTTTCCGTCCTGCCGACGGTCATTTCGTCGAGGCTATTCCTTCGGAAATAGCCTCGAGTTCTTGCTTGCTCGGATTCGCTATCTTGCCCGGCTGTGCCGGACAAGGCGTCCGAACTGGTGTTTTTGCGGAAGAGGGGCGTGCCGGCGTCGCTGCCGGGGCCCATTTCGTCGAGGGTGGGCTTGGCGAAATAAGAGCGCTGCGCTTCCTCCTCATGGTTCGAGACGGCCCTGCGGGCCTCCTCACCATGAGGGTTGCCTCTACCTCCCGATGCGGCGCCTGCTCCGTCCTCATCCTGAGGTGCGGAGGCTCCTGAGTTTGTCGAAGGGGACCGGGGCCTCGAAGGATTGGGGCGGCCAATTTTGCCGCCTTCAATGTTCCTTGCCTCTTCGCGGGCCATCGGGTCGTCCATGACGGCGAGTTCGGCGGCTTTGAGGCGTTTGATTTCGTCGCGCAGGCGGGCGGCTTTTTCGAAGTCGAGGTCGGCGGCGGCGTCGCGCATCTGTTTTTCCAGCGCGTTGAGATGGGCCTGCAGGTTGTTGCCGACGAGATGGCCGCCATCGGCAAAGCCCTTGCCGGAGGCGCCGCCGATATCGGCGCGGACGTGGTCCTTCTCGTAGACGCTGTCGAGGATGTCGGAAATCTTCGCCTTAACCGATTCCGGCGTGATGCCGTTTTCCTCGTTATAGGCCATCTGCTTTTCGCGGCGGCGGCTGGTTTCCTCCATCGCCCGCTGCATCGAGCCGGTAACGGTGTCGGCATAGAGGATGACCTTGCCGTCGACGTTACGCGCGGCGCGGCCGATCGTCTGGATCAGCGACGTTTCCGAGCGCAGGAAGCCTTCCTTGTCGGCGTCGAGGATAGCGACGAAGCCGCATTCGGGAATGTCGAGGCCTTCACGCAGCAGATTGATGCCGACGAGCACGTCGAAGGCGCCGAGGCGCAGATCGCGGATGATCTCGATGCGCTCCAGCGTGTCAATATCGGAGTGCATGTAGCGGACGCGCACGCCCTGTTCATGCAGATACTCCGTCAGGTCCTCGGCCATGCGCTTGGTCAGCACGGTGCAGAGGGTACGGTAGCCCTTGGCGGCGGTCTCGCGGATTTCGCCGAGCACGTCGTCGACCTGGGTGCGAGCGGAGCGGACTTCGACCGGCGGGTCGATCAGGCCGGTCGGGCGGATGACCTGTTCGGCGAAGACGCCGCCGGATTGCTCCATCTCCCAGCCGCCCGGCGTTGCCGACACCGCGATCGTGTCCGGGCGCATGGCGTCCCATTCCTCGAAGCGCAGCGGGCGGTTGTCCATGCAGGAGGGCAGGCGGAAGCCGTATTCGGCGAGCGTCGCCTTGCGCCGGAAGTCGCCGCGGTACATGCCGCCGATCTGCGGCACGGTGACGTGGCTTTCGTCGATGAAGATGATGGCGTTGTCGGGAATATATTCGAACAGCGTCGGCGGCGGCTCGCCGGGATTGCGGCCGGTGAGATAGCGCGAATAGTTCTCGATGCCCTGGCAGGAGCCGGTGGCTTCCAGCATCTCGACATCGTAGCGGGTGCGCTGCTCCAGGCGCTGCGCTTCCAACAAACGGCCGGCCTTTTCCAGCTCGGCGAGGCGGAGCTTCAACTCTTCCTTGATCGCCTTGATGGCGCCATTCAACGTCGGGCGGGGCGTGACATAGTGCGAATTGGCGTAGATCTTCACCGATTTCAGGTCGCCGGTCTTCTGGCCGGTCAGCGGATCGAATTCGGTGATGGCGTCGATCTCGTCGCCGAACATGGAGATGCGCCAGGCGGCATCCTCCAAGTGGGCCGGGAAGATTTCGATGGTGTCGCCGCGTACGCGGAAGGAGCCGCGGATGAAATCCATGTCGCGGCGCTTGTATTGCTGTGCCACGAGGTCGGCCAGAAGCTGGCGCTGGTCCAGCCGATCGCCGACATTCATCTGGAAGGTCATGGCCGTATAGGTCTCGACCGAGCCGATACCGTAGATGCAGGAGACCGAGGCGACGATGATACAGTCGTCGCGCTCCAGCAGCGAACGCGTCGCCGAGTGGCGCATGCGGTCGATCTGCTCGTTGATCGAGGATTCCTTCTCGATATAGGTGTCCGAGCGCGGCACATAGGCTTCCGGCTGGTAGTAATCGTAGTAGGAGACGAAATACTCGACCGCATTGTCCGGAAAGAAGTTCTTGAACTCGGAATAGAGCTGCGCCGCCAGCGTCTTGTTCGGCGCCAGGATGACGGCCGGGCGCTGGGTCTCCTCGATTACCTTCGCCATGGTGAAGGTCTTGCCGGAGCCGGTGACGCCGAGCAGCACTTGGCTGCGATCGCCGTTTTCCAGGCCCTCGACGAGGTCGCGGATCGCCGTCGGCTGGTCGCCGGCGGGCTGGTATTCCGAGGCCATGCGGATGCTGATGCCGCCTTCGGATTTTTCCGGCCGGGCAGGGCGGTGCGGCGTCCAGATCTTGCCGTTCTTGTGCAGCGGATTACCGCTCTCGATCAGCGCCGACAGCGCTTCGACCGTGGCAGTGACGGCCGTGCCGGCATTGACGGCCTCCTCAAGCGTCGTGTCCATGCCGGCCACGGGATTGAGCCCGGCGGCAGCACGTGTTTTCGGGTCGGTAGAACCGCCCATGGAGGTGCCGCGCGCCGATTTCGACGCGGCGATCTCGACCTTCTTGCGGTGCTTGCCGGCCTTGGAGGCGATCTCGCGCTGGCTCTCGACGCTGCCGGCCTCCGCCTCCGCCTCGAGCTGCTTGACCCAATCGGCGACGCTGCCGCTCAGCGGCGCACCTTCAAACGGTGCCTGCGGCGCCTCTTCGAAACCGGTCGGGGCGGGGGAATTTTTCGGTGATTTTGCCATGGGCGGAATATGGAGGGAGTCAGCGCCGATGTGAAGGGGGAAAGAGTACAAAAGGGAAACAGACGTCGATTTTTCTACTTCCGATCACACAAAATGTGATGGAACCGAAAGGCGACGAAGGCGTTGGCGGGACGCTGCTCCAGACATCCGCCAGCTAATTTCGTAAGCGCTGGAGGAAAAGCCCGCCGCAGCGTCGAACCGCCCGGCCGGTGCCGGGCTCCCCCTTGCTTCGACGGCATCCGGAATTGCCCGCCTCGCCGCCGCCATCCGGTCGGAGGACCATGATGTCAGCATTGGATAGTTTACGCTCTTTATCCCCGCAACAACGCAGCACCGTCATCGCCGCCTATCTCGGCTGGACGCTCGATGCCTTCGATTTCTTCATATTGGTCTTCGTTCTCAAATATATCGCCGAGGAGTTTCATACCGATGTTCCCGCTGTCTCGGTGGCGATCTTCCTGACGCTCGCCATGCGGGCGCTCGGGGCGCTGATCTTCGGGCTTGCCGCCGATCGCTTCGGCCGGCGCGTGACGCTGATGGCGGACGTGCTGCTCTATTCGATCTTCGAGTTCCTGACCGGCTTTTCGACCGGGCTGACGATGTTCCTGATATTGCGGGCACTCTTCGGCATCGCCATGGGCGGTGAATGGGGTGTCGGCGCGTCGTTGACGATGGAGACGGTGCCCGAGGAGTCGCGCGGCATCGTCTCCGGCATTCTGCAGGCGGGCTATCCTTCCGGCTATCTGCTGGCTTCGATCTTGTTCTTCCTGCTCTTCCCGATCATCGGTTGGCGCGGCATGTTCATGGTTGGTGCGCTGCCGGCGCTTTTGGTGCTCTATATCCGCCGCAACGTACAGGAATCGCCGGCCTTCGTGCAGCGGCGGGCGACGCCGCAAAGGCCTTTCGTCACCGTATTGCGCGAGAATATCCCACTGTTCCTGTGGGCGGTGCTGTTGATGACCGCCTTCAACTTCTTCAGCCACGGGACGCAGGATCTCTACCCGACCTTCCTCCAGACACAGCGGCAGTATGACAGCTATACCGTCGGCGCTATCGCTATCGTTTACAATATTGGTGCGATGATTGGCGGCTTGTTTTTCGGGGCCCTGTCGCAGCGCATCGGGCGGCGGCGGGCGATCGTCATCGCTTCGGTGCTGGCAATCCCGGTCGCCCCGTTATGGGTCTATGCGCCCGGACCGGTGCTGCTCGCTGTCGGCGCCTTCCTGATGCAATTCTTCGTGCAGGGCGCCTGGGGCATCGTGCCGGTGCATCTCAACGAGCTGTCGCCCGATGAAGTGCGCGGCACATTCCCCGGCTTCGCCTATCAGCTCGGCAACCTGCTCGCATCCGGTAATGCAACGATTCAGGCGGGTCTGGCGGCGCATTGGAACGGCGACTACGCTTTTGCGTTGTTGATAGTATTGGTGATCGTCGCGGCTGTGGTGGCGCTATTTTCCGGTTTCGGTTTTGAAAAGAAGGATATCCGCTTCGGCGGTAAGGGGACGGAGGAACCCCAGAGCGCGATACCGATCTAATCGCCGCGCCCTCGCCGGAGCACGGCCGGCGGCTCATCGCCGCCGGCCTCCCATCTACTTACCGCAGATCTCGGAAATCTTCGCCTGCGCAAAGCTGCGGGCAAGCTCCTGTATACCGCCGACCGAGGATATTAGGTCGCCGATAGGTCCGCTGACGCTGACATGGGAATCGGTGATTTTGCAGGCGCCCACATCGACCGTCACCGAAGCTTCCAACTGGCCTTTGACCGTCGCCTGGACGATGCCATGCGACTTGCAGGCGAGATCGGCGCGGGCGTTGACCTGCACACCGCCGGCCGCGCTGCAGAGGTCAAGCGACTTGACTTCGAATTTCTCCTTGTGATCGAGGCCCGGCAGTTTCTTGCAGGGATCGGCCTCGTTCACCGACTTCTCGATCTGCGGACCGAACTTGCTCTGCAGCAGCGACCAACAGGAGCCGGGCGCGCTCTGGGCCTGTGCGGATGCCATAGGCAGGGGAGAGAGTGGCAGGGTGAAGGCGATGGCGAATAATCCCATGCGAAGCGACGGAAGGAGCGAGGCGGGCAGTGCAACGGATGTCTTGATCACGGCGGTCGGTTCCTTGGCAGATAGAATAGGAGAATATGCGCGCACTCTTCCATGTCTCCGGCTGGTGAAGCAATCCCCGCAATCATGTGAACGCACGACGCTCCAGCCGGCCTCAATTCGGCCCATTTCCATATTCACGTCACTGCTGCATTTAGGCGCAGCGCTCCGCTCTTGAATTTTCGGGCCTTGAGGGGTCAAAGGTGTGGGCGATTCGTAATGGCCAAAGGATTTACCATGCCCTCCATCCTCAACCCGGCCGCGGTCTGGCCGGTCATCATGCTGTTTGCATCGAATATTTTCATGACCTTCGCCTGGTATGGCCATCTCAAGCACAAGAGCACGGCCATCACGATCGCCGTTCTTGGCAGTTGGGCCATAGCCTTTTTCGAATATTGCCTGGCCGTGCCCGCCAACCGCCTCGGCTCTGGCTATTATTCGACGGCGCAGTTGAAGACCATGCAGGAGGTGATCACGCTGATCGTGTTCTCCGGCTTCTCGGTCTTCTGGCTGGGCGAAAACCTGACCTGGGGCCACGCCATCGGTTTCGCGCTTATCGCTGTCGGCGCCTCCTTCATTTTCCGAGGATGAAGCGGGCATAGGCCGCTAGGCAGCGATCGCCATTCGTCCTATGATTCGCATGCCGGTTCAGTCTTTGAGGAGAGGCTGCCGGCGAGTGGCGTATTTCGGGAGGGCTGAGATGTCGGGTTCGCTGCATTCCGTGCTGGATGAAACGACGCCCGGGCGGGCGCCGCTTGAGGCGAACGGCAAGATTCTGTCGATGGCGCCAGACCGTTTCGGCTATCTCGAACCCACCGATGCCGCGACCGACATTGCGACGCTGCGCGAGCAATATCAGGAGCATGGCTATCTCTGGCTCAAGGGATTTCTGAAGCGCCAGGATGTGCTCGATTTCCGCGCCTGGGTGTTCGCGCATCTGATGGACACCGGGCTTCTGCAGCCCGGCTCGGACCCCATGGTCGGTCTTGCCGCCAAGGCGGAAGCCGACAAGTCGCTGGCCGACCGGCGGTTGATGTCGCTGGTGCGTTCGGTGACCTATGAGGGCTTCTGTACCCAGCCGCGGCTGGCCTCCTTCATGGACGAATTCCTGCAGGGCATCTCCTATCTGCACAAGCGCAAGATCATGCGTTTCACCCGGCCGGGCACCAGCGTCGTCACGCCCGCGCACTATGATCTTGTCTATCTGCGCGGTGGCACGAACCGCATCGTCACTGCCTGGATTCCGATCGGCGATATTCCGGTCGATATGGGCGGCCTCGTCTATCTCGAGGGATCGCACCGGATCGGCGCCGATATGGAGAAGGAGTTCGCGATCAAGAGCGCCTCGCTCTCGCCGGAGGAACGTATCAGCGCCTTCAACAAGAACATGACCGAAGGTGGCTGGGTCTCCAAAGACCTGCCTGACATGGCGGAGCGCTTCAAGACACGCTGGCTCGCCGCTGACTATGAGGCCGGCGATATCATGTTGCACAGTCCCTACATGATCCACGCATCCACGACCAATCGGGATCCGAAGGGCCGTCTGCGTCTGTCGACCGACATCCGGTATCAGAATGTCGAGGACGAAATCGACGTCCGCTGGGGCAATCACTGGAGCTTGGGGGATATGCTCTAAACAGGAGCGCCTCGGCTCACTTCATCTGATCGAGAATGCTCTGTGCCGGCGCATAGCCCTGGGCGGCGGCTTTCCGGAACCAGCCTATCGCCATGTTGCGGTCTCTCGTGACGCCGTCGCCGCGGAGATAAGCATAGCCGAGATGGAATTGCGCCTTGGGCAGGCCTTGATCGGCGGCTTTGGCAAACCAGGCAATGGCCTCGGCGTAATCCTGAGGAACGCCCTTTCCGAGCGCATAGAGGCTGCCGAGGCCATCCTGCGACGCCGCATCGCCTTTGTTCGCCAAAGGCTGCCAATGGGCGAGTGCACCGGCATAATCGCCTTTGTCATAGGCGGCTTGCCCGTCGTCGGCATGTGCCTGAAAGGCGATCGAGAGTGCCAGCGCCAGTCCGAAGCCTATCTGTCTGAGCCGCATCCGGCGATCTCCCATCCGTGATTCCCGTAGGGGCAAGAGCTAAGCTTAGCAGACCGTCGGCGCAAGGCAGAGGCCTCGGTTATCTCAAATCGGGATGGTCTTATTCTGCGGAGGCGTCTCCTCATTATCACCGGGTTCATTGTCGTTGCGGCCCATGGCTTTGGCCTTGCGGAACCATTCGAAGGATTTTGCCCAATCCACCGGCACGCCGTCGCCGTCACGATACATGACGCCAAGGTTGAAGGCAGCGTCGGCATAGTTCTGTGCGGCCGCCTTTTCGAACCAATCGACGGCTTGGCGGCCATCCTTGGCAACGCCTTCACCGTCGCGATACATGACACCGAGATTGTACTCGGCTTCGACGTCATTTTGATCCGCCGCCTTGCGGAACCAGACCATGGCCTCGGCGTCGTCTTCGGCAATTCCGTCGCCGTCCGCATACATGGCGCCGAGATTATATTGTGCCTCGGCATCGCCCTGGTCTGCCGCCTTGCGGAACCATGAGACGGCTTGATTGCCGTCCTTGGGCACACCTTCGCCGTCGCGATACATGACGGCGAGATTGTATTCCGCCTCGATTTTCCCTTGGTCAGCGGACTTGCGATACCAGGCTAAAGCCTGGGCGTCATCTCGGGGCACGCCGTCGCCTTCGTCATACATGATAGCGAGATTGTATTGCGCGTCGGCATTGCCCTGATCGGCGGATTTTCGGTACCAGGCAACAGCCTCGCTCTTGTCCTGATTTACGCCGTCACCGTTGTCGTACATGACCCCGACATTGAACTGCGCATCCGCGTCGCCCTGTTTGGCTGCCTTGCTGTACCAGACGAAAGCTTGCGCGCTGTCCTTCGTCACGCCCTCGCCATTGTCGTACATCAAAGCGAGATTGTATTGCGCATCGCGATAGCCTTGTTCCGCGGCCTTGCGGTACCAGACGGCGGCCTTGGCGTCGTCCGTCGCGACACCTTGGCCTTCGTCATACATGGTGCCGACGTTGAACTCAGCCTCGGCATTACCCTGGTCGGCTGCCTTGCGATACCAGCTCAGCGCCTGCGTGAGATCCTTCGCGACGCCGTCGCCTTCCTCATACATTTCGCCAAGTTTCAGTTGCGCCGCAGCGTCGCCCTTCTTTGCGAGCGGGCGCCAATAGTCGAGCGCCGCCTTGTAGTCGCCTCGGTCGTAGGCGTTCTGCCCGCGATCGGCATGCGCGACGCCGATGGATGCCAACGCAAAAAGCAATCCGACGGCCACCCTCTTGAAACGCACGATCTGCTCCTCAACCTTTGATCTCTTCATGTGTGAATACTAAAAGCGCGACGGGCGAGGGCGCAAGGCGCCTTGCACGTATAAGTTATAAATTATGGCAACAGCGTCGTCAGCAATCGGAGGACAAGCCAGCCCGGCGCTTCGCTCCGGCTGTTCGTCTTGGCGAGTTCTCCACCCTCCGGGCCAACATCCTTGATCAGACCACCGCCGTCGGCTGCCATGTCGCCCAGGCCGTGTTGCGCCTCCGGTAGCCCTTGATCCGCTGCCTTATGGAACCAATCGGAGGCCTGGTTCATATCCTTCGCCACGCCGTAGCCATTGTAATACATATGTCCCAGCCCGTATTGGGCACGGGCGTCGCCTTGCTCGGCGGCCTTGCGGAAAAGGTCAGCGGCTTGGCTATAATCCTGGGGAACACCGTCGCCATTGTAATAGAGGTAGGCAAGGGCATATTGGCCGTCCGCATTGCCCTGGTCAGCGGCTTTGCGGTACCAGGCCACCGCCTCGCTCTTGTCCGGGGCTGTGCCCTGACCATTGTCGTACATATAGCCGAGCGCATATTGCGCATCCGCGCCGCCTTGATCGGCGGACTTGCGGTACCATTGCAAGGCCTTGCCATAATCCTTCGCGAGGCCGCGACCGCCGGCATACATGAAGGCGAGAGCGTATTCGCCTTGGGCGTCGCCTTGATCGGCTGCCTTGCGATACCATTCGACCGCGACGTCATCATTGACCGGAACGCCCTGGCCATTGGCATAGAAGTAGCCGACTGCATATTGCGCATCGGCGCGACCCTGGGAGGCCGATTTGCGGTACCATTGCAGCGCCTGCTTATAGTCCTGGGGAACACCGAGGCCATTGGCGAAGCTGTAACCAAGCGCATATTGCGCGTCGGCGCGGCCTTGCTCGGCGGATTTCTTATACCAGGAATAGGCCTGGGCATCGTCCTGATCGACACCGTGGCCGTTGGCATAGGCATAGCCGAGCGCATATTCGCCCTGGGCATCGCCCTGATCTGCTGATTTTTGATACCACTCTATCGCCTGGCTTTGATCTGCGGCTGTGCCGAGGCCGTTATCAAACATATAGCCGAGCGCATATTGTGCATCGCTGCGTCCCTGATCCGCCGACTTGCGATACCAGGCAAGCGCCATCGTATCGTCCTCGTGAACGCCGATGCCGTGTGCATACATATAGCCGAGGGCATACTGCGCCTGGGGTTGGCCGAGTGCGGCGGATTTCTGGTACCAGCCGGCCGCCTGCTCGTTGTCGACATCCAGCCCGCGGCCGTTGGCGAGGGAATAGCCAATGGCATATTGCGCATCCGCATTGCCCTGTTCGGCGGCTTTGCGGTACCAGGCATTTGCCTGTTGCTGGTCTTTGTCGATGCCGCGGCCATTGGAATACATGTAGGCGAGGGCGTATTCAGCCTTGGCATTCCCCTGTGCCGCCGCCTTCTGGTACCATTCGACCGCCTTCGCATCGTCGTGCTCGACGCCCTGGCCGTTGGCGTAGCGATAGCCGAGGCCATATTGGGCGGCCGGATTGCCATCCCGTGCGTATTGTATCCAATATTTCAGCGCGATCGTGGTATCGCCGGGGCCTGGCGCGGGATCATCGGCATAAGCAAAGGGAGCGAGCGAAAGGGCTAGCGCCAATCCAAATGCAAGGCTGGTGATCTTCAAAAGCGCTCTCTCCCGTCCGCAAGCTAATATTCGGCCGCACTGAACAATGCGGGGTAGTTCTGGTCAAGGGTTGTACAGTATGGAAATGGCAGCCGTTTTACCGACATCGTTCCCGTCGACGCCGTTGCCGTTTTCATGCGTAGTCTGCAGCAAAATATCGGCGTCGCTCCCGGCATGGCTGGTGGTTTCTATCCCGGGAGCACGTCATACAGCCTGAAGATCCAGCTAATCTGATAGATCAACCCGACCGACACGAACGCCGCCTGGAAGCGGCGATTGGCGGTGATGGCGGCGAGGATGCAGAGGACGATGTAAACGACATTGCGGATCGGATATTCCCACCCGAGCGACCTGAAATAGGTCTCGCCCTTCAGCAGCGTATCGATGAGATCGACGGCGTAGGTGACAGCAAGAAGGCCGAAAAACCAGCGCCGACGCGAGATGAAATATTCTTCGAAGCCGCCATAATCCTCGATCGACGGAGGGTTCAGCAGCACGCAGAGGAAATAGAACAGGCAGCAGAAGCAGATGAGGAAAAGATAGACGCCGAAACTGATCTCTGCCACCGACTGCAATCGATATTCCCACCACCAGAAATGAATGATGAAGAGGAACATCGACAGTATCCAGCCGAGATGGACCAGATAGACGCGGTGCTTGCCAGGCGATTGCACGAAGCCGGCGAGGCGCATCAGGAGCTGGGCGAGCGAAAGGCCGATGACCATGCTCATGACCGTCCTGATATAGACGTAAACCTCGGGCGTACGCGCGGCTTCCATCCGATCAGCTTTCCGCTGGAACCGGCTTCGGGGCCCCGGTCTCGTCCAGCGCCACCATGATGAATGTGCCGGCTATGACCTTCTCCAACTTGGCATAGCGAGAACGATGCGCCCATGCTTCGACGATGAGCGTGATCGAGGTACGGCCGACGCGTTCGATATCGGTATAGACGCTCAACGTGTCGCCGATCTTCACGGGCAGCTCGAATGCCATTTCCTTGACGGCGGCAGTGACGACGCGACCGCGGGCCCGCTCGGCGGCGCGAATGCCGCTCGCCAAGTCCATCTGTGCCATGACCCAGCCGCCGAAGATGTCGCCGGCAGGATTGGCGTCGGCGGGCATGGCCAGCGTGCGCAGGGTCAATTCGCCTCTTGGTTTGACGCTGTCGTTCATTCAATCGCTCCAATCGATAAAAGCTTTGATTCCGGCGTTCAGCCTACGCAATCGAATCTCGATGGGAAAGACGTCGTCTGTATTCGACAACAGCTCTGTCGATTGAAGAGGAGCTTTTTAGACATACTTCGCGCCTCTTCAGGCCATTCCGGATGTCCCACTTTCGTGGGGCGGTAAGCATTCATTCACCGTTTTTATTTAAGATTCGTAATAGTTGCCGACCGTGGCTGGGGCAGCAGGAGCGGATCTGGAGTATGGCGTATTTGTCCTTTCTGCGGCGGGCTGTCCTGCTGCTGCTCGTGTCGTCGGCGCTGGTCGCCTGCACGGCTGATAGCCTCATACCACCGTCGAGCATCGACAGCAGCGCCCGCGTCGGTTCGATCAAGCCCCATCGCAGCATGCCGCAGCGGCAGTTCACCTACCAAGGTGATCAAGCGCCCGTTAACTCCGCCTCGGCCAACTACGCCAACAGCTATAATCTCTCGGGCAGCCGGCAGAGCGCCGCGCCGATGCCCGCTTCTGCAGCCGCCAAACAAGGCCGCCTGCCGATGGGCAGCGGCAATGAGGCCGTGACAACCACTGATGTGGAAGAGGGTCTGGCGCAACAGTCTGATATACCCTCTCAGGGCGTCAATATGGACGCGGAACTCGGTGTAGGGCCGAGTGAGGAAGCGCAGTCCGGACCGGTCGTCGGGCTGGCGCAGGAAGAGGGTCAGAACATTGCGGAGGGCGAGACCGATCAGCCCGTTGTCGACGGGATCGGCTCGGACACGCCGGTGCAGGCCAACCGCTCCATCATTCAACGCCCGGCCGCGCAGGCTGAACTCAATCAGTCGCCGATCCGTCGCCAGATGCCGAATACGCAGGTCGCCATGTTGCCACGCGTCGGCAATCCGATGCCGCGGATCGAACAGCAGGAGGAGGCGCCGCAATCGTCGCCTGGTGGCGCCATGCCTGCCTCGGAAATTGCCTGCCGGCAGGAATTGCAGCGTATGGGGGTCGTCTACAACGACAAGCCGCCGATTAATGATGGTCCGGCCTGCCAGGTTCCTTATCCGGTTTCCTTGAGCGGGCTTTCCGGCAACATCGCTGTCAGGCCGGCGGTGACGCTGAACTGCCAGGTGACGCTTGCCTTCGCCAAATGGGTGAAGAACGAATTGGCGCCGGCGGCTCGCACGCGCTATTGGACGGGCGTCGGCACGATCGTGCCGCTCGGGGGCTATTCCTGCCGCCGGATGAACAATAGCCGGCAGCGCTATAATCCGATGTCGGAACATGCCCATGGCAATGCCATCGACGTCGGCACCTTCATCCTAAAGAACGGCCACGTCATCGATGTCCGCAAGAAGGGGCTGTTCTCCTTCCGTGAGGGCCGGCTGCTGAAGGCTGTGCGCAGCGATAGCTGCAATTATTTCGACACAGTGCTTGGCCCGGGCAGCAACGCCGAGCACTGGAACCATTTCCACTTCGACCTCAGGGATCGCAGGGGTGGTCGGCGTTACTGCAGCCTGTGATGCCGAATTTGCCGAGTGCGAATGACGACAATGCATGGTCAGTGGGTTGACACCATAAATCAGCTATTCTGATAGTTGTCCGTCTATCCGTGGAGTGAACGCAATGGCTGAAAAGACGCCCGTCACGTCGCCGAAGGTGGCAAAGAAGGGGGCCAAACCGAGCAATGCAGTCCCAACCCTTCTCGCGGGTGGCAACCCGCAGATCGCGAAGGGCGATGGCGACGCTCCCGTGCAAGCCTACATCGCCGCTATGCCGGGCTGGAAAAGTGACATCGGCCGCCGCCTCGACGCGCTCATCGTGCGCACGGTTCCCGAGGTGCGCAAGGCGGTCAAATGGAACTCGCCGCTCTATGGGATGGAAGGCGAAGGCTGGTTTCTGGGCATCCATTGCTTCACGAAGTACGTCAAGGTGGCCTTCTTTCGCGGCACGTCGCTGAATCCCATTCCCTCCGGCGAGTCCAAAAGCAAGGACACTCGCTATCTCAACATCTATGAGGGTGATCCGCTCGACGAAGCTCAGCTTACCGCCTGGATAAAGCAGGCCAGCCAATTGCCCGGCGAACGAATGTGAAGGCCAGTGCAGCGCAACTATAACCATGAAGAAAGCGACACAAGCATGACCGAGAGTGAGCCGAAGGAAGGGCAGACAGAGGGTTCTGCCTCTCATCTGATAGATGGGAGAATCAAGGAGCTGAACGATTGGCGGGGCCAGACGCTCGCCCGGATCCGAGCTCTAATCCAGCAGGCCGACCCTGAAGTGATCGAGGAGTGGAAGTGGCGAGGAGTTCCGGTCTGGTCGCATGCCGGGATCATCTGCACCGGCGAGACCTACAAGAATGTCGTGAAGATGACCTTCGCCAAGGGCGCCTCGTTGGAGGACCCCTCGGGCCTTTTCAACTCCAGCCTGGAAGGCAACACCAGGCGCGCCATCGATTTCCATGAGGGTGACAACATCGATGAAGAGGCATTGAAGGCACTCATTCGCGCCGCTGTGGCACTCAATACCGCTGCTCGCCCGGCCCGCTCTCAGAAGAAACCAAAGAGCGCGTAAGGAGCGTCGCGGGAATGAATGCAATGGATCATTGCGGAATCGTGTGAGCAAAAAGTTGCATTTACGCGCTTTCTTGTACTTCCCTATAACTGTGCCAGCCAAGGTGGGAGAGCTGTTCAATGGAAGAAGCCCCGAGAAGGAAGAGAGGGTTGGGGAAGGCCCTGGTTGCCGCTCTCGTTGCGATCGTTCTCGTCATCGGCGGGCGTTGGTACGCCTATGTTGCCTATGCCGATGATCCATTCGACGAGGTCGGCATCGGCCTCAACTCGATGATGCCGGGCGCGATCCGTGAAAAGGGTTGTGCGATGCTGAAGGCGCGCTTCGAAAACAAGACGCTGCCGCCGGCAGGCTGCGGCGTCAACGGCAACTGGTAGTTGGGGATCGATTGCCGGCAAAAGAAAAGCCGGCGCGGGGGCCGGCTGGAGTGGCGCACAGCAACGACAGGGGATCTTTGCTGGCCCCAGAAAAGAAACTTCATGTCGCAATGGCACTGCAATATGGATGTGAAGGCAATCAATCTGCAAATATCATCGGCGCCGACGCTGTCGCCAAGAGGCGTTGGGCGGAGTGCGACAGTCGTTGCTCACCTGGGGAAGATATGACCGAGGAAGGTCACGGTTTAATGACAGCCTGCGGTGTGGTTTCTTTCCCTCAGGCGAACACACTGTTTCATTTAGGCTGGGTGGTAAAAGCCGCTGACCAACTATATTAGCGGGCAAACGCCGCAAAACTAATCAGAAAAGCCGGACTTCGCCTCCATATGGCCCCGATCATTTCTATCCGTAATCTCACCAAAACCTATTCCAATGGGTTTCAGGCACTAAAGGGCATTGATCTCGACGTCGAGCAGGGCGAGATTCTGGCGCTGCTCGGGCCGAATGGCGCGGGCAAGACGACGATGATTTCCATCGTTTGCGGAATCACCAATCCGAGCGGGGGTACAGTGACCGTCGGCGGTCATGACGTCGTCAAGGAGTTTCGCGCCACGCGCACCATGATCGGGCTGGTGCCCCAGGAGCTGACGACCGATCAGTTCGAGACCGTGTGGAACACGGTCAGCTTTTCGCGCGGCCTGCACGGCAAGAAACCGAAGCCCGCGCATATCGAGCAGGTGCTGCGGGATCTGTCGCTCTGGGACAAGCGGGACAATATGCTCCGCCAGCTCTCCGGAGGCATGAAGCGGCGCGTGCTGATTGCCAAGGCGCTGTCGCACGAGCCGCAGATCCTCTTCCTGGACGAGCCGACGGCGGGCGTCGACGTGACGTTGCGCAAAGATATGTGGCATGTGGTCGAGCGGCTGCGGGCTTCCGGCGTCACCATCATCCTGACGACGCATTATATCGAAGAGGCCGAGGAAATCGCCGACCGCGTCGGCGTAATCAATGACGGCAAGCTGCTGCTGGTGGAGAAGAAGAAGGCGTTGATGGCCAAGCTCGGCCGCAAACAGCTCATCCTCGACCTGCTGCAGCCGCTGAACGCCGTTCCGCATTCTCTCGACGGCAATGGCCTGTCGTTGGGGCCGAATGGCACGACGTTGATCTACGATTATGACGCCGAGCACGAGCAGTCGAGCATCGCGGCCCTTTTGTCGCGTCTGGCCGCCGAGGGCATTCACTTCAAGGACCTGTCGACGCGGCAGAGCTCGCTCGAAGACATCTTCGTATCGCTGGTAGGAGAAAATAAATGAACTTCGAGGCGATCAAATCCATCTATGCGTTCGAGATGGCGCGTACGCGCCGCACGCTGCTGCAGAGCGTCGTCTCGCCGGTCATTTCCACCTCGCTGTATTTCATCGTCTTCGGCGCCGCCATCGGCTCGCGCATCCAACTGGTGGAAGGCGTTTCCTACGGCGCGTTCATCACGCCGGGCCTGATCATGCTGACGCTGCTTGGGCAGTGCATCAGTAACGGTTCCTTCGGCATCTATTTCCCGAAGTTTACCGGCACGATCTACGAGGTTCTTTCTGCACCCGTCGCCATGACGGAAATCGTTCTCGGCTATGTCGGCGCTGCCGCGACCAAGGGCATGCTGATCGGGCTGATCATCCTGCTGACGGCGAATTTCTTTGTGCATATCACCATCGAACATCCCTTCATGATGATCCTGTTCTTCGTGTTGACGGCGGTGACCTTCAGCTTGTTCGGCTTCATGATCGGCATCTGGGCGGGGAATTTCGAGCAGCTCAACCTCATTCCCATGCTGGTGGTGCCGCCGCTGACCTTCCTTGGTGGCAGCTTCTATTCCATCAACATGTTGCCGCCTTTCTGGCAGGCCGTCAGTCACCTCAATCCGGTCCTTTATCTCGTCAGCGGCTTCCGCTGGAGCTTCTATGGCATCGCCGACGTCAATCCGGCGCTGAGCCTCGCGATGATAACGCTTTTCCTCTTGATCTGCCTTGGGACCCTCGCGTGGATTTTCAAGACCGGGTATCGGTTAAGGAACTGATTGGCGGGCACTTTCCCGCAAATACACCGGTTGCAATCGCTCTCCCTGCGGTTCATACATTCGATGTCCACGCCCCCCGGCCAAGCAAATTGCAAGCCATGGGGAAGCGCGGGTGAGATGACGATCAAGCCGCGCGTCCGGGCGACCGACCCGAGCCTTGTTGCAGGTGTTTCATGCCCACAGTTCCTCAGCCTCGTTCACTGTCCGATGTCCTGTCGCGCCTTGACCTGCTAACCAATTGGGAGCGCAAGCCTCGCGGAGAGATGCGTGTCGGCCTCGATCCGATGCTCGATCTCATGCAGCGGCTCGGCAATCCTCATCGAAGCTTCCGTGTCATCCATGTCGCCGGTACCAAGGGCAAGGGTTCCGTTTCTGCGCTGATCGAAGCGGCCTTGCTGCAGGCGGGGCTGGGGACCGGTCGTTATGGCTCGCCGCATGTCGATCGTGTGAATGAGCGGATCAGCGTTTCAGGCCAAGCGGTCGAAGACGAGGCGCTGGCAAGGGCATTGGAACAGACGCTGGACAGCTACGAGTCGGCAAAGCGAGAGGCGACGGCCGGCGAAGACGCCACCTGGTTCGACGTGATAACCGCTGCTGCCTTTCTTGTATTCCAGCACGCCGGTCTGGACTGGGTGGTTGTGGAAGTCGGGCTTGGCGGCCGACTGGACTCCACGAATGTCGTCTTCGGCGAAGTTGCGGTCGTCACGAATATCGAGCTCGAGCATACAGAGATTCTCGGCAGCACACGCGAGGCTATAGCGGGCGAAAAGGTGGGTATATTGAAGCCCGGCGCGGCTCTCGCGACGACACTTCCGATCTCAGATGCTGCGGGCCGGGTTTTGCAGCAACGCGCGGATGAGCTCGGTTGTCGCGTATTGCGCACCGACTTCCCCGACGATGCTACGATAGCGGACAAGAATGCGGCGCTGGCTGGCTTGGTCCTCGACTATTTGGGACAGCATGGCGAACGTGCGCGCGAGGGTGCTCGATCAGGCGTCGCGATCGGCGCATGGCTGCTTGACCAGGCGGTCAGGGATAGTGCGCATCTGCCGGGACGGATGGAGCGGCTTACCTTCGAACTGCCCGCAGCGCCAAACACGGCTCCGCGAATGGTACCAATGGTGATGGACGGCGCGCATGTTCCGTTCAATATCGAGGCCGTTTTGCGGGATATCAGCCGCGACCGCGAGTTCGACAGCGGGTGTATCGCCATTGTTGCACTGGCGTCCGACAAGGATGCGCTCGGGTTCCTGACGGTGCTGTCTCACTACGCTGTCCATACGCTATTTACGGAAGCGGCTGGCTCCGGCCGGTTTTATCCGGCCGATGAGCTGCAAGCGTTGGCATCATCCATGGGAATGGCCTGTGAAGCCGAACCTGATGTGCAAAAGGCGTTGGACCGTGCCACGGCGATGGCGTCGCAGAATAATGGCTGGGTTTTGGTGACCGGGTCGCTTTATCTTGTCGGAGCGCTGCGGAGCGTCGTGTTGAAAGGCGGCTGATCGAGGATGGACATCAATATTCGATCGGCTCTTCCCGACGATGCGGCGGCCATGGCCAATCTGCATGTTACCGTCTGGCGCGAAACCTATCGGACACTAGCATCCCCGGAAGTTTTTCGCAGCCTCGATGAAGCCCATCGGCAGGCCAGATGGGCGGCGACATTGAAGAAGCCCGGTCGTGATCAATTGGTGCTGCTTGCGGAGCAGGGCGATCGGTTGGTCGGCATCGGCTCGGTCGGTGCGCCATCGCAGCCCGTCTTCGAAGGGCGAGGGGAAATACGATCTCTCTACGTCGATCCCTCGCTCAAACGCCAGGGTCTCGGCCGTCGCCTGATGCGGGAACTGGCGCGCCACCTTGCCGATCTCCACTATCCCGGCGCTGCCCTGGGCGTTGTTGTCGGCAACGATCCGGCAATCGCATTTTACCGGTCGCTGGGCGGACGGATATCAGGACGTTATGTCGATCCCGGCCCGATTTGGCGATCGGACAACATCATCTTCGTTTGGGACGATTTGTCGTTGTTGATGTAAAGTCTTCAATCCCGCAGCCGCAGCTCATCCGTCTGCATCTGCATTGAGCCCAGCGTTTCCAGAAAGCTCATGCCGAGCAGGCTCTGGTCGAGTTTGTCATCTTCGGCGACAGTCGCTTGGACATCGCGGCGCAGGATCGGGCCGATGGCGACGGAGCCGAGTTCGACGGGAGCGGCCCTGGCCCTGCCGTTGGCGGTGATGACCGTCATGGAATAGGTGAGGTTTTCCGGATTGATGCCGACGCGCTCGGCGTCTTTTTGCGACAAAGCGATGGTGCTGGCGCCGGTATCGACGAGCATGTCGATCGGCTGGCCGTTGATCATCACCTGTGCCTCGAAATGGCCGTTCAGCAGCTTGTGGAGAATGACTTCCTGGCCACCTTCGCTTGTCGTGACGACGACGGCGTGTCCGGGCACAAGGCCGGCCATCAACCGGTCGCCAACCTGCTGGGCATCGCGGCGGTAAATGTAGCCAGTCGCCAGCGCCATGATGATGACTAGCCAGATCAGCAGATTGCGCAATGATTGGCTCGCCGTATGGCGGCTCGCCCAAATGCCTGCCGCCATGACCAGTGCGAGCGGCACCAGATAGACGATGCCGGCAAAGTCGTCATTGTCGATTCCGAAGGTCGTGCCGCTGCTATTGTTGAAGACGAGGAGCGCGAGACCGATGCCGATAATGGCGAGGGCGACGTTCAGGCGGTTCATACTGAGCCGCGCTCCCGCGCCAGCCGCTGGCGACGGGTTTCGCGGCGCGGCTTGCGTTCGACGGTGGCGAGGCGCTCCGGCAGAACCTGCATGATCTCGCGGCGCTCATCATCGCTGTAGGACGTCCATGCGCCAATTTCTTCGCGCGTGCGTCCGCAGCCGAAGCAATAGCCGGTATTCATATCAATGGAGCAGACAAGAATGCAGGGTGTTAGCATAAGGGCATATATATCGATGCTTCAAACGCACATGGCAAGGGTACAGAGGGCGGCGATCTCGCAAATCTGCTGCGTCGCACCGATGGTGTCGCCGGTGTGACCGGAAAGCCTTTGGCGCACGCGGCGGGTGAGGAGAAATGCCGCGGCTGCGGTGACAAAGAGGTACAGGATAAAGGCGGGAAGCCTGAGGCCCGGCCAGAGCAGAAGAGCAGAAAGCACCAGCGCGGTGATGAGCGCTATTTGCATTGCGCTGTAATCCGGTTTGCCGGCCGAGGCGGCAACGCCGTCCTGCTTCGCGGGGGGCAGGATATACCAGTGCCAGACCATGGCGCCGCGGCTGAGCGCGGCGGAAGCCGGTAGGGCAAGGGCTGCGGCAAAGGGCGTAAGGCCACGGGCGATGGCGGCAAGCGCTGCGGCGCGTAGTCCGAAAGAGAGGATCAGCGCTACAGCGCCGTAGGTGCCGATGCGGCTATCCTTCATGATCGCGAGCGCCTTGTCGCGATCCTTGCCGCCGCCAAGGCCATCTGTCATGTCGCTCAGACCATCCTCATGCAGAGCGCCTGTCGTCATCGTCTGGACAGCAAGTACCAGCAGCGCCGCCATCAATGGGTCGGCGTGGAAGGCAAGCAGCACGCCGAAGACGATGGCGGCGGGCAGGGCAATCAGCAGGCCGGCGAGGGGGAAGGTACGCGAGACGCGGGCAAGCTTGCCGTCATAGCTCTCAAAGAAGGACGGCGGCACGGGAATGCGGCTCAAGAAAGCAACGGCGCGCGCGGTGTCGCCTGTGTATTCCCGAATATTCATCCTCTCCCCGATATTCCTGCGACAGCATCGGGCGTTTTTGGAGTTGTTCGCGCCTGTGCCGAAGACTAATAGAGTCGCACGCAAAGAACCTGATTTGAGACCAAAAGACAAGGAACGGCATTCATGAGCGTTACCGGCCTGCCATTCGACGATTTCCGCACGCTGCTGCGCGACCTTCCGGGTCCGGATTCCCGAGCGCTTGTCGCCGCTCGCGAGCGTGACGCCCAGCTCACCAAGCCGCCGGGCGCTCTCGGCCGTCTGGAAGAGATTGCCTTCTGGCTCGCCGCCTGGACCGGCCGTCAGCCGGCCGTCAACCGGCCGCTCGTGGCGATCTTTGCCGGCAACCACGGCGTTACCAAGCAGGGCATCACGCCATTTCCGCCGGCCGTGACGCAGCAGATGGTGGAGAATTTCGCCGCCGGCGGCGCTGCGATCAACCAGATTTGTGTAGCCTACGATCTCGGCCTGAAGGTTTTCGATCTGGCATTGGATTTCCCGACCGCCGACATCACCGAAGAGCCGGCTCTCAGCGAACGCGATTGCGCCGCAACCATGGCCTTCGGCATGGAAGCCATTGCCGGCGGGACGGATCTGCTCTGCGTTGGCGAAATGGGTATCGGCAACACGACGATCGCGGCTGCCATCCACTATGCGCTCTATGGCGGCACAGCGGCGGAGTGGGTTGGACCCGGCACAGGTTCGGAAGGCGAGATGCTGCAGCGCAAGATCGCTGCCGTCGAAAAGGCTGTGGCGCTGCATCGCGACCATCTTTCGGATCCGCTGGAAGTGCTGCGCCGCCTCGGCGGCCGTGAGATCGCGGCCATGGCCGGCGCCATCCTCGCCGCCCGTATGGAGCGCATCCCTGTGATTATCGATGGCTATGTCGCAACTGCCGCCGCTTCGATCCTCAAGGCTGCCAACCCCTCCGCTCTCGATCATTGTCTGATCGGTCACGTCTCGGCTGAGCCGGGGCATCTCAAGGCGATCGATAAGCTCGGCAAGACGCCGCTGCTGGCGCTCGGCATGCGGCTCGGCGAAGGCACGGGTGCAGCGCTCGCTGCTGGCATCGTCAAGGCCGCCGCTGCCTGCCATTCCGGCATGGCGACCTTCGAGAGCGCCGGCGTCGCTAACAAGCATTGACGGATAAAACGGCGGAGCGCCGCGATTAAGCGCTCCGCCTTCAAAATTCCGACCGACTTTCGACCTATGTCATAAAACTGTAATGATTTCTTTGGCCGACGCGGTTGTCGGCTTGCCTTGGGAATAGCGAAACGGTATTCGCAAGGCTGCTAATTTTGCGGTTAAGACGTTGCAAGCGGGGCAGGAATGGCCGAGTTTTCGAAATCAGCGGTAACCAAGGAAACGGGGATCCGGCATTTCTTTGCCGCCGCCGGTTATTCCTGGGGTGGCTTTCAACGCCTGCTGCAAGAATCGGCCTTCCGGCAAGAGCTGTTGTTCGCAGCCGCCGGATTGATCCTGCTCGTCGTCGTCGGGGCAACCCTTGCGGAAATCATGATTGCCGTCGTGCTGTTTCTCGGCGTTTTCGCCGTAGAGGCGATGAATACGGCGGTCGAGGAAGTCATTGACCGGATTTCGCCCGAGATTTCCAACGTCGGCAAGCATGCCAAGGATCTCGGCTCCTTCGCTGTCCTCTGCATGCTGGTCGCTTCCGGCCTTTATCTTCTTTATACGATCGCCAGCCATCTGTTTTTCCGCTGAAGCGCCGTATGGCCTGAGCGTCAGGCAAAGCTCTTCTTGCGACGCTCGACCAAGGGCGCGTCCTCGATGGCCGGCAGACTTTGCAGCACGCGTTTGGCCGGCAGGATGGCGATGACTTCCGTTCCCTCGCGCAGCTTGGACTTCAGCATGAACTGGCCGTCATGCTTGGCAAGGATCGCCTGAACGATCGGCAGTCCGAGACCAGTCCCCTGTTCGGCGCTCTTGATGGCGATCGAGCCCTGGCCGAAGGCGGAAAGAACGACGGGTATCTCCTCCTCGGGAATGCCCGGACCATTGTCCTTAATCGCCACATATTGACCACCACCGGCGGTCCAGCCAACCTTGACGGTGATCTCTCCGCCTTGCGGCGTGAACTTTACCGCATTCGAGAGAAGATTGAGGATCACCTGGCGCATGGATTTCTCATCGGCCCAGACCGAAGGAAGCTGTGGCTCGAACTGCGACGAAATGGAGATGTTCTTGCCACGTGCGCGCAACTGCACCATGCCGATGCAATCCTCCGACACATCCAGCAGCGAGATTGCTTCCTCGCTCAGCTCATACTTGCCGGCCTCGATGCGGGATAGATCGAGGATCTCGTTGATCAGGTTGAGGAGGTGTTGCCCGGAGCGGTGGATGTCGGTGGTGTATTCGCGATAGGTGGCGTTGTTCAGCGGCCCCATGACCTCCGCCGACATGACCTCGGAGAAGCCGAGTATGGCGTTGAGCGGCGTTCTGAGCTCATGCGACATCGAGGCCAGGAAGCGCGATTTGGCGAGGTTCGCCTCTTCGGCGCGCCGGCGCGCTTCATCCGACATGGATTTTGCGACTTCCAGCTCGGCGATCAGATCGTCCTTTTCCGACTGGAACGAAAGGATCTTCAGATTCGATTGAAACATGCGGTTGGTAATGAAGGTGAAGAAGACGACCGCCACGGCAACGGTTGCGGTTAAGGCAATATCGACCGGATTGCGCGTCAGCGCCGCTTTGACGGCAAGTGCGACGATTGCCGGCGCGAAGGAGAAGGGTACGGCGCGCGGCAGCATGAAATTCGCCATCGCCGTGACGCAGATCCCCACCAGCAGCGTCGCGCCTTTATAAAGCGCGAAGCCGTCGCCGCCGCAGGTCGTGCAGTTCTGCATCGCGAAGTATGCCCAGCAAAAGCCGATGAGGAGTTGACCGAGCAACAGCATTTGGCGCCATTTTCTGGCGCTTTCGGCGGTCATTTCGCGTTTTTTTGCGCGGCGGCCGAGCAGCATGTTGAGGGCATGTGCCGACAGGGTGGGGATCGCCCAGATGAAGATTTGCGCGTCGCCGGCGAGATAGACGCCGAGCGCTGCGACGATGATGACGAAGATCGGCATGACCGAGGCGCCCTGCAAGAGGCTGTCGACATGCATCATCATGGCTTCACGGTCGAAGCTGCGGCTGTGGCCAGATTGTAGGCGCTCGCGCGTCTGCCGCACCGTCTTCGACACAGCCCGGTTACGGTGACTGCGCGAACGGTCGACGATGATCTTATCTGTCGATGTGCTGACGCCGGTGCTCATAGATACGTTGAAATTTGGCCTGCCGAGGGCTACAGACTAGCGGCCAAACCTTAAGAAGATGCTGCTCAGAAATGATTTGTTTGCCATCTTTGCCAAGGGTTTGTTCTTTAAGGAGGCAAAAGCGTGACGCGGCCCCGCCGCCTTTTTCGTGACGGCGTGACCACATTCGCGTTGCTGGCACTGCTCGGTTTGCTGGCTTTTAAGATGAACAATCGCCCGGAACTCATTCAAACTGGAAACTTTTATGTCGTTGACGGCGATACGCTCGCCCTAAACGGTGATCGTTTGCGCCTGCTTGGCATCGATGCGCCGGAGTATCGGCAGCAATGTCAGCGCGCTCACGTGGATTGGGCCTGCGGCGAAGAGGCGCGCAAGGTTCTTGATAAATTTATGAAGACGGGTCGGGCGGAATGTCGGGGAAGCGAACATGACCGCTACGGTCGGCTGCTGGTGACCTGCAAAGCGGACGGCGTTGACATTAATGGCGCGATGGTGCGCAGCGGCATGGCGGTCTCTTATGGCGGCTATGCGAGCGAAGAGGCGGCCGCGCGTCAGGCGAAGGCAGGGCTTTGGGCGGGTGATTTCGAGCGGCCGCGCGACTATCGGCGCGACGAGCGTATGGCTCGCAGTGATGATCCGCTGGCCGGGCTCGGCGACTATTTGCGACAGCTTGTCGGATGGGATCGCTGATGGCATGGAAGGAAGAGTTGCAGGCGCTGGGCAAGGCCATTGCCGCCTGCCGTATCTGCCGGGACGCGCCGCTGCGTGGGGAGGCGGACCGATTGCCGCATGAGCCGCGGCCGGTTGCCGTGTTATCGGCGACGGCGCGCATCCTGATTGCCGGGCAGGCGCCGGGGCTGCGTGTGCATGAGAGCGGCTTGCCGTTCAACGATGCCTCCGGCGACCGGCTGCGGCAATGGTTGGGTGTCGACCGCGATAGTTTCTACAATCCAGATCATTTCGCCATCGTGCCGATGGGGTTCTGCTTTCCCGGCTACGATGCCGCTGGAAGCGATTTGCCGCCGCGCCGGGAATGCGCGCCGCTCTGGCGGCAAAAGACCATCGACGCGATGCCGCAAATCGAGCTTGTCCTTACCGTCGGGCAATATGCTCAGGCGTGGCATCTCGGGCCGGCGCGTATGGCATCGATGACGGAAACCGTTTCGCAATGGCGGCGTTATCTCCTTACCAATCAGTCGCCGGCCGTCTTGCCGTTACCGCATCCGAGCTGGCGCAACGGCGGCTGGCTGAAGCGCAATCCCTGGTTCGAGATGGAGCTGCTGCCCGTGTTGCGAGAACGTGTGAAAATCCTTGTTTCGTGAAACAAGTTTCTTTTCCTTCGTCAAAAATGCGCTATAGAGAGAATATAATTCGAAAGGGCACTCGAAATGGACCGTCTTGACCGCAAAATCCTGCGCCTTCTGCAGGAGGATTCCACTCTGGCCGTGGCCGATCTCGCCAAAAAGGTCGGACTGTCAACGACACCATGCTGGCGCCGCATCCAGAAGATGGAAGAGGATGGCGTCATTCGCCGTCGTGTTGCCCTGCTCGACCCGGAAAAGGTCAACACCAAGGTCACCGTTTTTGTCTCGATCCGCACCAACAGTCACTCGATCGAATGGCTGAAGCGCTTTTCCGAAGTGATCGCCGATTTCCCGGAAGTGGTTGAATTCTATCGCATGAGCGGCGATGTCGATTACCTGCTGCGCGTCGTCGTGCCGGATATCGCCGCTTATGACGCCTTCTACAAGCGCATGATCGCCAAGATCGAAATCCGCGACGTCTCCTCGGCCTTTGCAATGGAGCAGATCAAGTATTCGACGGAGCTGCCGCTGGATTACATGATCCTGGAAAACGCGAAATCGAGCGACGATTAATCGACAAGCGATATGTTTGGGCAACGCCCGCTGCGTGAACTTCGCAGTAAGGGCGTTGCTTCTTTGTCAGCGCGCCATCATTGGCCGTAAGTTGCGGTGATGGAAGCGGAGGCGAGGGCGTTTGCCTGCGTCATGTAGCCGACGAGCGCCCCGCTGGCATTGCTGTCGAGGCCGAGCTTATCGACTTTCAACGCGGTTACGGTCAGCTTGTAACGATGCGCCGGGCCTGGAGGCGGGCAGGCGCCGCCGAAACCAGAGGTGCCGAAGTCGGTTCTTCCCTGGATGGCTCCGGAAGGCAGACCGGTTCCCCCAGTCGATCCTGCACCCGATGGCAGCGACTTGGCGGATGCCGGAATATCGAACACGGTCCAATGCCACCAGCCGGAGCCTGTGGGCGCATCCGGATCATAGAGCGTTACCACGAAGCTCTTGGTTCCCTCCGGTGCATCTTTCCAGCTTAGCGCGGGAGAGACATTGCCGCCCTTGCAGCCGAATACGTTGGCCACCTGTTCGATCTTGAGCGTGCCGCTGTCCTTCATGTCGGGGCTGGCGAGTTCAAAGGCTGAGGCTTGGCCCGATGCCAGCAACGTGGCAGCCAGGGCCGCGGCGATAGAATATTTCATGACAATCTCCGTTAGAGCGACGCTGTCCGCAGCGTCGACGGCGGGAGATTGTCATTCTGCGGCGATGAGCGCTGCGCTGTTTCGATCAGTCTTTGCGCCGTTTCGATCAACTTCACGCTGATGGCCGCGAATTTCGCTTGGCGCGAAATCGAACCGCGTCCGAAAGCGTGCAGTGAAGCGGGAGGCCGAGTCGTAGCCGACATCCAGAGCGATTTGCGTCACGGACTTCTCGGTCGTTTGCAAAAGGGTGAGTGCCGTCGTCATCCGGATATCAGCCAAAAGCTCAGAAAAGCTCGTTTCCGCCGCTGCCAACTTGCGCCGCAAACTGGCCTCGCTCATGCCGATAGTTTTCGCCAGCTCCGGAGCGCGCCAGGGGTAGGCCGGATCGGAATTGATGATCCGGCGCAGGCGTTCGATCGGGCCAGGGTTCGTGATCGGCGCAAACCGGTGGCCGAGCGCGCCGAGCCACAACAGGATTTCGTTGACGCGAGATGCTGCGATGCTGTCCGGCAGGAGAGGGCCGCTTCGGATCGCCTCGATTGCCTTGCCATAGGCTTCTTCAAAAGCCGGCGGCATGCCAGTAAGAACCTTGACCTCCTGCACCGGTCTGGCATCGCCGACGGCGAAATCAGCGATCAAATTTGGCGCGAACTGCAGGGCGAGCGCCTGATAGCCGTCAGAGCCATCGGGCTCGTTGATGATGTCGGAGGTGGCGCCTTCGGGGATCAGTACGAGATCGCCGGCGCAAGCCTTCATGTCGGCGACCCGATCGAGAATGATCTTCTGACCTTTTTGAACGAGCACCACGCCCGGAGCAGGCGACGCAAGGCGCTTGCAGAGCAGGCGCGTGCTTTGGATGATACACGCCGTCATTCCGGCTCCGTCGCGTCGGACGATATCGCGTTGGGGAAAGGCGGAATAATTATCCGAAATTTGAAACACCAGGCCTCCGCAACTCTTTTACCCGGCTGTTCTTGTCAGCCGGCAGCAAAATGCCACTAAGCGTAGCGAAGGTTGCCGGTTTGTGAAACTGCCTTCGATCATCGTTTGCAGGAAGCAGGCGCCGCCTCGTTTGGCGAGCCGGCGGCGTCCCTCATCGAGCTGGCCAGGACGGATTATTTCCGCTCCAGTCGCGAGAGCAGTGACGACGTGTCCCAGCGATTTCCGCCCATGGCCTGGACGTCGCCGTAGAACTGATCAACCAAGGCGGTCAACGGCAGCTTTGCCTTGTTGCGGCGGGCTTCCGACAATACGATGTCGAGGTCCTTGCGCATCCAATCGACGGCAAAGCCGAAGTCGTATTTTCCGACATTCATGGTCTTGTGGCGGTTTTCCATCTGCCAGGAACCGGCCGCACCCTTGGAGATGACTTCCACCACCTTTTCGATGTCAAGGCCGGCCTGCTTGCCGAAATGGATGCCTTCGGCCAAGCCCTGGACCACACCGGCGATGCAGATCTGGTTGATCATCTTGGTAAGCTGGCCTGCGCCGACGGCACCCATCAGGCCGACCATGCGGGCATAGGCATCGATCACGGGCTTTGCTTTTTCGAACGTGGCCTCATCGCCGCCGCACATGACGGTCAGCACGCCGTTTTCCGCGCCCGCCTGGCCACCGGAGACGGGAGCGTCGATAAAGTCCACGCCTTTTTCCTTGGCTGCGGAATGTAGTTCCCGGGCGACTTCGGCGCTTGCCGTCGTGTTGTCGATCAGGACTGCGCCCGCCTTCATGCCGGCGAGCACGCCGTCATGGCCGATCGTGACTGCGCGCAGGTCGTCGTCATTGCCGACGCAGGTGAAGACGAAATCGGCGCCTTCGGCCGCAGCGGCGGGGGTTGGGGCGAACTTGCCGTCGAACTGTTTGGCCCAGGCTTCGGCCTTGGCGACGGTGCGGTTATAGACGGTGACGTCATGACCGCCCTTGACCTTCAAATGCCCTGCCATGGGATAGCCCATGACGCCCATGCCGATGAAAGCGACCTTTGCCATTCGCGAGACTCCTTCCAAGAATTTGCCTGAAGGCTTAGCGGAAAGGTGAAGGGGGCGAAAGACCGATTTGTCGGCGAGTGGTAGCGCCGGAGCTCAAAGGCTGGTTGCTGGCGGCGATCCTGGGTGGCGACGCGCGGCTAGTTCGGCCTGCTTTCGTCGCCGTCGACATAGAGCCGAAGGTTGTCGAAGCCGATTTCCGTGCCCATCAACCGGGAACCATTGTCGCCATAGCCGTCGAGAAAGACCACTTGCTCGGTAAAGAGCATCGTTGTGCCGCCGGGCTCCGGTGCGAAGGTGACGGTTGCCAGCGATACCGAGATGCGCTTGTCAGCGAGCATCATGTCGAAGGCATAGATGATGCGTTCGTTCGGCACGATATCGATGTAGCGAGCCTGATAGGCGTGTACCACGCCATCCGTCGAGGCGACGCGGTTGCTCTCGCTGCCGCCAGGACGAAAGTCGAGCTGAAATTCCAGCGGCGTCCAATCCCCGTGGCAGGCGAACCATTGGCGCTTGTTTTCGGCCACCGCCCAGGCGCCGAAGACGCGCTGCAGCGGCGCCTTGAAATGACGCTCTATGGTCAGCGTCGTATGTTCCGTCGTTCTCTCGGTCATTTCACCGCCGTCTCCTCGGAATTGTCGGCCAGAAACTGATCGAGCCGGTCGAAGGTCCTGTTCCACCCCGCCCTACGCTCGGCGATCCAGCGTTCGACCTGCTCCAGCGCTTCTTTCCGTAGCTGGTAAGTCCGCACCCGGCCGATCTTTTCCGAGCGCACCAGACCGCTGGTTTCCAAAACATGCAGATGTTTCATCACGGTCGGCAGTGCCATGGCGAACGGCTGGGCCAGTTCCATCACCGAGGCGGGACCGCGGCCGAGGCGGTCGATCATGCCGCGGCGGCTTTGGTCCGACAGGGCCTGGAACATTCGGTCGAGCGCTATGGAATCCTCAACCATCCGATCGTTCCGGGCGGAAACGGGCGGGCAGCTTCTGGCTATAGGGATAGAAATGGAAGTAGGGCATCGCCTCTTCGAGCACGCGTGCAAAGGACGGACGATCGAGCAGGCGTTGATAATATTGCTGCAGCCGGACTTGCTGTTCTCCAAAGGGCACGAGCGTTTCGGCGTAGAACAATGCCGGGGCGGCGGCGCAATCCGCCATCGTCAGGGCGTCACCGGCGATCCAGAGCTTTTCGCCCAGTTGCTGCTCGATCATGCCGTAGGCGGTGCGCAACAATGCCTGCGCCTGCGCGACGGCTTTGGGGTTGCGCTCATCTTCCGGACGGCGAATGTCAGCAACGATCGCCTGCATCGGTTCCTGAACGTAGAGATCGAAGAAGCGATCCCAGAGGCGGACGCAGAGCGCATCCGTCGGATCGAGCGGCAACAGCGGCGTCGCGCCGGGATAATGCCGGTCGAGATATTCGATGATGATGCTGGTTTCGGGAACGGTGCTGTCGAGCGCCTCGTCGCGCAGGACAGGGAATTTGCCGATCGGCCAGAGGCGCAGCAACGATGCGCGGGACTCTTCGTTGCCGAGATCGATGATCCGACTTTCGAAGGGCGTACCGTTCTCATAAAGCGCCATCAGGACCTTATGGCAGAAGGAGGCGAGGGGATGCTGATAAAGGATGAGAGACATACAGCGACCTTTCCTACATCGAGGCGATGCCAAAACTTACCTAAATGGCTAAGTAACAGATCGTGCCAGCGAATGCAATGAATAGTTACCCAATTGGGTAACTATTCGGATTGGCTGCAGGAGAAATCAGATCACGACGCAAGGCGCGCGATAACCAGATGGCCCGGGGTCGGATGACCCTCTTCCATGCGGACATTGATGTCGGTGATTTCGATCAGCTCGAAGCCGGTCGCGGTCAGGCGTTCGCGCACGTAGCTTTCCGAATGGGCGAAACGCTGGTGCGGACCGACCATGTAGGCGCGGCCTGCCATAGCGCTGTCGGGCAGGGTTTCCGAGGAGAAGATGAAGAGGCCGCCCGGCGTCATGTTTTCAGCGGCGCCGAAGAACAACGGCTCCAGCGCGCCGAGATAGGGCAGCACATCGGTGGCGGTGATCAGGTCGAACGGCTCTTCGTCATTATCGTCGAGGAAATCCTCAACCTCGGCGACGAACAGCGTTTCATACAGATCCTTCTCATGGGCGACTTCGACCATGTTTTCGGAAATATCGATACCCGTAATGTCCTCGGCGATGTCTCGCAGCGTACCGCCGGTCAGGCCCGTGCCGCAGCCGAGATCAAGCATGCGCTTGAAGGGGCCGAGACCAAGTGCCTGCAGCCGCTGACGCACGAGAACCGGAACATGATAGCCGAGCTGCTCGACAAGCACGTCTTCGAAAACTTCAGCATGCTGATCGAACAGGGTTTCGACATAGGCGTCCGGCGCCTTAACCGGCGTTTCGCCGCGGCCCATCGAGGCGATGCGCACGGCTGCGCCGCCATGATCCTCGGGATCGATCGCCAGCACATCCTCATAGGCCTTGACCGCGGCGTCGATATCGCCGGCTTTTTCGAGCGCAAGGGCGCGGTTGTAGGCTTCCGCCAGCGCGTCTTCGTCTATCTTTTTCTTTGCCATGAGCGATCAGTCCTTCATTCGTCAAGGAGGCATTAAGGCGCTTGAATGGCTTTTGCAATGGCTGCGTTGAAGGAGCAAAATATTCGTCTGCGGCAGCGGCGGGCCATAAGGCCGTTGCGCAAAAAAAGAGAAATGGAGGAAAAAACCATGGCCACCGAGCTCACCACGTCGCATCTCATCAACAGCGCTACGGATCGGAAGCCGCCGCCTATGCCTTCGACGACGGGGGAGATCACCAACACGTTGACCCATTACTACCGCGGCGAGCTCGCGCGGATGACCAGTTGGCGCGATCGCATCGACCGGACGTCAAACTGGGCGATCACCGTCGTTGCGGCGTTGCTTTCCGTATCGCTGTCGACGCCGACGTCGCATCATGGCGTGTTGCTGTTTGGTATGATGCTGATCACCTTGCTGCTGATGATCGAGGCGCGGCGCTATCGCTTCTTCGACGTCTATCGGGCGCGGGTGCGGCAATTGGAACGCAGCTATTTTGCGCAGATCTTGGCGCCCGAAGCCAATCTCAATCCCGATTGGGCGGTGTCGATTGCCAAAAGCCTGCGCGCACCGCGTTTTCTGCTCAATTATTCCGAAGCGATGCAGCGACGCCTGCGGCGGAATTATTGCTGGATGTATGTGATCCTGCTGCTGGCCTGGGTTTTGAAGATCTCGACGCCGAAACTGCAAGCGAATGGTGCGCCGCAAGAACTGGCGCATTCGTGGAGCTATATTGCCGACAATGCAACGCTCGGACCGATCCCCGGTTGGCCGGTGATCGCAATCGTGGCCGTGTTCTATGCCGTCATTCTCTATAGCGCATTACGTCGCGGGCCGGATGACGGCGATTTCACCCATGGCGAAGCGCATGTCTGATCGTTTGGCAAAGCCAGACTAAAGCATGTCGCGCAAAAGTGCGCAGCGGTTTTGCGATAACGACACGCGCAAAATCAAGGGCCTAAAACGCAAGGAGCGAATCCCAGAGATCGCGATGCGTTTTAGTGCAGGATGAACTCTCCCTTCACTGCCCGCCACTCGGTCGCCGAGATCAGCCGACGGTGAACATAGCGCACCGAATGTAACGGCCCGTCGAGCTTCTCCTGCCAGAATTTCAGGAAGCCGCGCATCTCCGGGAAATTCGGGGCGAGATCATAGTCCTGCCAGATGTAGGTCTGCAGAAATTGCGGATGATCGGGCAGGCGATAGAGGATCTGCGCCGTAGTGAGCCCATAGCCTTGCAACTGCTTTTGCATGTCATTGTGCATGAGGTCTCTCTTTCTGTTCCCATTGTTCTTCGTGACGCGGATGTCACAGGAAAATGGAAACACCTCATGGTAAACCCAAGCTTTACAAAAGTGTTGCAAAAAAGAAATTTCTTCTCGAAAATCAATATGATAGCAGCCTCTATAGGTGAGTGCTGCCAAGGTGCAGGCGGCAGGCGCAAGGAGACGCCTGCCATGGCAAGGGTCAACGCTTCAGATGGCGCGTCAGGTAGCCCTCGATCCAAGCCCAGCGGTTACGCATCAGCTCGACGATGGAAAGATAGAAGATCGCTGCCCAGAGATAGGTCTGGTAGTCGTAGGTCTGCGAGAAGGCATAGCGCGTCTCACCCATCAGATCGTAGACGGTGATGATCGATACGGTCGCCGAGCTCTTGATCAGGAGAATGATCTCGTTGCCGTAAGGCCGCAGCGCCACGATCAACGCTTGCGGCAAGATGATCTTGTAGAAGGTGACGAGCTTATGAAGGCCGAGCGAGGCCGCAGCCTCGCTTTGGCCGTGATGGACGCTCTGGATGGCGCCGCGGACAATCTCGGTCTGATAGGCCGCCGTGTTTAGCGTCATGGCAAACAGACCGCAATTGAAGGGATCGCGGAAGAACCACCAGAGACCGATGCTGTCAATGAAGCCGCGCGCCTGCGGAAAGCCGTAGTAGACCATGAAGATCTGCGCCAGCAGCGGCGTGCCGCGGAAGAGATAGACATAGCCATAGGTCAGGCTCTTCAAAATCCGGTTCTTCGACATTCTCGCAAAGGCGAGCGGAACGGAGAGTATCCCGCCAAGGATGAAGGAAAGCCCGACCAGCTTCACCGTGATCCAGAGGCCGTGCAGAAAGCGTGGACCGAACTTGAAGAATTTTGCGTTGTCCCAATTGGTGATCATCATCGTGATCAGCGCGATGCCTAGCAGCGCCCAGAGGGCCAGGAAGAAATAACCGGCAATGCGGGCCTTGGAGAGGCGCTTCATCGTCTCCGGTGGTGCCGGCTGCGCGGGGATCAAGACTTCTGCATAGCTCATCGGCGAAACTCCGCGCGTTTGGCCCAACGGTCGAGGTAAGACAACCCGGCCGAGGAGATGACGGCGAGCGTCAAATAGAGTCCGCAGGCAACCAAATAGAAGAAGAATGGTTCCTTGGTCGCGCGCACGGCAAGGCCCGTTTGGCGGATGATGTCAGCGAGTCCGATGACGGAAACGTAGGATGTATCCTTCAGCAAGTTCATCCAGAGGTTCCCAAGATTGGGAAGCGAGATGCGGATCAATTGCGGCAGGATGATCAGACGCATGGTGCGGGCCCGGTGAAAGCCAAGAGCGTCGCCCGCTTCATACTGGCCCTTGGGAATCGCCCTGAAGGCCGACAGCAAAACTTCCGAGCAATAGGCGGAAAAAACGATCGACAGAGCGACCATGCCGGCGACGAAGGCGTTGATCTCGACCTGTCCGGTGTAGCCCACGTAAGCGAGGGCCGTTTGCAGCAGAATCTGTATGCCGTAATAGATGATGAAGAGCGTCAGGAGCTCCGGCAGACCGCGAAAGATGGTGGTGAACACGCCGGCTGCCAGCCGCAGCGACTTTTCTTCGGATTGCTGTGCCAGCGCCACCAGAAAGCCGACGACCAAGCCGAGCGGCAATGTCAGGACGGCTACTGTTATCGTGACTTTGAGGCCGCCGGCAATCTCGTCGCCCCAGCCGGTGTCGCCACAGGCAATAGAGGTGTTCTGGAAGAACACGGTGAAGAGCCCCACGGGGCCGCACAGCGGATCGAAAGCGTTATCTATCCAGGCCCACAAGGAACCAAACGCGGAAAACAATCCGCCCATACCGTATTTCCCCTCGCAGCTTTTGCCGCGTTTCTCTTATTCTTATATTATATGTCAAACAAAAACGGCGGAAGAGCAAGCTTCCGCCGTCGTCTTTTCCCAAGGAATCGACGGCGATCACTCGCCGTAGACGTCGAAGTCGAAATACTTGTCCTGGATCTTCTTGTAGGTGCCGTCGGCACGGATCGCAGCGATCGCGGCGTTTAACTTGTCCTTAAGGGCGGTGTCACCCTTGCGGAGGCCAATGCCGGCGCCGACGCCGTTGATTTCCGGATCGACCTTCAGCGTGCCGAGCATCTTGCAGCAATTGCCGGCATCGGACTTGACCCATTCGGAGAGAACCACGACGTCGTCGATGACAGCGTCGATACGGCCGTTAGCGAGGTCGAGCTTATATTCGTCCGGCGACGGATAGAGCTTCAGCTCGGCATCCTTCAGATGCGCGGTGGCGTAGTTTGCGTGCGTGGTCGAGGACTGCGCGCCGATGGTCTTGCCCTTCAGGGCCGCATCGGTTGCTTCGGTTATGGTCGAATCCTTCGGCACGGCGATGGCCGGCGGCGTATTGTAGTATTTGTTGGTGAAGTCGATGGTCTTTTGACGCTCCGGCGTGATCGACATGGACGATACGATGGCGTCGAACTTCTTGGCCTGCAGAGCCGGAATGATGCCGTCGAAATCCTGGTTCACGAAGGTGCACTTGACCTTCATCTGATCGCAAAGCGCATTGGCTATATCGATGTCGAAGCCGACGAATTTGCCGGCGGCGTCGAGCGATTCGAACGGCGGATAGGTTGCGTCGGTGCCGATGACGATCGAATCGCCGTCAGCAAGCGCTGCCCCGGCGAAAAGCGACATCGCGGCAAGCGATGCAGCGGCGAAAAGACGAGTGGAGATGCGCATTTTGATCCTCTCTGTTGGCGACCGGCGGCTATTTTTCTTCATTGGCGGCCGGCCAGAATGGAGCGGGTGCGTGGCCCGCCTGCCTTCGATAATCGTACTTTTTTTTCGCAAATTGCAACTGGAATTACGAAGCCGGTTTGCATCGCACACACTATCTCCAAAGCGCTTGCGCGATCCCGCAAAGCTGAACGGAAGCCTTCCGGCGCGTTCAGGCGGGGTTAATTTTCCGTATCTAATTCTTTGGAACATATCACCGTTTGCCGCGATTCAGCCCTATGGACACCGAAAATCGGCCGGGATCATGGGGCATCTGTTCCGCGGGCTGAGATCCGCACCTTGGCGGATAATGATAAGAAAAGGAGATCCCAACTATGGGAAAGCGATCCAGACTATTTGCCAGTGCAGCATTTCCACTGCTGTCTCTATCACTGGCATTTGAGCCGGCTGCCGCCACAGCGCTGCGCGACCAAGCCATCGCACCGTTGAGCAATGCTGCCGCCGGATCGGTCGCCGTCAACGGCAATGCAAGTTTCGAGGTTGCCCAGGAGCAGCCGGCTCCGGACGGGCAGTCCGAAGAGGAGCTGAAAAAGCGCAAGAAGCCGGGCGGTGCAGAGCAGGGCGAGCCACAGGGCCAGAAGCATGAGGCCGCACCAGCACAGCAGGGCGGAGCCGAGCCACAGCGCAAGATGAAGGAAGCCCAGCCCGAAGGGCAGCCTGAACAGCAAAAGCCCGCAAAGCAACAGCAGGAAACACAGCAGCCCAAGGCGCTGCAGCCGCAGGCGGCACCGGAAACCCAGCAGGCTCAGCCGGAGCAAAAGAAGCACAAGCAGAATGCGGAGCAACAGCCAGCGGCACAGCCGGAAGTAGCGCCGCAGCCGAAGGCGGCCCAGCAACAGGCTGCCCCTGAAACGCAGCCGCAAGGCCAGCCCGAACTCAAGAAACGTCAGAAGAAGCAAGATCAATCGGCTGAACCGGCACAGCAGCCAGCCGAACAGAAGGCCGCGCCCGCGCAGCAACAGGCGCCGGCTGCACAGCCGACTCAGAGCGGACAGGCCCAGCCGGAAACCCCCGCCCAGCCTGAGAAGAAGAAGCATCAGAAGCTGCAGGGCCAATCGGCTGAACCGGCGCAGCAACCGGCGGAACAGAAGGTAGCCCCAGCTCAGCAACCAGCAGAACAGAAGGCGGCACCAGCCCAGCAACAGGCTCCCGCCACAGAGCAGGCCCAACCGAAGACCCAGGTTCAGCCTGGAAATCAGGTCGAGCCCGGCACGCAGCAGGGCCAGAAGCCGGCGACCGGCACGCTGCCGCAGACTGAGCAGGGCGCGCAACAGCCTGCAGCCACGCCCGAACAAAAGCCAGTTCAGAAGAACCTGGGACAGCAGGCTCAGCCGCAGAACGAGGTAGCTCCGCAGGTCGGCAAACAGCAGCAGCCGAATGTCGAAACCGGTGCTCCCGCTCAGGGTAACGCCGTGCAGGAGCCTGCCAATGGTGCCGTGCAGCAGGGCGCCCAGACGGCGGCCCCCGCCGCTGGAGGTGAGCAGGTTTCGCCGCAGGAACTGGAGCGTCGCAAGAAGATCGCTGCAAATCCTGCAGCCAGCAACGAGACGGTTATTCTGCCGGTGCAGAATGGCGCTGCCGTGCTGGATAGCGACAAGGATGCGGCGCGGCGCGGCTTCCGTCAGGGTGGCCAAGCTGCCGGCGGGCAGGCTCAGACTGGTGCCGGTCAGGCTCAGACTAGGCAAGCGCAGAACGCCCCGGTGCAACAGCCGCAGGCCTATGCCAAGGCGCCGACATCCGATGCCGAAGCTCAACGCGCGCTCGCTGGCCAGCAGCAGCAACAGCCTGTGAGGATCGAAGCCATAACCAGCGAGCAGGGGCGTCGCCTCGACCGCAGGCCGGATTTCGCGTCGCCGGAAGGCGTTGCACTCCAGCCGAACGGCAATCAGGGCGGCCGCGTCATCCTTAATATCGACAATACCTACGTCGTTCGTCACGATGATAGCGCGCGCTTCATCCGTGAGGGTGAACGTCCGATCTATGAGCAGCTTCCGCGCGACCGTTACCGCGAAACGATCGATCAGCCGGATGGCGATCGCATTATTACCGTGCGCAATCGCTATGGCGACGTCATTCAGCGCTCGCGCATCGATGCGCGCGGCCGCGAATACGTGCTGTTCTACTCGCCGGAACTGGAGGGTCAGCCGGACCGCGACGATTACTTCCGCGATCCGGGCGACGAGTTGCCGCCGATGCGCCTGCGCATTCCGCTGAACCAGTACATCATCGACACGGGCACGGACCGCGAGGCGGATTATTACGACTTCCTGCGCGAACCGCCGGTCGAGCCAGTCGAGCGGGTCTACTCGCTGAACGAAGTGCGTTATTCCGCCCGTATTCGCGATAAGGTGCGCCGTATCGACCTCGATACGATCACCTTCGCGACCGGCAGTGCGGAAATCCCGATGTCGCAGGCGAGTACGCTGCGCGGCGTTGCCGACGCCATGGGCAAGATCGTCAAGAAGGACCCGACCGAGACCTTCATGATCGAAGGCCATACGGATGCCGTCGGCACTCCGGAAAGCAATCTGGTCCTTTCCGATCAGCGTGCCGAATCCGTCGCCAAGGTCCTCAGCGACGTCTATGGCATTCCGCCGGAAAACCTGGTGACCCAGGGTTACGGCGAGCAATATCTCAAGGTGAATACGCAGGGGCCCGAGCAGGAAAACCGTCGCGTTACCATCCGCCGTGTCACGGCGCTGGTGCGTCCGGTCGCTTCAACCCAGTAAGCTTTTCCTGTCTCAAACGCGTGAGGCCGTCGGGAAACCGGCGGCCTTATTCTTTTGCCAGTTCGCCGAGGCCAACCGTCGCAGCGATGAAATCGGCGATCGCCAGGGTATCGTCGAGATCGAAGACGGTCAGTGCGCCGGCATCCTCCACCGGATGGTCAGTGGCTATGGCGACGATATGCGGGTCTTGCGGCGCCAAGGGCACGCGGTTGGCCGCCTCGAGGCGACGAGCTTCGATCTTGGGGATCGGCTCGCGCTTGTAGCCTTCGATCAAGACGAGGTCGCAAGGGGCAAGCCGCGCCAGGATTTCCTCGAAGCTCGGCTCCGGCTCGCCGCGCAGTTCGTGCATGATGGCATAGCGCGTGCCGGAAACGATGGTGACTTCATGAGCGCCGGCTTCGCGATGGCGAAAGCTATCGGCGCCCACCTTGTCGATGTCGAAATCATGGTGGGCATGTTTGATGGTCGAAATCTTGTAGCCGCGCCGGGTGAATTCGGTGACAAGCCGCACCGCAAGGCCGGTCTTGCCGGAATTCTTCCAGCCGGCGATGCCGAAGATTTTGGGTCGCTTTGTTGTCATGACATCTGCTCCAGCGCCGCGAGCCATGTTTCCGCGGCGATCAGGTCTTCTGGTGTGTTGACGTTGAAGAAGGGATCGAGGGAACCGATCGGCGTTTGGATCATGGCAAATTCGACCGTTCGGACACTATGACGCGCGAGATAGTCCCTGACGCGTCGCTTGTCATCCTTGACAAGCCAGGTCGCGAGATCGTCGGCAAGCGAGACGGGCCACAGGCCGAACACCGGATGGTCGCGACCCAGCGATGCGGCTATTGCGATTTCCTCTCGGCCTTCGATCGCTTCGGCTAGCCGAGCGATCAGATCGATTGGAAAAAACGGGCTGTCGATCGGCGCCGTAGCGATATGCGACGCGTTCGGGTGCCTCATCACCGCATCACGCATGGCGGTGTGCACGCCCGCCAGCGGGCCGAGCTTGCCGGGGATGGTGTCGGGAACCAACGGCAGCCCTTCCGTATCCGACCAATCGGCATCGGCATTCAACGCAACCGGCTTTCGCTGCTGCTGTCCGATGCGAGCGGCTATACGCGTCAGAAGAGTTTCGCCACCGAGAAGTGCAAGCGCCTTGTTCGCACCCATGCGGCTGGAGCGACCGCCGGCGAGCAGATAGGGCGGGATATCGGCGGGATCGGGGATGAAGCCGGGCATGTTGGGCGACCTCAGGCGGGCACACGCGGCTCGGATTCCTGGGCGACGCGCTCGACCGCTTGCCGTTTGCTCTCCCGGTAGAATGTATAGAGACCGGAGGCGATGACAATGGCGGAGCCGATCATGGTCCAGGCATCCGGCATCTCACTGAAGAACAGCAAGCCAAGCAATGCCGACCAGATGAGGCTTAGATAGCGGAACGGTGCGACGAAGGAGATCTCGCCCGTGCGCATCGCCTGGATCACCGATTGATAGCCGACGAGTACCAGGATCGATGCGAGCAGGATGTGCGAGAACGGGGTGAAAGTGATGGGCTGCCAGCCGCCGAGCGGAGCGATCGACAGGGCGCCGAAGATGGAAATCGAGATCGCAGTACAGACTGTCACCATGAGCGACGGCACATCCTTGCTGACGCAACGCGTCGCCAGATCGCGGGCGGCTGTGGCGAACATGCTGGCTACCACGAGTAGGGCAGCCGTCGTGAAGCCATCGGGGCCGGGGCGGATGATGATGAGCACGCCGACAAAGCCGACGACGATCGCCGTCCAGCGCCGCCAGCCGACCGGTTCCTTCAGGAACAGGGCTGCGCCGAGGGTAACGGCGAGCGGCAATGCCTGCAGGATGGCGGAGGCATTGGCAATCGGCATCATGCCGAGCGCGGTGATATAGGTTGCTGCCGCAATTCCTTCGCAGACGACGCGCAGCGCGATCATCGGCTGCAGAATGACTTTCCATGAGCGCAGGGCTCCCATATTCCAGGCGAGCAGAAAGACGAAGATGCTGGTAAAAAGCCCGCGGAGAAACATGATCTCTCCTGCGTTCATGACCGCGATGACTGATTTGGAAAGTGCGTCGCTGCAGGAAAAGCCGGCCATAGCTGCGGCCATGTAGAGCGCGCCCTGCGTATTCTTCGTCCGCGGCATAAAGCGATTCCCTGGATATATCAGCTCGCTCTACTGCGGTTTTCCGCAAATTGGAATCATTGCCGGTGTAGTCGTGATCAAATTCGATTGTGCGTCGCAATGAAAACGTGAGCTGATGGCGAGTGCAATCACGCCGAAATCGCAAAATCGGGACAGCACTGTCGATTTTTGGGAGATGTGCGATCTTTTACGTTCGCGATTAATCCTTATTCAATCTAATTTCCGGACGCTCGGCTCAGTTTTGCATGAGGCAGAAGCTCTACCGCAGCGCAGCAGGGAATGACGGTCCCGCCTTCGCCGGATACCAACGAATTTCATTGGGGCGTGGCATGTTCTTCATTGATCGTCTTCTGCAAAGCCGCCGGATCGTGACCAAGGTTCTTATCTTCGTCGTACCGCTGGTAGTGCTCATCGCCGGTATCGGCCTGGTTGGCTATCACACGGCCAATATTCTCAACGGCCATATGACCGTGACGCGGGCGACGATCGAAAATATCAGCGACTTCGAGAACTTGCAGGCTGCTTTGCAGGAGTTCACCACGTCGCCATCCGATGAAACGCGCAAGGCGCTTGCGGATAAGATCGATGCGCAGGCGGCCGGCGTCCAGCGTCTGAGCGGCCTGCTCAGCAATGATCAACGCGCCAAGATCTCCGCCGTCAGCGATCTGGCCGACAAGATGCGCACGCAGACGGCCGCCCTTTGGAACATCAAGCAAAAGCAGGACAGCGATGTCGACGCGATCCAGAAGGCAGTGTCGGGGCTCGAAGCCAGCGGCAAGGCGGCTGGAAAGCAGATCGACATCATCCGCAAGGAGTTCGGCGACAAGGAAACCTTCGCCAAGGAACTGCTTTACGATGCCGCTGCCTTCAAGGGCCTGTCGGACAAGATGAGCAACCTGCGCATCCAGGTGCAGATGGCCGCGGATTCCAATGAGGAAATCTCCGATGCGCGTACCTATACGGATGCGATCCTCAAGCAGGTCGCCACGTCGAAAGCTCTTGTTTCCAAGCGTGGCGTCGCGCTGGTCAACGGCGCGGCCGATGCTGCCAATAAGCTTGACGCAGTCCTGAAGGGCGGCGATACCGCCGATCTGAAGGTCCAGGCCATGGGACCGATTCTGCAGAGCTTCGTGAAGATCGAAGGGGATATGACCCTGCAATCGGCCAAGAACAGCGATACTGCCGCCGATCGCTTCGTCAGCCTCGACAAGATCATCGACGGCCAGAAAGAATTGTTGGATCACGTCGACCAGGCGCTGGGCATCATCGATCGCCTGACGCTGCATACCGCACGGATGGAGAATGTGCGCGACGCTGCCTCGCGGGACGCCGTCGTTGCCGATTTGAAGGATCTGCAGGACGCCGGCGTGAAAATCTCGGCGCTGGGCCAGACCAATTCTACGATGCGCGATTTTTCTGCTCGTACTCAGCCCCTGATCGACAGCGTGACCAAGGGTTCGGCCGATCTGTTGCAGACCGCGTCCGACTGGAAAAAGACGCGCGTCGATTCCAACAGCTTGCTGGCGGATGCGATGACGTCGCTGCGCAGCTTCGTTGCGCAAGCGCAGGAGATCGGCAAGGAAGACAGCGAGCGCTCCGCCAATGTCTCCGTCATTGCCATGATCCTCGGTACGCTGCTTGCCATCGTCGGCGGTCTAATGCTGGTCGAAACGCTGCGTGGACCTCTGAAGCGGGTTACCGGAATCATGACGCGGCTTGCCAGCGGCGATCTGGAAGTGGCGATCGACGGCCGCAATCGCGGCGACGAGATCGGCGATATGGTGCGTTCCGTCACCGTCTTCCGCGACGCTGCCCTGGAAAATGTCCGGCTGGAGAGGGAGGCCGAGAGCGCGCGCGCTTTGTCGGCGGAAGAAGCCGCACGGCGCGCTGCCGACCGCGCCCGCATCGAAGCAGAACAGAAGCAGGCGCTGAACGCGCTGGCCGATGTTCTTGCCAAGCTTGCGGATGGAAATCTGGAAGAGAGCATGCGCGAAGACCTTTCCGCCGATTTCGTCGAAATGGCATTCACCTACAATCACGCTGTCGAAGCCCTGCGCGAGACGTTGACGGATGTCCGCTACACGGCCGAGGAGATCAAGGGCGGTACCGGCAATCTCGCCGCATCCGCCGACGATCTCGCACGCCGCACCGAGCAGCAGGCGGCGGCCCTCGAGGAAAGTTCGCGGGCACTCCACCGTCTGAGCGATGTCGTGCGTTCCACCGCCGACCGGGCCAAGCAGACGGCGGTCTCGGTCAACGAGACCCAGGCTTACGCAACGCAATCCGGCGAAGTCGTCGCCAAGGCCGTCGGCGCCATGAGTGAGATCAACCGCTCGTCGGAAAAGATCGTCACGATCATCGGCGTCATCGACGAAATCGCCTTCCAAACCAACCTGCTGGCGCTGAATGCCGGCGTCGAAGCCGCCCGCGCCGGCGAGGCCGGTCGAGGCTTTGCCGTCGTCGCGCAGGAGGTGCGCGAATTGGCGCAGCGCTGCGCCAACGCGGCAAAGGAGATCAAGGGCCTGATTTCTGCAAGCTCCTCGCAGGTGCAGAATGGCGTCCATCTGGTCGAGCAGACCGGTGCTGCGCTCGCCGAAATCATCGGGCATGTGACCGGCGTGCAGAAGCTCGTCGCCGACATTTCCGCGGCAACGGCCGAGCAGTCGACCGGGATCGAAGAAGTGACGCGAGCGGTCGGCGAAGTCGAGCTGATCACCCAAAGAAATGCGGCGATGGTGGAAGAAAACAACGCCGAGATTCATGGCCTGCGCCAACGCGTCGATATGCTCTCCGACAAGATCGACCGCTTCCGCACGGGCGATGGCGACGGGGCACATGAAGGCTATGGGTATCGCGCCGCCTGAGGCGTTACTTCAGAAAACAGCAGCAACCAATAGAAACGCCGGACTTATCGCCCGGCGTTTTCTTGTCTTGGTATGGGAAGATCAGCCGCCGGTGACGCTCATATGGCGGGCGACAGCCGGTCTGTTGTGCGTGCGGTCGATGATAAAATCGTGACCCTTCGGCTTACGGGTGATCGCTTCGTCGATGGCGGCGTAGACGAGCGCGTCATCTTCGGTGGCGCGCAGCGCCGTGCGCAGGTCGGCGGCATCGTTCTGGCCGAGGCACATATAAAGCGTGCCGGTGCAGGTGAGGCGCACGCGGTTGCAGCTCTCACAGAAATTATGGGTCAGCGGCGTGATGAAGCCGAGGCGGCCACCGGTTTCGGCGACTTCGACATAACGGGCCGGACCGCCGGTCTTATATGGAATGTCGGTCAGCGTGAATTGTTGTTCGAGATCGGCGCGCAATTTGGAGAGCGGCAGGTACCGGTCGGTGCGGTCTTCCTCGACCTCACCCATCGGCATCGTCTCGATGACGGTCAGGTCCATGCCGCGGCCATGGGCGAAGCGCAGCAGCTCGGGTATCTCCGCCTCGTTGAAATCCTTGAGCGCCACGGCATTGAGCTTGATCTTCAGGCCCGCCTTCTGCGCGGCGTCGATACCCTCCATCACCTTCGCGAAATCGCCCCAGCGGGTGATGGCGTGGAATTTATTGGGATCGAGCGTGTCGAGCGAAACGTTGATGCGGCGCACGCCGCAATCATAGAGCTCCTCTGCATAGCGCGAGAGCTGCGACCCGTTTGTCGTCAGCGTGAGCTCCTCCAGGCCACCGTCTTGAACGCGTTTGCCGAGCTCGCGCACCAGAAACATGATGTTCTTGCGCACCAGCGGCTCGCCGCCGGTCAGGCGAATCTTGCGGACGCCTTTAGCAATGAAGGCGGAACAGAGCCGGTTCAGCTCTTCCAGCGTCAGCAGATCTTTTTTCGGCAGGAAGGTCATGTTTTCCGCCATGCAATAGGTGCAGCGGAAATCGCAGCGGTCGGTCACGGAGACGCGCAGATAGGTGACCGCCCGCCCAAAAGGGTCGATCATCGGTGACGCATCCGCCACCAGCGGCGATCCGTTGCCTATCGTGCCGACAATGCTGTTCACGAAAACCTCCGTTGTCATGTTAATGTGTGCATAGGCGATTGTTGCGTCAAGGGAAATGCATTTTCAAATGCACTTGCGCGTTAACGACTGGCGGCCTACTTCTCCGGGTACGCATTGAAACGCATGGGAAAATCGATGAGCGACGTCTGGCCAACCGAACTGAGAGTGTCGAAGGACCGCCATCATCTGGTGGTGAGCTTCAATGACGGCGAAAGCTTCGATCTGTCGGCGGAAATGTTGCGTGTGCTGTCGCCATCGGCCGAGGTGCAGGGACATGGGCCAGGGCAGAAGATCACCGTGCCGGGCAAACGCAATGTCGGGATCATGTCGATGACACCGACCGGCAACTACGCCGTCCGCATCGGTTTTGACGACATGCACGATACCGGCATTTTTACCTGGGCCTATCTTCGCGAACTCGGCGAGAAGGGCTCCGAGCTTTTCGCCGCCTATGAGGCAGAACTGAAGGAAAAGGGCTTGAGCCGCGACGTGGCGGGCAAGCCGCACTAGCACTGTCAGCAGCAAGGGGACAGGCATGGCAGGTGGGGATACGGGAAGCTGGCTGCGCGCCAAAGGCAGTAAAAACGAAAGCAAGGTCTCTTTCGTCGAGTTGTTTTTCGATCTGGTCTTCGTCTTCTCGATCTCGCAGCTTTCGCATGCGCTGGCCAGCCATTTCACCCCCCTCGGTGCTCTCCAAGCCGGCATGCTGATTTTTGCCGTCTGGTGGGTATGGATATTCACCGCCTGGGTGACGAACTGGCTCGATCCCGATCGCATGCCGGTGCGCATCATGCTCTTCGTGCTGATGTTTGCCGGGCTGGTTCTCTCAGCGTCCATTCCGGATGCCTTTGCCGGGAAAGCCATTTTCTTCGCCGGCGCCTATGTATTCATGCAAGTGGGCCGTTCGCTATTTACCGTCTATACCCTAAAAGACGTCGGCCCGGCCAATCATCGCAATTTCGTCCGCATCACCTGCTGGCTGATCGTGTCGGGGATCTTCTGGATTGCCGGCGCCCTGATGGAGGGTGAGACGCGGGTGTCGCTGTGGCTCGCTGCGCTGGCGATCGAATATGCAGCACCCGCCTTCGGTTTCGCCGTGCCCGGCCTTGGCAAGTCGACCGCGGCGGATTGGGATGTTTCCGGTGCGCATCTTGCCGAGCGCTGCGCGCTCTTCATCATTATCTGCCTCGGCGAGGCAATCCTGCAGGCGGGCAAGACATTTGCCGAACAGCCGCTTTCGCCGCTAATCGTTGCGGTATTCGTCACCGTCTTCGTCAGCACCGTCGCCATGTGGTGGATCTATTTCCAGTTCGGCCATGAGCGCGCAGCCCACCGCATCGAGCAGGATGAGACGCCCGGCAGCCTGGCGCGACAGGCTTTCACCTATGCGCATATCCCGATTCTAGCGGGCATCATTCTGAGCGTCGTCGGCGACGAATTCTTGTTCTCCCATCCCCATGACCCGGCCGACATGCATATGGCGGCGGCGATCCTTGGTGGCCCGGCCGTGTTCCTTGTCGGCAATCTCTGGTTCAAAGGAGCGACAACCGGGCGGCCGCCGCTATCGCATTTCGTCGGCCTCGCCGGGCTGGCGCTGCTGGTTCTCGCGGTCTCCCAGGTCGATGTTTACCAGCTCGGCATCCTCGCCACGGCGGTCCTTATCGTCGTGGCAATATGGGAGTTCGCCTCGCTGAACCGCGCAGTGCCGTTGGCCCGCCCGCCGGGCAATCACTAATCGCCGATTGTTTCCAAAGGCTCGCGTTCTTCCTGCAGCAACAGGCTGACAATGCGTTCCATGTGGGCCGTCATGATTTCGCATTCGTCGAGTGGTGCGTCCGAGAGCATGCGGTCGATGAGGTCGGTCTGGATGGCCATGGCTTCTTCCGTCAAGCGTCGGCCTTCCGTGGTCAGATAAAGCCGCCACACGCGCTTGTCGTGCTTGTCGCCCCGGCGTTCGATCAGGCCGCGTTTTTCCATCTGCGGCAGGAGCATGCTCATGTTGGAGCGACCGACCAGCAGCTTGTGGGCCAATTCCTGCTGCGAGATGCCTTCGAAGCGGAAGAGATTGACGAGAATATCAAGATGCGGCGGCTTGATGTCGAGATGCGCAAGTGCCCGGCCGAGCGATTGCTGCATGAGCTGGCAGGCGCGGGCGACGGCAATCCAGCTCCGAAAACGCGGATGGTCCCAAGGTAGGGATTGATTTTTGTTCATCGTTGTACTTTATTGTTCATTATTGAACATTATTGGATTCCCACTATGCCATCCTTTGCGCTTAAGGTCACCCGGCTAGGATTGTCCAGCCTTGGCAGGATTTCGCCGCGGCTTGCCGGCAAAGCCGCCTTCAAGCTTTTCTGTTTGACGCCATCGCGCCGGCCGCAGGGCGCCAAGGCGGAGGCTGCGCATTCACAGGGCAGGGCGCGTCTGAATTCTGCCGAGCAGATCATGCTGTCTTTTCGCGGCGGACGGGCGATGGCCTATCGCTTGAACGGCGGGGCCAAGGGCCAGCGGAAACGCTTTCTTGTCGTCCATGGCTGGGGCTCGAGCAGCGAATACATGTCGGAGCTCGCCGTCTTCCTCGCAAATGCGGGTGCCGAAGTGATCTCGCTCGACCTACCGGGCCATGGCCGCTCGTGGGGGCGCTTCCTCAATGTGCGCCTCGCCGTTTCGGCCATCGTGGCTGCGGCGGAGCGCTTCGGCGCTTTCGACGCGACCATCGGCCATTCGTTCGGCGGTGCTTCCATTGCAATGGCCGCGGCCGGCTTTCTGCCGGGCACAGAGCCGACCCTGACGGATCGCCTGGTGCTGATCGGCGCACCGAGCGCAATGGGCTGGCTGTTCACGGATTTCGGCAGGATGATGCGGCTCGATCCTAAAGTGCAGGCAGCGCTTGAAGCGGAGGTCGGTCATGTCACTGGCAGGGCGCTCGATGAGTATGTTGCCGAACACAGCGTTCGCGATCTGGGCAGACCGGTATTGGTCATCCACGCCGAGGATGACAAGGAAGTCAGCGCCGATCATGCCCGCGCCTACGCCAGCGCCGGCGATCATGTTCGCCTCCTCTGGGCCAACGGCTTCGGCCATCGCCGTATCGTCAGCGCCGCTCCCGTGCTGGAGGCGATCGGCGAATTCCTGGCGGAAGCGCCGGCATCTGCTGAAGAAAATGCATTCGAAAGCGCCGGCGAAACGGTTATATCCTTTCTTCGGACGTCGGTGCGGCGTGTGTCATAGCAACGTCACGCCTTGCGTCTAACCCGCCAGTATCTGGATCAAAAAGACGTGAGGCAACATGCGGATCATCACTTCCGTTGAAGAACTGAATGAGCTTTATGGCGGCACGAGCGAGGCATCGATCGCCAAGGTGACGACTGCGCTGACGCCGCTCTATCGCAGGATGATCGAGGTATCGCCCTTCATGGCGCTGGCGACGGTCGGCCAGGAGGGGCTGGATTGCTCACCGCGCGGTGATTTGGGCGGCGTCGTGCGCGTGCAGGACGACAAGACGCTGCTGCTTCCCGACTGGCGCGGCAACAATCGCGTCGACTCGCTGGCCAATATCGTCAGGGATCCCCGCATTGCACTGATGTTTCTAATTCCCGGTTCAAACACCACGATGCGGCTTAATGGTCGTGCGGTGGTCTCCATCGAGGAAAGCTTGCTCGCGAGTTTCGAGATGGAGGGCAAGCATCCGCGCAGCGTCGTGGTGATCACCATCGACGAGGTCTATTTTCAATGCGCGCGGGCCGTGATGCGTGCCGAACTCTGGAAGACGGAGACATTCGTCGATCCGGCAAGCCTGCCGACGCCCGGCATGCTACTGAAGGCGGCGAAGGGCGATTTCGATCAGGAGACCTACGATCGCGAATGGCCGGCGCGAGCCGCCAAAAGCATGTGGTAACAAAAAATCCGCCGGCGCGCTTGGGGAAGCAGCACCGGCGGATAAGACTTTAACTCTGGTCCGATTCTAACTTTTGTAGATGAGCCAGCTCTTCGAGAAGTCTTTCTGCATGCCTTCCTGATAAATATAGCTGGAGTTGCGGCCGCCATTCTTGGCGCAATAGAGCGCAATATCGGCCTTGCTATAGAGTTCGCCGGGATCTCCGGCTTCCGAGGCCATGCAGATGCCGAGCGAGAGGGTGATCGGCCCGTAATTCACTCCTGTGCGGGAGTTCTTGAACGGCGTCGTCTCCAGTGCACGGCGGATACGCTCGCAGACCGCCATAACCTCTTCCGACGTATTGCCTTCCAGGATCAGCGCGAATTCCTCGCCGCCGGTGCGAGCGACGAAGGCGTCGCGACGGACATTGGCGCGGATGAGGGAGGCGACGGTTGCGAGGATCTTGTCGCCGACCGGATGGCCGTATGTGTCGTTGACCTTCTTGAAGTAATCGATATCGGCCAGCACCAGCGCCGTTACGGGCCGGGCCATCTGATTGTCAAAGATGGTGGCCAGGCGATCATCGAAGGCGCGGCGATTGGAGAGGCGCGTCAGAGAGTCGGTATTGGCAATGCGCTTGTATTCGTCCAGTTCCTTGCGCACCTGGTCCATTTCCTGGCTGCGCTGCGCAACATTCTCGACGGTCTTTTCGCCGTGCGCCATCGTGTCGCCGGTCGCTTCCGCCAGGATGTCGATGGCGCTGCGCAGCAGATCGACGCTATTGTTGTTCTTGGACGTGATGCGTTGGCAGGTCTCGCCGAGCAATCGATTGTAGCTTTCAAGCGACGTCTGTTCCTGTCGCAGCGTGCGCAACACGGCATCGAGTTCCGAGATCAGGCGGGCATGGGCGTCATCGAAAACGCGGCCGGCATGGTGGGAGAAATGCTGGGCGCCCAGTGCATCCAATTCTTCTTGCGTGGCGTTGCTGCCGAGTGCGGCAAGCTCGCGAGTCAAGGCAGGATTGGAACCAATATAGGCTTCGTAGAAAAGTTCGTAGTTGCGCGGGATCGGCGCGACCCCCATGGATCGCATGGCATAGGTAATCTGTCCTGCCACGTCGGGAACTTGCGCCTTGGGCGCAACCACCGTACTCATCGGCGAACTCCATTAAATGATTTCATGAAAGCACTATTTTTAGTTAGCCTAAGAATCTTTGAAAAAGATTAAGGCAATGAATGTAAAATCTTACAAGTTCGGACTTAGATTTAATTTTATTCTGAAGTGGAAATACTTACCAGGAAGGCACCGAGACGATGCCTTCCTTTTTTGCTGACTAGCGACAAAGTTCAGCCGAGGTTGAGTTCCTGGAAGAAATCGTTCCCCTTGTTGTCGATGACGATGAAAGCCGGGAAATCTTCGACTTCGATCTTCCAGACTGCTTCCATGCCAAGCTCGGGATATTCCAGCACATCGACTTTCTTGATGCAGTCCTGAGCGAGGCGGGCGGCCGGACCGCCGATCGAGCCGAGATAGAAACCACCATGCGACTTGCAGGCCTCTCGCACGGCGCGCGAGCGGTTCCCCTTGGCGAGCATCACCATGGAGCCGCCGAAGGACTGGAACTGGTCGACATAGCTGTCCATACGTCCGGCCGTCGTCGGGCCGAAGGAACCGGAGGCGTAGCCGGCAGGCGTCTTGGCCGGGCCGGCATAATAAACCGGATGATTCTTGAGGTAATCCGGCATGCCCAGGCCTTTTTCCAGGCGCTCGCGGATTTTTGCGTGCGCCAGGTCGCGGGCGACGATGATAGTGCCGGCCAGCGACAGCCGGGTCTTGACGGGATGCCGCGACAATTCCGCCAGGATCTCGGGCATCGGCCGGTTGAGATCGATGCGGACCATCGATTCGGAAAGCTTGGCCTCGTCGATTTCAGGCATGTATTTCGACGGATCAGTTTCGAGCTGCTCGATGAAGATGCCGTCGCGGGTGATCTTGCCCTTGGCCTGACGATCGGCGGAACAGGAGACGCCGAGGCCGATCGGCAGCGAAGCGCCGTGGCGGGGCAGGCGGATGACGCGGACGTCGTGGCAGAAATATTTGCCGCCGAACTGCGCGCCGACGCCGAGGCTCTGCGTCAGCTTGTGAATTTCCTTTTCCATTTCGATATCCCGGAAGGCATGTCCGCTTTCGGAGCCCTCCGTGGGAAGACAGTCGAGATAGCGCGTCGAGGCCAGCTTGACCGTCTTCAGGTTCATCTCGGCCGAAGTGCCGCCGATGACGATCGCCAGATGGTAGGGAGGGCAGGCGGCCGTGCCGAGCGTCAGGATCTTCTCCTTGAGGAAATCCAGCATGCGGTCATGGGTGAGCAGCGACGGCGTGCCCTGATAGAGGAAGGTCTTGTTGGCCGAGCCGCCGCCCTTAGCGACGAAGAGGAATTCGTAGGCGTCGGTGCCTTCCTCATAGATGTCGATCTGCGCCGGCAGATTGTTCTTGGTGTTCTTTTCCTCGAACATCTTGATGGGCGCGAGTTGCGAATAGCGCAGGTTCTTTTTCTCGTAGGCGTCGAGCACGCCCTTTGCCAGAGCCGCGTTGTCGCCGCCTTCGGTCCAGACGCGACGGCCTTTCTTGCCCATGATGATCGCCGTGCCGGTGTCCTGGCACATGGGCAGCACGCCGCCGGCGGCGATATTGGCGTTCTTCAGCAGGTCATAGGCAACGAAACGGTCGTTGTCGGTCGCTTCCGGATCTTCGAGGATGGAGGCGAGCTGCTGCAGGTGGCCGGGACGCAGCAGGTGGTTGATATCGGCAAAGGCGGTTTCGGCGAGCAGCCGGATACCCTCGGGATCGACGGTCAGGATGTCCTGGCCCTTGAACGTGTCGACGGAAACATAGTCTCCGGAAATCTTGCGATAGGGAGTGGCGTCGTCGCCGAGGGGAAAGAGATCGTCAGCCATGCGTGGACCTTTCAATGCCTTGATGTGGCGGAAGAGACGTTTGCGAACGGTCTAAATCCGGCAAGGTCCAAATGCAATTGGCTGGATGTTGCGACTGAATTTCAAAATGGTGAGTTTGTCGACGGGAGATGCGCGGGTCGGGGGGGTCTTCCGATGCTGAAATTTTGTGCCCGGCCCCTCACTCTAGCCCTCGCCACGCATGGGCAGGGAGAGGGTTGGGGTGAGTAGCCAGGCAGGCTATTGCGTCATCGGTGGACGTGCCTGACGTTCACCGAACGAGGGACTCACTTCGGCCCAATCATCGTCTCCGGCCGGACGATCGCATCATAATCTTCCGCCGAAACCAGCCCGCTCGCTAAAGCCTCTTCCTTCAACGTCGTGCCGTTCTTATGCGCCGTCTTGGCGATCTTGGCGGCATTGTCGTAGCCAATCTTCGGCGCAAGCGCCGTTACCAGCATCAGCGAGCGTTCGAGGCCAGCCTTGATATTGTCCTCGCGTGCTTCGATGCCGACGACGCAATTGTCGGTGAAGGAGACGGCGGCATCGCCGAGCAACTGCACCGACTGCAGGAAATTGTAGGCCATCATCGGATTGTAGACGTTGAGCTCGAAATGACCCTGGCTGTCGGCAAAGGTCAGCGCGGCATTGTTGCCGAAAATGTGGGCGCAGACCTGCGTCAGGGCTTCGCATTGCGTTGGATTGACTTTGCCCGGCATGATCGACGAGCCCGGCTCGTTTTCCGGCAGCGCCAATTCGCCGAGGCCGGAGCGGGGGCCGGAGCCGAGCAGGCGGATATCGTTGGCGATCTTGAAGAGAGCGGCAGCGGCGGCATTGATGGCACCATGGCTGAAGACCATCGAATCATGGGCGGCCAGCGCTTCGAACTTGTTTGGAGCGGTAACGAAAGGCAGGGCGGTGATTTTGGCGATTTCTTTGGCGACCTTTTCGGCAAAACCGATCGGCGCATTCAGGCCGGTGCCAACCGCGGTGCCGCCTTGGGCGAGTTCGCAAAGGCCGGGCAAGGTCAGCTCGATCCGCTTGATCGAGGACGCGACCTGTGCGGCGTAGCCGGAAAACTCCTGGCCAAGCGTCAGCGGCGTGGCATCCTGCGTGTGGGTGCGGCCGATCTTGATGATGTGGGCGAAGTCGGCGACTTTCTTTTCCAATGCCGCATGCAGATGTTTGAGGCTTGGCAGCAGATGATGAACGATCTGCTCGGCGCAGGCGATATGCATCGCGGTCGGATAGGTGTCGTTCGACGACTGGCTCATATTGACGTGATCGTTCGGATGCACCGGCTTCTTGGAGCCCATGACGCCGCCCAGCATTTCGATCGCGCGGTTCGAGATCACCTCATTGGCATTCATATTCGACTGCGTGCCGGAGCCGGTTTGCCAGACCACCAGCGGGAAATGCTCGTTGAGCTTGCCGTCGATCACTTCCTGGGCGGCCTCGACGATCGCTTTGCCGAGAGCGGGATCCAACTGGCCAAGCTCCATGTTGGCCCGTGCAGCGGCCTGCTTGACGATGCCGAGGGCACGTACGATCGACAGCGGCTGCTTCTCCCAACCGATCTTGAAGTTGCCGAGCGAGCGCTGCGCCTGCGCGCCCCAATAGCGGTCGCTAGCCACTTCGATCGGGCCAAAAGTATCGGTTTCAGTGCGGGTGGAGGTCATTATCCCTGGTCCTGCTTTTCCGTTGAAAAGGATAGTTGTCATATAGGTCCGAATGGTGCCCAAGAAAACAGCGGAGGGGGATTTCATGATGGTCTTCGTCATGTTTTCGACACGATAAGGAAAGCCGTGTTCTTTTTAACACGCTCGATAGATATTCTTCGTGGCGTCCTTATTGCCACTCAAAAACCACGCGAAAATTCAATAAAAAATTAACTAATAATTTCATAATTTTGTGTGAACTAAATCGCGAAGCCTGCTTTCGCTTTTTCACACAAAGTTGAGGCATTGAACGAAAGACGGGGTCTGGCCGTTTTCATTCTAATGGTTAAACGGTGTTTGGAACATCGCGGCCGAGTTGATTGGAAAACAGCACCGTCTGTCTCGAAGATACCGCTTGATACGGGGACTGATTAGAGAATGAAACTTGTCATGAAAGCCGCAGCATCCGTTCTGGCTCTTTCCTGCTGCCTCTCCGCCGCCGGCGCGACATCCGCGAACGCGATGACCCTCATGGATTTCATTCGTGGCGGGCAGGGGCGTCAGCAGAGCACTCAAGTTTCCGCCCCGGTCACTGCCAATCCGGCACAGACTGGTATTGGCGCTACCGCGCCAACACAGGCGAAAGAGCCGCTGCCCAGCGTCAGTGCGCCTAAATATTATACCTACAAGCCCGAGGCTATGCGCCTCGTGGCGTCCAACCGTTTTGCCGATCCGGTGGTGACGGGGGCGGTCGCTGATGCGTCTTCGACGCCGGTCGCTGTCGACACCAGCGCTTCGCAGCGTCGCTATCTGACCGAAGCTCGCGTGATGGCGACGAATGATGTCGCCAAGGCGCTCGAGGCCTACTACGCCGATCAGAGCAAGCCGCTCCTTTGGGTTGCCGACAATGTCATCAACGACAAGGCCAAGGCTGCCATGGCGGTTCTGGCCGATGCGGGTTCCGTTGGCCTCGACCCTGCCGATTATGCCGTGCAGGCGCCGAGCTTCGATCCGGCAAGCGTCGACCCGACAATGCGGGACCGCGCGTTGATGCAATTCGAGCTTGCACTTTCCGGCAAGGTGCTGATGTTCGTTCAGGATACGATCCGTGGCCGTCTCGACCCGAACAAGATCTCCGGTTACCACGATTTCAAGCGCAAGGACGTCAACCTGACGCCGGTTCTCGGCCTGCTGCGCGCAAGCCCGGATGTTGCCGCCTATCTCAACAGCCGCAGCCCCTCGAACCAGGAGTTCTCGGAGCTGAAGGCTGAGCTTGCCAAGCTTCGCGCAGAAAGCGGCAACGACAGCACGCACATCTCCATCTCGCTGAACGGCACCCTAAAGCCGGGCGGCAGCTCGCCGGAGATGGCAAACATCGTCAAGGCTATCCAGCATCGCGGCTCGGATGCGCTGAAGGTCAAGAACGCCGTGACGCTTGCTGCCTACAAGGGCACGCCGGACTATACGCCAGAGCTCGTCTCGTTGGTCGAAGACTTCCAGAAGGAAAAAGGCCTGACGGCAGACGGCGTCATCGGCCAGTCTTCCGTTCGCGCCATGGTCGGTGAAAACAACGATACGAAGGTCCAGAAGCTGGTCATCGCCATGGAGCAGTTGCGCTGGCTGCCGAGTGAACTTGGCCCGCGCTACGTCTTCATCAACCAGCCGGCCTTCATGGTCTACTACCACAACAACAACCATGAACAACTGTCGATGCGCGTCGTCGTCGGCGGCAAGGAACATCAGACCTTCTTCTTTGAGGATCAGGTCCAGACGGTCGAGTTCAACCCGTTCTGGGGCGTTCCGCAGTCGATTATCATCAACGAAATGCTGCCGAAGCTGCGCGCCGATCCGAACTATCTCGACCGTATGGGCTACCAGGTTGAAGTCGGTGGCCATGCCGTCGCGTCATCCAGCGTCGATTGGTACGGTTCGACACAGAATGTCTCCGTGCGCCAGCCGCCGAGCAGCGACAATGCGCTGGGCGAGTTGAAGATCCTCTTCCCGAATTCGCATGCGATCTACATGCATGACACGCCGCAAAAAAGCTTCTTCAAGAAGGATATGCGTGCGCTCAGCCACGGCTGCGTCCGCCTTGCCGATCCGCGCGCCATGGCCGCTGCCGTGCTGAACACGACGGTGGATGACATCGCAAAGCAGATCGCCACCGGCCAGAACAAGGCGGTACCCGTGCCGCAGAAGTTCCCGATCTATATCGCCTACTTCACCGCCTGGCCGAACAAGGACGGCGTCGTGCAGTATTTCAACGATGTCTACGATCGCGATGCGGCAACACAGAAGGCGCTCGACGCGACCACGAAGGCGCGCACCGCACAGATCTGATTGCAGGCTCGTGTTTGAAAAAGAAAAGGCGGTCCATTCGGGCCGCCTTTTTTGCATGCCGCCTTTCGCCGTCGCCGGTATGTTGCTCATTTCCGGCGCTAAATAAGGTCTGAGAAGCGCCTGGATTTGCCTGAAGGAAAATCGCGGCCGCAGGCGATGGGTGCGGTTCTTGGCCGATAGCGGATCAGTTTTTCGTCTCGATCCGCCATTCGCGGCTTCCGAATGTTACATCGAAACGTGACAGGACCGACCGACCCAGCAAGCCATCTATGTCGTCTCCCAAGGCCGCCTCGTCGCCGAGAACGATGGTGGTGACGTCGTTGGCCTCCACGTGTCCGACCTTGACCGTTGTGGATGTCGTGCGCGTACCCTGTGAGACGCCATTGGCAGTCTGCAGCGAAATGTCGCCGGCTTCGTCAAGGGGCAGCTTGGCTCGCGCCGCGAATGCCTTGGTGACGGCAATGAAGCTCGCGCCGGTATCGACGATGAATTTGCCGTCCATGCCATTGATGTTGACCTTGGCGACGATCACGTTCTTGCCTTGGGTTGGAAAGCGGTCGCTGCCCGTCGCATAGGTCGTCGCGCATTTTCCTTGCGCGGTATAATTCTTGATGATTCCGCGCACCACCGCAGTGTCGTTATGATCGGGATTGATCGATACCCAGGTCTGAAGTGGCGTGATCGCCGCGCAGTAGTCGCCGAGAGCGCGGTAGCTGTCGGAAATGCCCTGGAACACGAGACTGTTCAAGGTGGCGACGTTATCGGTAAGGCCAATAACGGAATAATAGTCGTCGATGGCATCGCTGTATTTCTTTGCGCCTTGCCGGATCTGTCCGCGCAGAAAATAGAAGTCCGGTATGCCCGGCGTCATCGCAACCAACTCGTCCGAGACCTTCATCGCTTCGCCAAAGTCGCTGAGGCCGAGAAGAATGCTTGCCGCATTTTGGAGCGCGATATTGGAAGGCGTACATTTGCGGGAAAACGCGACCAGCGCTTTCGCGGCTTCGCGGCGATACCCTTGCGTCTGCAATTCAGCGGAAAAATTATAGAGCGCATTCCAGTCGCAGGGCTCCCGGCGCAGCATGTCGAGGTAGTTGGCCATTGATTTGCGGCCGGCAACGACGTTCGGCAGCGGCTCAATTTCGTATTTTTCATAGACGGCGAGCAGTGCCGGGTCGGGCTTGGCGGCGGTTGCTTCTTCGAGATAGCCGACGACGCGGTCGCCGTAGATATAGAATGCCAGTGCCGCGCATAGGGCGGCAAAGATTGTAAGTGTGCGAACGACTGGCGCGAGCCATCCTCTGCGAGAGGGCAATCTACCGCCATTGCGGTCTTCAGGATCTGCTACCAGCAAGCGCGCGCTCCGCCATCAAATTGCCCTCTGCGCTTCCTCCTTGGTGCAGACTGCTGGCTGATTTGCGTCGCAATTTCCGGCCGACATCACGTTTGTATTGAAGCGTCGACAAGTTGTGGCGTAGCAGCGTGAATCGCGCAAGGGCCGCTACAACTTTACCAACGGATTGCTGCCGATATCCGGCTCTATGCCGCTAACACATCGCGTACGAGCGCCGGAGTCAGTTCGTCATAATGCGCGATGACTCGGCTCGGACCGAGCGTGTCGACGCTGACGTCGGAGTAACCGAAGGGGACAGCGATGGAAGGGACGCCGGCATTGCGGGCAACCAGAATGTCGTTGATGCTGTCGCCGATCATCACCGTCCGGCGAAGGTCGCCGCCCGCGCGCTCGACGGTGCCGATCAGGTGCTCCGCATTCGGTTTGCGAACGGTGAAGGTATCGCCGCCGGTGATGGCCTCGAAATAGTGGGTGAGCCCAAGCCGCTCCAAAAGGGTGCGGGCAAGCGCCTCCATCTTGTTTGTGCAGACGGCGAACTTGTAGCCTTGCGTTTTCAATACCTCTAACGCGGCAAGCAGACCCGGATAGGGTTGCGTCAGGCCGGGCATCGTTTCGGTGTAGTGGGCGATGAATCGCTGCAATAGCGCCGGCAGTTCCTCCGGCTTCAATATATAGCCACGCAGCTTGCAGGCGCGTTCGATCATGACCTGAGCGCCGTTGCCGACGAGGTAGGTCAGGTCGCCATAGCTGACCGGCGCCAATTCCAATGCGGCAATCGTGTGGTTGAGGCTTTCGACGAGATCCGCATGGGTATCGAGCAGCGTGCCGTCGAGATCGAATACGACAAGGGGAGATTTCACGAGGAATTGGCCTTTGGGTAAGAAGAAGCGGGTCTTTTGGAGTTAAAAGATCGGGCTGGCAATTGCAACCAAAGCCTCTTTAAGCCCCGCCGAATATGGCCGCGGATTTCTATGAAGCGCCGTTATTTTGGCTTTCGTTTGCAGGGAGAGCCGTGTAAACAGCACTCCAACGTAATAAACGGGAGCATGTGGCGCATGGACGCCCGCCAATTGAAGATCGAAGCTGCAAGAGCGGCTCTGGCCCATGTCGAGAGCGGCATGCGGCTCGGGATCGGCACGGGCAGCACGGCGGAAGAGTTCGTCCGGCTGCTCGCCGAAAAGGTTGCGGCAGGCCTTGTGATTGAAGGCGTTCCGACCTCCGAGCGTACCGCGCGGCTCTGTGTCGAACTCGGCGTGCCGCTGAAGTCGCTCGATGAACTTCCAGAGCTCGACCTCACCATCGACGGTGCCGACGAGGTGGATGGCGCCCTGCGGCTGATCAAAGGCGGCGGCGGTGCATTGCTGCGCGAAAAAATCGTCGCGGGTTCGTCGGTACGGATGATCGTCATTGCCGACGAGAGCAAGGTCGTCGAGACGCTCGGCGCGTTTCCGCTGCCTATCGAGGTCAATCCCTTCGGCCTCGTTTCCACCCGTATCCAGATCGAGAAGGTGGCGTCCCGCCTCGGCCTTTCCGGCGCGCTCAGCCTGCGCCAGTCGGGTGGCGGCAACTTCGTTACCGACGGCGGGCATTTCATTATCGACGCATCTTTTGGCCGCATTCCTGATGCAGAGGCGCTGTCGATTGAGCTGAATTCGATTCCCGGTGTTGTCGAACACGGGCTCTTCATCAACATGGCGACACTTGCGATCATTGCCGGTCCCGCCGGCGCGCGCACGTTGCAGGCGAACAATACATAGGAGCACTGAACTCATGATCAAAATAGCGGGTCTTGGCCGTTTTGCCGCTGCGACCATCGTTCTTTCAGGCATCGCGCTCGGTTCCGCCAGCGCTCAGGAAGTCACGGAAGAGCAGATCAAGGCCGCACGGGCGGCGATCAACGCGCTTGGCATCACGAACCAGTTCGACAACATCCTGCCGAATCTCGCCGAGCAGTTGAAGAGCACGATGATCCAGGCGAACCCGAACTTCGGTGACGCCATCAATTCGTCCGTCGATGCAACCGCACTTGCTCTGGCGCCGCGCCGCGCCGACCTGGAGCGGGAAGCCGCTGTGACCTACGCAAAGGCTTTCAGCACCGACGAGCTGAAGGCGATCGCCGATTTCTACAACTCCCCGGCTGGCAAGAAGCTTCTCAAGGACGGCCCGATCGCAACGCGCGCGCTCTACAAGGCGGCCGATATCTGGGGTCAGGGCATTTCGCGCGATCTCGCCAACCAGAGCAGCGATGCTCTGCAGAAGGTGGTGAAGGCTCCGATCGTTTCCCCGCCGACGGATGCCACCAACAACGCTCAGCCTGCACCGACGCAGAAGCAGAAGTAAGCCTGATCCTTTCCAGGCCCTCGAATTTCAAAGCCCGGATATCGTTCCGGGCTTTTCTTTTTGCCCTTCGAAATCCTATATCAGTGCCGACCCCTTTTCGGCGCGTCGCGTGCCCTTCCATTTCTGCAGGAGTATTCGATGTCTTCCTTTGATTTCGATCTTTTCGTCATTGGCGGCGGTTCCGGTGGCGTGCGCGGCGCGCGCGTTGCCGCGTCCCTCGGGAAGAAGGTCGGCATCGCGGAGGAATATCGTTATGGCGGCACCTGCGTTATCCGCGGCTGCGTTCCGAAGAAGCTCTTTGTCTACGCTTCGCAATACAGCGAGCATTTTGAGGATGCGACGGGATTCGGCTGGACGGTGGGCGAAAGCACCTTCGACTGGAAGAAGCTGATCGAAGCGAAGGATAAAGAAATCGCCCGCCTGGAAGGGCTCTATCGCAAGGGGCTCGACAATGCCAAGGCCGAGATCTTCGATACTCGCGCCGAGCTGGTGGATGCCCATACGATCCGTCTGCTGAAAACAGGCAGAACCGTCACCGCCGAAACGATCGTTGTCGCCACCGGCGGTACGCCGAACCTCCATGCGGCGCTGCCCGGCCACGAACTCTGCATCTCTTCCAACGAGGCTTTCCACCTGGAGGAGCTGCCGAAGTCCATCCTGATCGCCGGCGGCGGCTATATCGCCGTGGAATTCGCCAACATCTTCCACGGGCTCGGTGTCGAGACGACGTTGATCTATCGCGGCGCCGAGATCCTTTCGCGCTTCGACCAGGACCTGCGCAAGGGCCTGCATGAGGCAATGGAGGCCAAGGGCATTCGCATCCTCTGCCATGACATCATCGAGAGCGTGACGAAGACGGACGATGGCCTGAGCGTTCTGACGAAGAACGACAAGCGGCTGACGGTGGACACGGTGATGCTGGCGCTCGGCCGCACGCCGAACACGAAGAATATCGGGCTCGAAGCTGCCGGCGTAGCGATCAACGAACTCGGCGCCATCATCGTCGACGAATATTCGCGGACATCGGTGCCGAACATCTATGCGCTTGGCGATGTCACCGATCGGGTACAATTGACGCCGGTGGCGATCCACGAGGCAATGTGCTTCATCGAAACCGTCTACAAGAACAATCCGACCCGTCCGGATCATGAACTGATCCCGACTGCCGTTTTCTCGCAGCCGGAGATCGGCACGGTGGGCCTGACTGAAGAGGAAGCCGCCAAGCGTTATCCGGAACTCGAAGTCTATCGCGCCCAGTTCCGGCCGATGAAAGCGACCTTGTCGGGTCGTAGTGAGAAGATGATCATGAAGCTGATCGTCAATGCCGCCGACCGCAAGGTGATCGGAGCGCATATTCTCGGCCACGACGCCGGCGAGATGGCGCAGCTTCTCGGCATTCCCGTAAAAGCCGGCTGCACCAAGGAAGATTTCGACCGCACCATGGCCGTTCACCCGACGGCCTCCGAAGAGCTGGTGACGATGTACACGCCAAGCTATCGCATCCGCAACGGCGAGCGCGTATAAGGAATAGGGTAGTAATTCCACGGTGCATAAAAGACCTCTCGAAGAGATGGTTCGCCTTTGCAAGCGGCGGGCAAAGGTTTATAAGCGCGCGTTATTTATGGCGACGGGACACTTGGCAAAGACCGGGTGCGGAAACAGGTGAGTGAGATGGCAGACAATTGGACACCGAGCAGTTGGCGGCAAAAACCGATCCAGCAGGTGCCGGAATATCCGGATCAGGCAGCGCTGGAGGCTACCGAAGCGCAGCTTGCAAGCTATCCGCCGCTCGTTTTTGCCGGTGAAGCTCGTCGTCTGAAGGCGCATCTTGCCAACGTCGCCGAAGGCAATGGTTTTCTGCTGCAGGGTGGTGACTGCGCCGAAAGCTTCGCTGAGCATGGCGCCGACACGATCCGCGACTTCTTCCGTGCCTTCCTGCAGATGGCCGTCGTCCTCACGTTTGGTGCGCAACTGCCTGTCGTGAAGGTCGGCCGCATTGCCGGTCAGTTTGCCAAGCCGCGGTCTTCGAACATCGAAACGCAGAATGGTGTCTCGCTGCCGAGCTATCGCGGCGACATCATCAACGGCATCGAGTTCACCGAAGAAGCGCGCATCCCCAATCCGGATCGTCAGATGATGGCCTACCGCCAGTCTGCCGCGACGCTGAATCTGCTGCGTGCTTTTGCCATGGGCGGCTACGCCAACCTGGAAAACGTGCAGAAGTGGATGCTCGGCTTCGTCAAGGACAGCCCGCAGGGCGAGCGCTACCGCAAGCTTGCCGATCGTATCGGCGAGACCATGGATTTCATGAGAGCGATCGGCATCACGGCCGAGAGCAATGCGAGCCTGCGCGAGACCGATTTCTTCACCAGCCATGAGGCGCTGCTTCTGGGCTATGAAGAAGCCTTCACCCGCGTCGATTCCACGACTGGCGACTGGTATGCGACCTCGGGCCATATGCTCTGGATTGGCGACCGCACGCGCCAGGCCGATCATGCCCATGTCGAGTATTTCCGTGGCATCAAGAACCCGATCGGTCTGAAGTGCGGTCCTTCGCTGCAGGCGGACGATCTCATCAACCTGATCGATGTTCTGAACCCGCAGAACGAAGCCGGCCGCCTGACGCTGATCTGCCGCTTCGGCCACGACAAGGTTGCCGACAACCTGCCGCGCCTCATCCGTGCCGTCGAGCGCGAGGGCCGCAAGGTCGTATGGTCCTGCGATCCGATGCACGGCAATACGATCACGCTCAACAACTACAAGACGCGTCCGTTCGAACGCATCCTGTCGGAAGTGGAAAGCTTCTTCCAAATCCATCGCGCCGAAGGCACGCATCCGGGCGGCATCCACATCGAGATGACCGGCAAGGATGTGACCGAATGCACGGGCGGCGCCCGCGCCGTCGGCGCCGAGGATCTTCAGGATCGTTACCACACCCATTGCGACCCGCGTCTCAATGCCGACCAGGCGCTCGAGCTGGCGTTCCTGCTCGCCGAACGCATGAAGGGCGGCCGCGACGAAAAGCGTCTGCGCGCACACGGCTGATCGAAGCTGTAAAATCATCATCTGCGAAAAGGGTCGGTTATGCCGGCCCTTTTCTTTTGTGCTCTTGCAATCAATCTCGCTGAATCCTGCTTCATTTCTTTGCATTTGACGCGAACGACATCATCGTCAAACTTGTTGAAAAAGAGAGGGATCAGCATGAACGACGATCACACCGGTGCCTGCCTTTGCGGCAGCGTACGTTTCAAGACACATGGCCCATTGCGGGAGGTGGTCGGCTGCCACTGCTCGCAATGCCGCAAGCAGACGGGGCTCTATTACGCGGCGACTAATGTCCCCCTCGACAACATCACGATCGAAGGCGAAGACGCGATCACCTGGTACCGCGCCAGCTCCTTTGCCCGTCGCGGTTTCTGCCGAACCTGCGGTTCGGCGCTTTTCTGGGTAGCTGACGAGGCCAAGGAAATCTCGATCATGGCCGGCCTCTTCGACAGCCCCAGCGATCTGAAACTGGCCTATCATATCTACTGCGCCGACAAGGGCGATTTTTACGAGATCGACGATGGATTGCCGCAATACAGACAGGGCCGGCCGGGATTGCTGACGGCGGGGCCTTCGGATTAGGTTCTTGTCGGCTGGCGCGACACTTCCAAAGCCTCGCAACTACCGCCTCGACGGGCGATCCGACTATCTGCTGCCCGAGGTCAGCCAGCTTAGACGATCGACCCGCCGCTACTCTTGTCTTCGATCCTACTGCTCAGCCGTGCGAATTCCTCGCGCAAGGCGGATAGTTCCGTCAGAACGTGCAGGTCGATCTTCTGATGCAGGGAGAGAACTTCCAGTTCCGCCTTGAGATTGACTTCGTAGTCCTTTGCGGCCTCGAAGCGGTCGCGTTCGGCCTGGCGGTTCTGGGACATCATGATGATCGGGGCCTGGATCGCGGCGAGCATGGAGAGGACGAGGTTGAGGAAAATGAAGGGATAGGGGTCGAAGGCGCGGGTCATCAGCACGATGGTGTTGACGACGCACCAGACGACGAGGAACGCCAGGAAGGCGAGTATGAAAGACCAGGAGCCGCCGACGCGGGCAATGCTGTCGGCGAGGCGTGCGCCCGTGGATGCCTCGGCAGAAAAGGCAGCGTTGATGTCGGTGGAAACGATTTTCCGCTCATGCGCCTTTTTCAATACACGCTTTTCGATCTCGCCGAGTTCCTCGGCCGTTTTGTCGAAATGCTGATGAACGAAATTGGGTAGATTATACATGGGAACGCTCCGAAGACTTGGTCGCTTTGGCCGCAAGTATTCGACTGCCCGATGGAATTGCAATGCAAAAAGGGTTGCAGTGTAGAGCGGTTCAGCGTTTCACGGAATCGCTCTCATCCGAGAGGATCGCTTTTGGACGTACCAACAAGCTTGACTAAGACGGATACTTCGCACTTTTCCTGGAATTGCTCTAACTGCCCTGGCCGACCAGCCAGGCATGCGACGGGAAGAAGCGGTCGAGCCCATATTCGTGTCCGAACATGACGTCATGCTGCAGGGAGCGGTAGTCGCGCATTAGCGGATCGAGGTTTTGCTCCTTGCGAGCCCAATCCGGAAACGCCTGATTGTCGCGCGTCGCGAGCTGATAACGATCGATGATCGTGTATTTCTTCTGCAGACGCCCGAGAAATCCGGTGTAGAAAGGGTGCTCGTAGCCGGCGGTCTTCAGGATATGATAGGGCAGTTGCGACGGGCTGATCGTTCCGACATCCCTACGCACGCCCTTTTTGCTCGACCAGATGACCAGCGGTGTTTCATGCTGCCGCTTCATCACATCGAGCGACGCTTTTCGGGTCGCCACCTGTTCGGGCATGTAATTCGTATCCGGATAGACCGTGCCAAGCGGCGGCAGATGATCGCCCCAGAGGACGATAATCGTCTCGCGATCGCGCTTCGAAGCCCAATCCATCAGCGTTTTCAAGCTCTGGTCGGCTTCCCGAACGCCTTGCGCATAGGTCGCGAGCGTGTCGCGATCGGCGTCGCTCAGATCGCCTTTGATATCGACCGTATTCTCGGCGTAGCGATGCGCTTCATAGGGACCGTGACCCTGCAGGGTGACAGCGAAGAAGAAAAACGGCCGCTCCATGGCGTCGCCCTCGCGCATGATCTCCTTCATCAGCGAGTCGTCGGAGGCAAAAAGGCCGCGTTTTTCCATAGGCGGCATGGTCTCCTCGGTGCGGAACTCCTCGAAACCGAAAGCCTTGTAGACTTCGTTGCGGTTCCAGAACCAGCCGCTGAACGGATGGATGGAACGCGCTGCATAGCCTTCGCCGCGGAAGAAGGTGGCAAGTGAGGGCATCGGCCGACGCACATACTGCTGGTAGGGAATGCTGCCATAGGGCAGGAAGGCGTTGGAGAAGCCGGTCAGTGCCTCGAACTCGACATTGGCGGTCATGCCGCCGAATTCGGGAGAGAAGACATAGCCCGACTGCGCCGCGCGGATGTTCGGCATGGGATCGGGCGTGAAGGTCAGATTGGAAAGCCTGGTCGGATCCCAAAAAGACTCGCTCATCAGCATGATGATGTCGGGCTTTTCGCGTGGGCCGGAAAGATAGCCATAATTGCGGGCGGGTATGGCGTCGATCGCATTTGGTCCATATCCGCCAGGCGCTTTGACGTCCGCCATCGGCAGGTTGAGCGAGAAAGCGATGATGAAGCCGTTGTAAGCGTAATTTTCCTTCTGATCCCAGACGATGGGGATGATGCGCAGTTTTTCGCGGATGAACGAATTTTGCGTCGGATCCATCTGCGAGACGAAGACGGTCATGAGCGGCAGGCAGACGGAGAGCCGCGCGACCCTCTCATTGCGCGAAAGCGCTGTCGCATGTCGCCAGGCGTAGCGCCAGAGGAAGGCGAGCGCGACAATCGAGGCGATGATGCCGACGGCAACCGCAGCCGCGGTCCACGGGCGCTCACGCACGATCACCGGCATGAGTTCCAGGATCTGGTGCGCAAAAAGGAAATCCGAAGGATAAAGGGGATCGGAAAGATAATACTGTTTCTGGTTGGAGATAAGGGCCGGAACCAGCACCAGAGGCACAACCACCAAGATCGATTGATGCGCGCGGCCGAACACGGCGTCAAGCGCGAGCATCAGGAGCATGACGATGCCGATCGTAGCGAAGCCGGGATGAATAGGCGAATCGAAATAGCCGGGAAGATCCGTCAGCTCACCACGCGCAATCCACTCGACGGCGATGACGGTGAAGAGCGCAAGCAGGAAGGTCAGCGCAAGGCTCTGAAGCTGGCGTAAAACCGTCGATTGCCGGCTCGCCGCACCAAGCTTTTGCAGAATGGCAAATCTGCCAGCCAACACGGAACTGGGGATCAAGGCGACCAACGGCCCTCTCCAATTGTTACAAAACCGTCACATAATTGTCGCCTCTCTGTCATGAATGGCGGCTGAACCGCAAGGCTTACTTAGTATTTTTTGGTGGCGAAATATGTCCTCTGCGAGCAGCGCCATCTTTGGCGCTTGAAGAGGGCCGAAGGCTGTTGCGGAACGGGGTGGCGCTCGCTAAATATATGGCATGACAGAACAAAGCCCCATCACCCAGACCATCCGGATCGCTGTCGCGCAACTCAACCCGACAGTCGGCGATGTCTCCGGCAACCTTGCCAAGGCGCGGGAAGCGCGGGCCGAGGCGGCGCGCGAGGGCGCGCAGCTCGTGTTGCTGACGGAGCTGTTCATCTCCGGTTATCCGCCAGAGGATCTGGTGTTGAAACCAGCCTTTATCCGCGCCTGCCGGAAAGCTGTGGAGAGCCTTGCTGCGGATACTGCCGATGGCGGCCCGGGCGTTGTCATCGGCTTTCCCCGCCAGGACGACACCGGTCGCTACAATTCGGTCGCTGTGCTCGACGGCGGCAAGATCATCTTCATCAGAGACAAGGTCGATCTGCCGAACTATGGCGAGTTCGACGAGAAGCGGGTCTTCGATGAAGGTACCGTTGCGGGGCCGGTCAATTTTCGGGGTGTTCGCATCGGTCTCCCCATTTGCGAGGAAATCTGGAACGATCTCGGCATCTGCGAAACGCTAGCCGAAAGCGGGGCGGAAATTCTTCTGGTTCCGAACGGCTCGCCCTACTATCGCGGCAAGGTCGATGTCCGTCACCAGGTCGCGTTACGGCAAGTGATCGAGTCGGGTTTGCCGCTCATCTTTGCGGCCCAGGTTGGCGGTCAGGACGAACTGGTTTTCGACGGTGCAAGCTTCGGCTTCAACGCCGACAAAACTCTGGCCTTCCAGATGAGCCAGTTCGAAACCGCGTTGGCGGTGACGACCTGGAAGAAGAACGGCAATGGCTGGCATTGCGCCGAGGGTCCGATGGCGCATATTCCGGAAGGCGAGGAGGCCGATTATCGCGCCTGCCTGCTGGGTTTCCGCGACTATGTGAACAAGAACGGCTTCAAATCGGTCGTGCTTGGTCTTTCCGGCGGCATCGACTCGGCGATCTGCGCTGCGATTGCCGTCGATGCGCTGGGCGAGGAGCGGGTGCGCACCGTCATGCTGCCCTACCGCTATACATCGGAGGATTCCCTGAAGGATGCGGCCGATTGTGCCAAGGCACTCGGCTGCCGCTACGACATCGTGCCAATCGAGGAGCCGGTGACCGGCTTCACCTCGGCGCTTTCCGATCTATTCGAAGGGACCGACAGCGGCATTACCGAGGAAAATCTGCAGAGCCGTGCCCGCGGCACCATTCTCATGGCGATTTCCAACAAATTCGGCTCGATGGTGGTGACCACGGGCAACAAGTCGGAAATGTCTGTTGGATATGCCACGCTCTATGGCGACATGAACGGCGGCTTCAATCCGATCAAGGATCTCTACAAGATGCAGGTCTATGCGTTGTCGCGCTGGCGCAATCTGCATGTGCCGCCGGGAGCGCTTGGCCCATCGGGAGAGGTGATCCCGTTCAACATCATCGACAAGGCGCCGTCTGCCGAGCTGCGGCCGAACCAGACGGACCAGGATTCGCTACCGCCCTATCCGGTGCTCGACGACATCCTCGAGTGCCTGGTGGAAAAGGAAATGGCGGTCGAGGAGATCGTTGCGCGCGGGCATGACGTCGCCACCGTCCATCGCGTCGAGCATCTGCTTTATCTCGCCGAATACAAGCGCCGCCAGTCGGCGCCGGGCGTGAAGATCACCAAGAAGAATTTCGGTCGCGATCGGCGCTATCCGATCACCAACCGGTTCCGCGATCGTTGATCGCAGTCCCCTACGGCGAATGGAGAGGCAATGCGCAGCTCGGTCGAGATCTACAATATCCGCACCGGTGAAAACCGCGTCGTCTGGCAGACCGAGCGGCTGGTCGAGGCGCCGAACTTTTCGCCGGATGGGCGCTACCTCCTGCTGAACGGCGATGGCCTGCTTTATCGGCTTCCGCTAGACGGCAAGGCCGAGGCCGTTCAGGTCGATACCGGTTTTGCGACGCTCTGCAACAACGACCACGGCATATCGCCCGACGGTTCCCTGATCGCCATTTCCGACAAAACGGAACACGGCAAGTCTTGCATCTATGTGCTGCCGGCCGAAGGCGGCACCCCGCGGCAAGTGACGCGCAATCTGCCCTCCTATTGGCATGGCTGGTCGCCCGATGGGCGGCGGTTTTCCTATTGCGGCATTCGCGACGATATCTTCGATATCTATACGATCTCGATCGACGGCGGCGAAGAGACACGGCTGACGCATGGCGAGGGACGCAATGACGGCCCTGACTATTCCGCCGATGGGCAATGGATCTATTTCAACTCCAGCCGCACTGGTCTGATGCAGATATGGCGCATCCATCCCGATGGGACCGGGCTACAACAGATCACCAACGACAACTACGGCAACTGGTTCGCCCATCCGTCGCCGAAGAACGATAAGGTCGTGCTGATCTCCTACGATCCAGATGTCTTCGACCATCCGCGCGATCTCCATGTCCGGCTGCGGCTGATGGATATGGATGGCGGCAATCTGACGACGCTGTTCGAGCTCTTCGGCGGGCAGGGGACGATCAATGTGCCGAACTGGGCGCCCAATGGCGATGAGTTCGCCTATGTCCGCTACGAGCCGGCCTGATCGCTCTGGACAGGCCAGACGGCTCGCGATAAGTTCCGGATCGTTCGCAGGGCGCATCCGATCCGCGGGAAGGGCAAGGCCCACCTGATGCATAGAACGTAAGACTGCCACACCTCTTTTCAGTCTGTGGGCGCGGATACCGGACGTGAATGAAAGGAGGTCTTTCGTGACCACGCGCTCTCTGGCGGGCAATGCCACCGTCGATTCCCTGAAAAAACAGGCCAAGGCTTTTCTGAAAGCCGTTCATTCCGGTGATTCATCGGCACGCAGTCGCGTCGCACCGTATTTCGCCGATGCGCTCGAAGTCGGGCTTCAGGACATCCAGCTTGTTCTTGCCCGCGAATATGGCTTCTCAAGCTGGACGAAACTCAAGGCGCATCTGGAAAGCGCCAATCGCGAGCAAACTCCCCTAGATCAGCTTGCCAATCAATTCCTGTCGCTGGCGACGGTTTCCTATTTCTCCCACGTTCCGGCAGATCCGGCACGCTTCGAGGAGGCGCTGCAATTGCTGGAGGCTCATCGTGAAATTACCGGGGACAGCATCTACATTGCCGCGGCGCTTGGCGACGCCGCCGGTGTGGCGCGCTGGCTCGATCGCCAGCCACAGCTTCTCGATCGGAAAGGCGGGCCTTACGATTGGCCGCCCTTGCTCTATGCCGCCTATGCTCGTTTGCCCGGTCGGTCCAGCTTGTCGGCGGCGCGAGTCCTTGTCGAGCGTGGGGCCGATCCCGACGCCTTCTTCCTCGACGGCGGCCAATATCGCTTCACGGCGCTGACCGGCGTCTTCGGAGAGGGCGAAGCCGGCAAGGTCCGGCAGCCGCCACACCCTGATTGGGAGGCTTTCGCGCGCCTATTGCTCGACGCCGGCGCGGAAGTGAATGACAGCCAGGCGCTCTATAACCGGATGTTCGAGCCCGACAATTCCTGCCTGGAATTGCTGCTTGAATACGGGCTTTCCGCCGCCGACAAGAACAATTGGCTGGTGCGCGAAGACGGTCTGATGGTGGCGAATTCGCAGACGGTGTTCGACTATCAACTGGCTTGGGCCTGTGAAAAGCGCATGGGCGCGCGTCAGGCTGCTGGTCGAGAATGGGGCTGACGTCAACAAGCCGGTCAATGGCCGAACGCCCTTCGAATGGGCGCGGATCGGTGGCGACAAGGATCTTGCGCTATACCTTGTACAGAAGGGCGCTGTTGCCGTTCGCTTGAAGCAGGAGGATTGGCTTTACCTTCAAATAATGACCGGCGAAATATCGATTGACCAAATGAGACGAATGGTGCCGGACCTCGACATTCCCGCGGCGATGCGGCGAACCCACCCAGCAATGCTGCACGAAGCTGCGGCGGACAATGCCTTCGAGCCCGTTCGCCGCATGCTGGCCCTCGGCCTCGACATCAACGCCATGACCAGCCGCACGCCGCTGCATGAGGCTGCCTTGCATGGCCACATCGATATGGCGAAGTTGCTGATCGAACACGGCGCCGATACCACTATCCGCGATGCCTATTACTATTCACCGCCGATCGATTGGGCGGAGTATAACGGCAAGGAGGAGATGGTCGAATTCCTGAAGACACAACCACTCGATATCTTTGCCGCGGCTGCCTTTGGCCAAGTTGAGCGATTGGCCGCATATCTGAATACGCATCCTGACCGGATGAACATCCGCTTCGGCGATTTCCGTCCACACGGACAGGCGAGCGTAGAGCGCGACTGGTTGACGCCGCTCGGCTTTGCGATCCGCAATGCTCAGGTCGATGCGATGCGCCTTCTGCTGGAGCACGGCGCGGATCGTTCGGTGAGGGATGCATCCGGCCGCTCATACAGGGATCTGGCGCGGGAGACAGGCAATGAGGCGATCGTCTCGCTGCTCAAAGCGCCTATTGTGCCGGCTGAGGACCAGCCGTCTTTGGATGTTTGAGATCGAGGCTGCCCTGGTCGGTCGCGAGGAATTGCGGCCCGACCTGGCGCACCTTGTTTGCTGAGGGATCGTAAGGCCGGTCCGCCGGCATTTGTCTGGGCTGAATTTGGGTAATCGACGGTGCCGGTGTCGCCGGCATCTGCCGTTGTGGCAGCGTCGCGTCTGTCCGGGGCTTCTGCGTCTCGATGCTTGTGACCGAGCTTTCCGGTTCCGCCAGCGACTGCTCTTCAGGCGCATAGGGTTCCGGCTTCAGTCGGGTATTGATAACAGTGTCCGGCTGGGCCGAAGCCGGGGCGTTGCAGCCCTGCCGTTGCATGGCAATGAGCAATTGCCGGCGCTGTGCCCTTTCAGCGTCGATGCGGGTCAAGCTCAGCTCACGTTCATCCATCAGTGAACCCAGGTCCTGCTCCATGCGGTCTAGCGAGTTCTCCATTTCATCGCAGTCGCCGCTATCGCCTGAGCCGCCGATATTCACCATGCTGCTGTCGTAAGAGCAGCCCTGAATGCGCATATCGCTCTTGAGCCGGCGGATCATGGTATTTTGTTGGGCGATGGCGCGAGAAAGCTGCCGTGTCTCGGTACTGGCGCCGACAACTTCCGTGATATTAGCATACCGGCCATGCAGTTCGTCGCAGATGGTATTCGTCTGTGCAAAAGCCGGCGATGCAGCCAGCAGGGACAGTAAAAGACAAGAGACGTAATTTCTGCCGCGGTTCACGATTTTGCTCTTCGAAAGCGGTTCGACTTTGAAAAACGATACAGCGTGGAGCTTAACAACAAACCTATCAGAAATACGGTTCGGATGGGAAAATTCTTGCGAAAGAATCGAAGAGGCAGCTCGGTTTGCCACTTGTCGCCGTCTGGTGAGATTGGCAGGCAAGTTATTGTCGGCACGATCAGAGGTGGGTTGCCAAGAGCTCGCCGGTGGCCGCCTCAGAAGACGGCACCGACGAGCGTGTTCGCTCAATTCGGCTGAGAAGCCTCGACCACAGCGAGGGCCGCCATGTTGACGACGCCGCGCGACGTGACAGAGGGCGACAGGATGTGCGCCGGAAGCGCCGTGCCGAGCAGGATCGGGCCGACATGCAGGCCATCGGTCATGGTCTTGACCACACCAAGCGTGATGTTGGCCGCGTCAAGATTTGGGAAGACGAGCAGGTTCGCTTCGCCGGAAAGCGTGCTGTCGGGCATGACGTGGCGGCGCAGGCTTTCGGAAATAGCGCTGTCGCCGTGCATTTCGCCGTCGACTTCCAGCTCCGGTGCCATCTCGCGGACAAGCGCCAGCGCCTTGCGCATCTTGGTTGCGCTTTCCGACTCCCGCGAACCGAAGTTCGAATGCGAAACGAGGGCGGCGCGGGGCGAGATGCCGAAACGTTTGATTTCTTCGGCCGCCAGCACCGTTGACTCGGCGATCTCCTCAGCATTCGGATTAAAGTTGACATAGGTGTCGGTGTAGAACGTCGCGCCACGCTGCGAGATCAGCAGGCTGAGCGCCGAGAAGTCGCGAACATCGGAGCGTTTGCCGATGATCTGGCGGACGATGCGCAGATGGCGCTCGTAACGGCCTTCGAGGCCGCAGATCAGCGCGTCGGCTTCGCCGCGCTTTACTGCCAGGGCGCCGATGACCGTGGTGTTGGTGCGCACGATCGTTCGCGCCGCTTCCGGAATGACGCCGCTGCGGCCGACCAGCGAGAAGTAGAGGTCGACATATTCGCGGAAGCGCGGATCGTCTTCCGGATTGATGACGGCGAAATCGGTGTTCGGCCGGATCTTCAAGCCATAGCGCTTCAGACGGGTCTCGATAACGGAGGGACGTCCGATCAGGATCGGAGCAGCGGTGCCCTCTTCGAGAAGAACCTGGGCAGCGCGCAGTACGCGCTCATCCTCGCCTTCGGAGAAGACGACGCGCTTGCGCTCTGCGATCTTCGCGGCGGCGAAGATCGGCTTCATGATGAAGCCCGAGCGGAAGACGAAGCGGTTGAGTTCGTCCATATAGGCGTCGAAATCGGCAATGGGGCGCAGGGCCACGCCACTTTCGGCCGCGGCTCTCGCAACGGCAGGCGCAATGCGCAGGATCAGACGCGGATCGAAGGGCGAGGGGATCAGATAATTCGGCCCGAAGACCGGCGTTTCGCCGCTATAGGCGCGGGCGGCGACATCGGACGGCTCCTCGCGGGCAAGCGAGGCGATGGCGCGCACTGCGGCCATCTTCATTTCCTCATTGATCGTCTTGGCGCCGCAATCGAGCGCCCCCCGGAAGATGTAGGGGAAACAGAGGACGTTGTTGACCTGGTTCGGAAAATCCGAGCGGCCGGTGCAGATCATCGCGTCCGGCCGGGCGGCACGGGCGAGATCCGGCATGATTTCGGGTGTCGGATTGGCGAGCGCCATGATCAGCGGCTTTTCCGCCATCTGCTCCAGCAGCTCGGGCTTCAGCACGCCGGCGGCGGAGAGGCCCAGAAAGACGTCGGCGCCGGGGATCGACTCGGCAAGCACGCGCTTGTCGCTCTTCTGCGCATAAATGGACTTCCATTCGTCCATCAGCTCGGTACGGCCTTCATAGACGAGGCCCTCGATATCGTGGACCCAGATGTTTTCGCGCTTGGCGCCAAGGATGACCAGCAGGTTGAGGCAGGCGAGCGCGGCGGCGCCAGCGCCCGAGGCGACGATCTTGACCTCTTCGATCTTCTTCCCGGCCAATTCCAGCCCGTTGAGAATAGCGGCGGCAACGATGATGGCGGTGCCGTGCTGGTCGTCGTGGAAGACCGGGATTTCCATCTTCTCACGCAGACGACGTTCGACGTCGAAGCACTCGGGTGCCTTGATGTCCTCGAGATTGATGCCGCCGAAGGTCGGCTCCAGCGCCGAAATCGTGCTGACCATCTCATCGACGGTAGGCGCGGCGATTTCGACGTCGAAGACGTCGATGCCGGCAAATTTCTTGAAGAGTACAGCCTTGCCTTCCATCACCGGCTTGGAGGCAAGCGGACCGATATTGCCGAGACCGAGGACAGCCGAACCGTTTGATATGACCGCGACGAGATTGCCGCGCGAGGTGTAGTCGAAGGCCGTTTCCGGATTGTCGCGGATGGCGAGGCAGGGCGCGGCAACGCCGGGAGAATAGGCAAGCGCCAGGTCACGCTGGTTGCCGAGCGGCTTCGTCGCCTGGATTTCCAGCTTGCCGGGGCGGGGATAGCGATGAAAGAAGAGAGCCTGTTCGTCGAGATTGCCGCTCGCCATGTTCTTGGCTGCCTTCGATGTGTCGTGCGTATCCATCACGCTTCTCCGTTTCTGCTTGCGCACTCGCGCTTTTTGAGTCCCTGCATACATCAATCACTCAGGGTGCACAGTATGCAATTGACGCAGAGGAAAGGTTTTTTGTAGCGCCGTTTTCACAATTGTTTTCTTGTCCCGCAACGGTGACATTCGAGCCCGATGGTAAGCGAAAAGTGAATGCGTCATAAGGGGTTCATGGCGTGAGCCTATGAGGGCAAAAAACAGAGGAGCCTCCATGACCCTCATTGCTTCCCACCGCGGCGGTTCGCATCTTTGGCCCGAAAACACCAGGCTCGCCTTTTCCGAAACCGCTAAACTCGATGTCGATCTCGTCGAATTCGACGTGCATCAGACGCGTGACGACAAGCTCGTCGTCCATCACGACGCGCTGATCGACCGCATGACGGACGGCAAGGGCGCGATCGCCGACTTAAGCCATGACGAACTGATGCGCCATATCGTCATCGGCAGCGGCGGCGAGACCATTCCGACACTTGCCGAAACCATCGACATCTTCGGGCCGTCCCCGGTCGACCTTCGGCTGGAGATCAAGACGAGGCTGGACGGCAAACCCTATGCCGGCATGGAAGGCCGCATTGCGGACGAGTTGCTGGCGACCGACATGCTGAAGCGGACAATGTTGACCAGTTTCGCGCTCCCGCGCCTGGAAGCCTTCAGTGCCGCGCTTGAGGAGCGTGGCCTGAATGTCGGCGAGCTTCTCGGCCTCATCTTTCTCTGTTCGCCGCAGACAGCCGCGCAAATCGGCTGGAGAGGCATTCTTGCCGCGCTTGGCCGGTTTGGCGTCCACGAGATTGCCTTGCGGGCCGACACCATCGATGCCGAAGTGATGGACCTCTTTCGGAAAAGCGGCGTGACGGTGCATGGCTGGGCGGCGCATACGAGTGAAGCGGCAAGGGCGATGTTTCGCCTCGGCGTCGCAAGTTTCACAACCGATCGGCCGGATCTCGCCATAGCTGCAAAGCGCGGCTGATCGTCCGCAACAGGCCTCTCGCACAGGATTTGTCATCATCCTGAAACACGAGTCTGATTTTGGAATAGCCAACGTAGGATAGGGCACGGACATTGAGTTCGTGAATGAAAACATGAATGTCAGGCGGTTTCGAACGCTATTCATTTCTGACGTGCACCTGGGCTCGAAAGCAGCCAAGGCGGACTATCTGATCGATTTTCTGCGTCATCACGAAGCGGACACCATCTTCCTTGTCGGCGATATCGTTGACGGCTGGCGGCTGAAGCGCACTTGGTACTGGCCGCAGGATTGCAACGACGTGGTGCAGAAACTGCTGCGCAAGGCGCGCAAGGGCACCCGCATCGTCTATATCCCCGGCAATCACGACGAATTCCTGCGTGATTTCCCCGGCATGCATTTCGGCGGCATCGAAGTGGCCGAGCGGGCGATCCACGAGACCGCCGACGGCAAGAAGTATCTCGTCCTGCATGGCGACGAATTCGACGTCGTCGTTCGCAACGCGCGCCTGCTCGCCTATCTCGGCGATTGGGCCTACGATATGGCCATCCTGATCAATGTCGGCCTTGCCGCCGTTCGCCGCCGCCTGAACATGCCCTATTGGTCGTTCTCGGCCTGGGCGAAGCTTCAGGTCAAGCATGCGGTCAATTTCATCGGCGAGTTCCAGCGCGTCGTGGTCGAAGAGGCCAAGCGCAACGATGCCGACGGCGTCATCTGTGGCCACATCCATCATGCCGTCATCGAGGACTTCGATGGCATCCGCTACATCAACACAGGCGACTGGGTCGAAAGCTGCACGGCGATCGCCGAGCATGAAGACGGCACGTTCGAGCTGATCACCTGGCAGTCGATCACCGAGGCACAGCCGGTCAGCGCCGCCGTCGAGGATGTGTCGGAAGCGCTCGGGGCACAGGCGGCGTAATTTGCGCCGCTTCACGGGTCCGATAACGGCCCGTCACAATTTTTGATCGCTGCAATCTGACGACAGCCTCATATTTTATCCGAAACGTTTCGGTTCGGCTATTTCTCGCCATAGTCGTATTCACGATGGAGTGATAGGGAACAATCAGTTTCCCTTCAGGTCTGTCATGATTCCCGCGACAAAATCTCTCCCGGGCGAGGGCGCGCCTCCGCATTTTCGTCTGCGCACCGCCTTGTCCTATTGTGCTCCGTTGCTCGTCAACGGCATTGCTCTGCCGTTTTTCCCGGTTTGGCTGACGGGACTGAATTTCGGTGACCGCGAGATCGGTCTTATCCTCGCCGTGCCGATGGTGGTGCGCGTTCTCGTCGTGCCCATTGTCGGAATACTTGCCGATCGCGTGGATGAACGCGCGAACGTGTTGTTCTGGTCGGGCGCATTGTCACTGCTGACGGCGATCGCGCTTTATTGGACGAATGATTTCTGGCCGGTGTTGCTGGTCTACGCCATTCAGGGGGCGACATACGCGCCTTACGTCCCTGTCGTAGAATCGATTGCCATTTCCGGCGTGCGGCGCTGGGGGTTCGATTATGGCTCGATGCGCGTCTGGGGATCGATCGCCTTCATCTTCTCGACCCTTATCGGCGGTCAGATGATCGGCAAATGGGGCGCCACCATGGTTCTGCCCACCATGGTCGGGGGCTTCTTCCTGACAACCATGATGGCTTTCTTCTGTCCGCGCATCGGGCCGACACGCCGGCGCAATCAGCCGATCAACCTGCAGGCGCCGACCGGCGGTGGGCTGCGCTCGCCGCAATTGCTGATCACCATGATCGGTGTGTCGATACAGCAGTCGAGCCATGCCGTGATGTACACGTTTGCATCGATCTATTGGCGCAAACTCGGTTTTTCAGGCACAGAGATCGCCATTCTCTGGAGCGCAGGGGTAACGGCGGAGGTCATGGTTTTCTTCCTGTCGAAAACACTGAGCCGTCGCTTCAGTGCCTGGACGCTGATTTTCTTCGGTTCGAGCGTGTGCGTCCTGCGCTGGATACTGTTTCCGATCAATCTCGGTTTCGCCGGCTATCTCGTGCTGCAATGTCTTCACTCCTGCACCTATGCCTGCGTCCATACCGGCATTCAGCGCCGCATCGTTGCTTCGGTGCGGGAAACTCAGGAAGCATCGGCCCAGGGCTCCTATTTCTTTTATAACGGCATGTTCCTCGGGCTGATGACCCTGGCGTCCGGCTATCTTTACGCGTGGCTCGGTCCTTCCAGCTACTATGTCATGGCCGGTGTTGCCGCCTTCGGCCTCGCTATGGTGATCCTTGCCCGCAACCTTCAACCGCGCAGTTCCGCGTTTGGCGAAAGGGCGGGCGAGGCCTCCTGAGGCCGTGCGAAACGAATTCATTTGGATATCAAAATGCTATGGCCTATTTTGACATCGGCTTGGCATGGAAATCGCGTATGCACTCGGATATTAACCATTTGCGTCGAGCTGGGATTCCTGAGTCGGCGATTGTGACGCAAGACCTGAAAGACGCATGAGTTTGAAAGCAGCCGAACAGAAACCCGATGCACCAAGGATCGATGACGAGCCCGATGGCAACGGGCATCGCTATCGGCTGGAAGGCAATTGGCGCAGCGCCAATGTGCATGGCGTGCTGCGGCAGATCGATCAGCTTACGAAACAGCGCGGCGGCGATCAGGTGGTGATCGATCTTTCCGATCTCTCCGATGTCGATACCGCCGGTGCGCTACTGATCCGGCGCCTGAAGGAGAGCCAGGAAGGGCATGGCGCCAGCGTCAGGATCGAGGGCTCAAACCCCCATATCGATGAGCTGTTGACCGCCTTTACCGAGGAACCGGACAAAGAGGTCGCGGAGCCCAAGCCGAGGAAATCCTTGGCGGAACGGTTTTTTGCGCCGATCGGCGAAAGCGTCTACGAAATCTGGGGCAACCTCATCGCGGCCATGTACATTCTCGGTTCGGCGGTGCGCGGCGCGCAGCTCAAGTTTGGGCGCGGCAGCGGTGTGTCGCCCGCTTCGATCGTCAATCAGATCGACCACATGGCGGTGCGCGCCGTGCCGATCATCCTGCTGATGTCTTTTCTGATCGGCGCCATCATCGCGCAGCAGGGCGCATTCCAGCTTCGCTATTTCGGCGCCGAAATCTTCGTCGTCGATCTCGTCGGCATCCTGCAATTGCGTGAAATCGGCGTGCTTCTGACCGCCATCATGATCGCCGGCCGTTCGGGCAGCGCCATTACTGCCGAAATCGGATCGATGAAGATGCGCGAAGAAGTCGATGCGCTGAAGGTCATGGGTCTCAATCCGGTCGGCGTTCTGATCTTCCCGCGATTGGTGGCGTTGACCGTCGCGCTGCCCTTGCTGACGATCATTGCAAACTTCGCCTCGCTTGGCGGTGCGGCGGTGGTTGCCTGGGCCTATTCCGGTATCACCTTCGCCACTTTCGTTTCGCGCCTGCACGAAGCAATCAGTCTCTCCACCGTCATCTCGGGCATGATCAAGGCGCCGTTCATGGCGCTCGTCATCGGCATCGTTGCTGCGGTCGAAGGGCTGAAGGTGGGTGGCAGCGCCGAGTCTCTCGGTCAGCATGTGACGCAGTCCGTTGTGAAATCGATTTTCGTGGTGATCCTCATGGACGGGCTTTTTGCCATGTTCTATGCAGCGATCGATTTCTGAGGGTTGCCAAGGATGAGCGCGCTTCACTCGGAAATCCCGATGGATAAGGATGAGCAAGGCAGAGACGTCGTGCTATCGGCACGGGATGTCACCGTCGCTTTCGGATCGAAAGTGGTGCTCGATAAATTGAACCTGAATATTTACCGCGGCGAAATTCTGGGCTTCGTCGGCGCTTCCGGTGCGGGCAAATCGGTGCTGCTGCGCACGGTATTGCGACTGCTGCCGCGCCGTTCCGGCGTCATCGAGATTCTCGGCGAAGATTACGACAAGCTCTCGGAGCCGGAACGCAACGGGCTCGATATGCGCCTGGGCGTGCTTTTCCAGCAGGGGGCATTGTTTTCTTCCCTGACCGTGAAGGAAAACATTCAGGTGCCGATGCGGGAATATCTCGATCTGCCGCAGGCGCTGATGGACGAGCTGGCGCATCTGAAAATCCGGATGGTAGGGCTCGCCGCCGATGCCGCCGACAAATATCCGTCCGAGCTTTCCGGCGGCATGATCAAACGTGCCGCCCTCGCCAGGGCCTTGGCGCTCGATCCCGACCTCGTTTTCCTGGATGAGCCGACCTCCGGCCTCGATCCGATCGGCGCGGCGGAGTTCGACGAGCTGATTGCCAAGCTGCGGGATACGCTTGGCCTCACCGTCTATATGGTGACCCACGACCTCGACAGCCTTTTTTCCGTCTGCGACCGTATTGCCGTTCTCGGACAGAAACGGGTATTGGTGGAGGGTACGGTTGAGGACATGCTGGCCTGTGATGACCCATGGGTGCAGTCCTATTTCCGAGGCAAACGTGCGCGATCAATCGTGCCGCGGGAGGATATCGGGCATCGCAACGACGACAATGGCGCAGGCGCCCACAGCCGCGGGAAGTGACTAGAGACTATGGAAACCAAAGCCAATTATACGATCGTCGGGTTCTTTACGCTGCTGGTTATCGCGGCTGCCTTCGGCTTTGTCTATTGGATGGCGGAATATGGCCGCGGCGGTCCAATGGCCGAGCTGGTCGTTCGCATTCCCGGTTCGGCAAACGGCCTCAGCGTCGGCTCGCCCGTGCGCTTCAACGGCATTCAGGTCGGCTCGGTACAAGGGCTTTCGATCGATGCCGATGATCCGAACTATTCGCTGGCCTTTACCGAGGTGCGCGCCGACGCACCGGTCTATACGTCCACCAAGGCCATTCTAGAAATCCAGGGCCTGACGGGTGCCGCCTATATCGAGCTTTCGGGCGGCCGCAAGGGTGACGAGAACATCCTCAAGCGCTCGATCGAAACCGGTAAGCGGGCGGTATTGCTCGCCGATCAGTCGAGCGTGACAAACCTTCTCACCACCGCCGACAAGATCTTGAACCGCGCCAACGACACGATCGGCGACATACAGGGTTTCATCACCGATTCCCGCGGGCCGTTGACCGATACGGTGCGCAACGCTCAGAAGTTCTCCAAGGCGCTGGCTGACAATTCCGACAATATCGACAAATTCCTCGCCAGCGTCGGACAGCTCTCCGATACCATCAAGAGCGTGTCGCCACGCGTCGAGTCGACACTGGATGCGGTCGAGAAGCTGGTGCGCGCGGTCGACGCCAACAAGATCAACGACGTCGTCAACAATGCAGACAAGATCACCGCCAATGTGGCTGACGCGACGACCGATCTGAAGGCGACGATCGCCTCCTTCAAGCAGACGGCCGATACCTACACCACCTTCGGTCAGAACGCGCAAAAGACCCTCGACCGCGTCGACGCGATCGTGGCGCAAATCGATCCGAACAAGGTGAAGGGGTCGATGGACGATATCGCAGAGGTGACCAAGGACGCCCGGAAGGCCGTCATATCCATTCGCGATGTCGCCAATTCGGTGGCGGCCCATCAGCAAGATATCGACGTGACGATCGCCAATGCCAAGGATATTTCCAACAAGCTGAATTCCGCCTCCAACAAGGTCGACGGCATTCTTACCAAGGTCGATTCGCTGCTCGGCTCCGGTGATACGAAGTCGCTGTTTGCGGAAGCCAGGGACACGCTCCAGTCCTTCAAGACGATGGCGGACAATCTCAACGCCCGGATCGGGCCTATCGCCGATAACCTGCAGAAATTTTCGAGTGGCGGCCTGCGCGACGTGCAGTCTCTCATCAATGATATGCGAGGCACGGTTGACAATCTTAATAACACAATCACTAACTTTGACCGCAATCCGCAGCGCCTGATTTTCGGCGGCGATACCGTCAAGCAATATGATGGCCGGGCGCGGCGTTGATGAATAGCGATTTTTGGGCTGCAGGGGACAGGCGGAATATGGTCGGTTGCGTTTCGCGTGAGCGTCATCATGTGTACCGGAGGGCGGCTTTTATTCTGCCATTGCTTGCAGCCTTGCTGAGCGGCTGCGGCTCTGCCGCAGTCAACGACACATATGATCTCTCCGCTTCGGTCAAGGCGAGCGGCCCCTCGGTCAAGAGCCGGCAAATTCTGATACCGCAGCCGACGGCGCTGCAGGCGCTTGACAGCAACCAGATCGTCATCCGCGTTTCGCCTTCGGAAATCCAGTATCTCAGCAAGTCGCAGTGGAGCGACAAGCTGACCCGGATAGTGCAGTCGAAGCTGGTCGAAGCCTTCGAAAATACCGGCAAGCTCGGCGGCGTCGGCGTGCCGGGGCAGGGGCTGGCGATCGATTATCAGATCGTCACAGACATCCGTTCCTTCGAGATCGATACGGCGGCGGGCCAGAAATCGGCAAGTGTCGAAATCTCGGTCAAAATCCTCAATGACCGCTCGGGCACGGTCAAGACGCAGAGTGTCTTCCGCAAAGTCGTGCCGGTCAGTGGCGGCAGTAATACCGATTTCGTTCGAGGGCTCGACACGGCCTTTGCCGGCGTGACGGCAGAGATCGTCGATTGGACGCTACGCTCCATTTAGGGCAGCTCCGGGTACGGCAAAAGCCGTTTTCCTGCCGTAGTTACGAGAACAAAAGACGGTGCGGTTCCCCGTTCGATAAAAGGCAGAACCGTCCTCTGGGCCTGTCTATCGTTCCATCAGGGACTTCAACGTGCCCAGATCCTTCTGTATATGCGCTGCGTCTGCGGCGAATTGCTCATCAGTCATCCCCGGCAGCTTCAGCAGCAAGAACATGACCTCGCAGCCATCGCCATTCGGTGCGACCCGAAGTGCGTTATGAACCTTCAGGCCGGATTCGATCGTCACGGTATGATCGATGACGCCGAATTCGTTGCGGGGCGTGAAGCTGACGCGGACAGTGCCGAGAATGCCTTTGGCAACCCAGTCCTCGCCATCCTGCTCCAATCCGGATGCGAGCCCGGAGGCCCAAAGCGGCATGTTCTCCGGACGGCCGGCAAAGCCATAGACTTCCTTCCAATGGCGATCGATGGAGATATGAACGATCCTTGCGGTCATGGTCGACATGGATGCCTCCTCCTGTATATTCGTGTTTGATGAATTGCAGAATTGGGTCGCAGGCGGCTCAATGGAAAGGCTGCAGTTTTGAAGAATCCTGGGGCATTCTTGCACGGTCCTGCAATGGAGACGATTCGAAGCTGGCAAAGGCTTGCCGTTTCACGCCCGGAGTGCAACAACATCGGACTAACGCCTGACCCAAAAATCGGAGTCGATTTTCGGGTTATGTGTCATTTCAAAGTGTTACTGCGTTCTTTGCTCGTCTCGAGGGTCGTGCAGCGCAGTAAGCAGCTCATTGGAGGATTGTCGTGGAAAAGGCAGAAATCGGACTGATCGGTCTCGCTGTCATGGGATCGAATCTGGCGCTCAACATTGCCGAAAAGGGCAATAAAATCGCGGTATTCAACCGCACGCCGCAAGTGACGGATGAGTTCTATGCGAACGCCGGTGCGCTGAAAGACAAGATCATTCCCTGCAAGACGATCGAGGAGTTCGTCGACGCGATCCGTCCGCCGCGGCCGATCATCATCATGATCAAGGCCGGCGAGCCGGTCGACCAGCAGATGGCGGCGTTGCAGCCGCATCTCGACAAGGGCGACATCATGATCGACGCCGGCAATGCCAATTTCCGCGATACGATTGCGCGTTTCGATCGCCTGAAGGATACCGGCCTGACCTTCATCGGCATGGGTGTCTCGGGTGGTGAAGAAGGCGCGCGCCATGGTCCGTCGATCATGGTCGGCGGCACCGAAGAATCCTACAAGCGCGTTGAGAAAGTGCTGACGTCGATCGCCGCCAAGTACAAGGACGATCCGTGCGTCGCCTGGCTCGGCAACGATGGTGCCGGTCATTTCGTCAAGACGATCCATAACGGCATCGAATATGCCGACATGCAGATGATCGCCGAAATCTACGGCATCCTGCGCGACGGCCTCGGCAAGAGCGCGGCCGAGATCAGCGACATCTTCGGTGAATGGAACAAGGGCCGGTTGAACTCCTACCTGATCGAGATCACCGAGAAGGTTCTGGCCGCCAAGGACCCGGCGACTGGCAGCGCCATGCCCGATGTCATCCTCGACAAGGCCGGCCAGAAGGGCACCGGCAAGTGGTCGGCAATCGAGGCACAGAACATGGGCATCCCGGCGACCGCCATCGAAGCTGCCGTCGCAGCCCGCAGCCTATCGGCCATCAAGGGTCAGCGCGAAGCCGCTCAGGAGATTTTCGGCACACCGGACTATAAGTTCCCCATCGGCTTTGGTCCCGATTTGCTGAAAGACCTGGAACTGGCCCTCTTCGCCGCCAAGATCGGTGCCTATGCACAGGGCTTTGCCGTGATGGCGGAGGCCTCGAAGGAGTTCAATTGGTCGCTGCCGATGCCGGTCATCGCCAAGATCTGGCGCGCGGGCTGCATCATCCGTTCGCAGTTCCTTGACGAGATCACCAGCGCCTTCACCAAGGCGCCGGATGCAGCCAATCTGATCGTGACGCCGGCCTTCGCCGGCATGGTCAAGGAATCGATCCCGTCGCTGCGCCGCATTGTTTCGGCGGCCACGGCATCCGGCCTGCCGGTTCCGGCGCTGGCCTCGGCGCTGACCTATTTCGATGCCTATCGCCAGGCCCGCGGCACTGCAAACCTCATCCAGGCGCAGCGCGACTTCTTCGGCGCCCACGGCTTCGATCGCGTCGATGGCAAGGACATCCATCACGGCCCTTGGGGCAGCGGCGCGAACGGCTAATCGTACACTTTCGGATTGACGAGACAAAAGGGCCTGCCGGACATCCCGGTGGGCCTTTTTCCTGTCAGCTCTTCGGCCAGACGGGTGGGCTGATGCTTTGCAGCAATTCGGGCTCGACGCCGTCTATGCGCGCTATGACCGCCTTACCCAATTCCCGACCGGCCTGGCGAAAATCCTCGAGGATCGAGATGATTTCCGGGCGTATCCAGCTCAGCACATCAGTCGATTGCTTGGCGACCATATCGATATCGTGGCCGAGGCGAAGACCCGCCGCTTCGAGGCCGGCATTGACGGCGATGGCGCCGGCGCTGCTGGAGCAGACGAAGCCGTCAGGCGCATGCGAGGAGCGCATCAATTCCTCGACAGTATCCTTGATGTCCGCAAGCGCCGTGTCGGTGCTGGCTCTCAGCGGAACCTCCTGGGCGTTGCATTCACGCAGGCCCGTTTGGAAGCCGATCTGGGTGTGCAGGTAGTAGGTGAGCTTGGCCGGCGGCTGCAAAAGCGCGATGCGCCGTCGTCCCCTGCCGACCAGCGCGCGCACCGCTTCGCGTGCGAAAGCTTCGTTGTCGAAGTCGTGAAAGGGATGGGAAATCCCCATATTCGTCCGTCCATGCGTGGCGAAGGGCATCCCGCGCTCATGCATGAGTTCCACACGCGGATCGTCCGGCTCCGTGCGCGATATGATAACGCCATCGGCCGAGCCGGTGTCGAGAATGTAGCGCACGGGGACCAACGGATCCTTGCTGTGCGAGTGCGGCGTAATGACGAGGTGATATTGCGTGCCGGCCAGAACCTCGGAGATGCCGAAGACCATCTGGCTGGTGAAACCCATGATTTCCTCGTCGATGCTAAGGACCAGCGCGATAACGTTGGTCTTGCCGGTCCTCAGGCGCACGCCGGCGCGATTGGGCTGATAACCCAATTGACGGGCGACCATGCGCACCCGCTCCTTGGTTTCGGCGCCAATATCCGGGGCATCCTTTAGGGCACGCGACACGGTGGTTATTCCGAGCCCGGTCATGAAGGCGATCGTTTTGAGCGTCGGTCGTTCGTGCGTCGATTGTGTAGTGCCGCTGCCGGAAATCTTCTTACTGTCCATGTCGTGCAATGCTGCCTCCCGGCCGCCTCCCGCGACCATCCGCTTATATTGCCTGCAGCGGCGCCGCAAGCATATGCGCGATGTGGTCACTCCTCCTCCGTTTCGAAAACTGTAACGATACAGTAGAAAAGTCGAGCGCTTTTTCTGACGTGGGCGAGGCCGGAGTACCCAGTAGTTGAATCCACAGGCTCTGCCAAAAATTTTTTGCAATTGCGAAATGGGTTCAAGAAATCTTGGTGGAAAATTATCGGAATGTAATAATTAAATCAAAGTGTTATTGAATAGGATTTAAATGATTTAGCCGTTTGAATTGCCGGACATATTGGCTTCTTTTGAAATGAGAAATGTAATCTGGAGTCGTATATTTGAATTTGCGAAAAAATTTTGCGAGCGAGCGGTTGCGCGTTGAAAATGATTGGACTACGTTTTTCCGGTAACGTTTCAGTGAGGGAGGAGAACTCATGAATATTCGTTTGATGGCTGTCGCGCTGGCTGCTTCCGTCGCACTGCCATTTGGTGCGGCCAAGGCGACCGACCTGGAAGTGACCCATTGGTGGACGTCCGGTGGTGAAGCTGCTGCCGTTGCCGAATTGGCAAAGGCATTCGACGCGACCGGCAATCACTGGGTCGATGGTGCGATTGCCGGTTCCGGCAGCACGGCGCGTCCGATCATGATCAGCCGACTTACTGGAGGTGATCCGATGGGCGCCACCCAGTTCAACCATGGCCGCCAGGCCGAAGAGCTTGTGCAGGCCGGCCTCATGCGTGATCTGACCGATGTCGCTACGCAGGAGCATTGGAAGGACATCATTCGCCCATCCAGCCTGCTCGACTCCTGCACGATCGACGGCAAGATCTATTGCGCGCCGGTCAATATCCATTCCTGGCAGTGGCTCTGGCTTTCGAATGCCGCCTTCAAGAAGGCCGGCGTTCCGGTCCCGAAGAACTGGGATGAGTTCGTCGCCGCCGCTCCCGCGCTGGAGAAGGCAGGCATCGTTCCGCTCGCCGTCGGCGGCCAGCCGTGGCAGGCTGCGGGCGCTTTCGACGTCTTGATGGTCGCCATCGCCGGCAAGGACACCTTCCAGAAGGTGTTTAGCGACAAGGATGCGAAAGTGGCCGCCGGACCGGAGATCGCCAAGGTCTTCAAGGCTGCCGACGACGCCCGCAAAATGTCCAAGGGCTCCAACGTTCAGGATTGGAACCAGGCGACGAACATGGTCATCACCGCCAAGGCCGGCGGCCAGATCATGGGCGACTGGGCACAGGGCGAATTCGCCTTGGCAGGCCAGAAGGCCGGCACGGACTATACCTGCCTTCCGGGTCTCGGCGTCAACGAAGTCATCTCCACGGGCGGTGACGCGTTCTACTTCCCATTGCTGAAGGACGAGGCCAAGTCGAAGGCTCAGGAAGCGCTCGCAAAGACTCTGCTCGATCCGAAGACGCAGGTTGCCTTCAATTTGAAGAAGGGCTCGCTACCCGTACGTGGCGACGTGGACCTTGCCTCCGCCAATGACTGCATGAAGAAGGGTCTGGAGATCCTGAAGAAGGGTAACGTGATCCAGGGTACGGACCAGCTTCTTTCTGCCGACAGCCAGAAGCAGAAGGAGGACCTGTTCTCCGAATTCTTCGCCAATCCTTCGATGACGCCGGAAGCGGCTCAGAAGCGCTTCGTCGAGATCATCGCTGCGGCTGATTGATCTCAATCGTCTCGCTGTAGTGATACCGGCCCCCATTATAGCGGGTCCGGTATCACGGCTGGACACATGTTGTGAGCCGGCTAGCTGCAGCGATCCTTATGAGCGGCGAACCTGCACGGATGTGATGTTCGACCGTGGACGAGGAGGGAGTGAGAGGAGCCGCGGCCACTGACCCGGTTCCCGATCACCGAAGCAGTCGCGCTTCAGAAGGAGGTACAATGACGGGTCATGCGAAAGCCGACCGGCCAAATCAATTTCTGCGCAATCTGAATTCGAAGATTGCATCCATTCCGATGATCTTAACGGCTGTCGTCATCTTTATGGGTGGCACGATCTGGACGGTCGTTTATTCCTTCACCAATTCGAAGCTGCTGCCACGTCTGAGCTTCGTCGGACTGGACCAATACTACCGCTTGTGGGCGGCGCAGCGATGGGTCGTATCCATTGAAAACCTTGCCGTTTACGGCATTTTTTCCATGATCTTCAGCCTCGTCATCGGCTTTGTGCTGGCTGCGCTGATGGATCAGAAGATCCGGTTCGAAAACACCTTCCGCACGATCTTCCTTTATCCCTTCGCCCTCTCTTTCATCGTCACCGGCCTTGTCTGGCAGTGGCTGCTCAATCCCGAATTCGGCATCCAGTCGGTGGTGCGTTCGCTGGGTTGGACGACCTTCACTTTCGATCCGCTCTATACGCCGAGCATCGTAATCTACGGCGTGCTGATCGCCGCCCTCTGGCAAGGAACGGGCCTTGTAATGTGTTTGATGCTCGCCGGCCTGCGCGGCATCGATGAAGATATCTGGAAGGCAGCGCGTGTCGATGGGATTCCCATGTGGAAGACCTATCTGTTCATTGTCATTCCGATGATGCGTCCGGTCTTCATCACCACGCTGGTCATCATCGCCAGCGGTATCGTCAAGGTCTATGACCTCGTCGTCGCGCAAACGAGCGGCGGGCCCGGCATCGCTTCGGAGGTCCCGGCGAAATACGTCTACGACTACATGTTCCAGGCGCAGAACCTCGGTCAGGGATTTGCAGCTTCCACCATGATGCTGGTCACTGTCGCGATCGTCATCATCCCCTGGGCCTATCTGGAATTCGGCGGAGGGCGCAAACGTGTCTGATACTATCACTCTCAGGAATGCGAGCGGCGGTGCTGCCTCGGCTGACAAGACATATTCGGAACCGCAGGGTGCCAAGCCGCGCCGCGTGATTTCCGGCCGCAACATCATGCTCTACGGCACGCTCTTCGTTGCCGCCACCTACTATCTGTTGCCGCTGTATGTGATGATCGTCACCTCGCTCAAGGGGATGCCGGAAATCCGGCTTGGCAACATCTTCTCGCCGCCGCTGGAGATCACATTCGAACCTTGGGTGAAAGCCTGGGCAACGGCTTGCACCGGTCTCAATTGCGACGGTCTTTCCCGCGGGTTCTGGAATTCCGTCCGCATCACCGTGCCGTCCACGATCTTCTCGATCGCTGTGGCTTCGGTCAACGGCTATGCGCTCGCCAACTGGCGGTTCAAGGGGGCGGACTTCTTCTTCTCGATCCTCATCATCGGCGCGTTCATCCCCTATCAGGTGATGATCTATCCGATCGTCATCGTGCTGCGCGAAATCGGCATCTACGGCACGCTTAGCGGGCTTATCCTGGTGCACTGCATCTTCGGCATGCCGATCCTGACCTTGTTGTTCCGCAATTATTTCGCATCGCTGCCGGTGGAGCTCTTCAAGGCTGCGCGTATCGATGGTGCGGGTTTTTGGCAGATTTTCCTGCGTATCATGCTGCCCATGTCGCTGCCGATCTTCGTCGTCGCCATGATCCTGCAGATTACGGGTATCTGGAACGACTTCCTGTTTGGTGTCGTCTTCACCAGGCCGGAGTATTACCCGATGACCGTGCAGCTCAACAATATCGTCAATTCCGTCCAGGGCGTGAAGGAATACAACGTCAACATGGCGGCAACGATCCTCACGGGTCTTGTTCCGCTGGTCGTTTATTTCGTCTCCGGGCGGCTTTTCGTCCGTGGCATCGCCGCCGGCGCAGTGAAGGGGTGATCCATGAACAGCAGCGTTTCCATCAAAGACCTGTCGCTCGATTTCGGCGCGGTCACCGTTCTGAAGAACCTCAACCTCGAGATCAACGACGGCGAGTTCCTCGTGCTGCTCGGCTCGTCCGGCTGCGGCAAGTCGACATTGCTCAACTGCATCGCCGGCCTGCTTGATATCACCGAAGGAAAGATCTTCATCAAGGGCAAGAACGTCACCTGGGAAGAGCCCAAGGACCGCGGCATCGGCATGGTGTTTCAGTCCTATGCGCTCTATCCGCAGATGACGGTCGAAAAGAACCTTTCCTTCGGGCTGCACGTTGCCAAGGTGCCGCAGGCAGAGATCGACAAGCGCATTGCGCGGGCTGCCGAGATCCTGCAGATACAGCCGTTGCTCAAGCGCAAACCGGCGGAGCTTTCCGGCGGCCAGCGCCAGCGTGTGGCGATCGGCCGTGCCCTGGTGCGCGATGTCGACGTGTTCCTGTTCGATGAGCCTTTGTCGAACCTCGATGCCAAGCTGCGATCGGAGTTGCGCGTCGAAATCAAGCGTCTGCACCAGTCGCTGAAGAACACGATGATCTATGTCACCCACGACCAGATCGAGGCGCTGACGCTCGCCGACCGCATCGCCATCATGAAGAGCGGTATCATCCAGCAGCTCGATGATCCGACGACTATCTACAACAAGCCGCGCAATCTTTTCGTTGCCGGCTTCATCGGATCGCCGTCGATGAATTTCCTGCATGGCGAACTGGTGAGCCGGGAGGACAGGATAGCTTTCGCCACCAACAATGTGATTTTCTCGCTCGGTGGCTATAATGCCGGCGAGGCGTTGGAGCCGGGCCGCAAGGTCATTCTTGGTGTCCGGCCCGAGCATATCAAGGTGAATGAGGATCTGAGTCCCGACACCGAGGTGCACAACGCAACGGTCGATATCGAAGAGCCGATGGGCGCCGACAACTTGCTCTGGCTCAAGCACGCCGGCCACACTATGTCGGTGCGCATCAACGGAGCGCGGCGTTTCAGCCCGGCGACGCCCGTGAAGCTCGGCTTCGATATGTCGCTGGCCTCGCTCTTTGACGCACAAACAGAACTCAGAATATGATCATATGAATGGAGGCGGCACTGTCGCCTCCATCTGCAGCGGGTTCCGGAGGTCCGATGTCGTCTTCATTCAATGGCACTGTTATTATCGATCTGGCTGGTCAGTGGCGGCTTACCTCGCCGGACAGCGATCATTCTCTTTCCATGCCTGTGCCGGGCGATGTCCACACCGCTCTTCATGCCGCAGACGTTATTCCGGATCCTTATTTCGGCCGAAACGAAGAGGTGGTGCAGTGGGTCGCGAAGCAGGATTGGCAAATTGAGCGCCGCTTTACGCTCGATGACGCAGACGGCGACTGGTATCTCGACATCGACTATCTCGACACGGTCGCGAGCGTTTATGTCAACGACACCCTCGTGCTCGAAGGCAATAATTGCTTCCAGCGCTATCGGCCGGATGTCTCGAAAGCCCTGAAGGCAGGCGAGAATACCATCCGCATCGTGCTGCATTCCAGCATCAGGGCGGGTGCCGAACTGCAGGCAAAGCAGCCGTTCTATATTCCCTACAGCACCGCCAATTCGCCAATCCCGAACGGCAACATGCTGCGCAAGCCACAATGTCATTTCGGCTGGGACTGGAACATCGCCGTGGCACCGCTCGGCCTCTACGGCACGATCGCGCTGAAGAAGCTCGAGATCGCCCGTATAGAGAATATGGTCACCCGGCAGGAGCACAATGGCGACGGCTCGGTCGATCTCATCGTCACTGTAGCGCTGTTTGCGAAGGGCATCGGCGTTGCCCAAATCTATTTCTCGCTAGACGACGAGCGTCTGCGGCTTGATGTCGGCGTCAATGCGGGCGAGACCTCGGTGACGCATGTCTTCCATATCGAAAGGCCGAAGCTGTGGTGGCCGGCCGGCAGCGGCGAACAGGCTCTTTATGCGCTCTCCGTCGAGACCAATTCCGAGACGGTAACGCGGCAGATCGGCCTGCGCACCGTCGAGTTGATCACCGACAAGGACGAGGCGGGCAGCCGTTTTGCGCTCAAGGTCAACGGGCGCGAGATATTCGCCCGCGGCGCCAACTGGATCCCGGCGGATGCGCTGTTTTCACGTTCGAGCCCGGCCTTGACCGAGGACTTGCTGCAATCGGCCGCGGCAGCGAACATGAACGTCATCCGCATCTGGGGTGGCGGTTTCTACGAGCATGACTGGTTCTACGATGTCTGCGACCGCCTGGGTCTGATGATCTGGCAGGACTTCATGTTCGCCTGCAACCTCTATCCTTCGACTGGCGATTTCCTCGGGAATGTCGAGGCTGAGGTCGGCTATCAGGTCAAGCGTCTGGCGACGCACCCGTCGATCGTGCTCTGGTGCGGCGACAACGAGCTGGTGGGGGCGCTTACCTGGTTCGAGGAATCCCGCAAAGACCGCGACCGCTATCTCGTCTCCTACGACCGCCTCAACCGGACGATCGAACAGGCCACTAAGAAAGCCGCGCCGGATGCGATCTGGTGGCCGTCGAGCCCGGCCTCCGGCTATCTCAATTTCGGCGATGCCTGGCATGCCGACGGCTCCGGCGACATGCATTATTGGTCGGTCTGGCACGAGAATAAGTCCTTCGACAATTACCGCTCCGTGCGTCCGCGCTTCTGCTCGGAGTTCGGCTTCCAGTCCTATACGTCGCTGCCTGTCATCAAGACCTATGCCGACGCCAAGGATATGAATATCGCGTCGCCGGTCATGGAGCTGCACCAGAAGAATGCCGGTGGCAATGAGCGCATCGCCGGTACGATGTTCCGCTATTTCCGCTTTCCGAAGGATTTTCCGAACTTCGTTTATCTGAGCCAGGTGCAGCAGGGCCTCGCCATCAAGACCGCGGTCGAATATTGGCGGTCGCTCAAGCCGCATTGCATGGGCACCATCTACTGGCAGCTCAATGACACTTGGCCGGTGGCTTCCTGGTCGAGCCTCGATTACGGCGGGCGCTGGAAGGTGATGCATTATCTGGTGCGTCGCTTCTTCCAGCCGGTTTCGGTCGCCGCCATTCCGTCCGAGGACAACAGGACCATCCGTTTCTCACTCGTCAACGACACGAATGCGGACATCACCGCCGACATCGCGGTGTCATTGCTCAAGCTCGACGGAGAGCGTGTCCCGCTGACGACCGCGCATGCGGTCTGCACACCGGATGCAGCCGTCACGGCGCTGTCGATCGATGCGTCCCAGGTGCCGGCCGATTGCCTGTTGGCGTGGCATTTCACCGCATCGAACGGAATGGGCGGCGAGGGGCACTATGTTCACGGCACCTATAAGGCTCTGGAGCTACAGCCTGCGGGTCTGACGGTGTTGCGGGAGGAGATCGAGGAGAACGGCACGTTGGAACTCACCGTGACGGCGAAGGGATTGGCCCTGTTCGTGATGATCGAAAGCGAGACGGAAGGGCGCTACTCCGACAATGCCTTCGATCTCGCCGCCGGCGAAAGCCGCCACATCACCTTCACACCGACCAAGCCGCTTGCCGGCAGCGTTCCCGATTTCCGCTTCTACGACTTGCACTCCAGTCAATCGTTGGCCAGCCAATCGGTAGACTGAGATATCCGGCCGCCTTTCGGCGGCGATTTACGGGCCTGAGGCCCAAAACAACAGGCCGCGAGGCCATTGGAGGAAATATCGATGACGAAACTTGGATTCCAGCTTTATAGCGCCCGCAATTTTCAGCCTTATTCGGATATCCTCGTAAAGCTCGGCAAGGCCGGGTATGCGGAAGTCGAAGGTTTTGGCGGCATCTATTCCGATCTGGACGAAGCTGGTTTGAAGAGCCTGCGTGCTGAGCTCGACCAAAATGGCCTGAGCATGACGAGCGGCCATTTCAGCCCGGATTTCCTCGATGGCGAAGTGCAGAAGTCGCTGACCATCGCCAAAATTCTCGGTATGGATTCGATCTATGCGCCGCATATCGGCGCCGATCAGCGCCCGAAGGATGCCGCCGGCTGGCTGGCTTTCGGCAAACGCCTGCATGAGATGAGCAAGCCCTACAAGGATGCCGGCTTCGAGTTCGGTTGGCACAATCACGACTTCGAATTCGTCAAGCAGGCCGACGGTTCGTTGCCGATCGAGCAGATCTTCGAGGGCGCTCCGGGGATATCCTGGGAAGCCGACATCGCCTGGGTGATCCGTGGTGGTGCCGATCCTTTTGCCTGGATCGAAAAGCTCGGTTCGCGCATTTCCTCCGTGCATGTCAAGGACATCGCTGCGCCCGGCGAAAACAAGGATGAAGACGGCTGGGCCGATCTCGGTCATGGGACGGTTCCGTGGCCGAAGCTGATCAAGGCGCTCGCTGGCACCAAGGCAAAGCATTATGTGCTCGAGCACGACAATCCGAGCGATATCGATCGCTTGATCACCCGTTCCATCGCATCCTTCAAGACCTACTGAGGCATCTCACATGACTAAGGAACTTGGCGTCGGCATCATCGGATGCGGCAATATTTCAACCACCTATTTCAAGCTTTCTCCGCTCTTCAAGGGCCTGAAAGTGCTCGCCTGCGCTGATATCAACATGGATGCGGCACGCTTGCGCGCCGAGGAATACAAGGTCAAAGCGCAGACCATCGACGAGTTGCTCGCCAATGATGAGCTCGACGTCATCGTCAATCTGACGATCCCGGACGCGCACTTCGCGGTTTCCAAGCGCATTCTGGAGGCCGGAAAGCACGTCTATTCCGAAAAGCCTCTGGTGCTGACGCTGGAGCAGGGCGAAGAATTGCGCCGCATCGCCAAGGAGAAGGGGCTTGCCGTCGGCTGCGCTCCCGACACCTTCCTCGGCGGCGCCCATCAGCTCGCCCGTAAGTTCGTAGACGACGGTGGCATCGGACGTATCACCTCAGGCGCGTGCTACGTCATGAGCCCAGGCATGGAAATGTGGCATCCGAACCCGGACTTCTTCTTCCTGCCGGGTGGCGGCCCGATCCTCGATCTCGGACCGTACTACATCGCCAATCTCATCAACCTGATCGGCCCGGTCAAGCGCGTCGGCGCCATGACGTCGATGGCGTCGGAAACCCGTACCATCACGAGCGAGCCGCGCAGTGGCGAGGTCATCCCCGTGAAGACGCCGACGACGATCCAGGCGCTCTTGGAATTCGTCAGCGGCGCAACGGTGACATTAACGGCAAGCTGGGATGTCTGGTCGCATCGCCATGCCAACATGGAGCTCTACGGCACCGAAGGTTCCCTCTACGTGCCCGATCCGAACTTCTTTGGCGGCACGGTCGAGGCCAGCGGTCGCAGCAAGGACATCGAGCCGCTCGGCGAATGGGCGCATCCTTTCGGCATTGTCAATCAGGAGAGCCCGAACGGCGCGCGTGCCAACTATCGCACGGCTGGTCTCGCCGACTTGGCGGCGTCGCTGATCGATGGCCGCGATGCTCGCTGCTCGCTCGACCGTACACTGCACGGCGTCGATGTCATGACCTCGATCCTGAAATCGGGTGCGGAGAACCGCTTCGTCGATCTGACCACGACCTGCACGCAGCCGGCTGCTCTCGGCATCGAAGAGGCGCAGGCGCTCTTGAAGTAAGCGCGCGAAAAGCTAGTTTGCGCGCGGGCGAGGAGTCCGCGCGCTTTTCATCTCAGAGGAATTGGAACCATGGCTTGGCAACCGGCATCCGATCGCTATGCGAACATGAAATACAACAGAACCGGCCGCTCCGGTCTGAAGCTGCCGGCGGTTTCGCTGGGGCTTTGGCATAATTTCGGCGGTGATACCCCGCACGACCGCAAGGTCGATATGTGCCGCACTGCCTTCGATCTCGGCATCACCCATTTCGACCTCGCCAACAATTACGGCCCGCCTCCCGGCAGCGCAGAGACCGCTTTCGGCGAGATCCTGCGCACCGAATTCGCCGGCCTGCGCGACGAGCTGATCATCTCTTCCAAGGCAGGCTATGATATGTGGCCGGGTCCCTATGGCGAATGGGGCAGCCGCAAATACCTGATCGCGTCCTGCGACCAGAGCCTGAAGCGCATGGGCCTCGACTATGTCGATATCTTCTATTCGCACCGCTTCGATCCGGACACGCCGCTGGAAGAGACCTGCGGCGCGCTCGACCATATTGTCCGCTCGGGCAGGGCGCTTTATGTCGGTATCTCCTCCTACAATTCGCAGCGCACCCGCGAAGCCGCCGCCATCCTGAAGGATCTCGGTACGCCTTGCCTCATCCACCAGCCGAGCTATTCCATGCTCAACCGCTGGGTCGAGGATGACGGTCTCATTGACACATTGGAAGAGCTCGGCATCGGCTCGATCGTCTTCTCGCCGCTCGCCCAGGGCATGTTGACGACGAAATATCTGAGCGGCATTCCCGAGGACAGCCGCGCCGCCCAGAACCATTTCCTGAAACGCGACTTCATCCGCCCGTCGATCACCGATAATATTCGCAAGCTCAATGGGATCGCGGAGAAGCGCGGCCAGACGCTGGCGCAAATGGCGATTGCATGGGTGTTGCGCGGCGGCAGGGTCACCTCCGCGCTGATCGGCGCCAGCCGCTCGTCGCAGATCGTCGATTGCGTCAAGGCGCTCGACAATCTCGAGTTTACCCCGGAGGAGCTGAAGGAGATCGATGTCTACGCCCGCGAGGCCGATATCAATCTCTGGGCCAAGTCGGCCGAGCGCGAATAAACATTCAAAGACGCCCGGAACCAGGTTCCGGGCGTTTTGCTTGGTCCTCGTCGTGACCGGTGCATCGTTGCCGGTGGCGTTTCCATTGCCGTACGAACGGCGCATATTGACGAGTTCTCTGAAGGAGATGGTCCCATGATCCGCAACCCGATTTTGCCGGGCTTCAACCCCGATCCATCCATCTGCCGCGTCGGCGAGGACTATTACATCGCCACTTCGACCTTCGAATGGTATCCGGGTGTGCAGATACACCATTCACGAGACCTCGTGAACTGGACGCTGGTACGCCGACCGCTGGAGCGGGCCTCGCAGCTCGACATGCGTGGCGAGCCGGATAGCTGCGGCATCTGGGCGCCATGCCTCTCCTATGCCGATGGCCTGTTCTGGCTGGTCTATACCGATGTCAAACGCTACGACGGCAATTTCAAGGATGCGCATAACTACATCGTGACGTCGTCGACGATCGAAGGCGAATGGTCCGAGCCCTCCTATGTCAATTCCTCGGGTTTCGATCCCTCGCTCTTCCATGACGATGACGGCCGCAAATGGTTCGTCAACATGCAATGGAACCATCGCACCGAAAGCTATGGCGGCTCGCCGAAGACGCCCGCCTTCGATGGTATCCTGCTGCAGGAGTGGGATCTGGCTACGAAATCGTTGAAGGGGCCGATCAAAAACATCTTTGCAGGCACCGAGCTTGGCTTGGTCGAGGGGCCGCATCTCTTCAAGCGGAACGGTTGGTACTATCTGACGACGGCCGAAGGTGGAACGGGCTACGACCATGCCGTCACCATGGCGCGCTCGCGCAACATCGACGGACCTTATGAGCTGCATCCAAACAAGCATCTCATCACCTCGAAGGATCATCCGGAGGCAGCATTACAGCGGGCAGGGCATGGCCAATATGTCGAGACACCGGACGGACAGTTTTACCACACGCATCTCTCCGGCCGGCCGTTGTCGCCGCATCGCCGCTGCACGCTCGGCCGCGAGACCAGCCTGCAGAAATGCGTCTGGAAAGAAGATGGCTGGCTCTATCTCGAAAACGGCACAGTTGTTCCCGATGTCGAAGTGCAGGGCCTGCGCAACGCCCTGCCGATCGAGAAGCCGCGCCGCAGCGGCTACAATTTCGATGGCGACAAGCTGCCAATGGATTTCCAGTGGTTGCGCACGCCGCAGTCGGAACGCATCTTCAGCCTGACGGAACGGCCTGGGCATCTGCGTCTGTTTGCTCGGGAAAGCATAGGCTCATGGTTCGAACAGGCGCTCGTCGCCCGCCGGCAGGAGCATCACAGTTTTCGCGCCGAAACGGTCGTCGAGTTCCAGCCCGACGCCTATCAGCAGGTCGCCGGCCTGACGCATTACTATAACAGGTTCAAACTGCATGCGATTGCCGTCACTTTGCACGAGAAACTCGGCCGCTCGGTCACCATCATGACCTGCGCCGGCGATTATCCCAATGGCCGGCTAAGCTTCCCGATCGGAGGTGGTATCTCCGTTCCGAATGGACGCATCCAGCTCGCCATGGAGATTCGCGACAACAGCCTGCAGTTCTTCTGGCAGGCCGAGGGCATGGGAGCATGGCTGGCTATCGGCCCGGTTCTCGACGCTGGCGTCATTTCGGACGAGGGCGGTCGCGGGGAACATGGCTCCTTCACGGGCGCCTTTGCCGGCATGTTCGCCTTCGATACGTCGGGTCGGGCAAAGACGGCCGATTTCGACTGGTTCAATTACGACGAGCTCTGATTGTTTCGACTTTTGATCGATCATTCGCCCGCCTTCCTTTGCAAGGTGGGCGAAATTTTTTGAGTTGCCAACTTTAAGCACTCACTCGATTAACAAATGCTCGCAAACATATATTTCTATTACGAAATTGTAACACTATCTTCAGTTTCGTTTCATTGCTTTTGGGGTAATTTGTCCGCAGATATAAATTGAGGAAACACTTCGATGAAAAAGCTCTTCTCGGTCCTGCTCACCGCTTCGGTTTTGGCGACTCCGCTAGCGATGACGCCTGAAGCCAATGCTGCGCCGGCAAACAAGCAGGCTGTCGTCGAGAAAAATGTCGAGAAGAAGAAGATTGTCGTGCGCAAGGGCGGCTGGGTTACCGGCCGCCGGCTATCTACCGCCGATCGTAGCCGGGCTACCCGCGTCGACTATCGTCGTCATCACCTGTCGGCTCCGCCGCGCGGCTATCATTGGGTCCGCATCCACAACAGCTTCCTGCTCGTCGGTATCACCAGCGGCTTGATCTCCAAAGTGCAAGTCGTTCGCTGAGTTCAGCCTTATATCGGCAATGAGAAAGGCGGTCCGATGGGCCGCCCTTTGTGACCGAACTTCCTGTATTCCGGCTTGAATCAAAAATCCCCGGCACGATGACCGGGGATTTCTGTTTGCGCAGTATCTAAGTTATCAGCTCAAGCGTCCCGCCGCGTGGGCCAGCATGGTGTAGACCTTGCCGGTGTCCGAGGTCAGGTAGGATTGCGTCACGCTGCGGTCGCGGTCGGTGCGGGCGACGTCCGCAAGCAGCTTTTCGAAATCGGCGATATAGCGATCGACAGCGGTGCGGAATTCCGGCTCGCGGTCGTACTTGCGCTTGATCTCGTCAAACGTCTGCTGGCCCTTCAGCGTATAGAGGCGGCGGGTGAAGACATCCCGCTCGCCGCGCTGATAACGGCGCCACAGATCAACCGAAGCATCGTGGTCGATAGCGCGGGCGATATCGACCGAAAGCGAGTTCAGCGATTCGACCACATGCCGCGGATTGCGCGCGACCGGCGCTGCTTCCGTCTGCGGGCGTGGTGCGGTCTGGCGAGCCGGCGGCAGGTCGGCAAGGTCGTCGCGCGATGCGCCGCGCAGGAGATCGCTGATCCAGCCACCACCTGCAGCCGTTTCCTGGCGGGCAGGAGCCGGGGTTTCGGCTGGACGCGGCTGCGGGGCAACCGGACGCTCGGCGAGGGTGCCGCGAAGGCCCAAAGCCTCGATCGGCGGCTGCTGGGGCTGAGACACCGACTGCTGCGGCTGAAGGACCGGCTGTTGCGGCGCTGGCTGCTGTGCCACCTGCTGAACGGGTGGCTGCGGTGCAGGCTGCTGAGGCCGAGGAGCCGGAGCGGGGGCGGCCGCAGCCGGAGCGGGCGCTGCCGGACGGGGACGGGGAGCCGGCTGCGCATCAGCCAGCGCACGGGCGGAAGGTTCAGAGATTTCCAACTGCTGGGTCGAGCGACCGACGATCTGCGAAATGTCCTGCAGAGCCTTGATCTGTTCGGCGACGGCGCGGCGCATGGCGGCCGCGCTTTCCTTGGCCTCTTCCGGCAGATCGAAGGCACCGCGCTTCAGTTCGCTGCGGGTCAGGTCGAGTTCCCGGCGGATATCGCCTGCAGAGCGGCGGATCTCGTCGGTTGCGCCCGAGAAACGGCCGACGGCATCGTCAACGGCGACGCGCAGCGTCTCGCGCAATTGCTGGGCTGCGCCATCGGACGTCTTGCTGGCTTCCGTCAGCATATTCTCGATGTCGGCGATCGAAGCGGAGAGACCGCCGCGCAGACGGTTCGTCAGCTCGCCCGAGCGACGCTCGGCATTGGCAAAGGTACCGTCGATCGTCTGGTTGGCCTCTTCGCCCGCCTTCTGCAGCGCACTCCGCATGCTTTCTGCCGCCTGTTCAGCGCGGGATTCCGCATCGGAGAGCACGCGGCCGATATCGGCGAAGGAGGACTGAACGCCCTGACGCAGATTGCCGGTGACCTGGTTGGAGCGCTGTTCGGCGCGGTCGAAGGCGCTTTCCACCATGCTGCCGAGGGCGCGCATGGTGTTCTCGATTTCCTCCGAGCGCTGAACCAGGCCGATGGATAGGTTCTGCAGCGCCGTTTCGCGCTCTTCCAGCGTCGAGACGAGGTTCGATTGCGCGGCACCCAGAAGCTGGGAGGCCTGGGACAGGACCTTGGAATGTTCGTCGAAGCGGCCGATGATGCCGCCGACCTGCGACAATGTCTTGCCGGAAATATCCGAGAGCTTGTCGACCTTGCCTTCGAGAAGCCGCGTCGAGGCGGAAACCATCTCGCCTGCCTTCGATGCGGAGTCGGCAAACCGGGCTGACGTCGCGTTGAGGCGGTTGTCGATGGTGGCGAATTCCTCGGCGGCGCCGCTCAGCATACCAGCGATCGCAGAATTGTTTTCCGCCAATCGCTCTATGATGCCGTTGACGCTGGCAAGCAGATTGTTCTCCAGCGCGCTGACTGCATTGGCGGCGTGTTCGGTGCGGGCCGAGATCGCCGCCAGCGTATCGTTGGTACGCGATGCGATCGCGTTGATCAAAGCGGCGTTTTCTGCACGCAGGCGATCGCTGCTTTCCTGAGCTGCGGCCGAGATCAGCGCTGCCGCTTCCTGCCCGGTGGCCGCGTAGCGGTCGACGATCGGGCGGGCCTTCTCTTCGATCAGGCGCGACAGCTCGCTAGAGCGACCGGCAAGCATGGAGTTCAGCTCACGCGTGCGCTCGTCGAGCGAAGAGCGGATCGAGGTGCCACGGGCCTCAAGAGCCTTGTCGACATCGGCAAGCGTCGCGTTGATCTCGCGAGCGCGATCTTCCAGGCTGGTGCGGATCGCATTGCTGCGTTCGTCGAGCGTGCGTTCGACCTGCGCCATGGTGGAGGCGATCTGTTCGCTGCCGCCGGCGAGCGTGTTGCGGATGGCAGCACCACGGGCCTCCAGCGACTGCTCTGCGGAGGACAGGGCCTGCGAGATGGCGTTGACCTGATTGCCGACGAGACCCTCGGCCTCGGCGACCTTGTTGACGATCGCGTTGCCAGCCTCCGAGAAAGTCTGAGCGACTGCAGCCGCCTGGCTCGCCAGACGGTTATGTGTTTCCGAGACGCGCGTCACGATCTCTTCGGAACGCTCGTTCATGGAGCGAGTAAAGGCATCGCTGCGATTGCCGAGATCGTCGGCGAATTGCTGGCCGGTGCGGGCGAGCAGGTCTGCCGTGCGGGTCGCCTCGCTGTCCATGCCCTGAGCGGCGTCGGCAACTGCAGTGCGCAGCGTGGTGGCGAGGTTGGTGGCCTTGCCTTCGATGGTGCGGTTGACGGCTTCCAGACCGACATTCAGGGCGCGGTCCATGGTCGACAGGCGCTCTTCGATGTGGGCGCTGCCGCTTTCGAGCGCCTGGCTCAGATTGGCGGTGCGGCTGTCGATCGCCTCTGCCATGGTTGCCAGACGGTTGTCGAGCGCGGCTGCAATGCGGGCTGCAGCGTCGTCGCCGCTGCGGTCGATCTGAGAGATACCGCTCGAAAGCGTGTCGGACAGTCGGTTGCCGGCGGCATCCACCTGAGCGGCAACGCCGCCGACGCCATCATGAATGCGGTTTTCGAGGGCGGACAGGCTGGCTTCGACCCGCGAACCGGTTTCGGCAAAGCGGCTGGTCATGCCGTCGATCGACTGGTTGAGGTTGGTCGAGAAGGTCTCTGCCGAGCGCGTGATATCGCCGGCTGCCTGCTGAATGCGACCGGCAATATCGCCGGCGCCGCCATGCAGCCGCTCTTCGAGCGCTCGTGCGCTGGCATCGATGGTCTGGCGCAGCGAAACTTCGCGATCTTCGAGCGACATTTCCAGCATGCTGGCGCTGGTGGCGATCGAGGTGCCGATCGCGGTCGCCTGTTCGGTCAACGTGTTGTCGAGCTGGGCATGGGCATCGCGGAGCGTCAGGCTGATGGCGTTGCTGCGATCTTCCAGGGTGTTGCGCATCCGCTCATAGGCGGAGGCAAGGTTTTCGTCCATCTGCGACAGGCCGACACCCAGCGTATTTTCGAGCTGGCGCGTGGTGGTGTTGAGTGCATTTTCGATGCGTTCGGCCGAGCCGCCAACGACGTTTTCGATGCGGTTGCTGCTGCTGCCGAGCAGGCCGGAGAGCGCTTCGGTATGGGCGCTGAGCGAGCGGTCGAGACGATCCTGGTTTTCGGTATAGGCGGCACGGATTGCATCGGCTTTGTCGCCAAACGCGCCGGCGACGCGGGATTCCGCACCGGATACGCTGTCGAGAAGAGCATCGGCGCGTGCTTCCAGGGCACTTTCGAAACGGCTCTGATTTTCGGCGAGCGTGATGGCGAATGCCATGCTCTTGTCATCGAGCGCATCGGTTAGCGCCGCATGGCCACTGGTAACGGAGTGGGCGATCGCCTCGGCGCTGTTTGCCAGCGTTTCCTCGATGCGAGCCTGATTGTCCGACAGGGCGATGGCAAGCGCCAGCGTCTTGTCGTCGAGGCTGTTGACGATCTTGTCGTGCGTGCCGGCGACCGTCTCGGAGAGCGCGTCCAGTCGGTTGGAAAGCGAATCTTCGAGGCGCGATTGCGTATCGGACAGCGAAATGGCCAAGGCCATCGCCTTTTCGTCCAGCGTATCGGCAAGGGCGGTGTGGCTGCCCGTGAAAGCGTTGGCGATCGCTTCAGCGCGGTTGGAAAGCGTTTCCTCGAGGCGCGCCTGGCCGCTCGTCAATGCTGCCGTGAGAGCCTTGGTCTTGCCCTCCAACGTATCGGCGACGCCTTCGGCGTGGCCAGACAGGGTATCCTCCAGGCGAGACTGGCTCTCGGAGAGCGCAACGGCAAGTGCCATCGTCTTGTCGTCGAGCGTGTCGGCGAGTTTGCTATGGGTATCAGCAATGGCGCTGGTCAGACCTTCGACGCGACCGGAGAGTGTCTCTTCTATGCGAGACTGGCTCTCGGAGAGCGCAACGGCAAGTGCCATCGTCTTGTCGTCGAGCGTGTCAGCAAGTTTGCTATGGGTATCGGCAATCGCGCTTGTCAGGCCTTCGACGCGGCCGGAAAGCGTTTCTTCGATGCGGGACTGGCTGTTGCTGAGTGCGGCGGCCAGCGCTCTCGTCTTGTCATCCAAGGTACTTGCCAGCGCGTTGTGCGTATCGGCAATCGCACCGGTGAAGCCCTCGACGCGACCGGACAATGTGTCTTCGAGGCGCGCTTGGCTGTCGGAGAGGGCAATGGCCAGCGCCATCGTCTTGTCGTCGAGCGTGTCGGTGAGCTTGTTGTGGGTCTCCGCCAGTGCGCTGGTCAGGCTCTCGGCCCGGCCGCTCAAAGTGTCCTCGATGCGCGACTGTCCGTCCGACAGCGCGATGGCGAGCGCCATGACCTTGTCGTCCAGAGTGTCGGCCAGCTTGCTGTGGGTTTCGGCAACCGTGCTGGCAATCGTATCGGCGCGGCTGGCGAGCGTGTTTTCAAGGCGAAGCTGGTTTTCGGCAAGCGAAATGGCCAGCATCGAGGTGCGCTCGTCGAGAGCCGCGGTCAGATGCTCGTGGCTGCCGGTGACGGCGTTGATGATACCCTCGGAGCGATCGGCCAGCGTCTGTTCGAAGCGCGATTGGTTGTCGGAGAGCGCGCCGAACAAGGCGCTGCTGCGCTCGGCCATGACGGCGTCGATGCGCTCATGCGCGGAGCCGAGTGCCTGCGTGATTTCGCCGGTGCGGGCCGACAGCGTATTGTTGATCTCGCTGGCGCGGCCAAGGAAGGTATTGGTCAGCTCGCTCGTGCCCTTGTTCAAGGCGGAGGAGATGTCCGAGGTCGCCGTCTGCAGCGCCTTGCTGAATTCGCCGGAATGTGCCGCAAGCGTGTCCGTAAGTTCGCCGGAGCGGCCGGCAAAAGCTGATGTCAGTTCCTCGGTGCCACTTTGCAGGGCGGCGGAGACATCGCGCGTCACGCCCTGGACCGCGGACGTGAAGCTGCCGGCATGCGAGGCGAGGGCGGAGTTCAGTTCGCTGGTGCCCGAGGTCAGGGCCGAGGTGATCCCGTTTGTTGCCCCTTCGAGAGCGGAGGCGATCTCGCCGGCCTTGGAGCCGATCGCGCTTTCCAGCACTTCCTGGCTGGTGGCAAGCGTCGTCGCCAGGGCAAAGGACTGGTCGGTCAGCGAAGAGCCGAGGCGTTCAATGCTGGAATTCAGGATGCCGTCGATGGCATCCGAGCCGCCGCTCAGCGTTTCATTGATCCGTGTCAGGCTTTCCGACAGCTTGCTGTCCAGCGAGCCGGCGCGCTTGTCGAAAGCGGAGGTGAATTCCGAAACGCGCTCGTCAAAGGCGGTCGAAATCTGCGCCACGGTCGACTGCATACGCTCCTCGAAGAAGCCGGAGCGCAGGTCGATGTCCATAATGGTGTCGTCTGCGGTGGACTGCAGGCTCTGGCGGAAGCTCGCGCCCTTTTCATCGAGCGCGGTGTTGAGCTTGGAGAGCACATCATCGAGCGTGCCGGTGATCGAGCGTTCGCTACCGGTCAAGCTCTCGCTGATTTCACGCGTGCGGGCGACCAGCGTCTCGTTCAACTGACGGGCGCGTTCGTTGAGCGCGGTGTTCAGCTTCTCGGTGTTGGCATCGAGCGTGGAGGCGCGGGTTTCGAACTGCCCCAACAGCTCCTTGCCGCGTTCCGCCAGCGTCGACGATAGCGATTCAAGACGCGTGTCGAATTCCTGGCTCAACGCAAAGCCGGATGCATTGAGATTTTGCAGCAGGCTATCGGTCTTGGCGGCGAGGAGGGTGCCGAGCGCCTCTACGGCGGTATCCGTTTTCTCCATCAGCGTCGCAGCGCGCGTATCGATCATGGAGGCGAAAGCTTCGCCCGAGGTCGACAGCCGCACGGCAATTTCTTCGGTCGCCAGCGACAGATCTTCCTTGATCTGGTCGTGCACGCCGACGATCGACGAGCGGATGCGTTCGGCGTGGTTGACGATGGCATCGCGTTCGGAGCCGAGCTCATGCACGAGGCCGCGCACGCGCAGTTCGTTGTCGGCGTAGCTGCGCTCCAGCGCGTTGACCTCGGTATGAACGAGCGTCTCGAGTTCGGTGGCGCGAGCAATCGTCCGCTCGATGCCTTCGTTCATGGCCGAGACTTCGCGGCGCACGGCCTGACCGACCGTCATGATGCGCTCGGAAGCGACGGTTTCCGGCTCGGCGAGCCGCAGCGCCACTTCCGCCATCGAACGGGCTGCATTGCGCATATCCTGCGCGCGCGAAATCATTATGCCGAAAGCATAGAACAGAAGGACGGGAACGATGATGCCGATGATGCAGGCGATGACGCCGGGAAGGGCGGCGAGATCGGCGACCGTGCGGATATTCAAGAGCTGCGGGCCGTAAAGCAGGAAAGCTAGGCCGATGCCGCCGACGATCCAGAACAGCGAGAAGATGGTCGCGTTGCGTACGGCGCGGCTTTGAGAACCGCCATCGAGGGATTTCAGGATGCTGGCCGGGCTGATGCGATTGGCGTCATTGGCCGGAGCAAAGATCGGGCTCTTCGGCACTTCGGTCGGTCGAGCCGCTGCGGCGGCGCTCCGCGCAGCGGCTGCCTTGCGTGCCGCATCATCCTGAGTCTGTCTTGCAGGCGGATTCGATGGCTCAGACACTCTTGTCTCCGGGGTGTCAGGCGTTGAACCGCTGCGAGGCTCCAAGTTCTCGTCACTGAAATCGATCTGCAAAGCTTCGTCCAGAGCCTGAAAGGCCTTGTCTTCGATCGACTCGATGTACTTTTTGTTCGCCATACGGTTACGCCTCGTTACAACTCGATCGGGCCTGCCGTGTCTTCTCCGGAAATCCGCCAACGTCCGGAAAAGACGAACCTGCCTCCCGTTAGGTTACCCGCCTTCGGCTGAGACCGGAGATGGATTTCCCATTACATTTCATAGTGGATACCCGCTTTTTCAAACGGATGATATTAAAACATTACCACTATCCACCCCTTGGGCAAAGGCATGCGCCATGAACCCAATTTGCCAGTACCGTAGTGACACATTCCCCCAAGCGTGACAATTAATTCCACGGTTGGGACACTGTCCCATTAAGTCATTGTTAACACTTTTCGTCTGCGCAATTTGCTGAAAACCTAATAATTTAGCCATGTTTAACGCGCGTTAACCATGTCGGCAGATTTAAGGCCCAACTGTCCCAAAATTTAACTCGATTGCCATCGGCAGGCCGCAACCATACGGCAAATCCCAGAGACAGTTATAGATATAAGACGGGAGAGTTGGCATATGGCAGCATTGAATATCGCATTCGAAGCCCCGGACAATTCGCGGGGCGCGGCGCCGTCGCGGGAGCGGGCGATCGATCTGGTTCACCTGGCAAAGCAGACGATGGGCGACAAGGCCCTGGAAGTGGAAGTGCTTCAGATGTTTGCCCGGCAGGCGCGTTCCTGTCTGCAGGAAATCGGTTGCGGCGACCGCAAGCGCGCGATTGCCGCATCGCATCGGTTGAAGGGCGCGGCAGGCGCTGTCGGCGCGTTCAAGGTGGCCGACGCCGCCAATGCGCTTGAGAGCGATATCGGTGACGCCGCGCGCATGGCTGCGGTCACGGCCTGCGTCATCGAGGCTGAGAATTTCATTTTGAAGTTGTCGCGTTGAGCTGACGCCGCCCGAAATCACCTAATGTTTGCCCTTGCGCTGCCAAACGGTTTCTGCCGTTTCGGCGGCGCAATTGTTGACTGCCCCCGGGAATTGTTGGAAGAAAAATTCCGGATCCTTCCTTCACTCACGAATACCGGAATTCATTCACATGACCAAACTGACCATCGTTGCTTTCGACGGCACCCGTTTTGATCTCGACGCCGACGAGGGCTCCACCGTGATGGAAAATGCCGTGCGCAATTCCGTGCCGGGCATCGAGGCGGAATGCGGTGGCGCCTGCGCTTGCGCCACCTGTCATGTCTACGTCGATGAGGACTGGGCCGAAAAGGTCGGCGGCCCGGAAGCAATGGAAGAAGACATGCTGGACTTCGCCTTCGATGTCCGTCCGACTTCGCGTCTGTCCTGTCAGATCAAGGTGACGAAGGCACTTGATGGCCTCGTCGTGCATGTTCCGGAGCGCCAGGCCTAAGTCCATCTCCCGGGAATGCGGGCCGTTTGGAACGCGTCCACAAAAAAGAAGCCCCGCTCAGCTTGTCGCAGCGAGCGAGGCAAGGCGGGCGCATCACCAACAGGCAAGGGAGGAAACACCTGCGGCTTCAGGACGCGCCAGGAGAACACTGGACACACGCGTTAAACACTGAACTCGACAGCGCGGCGGGACGAACGAACCCGTCACGCAGAAACTCTGATCGGTCTTTGCGAAAACCCCTCTGGTTTCCGATAACAATCCGGCTGAGCGGATCGACGCGATATGCAACAGGAAAAACCTATTTCAGATTCTCGTAAAGTTCAAAAATGAGAAGTTGTGAATGATTCACAGGTATAGTGACAGTTTTCACACAGATTGTTGTGATCAGAGCGCCATTTCGCGAAAAAAGATCTGTTAGCGACCTGTCATTCACCAGTTTGCTGGCTGCGATAGGTCATCAGCCTCTGGATGCGGCTCTGAAAATTGATCGCTTCGATTTTGTCGAATCGGGCCTGATCCTCGTCATGCAACTGCGTTTCCTGCGTGGTCACGTTGTTTGCCTGGTCCTGAAGCGTGTCGCAGTCCTTTGCCGAAGGCAGGGCAAGGATCGACTTTTCCATCCGCCGCGCATGTTCGCGCGCAATTTCCGCATGCCGATCCTCGTGGCGGCGGATATCCGCCGAAAGCGTATCCCAAATCATCGATAGCTGCCGGGTCGCATGCCGACGGTCGCGCCAGCGCGGCAGAATGATTTCGGTATCGACCGTGATCTTGACGTCGGAAATATAGCAGCGGCCGTTCCGCTCCGCATATGTCGCATTGCCGCCGAAGCGAACCTTGGTTGCGCCGGGATGGCGGCTGCTGGAACCCATCGTAACCGGTCCGTGCGCATTCAATGCCGCATCGAGCGCATCGGCGCTGTCTCCTTTGATATCGAAATAAGAGACGGATTTGTGAGCAACCACCTCCGCATCGGCGCCGCTGAAAATGCCGCACAGAAGCAACAGGATAAGCGAGACCCGGATCTGTCGGGGTGCAAACGGCATTCGTGCTGCTACCAGGTTGAACTTCGGCGGAGCTTGCGGCATAGCCACTGCAAGCGCAATATCCGGCGCGAGGTTTTTTCATTTTCAATGGGATGGACGGATCGTGACAGAGCTTCGCAGCCATAGCTGGCATGTCGCGCATGGGCGCAGCCTCGATGTCGGCGAACGGAGCGCCATCATGGCGGTCGTCAATGTGACGCCGGATTCCTTTTCCGACGGCGGACACTACGAGGCCGTCGACACCGCGGTCGCACATGCTCTTGCCTGCGTGGAGGAGGGCGCTGCGATCATCGATATCGGCGGGGAATCGACCAAGCCAGACGTTGAGGCAGTCAGCGCCACGGAGGAGCAAGGTCGTGTTCTGCCCGTCATCGAGGCGTTGCGTGGCAAGACGGATGCGCTGATCTCCATCGATACCTATCGTGCCGATACCGCTAGACTGGCGATCAGCGCCGGCGCGCATATCGTCAACGATGTCTTCGGCCTGCAGCGCGAGCCTGAAATCGCGGCATTGGCAGCGAAGACCGGCGCCGGGCTTTGCATTATGCATACCGGCCGCGAACGGGCAAAGCTTCCCGATGTCATCGACGACCAGGTGCTGTTTCTCAGCCGATCGCTCGATATCGCGGCAGCGGCCGGCGTGAACAGGCAGAATATCGTCCTCGATCCCGGTTTCGGTTTCGCCAAGGATGTCGAGGAGAATCTGGAGCTGATGGCGCGCTTCACGGCACTGCTCCGCTTCGAACTGCCTTTGCTGGCCGGCACATCGCGCAAACGATTCATCGGTGCGGTGACCGGACGGGATGCGCCGGATCGGGATGTGGGAACTGCGGCGACCAGCGCTATATTGCGTTTGCAGGGTGCTGCAATTTTTCGGGTACACAATGTCGCAATCAACAGGGATGCCCTGGCGGTTGCCGATGCTATCCTCAAGACACGGGCGAAACTAGGCGGCAGGACGCCATGAGCGATATGATCTACACCATCACCCTTCAGAATTGCGCTTTCTTCGCCCGCCATGGCGTGCACGACGAAGAAGAATTCCTCGGCCAGCGCTTCTTCGTCGATGCCGAGCTCGATGTCGAAGCCGGCGCTGCATTGGAGCAGGATTCGATCGACGATACCGTCAATTACGGCATCGCCTTCAGCGTTATCGAGGAGATCGTCACCGGGCGCCGTCGCTATCTGATCGAGGCGCTGGCCCTCGATGTCGCGAAGGAATTGTGCCGGCGCTTTCCGAGCGTGCGCCGGGCGAAGATCTCGGTGCGCAAACCCAATGCGCCGGTTCCGGGCGTTCTCGATTATGTGCAGGTGAGCGTTGAGCATTTTGCCTGAGACCGGACAAACGCGCGCCACCCTCGGCCTCGGCGGCAACCTCGACAATCCCGTCAAAGCCATGGCGCTTGCCTTGCGCACGCTTGATGCGCGCACCGACTGCCACGTCGCTGCGGTTTCGCGCCTTTACCGCACGCCGCCCTGGGGCAAGACGGACCAATCCTTCTTCTACAATTCGTGCGCAGCGGTCGATACGACGCTGTCGCCGGAGGCGCTGCTCGATGTCTGCCTGGGTATCGAGCGGGATATGAAGCGGGTGCGTATCGAACGCTGGGGGCCGCGGACGATCGATATCGATATCCTGACCTATGGCGATCTCGAGCGGGCCGAACCGCTGTTGGAGATCCCGCATCCGCGTATGACCGAACGCGGCTTCGTGCTGATGCCGCTTGCGGATTTCGCGGCCGACCTCGTGGTTAGCGGTCGCAAGGTGGCGGATTGGTTGAGCGAAGCGGATGTGCAGGGAATAGAAGTGGCGGACGAAAGCCGCGATTGGTGGAAACCGGCGTAATGCCGATGCCCCCTTCGTGATGAAGGCGTCTCGGTCGGAAACGAAAAACGCCTCCGCCTGATCGCATCAGGCGGAGGCGTCATCTGCCGTCAGTGCATAAACGTTACTGGATTGACCCGACAGCCATTTGGTCGATATCGGCGGCCCGCTGCAGCGTCACGCCGATGACGGGCACCATCTGATCGTTGACCTTGACGGAAATCGTTACATTCATCGTCTTGTTGTCCGCGACGCGGGCGATCATGGCGCCGTTCAGCTTTTGGCGATTGAGGCCAAGGACCACGGTGCCGTCGTTGACTGTGCCCGATGTGACGTCCAGGCCTTTGCCGGCCGCGCCGTCCAGGAATTTCCCGGTATAGCTGCCGCCGTTCTGGGTGATTTCCGCCGTCATCGGCTGCTGGAAGACGCCAACGCGGCAAGTTCCGTCGAGTTTAACACCGGCCGTGCCGCCGTTGAGCGCCTGGCCCGTCAGGTTGCAGGTGAATTTCGTGCCCTTGTACTTGCCGGCGACGATCTCGCCCGGGCCTCGCCATGAGCCGGCGACGGACTGAAAGAAGGCCTTGTCACGGGATGCCGCATCGGCTGAATGCACCCAAGCTCCTGCAGAGAGGGCTGCGGCGGCAAAGCCGCAAACAAGAAGAAATTGGCGCGAAAACATGGACATTCCCTAACGAAGAGGAACCGGAAACTGGTTTCCACTTTTGCCTTAGAATGGTTAATGCTTGGTTTCTTATGGAGGTGAAAGCCGCCTTTACAGGCGTTTGCTGCACTCAGCGGCCGGTCACGTTTGGCGCCAGATCCCCGACGAAATCGCCGATCCCCGGCCGTTTCAGCGCTTTGAACGACAATGGCCGGCAGAGATCCATTGCAGCGATGCCGATGCGCGCCGTCATCATGCCGTTGACAACGCCTTCACCCAGCCGGGCCGAGAGTTTCGAGGCCAAACCGTGGCCGATCAACTGCTGCACGATGCTGTCGCCGACGGCAATGGAGCCGGTAACCGCGAGGTGAGCGAGCACGTCGCGCATTAGCCTGATCATGCCGAGCGTGCCCGGCCTGCCGCCGTAGAGCTCCGCCATGGCGCGCACCAGCCTGGCCGATTCGTAGAGCACGTAGAGAATGTCGACCAGCGCACGCGGGCTGACGGCCGTGACGACCGAAACGCGTTTGGACGCGCCGAGAATCAGCGCCCGGGCTCGGCGATCGAGCGGACCGAGCAGTTCCCGTTCGGCAAGGTCGATCAAATGCGGCGCGTCGATAATATCGTTTTCCGCCGCTTTCAACGTCGCGCGGCCCTTCGCCGTTTCCGGATTGGCTTCCAGAAGCGAGCAGAGGCGTTGGACCAGGGCTTTTGCGCGTGCCGGACGTGTCTCCACACTGGCGGCTTCGGCCTCCGCTTTGATCGTCTGCACGGCCGCAAGCCGCATCATGCCCGCAGTCTCGCGAATGACGATGGCGAGGACGGCGAGGATGCCGATGCCGAGCACCGCAAGGGCGGTATAGCCCAACCAGTCGGCGCGGCTGAAGAGATCGCGAATCAACTGATCGGTCCACAGACCGAAGGCGAGCGACACAAGAATGCCGAAGGCGCCGGCGGCGATCTTGCCGAAAGAGAAACCTCGGCGGCGCGGCGCGGCCACCGCTGTTTCAGCATCGGGAGCGGCGAAAGCAGGGTTGAGGAATGGATCTTCCTCATCCGGCGTCAGCACGATTTCCGTATCGAAACTCTGTGGCTTGCGGCGCGGCGCCTCCGCAGCCGCTTTTGCAGCCGCATCGCCTTTCGACATTTCCGGCTCGACCGAAAAGGCGGCGGGACGGCGGGAACTGCCTCTGGGATCGTCTGCGGTCGGCTTCGTCATGCGAGGCGGTCTCCGAACAGGAACTGCATGGCGCGGTCGAGGCGGATATGCGGCACGGAAAGTTTGATGCCGGCGCCGGTCTCGTCCAGCTCCGGCGGGCGGAAGCGGACGACGCTCACCTCGGGCAGATGGATACTTGCGGCACCTGGTTCAAGCGCATCGAACAGCCATCGCGGATTTTCCGGGAGGTCGCCGGGGAAAACAGCCGTTTTGCGGTTGCCGTCGAATGTCTCGCCGGCGATGGCCTCGCGATCCATCGGCGTGCCGACGATGACGGGAAGCGTATGACCGTCGCGTTTTACCGTGGCCTCGCGCGTGGCACGAACAGAGGCGATCGCCATGACCTCGATGCCGGCGCCGGCCATGCCGATCCGTTCGATGGCGCGTTCCACCAGGCGGCGGGTCAGCGCCTCCAGCCGGTCGTGACTTTCGTGATGAAGATGATCGGCCTTGGTTGCGGCGACCAGTACGCGGTCGATGCGGCGGCCGAGCAGCGAGGAGAAAAAGGAATTGCTGCCAGGACGGAAGCAGGCAAGCACATCCGTCAGAGCGCGCTCCAGATCCTGAACCGCTTCCGGGCCACGATTGATGGCCTGCAATGCGTCGACGAGGACGATCTGCCGGTCGAGGCGGGCGAAATGCTCGCGGAAAAAGGGTTTTACGACGACGGACTTATAGGCCTCATAGCGGCGCTCCATCATTGCCCACAGCGAGTTCTTCTGCGCTTTGCCTTCAGGCGGAGGCACCAGCGGCGCGAAGGTCAGTGCCGGTGAACCATCGAGATCGCCGGGCAGCAGGAAACGGCCGGGGGGCAAGGTGGACAGCGAACGTTCGTCAGATTTGCAGGCTTTGAGATAGCTGGAGAAAGCGGCGGCGAGTTCGCGCGCAATTGTCTCGTCCGCGGATGCGGAAGCATCGGTTGCCTGCGTTATCGCCAGCCATGCACGCGACAGCTCCGCGCGAATACCGGTTTTCGCCAGCATCAGTGTTTCCTCACTGAAGGCGCGGAAGTCCTTGCCGAGCAATGGCAGGTCGAGCAGCCATTCGCCGGGATAATCGACAATGTCGATGGAAAGGCGCCCCGGCGAAAACAGCCGGTTCCAGCCGCTGGCGCTCTGATAGTCCAGCGTGATGCGCAGTTCCGAGATGGCCCGCGTCGAATCCGGCCAGACACGCTCCTTCACCAGCGCGCGGATATGATCCTCATATTGGAAACGTGGGACCGCATCGTCCGGCTGCGGCTCGAGGCGTGCGGCGGAGACCCGGCCGGATTGCACCGGCTCGAACAGCGGCAGGCGACCGCCGTTCAGCAGATTGTGCACCAGGGAGGAAATGAAAACGGTCTTGCCGGAACGGGAAAGGCCGGTAACTCCGAGCCGGATCGTCGGATTGACGAGGCCTGTCGTGCGGTCGACGAGATTATCGAAGGCGATCAGGGCGTCGTCTGTGAAGGAGGTCAGGCTCGGCGGCAAGGCGAAATCCCAGAGTGACAGCGTCACGGTCAATATAGGAAGCAATGCGAGGCCCGAAAAGAGACCGGACTTTGCGGGTCAGGGCCACAAGATAATCGCTCGATCGGATATCTTGCTGCTGAGCCTATTCCGTGACGAAATCCGTGAGAACCCAGCCCGACGGCGTGAAGTCGATGACGGCGAGCCCGGCGGTCGGAAAACCCTTGGGCAACGCAGAGACCAGGGCTTTATGGCCGATCAGCGCTTCCAGCGCATGTTCAATGGTAGGATTGTGGCCGACCAGCATGACCGAATCCTCGTTCACCTGCGACGAAATAATGTCGAGATAGGTGTCCGTCGTGGCGTCGTACAGCTCATCGACATAGCGAAACTCGGTAGCCGGGCTCATGGCGCGGCGGATGGCGTCGGCAGTCTGGCGGCAGCGCCGCGCCGTCGAGGAGATGACGAGATCCGGCTTATAGTCCTTGTCGACAGCTTTTTCGGCGACGATCTCAGCCGCGGCATAGCCATGATCGCTGAGCGCACGATCGAAATCCTTCTGGCCGGACGTGGCTCGCTGAGCCTTGGCATGACGCAACAGGTAAATCCGAGAGGGCGGCGGCTTAATGCTGGTCATAGCGGAATTCCCATGCTCGATTTCCCCTGACGTACCGCCTGATCCTATATGCCGTCAACTGCGGAGCAATCGGGGACACGGGGAGGTTGGCGCTCATTCACGCGAAGGTTATGGTTCTACCACATTTTCGGCTTCGCCAATATATGGTGAAAAAATAAACCTTTAGCCCAATTTTATGACAAATTTAAAAATCCATTTACCACGTCTATTTGGCTTGAATCGATACTACCGGTTGGGATATACAGCGCGCCATATGAGATGTTCTTCAGGAGAATCGCGTTGAGTGAGAAGATCGATCTTAGCAATTATGTGCCCTCGGAAGACGAGGAGTTCATGAATGGAAACCAGCGGGCTTACTTTCGCGCAAAGTTAGTCGCCTGGAAAAATGATATCCTAAGAGAAGCGCGCGAAACCCTCGACCACCTGGCCGAAGAAAGCGCAAATCATCCCGATCTCGCTGACCGGGCTTCTTCCGAAACCGACAGAGCCATCGAACTTCGGGCCCGCGACCGTCAGCGCAAGCTTATCTCGAAAATCGACGCCGCGTTGCAGCGCATCGAAGATGGCACCTACGGTTACTGCGAGGAAACCGGCGAGCCGATCGGTCTCAAGCGTCTGGACGCCCGTCCGATCGCGACCCTGTCGATCGAGGCGCAAGAACGCCACGAGCGCCGCGAGAAGGTCTATCGCGACGAATAGGTCTCGGACCCTCCGATTGGAGCGAAAAATTGAGGCACGGCGGAGATTTCCGTCGTGCCTTTTTCATGTTCGCAGGAGCGGTTGGCCGCGCCTCATTTGTCGCGGTTGACGCTCATTTCGCCGAAAATGCGGGCGACCTCTTTCTGAAGCGCGGTATCCGCTTTCTGAAGCGCGGTATCCGCCCCGGTCATCGGCGGCAGTTCCGGATCGCGGCGCTGCGCCGGGGAGGCCGCAGGCTGCTGAATCTGCCGTTGCGGCACATTCGGGATGATCCGTTCCGCGGTAAGATTGTTTGACATTTCCGCTTCCAATATGCGCTGGAAATCGGCGCCGGGCTCGCGCACTGGCGGCGGTGCCACCACGGGCGGCGCCGAAGCGACTGCGGGCGCAATCGGCTGGCGGATCGGCTGCGGAGAGGCGGCCATGGGCTGGTGGACAGGCTGTGGGGCGGCAGCGACACGCGCCGGCTCTTGCGGTAATACGTGCCGACGAGCGGCATCGAGAATATCGGCGACTTCCGCTTCCCCCAGCATCGCCACCGATTCGGGCGTGCGCTGTTGTGGCGCCAAGGCGGGTTGCGGGCGCTCGGCCGCCGGTGCGACATGAAGATGAGCCGGTTCAACGGCAGCACTGGGTTCCTGCGGCATATAGGCTTCGACCGCAGCTTTCTGGGGGACGGGTGGCTCGGAAGCGGTCGCCGGCAAATGATCGAGGCGCGGGGCTTCCTGCGCCGGTTCCAACCGGCGTTCGTAGGCCAGCGGCGTTCCGACTGGGGTCGGTGCCGGCATGCCTGCTTTGGCGGCATCGGAAATCCCCGACTCAATGACGATATCGGTCGGGCCGCCGATCATGATAAGATGTTCTATGCCATCGCGCCGTACCAGCACCAGCCGGCGGCGAGCGTCGACGGCCGCGGCGTCCAGCACCTGCAGGCGAGGCTGACGGTTCTTGCCGCCGCGCACGAAAGGCGAGGGCGCTCGGTTGCGGAAGATCCAGAGGATGCAGATCAAGAGGAGGAGGGCAATGCCGACCCCACCGGCTGCAAGGAAAAAGCGACTGCCATAGGCCCCGGCGATTTCGTCCCACATTTCGAGATACTCCGTAATTGTTCCCCAATGCCGCAGCCTTGCCGTTAAAACGACCGGTCCCGCGTCCGCACCTTTGTCTCGATATGAGGCGATCATATGGACAGGTCCGCTCCGGAAACAAGATAGATCGTAATTTGTCCAGCGCTCTTCCTTGTGAATACAGGCCTTTCTAGCCCCGCAAAGCTTTTTGCTGATGCGGCAAATTGCTAAAGAAGATTCGAAAGTTCCGAATCCGGCGATCCGTCAAGTGCATGACGTGAGAAGGAAGAGGGCGGAGACGAGGGGTTTATGACGAAGCAGCGTCAGTCCGACGAGTATAGCGTGCCGCTGGTGGATCGCGGGGTTCGTTCGGGCACCGTGCTGCGCATCATCCTGCTCGCCCTGGTGCTGGTGGCCGCCGCCGCCGCTTTTGTCGTTTTCAAGGACCAGCTCGACAATGAAACCGTGCTTGGCGGGCTCGGCATTCTCGCCATGGTCGGCATCTTCTTTCTCGTCTCCTCGATTATCGGTTTCGTGGAAGTCATGCCGCAGACGCAGTCTGACAGCCTGGCGCGCTCATTCCTGAACAGCCATCCGGACGGCACGCTGATCACGGACGAAAAGGGCCGCATTGTCTACGCCAACGGCGCTTACGGTCGGTTGACCGGTGCGGCCAAGGCGACCGACGTCCAATCGCTGGAAACGCTGCTGTCCCGCAATCGCGAATCCAACGAAGCGCTTTATCGCCTTGCCAACGGGCTGCGCGACGGCAAGGAGGGTTCGGAGGAGTTCCGGCTCTTGAAGCCGCTCGGTCCTGGGGAAAGCAATGGCAACGGCGCGCATTGGTATCGCCTAAAGGCGCGTGTGCTGCCGCCTGAGCAGGGGCGCGGCAAAGCGCTACATATCTGGCAGATCACCGACATCACTTCGGAGCGGGATGATCAGGAGCGTTTCTTCAAGGAATTGCAGAACGCCATCGACTATCTCGATCATGCGCCGGCCGGCTTCTTTTCAGCCGGCCGCAAGGGCGAAATCTTCTATCTGAACGCGACGCTCGCCGAATGGCTGGGCTTCGATCTGACCAAATTCACGCCGGGCTCGATGACTATCGGCGATCTCGTGGCCGGCGAGGGTCTGACGCTTATCCAGTCCGTCCAGGCCGAACCCGGCCTGAAAAAGACAGTGACGCTCGATCTCGACCTGCGCCGTGCCAACGGCCAAAGCCTGCCGGTGCAGATCGTCCACAGTGTCACTTCGATGCGTGACGGGGCGCCTGGCGAAAGCCGCACCATCGTGCTGACACGGCAGAATGGAGGCGACAACGATCAGTCGGCCTCCGTTGCGGCGATGCGCTTCAGTCGCTTCTTCAACAACACGCCGATGGCGATCGCCTCCGTGGACGGTGCAGGTCGCATTCTGCGCACTAACGCACCCTTCCTGAAGCTCTTCTCCGATCTCGTTTCGCGCGACGATATCGAGCGTGGCGCCGCCCTCGAGAGCATCGTCTTTGACGCTGACCGGCCGCGGCTGGAACAGGCACTTGCCGCCGCCAAGGATCGGCAGGGCGATATCCCGCCGATCGATTCACGCAATCCTAAGGACGATACACGGCATTTCCGCTTCTATATCAATGCCGTCATCGATCAGACCGACGAAGCGCCCGAAGAAGCGGCCATCGTCTACGCTGTCGAAGTGACCGAGCAGAAGGCGCTGGAAACGCAGATGGCGCAGACTCAGAAGCTGAATGCGGTCGGCACGCTCGCCGGCGGCATTGCGCATGATTTCAACAATGTGCTGACGGCGATCCTGTTGTCGTCGGATCATCTGCTGCTGCAGGCAAGGCCATCCGACGCGAGCTTCGCCGATCTGATGGAGATCAAGCGCAACGCCAACCGCGCCGCCGTGCTGGTGCGGCAGTTGCTGGCCTTCTCGCGCAAGCAGACGATGCGGCCGACGATCCTCAATCTGACGGATGTGATCGGCGACCTGCGTATGCTGGTGGACCGGCTGCTGTCGGGCACACATGTCAAGCTGGATGTCGATTATGGCCGCGATCTCTGGCCGGTGAAGACCGACCTGTCGCAGTTCGAGCAGGTGCTGATCAACCTCTGCGTCAACGCCCGCGATGCCATGCCCGAGGGCGGCACGCTGACGCTGCGCACCCGCAATTTGTCGGCAACGGACGTGGCTGCCTTCAACTATGCCTATCTGCCGCATGAGGAAATGGTGCTGGTCGAGGTCAGCGACACGGGTACGGGGATCGCGCCCGACATCATGGACAAGATCTTCGAGCCCTTCTTCACGACGAAGGAAGTGGGCAAGGGCACCGGGCTTGGCCTTGCCATGGTTTATGGCATCATCAAGCAATCGGGCGGCTACATCCACCCGGAATCCGAAGTCGGCAAGGGCACGACCTTCCGCATCTTCCTGCCGCGCCATATCGTCGAAATTCCCACGGTGATCGAAGGTCAGGCCTCCGAAAGCCGGGATATCTCGGCGATGGACCAGAGCGTTGCCGCTGTCGTCCCGCCGCCGGAGGAGCCTGCGGACCTCACCGGCAAATCGGCCGTCGTTCTGCTTGTCGAAGACGAGGAGGCGGTGCGCAGGGGTGGCAAGCGCATGCTCGAGACGCGTGGCTATACCGTCTATGAGGCGGGATCCGGCGTCGAAGCGCTCGATATCATGGATGAACTCGACGGACAGGTGGATGTCGTCGTTTCCGACGTCGTCATGCCGGAGATGGACGGACCGTCGCTGCTGCGTGAATTGCGCAAGAAATATCCCGATATGAAGTTCATCTTCGTATCCGGCTATGCCGAAGATGCCTTTGCCCGCAACCTGCCGGCCGATGCCAAGTTCGGCTTCCTGCCGAAGCCTTTCTCGCTGAAGCAGCTTGCCGTCGTGGTCAGGGAAACGCTGGATCGCTAAGTGAGGGAGGCCGGGTAAAGCGCTGTTTTGATGCGCTTTATCGCTCTGCGAACCAAAGAAATATGCAAGCTTTGGACGATACCGGCGTCACAAGTCCAACGTTCACCATTGCCATTCCAATCTGATCCGTGGCATCAAACCGATATGACCGACCTCGCTAACGCCAGCCTGCGGATGTGGTGGCGCTCCTTCTAGGAGCGGCAGTCGTCATTTCTTGAAATCGACCCTTGCCGCCGTGATCCGGCAGGCATGGTCATTTCCCGGCATCTTTCCGATCGCGGCGGCTCCTTAACGGAGCAACTAAATGTCACCTATCGATAATCGCCCGGTCATTCTCACAGGCGATCGGACTACAGGTCCCCTCCATCTCGGTCACTACGTCGGTTCTCTGAGGAACCGCGTGGCCCTCCAGCATACGCATCGGCAATTCCTGCTTCTGGCGGATATGCAAGCGCTGACCGACAACGCGCATGATCCGGAGAAGATTCGCCGGAACGTGCTAGAAGTCGTCTTCGATTATCTCTCCGTGGGGATCGATCCGGCCGAAACGACGATTTGCCTGCAATCTGCATTGCCGGTGCTGGCCGAACTGACGGTACTGTATCTGAACTTCGTGACCGTCGGACGGCTGGAGCGCAACCCGACCATCAAGACGGAAATCCAGCTTCGCGGCTTTGAGCGTGATGTCCCAGCAGGTTTTCTTTGCTATCCCGTCGCTCAAGCGGCTGACATCACCGCCTTCAAGGCGACGATCGTCCCGGTGGGCGAAGATCAGGCTCCGTTGATCGAACAAACCAACGAAATCGTGCGTCGTCTCAACCGGCAGGCCGGCCGCGAGGTTCTTCCGGAAGCCGAGGCAATGATCCCGACGGTCGGCCGCCTGCCGGGCGTCGATGGTAAGGCCAAAATGAGCAAGTCGCAGGGCAATGCCATCCCGCTATCCGCATCGCCGGACGATATTCGGCAAGCCGTGCGCCGGATGTACACCGATCCCACTCACCTGCGCGCCGCCGATCCGGGAAAGGTGGAGGGTAATGTCGTCTTCACCTATCTCGATGCCTTTGCCGAGGATAGGGCTTTCGCCGAAGAGCTGAAGGCACGCTACCGAAGGGGCGGTCTTGGCGACATGGTCGTGAAACGGCATCTTGAAGATATTCTGCAAGCTCTGCTTGCCCCGATCCGAGAGCGCCGTGCCCGGTACGCCGCTGACCCCGGCTACGCACTGGAAGTCCTGCGGCGAGGTACGATCAGGGCCAGACAGCGGACGGAGGCAACCCTTGCGGAACTGCGCACCGCGTTGGGTCTGTTCACATTGACCTAAAGCGGCTGCGCGGGTTGCCATCCGTTATCGACGCGACTCGCTTCCGATTATTCCGCCAGCGCAACCGCGATTTCCGCGGCAAGGCGCGCATTGTTTTCGACCAGCGCGATATTGGTCTTGAGGCTGCGGCCGTCGGTGATGTCGAAGATGGTGCTGAGCAGATAGGGGGTGACCGCCTTGCCGGCGATTTCGTCACGCTCGGCGCTGTCCAAGGCGCGTTCGATGTAGATTTCCATCTCCTCACGCGGGATTTCATCGGCTTCCGGAACTGGATTGGCGATCAGCATGCCACCGTTGATGCTAAGCTGTTCACGGGTTACCTGGAAGTTGGCGATGGCGGCAGGGCTGTTCAAGGTCAGCGGGCTCGGCAGGCCGGAGGAACGCGACCAGAAGGCGGGGAATTCGGCGCTGTCGTAGGTGACGACGGGCACGCCGCGGGTTTCCAGTACTTCCAGTGTTTTCGGAATATCCAGGATGGCCTTGGCGCCGGCGCAGACCACGATGACGTCAGTGCGGGCGAGCTCTTCCAGGTCGGCCGAGATATCGAAGCTTTCCTCGGCGCCGCGATGCACGCCGCCAATGCCGCCGGTCGCGAAAACCTTGATGCCGGCCCGCGCTGCGGCGATCATTGTCGCGGCAACTGTGGTGGCGCCCGTGCGGCGCTCTGCAATGGCGAAGGCGAGGTCGGCGCGCGAAACCTTCATCGCACCAGTTGTCTGGGCGAGCGCCTCCAGCTCTTCAGGCTCCAGGCCGATATGCAGCACGCCATGAATGACGGCGATCGTTGCCGGCACGGCGCCTTCCTGCCGGATGATCGCCTCGACGCTGCGCGCCATCTCGATATTGCCGGGATAGGGCATGCCATGGGTGATGATGGTCGATTCCAATGCCACCAATGGAGCGCCGCGCAATTTTGCTGAAGCAACCTCCTTCGAATAGGAGATCGGCAGCAGGGGTGAAATGGGCTTGGTCATGGTTGTGTCCGATTGGCTGAGTTGGGAGATGCGAAATTCGTGCGCTTCATGACAAAATAGCGGCTTCGGGAACAAGAGCCAGTATTGCCTTCAGAAGCTCAGGCGAAAGATCCTCCGCCGTGGCGAAAGGTGATTGCACGGTGATCGCGGCGGCCGCTGCCCCGTGGCGCACCGCCTCGCCGAGATCGTGACCGGCAAGCAGGGCGGCCAGAACACCGGCGGCGAGCGAATCGCCGGCACCGGTGACATCGGCAACCTCATCGATAACGGGCGGCTGCAGGCTGACGGCGGCATCGCCGGAAAAAGCGATCAGTTCGCGTTTGCCACGTGTAATGACACCACCCCTGAGGCCGAGTGCGCGCAATCCGGCGATCCAATGGCGCGGATCGTCCGGACGGCTCTCCGTCAGCGCCGCAGCTTCGGCCTCGTTCAGAAAAAGATGGTCGATGCCGGCAAGGCAGGGCTTCAGGCGCACCACTTTGGCCGGCGAAATCGCGATCGCGGCCAATGGCTTGCCGCAATCGGCTGCGCGCATTGCGATGGCGGCCAGCGTTTCGGCCGGCAGATTGGCGTCGCAAAGGATCAAGTCAGTGGCTTCGAAGGCATCGCGGATGGCGCGGATCGTCAGCCGGCGCGGCACGAACAGCTTATAGAGCTCCATGTCGGCGAGGGCGATCACCAGATTGCCGTCGCGTTCGAGGATTGCCGTATAGCTCGGCGTCTTGCGATCGAGAAAAACGAAGGGCTTGTCGTCGACGCCGGCATTGAGCGCCGCCTCCGCAACCATCTCGCCCGCCGCATCGCCGCCGCGCGGCGAGATCAGCCGCACATCAAAGCCGAGACGGGCCAGATTGCGCGCCGCGTTGAAGCCGCCGCCGCCCGGCTCCTCGAACCAGGCACCGGGGTTACTGGCCCCTGGCGCCGTCTCGCCGAAGATGCGGCCGCGCCGGTCGATATGGGCACCACCCAGAACGAGAATCTTCTTCGTCATCTCGATCTCCTCAGCGCTTCCAAAGGCGAATCGAGCCGGTTGATATCTCACGCAAAATGCCGGGCAAGGACACGTAAGTGCTTGCTATGAAAGAAGAAAACAAATGTAGAACAAAATTCATTTTACCTTTTTCTTTCAATTGCTTGTTGTGCCCTTGCGACATGAGAACAAATGGAGTACACAATTCTCATCAGCGGCGACATTGCTTGAGCGGCTTCAATAACCTAAAGGTGGATCGGATGTCTCAGAATTCTTTGCGGCTTGTAGAGGACAAATCGGTGGATAAAAGCAAGGCACTTGAAGCGGCACTCTCTCAAATTGAGCGGTCGTTCGGCAAGGGCTCGATCATGAAGCTCGGCTCGAACGAGAACGTGGTCGAAATCGAAACAGTTTCCACCGGCTCCCTGAGCCTCGATATCGCTCTCGGCATTGGCGGCTTGCCGAAGGGACGCATCATCGAGATCTACGGGCCGGAAAGCTCCGGTAAGACGACGCTTGCGCTGCAGACCATTGCCGAATCCCAGAAGAAGGGCGGCATCTGCGCCTTCGTCGATGCCGAACACGCGCTCGATCCTGTCTATGCCCGCAAGCTCGGCGTCGACCTGCAGAACCTCCTGATTTCGCAGCCGGACACCGGCGAACAGGCGCTTGAAATCACCGATACACTGGTGCGCTCCGGCGCCATCGACGTTCTCGTCGTCGACTCCGTTGCCGCGCTGACGCCGCGCGCTGAAATCGAAGGCGAGATGGGCGACAGCCTGCCGGGCATGCAGGCTCGCCTGATGAGCCAGGCGCTGCGCAAGCTTACCGCTTCGATCTCGAAGTCCAACTGCATGGTCATCTTCATCAACCAGATCCGCATGAAGATCGGCGTCATGTTCGGCTCGCCGGAAACGACGACCGGCGGCAATGCGCTGAAGTTCTATGCCTCCGTCCGTCTCGATATTCGCCGTATCGGCTCGGTCAAGGAGCGTGAAGAGGTGGTCGGCAACCAGACCCGCGTCAAGGTCGTCAAGAACAAGATGGCACCGCCCTTCAAGCAGGTGGAATTCGACATCATGTATGGCGAGGGCGTTTCCAAGACTGGTGAGCTGATTGATCTGGGTGTCAAGGCTGGCATCGTCGAGAAGTCCGGCGCCTGGTTCTCCTATAACAGCCAGCGTCTGGGGCAGGGCCGCGAAAACGCAAAGCTCTTCCTGCGCGACAATCCGGATCTTGCTCGCGAGATCGAGCTGTCGCTGCGCCAGAATGCAGGTCTTATTGCCGATCGCTTCCTGCAGAATGGCGGACCAGACGCTGATGACAGCGACGCCGCGGACGCGTAATTTCCGCGACCAAGTCCAGGACTAACCAAGACTAAAATTCAAAACCGGCCGTATTGTCCAAGGGATGTACGGCCGGTTTTGCTTGTGCGGCTGGACAGGGCCGGGAGCGGACGATAAAAGCCACTGGATTTGTTAAATATTGCCAACGCGTGATCCCCAAAAGTGCGAAGCGGTTTTTGGACAAGACCATGCTAGGTGAAGGAACATGAGCGAGATGGGACATCTCGCTCGAGGCAAGGACTGAAGGGCCCAATATGAGCGGTGTGAACGAAATCCGGTCGACCTTTCTCGACTATTTTAAGAAGAACGGCCACGAGATCGTGCCGTCGAGCCCGCTTGTTCCACGCAACGATCCGACGCTGATGTTCACCAATGCCGGCATGGTGCAGTTCAAGAACGTCTTCACCGGCCTGGAGCAGCGCCCCTACAAGACTGCATCGACGGCACAGAAATGCGTGCGCGCCGGCGGCAAGCATAATGACCTCGACAATGTCGGCTATACCGCGCGTCATCACACCTTCTTCGAAATGCTCGGCAATTTCTCGTTCGGCGACTATTTCAAGGAGCGCGCCATCGAGCTTGCCTGGAACCTGATCACCAAGGAATTCGGCCTCGACGCCAAGCGCCTGCTGGTGACGGTCTATCATACCGACGATGTCGCCTATGATCTCTGGAAGAAGATCGCCGGTCTTTCGGACGACAAGATCATCCGCATCGCCACCAGCGACAATTTCTGGGCAATGGGCGATACCGGTCCTTGCGGCCCATGTTCCGAAATCTTCTATGATCACGGCGACCATATCTGGGGCGGCCCTCCCGGCTCGCCGGAAGAGGATGGCGACCGGTTCATCGAGATCTGGAATCTCGTCTTCATGCAGTTCGAGCAGATCACTAAGGAGCAGCGGGTCGACCTGCCGCGTCCGTCGATCGACACGGGCATGGGTCTCGAACGCGTTGCTGCCGTGTTGCAGGGCAAGCATGACAATTACGACATCGACCTGTTCCGCGCATTGATCGAGGCTTCGGAAGAGGCGACCGGAGTCAAGGCCGAGGGCGAACGCCGCGCCAGCCACCGCGTCATCGCCGATCACCTGCGCTCCTCCGCCTTCCTGATCGCCGACGGCGTGCTGCCGTCGAACGAAGGCCGTGGCTATGTGCTTCGCCGCATCATGCGCCGCGCCATGCGCCATGCGCAGTTGCTTGGCGCCAAGGAGCCGCTGGTCTGGAAGCTGTTGCCGACGCTGGTCCAGCAGATGGGCCGCGCCTATCCCGAGCTCGTGCGTGCCGAAGCGCTGATTTCCGAGACGCTGAAGCTGGAAGAGACCCGTTTCCGCAAGACGCTGGAGCGTGGTCTGTCGCTGCTTGCCGATGCAACCTCGACGCTTCACAAGGGCGACAGCCTCGATGGCGAGACCGCGTTCAAGCTTTATGACACCTATGGCTTCCCGCTCGACCTGACGCAGGATGCGCTGCGCGCCCGCGGCATCGGCGTCGACATATCGAGCTTCACCGACGCGATGGAACGGCAGAAGGCCGAAGCCCGCTCGCATTGGGCTGGCTCTGGCGACAAGGCAACCGAAACCATCTGGTTCGAGCTCAAGGAAAAGTTCGGCGCCACCGAATTCCTCGGCTACGACACGGAGACCGCTGAAGGCGTTATCCAGGCAATCGTCAAGGACGGTGTTGCCGTCGACAGCGCATCTGCCGGCGACAAGGTGCAGATCATCGTCAACCAGACGCCGTTCTACGGTGAATCCGGCGGTCAGATGGGCGATACCGGCGTGGTTTCTAGCGACCACGGCAAGCTCACGGTCAGCGATACGCAGAAGAAGGGCGAAGGCCTTTTCGTTCATAGCTCGGAAGTATCTGAAGGCAAGATCAAGATCGGCGACGCCGTCGTGCTGACGGTCGATCACAACAGGCGGTCGCGCCTGCGCGCCAACCACTCCGCGACCCATCTGCTGCATGAGGCGTTGCGCGAGGTACTTGGCACCCATGTGGCGCAGAAGGGTTCGCTGGTGGCGCCCGAGCGTCTGCGTTTCGACGTTTCGCATCCGAAGCCGATGTCGGCTGAAGAGCTGAAGGTGGTCGAGGATATGGCGAACGAAATCGTGCTGCAGAACTCGCCGGTCACGACCCGCCTGATGAGCGTCGACGACGCCATTGCCGAGGGCGCCATGGCGCTGTTCGGCGAGAAGTACGGCGATGAAGTCCGCGTCGTGTCCATGGGGCAGGGCGTGCGCGGTGCCAAGGCTGATAAGCCCTATTCTGTCGAGCTGTGCGGCGGCACACATGTCTCCGCCACCGGCCAGATCGGCCTTATCCGCGTCCTCGGCGAAAGTGCCGTCGGCGCCGGTGTCCGCCGTATCGAAGCGGTGACCGGCGAATCCGCTCGCGACTATCTGACCGAGCAGGATGAGCGCGTGAAGACGCTGGCCTCGACGCTGAAGGTGCAGCCGGGCGATGTCGTGTCGCGCGTCGAGGCGCTGATGGACGAGCGTCGCAAGCTGGAGCGCGAACTGGCTGACGCCAAGCGCAAGCTCGCCATGGGCGGCGGTCAGGGCGGTTCCGCCGATGCGGTCCGTGACGTCAATGGCGTCAAGTTCCTCGGCAAGGCCATTTCCGGCGTTGACCCGAAGGATATCAAGGGTCTTGCCGACGATGGCAAGACCAGCCTCGGCTCCGGGGTGGTCGCGCTGATCGGCGTCTCGGAAGATGGCAAGGCCAGCGCCGTCGTTGCCGTCACGGAAGACCTGACCGGCCGCTTCAGCGCTGTCGATCTCGTCCGCATTGCCTCGGCCGCGCTCGGCGGCAAGGGCGGCGGCGGCCGTCCCGACATGGCCCAGGCCGGCGGTCCGGATGGCGCCAAGGCCGATGAAGCGATTGAAGCAGTTGCTGCCGCACTCGCCGGCTAAGAGTTTTTTATCGCACTGATCAGAAGCGGCGGGAGCTGATGGCCCCGCCGCTTTTGTTTTGCCCGCCAAACTCAGCAGGATTTGTCAAATCGAGGTATGGTCTTTTGAGACCGATCGATTTGCAAGAGGTTTGACATGAGTGACGGAACGGCATGGGCGCTTTACGAGACCCGTCTGCGGCGGGTTTCGGCCTATATCCACGAGCATCTGGATGACGAGCTCGATATGGAAAAGCTTGCCGAGATCGCCTGCATGTCCAGCTATCATTGGCACAGAATCTATCGGGCGATCTATGGCGAGACGGCGGCGGCGACCGTCAAGCGGCTGCGGCTGCACCGTGCCGCCGGCGATCTCGTCAACACCCGTCTATCTGTCAACGACATTGCAAAGCGGTCGGGCTATCCCAACCTCCAGTCGTTCAACCGCATCTTCAAATCCGTCTACGGCACACCGCCGGCGCGATATCGGAATGAGGGAAGCCACACGATCTTCGAACCCAGTACCCAAGGAAGGATCACGGTCATGTTCGACGTTACGCTTCGCATCCTCTCGCCGATTTCGCTTATCGGTGTCGCCCATCGCGGCTCCTACATGCAGATCGGCCAGGCTTTCGAAATTCTGTTCGGCACCATCTTCGCTCGCGGTCTTGCCAGGCCCGATATGCGGATGATCGGCGTCTATCTGGATGATCCCGACCTGATCGCGGTCGACAAATTGCGCTCCTATGCCTGCGTCAATGCTGGCGAGGATATTGCCGCCGAGGCGCCCTTGGAACGGCGGACAATCGACGGTGGCGAGTATGCTGTGTTACGGCACAAAGGGCCGTATGCCGATATGTACAAGGCCTATCAGTGGCTCTATGCCGAATGGCTTCCTGCCTCCGGCCGGCAACTGCGCGATGCGGTGATGTTCGAAGAATATCTCAACAATCCACGCGATGTGCCGCCGACCGAGTTGCTGACGGAAATCCATATGCCGCTGCAATAACCGTATGATGTGCTGAATGAGAAGTTGGCTCTAGTCCATTGTCTTTTCAAGCATTCGCTTGCTTTGGCATCGCCGCATTGTCCAATTCGTTGCCGCGGCGGTAGGCGTCGCGGTCGCTGATGCGGCCCCAATAATCAATGAAAGCCTGACGCTTCTCGATAGTGCCGAAATTGAGGCCCCAGCCGACATGCGAACCGACATAGACGTCGGCGGCCGTGAAACGGTCGCCAGCGATGAAGGGTGAGGCGCTAACCGCCTGTTCCAGAGTGTCGAAGACATGTTCCAGACTGCCGCAACCCGCCATGCGCAGGCGTTCGGGAGGAATTTCGAAGCCCAGTGCGCTGTTGGTCACGGCCATCTCCATCGGGCCGGCGGCAAAGAACATCCAGCGGAAGTAATTGCCGCGTTCGGCTGCCGTCGGCGCAAGACCGACTTCAGGAAAGGTTTCGGCCAAATAGGCGCAGATGGCAGCGCATTCGGTGACGATGGTATCGCCGTGCTTGATGGCCGGCACCTTGCCCATAGGGTTCACTGAGAGGTATTCGGGCGCCTTCATCGTCGTGCCGAAGTCGAGATATTCGGTGCGGTAGGGCTGGCCGATCTCCTCGAGCATCCAGCGGGCAATGCGTCCGCGCGACATCGGGTTGGTATAGAAAACGAGTTCTTCAGCCATCTGTCTCTCCCTTTGTTGGGCGCATTCTATCCGCCGGTCGGTCAAGGCGGCAAGATTTCGGGCAAAAGAAAACCCGGCGCCAAGGCCGGGTTCTCGCAGGTTCCGATGTCGGCGAGGGTTAGGCAGCCATGGCCTTCTTGAGGTTTTCGTCGATCTTGTCGAGGAAAGCGGTGGTGGAGAGCCAGGGCTGGTCGGGGCCGATCAGCAGCGCCAGGTCCTTGGTCATGTAGCCGGCTTCGACGGTGTCGACGCAGACGGTTTCGAGCGTCGCGGCGAACTTGGCGAGTTCGGCATTGTCGTCGAGCTTGGCGCGATGAGCGAGGCCGCGGGTCCAGGCGAAGATCGAGGCGATCGAGTTCGTCGAGGTTTCCTGGCCCTTCTGGTGCTGGCGGTAGTGGCGGGTAACCGTGCCGTGAGCGGCTTCGGCTTCGACCGTTTTGCCGTCCGGCGTCAGCAGAACCGAGGTCATCAGGCCGAGCGAGCCGAAGCCCTGGGCAACCGTGTCGGACTGAACGTCGCCGTCGTAGTTCTTGCAGGCCCAGACGTAGCCGCCGGACCACTTCAGCGCGGAAGCGACCATGTCGTCGATCAGGCGGTGTTCGTAGGTGATGCCGGCTTCGTCGAACTGCGCCTTGAACTCGTTCTGATAGACTTCTTCGAAGATGTCCTTGAAGCGGCCGTCATAGGCCTTGAGGATGGTGTTCTTGGTCGACAGGTAGACCGGCCATTTGCGCATCAGGCCGTACATCATCGAAGCGCGGGCGAATTCGCGGATCGATTCGTCGAGGTTGTACATGGCCATGGCAACGCCGGCGCCAGGAGCGTTGAAGACTTCCTTTTCGATCACCGTGCCGTCTTCGCCGACGAACTTGATGGTCAGCTTGCCCTTGCCCGGGAATTTGAAGTCGGTGGCGCGATACTGGTCGCCGAAGGCGTGACGGCCGACGACGATCGGCTGCGTCCAGCCCGGAACCAGACGCGGAACGTTCTTGCAGATGATCGGCTCGCGGAAGATGACGCCGCCGAGGATGTTGCGGATCGTGCCGTTCGGGCTCTTCCACATTTCCTTGAGGTTGAATTCCTTCACGCGGGCTTCATCCGGCGTGATCGTGGCGCACTTGATGCCGACGCCGTATTTCTTGATGGCGTTGGCGGCGTCGACGGTGACCTGGTCGTTGGTGGCGTCACGGTTTTCGACCGAGAGGTCGTAATAGTCGATATCAATATCGAGGTAGGGGAAGATCAGTTTTTCTTTGATAAGCTGCCAGATGATGCGAGTCATTTCGTCGCCATCGAGATCGGCAACCGGGTTAGCGACCTTGATCTTCTTCATGCTTCTGCCTCGTTTAAGCTGATGGGGACCGGATGTCCCTGTGAGTGATATGAAGTCCCGAGGGCTATAGCACCGCAAGTCTCGAACGCAAAGCCGATAGAGGCGTCGAAACCGCGTTTTTGCCGATCACGTCCACTTCATCGCGACGCATGCTTTTCAAAGTCGGGCCATTGCCAAAGCGATGGATGCGACTAATGTCGCGCGAACGCTTCGCCGATCATCACGGATTTTTATCATGCAAAAAATTGCCGCTCCCGCGCTTTTCGCCGTTTTCCTTCCGCTCTCGCTGGGCGCCAGCTCGGCCGCGGCGGCCGACGTGATGGCACCGGTCAAGACGGTGATGGACGCGACCGTTTCCAATTGGGCGGGCGGTGACAGCGACTGGCAGGATATTTTCGACGACAGCAAGCTGAAGGATCTCTACAGCAAGGATTTCGTTGCGAAATACCAGGCGGCGGCGCAGTTCCCCGCCGCGGATGAAGATGGCATTTCGCCCTTCGACTACGATGTCATCGTTGGCGGGCAGGATGCTTGCCCGCTGCAGGAACTGAATATCGCGCCGCAACCGCCGAAAGGCGATACGACAGAGGTGATTGCCACCTTCAAGAAATCTGTCTGCATGGGCACGGATGCGGACTATCAAAAAACGACCGCTGTGCGCTTCGAAGTCATCCAGGAGGCCGGAAAGCCCGTGATCGACGACATCATCACGGTCGATGATGGCGGCCAGTCCAATTCGCTGAAATCGGTCATGCAGGACATCGTCAAACAGCAGCAACAGCAGCCATCGGATCAAACGCCGCAGCAGGATCAGCCGCAGCAGTGATCGGGTCGTGGCCGGTGGGTTCTTATCTCGCCGGGTATTGCGGCCTGCCGCTATAATCCGATCGATGCCGACAACCGACTTCGCCCTTGCCGATTGAGGCCCGCGCCGCTATTCCGGCCCTCATTAGCGCGGTATGCTTACCGCATGGGGATTTGAGTTCATGGCAGGTACCAACAGCGAGCGTCAACTTCTGGCCGAAGGGCCGGCCATTATTCTGGTCGAGCCGCAGATGGGCGAGAATATCGGCATGGTGGCCCGCGCCATGGCAAATTTCGGCCTGGCAGAATTGCGCCTGGTCAATCCGCGCGACGGCTGGCCGAATGAGAGGGCGCAAGCGACGGCCTCCAAGGCCGATCACATCATCGAGGCGACCAAAGTCTACGACACGCTGGAGCAGGCGATCGCGGATCTCAATTTCGTCTACGCAACGACCGCGCGCGAACGCGATGGCTATAAGCCCGTGCGTTCTCCCGTCGCCGCCGCCGAAACGCTGCGGGCAAGATTCACAGCCGGTGAGGGCACCGGCATTCTCTTTGGCCGCGAGCGCTGGGGTTTGACCAACGAGGAAGTGGCACTCGCCGACGAGATCGTGACCTTTCCCGTCAACCCCGCCTTCGCCTCGCTGAACATCGCACAGGCGGTGCTGCTGATGTCCTACGAATGGATGAAATCCGGCATGGAGGATCTAGCCTCCGTACCCTTCCAGGCGATGGAACAGAGGCCTTCCACCAAGGAGCAGCTCTTCGGCCTGTTCGATCAGCTCGAAGAAGCGCTGGACGCACGCAACTATTTCCATCCTGCCGGGAAAAAGCCGAAAATGGTCGACAATCTGCGCGCGGTCCTCTCGCGCCGGGCGTTTACGGAACAGGAAATCAGCGTCCTGCGCGGGGTGATCTCATCCCTCGACCGCTTCTCGCGCAAATCTCCGCGCGGCAGCGGCTCGCATCCCCGATCCCCTGCCGCGCCCAAGGAAACCACAAACGATGACAGCAACGGCGAATGAGCTGAAACCCATTCTGGTGTTCGACTCGGGCATCGGCGGCCTGACCGTGCTGCGCGAGGCGCGCGTGCTGATGCCGGAGCGCGGCTTTATCTATGTCGCCGACAGTGCCGGCTTTCCCTATGGCGGCTGGGAAGAACAGGCTTTGCGGGAGCGCATTGTCGGCCTTTTCGCGAAGCTGCTGACCGAGCATGATCCCGAAGTCTGCATCATCGCCTGCAACACGGCCTTCACGCTCGCCGGCGCCGATCTGCGCGCCGCCTTTCCGCAGATGACGTTCGTCGGCACCGTGCCGGCAATCAAGCCGGCTGCCGAGCGCACGCGCTCTGGGCTGGTTTCGGTGCTGGCGACGCCAGGCACCGTCAAACGCGCCTATACGCGCGATCTCATCCAGTCCTTTGCGACCCAATGCCATGTCCGCCTAGTCGGTTCCGAGAATCTGGCGCGCATGGCCGAAACCTATATTCGCGGCGATACCGTCTCGGACGATGCCATCCTCTCCGAAATCGCTCAGTGCTTCGTGGAGAAGGAAGGACGCAGGACCGATATCGTCGTGCTCGCCTGCACGCATTATCCTTTCATGGCCAATGTCTTTCGCCGGTTGGCTCCCTGGCCGGTCGATTGGCTCGATCCTGCGGAAGCGATCGCACGCCGCGCCCGCAGCCTGGTGCCGCTGGTGGCCGATGCCGTACATCCGGACAATTTCGATTTCGCCGTCTTCACTTCCGGTACGCCGGATTTTTCGACTCGGCGGCTAATGCAGGGTTTCGGGCTCAAGGCTTGATGATGACTGACAAAGTTTCATTTCGTAAACTCGATCTCGCGGACATGCCGGCGGCTGCGGCCGTCCATCGCGCGTCCTTCAATGAGCGGCTGCCGATGCTTGCCGGGCTTCATACCCCGGAAGAGGATGTCGGCTTCTGGAGCGCGGTGGTTTTCAAAGATTGCCAGATCTGGGGCGCGGAGGAGGGCGGTCGCCTCGTCGGCGTCATCGCCTTTCTCGAGGATTGGATCGATCAGCTCTATGTTCTGCCCGAGGCGCAGCGGCATGGTATCGGCAGCCGCCTACTTGATGTTGCCAAATCGACCTATCCGGTGCTCTCACTCTGGACATTCAAGAGAAATGAGCCCGCGCGCCGCTTTTATGAGAAGCACGGCTTCTTCGTGGTTGACGAGTCTGACGGAGCAGGCAATGAGGAGAAAGAGCCGGATGTGCTTTACAAGTGGGAAGCACGCTTGCATCGGCTGTAGTTCACGATCGGACTGAGCGGCGGGATATTGGGAGGTCGATGTTTGATGTCTTTTGAGAATGATTGCGGTGTCGTTGTCGAGGCAAGCCATGCGTCTGCGTGAATGCCACAACTTCCATGATTTTCGCCTCCTTGCGAAAAAGCGCCTTCCCGGTCCGATCTTCAACTATATCGACGGTGCCGCCGACGATGAGGTGACGCTGCGGCGTAACACGTCAAGCTTCGAAAGCTGCGATCTCGTTCCGAACGTCCTGCGCGGCGTCAGCGAGATCGACATGTCTGTCACCGTCATGGGACAAAAGCTCGCAACTCCCTTCTATTGCTCGCCGACGGCGTTGCAGCGGCTGTTCCATCACCAGGGCGAAAATGCAGTGGCCGCTGCAGCATCCTCGCTCGGCACCATGTTCGGCGTCTCCTCGCTCGGGACCGTCAGCCTTGAGGAAATCCGCAAGAAGTATCCAGGCCCGCAGGTCTACCAGTTCTATTTCCACAGGGATCGCGGGCTGAACCGGGCTATGATGGAGCGGGCGAAGGAAGCCGGCGTCAATGTGATGATGCTGACGGTCGACAGCATTACCGGCGGCAATCGCGAGCGCGATCTTCGCACCGGGTTCTCCATTCCGTTCAAGCTTAATCTGGCCGGTGTCACCCAGTTCGCCATTAAGCCGGCCTGGGCGCTCAACTATCTCACGCACGAGAAATTCCGTCTGCCGCAGCTTGATGAACATGTGGACATGAGCGGCGGCGCTATGTCGATCGGAAAGTATTTCACCGAAATGCTCGATCCGTCGATGAACTGGAACGATGTCGCCGAGATGGTGAAGTACTGGAACGGACAGTTCTGCCTGAAGGGCATCATGTCGGTCGAGGATGCCAAGCGTGCTGTCGACATCGGATGTACCGGCATCGTGCTTTCGAACCATGGCGGCCGGCAATTGGACGGCTCGCGCTCGGCATTCGATCAACTGGCGGAAATCGCTGATGCCGTCGGTGACCGCATCGATGTGATGATGGATGGCGGCATCCAACGCGGCACACATGTGCTGAAGGCCCTCTCGCTCGGCGCCAAGGCTGTCGGTATCGGCCGCTTCTACCTCTATCCGCTGGCCGCTGCCGGTCAGGCAGGTGTGGAGCGCGCATTGCGGCATTTGCGCACCGAGATCGAGCGCGACATGAAGCTGATGGGATGCACCTCCGTCAGCGAGCTGTCGCGGGCCAATCTGCGGTTCAGATAAGCCCCGCAATTGCCTGTGGGTTTTTTCAATCCACGGACGCGAAGCTTGGAAATCTTTGATAGACGGGGACGCCCTGTTTCTGAAAGATGGGCGTCTTCACATTTGAGTCTTGTCAAAGGGGTAGTGCATTGCAGGTCGGCATCGACATGGGAACGGCGTCCGGCGGGACCAGCGCCCAACTCGATATCGAGGAGCTGCTGGCGACCCGTCTCCTTGTGCAGGGCAATTCCGGCTCCGGGAAATCGCATCTGTTGCGGCGTCTGCTGGAGCAGTCGGCGCAGTGGGTACAGCAGGTCATCATCGATCCCGAAGGTGATTTCGTCACGCTGGCCGACAAGTTCGGCCATGTGGTGGTGGACGGCGAGCGCACCGAGGCCGAACTTGCCGGAATCGCCAACCGTATCCGCCAACATCGTGTTTCCTGCGTGCTGACGCTCGAAGGGCTCGATATTGAGCAGCAGATGCGCGCCGCGGCCGCTTTCCTCAACGGTATGTTCGATGCCGATCGCGAATATTGGTATCCGGTGCTCGTCGTCGTCGACGAGGCGCAGATGTTTGCCCCTTCCGTCGGCGGCGACGTCTCCGAAGACGCGCGCAAGATGTCGCTCGGCGCCATGACCAACCTGATGTGCCGTGGCCGTAAGCGCGGGCTTGCCGGCGTCATCGCCACACAACGCCTGGCGAAGCTTGCCAAGAACGTTGCGGCCGAGGCGTCCAACTTCCTGATGGGGCGTACCTTCCTTGATATTGACATGGCCCGCGCCGCCGACCTTCTCGGCATGGACCGCAGGCAGGCGGAAATGTTCCGTGACCTGAAGCGCGGCAATTTCGTCGCGCTCGGTCCGGCTCTGTCGCGCCGGCCGCTGCCGATCACCATCGGCGCGGTTGAAACGTCGGCGCGCTCCTCCAGCCCCAAGCTGATGCCGCTGCCGGATGCGCCGCAGGACGTGGAGGATTTGATCTTCACGCCGGATCCGGAGGAATTCTCACGGCCGGTCGTTCGTCGCGCTGCGCCTGCGCCACGTCCGACGACGGATATCCTGGCGGAGCTCTCCCGCTCCGCGCCTGCGGCCGGCGCCGCGCCGGCTGAACCGAAGGTCAGCCAGCCGGAATTATCGCCTGAGGACCGCGAGGCGCGGGTGAGTGCCGTGCTCTCGGAAATTCTCGATGACTCAGCCTCGGCCTTCCGCACGGATTCGGTGCTCTATCAGGAGTTCCTCGTGCGGCTGCGCATGCGTCGCGTACCGGGTGTGCCGATATCGCTGCCGGAGTTTCGCCGACGCGTCGCGATCGTGCGCTCCGGCGCCGATGAGGCGACGATGGCGACGGATGCCTGGGCAACCGCGCTGTCACTCTCCTCCAGCGTTACCGACGATCTGCAGGGTGTTTTCCTGATGCTTGCCAAGGCGGCCATCTGTGGTGAGCCATGTCCATCCGACGCCCGCATCGCCCGCGCCTACGGCACCCACTCGGCCCGCCGCGCCCGGCGCCTGCTCAGCTATTTCGAAGAACAAGGCAGCGTCGTCGTCCATACGGACTTTTCCGGCAAGCGCATCGTCGCTTTCCCGGATATGGGTTCCCAGACTGCGCCAGGCGACGCCAATGCGCCTGATCTGGATAGCAGCGAACAGGCGGCGGCGGAATAGCTGCTGTAATCTTGCACAAGCGCGTCTGGCGCTGTTGACATTTTCATGACGACCCCTTACAGACCGCGCCAACGCCGGGCAGAAATGTCCGGTGTTTCATTTGACATGTCCCGTGGTCTCGTCCGTTCGCTAACGTGAGAGACCTGTCAGAGCTCGAAAACGGAGTTCAGAGGAGGGCGTGTTTCCTTCGCGGCTTGGCAACGGGCCGCTCAACACTTTGAAAGGAAATGCGATGAGCAAGCGCGAATCGTCCAAGTACAAAATTGACCGCCGTATGGGCGAGAACATCTGGGGCCGTCCGAAGTCCCCGGTTAACCGCCGCGAATACGGCCCGGGCCAGCACGGCCAGCGTCGCAAGGGCAAGCTCTCCGACTTCGGCGTGCAGCTCCGCGCAAAGCAGAAGCTGAAGGGCTATTACGGCGACCTGCGTGAAAAGCAGTTCCGCGCCATCTTCGACGAAGCCAACCGCCGCAAGGGCGACACCTCGGAAAACCTGATCGGCCTTCTCGAATCGCGCCTCGACGCGATCGTCTACCGCGCCAAGTTCGTTCCGACTGTCTTCGCTGCCCGTCAGTTCGTCAACCATGGCCACGTCACCGTAAACGGCGTTCGCGTCAACATCGGTTCCTACCGCTGCAAGGCTGGCGACGTTATCGAAGTTCGCGAAAAGTCCAAGCAGCTCGTCACCGTTCTGGAATCGGTGGCTCTCGCTGAGCGCGACGTTCCGGACTACGTCGAAGCCGACCACAACAAGATGGTTGCGACCTTCGCTCGCGTTCCGGCTCTCGGCGACGTACCGTACCCGGTCGTCATGGAACCGCATCTGGTCGTCGAATTCTATTCGCGTTAATAGGCGGATATCTTTCTTGCGAATGCAAAAGCCGCTCTTTTCGAGCGGCTTTTTTGTCTTTGGAGCGTCCGATGAGCGATTTGCAGGCAATTCTCGACAGCATCCATGCGGAGCTTTTGCCGCGCCTCGGCGAAGGCAAGGTCGCCGACTATATTCCTGAGCTCGCCAAAGTCGATCCGAACCAGTTCGGCATGGCGATTGCGACGGTGGACGGTAATGTCCGCAGCGTCGGCAATGCCGATATTCCCTTTTCCATTCAGAGCATCTCCAAGGTCTTCATGTTGACCTTGGCGTTGGGCAAGGTGGGTGAAGGCCTATGGAAGCGGGTCGGGCGCGAACCGTCCGGTACTGCCTTCAATTCCATCGTCCAGCTCGAGCGTGAGGAGGGAATACCGCGCAATCCCTTCATCAATGCCGGGGCGATCGCCGTCAGCGATATCGTGCTCTCCGGCCATGCGCCGCGAGAGGCGATCGGCGAGCTGTTGCGCTTCGTGCGCTACGTTGCCGATGACGAGTCCATCACCATTGACGACAAGGTGGCGCGCTCGGAGACGCAGACCGGTTTCCGCAACGTCGCGCTCGCCAATTTCATGCGCGCCTACGGCAATCTCGATCATCCCGTCGAGCACGTACTTGGCGTCTATTTCCATCAATGCGCCCTGTCGATGACTTGCGAGCAACTGGCCAAGGCGGGGCTTTATCTCGCGGCCCGCGGCAGCAATCCGATCACCGGCCACTCCGTCGTTTCGCCGAAGCGGGCGCGGCGCATCAATGCGCTGATGCTGACATGCGGCCATTATGACGGTTCCGGTGATTTCGCCTATCATGTCGGCTTGCCCGGTAAGAGCGGCGTCGGCGGCGGCATTCTCGCGGTGGCGCCGGGTATCGGCTCGATTGCCGTCTGGTCGCCGGGGCTGAACAAGGTCGGCAATTCGCAGCTTGGCGCGGTGGCGCTGGAAATGCTCGCCGCCCATACCGGATGGTCGGTCTTCGGTGATTGATATGGTGTCTTCCCGCCGCGCTTTCTGGTATCAGCGTGGCGATGGCCGAGGTATGACAAGATGAATATCGCAACGACAGTGGCAGACGAGCTCGATATCGAAGCTGAGGATGGCGATGTTGCCGTCCATCCACTGTTTGCCAATGCGCCGCGGTCGGTCTCCTTTAACAAGCTGCGCAAGCGCCTGCTGCGCCAGGTGCGTCAGGCGCTCGAAGATTTCCAGATGCTGAAGGGCCAGCGGCGCTGGTTGGTCGGCCTATCCGGCGGCAAGGATTCCTATGGGTTGCTGTCGATCCTGCTCGATCTGAAATGGCGCGGCCTGCTGCCGGTGGAGCTGATCGCCTGCAATCTCGACCAGGGCCAGCCGAATTTTCCGAAGCATGTCCTGCCGGAGTATCTGACAAAAATCGGTGTTCAACACCGGATCGAATATCGCGATACCTATTCGATCGTGAAGGAAAAGGTGCCGGAGGGCGCCACCTATTGCTCACTCTGTTCACGCCTGCGCCGCGGCAATCTCTATCGCATCGCCCGTGAAGAGGGCTGTGATGCCCTGGTGCTCGGTCATCATCGTGAGGACATCCTCGAAACCTTCTTCATGAATTTCTTCCACGGCGGTCGGCTGGCCTCGATGCCGGCGAAGCTCTTGAACGACGAGGGCGACCTGATGGTGCTGCGTCCGCTCGCTTATGCTGCCGAAGACGATCTCGCCAAATTTGCCGCCGCCATGCAGTTCCCGATCATCCCTTGCGATCTCTGCGGCTCGCAGGACGGTCTCCAACGCAATGCGATGAAGGACATGCTGGCCGATATCGAACGCCGCATGCCAGGTCGCAAGGATACGATGCTGCGGGCACTGGCGCATGTGAACCCGTCGCACCTGCTCGACCCCAAGCTTTTCGATTTTGCCGCGTTGATGACGAAAAGCACCTGAGCTGCGGTCGTCGGATTTAATCGGTTTTGCCATATTGGCTTCATCGAATCGGGCATAAGAGGAGGCTTCTCTTCAGACAAAGGCCACCGATGACCTTCTCCGATACAGACTTCGAATTTCTTATGGCGACTGTAGCCGAGGCTGCGGCGCGTGAGATCCTGCCGCGCTTCCGTAATCTTGGCGTCGGCGACATTTCTGAAAAGACCTCGGCCGTCGATCCAGTGACGGAGGCCGATCTGTTGGCGGAGAGGCATATCACGGCTGCGCTGAAAGCGCGCTTTCCCGGCGCGCTCGTGGTGGGCGAGGAGGCCTATGAGGCCGACAGGTCCGTTGTCCCGGCGCTGGCGGATGCGGATTTGGCCTTTGTCATCGATCCCGTGGACGGCACCCTCAATTTCGCATCCGGATTGCCAGCCTTCGGAACGATCCTCGCCGTTGTTGCCAAGGGCGAGACCATTGCCGGGATCATCCATGATCCCGTGCTGGGCGACACGGTGACCGCCATGCGCGGCGCCGGCACTTACGAGCGGCGACGGGGAGGGCAGGTGAGCAGGCTCACGGTTGCGCCGGCAGTACCGTTGAGTGAGATGGTGGGCTCGATATCCTGGAGCTATATGGACGAGCCGGACCGCTCGCGCGTCAGCGCCAATATGGCGAAGGTGCGTATGCCCCGTTCACTGAACTGCTCGGCTTACGAATATTGGCTGGTCGCCTCGGGCAAGATTCACTTCAATGGTCACCCGAAGCTGATGCCCTGGGATCATCTTGCCGGAGTGCTGGTACATCAGGAGGCCGGTGGCTTTACGGCAAAATTCGACGGTACGCCCTATCGTCCCGGTGAAACGACTGGCGGCATTATCTCGGCGCCGGATGAGGAAAGCTGGCGGATCATACGCCGCGAGATCATTGGTGGCTGACAGGAAAGGACCCGCATTATGACATCGTCCGTTGACGTTACGACCCTTGCCGACCTTTTGCGCCGTGCGGCGCAGACGGAAATCCTGCCGCGCTTCCGCCGGCTCGGCAGCGAAGATGTTCGCGCCAAGAGCGAGGCGACTGATCTCGTGAAGCAGATGAACAGGCCGAGCGGATGATCAAGGCGGAGGTCAAACAGCTTTGGCCCGACGCGCTTTTCATCGGCGAGGAATCGGTTGCGGCCGATCCAGCGCTGCTCGACAAGATATATGGGGCGGAGTTGGCCATCATCGTCGATCCCGTCGACGGCACATTCAATTTCGCCGCTGGCGTTCCGGCATTCGGCGTCATGGCTTCGGTGATCTCCAAGGGGGAGACGGTCGCCGGCATCATCTTCGATCCGATGGGAGACGATTGGGTGCTGGCGGAAAAGGGCGGCGGAGCCTGGCTCCGGCGGCCGGACGGCGAGGCGCAGCGCCTCTCGGTGGCAACGCCGGTTGCGTTGGAAGAGATGGTCGGCATGGCCTCCACCGGCTACCTCCCGAAGGTCAAACGAGCCGAGATCATGGGCAATCTCGCCAAAGTGCGCTTTCTCACCAACTACCGCTGCGCTGCCCATGAATACCGCACCTTTGCCGGCGGGCACGTTCATTATCTCATGTACAACAAGCTGATGCCTTGGGATCATCTGGCTGGCGTACTGATCTCGGAGGAGGCGGGCGCTTACGCCAGGCGCCTCGACGGCTCGCCCTATCTGCCGCATCATGTCGAGGGCGGCGTATTGGTGACACCGGACAGAGCATCATGGGAACTCTTGAGGCAAGAGGTTTTCACCATTTGAGATAGCGGTTGTCGCAGCGTCAGGCGGATGCCGCGGCGCGGCTTCTACCTGTGATTCCCCTTGGAAAGTCGCGAGCGGAACATTATCTTCACCCACGTTATGCAACCGCCCTTCGGCGGGATTTCCGGCTGGGACAAGCGAGATGACCGAAACGAGCCGCAAGCTGACGACCATCTTTTCCGCCGACGTTCAAGACTATACGCGCTTGATGCGGAACGACGAGGAAGGCACACTCGCAACGCTGAAGCGATATCGCGACGCCATGGCGCGACTGATCGAAGCGCATGGCGGCCGGGTGATCAATACCTGGGGTGACGGGGTGTTTGCCGAATTCCCCAGCGTTGTCGAGGCCTTGCGCGCGGCAATCGACGTCCAAAACGAACTTGCCGGCTATAATGCCAGCAGCGACCCCGATACGCAGATGCTTTTCCGCATAGGCCTCAATCTCGGGGACGTCATCGCCGAGGGCAACGATATCTACGGCGACGGCGTCAACATCGCTGCCCGCCTTCAGGCATGTGCGGTGGCCGGCGGCATCGTCATTTCGAATACGGTCTACGACCAGGTCCGCAACAAGGTGGCTGTTGGGTTCGATTTTCTTGGCCAACTCGAGGTCAAGAATGTCGATGGCGGCGTGCCGAGTTATGCGGTGCGGATCGGTGAACCGCAAACCGCCACGGCATCGACAAACCCTCGCAGCGTGCGCGAACAAGTGCCGAGTGCGGCCACGACCATTGTTGGAACCAGGTTACGAGGCGAGCGGAGCTACGGCGTGCTTGCGGTAATCGCTGCAGGTTTGGTCGTGCTCAACATTCTGACATGGCATGGTGAGTTTTGGGCGGCGTGGCCCGTGCTTGGTATAGCCATGGCGGCGGGGCTTCGCTGGGCGCGAACGAACACACAATTCGATCGCCGCCTTGCCATTTTCGCAGTGGTCGGCGCCGGCCTCGTGGGGATCAACCTTCTGTCATGGCACGGCACGCCCTGGGTGATATGGCCGCTCTTGGGCCTGGCAGTTCTTGCCGGTATCCACTGGGTCAAGCGCCAACGCGGCGACATTTGATCGCCGCGTTGAGAGACGGTCACTCAGACGTGACCCATGCCAGGTTCGAGCTGCGGGCTGTCGCCTGGATGGGTAAAGAGCCTGCCCTTTTCTGCCCATAGCGTTGCAACAATCGTCAAGGCACCGAAAACGGTGAAACCGGCAATCAGCGGCTGAACGGTTCCATCGAACATCTGGCCGACGATGCCGCCGAGCACGACGCCGCCGGTGGTGGAAACGGAGCTGGTAATGGCGGCGGCTGTGCCCGCCAGATGCCCCATCGGCTCCAGGCTTATGGCCATGAAATTGGTGGTGATGACCGCAAACATCATCAGCATCACCGAGATCAGCGCATAGGTGAACTGAAAGCTCGGCTGACCGGTCATGCCGACGACATAGCCGAAGGCGCCGAGGAGCGTGAAGATGATCATCGCCGCATGCGAAATGCGCCGCATGCCGAAGCTGCGAACGAAATAGCCGTTAGCGAATTGTGCGACCGCAGTACCCGCCGCCGTGGCGGCGAACGCGATCGGGAACCACTCGCCGAGCCCGTAGACCTCGCCGAATACCTGCTGAACCGACACCACATAGGCGCAGATGACGCCGGTAAAGAGCGTCAGGCCAATCATGTAGCCGCAGGTGATGCGGTCGGTCAGCACAGTCTTAAAGCCGGATATGACCGAAGTGACCGAGAGCGGCAGACGTTCGTGGTCAGGCAATGTCTCCCGCATGCGAAAAAACGCGAGAAGAAAGAGAACGGCACTTGCGATGCCCAAGGCGATGAAGATCCACTGCCAGTTCGAATGGGCGACGATCAACTGGCCGACGGAGGGTGCTACCATCGGCATGATCATGAAAACGATGGTCACATAGGACATGACCCGCGCCATTTCGCGGCCGCCGAAGCAATCGCGCACGATCGCCAAGGTGGTGATACGAACAGCGGCGGCACCGACGCCCTGGATGAAGCGCAACACAAGCAGCGCTGTGAGACTGCCGCTCCAGGCCGCCGCGAATAGCGTTACCGTGTAGAAGATAAGGCCGCCGAGGAGAATATTCCGCCGGCCATAGGCGTCGGACAGGCTGCCGAAAAATAGCTGGCAGATACCGAAGCCGAGGAAATAGACGCCGATGACCAATTGCGTGTCATTGGGATTGGCGACTGCAAGCGACTGGCCGATATTCGGCAGGGCCGGCAACATGCTGTCTATACCCATCGAAATGCTCGCCGTCATGAGCGCGATGATGATGATGAATTCGACGATGCCGAGGCCGATGCGGGCGGAGCCGGATTGCTCCGCAGGCTTGGTTTGGATCGGGTTCATGTCAATGTGCCTATCAATGCAGGGCGAGAGATGAATCGGAAGGCGGCGGTGCATTCTGCGGGCGGAAGAGGCGGCCCTTTTCGGCGACGAGCACGAAGCCGATGCCGATCAGCGAGACCGTGAAATAGCCGACGATCATCGGGGTCGCCGTTCCGTTGTAGAGCTGACCAATCGCCGCGCCGATCGAGGCGCCGCCGACCGTGCTCATGAAGCCGAGCACCGAGGAAGCCGTGCCGGCGACATGGCCCAATGGTTCCATGGCGAGCGAATTGAAGTTCGAACCGATCCATCCGAACTGGAACATTGCCAGTGCGAAGAGGATCATGAACAGCGGGAAGGGCATCGGTGCCGGTCCGTTGAGCTGCACCATCAGCCACAGGAACGTGATGGTGGCGAAGCCGAGCAGGGCCGCATGCGACAGCCGTCGCATGCCGAAGCGTCCGACGAGCTGCGAATTTATGAAGGATGACAGCGCCATGAACAGCGCCACGCCGCCAAAGGCAAGGGGTGTGTAGGCGCCGAGCCCGTATATGTCGTTATAGACCTGCTGTGCCGAATTGATGAAACCGAACAGCGCTCCGAACAGGAAGGTGTTGGCAATCGTGTAGCAAAGAGCGACACGGTTCGTCAGAACCATACCGAAGCCGGAAACGACGGATTTTACGGTGAGGGGGCGAACATTTTCCGGCTTGAGCGTTTCCGGCAGCCGGAAGTACATCCAGATGCCGACAAGCGTCGCCATCGTGCCGATGAAGACGAAGATCATGTGCCAGGTGCTCATGAGCATGATGATCTGCCCGCTTCCCGGTGCGATGACGGGAACGATCATGAAGACCATCATAATCAGCGACATGACCTCTGCCATCTGACGACCACCGAAAACGTCGCGGACGATCGAGATGGTGATGACGCGGGTTGCCGCAGAGCCCAGGCCCTGGATGAAGCGCAGGGCAAGCAAGCCGGCAAAGGACGGGATCAGCGCAATGCCGAAGGCGGAAACGATATAGACGGCAAGGCCGATCAGCAGCGGCACGCGGCGGCCGAATCGGTCAGACAGCGGGCCGTAAAAAAGCTGCGCCGAGCCGAAACCGATCAGATAAGCGGTCACGACATATTGCCGGTGGTTTTCGTTTTCCACGCCGAGACTGGAGCCGATCTGTTGAAGGGCGGGGATCATGATGTCGATGGCCAGCGAATTGACCGCCATCAGGAAGGCCGCGAGCACAATGAACTCGCGTTTGCCCATGGGTAATTGCCCATGGGCCGTAGCCTGGGATGTAGTCGTCACGGTTTTTTTCCCATAAACATATCAAGGCGCCGCCCGGTGGCAGCGCCTTATCAACTGAATTGGACTATGGAAACCGGACGATAGGGCCCGGTGACCGGTCAGGCGGCGCCGCGGACGGCGATACCATGTTCCTGGAAGTGCTGCTGCAACTCGCCCGCCTGGAACATTTCGCGCACGATGTCACAACCGCCGATAAACTCGCCCTTTACGTAGAGCTGGGGAATGGTGGGCCAATTGGAATAGTCCTTGATGCCCTGGCGAATTTCCGAATCGGCCAGAACATTGATGCCCTTATAGTCGACGCCGATATAGTCGAGGATCTGGACGACCTGGCCCGAGAAACCACACTGCGGGAACTGCGGAGTACCCTTCATGAAGAGAACGACGTCGTTGTTCTTCACTTCATTGTCGATAAATTCGTTGATGCCGCTCATGTCTCGTCCTTTCACATGCGGGTTCAAGGTCCGCAGCTTCAAATCTCTTCCTTAAATAGCAAGGTGAAGCTTCGATTTCCAGCCGCAATCATGCACTCGATATGTTTTTCATCGCATGAATGGGCTTTCGCGCAACAATGGTTCCGAATGATGGCGCGACATTGGAATTAGCAACTTTTCTTGAACAGTGCGTTTTGAAATCACTCCTTCAACGTGGAAGCTGAACAACACACATAGGGGATAAACAAGGGACGCTTAGTATCGTGTTGCCGGCCTATTTTTGCCGGTGGCGGGAAGTTTCGAGGCATGCCGGCGAAGGCGGTGTGCGGGTACCAGTCCCTTTTTTTACATTGCATTTTTGAGGGAGTGGGCACCATGAGCCATCATCACTATTCCGGCGGCCAGGTCGGCGAAGAGCGCGAGTTTTATGGCGCCAGTGAGACGAGTGAGGGCGAACGGGAATATTACGAGCATGTTCGCACTCCTAGAGCATCGATATTGAACAGCACCATCACGGTCAGCATCATCGTTTTGGTTCTCAGCATCGCTTTCGGCTATCGCGCATCCACCACGCCAGCGCCGGAAGTACAATCTGCGACCGTTCAGAAGATCATGATCGCTCCGTCGAGCGATTCCTGTGCCGAACTTTCGCCGTATGCCCGCAGCGATTGCTGATGTCAGAGATTCCTTAACCATATCGTGGGAGTTTCTCGTAGGCTTTCACGATAAGCTGCCATGAAAAAGCCGACAGGTCATGGTGTCAGCAGCATCCTATGTCTTCGTGACGCCGCCAACCCGCCGGGAATTAAGAACATAATGAATAGCATAAAAAAGAGGGTGGTCCTTCACTTCCCCGGCTTCGAACCATTGGATGCCGCTGCGCACAGGGCGCGTTATCAGCGGTCCGCCAAACAAAGTGCCGCCGCGTGGGATTTTTCGGTTGCCGTCGATACGCTTCGAAATTTCGGTAGGGCGCCGTATTTCGACGTCAGTGCCGAGGGAGCGGGCTGGGAAACCCAGAGCCGCATCCACATCCTCGATCATAACGATCTGGTCGCCAAGCTGAACGGCAGGCCTTTTTCCGTGCGGTTGAGGCAGGGTTATCTCGCCGCTGCCAAGGTCGCGCTATCAGGCGGTCTAATAGGCTACTTTCGGCATGCCTGGCGGTTTGGCCTGTTCTTCATCTTTCCGTTCCTGTTGATGCTGGTCGGGCTGCTCATCAGCCTGTCCATCGCTCTCTCGCCTTTTGCATTCGGGCTTCCCTCTTGGAGCCATATCGGCAGCATTCCCTTGGCGGTGGCCTTCTTCATCTATGTCTTCCTGCCGCAGGCTGAGCGGCTGCATACGCTGCATCTCTTTGCCGACTGGGAAATGGCCGTCGCCATGGCGGGATTGAACGGTATCGGCGCCGAGCAGTGGATCGAAGCTTGCGCCATCAGTGCCCGCCAGGCGCTTGACGAGCCGGCCGACGAATATGTCATCTCGTCCCACAGCATGGGCTCGAGCGTCGCCGCGCATGTGATCGGGCTGCTGCTCGAACGGGAGCCTCAGCTATTCCAAGGTAAGCGCGTCGTGTTCACGACGCTCGGCAGCGCCATCCTGCAATGCGCATTGATGCGGCCCGCCGCCGTGCTGCGCTCGCGCGTTGGCCTATTGGCCCGCTGCCAGGAGATATTCTGGCTCGACGTCCATTGCCTGACCGATGCTATTCATTTCTATAAAACAAAGGTTGCCGCCGTCTGCGGACATGCGGACGGTCTGCAGCCCGCGATCATATTCGTCCGCTTCAAGAAGATGCTGACGTCGCAGCATTACGCCAAGATCAAGCGCGATTTCCTGCGCGTGCACAGGCAATATGTGCTCGGACCGGATGTCCGAGCTTCCTTTGATTTCACGCTTTTGACGGCCAGCCCACTGCCGGCTTCCAGCTTTGCAACATTCACCCACGCCAACATGCCGGATCTGACTTTCGGCGCCGGCAATGATGGCGAAAACGCCCGGCTTTCCTCAGTCGGGCGCTGAGGTCTGTAACGCCAGGGCGTGCAGCACGCCGCCCATATTCCCTTTCAACGCGTCATAGACCATCTGGTGTTGCTGTACGCGGCTTTTGCCACGGAAGGCTTCGGCCACGACTTCGGCCGCATAGTGGTCGCCATCCCCGGCCAGGTCGCGAATCGTCACCTTGGCGCCGGGAATGCCGGCCTTGATCATGTCTTCAATATCGCCGGGATTCATTGGCATTAGTGATTTACCTCACTTTATTCGGCAGCGACGAGTGCACTGCCATCCATGAAGGCAGGAAACCACGATTCATGCGCCTCACGCAACTGCCGAACGGAAACGGACAGCAGTCCGTCGACGGCAAGCGCATCGCCGCCGACCTCGCCGAGGCGACGGAACGGCACGCCGGCGCTTTCCGCATTGATGCAGACGAAATCGGCGACATCGGCCGGCACGGCGACGACGTACCGCGCCTGATCTTCGCCGAAGAGTACGGCGTGCGGCAAGCCCTTGCATTCAGCAAGATCGATGCGCAGACCCTTGTTCGACGCCATCGCCATTTCGGCCAGTGCCAGCGCAAGGCCGCCCGAGGAAATGTCGTGGCAGGCGGTGACCTGACCATTGCGGATGGCTGAACGGACGAAATCGCCGTTACGGCGCTCGGCAAAGAGGTCGACCTCCGGGGCCGGGCCGTCCGTTGAGCCAAGGATATCGCGCAGATAGACGGAAGAGCCGAGATGGCTGCCGTCGACGCCGAACATGATGATCCGATCGCCTTCCGAGGCCGAGCCGATACGCGCCATCGCCTTCCAGTCCGGCAGAAGCCCGACACCGGCAATCGTCGGCGTCGGCAGAATTGCGACGCCGTTGGTCTCGTTGTAAAGCGAGACATTGCCCGAGACGATCGGGAAGTCGAGTGCGCGGCAGGCTTCGCCGATGCCTTTGATGGCGCCGACGAACTGGCCCATGATCTCGGGCTTTTCCGGATTGCCGAAATTCAGGTTATCTGTCGCGGCCAGCGGCTCGGCGCCCGTTGCGGTGATGTTGCGCCAGCATTCGGCGACGGCCTGCTTGCCGCCTTCGAACGGGTCGGCTTCGACATAGCGCGGAGTGACATCCGAGGAGAAGGCGAGCGCCTTGGTGGGATGGCCTTCGACGCGGACGACACCGGCGTCACCGCCCGGAATCTGCAGGGAATTGCCCTGGATCAGCGTGTCGTATTGTTCGTACACCCAGCGGCGGCTGGATTGGTTGGCGGAGCCGACGAGCGTCAAAAGCGCCTGACCATAATCCTCTGGGGCAGCGACGAGATTGGCGGGCAGATCGGCGCGCTTGTCGGACTCACGCCACGGCCGGTCATATTCCGGCGCCTGGTCACCGAGATCCTTGATCGGCAGGTTGGCGACTTCCTGACCCTGGTGGATGATACGGAAACGCAGGTCGTCCGTGGTCTTGCCGACGATGGCGAAATCCAGTCCCCATTTGACGAAGATCGCCTTGGCGACGGCTTCCTTTTCCGGCTGCAGTACCATGAGCATGCGCTCCTGGCTTTCCGACAGCATCATCTCATAGGCCGACATCTGCTCTTCGCGCACCGGCACCTTATCGAGATCGAGCTCAATCCCGAGGTCGCCCTTGGCGCCCATTTCGACAGCGGAGCAGGTGAGGCCGGCCGCACCCATGTCCTGGATGGCGATGACAGCGCCGGTCTGCATCAATTCCAGGCAGGCTTCCAGCAGGCACTTTTCGGTAAAGGGGTCGCCGACCTGAACGGTCGGGCGCTTTTCCTCGATCGATTCATCGAATTCGGCCGACGCCATTGTCGCGCCGCCGACGCCGTCGCGGCCCGTCTTGGCACCGAGATAGACGACCGGCAGGCCGACGCCCTTGGCTTCCGACAGGAAGATAGCATTGGACTTGGCGAGACCGGCGGCAAAGGCATTGACCAGGATATTGCCGTTGTAACGCGCGTCGAACTCGACTTCGCCGCCAACGGTCGGTACGCCGAAGGAGTTGCCATAGCCGCCGACACCGGCAACGACGCCGGAAACCAGATGGCGGGTTTTCGGATGATCCGGCTCGCCGAAGCGCAGCGCATTCATGGCAGCGATCGGGCGCGCGCCCATGGTGAAGACGTCGCGCAGGATGCCGCCGACGCCAGTCGCCGCACCCTGGTAAGGTTCGATATAAGACGGGTGGTTATGGCTTTCCATCTTGAAGACGACGCAATCGCCGTCATCGATATCGACCACGCCAGCATTTTCGCCCGGGCCCTGGATGACGCGCGGCCCCTTGGTCGGCAAGGTGCGAAGCCATTTCTTCGAAGATTTGTACGAGCAGTGCTCGTTCCACATCGCCGAGAAAATGCCGAGTTCGGTAAAGGTGGGCTCGCGGCCGATCAGATCCAGAATGCGCTGATATTCGTCCGGCTTCAGGCCGTGGGCGGCAATAAGTTCCGGGGTGATCTGGATCGAATTCGAAAGGGTCATGGGCGCTCGATGGTCCTTGCCTGTAAAGGGTTTGAAGGCCGGTCAGGGGATCGAGGTCTCTTTAGCGCATGTGAACCCGTCGTGCGACAGGAAAATGCCCGCCATTCACAATGGGTGAAGAGCGGGCATCGCTATTTTCAATTGCTGCCTGGCGATCAGAACTTGTAGCCGACCAGCAGCCCGGCGCGCGTCATGCCGGCATTCGGTCCATCGCAGAGATTGGCATGCGAGGAATGCGCTACTTGCGCCATCAGGCTCCAATGACTGTCGAAATTATAGCCGACCCCGGCATATTCGTGGAAAAGCAGGCGACAGCCGAGCATTGGGCCATCTTTGGTCCAATCGTCGAGATTCCCGGTATGGACGGTGCCGCCGAAACCGGCTTCGGTGAAGATGCCATTGCTGTGAGTGAGCGTCCAGGACAGGCCGGTAAAGACCTGCGTCGCCGCTGTGTCCGTGGTGCCGATCGAGGTGCCCAAATGGATGCGGGGGCGTAAAAGCTGATCTTTCCAATTGTCCGTCGGATTATAGCCGAAGGGATTGAACAGTACTTCGACTTCCGGAAAGACGCCGGCCTCATGGTCATGGCCAGTCTGGATGGAGCCGCTGGCGCCGAAGCGAAGTTCATCGAATATTTTGATCTCCGGGGCTGCTTTTGTGTCCGCAATGTCGGCGGCGGCAGCGGATTCAGCGATGATAACCGAACCAGTCATTACCAAAGCGGCGATCGCACTCGTCCAAAACCGGCCACCAGAAATAGCGTCAAAAGCCATGCACCCAACCCCCAGATGGCAAGCGATTCGCAGTCGTTAACCAAGTGGTAGCATCCTTAAGGTCGAGGTAAAGTAGGGGTAATTACATGACAGTGCATTTGGCAAAAACTGAAGCGAAAGTGCAACAGTGTCGTCATAAATGGCCGTCAGCCTCATATGTGGCTGTCGTAACCTGCCGATCCGTTTTCCAGAAGGTGACGTAACGTCATGAAGCCGCTTGCGACGTCGTCACGCCGCTGCGGTGAAGAAAAAGCGACGCGAACGCGGTGATAGGCCCTGTCCGTGCGGGCGGCCTTGAACTCGTCCTCGTCATCGACAAGAACGCCCTCGGCGAGGGCGGCATTCTTGAATGTACCCGAAAGCCAGGGTTCCGGCAGTTTCAGCCACAGGAACGGCACGTGCGGATGCGAGGTGAATTCGAAGCCAGATAGGGCTTCCCGCGCCAATTGCTCACGGATGCGGATTTCCTCCACGGCCCGTCGGCGCAGCGCCAGCGCATGGCCGCCAAGCACCAGCCGGGCACAGGTTTCCGCCAGGATGAAGGGCAAGCCGCCGGTCGTCATCTTGTGAGTGACCTTGATGCGTTGGGCGAAATGCTGCGGGCAGGCGACCCAGCCGCCGCGCACGCCCGCGGTCACCGATTTCGACAGGCCGCTGACGAGGAAGGTGCGCTCGGGCGCAATAGCTGCCATCAGCGGATTCTGATCTTCGGTCATCCCCCCATAGAGATCGTCTTCGATCAGCCAGACGCTATGCCGGCGCGCTATGGCGGCGATTGCCCGGCGACGCGCCTCCGGCATGGTCACCAGCGTCGGATTGTGCGCCGTCGTCATCAAGAAGGCGAGACGCGGATGCTGCTGCTGGCAGAGCCGTTCGAAATCGTCGGGGATAATGCCATGCTCATCGGAGTCCACCAGTATGGAGCGGCGGCCGAGAAGACGGGTGGCGCGGCTGACCTGCGTATAGGTCAGGTTCTCGAAGACGATCTTGTCGCCCGGTGAGGTGACGGCGGAGATGACGGCGATAGCGGCGGCGTGAGCGCCGAGGGTGGGCACGATCGTTTCGATCGCCGGCTGCCAGCCGTTGCGGGCAAGCCAGACCTGGCCGGCGCGAAACCAGTTGGCCGGGAAGTTTCGTGAATAGGAGGATATCTCCGCCCGATGCTCACGGCTGATATCGGCAAAGAGCTGGCCGATGATCTCGCCCTGGCCGATGTCGGGTGCTGCCGTCGTGTCGAAGCGGATCTTGTCGCCGGGGACCTCGAGACCGCGGGTGCCGGCAAGCGCCTGCGTTATCGGGTCCACGGGTTCGATCTGCTTGCCGTTGGCACGCTCGAGCACATAGGTGCCGCGCCCGACCTCACCGGCCACGAGGCCGCGCTCATGCACCAGCGCATAGGCACGACTGACTGTGCCGATCGTCACGCCGATATCGTAGGCGAGATTGCGTTGCGGCGGCAGCTTCGTGCCCGGCGGCAGCACGCCATGCGTAATCGCGTTCTCGATGCTGTCGGCAACGCGAATGTAAACGGGGCCGGTTCCGCTGGATATATCAGGCAGCCAATTTGTCATAATGACAATTTCTTAGATTGCTTCACGGATGGAGTCAATATTATGAGTCAATTCGTGTCGTTTGGCTCGATACATTCCGATTGTCACGATCAAGCGAGCAAGAAATGGATACAATAGATACAATTCACTTCAGCAAGAGTCCCCTAGCTGACGAAAGGTCGCCGAGCATCTCCGCGCGAGTATCGCGCTTGGCGCATCGTCTTGTCGACGCTTTTGCGGTTTGGCTGCAGAAGCGGGAAAGCCGCTGGACTTTGCGGTATCTGACGGATGATGAGCTGCGCGACATCGGCCTGACCCGTGGGGAGGCGATGGAAGAGGTGAGCAAATCGTTTTTCTGGGACTGAACAGGCGGTGACAGGCTGTTGCGACGAGATCTAGCGGAGCAATGGTTAGGCGCTTTTCAACACGGAAAGCACGAGGTCCGCACGCTTCTCGACACACGTCTTTGGTAGGATGTGAACTTGGTAACCGAGCGAAGGATAGACTGCGCTCAGCCTGTCGTATTCCGCGATGGCTGCGGCAAGATCATGCCTTCGCTCGCGGTCGGCGACATATATTTCCGGCCATGGCGGCGTCAGGAATACATTTCTATTGTAGCGATGTGACTGCTTCAGTGCGGCCAAAGTAGCCTCGCCGGTCAGATGCTGGAGAGCGGCTGCGGCATCGATCAAGCCTCTGTCGAAAAATACCAGGCCGGGAGCTGCGGCGGCCGCGGAACGATCGGCGATCGACATCTCCATAGCCCGGCGGGCAAATGCGGGCGCATCCACCCAAGGCAAAGCCGAACCGCCACGATCCAGCTCTTCGATGACGATACGACGTCCCGGCTCCTCCACGACCTGATGGCCACGTCGCCTAAGCTCTTCAAGCAGCGTCGACTTGCCACCGCCCGAACACCCGGAAATGACCACAAATCGATCCAAGACGGGGATCCCCGAAATTGCAGACTGGCAGCGTTATCCGACAGTACCAGTTCGGAGACCGCTGCCTCAGCAGCCCTTCGTGCCCGCGGCCCAGCGGTTGACATCCCCGGTGATGCGGCCGCCGGAGGCGCCTGACATCATCGGGCCGAAGGCCTGCAACTGCGCCGGATTGCCTTCCGCCTGAACGACGAGAGACGGCCGGCCGGTCGGGTGCTTCTTGTCAACCACGAGAATGCGCGGGCGGCCGGTGTAGGAATTGAGTTCGGGAGCGAGCTGGTAGCCAGCAAAGGCCGGATCGGCCGATTTGAACCAGCAGGCATTGGCATTGAGCATGACGCGCTCCATCGTCGACAGAGCGCTATGCTGCTCAGTGGTGACAGTCGGAGCGCGCGTCGTGCAGGACGTGAAGAGCAGGCCAAGTGCTGCGAGAGTGGCGGCAGAATACAATCCGGTAACGAGGCGAGGGCGCATCAATCTCTCTTCCAATAAATCGGTTGGGCAGCTCTTAGCCGATGATGATGTGAATCGGAACCTTTCCGACGTTCTGTTCGAGGCAAAACGCCGGCTGGTTTGGCAATCCTAATGTTGGTGCGGACGCATCGCCTCAGGCGGCGATCACGTCGAGGGCGGAGGCGAAGAGACCGCGACCGTCGGCGCCGCCGTGGGCCGCTTCGATCAGGTTCTCCGGATGCGGCATCATGCCAAGCACGTTGCCCTTGCTGTTGATAACACCGGCGATATCGTTGATGGAGCCGTTTGGATTGGTGCCTTCAGCATAGCGGAACACCACCTGACCATTGCCTTCGATCGCCGCCAGCGTTTCCGCGTCGGCAAAATAATTGCCGTCATGGTGGGCGACCGGGCAGCGGATCACCTGACCTTTGGCGTAGGCGCGGCTGAAATCCGTTTCGGCATTGGCGACCTCGAGCTTGATCTCGCGGCAGACGAATTTCAGCGAGGCATTGCGCATCAGCGCGCCGGGCAACATGCCGGCTTCCAGCAGGATCTGGAAGCCATTGCAGACGCCGAGAACCTTGACGCCCTTGTCGGCCTTTTCCTTGATCGCCTGCATGACCGGCATGCGGGCTGCGATCGCGCCGCAGCGCAGATAATCGCCATAGGAAAAGCCACCGGGAATAACGATCAGATCGACATCCGGGATCTCGGTTTCCGTCTGCCAGACCGTGATAGGCGCATTGCCGGAAATCTTGGTCAGCGCCGCGATCATGTCACGGTCGCGATTGAGGCCGGGAAGTTGAACGACTGCTGATTTCATGATTCTGCTCCCGACATAAGCGAAAGATACTGGCTAGGAATGGGATCGAAGAGCCATACTTCATTGTCTTTGACAAAGGAAGAATGGCTCTTGGAAAACGGCAATCAGTCGATCGAAATGCTGAAATTCTCGATCACCGTGTTGGCGAGGAGTTTTTCGCACATGGTTTTCAGCTCGGCTTCGGCTTTGGCCTTGTCGGAGCCATCAAGCTCCAGATCGAAAACCTTGCCCTGGCGGACCTGATGGACGCCGTCGAAGCCGAGTGCGCCGAGCGCGCCCTCGATTGCCTTGCCCTGCGGATCGAGAACGCCGTTTTTCAGCGTGACGGTTACACGAGCCTTGATCACGATTGTCCTTCCTGCGCTTACTTGACGAGAACCGGGCCCGTGCCGCGCACGGGTTCGTTTTCATTGATGATGCCGAGCCGGCGGGCGACTTCGGAATAGGCTTCCAACAGACCGCCCATGTCGCGGCGGAAGCGGTCCTTATCCATCTTCTCGTGGGTTTCGATATCCCAGAGACGGCAGCTATCCGGCGAAATTTCATCCGCGAGGATGATCCGCATCATGTCGCCTTCGAACAGGCGACCGCATTCGATCTTGAAATCGACGAGCTGGATGCCGACGCCAAGGAAGAGGCCGGTCATGAAGTCATTGACGCGGATGGCGAGCGCCATGATGTCATCAAGCTCAGCCGGATTGGCCCAGCCGAACGCCGTGATGTGCTCTTCGGAGACCATAGGATCTTCGAGCGCGTCGGACTTGTAGTAGAATTCGATGATCGAGCGCGGCAGCACGACGCCTTCTTCGATACCGAGGCGTTTGGCGAGCGAGCCGGCGGCGACGTTGCGCACGACGATCTCGAGCGGAATCATCTCCACTTCCTTGATCAACTGCTCGCGCATGTTGAGACGGCGGATAAAGTGCGTGGGAATGCCGATCTTATTCAGGTGGCTGAAAATATATTCGCAAATACGATTGTTCAGAACGCCCTTGCCATCGATAACTTCGTGTTTCTTTTTGTTGAAGGCGGTGGCGTCATCCTTGAAAAACTGGATCAGCGTGCCCGGCTCAGGCCCTTCGTAAAGGATCTTGGCCTTGCCTTCGTAAATACGGCGGCGACGGTTCATCGGTATTGTTCTCTGTCGTTAGCGCTTTGAGATAGCGCAAGTGGATCGATCTGTGGGCGTCCCCATAACGGATAAGAAGCGAATTCACAATCCGCCAGCGCCTCCTTCCTCGGAATTCCGGCTTTGGTTCTATACCAATGCGAGAATCGCGATCCTGTCCTTTCATGTTCTACAGGCTTTTATTTGACGATGGAATGAAAGCCGCCCTTTACTTCACAGGCTAGTGAGCCAGTTTGCGCCATTCTATCACGGCTCGGCCGCAATCACGGCTTGAGGTTGCCGAGAAACTTGGCAAAGACCATCGTGCCTTCAGGCCAGGGACCATGGCCGGAATCGGCGTTGATATGGCCGGCCTCGCCGGCGTCGATCAATAGTGATCCCCAGCTCCCCGCCATTTCGTCGGCATGCTCGTAGCTGCCGAAGGGATCGTTGCGGCTGGCGATGGTGATCGACGGAAAAGGCAGGGGATCGCGCGGATAAGGCCCGAACGTCATCAGATGCTTCGGCCGGATCTTCGGATTGGCGACGTCGGGCGGCGCGACGAAGAAGGCGCCGGCCACCTTGTTGCGGAAATGCGGGATCGCGTGGATCACCGAGGGCACGCCAAGCGAATGCGCCACCAGCACCACGGGCCGGGTCGAGGCGTTCACTTCTTCGGCGATGCGGGCAACCCAATCCTCGCGCACGGGCTTCGACCATTCGGCCTGCTCCACCCGCCGCGCCGTAGAGAGCTTTTGCTCCCAGCGCGTCTGCCAGTGGTCCGGGCCGGAATTCGTATATCCGGGGATGATGAGAATATCTGCGTCGGAGGCTTTCATGATGGCGCCGATGTGGAAAAGGAAGGCCGAGGTGTCAAGGGAAAAGGCGACAATTACGGCAAAATTTGCTAGGATCCCGCCTGCCGGTAGCGAATGATGATGTCGGCGCCTCTTATTGCCCGACATTTTCGTGCCGCCAGCTAAACGCATTTTGGCTGATGAGGAGGAGGAATACTATGACGGCATTTCATGTCATGGCTGGCGCAAATCACACCTTTACGCGTCCGGCCATCCGCAAGATCGGCATTGCCGATCTCATCGACGCCCTGAAACTGGGGCTGGACGACTTCAGCGAAAAACCATCCCACTACGTATTCCTGTGTCTCATGTATCCGATCGCGGGCATAGCACTAGCGATCTGGAGTTCCGGTGCGAATCTACTGCCATTGCTGTTTCCGCTGATGTCCGGCTTCGCGCTGCTCGGACCACTGGCAGCGATCGGGCTCTATGAGATCAGCCGGCGGCGGGAGCAAGGGCTGGACACGTCCTGGCGGCATGCTTTTGACGTCCGATTCTCTCCGGCGTTGCCCTCCATCATTGTGGTCGGCCTTATGCTGTTTGGCTTATTCATCGTCTGGCTTGTCGTGGCGCAGACCATCTATACCGCCTATTTCGGCGATAGCGTCCCGGCAACTCTGTCATCCTTCATCTCGAACGTGCTGACGACGCCGCAGGGCATGAGCATGATGTTCTGGGGCAACCTCACCGGCTTCGTCTTTGCGCTCGTCGTACTGGCAACCACCGTCGTTACCTTCCCGCTGCTGCTCGACCGAGATGTCGGTGCCGTGGCTGCGATCGACGCAAGCATTCGCGCGACACTCATCAATCCGGTGCCGGTGGCAATCTGGGGATTGATCGTGGCGGGGCTTCTTGTTGTCGGTACGATCCCGATCTTTGCGGGGCTTGCAGTGGTCATGCCCATTCTCGGACATGCCACCTGGCATCTCTATCGCAAACTCGTGGCACCGGCCGCATTGAGCTGAATTCAGCCGTGTCATGGTTCCCGTCGCATCGAATGGAACCGGTCGTGACATTGCAACGTTGATCCGCATCAACTCGCCCACCTCTTCCGAATCCTAGCTCATTCGGGAGAGGCGTTGCGAACTAGGCTCAAATCTTTGCATGTCCGTTCCGGACATGCGGCCCTCGGCGGAAGATGTGGATCATATGGCAAGGCTCAGGCATATTTTCTCCCGTTTTGCCACCATCGTTTCGGAATGGGCTGGAAAACCGGTCGTCTTCATACTGGCTCTGCTGTCAGTGATTGTCTGGGGCATCACCGGACCGGTCTTCGATTTCTCCGAAAACTGGCAACTGGTCATCAACACCAGCACGACCATCATCACCTTTCTGATGGTCTTCCTCTTGCAGAACGCCCAGACGCGCGACACGCGCGCCATTCAAGCCAAGCTCAACGAACTTATCCTGACCAGCGCCGCCGAAAACCGTTTCATCGGCATAGAGAACCTTGACGAAGAAGATTTGAAACATCTCGATCGCCTAGTGGCGAAGGCAGCCAAGCGCGATGGAGACAGGCCTAGCGGCAGCGGAGAAGGGGACGAGACTGCTGGGAAGCCTCCCATAAAACAGAAAGGGCGGCGCATTGTCGGCGCCGCCTCGTCAAATCTCGACCAATAGATTGATCAGCCAAATACACGCTTGAAAATCGTGTCGACATGCTTGGTGTGATAGCCCAAGTCAAACTTTTCGCGGATATCTTCCTCCGACAGAGCGGCGCGGACTTCCTGGTCGGCAAGCAATTCTTCAAGGAAGTCCTTGCCCTGTTCCCAAACCTTCATGGCGTTGCGCTGGACGAGGCGATAGGAATCTTCGCGGGAAACGCCTGCTTGGGTCAGTGCCAGCAACACGCGCTGCGAATGAACAAGTCCGCGGAACTTATTCATATTCTTCATCATATTGTCCGGATAGACCAAAAGCTTGTCGATGACGCTGGTCAGTCGCGACAACGCAAAATCGAGCGTCACCGTCGCGTCCGGGCCGATCATGCGCTCGACGGAAGAGTGGGAAATATCGCGCTCATGCCAGAGCGCCACATTCTCCATCGCCGGCATGGCATAGGAGCGGACCATGCGGGCAAGGCCGGTCAGGTTTTCCGTCAGTACCGGGTTACGCTTGTGCGGCATGGCCGACGAGCCCTTTTGGCCGGGGGAGAAATATTCCTCGGCCTCCAGCACTTCGGTACGCTGCAGATGACGGATTTCGGTGGCGAGACGTTCGATCGAGGAGGCGACGACGCCGAGCGTGGCGAAGAACATGGCGTGACGGTCGCGCGGGATAACCTGCGTGGAGACCGGCTCTGGCTTCAGGCCGAGAGCGGCGGCGACGTGTTCCTCGACGCGCGGGTCGATATTGGCGAAGGTGCCGACGGCGCCGGAGATCGCACAGGTGGCAACTTCCTCACGAGCCGCGATCAGGCGCTGCTTGCAGCGCTCGAATTCGGCATAGGCCAGCGCCAGCTTGACGCCGAAGGTGGTCGGTTCGGCATGGATGCCATGCGAGCGGCCGATAGTGACGGTATCCTTGTGCTCGAAGGCGCGGCGCTTCAGGGCTTCCAGCAGCTTGTCGATATCGGCCAGCAGAAGGTCGCTGGCGCGAACGAGCTGGATATTGAAGCAGGTGTCGAGCACGTCGGAGGAGGTCATGCCCTGATGCACGAAGCGGGCATCGGGACCGACGATTTCGGCAAGATGGGTGAGGAAGGCGATGACGTCGTGCTTGGTGACGGCTTCGATCTCGTCGATGCGGGCAACGTCGAAAGTCGCCTTGCCGCCTTTTTCCCAGATGGTTTCGGCCGCCGATTTCGGAATGACACCGAGCGCGGCCAGCGCGTCGCAAGCATGGGCTTCGATCTCGAACCAGATGCGGAATTTGGTTTCGGGCGACCAGATGGCGACCATTTCCGGTCGAGAGTAGCGCGGGATCATGGGCTCAAGCTTTCTTAGGTAAGGGGAAACAAATCCTCGGCGCCCCCATAACAAAGACGGGAGGCAATCTCAACATTTCTTGGCTTATTCTTTCCTTCAACTCAACGCATATGTCTGGCGAGATAAAGGCTCGCCATCACCAGGAAGATGAAGCCGAACGGCAGGAACAGGCCAAGGCCGAGGATGGCGAACTGATAGAGGGCGCTGGCGCTGGTGAAGGCAAATTGAAATGCCCAGACGAGCGTGCCGAAAGGCGCATGCCATCGGGCATAAAACCAGCGATAATCCAGTGCGAAAAGAAAGGCGGTCATGGCGACGGTGCCCAGCGACAGCGCCAGAAAGAAAGCGGCAAAACGCGTTTCAAGCGGCCGGCGATGCGCGAGCAGCCGCGCCAGCGGCAGCGTGAACGGCCAGGCAAGCGCACCGCCGAAGAAATAGACTGCCATCAGCGCGGGCAAATGGCTCGTCAGAAGACCGTTGCGCAGGTAGAGCACCGATAGCGCCGAACTCGCCATCGCTACGCCCCAGCAGGGCGCCCCGAACAGGAGCTGTTGATAGGACGGAAAGGCGGCCCTCAGCCGCCCGGTGGTCGCGACAGCGCTGGCCGGATTAATTTGATCCAACGCGGCCTCGTTCTGCCGCAGAGCGCAGGTCGGAAACCGTCTGCCGATAGGCCTCGACGGATTTACCCTTGAAGATCGCCGAGCCGGCTACAAGGACATTGGCGCCGGCGGCGGTGACGATCGGAGCCGTGTCAACGGTGACACCACCGTCGACCTCGAGTTCGATCGGACGGTCCCCGATCAGCAACCGGGCATTCCGGATCTTGTTCGCCATGGCGGGAATGAACTTTTGGCCGCCGAAACCGGGATTAACCGACATAATCAGGATCAGGTCGATATCATCCAGCACGTTTTCCAGAACGGACAGGGGCGTTGCCGGATTGAGGGTGACGCCGACTTTCTTGCCGAGATGACGGATGGTCTGCAGCGAGCGATGCAGATGCGCGCCGGCTTCGGCGTGAACCGTAATGCGGTCGCAGCCGGCCTTGGCGAAGGCTTCGAGATAAGGATCGGCGGGCGAGATCATCAGATGGCAGTCGAAGGTGGCGTTGGTATAGGAACGCAGCGACTTGATGACATCGGGGCCGAACGAGATATTCGGCACGAAATGTCCATCCATGACGTCGAGATGGATCCAGTCCGCCCCGGCTTCGGTTACATCTTTGACTTCCTGTCCGAGCTTGGCGAAATCGGCCGCGAGGATGGAGGGCGCAATGCGGATCGGCAAGGTCATGAGATGGCTGAACTCCGTCTGATTTTATCGCGCTTGGCTTATCACCGGTTCGGCAGGCAAACAACCTAATCCGCCAGCCTTGCACGGACCATATCAGTTCGACGGCGGTGTCGGTGGCACAAAGGCGTTGCCGCGCCATTCCAACAGCCGGTAGGGATTTTCCATCAATTCGTGGTTCTGACCGAAGGTGATTTGGCCGATCGGCGTCTGAAAGGCCGTGCCGATCAGCTTGTCGGCAATCGATTTGTTTTCCGCTTTGGCACTTTCCGCGGCCTGGTTGGCAATCAGCACGGCGGCCGCCGCCGGCAGAATATAACCATCCGGTTCGATACCCTTGGCACGCATCGCCTGCGCGGTCGTTTGGGCAACGGGCAGGCTGGCGTAATCGGGGAGGGCGATGGCCTCCACGCCGTCTGCCAGAGGCACCGGCTGGTTGGCGGCGCGCATTGCATCACCACCCATCAACGTCAACGGGATATTCTCGCTGTGAGCATCGCGGGCAATGACCGCCCCATCGCTGCGGTCGCCGCCGACGAAGACACGGGTGGCGCCGGCCTTCTTCAGCCGGCGGACAAGGGCGATCTGCTGTTCCTGGCCGGGGCGATAGGTGTCGGTGAAGACCGGCTTCAGGCCCTTCTCTTCAAGCGCATTGCGCACCGCTTCCACCAGTTCACGGCCGTGGATCGTGCCGTCTTCGATAAGCGCCATCGGCTCGGCTACCCAGCTCTTCAGGATGGTGTCGACCGCCATGGCAGCTTCGGTGCTGTCGACTGGAGCGAGACGGAAAAACGGCCAGCCGTTCTTGAACGCATCCTCCATCACGATATGGGAACGCACGGAAACGGTGATGACGGGGATACCGGCCTCCTTCAGCCGCGGCAGTGCCCCTTCCAGCGTCTCGCTGCAGAGAAAGCCGATCGCGACTTGCGCCTTGGCCGTGATCAACGACTCGGCCACTGCCCTGCCGCCATCCTCCGTGCAGGGCTCGTCGACGACGGTGGCCGAATCCTGTAGCGCCTGCACCTCAAAATTGGCGCCCGTGGTGATCTGGGCGCCGAGGGGTGCAAAGTTTCCGTTCTGCGGCGCGACGATGCCGATATTGACGCCGGCGGCATAGCTGCTGCCCGCTGCCAGAAGCAGCGCAATCAGGAGCGGGGTGCGAGGCAGAGCGTTCATCGACATGGTATCCCAGACAATTCTCCTGCCCTTTTATCCGCCTGAAGGTCGTCGTCAAAGAAAAAGCAGCGAAATCTCTCTGATTTCAATAATCCTATTGTAGAAAAGCTAACGTGTGCCCGCCATATTGAATGAAAACGAGAAATGACGAAAACGAGGGAAGCAATCGTGCTAGACAAGCAGCGTATGGATCCGGCTGACTATCGCGACGCCATGAGCCGTTATGCGGGGCATGTGCAGCTAGTGACCACCGCACTTGGCAATGAACGGCGCGGGGTAACGATCACGGCTGCCTGCTCGGTCTCGGACAATCCCGCCACAATCCTGATCTGCCTTAACAACAACAATGCGAAGAACGAAATCTTCTTCAAAAGCGGCATCTTTGCCCTGAACGCTCTCGGCGCCCATCATCAGGCGCTCGCCGATGCCTTCTCCGGCAAGACGAATTTGACCAATGAAGAGCGTTTCGCAACGGGCAAGTTCGATACGCTCGTGACCGGTGCGCCGGTTCTTACCGACGCGCTGGCAGCCTTCGATTGCCGCGTCACCGAAATCAAACGGGCTTCGACGCATAACATCATCTTCGGCGAAGTGGTGGCGGTGCATTTCGATGAAACAAAGCCGGCGCTGCTCTATATGAACAGGGACTATCACACGTTATAACCTCCCTAGCGCATAATCGCTTGGATCGAGAGACTATGCCTGATCATCATCATCACGCACCTTCGCTGCCGAGTTCGATCGACGAAACGATCGATATGCTCGGTACTCACGACTATCTCGCGGGGCGTGCGCTCGGCACGGTGCTGTTTCTGGCGCTTAAAATGAAACGGCCGCTCTTTCTCGAGGGCGAGGCCGGCGTCGGCAAGACCGAGATCGCCAAAGTGCTGTCGAAGGCGCTCGATCGGCCGCTGATCCGCCTGCAATGTTATGAAGGGCTCGACGTTTCCTCCGCCGTCTATGAGTGGAACTATCCGGCGCAGATGCTGGAAATCCGCCTTGCGGAAGCGTCGGGTCTTACCGATCGCGACCGTATCGAGGCCGATATCTTTTCCGAGCGTTATCTCATTCGGCGGCCCGTGCTGCAGGCGCTATCGGGCACGGGAGGGCGTGCGCCGGTATTCCTGATCGATGAACTGGACCGCACCGATGAGGCGTTCGAAGCTTTTCTGCTCGAAGTGCTTTCCGATTTCCAGGTGACCGTCCCCGAGCTCGGCACCATTCGCGCCGCCGAACCGCCCATCGTCATCATCACCACCAACCGCACCCGGGAGGTGCATGATGCTCTGAAGCGGCGCTGCCTCTATCATTGGGTCGATTACCCGGAAGCGGCGCAGGAGCTTGACATCATCCGCCGCAAGGTGCCGGGCTGCAATGAGGCGCTGTCGCGCCAGATCGTCGCCTATGTGCAGAAGCTGCGCACGCTCGACCTCTTCAAGAATCCTGGCGTCGCCGAAACCATCGACTGGGCGACGGCGCTGACCGAGCTCGACCGGCTGGCGCTCGATCCCGAAACGATTTCCGATACGCTCGGCACCCTTCTGAAATACCAGGACGATATTGCCCGCATCCAGGGCGGCGAAGGCAACCGGGTGCTGGACGAGGTCAAATCCGAACTGCTGGCAACGGGATGAGACGATGGAACCGGCAATGCGAGATGGCGCCATCGTCCCGTCGTCACCGCCCGGTGACGGACGTCTTGCCGACAATATCGTCTTCTTCGCTCGCGCCTTACGCAAGGCTGGCCTGAAGATTGGGCCAGCGGCCATCGCCGATGCCATCGAAGCGGTGGAGACGATCGGCATCGGTTCGCGCGAAGAGTTTCACGCGGCATTGTCTTCCATCTTCGTCAAACGGCATGAGGATCTTGCGGTTTTCGACGAAGCATTCCGGCTGTTCTGGCGTTCGCGCGATCTCGTGCAGAAGATGATCGCGATGATGTCGCCGGTCGCGCCCGATAATCGTGAGAAGGAAAAGCCGAAACCGGGCGAAACCCGTGTGAGCGACGCTTTGCTTGGCGACCGCGACGACCGCCGGCCACAGCGCGAGGCGCCGGATATCGAGATCGATGCCCGCTTCACGACATCGGGCAACGAGCTCCTGCGCCGTATGGATTTCGCCCAGATGTCGGTTGCGGAAATTGCCGCCGCGAGGAAAGAGCTGGCGAGGCTGGAATTGCCGCTCGACAGCGTCCGCACCCGCCGCTTCGTGCCGTCTCATGTGTCCGCCAAGGTCGATCCACGGGCGACGATGCGGGTGGCGCTTCGCACCGGAGGCACGCTGATCTTACCGCGTTACCGCAAGGCCAAGGAGATGCAGCCGCCCTTGGTGGTGCTTGCCGATATTTCCGGCTCGATGAGCCAGTATACTCGGATCTTCCTGCATTTCCTGCATGTGCTGACCGAGAAGCGCAGGCGCGTGCATACGTTCCTGTTCGGCACGCGGCTGACCAATGTTAGCAGGCAGATGCGCCACAAGGACCCGGACGAGGCGCTCGACGAATGCGCCGCCGCCGTCCGCGACTGGTCGGGCGGCACGCGTATCGGCGAGACCCTGAAGGAGTTCAATCGGCTCTGGGCACGGCGGGTGCTGGGGCAGGGCGCGATCGTGCTGCTCATCACCGATGGACTGGAGCGGGAGGGCGTGGAGCTTCTGCAAAGCGAAATGGACAGGCTGCACCGCTCTTGCAGGCGGCTGATCTGGCTCAATCCGCTCTTGCGCTTCGAAGGCTTCGAACCCCGCGCCCGTGGCGTTCGCGCCATGCTGCCGCATGTTGACGAATTCCGTCCGGTTCACAATCTATTATCTCTAGCCGATCTCGTATCAGCCCTGAGCGCCGGTCGTGCCAGCGCCTATGATCCACGCCGTTTTCTCGCCAAGCTGTGAGGCACCCATGACGCATACACCCGAAAGCCTGGATCCGCTTTTTGTCGCGGAGGAATGGGCCGCCGCCGGCCGCAGCGTGGCATTGGCGACCGTCGTTGATACCTGGGGTTCCGCACCGCGCCCGACCGGCAGCCATCTCGTCATCGACGACGAGGGCAATTTTCACGGCTCGGTCTCCGGCGGTTGCGTGGAAGGCGCCGTAATCACCGAGGCACTGGATGTGATCGATAGCGGCAAGGCTCGCATGCTGGAATTCGGCGTCGCGGATGAGACCGCCTGGCGCGTCGGCCTGTCCTGCGGCGGCCGCATTCGCGTCTATGTCGAGAGGCTTGGCTGATGGACCGTCAGATACTGGCGAAACTGAATGCTCTGCGGCGCGCGCGGCAAGCGGCTGTCCTTGTCACCGATCTCTCCGGTGGACCTGATCGGCTGATTGTCGAGGGCGAAGCTTTCGACGGCCCGTTTGCCGACTCGGTGGCTTCCGCCTTCCGCTCGGGAAAATCCTCGGCAGTGGATATCGCAGGGGAAAGCCTCTTCCTCAACGTACATTTGCCGCCCCCGCAAATCGTTGTCATCGGCGCCGTGCATATCAGCCAGGTTTTGGCTGGTATGGCCGAGCTGGCCGGCTTTGACATCCGCATCATTGATCCGCGCACCGCTTTTGCGACACCGGAGCGATTCGATGGCGTCGATCTCGTTGCCGACTGGCCGGTGGATGTTTTGAAGGAGCGCCCGCTAGACGCCTATACGGCGTTGGTCGCTGTCACCCACGATCCTAAGATCGATGATTTCCCGATCGCCGAGGCGCTGAAAGCAGGCTGTTTTTATGTTGGCGCGCTCGGCAGTCGCAAGACGCATGCGAGCCGCGTGGAACGATTGAAGCATGAGGGGCTGACGGACGCCGATCTTGCCCGAATTCATGCCCCAATCGGCCTTCCCATCGGCGCATCGAGCCCGGCGGAAATCGCCGTTGCCATCTTGGCCGAGATCATCGCCGCGCTGCGCGGCCGTGACGTCTCATCACCGAAGGGTGACAGGCGATGATATTCGGTGATTTTGCGACAGCGGAAGCCGAAGGCGCCGTGCTTGCGCATTCCATCCGATTGCCAGACGGCAGTCTCGCCAAGGGCCATGTCCTTGACCGCGCCGATCTCGACCGTCTCATCGCTGCCAATATCTCCCATGTCACCGCCGCCAGAATCGCGCCTGACGATCTCATGGAGGATGAGGCCGCGGCGCAATTGGCGCGGGCGATTGCCCCGGATCATCTGACGTTTTCCGAAGCGGCTACGGGGCGCGTCAATGTCCACAGCGCGGTCGATGGCCTGTTCGTCGCAAACCGCGCCGCCGTAGACCGGCTGAATCGCGTCGATCCGGCCATCACGCTTGCCTGTCTTGCCGATCATGTGCCGGTGCGTCGCGGCGATATGGTAGCGACCTTCAAGATCATTCCGCTGGCAGTTTCAGGTGAGAAGGTTGCTGCGGGCATCGACATCCTGCGGCAGACGACGGTCTTCGAGGTCAAGCCATTCCAGCCGCATGCGGTGTCGCTGATCGCGACCGAATTGCCGTCGCTGAAGACCTCCGTGATGGACAAGACGGCGCGCATCCTTGCGCAGCGGCTTCAGCTTGCCGGCAGCACTTTGGAGCGGGAAGAGCGCGTGGCGCATCGTGCGCCTGCGGTCGCGGAAGCGATCGGCAAGGCACTGCGGGCGGAGGATCAATCGCCAAAACTCGTCATCGTCTTTGGTGCGTCTGCTGTCATCGATGCCGGCGACGTCATTCCCGAGGCAATCCGGCTTGCGAGAGGCCAGGTGATCCAGGTCGGCATGCCAGTCGATCCCGGCAATCTGCTGGTGCTCGGCCGGATCGGCGATGTCTATATCGTGGGCGCGCCCGGCTGCGCTCGCAGCCCGAAAGAGAATGGTTTCGACTGGGTGCTGGATCGTATCCTTGCCGGCGAAAAGCCGACGCCGCATGAGATCAGCGGCATGGGCGTCGGGGGGCTTCTCATGGAAATCCAATCGCGGCCAAGACCACGCGATATCGCCGTCAAGCCGGAGGCTCAGATCTCCGTTGCTGTTGTGCTTCTTGCCGCCGGCAAAGCACGCCGCATGGGCGAGGATGGGCCGCACAAGCTGTTGGCGGAGTTCGATGGCATCCCCCTGGTGCGCCGCTCGGCCGCGACGGCTGTGGCAAGCGGAGCTGCCGCTGTCATCGCCGTTACCGGCCATCGCCGCGAGGAAATCGAGCAGGCGCTCGCCGGTCTGGCGATCGAGCGCGTGCACAATCCAGACTATGCGTCCGGCATGGCAAGCTCGCTGGTCGCCGGCATCAGCGCGCCGTTCGCGCAACGCGCGGACGGCGCATTGGTCATGCTGGCCGACATGCCCGGTGTCACCAGCGACGACCTGAAGACGCTGATTGCGGCCTTCCGGAAGGCGAACGGTCAGGCGATCGTCCGTGCGGTGTCGCGCGGCAAACGTGGCAATCCCGTCATCCTGCCGCGCGCTGTATTCGACGCTGTGATGCGGCTCGAAGGTGATGTCGGCGCACGGCACATCATCGAAACTGCGGGGCTTGCCGTCATCGATGTCGACATTGGCGATGCCGCCCATCTCGATGTAGATACGCCCGAAGCCGTATTGGCCGCCGGTGGCATTTTGAAGGGGTAGGGAATGGATAATATCGAGATCGAGGAGATGTTCCAGGCGCTTGGGCCGGTGACGATCAAGCGCATGTTCGGCGGCAAGGGCGTCTACCACATGGGCCGCATCGTTGCGGTTGAAGTAAGCGACGAGATGCTGCTGAAAGCCGACGAAATCAGCGCTCCGGAATTCGAGGCAGCCGGCGCCCGGCGCTGGGCCTATGAAGGCAAGAAAGGCAAACCCGTCAACATGCCCTATTGGTCGATCCCGGACGATGCGTTCGACGATCCGGACGTCATGGCGCGCTGGGTGAGACTGGCTTACGAGGCGGCGGTGCGGGCGGAGAAATAGATTTCAGCGAAAATCGTCTTCGCTCAAATGAGCAATGGTTGCCTTGGCGAAATCGGAAAGTTGAGCCGGCAACTCGTTGCGGCCGAACCAGCCGAAATCGGAGAGCTTGTCGGGCTCCATCAAGCGAGGCTCGCCGGAAAAGTCCCTGCAGATATAGATCAGCGAGATCCAGTGCTGGCGATCGGCCTCGATGATGACTTCTGTCGCGCAGAGATAGTCGATCTTGCCGATGGAGAGGCCGCTTTCCTCTTCCGCTTCGCGGACGGCCGCCTTGGCGGCAGGCTCCATATGATCAACCTTGCCGCCGACGATGCTCCACAAGCCGGCTTCGGGCGCCTTCAGGCGCTTATAGAGCAATAGCTTTCCGTCTCGCAAAATTGCGAGACCGGTTCCTAGTCCTGGGAAGTCGATGCCGGGTTTTCCCACGCGCTGCGGGCCTATCAGCCCTTAGCGTTGGCAACAATCAGCATGAAGGCGGGGATATCGTCGCCGAAGCCGACCGGGGTCGGGCCGTCGTCCTGATCGCGATAGCGATTGCGGCGCTCGCGGTTGTCGTCGTTGGCAGCAGGGAAGGGCCGGTGATTGTTACGAGAACCGTTATGGGACTTGTTGTTGTTCTCAGACTTGCGCTCGTTTCTCACGCTTTCGGCCTTTGCTGGTGCTGCTTCTTCGATCACTTCGACGCCATTATCCTCGACGTCGATATCAGATTTATGACTCGAGGCGCTCCGGCCTCCGCGACCACGATCGCGGTCGCGGCCTCTGCTTTTAGAGTCACGGCGACGGGAAGAACGATCGTCGTCCCGGCTTTCTTCGACCGGGGGCAACGACGACAGGTCGCCGTTTAGCCATTCGACATCTTCGCCGATCAGCTTTTCGATCGCATCGGCATGCTTAGTATCGCGCTTTGTGACGATGGTGAAGGCGGAACCCGAGCGACCGGCACGGCCGGTGCGGCCGATGCGGTGGACATAATCTTCCGAATGGATCGGAACATCGAAGTTGAAGACGTGGCCGACATCGGGAAGATCGAGGCCGCGCGCCGCAACGTCGGAAGCGACGAGAAGCTGGATATTGCCGTCGCGGAAGTTCTGCAGCATGGTCGTGCGCGAGCGCTGATCCATATCGCCGTGCAGCGCGCCGACCGAGAAGCCATGGCGTTCCAGCGAGCGGAAGAGATCCGCGACATCTTTCTTGCGGTTGCAGAAGATGATGGCGTTCTTCAAATCGGTCTGGGAGCGGATGAGATCGCGCAACGTCGCGCGCTTCTCATAATCCTTGCCGTGGGAAGCGACGAAACGCTGCGTGACGGTCTTTGCCGTCGAAGCAGGCTTGGCGACTTCGACACGTTCCGGATTTTGCAGGAAGCGATCTGCCAGCTTCTGGATTTCGCCCGGCATGGTGGCCGAGAAGAACAGCGTCTGGCGCGTGAAAGGAATGAGCTTGGCGATGCGCTCGATATCGGGAATGAAGCCCATGTCGAGCATACGGTCGGCTTCATCGATGACGAAGATTTCGACGGCGCTCATCAGCAGCTTGCCGCGCTCGAAATGGTCGAGCAGGCGGCCGGGCGTGCAGATCAGCACATCGGCGCCGCGCTCCAGCTTGCGATCCTGGTCTTCGAAAGAAACGCCGCCGATCAGCAGGGCGATGTTCAGGCGATGGTTCTTGCCGTACTTCTCGAAATTCTCCGCGACCTGTGCGGCGAGTTCGCGCGTCGGCTCTAGGATCAGCGTGCGCGGCATGCGCGCGCGGGCACGACCCTTTTCGAGGAGCGTTAGCATCGGCAAAACGAAGGAGGCGGTCTTGCCGGTACCCGTCTGGGCTATCCCGCAGATATCGCGACGCTGCAGCGCAAACGGAATTGCGCCGGCTTGGATCGGAGTCGGTGTGGTGTAGCCCGCGTCAGTTACCGCGGATAGGACTTTTTGGCTCAGGCCAAGGTCAGCAAATGTTGTCAAAGGGAAAACTATTTCCGTTCCGGTTCGGTCGAACACTCGTGAGTCGACATGCCCTAGCATGCCGCAATGCAGCGCGACATAGAACCAAATACCCGCGAAGTCAAGGAAAGCAGGTGGTTCAGAAAGCTTCAGACCAATAGATAACGCAATTTTTAGATTAGCGCCACCTTTGTTGCTCGTTTGTCACAATTCTCGCGGTCAGATTGTCCCTAGTCCATTGATATAACTTGCGAGCTTCGTGCCTGCATTGATGAAATACATTGGGTCGATCGCACGGCCGTTTTCGCGCACTTCATAATGAAGATGCGTGCCGGTCGAACGTCCCGTGCTACCGGCAAGACCGAGGGCGTCGCCGGCCTTGACCGTATCGCCGATCTTGACCAGAATTTCTTCCATATGGCCGTAACGCGTCGAAATGCCGTCTCCGTGGTCGATCTCCACCATGTTGCCATAACCACCTGTCCAGCCGGCGGAGACGACCTTGCCAGGCGCCGTCGCCTTGACCTTTTCCCCAGGGCTGAAGTGGAAATCGGTGCCGGTATGGAGTGCCAGCTTGCCGAAGAAGGGATCCTTGCGATTGCCGAAGGGGCTGGTGATCAGCTTGCCCGGCGCCGGATTGCGAAAGGGCAGGCTTTCGGCTGCGCCGCGTACCGTCTCGAGGCGCGTCAATGCCGTGTCGAGATTGGCCATGGACTGATCGAATTGATCGACATTTTCCGGTGCGACATAAGGACCGCCGACGCCGCCATCATCATTTGCGACGCTCTCATCCTTGCTCGCAGCGCTGGCCATCACGGTCGGAACCTTGACGCCGACATTCTGCATGATCGACTGGATCTCATCGGCGGTCTCCGACGCGCCGGTCGTCAGATGGCGTACGCGGGTCAATTGATCCTGTTCGATATGTTTCAGTGACAATGTCACCTTGGAGAACACCCGGTCGGCACGGTCGGCGACGGTTTCAGGGGCGGGAACATAGGCGAGGGTGGAATTGTCGGGGGTCGCATCGGCGGGCTTGCCGCTCGACAGAAGCCTCTCGATCGACTTAAGCCCTCCCGTCAATTCCGCGTGGTCGCCTTTGGCCGCCGCACTGGCATCTCCAGATGCATTCTTGTTCATCAGGCCGGAACTCTCGGCGCGGTCCAGCAGCGCATCGAGCTTGCCGTGGCGCGATGACAAGGCCTGCTGCTGCTCCATCAGCTTGTCGACCTTCTCCTCGACGACTTGCTGGTCGAGAAGCTGACGGGACGTAACACGGTCGACCTGGGCGCGCAGCGCCGCAATGCGATCCTCATAGTCATATTGCATGCGCGCCTGCCGGGCCATGGTGGCGCCGATCAGGTCGTCGCGCAGGACGAGATAGGAGGTGGCGAGGAGATATCCGATCGAAAAGATGCCGATGAGGCACACGACAAGCGCCGCCATCCACGGGCGCACGGTCATGTGGCGCACCGTATCGCCGCTCGCCACGATAATGGTGTGCTGTCGTTTTTGTTTGCCGAAAACCCGGTTCTGAGGCTTGGCTGTCACCGAGAATCTCCCAATCGATGCACATCGGCATCCATTGGAGACTACACGGAATTATGGTTAACGATTACTTTCCGCTCCACCCCTAGAAAACCAAAAAACTCTTATAGTTTAGTATGTTATGCATTACTTGTAGACGTAAGGGAGCGGTAGAAGGAAGGGGTCAGACCGGCCTCGGCGCGGGCGATGTCATTGAACGGCGCCTTCAGCGAACCGCGGAAATTGGCGCGCACCAAATGCTGGAACGTGCGGGCCGGATCGCGCCTTTCGCGGGCGCAGAGGAAGCGGAACCATTTGGCGCCAACGGCGACATGCCCTTTCTCGTCATTGTAGATGACATCGAGAACGGCAGCGCTCTCCAAGTCGCCCGTTTCGCGCATTTTCGCCTGCAGCGCCGGCGTCACGTCGAGGCCGCGAGCTTCGAGAATGAGCGGAACGACGGCAAGACGTGCAGTGAGGTCGTTGCGGGTTGCGTGCGCGGCCTGCCACAGGCCGTCATGGGCGGGCAGATCGCCATAGTCGGCGCCAAGATCGCGCAGACGCGCCCGCACCATGCGGAAATGCTTGGCTTCTTCGAAAGCAACCTGCATCCAGCCGTCGAAAAAGGAATTGGGCACTGGTTCGGTGGCGAAGCGCGCAACGATGTCGAGCGCCAAATCGACGGCGTTGAGCTCGATATGGGCGATGGCATGCAGCAGCGCGATGCGGCCTTTGATCGTGTGCAGCGAGCGCTTCTTCATATGCTTTGGCGGCACCAGCTCCGGCTTTTCCGGCCGGCCGGGACGATCGGCAAGAGCCGGATCGAGCGGCGAGCGCAGCGACAGCGTGCGCGCAAACCAGCGGGTCGCCGATTCCTGGGCAAGCGCCGTCTTGCGATCGAGATCGGCAGAGCAGATAGCGGCTATCGCGCCGCCGCGCAGCGAAGTGATGGTCTCGATTTCCACCGGCATCAGAGTTCCTGGACAGCAGCCAAGACCTCTTCGGCATGGCCGGCCACTTTGACCTTGCTCCAAATCTTGACGATCCTGCCGTCCGCCCCAATCAGGAAAGTCGAACGCACGACGCCCATGTAGGTCCTGCCATACATGCTCTTTTCCCGCCAGACGCCGTAAGCCTCGGCGGCGGTCTTCTCTTCATCGGAAGCGAGGGGGACGGAGAGGGCGTGCTTCTTCACAAATTTGTCATGGCTCCTGACCGAATCCGGCGACATGCCGAGGACGGCCGCGCCCGCCCTTTCGAAGTCGGCGGCAAGCGCTGTGAAGGCGATCGATTCGGTCGTGCAGGCGGTCGTATCGTCCTTGGGATAAAAGAACAGCACCAATGGCTTGCCGGCAAAATCAGCAAGGCTCACACGGCCGCCGCCATCGCGCGGAAGATCGAAATCTGGCGCTCTGTCGCCGATGCCCAATTCAACCAGAGAGATTTCGGTCACGGGAAAACCTTTCTTTTGCCGGGATTTTGGATGACACTAAATACCAGCCATATATACTGCGCCGGTATGCCGTCCACATCGGACGCAGCGTCACCAACAAAATTGCAAAAAAAGAAAGGGACGCACGGGAGTGATCCGAGGCGAAAAGATTATATTCCGCAAGAAGGATCTCGTCTCGCTCGACCACTTGCCTTCCGCTCAGGTCGACGATCCTATGATCGTGCATGTCCCCGAGCGCAAACGGCGCAAGCGCTCGCATGTCTGGCATGTCTGCCGCATCACCCTTGTCTTCATCGCCTTTCTCGCCCTGATCGCCGGCGCCGTCATCGCGACCATCGAGGGCGGCATTTTCGATGAACCCCTGTCGCAGAAGGCACAGCTTGCCCTCGATCGCGCGATCGGGCCTCGCTACAAAGCGGAGGTTGGCTCGACCGTGGTCCGCTTTACGCCCACCCTGCGGCTGGAGCTGGAAGCCCGCAACGTCAATGTGGTCGACCAGGAGAGCGGCAAGCACCTGTCGACCATGTCGGCGGTCAGTATGGTGCTCGATCCCCTGGCGCTCGTGGAAGGCCGTGTCGAAGTGGCCAATGTGGCGGCGGAGGGCATCGCGCTCGACACGTCGCTGCTGCCGCAGGGCGATCCCGTCGACCTGACGATGCTGCGCGTCGATGCGTTGCCGCAAGCGCTGAAGTCAGCCTTCGACAATCTCGATTTCCTCGAGCGTTTCGTCGAACGCGGCGGCACGAACTCGGTGCGCATTTCCGGTTTTGCCGTCAAGCTGGCACGACAGGAGGGCGGCGAGCCGATCTCGCTCGTGGTCGACAGCCTCACCTTCGAGCGCAGCGGACCGACATCGCTGCATCTTTATGGACAGGTTGCGGTCAACGGCTCCGTCGCGACGCTGGATGTCACCGCCGATCAACAGGAGGCTGGGCGCAGTTCTTCCCTGACCGCAAAGGTAACCAATCTCGACCTGAAGCCGTTAACGATGGCCTATGATCAGAACGGCACGCCGCGCCAGGGCATCATGAGTTTCGCCGGATTGACGGTGACCGCCATGCGTGGTGGTGCAGGCATCGTTCCGAAGCTCAGCGCCTCGATCGATGTTCAGCCCGGCACGCTCTACATGGACCGCGACCCGCAAGAGCTGACGCAGGCCAACATCAATCTCGCCTACAACTTCGATCACCACACGCTTGAGGTCGCCCCGTCGAAAGCTCAATTCGTCGGCACTATTGTGCCATTCTCCGGGGCGCTGATCGACCTCGACCATATCGACGCCAACGCCGGCAAGGGCTTCGGCATCGACTTCCTGATTCGTGGCGGCACGGCAGCATCCTCCATTTCGGGCGAACAGCCGGTCAGCTTCGACGGGCAGGCGACGGGGCGTTTCCTGGCGGCGACCAAGGAACTGCAATTCGAAAATCTCGGCATCTCCACGCCGCTGGGCGCGTTGTTTGGCTCCCTGCATCTGAAACTCGGAGACAGCTCGCCGGAGATCAGCTTCGGCGGCCGCGCCGACAAGCTCGATACGACCGCGATCAAGCAGCTCTGGCCGTTCTGGATGGCCTCGAAACCTCGGGTCTGGGTGGAGAAAAACCTCTTCGGCGGCACGGTGACCAATGGGGTCATTTCGGTCTTCATCCCCGCCGGACGACTGGCGGAAGCGGCGAAAACGGGCAAGCTGCAGCTCGGAAAGAACGAATTGCACATCGCCTTCGATATCGATGAGGCGCGCCTCGACGTGCCAGGCGAGATTCCGCCAATCCGGGACACCAAGGCGCATTTCGATCTGACCGGTCCGACGATGAGCGTCGATATTGCGAGCGGCACCTCCTATTTCCCCTCAGGCCGCTCGGTGACGCTGAAAGACAGCAATTTCTCGATCCCGTCGGCCTACGACAAGCCACTGATGGCCACCCTCAAGCTGGAAATATGCGGCACGGGCGATTCCATCGGCGAGTTGTTGACCTATAAGCCGCTGGAAGTGCTGCAGCGAACCGAGTTCAAACCGGAGAACTTCAACGGCAAGATCGTCGCCAACGTCGATGCGACAATCGGCCTGATCAGCGATCAGAAGCCGCCGCCGCCGGTCTGGAAGGCGAACTTGCAGCTCGACGACGTCGATCTGCTGAAGCCGATGAACAACCGCAAGATTTCCAATCTTACGGGCGAGATCGACGCCGATCCCCAATCCGTGCATCTGGATGCCCAGGCGCAGATCGACGGCATTCCAGCGCAAATCGATATGGTCGAACCGACGGACGGCAAATCAACGGCCAAACGCAGTCGCGTGATCACTGCCACGCTCACCGATGCCCAACGTAACAGCGTCATACCGGGTCTCAATGACATTATCGATGGCCCGATCAAGATAGAACTCACGCGCATCGACGACGATCGGCAGGGCGTCAAGATCGACCTCGCCAAGGCGGCATTGACGGTTCCGTGGGTCGGCTGGTCGAAAGGCAGCGGCATTCCAGCCACCGCCCAATTCGAGGCTTCCGGGCCGGACAGCCAGACGGTGCTCAAAAATTTCATCCTCAAGGGCGATGGCTTCGGTGTCAGCGGCGATCTCGTCGTCAGCAAGGGTGGCCTGTCTTCAGCAAATTTCGATAGCGTCAAGCTTTCCGCGCTCGATGATTTCGCGCTGTCGATCAAGCACGGCAAAAGCGGCAACTACGACATATCCGTCGCCGGCAATTCTGCCGATCTCCGGCCAGTCCTGGCGCGGCTGAAAACAGCATCCAGCGACAAAAGCGACAACAAGGATGATTCGTCCGGTGCAACGATCCGGGCCAATCTCGACAAGGTCGTCGGCTTCAACGATGAGTCGATCGGAAATCTCAAGGGCGTCTATTCCATTGTCGGCGGCCGCACAATCGCTGCGGATTTCTCCGGCCTCACGCGCAGCGGCGAGGCCGTCGTCAGCCAGGTGAGCAAGGGCGGAGACGGCGGGACCATTCGCATCACCAGTGGCGATGCCGGCGCGGTGGCGCGTTTTGCCGATCTCTACAAGCATCTGCAAGGCGGCCTGCTCAATCTGTCGCTACGCTCCACGGGAACTGATGCCTGGGATGGTTCGCTCGATATCCGTAACTTCGCCATCATCGACGAAAAGAAGCTTTCGACCATCGTTTCCACACCGAGCGGCAAAAATGGGCGAAGCCTGAATTCGGCCGTCAAACAGAATATCGATACGCGATCCCAGAGTTTCGAGCGCGGTTTCGCGCGCCTAGTGCTGCGTAAGGGGACGCTTGCGGTGGAAAATGGCGTTGTCCGCGGCGTACAGGTGGGCGCGACGTTTCAAGGCACGGTGAAGGACGCGAACGGCAACATGGACCTGACGGGCACCTTCATGCCCGCCTATGGCCTCAACCGGCTGTTTGCCGAGGTGCCGATCGTCGGCTTCATCCTTGGCAACGGCAGCGACCGCGGCCTGATCGGCATCACGTTCAGGCTCACCGGAAACTTTGAAAAACCGAACCTGCAGATCAACCCGCTGTCGATCATCGCACCGGGCGTGTTCCGGCAGATCTTCGAGTTCTGAGCTTCACGCCGAGCACGCAGGCCAAACCGATCATCGTTCGTTCGCCAACCGCTCGCGTATGCGTTCAGGTCCGCCGATCATGCGCCGGGCGGAAGGTCGCTCAGGATCGACCACGCGCCAGAACGGGGCAGTGCCGTCTTGACTGATTTGCACCAGATGTCGCTGGACGGTCACGGGGCAGCAGGCATCCGCTCCATATTCCCTGGCGAGCGCCCGTCTTATCTTGGCAATGTCAGATAATTCGCCAGGAGGGGCGGCCCGGAGTGCCCGAGCAACCATGTCCTTGCTGGGAATCAGCATGCTCTGCGTGAGGCTTTTACCTTTACGCCTCGTTTCGATTACCGGCAGTTCGTCCATAACTCGCCTCCAGAGTTGATCTCTACAGAAGACGAACGGAAATGCCATGGTCCGACATGACCGTGCATCAAATTGCTGCGGAGGCGCTGAAAGCGTAAAAAAGCCGGCGGGTTGCGCCGGCTTTCGTGTTTCGGTGTCAGGCAGTCTATTAAGCGGCAGGGCGGATGAGGATGTGCTTCTTCTTGCCGAGCGACAGCTTGATGACGCCATCGGCGGTGACTTCGCCGTTGCCGATCACCTTGCGTTCGTCGCTGATCGCCTGATCATTGATGCGCACGGCGCCGCCCTGGACATGACGGCGGGCTTCGCCGTTCGAACCGGCGAGACCCGCGCGGACGATCAGCGAGAGCAGTCCGATGCCGGCGTCGAGTTCGGACGCGGGAACGTCGACGGACGGCAGGTTCTCGGAAAGCCCGCCTTCCTCGAAGGTTTTGCGCGCGGTTTCGGCGGCAAGTTCGGCGGCTTGGCGGCCATGCAGGATCGCGGTGACTTCGGTGGCGAGGATCTTTTTGACCTCGTTGATCTCCGAGCCGGCGAGGGCGGAAAGGCGGGCGATCTCGTCCATCGGCAGCGTGGTGTAAAGCTTCAGGAAGCGGGAGACGTCCGCATCCTCGGTGTTGCGCCAGTATTGCCAGAAATCATAGGCCGAGAGCAGGTCGGCGTTCAGCCAGATCGCGCCGGAGGCAGACTTGCCCATTTTGGCACCCGAGGAGGTGGTCAACAGCGGCGAGGTCAGAGCAAAAAGCTGCTTGGTCCCCATACGGTGACCGAGGTCGATGCCGTTGACGATATTGCCCCATTGATCCGAACCACCCATTTGCAGACGGCAGTCGTAGCGCTTGGCCAGTTCGACGAAATCGTAGGCCTGCAGGATCATGTAGTTGAATTCGAGGAAGGACAGCGACTGCTCGCGATCCAGGCGCGTCTTCACGCTATCAAAGGAGAGCATGCGGTTGACCGAGAAATGGCGGCCGACGTCGCGCAGAAATTCCAGATAGTTGAGCGAACGCAGCCACTCTGCGTTGTTGATCATCAACGCATCTTTGCGGCCTTCGCCGTATGTCAGGTAGTTGGAGAAGACGCGCTTGATCGAGGCGATGTTGCTTTCAATGGTATCGACCGTCATCAACTGACGCGATTCCTCCTTGAAGGAGGGATCGCCCACCATGCCGGTGCCGCCGCCCATGAGCGAGACGGCGCGGTGGCCGGTCGCCTGCAGCCAATGCAACATCATGATCTGGATCAGCGAGCCCGCATGCAGGCTCGGCGCCGTGGGGTCGAAGCCGATATAGGCCGTCACGGTTTCCTTGGCGAAGAGGTCGTCGAGGCCGGCTTCATCGGAAATCTGGTGGATGAAGCCGCGCTCTTGCAAGGTGCGCAGGAAATCGGATTTGAACTCAGCCATGATCTTGGTCTCTCGGGGCGCCGCAGGTGTGCCATGCGGCGAAATCGCTATTGTTGAACCGTCGCGGCGCGTTTAGCACTGATTTATCGGCTCGTCACCATTTTGGTTGACTGCCGCGTGGGAAGTTTGAGCAGGATTGGGAAGCGACGCGACCAATGAGCGACACCATTATATTGGAGACCCCGCGTCTCATTCTGGCGATGTGGGACAAGGGCGACGCCGAGCTCATCAGACAATTGCATTCGACGATCGAGACGACCCGCTATCTCTCGGGCGCTGCGCCATGGACCCTCGAAAAAGCCGAGGAGCGTCTTAAAAGCTGGTTTGATGAACAGGCTCGCGATGGCGTGACCAAATACAAGATGCTCAGACGCGACGACGGCCGTTTCATCGGTCGCGCGGGCTTTTCCCGGTTTGCGCAGGAGCGTGACCGCGGCGAATTCGAGCTAGGTTATTCCATCCGTCGGGAAGCCTGGGGAAATGGTTATGCCACCGAAATTGCAGGGGCGCTTGCGGACTGGTTTTTCCAACGCGGTTTCGCTCGCCAGTTCATCGCCTTCACCCATCCGGAAAACGCCGCGTCGCAGCGGGTTCTCCGTAAAATCGGCATGCAATATCGTGCGCCGATTGTGATCGACGGCGTTTCAGGTCTCAGTTTTCAGATGTCGCGGTAACGGAAAGCCTTCTCCCCGAAGGGAGAAGGGGATAAATCACCTGATCCGCTTGGCTGCCGGTTCCGGTACCAATTCGCCATTCAGACGACGATCGAGATAGTCTTCGCATTCGCCGAGCAGCGTATCGACCTGACCATTGAAGAAGTGGTTGGCGCCGGGGACGATCCTGTGGGTGATGAGGATGCCCTTCTGCGTCTTCAGCTTTTCGACGAGGCCGTTGACGTCCTTTTCCGGAGCGACCTTGTCGGAATCACCGTTGATGATCAGGCCCGAGGACGGGCAGGGCGCCAGGAACGAGAAATCATAGATGTTCGGCTGTGGTGCGATCGACATGAAGCCTTCGATTTCCGGTCGGCGCATCAGAAGCTGCATGCCGATCCAGGCGCCGAAGGAATAGCCGGCGACCCAGCAGCTCTTCGAATCCGGGTGCAGGCTCTGCACCCAGTCGAGCGCCGAAGCGGCGTCAGACAATTCGCCGGCGCCATGGTCGAATTCGCCCTGGCTGCGGCCGATACCGCGGAAATTGAAGCGAAGCGTCGTGAAGCCGCGCTTCTGGAACATATAGAAGAGCTGGTAGACGACCTGATTGTTCATCGTGCCGCCGAATTGCGGATGAGGGTGCAGGATAATAGCGATCGGGGCGCTCTTTTCCTTGGATGGCTGATAGCGGCCTTCAAGGCGGCCTGCGGGGCCGTTGAAAATAACTTCGGGCATCGATACTCCGGCTCTTCTTTTTCTGCGTTCAAACTAGGCGGGACGCAGCAAGTTGACTTGACTAATGCGCTCATCTTTTCTAGAACGCAGTTTAGAACAATTCGAAACTTGGCACGATCTTCCATGCGTTGTTTGTGCAACGGTTTGTGGAACGTGTCATAAGGCATGCCCGGCTGAAATTTCAAGGAAAATGAGCCGGGCACAACAAGGCTTCGTCAGGCAGGAAGAAGATTATGGCGGCAACGCGCCTTTATCTCGACTGGAATGCCACCGCACCGCTTCATCCGGCGGCGCGCGACGCTATGTTGCACGCCTTGGACCTCTATGGAAACCCCAATTCTGTTCATGGCGAAGGCCGTGCGACGCGGGCGGCGATCGAAGCTGCGCGCCGGCAGGTCGCAAGTCTGACGGGGGCCGAACCGGCTCATGTCGTCTTTACCAGCGGCGCGACCGAAGCCGCCAACATGGTGCTGACGCCGGAATTCCGCATGGGCCGTACGCCCCTTGCGATCGGCCATCTCTATATATCGGCAATCGAACATCCAGCCCTCAGGGAGGGTGGCCGATTCCCGAAGGAAAAGATCAGCGAAATACCGGTGACATCGGATGGCGTTGTCGATCTTGCTGCGCTGGAAGCGATGCTTTCGGCCCATGACAAGGCAAGTGGGCTGCCGATGGTGGCGATCATGCTTGCTAACAACGAAACCGGCGTTCTCCAGCCCGTGCGCGAAGCGGCTAAGATTGTGCAGGCATTCGGCGGCCTCTTCGTCGTCGACGCCGTGCAGGCGGCAGGCCGGGTTCCGATCGATATCAACGAGATCGGCGCCGATTTCCTCGTCATCTCATCGCATAAGATCGGCGGACCGAAAGGGGCCGGCGCGCTCGTCTCTCGCGGCGAAGTGCTGATGCCGAAGCCGCTGATCCATGGCGGTGGACAAGAAAAAGGGCATCGTTCCGGCACTGAGAACGCATTGGCCGTCGTCGGCTTCGGCGCGGCCGCTGCCGCCGCCGTCGCAGAATTCGAAAGCCGCAATGCGACCGCTGCGAAACTCCGTGACCGACTGGAGGAGGGTATGCGGCTTGCAGCGCCCGATGTCATCATTCACGGCGAAGGCGGCCCGCGCGTGCCGAATACCAGTTTCTTCACCCTGCCGGGACTGAAGTCCGAAACCGGACAGATCGCTTTCGATCTCGAAGGAGTGGCGATTTCGGCAGGTTCCGCCTGCTCTTCCGGCAAGGTGGGTGAAAGCCATGTGCTGATGGCGATGGGCTGCGATCCCAAGCTCGGGGCGCTGCGCATTTCACTTGGATTTACGACGACCGAAGAGGATGTCGAACGCGCGATTGCTGCGTTCGCCAGAATTGCGGGACGGCGTAAACTTGCCGGAGCTGCGGCCTAACGGCCACAATTTTGCGGAAACAGAAATTTCCGCTTGCCAAGCGGGCTGAAAAGTCCCTTTTGGCCGACTACATAGAGGGTAGACATTTCAGTCTGCCGCAACGTTGACAAGCTGCCGGACCTTGGATCCGGCGAGATTGGAGAACGACATGCCTGCAGTCCAGGAAACAGTCGATCAGGTTCGCTTGATCGATGTGGACCAGTATAAGTACGGTTTTGAGACCACCATCGAGGTGGAAAAGGCTCCGAAGGGTCTTTCCGAAGACATTATCCGCTTCATCTCTGCCAAGAAGCAGGAACCGGAATGGATGCTGGAATGGCGCCTCGAGGCTTATCGCCGCTGGCTGACGCTTGAAGAGCCCACATGGGCGCGCGTCGACTATCCGAAGATCGACTTCAACGACATTCACTATTACGCAGCGCCGAAGAAGTTTGCCGGTCCGAAATCGCTCGACGAAGTCGACCCGGAGCTGCTGAAGACCTATGAGAAGCTTGGCATCCCCCTGCGTGAGCAGGAGATCCTTGCTGGCGTCGAGAAGCCGAAGATCGCCGTCGATGCGGTGTTCGATTCGGTCTCGGTGGTCACCACCTTCAAGGAAGAGCTGAAGAAGGCCGGCGTGATCTTCATGTCGATCTCGGAGGCGATCCGCGAGCATCCTGATCTCGTGCGCAAATATCTCGGCTCCGTCGTGCCGACGACCGACAATTTCTATGCGACGTTGAATTCGGCCGTGTTCACCGATGGCTCCTTCGTCTTCGTGCCGAAGGGCGTGCGGTGCCCAATGGAGCTTTCCACCTATTTCCGCATCAACGAGAAGAACACCGGCCAGTTCGAGCGCACGCTGATCATCGCCGAAGAGGGAGCCTATGTCTCCTATCTCGAAGGCTGCACCGCGCCGCAGCGCGACGAAAATCAGTTGCATGCGGCTGTCGTCGAACTGATTGCCCTGGACGACGCAGAGATCAAGTATTCGACCGTTCAGAACTGGTATCCGGGCGACAAGCACGGCAAGGGCGGCATCTACAACTTCGTCACCAAGCGTGGCGATTGCCGCGGCGATCGCTCGAAGATCTCCTGGACCCAGGTCGAGACCGGTTCGGCGATCACCTGGAAATACCCGTCCTGCATCCTGCGCGGCGACGACAGCCGTGGCGAGTTCTACTCGATCGCGGTTTCAAACGGCCACCAGCAGGTCGACAGCGGCACCAAGATGATCCACCTCGGCAAGAACACGTCGAGCCGCATCATTTCGAAGGGCATCGCCGCCGGCGTATCGCAGAACACCTATCGCGGCCAGGTCTCGGCGCATCGCCGCGCGACCAACGCCCGCAACTTCACGCAATGCGACTCGCTGCTGATCGGCGACAAGTGCGGTGCGCATACGGTGCCTTATATCGAGGCGAAGAACTCGTCGGCGCATTTCGAGCACGAGGCCACCACGTCGAAGATCTCCGAGGACCAGTTGTTCTATTGCCTGCAGCGCGGCATCCCGGAAGAAGCGGCGATTGCGTTGATCGTCAACGGCTTCGTCAAGGAAGTCCTGCAGGAGTTGCCGATGGAGTTCGCCGTTGAAGCGCAGAAGCTGATCGGCATCTCGCTGGAAGGCAGCGTAGGGTAAAGCCCTCGACAAGAGACATGTTTTTGGCGCGCAAGCGGCGCGCCGCACCTTCATTCCTTCGATAGGATTCTACTATGCTTGAAATCAAGAACCTGCACGCCCGCATCGCCGAAGACGGCACCGAGATCATCCGCGGCCTGGACCTGACGGTGAAGGCTGGCGAAGTGGCTGCCATCATGGGTCCGAACGGCTCCGGCAAGTCGACGCTCTCCTACATTCTTTCCGGCCGCGACGATTACGAAGTCACGGAAGGCGATATCCTCTATAATGGCGAAAGCATTCTGGAACTCGACGCCGCCGAACGCGCCGCCAAGGGCATCTTCCTGGCTTTCCAATATCCGGTCGAAATTCCCGGCGTTGCCACGATGCAGTTCCTGAAGGTGGCGATGAACGAGCAGCGCAAGGCGCGCGGCGAAGCCGAACTGACGACGCCTGACTTCATGCGCCGCGTCAAGGACGCTGCGGGCAAGCTACAGATCAACACCGAGATGCTGAAGCGCCCGCTGAACGTCGGTTTCTCCGGCGGCGAGAAGAAGCGCGCCGAAATCCTGCAGATGGCACTCCTCGAGCCGCAGCTTTGCGTGCTGGACGAAACCGATTCCGGTCTCGATATCGATGCGCTGAAGATCGTCGCCGACGGCGTCAATGCGCTGCGTTCTCCCGATCGCGCCGTGATCGTCATCACCCACTATCAACGCCTGCTGGACTATATCATCCCGGACACCGTGCACGTGCTCTACAAGGGCCAGGTGATCAAGTCCGGCGACAAGACGCTGGCGCATGAGCTCGAAGCCAACGGCTATGCCGACATCATCGGGGCTGCGGCCTGATCGGGGCGGAAAGGATACGTCGATGAACATTCAGACGACGAGCCGTCTGACCGCCGCTGAGACGGCGCTGATCGAGGCTTATAACAACCAGTTGGGCGACTTGCCGGGTGATGGCGACGTGCTCGCCGTCCGCGACCGTTTGCTGGACGATCTCAAGACCGCCGGCCTGCCGACACGGCGTTTCGAAGCCTGGCATTATACCGATTTCAAGACCCTGCTGCGTTCCGTCCCGACAGATATCGGCGCCGGCAGCGTCGAGCCCCTGTCGCCGACCGTTCCCGGTTCGGCCGTGCTATCGGTTCTGCAGGGTAGCACGAGCGGCAAGACCTCGGTCGATGGCCTAGTTGTCCGCCGCTATACCGATAGTCTGGCCGACGGTTCCGCCGCCGCCAGACTGACTGCGCTCGGTAGGGATGACGCCATCGGCCGCATCAATGGCAGCTTCGTGCGCGACGGCTATGTCATCGAATTTCCGGATGGGACTGAGCTTGATGCGCCGCTCGAAATCCAGTTCATCCATGCCGGTGGCCAGATCCACAGCCGTCTGCCGGTCTCGTTTGGCGCCGATGTCAAGGCGACCGTGATCGAGCGCCACCAGGCCGTGCCCGGTGCTGCGGCAATGGTCTCCTCGGTCAGCGATATCAAGATCGGCAAGGGTGCCGAAGTGACCTGGATCATCCTGCAGGAGCAGGGAACCGAGGATACGCATCTCGGCCAGATTCGCGTCGACCTCGGCGCGCAGGCGAAGCTGAAGCTGTTCGTCATCAATGCCGGGGGCAAGCTGGTGCGCCAGGAGCTGCATGTGAAAGTCACAGGCGAGGGCTCCGACCTTGTTCTGCGCGGCGTCAATTTGCTCGGTGGTGATACGCATACCGATGTGACGCTGGTGCTCGGCCACGACGTACCGCATACGGGCTCGACGGAAATCATGCGCAACGTCGTGTTCGACCGCGCTCGCGGTGTCTTCCAAGGCATGATCCGGGTCGCTCCGGATGCGCAGAAGACCGATGCCCGCATGGCCTGCAACACGCTGCTGATGTCCGACGATGCCGAGTTCTCGGTCAAGCCGGAGCTGGAAATCTTCGCCGACGATGTGCAGTGCGGCCATGGCGCCACGGTTGCCGATATCGACGAGAACCATCTCTACTACATGATGGCGCGCGGTATCCCCAGGAACAAGGCCCGCGCCATGCTGGTCAATGCCTTCGTGGCCGAGATTATCGAAGAGCTGGAAGACGAAGCCCTGGTCGAGGCGCTGGAAGGCGTTATCTCGGACTGGCTCGAAAATCACGCCTGATTGGAGCAATGCTCGTGGACAAGATCGTACCAGCCACCGCCTATGACGTCGAAGCAATCCGCCGGGATTTTCCGATCCTGTCGACGACCGTCCATGGCAAACCGCTGGTCTATCTTGACAACGGTGCATCAGCACAGAAGCCGCAGGTCGTGATCGACGCGATCTCGCATGCCTATTCTCGCGAATATGCGAACGTGCATCGCGGGCTGCATTTCCTGTCCAATGCGGCCACCGAGGCCTATGAGGCTGCGCGCGAAAAAGTGCGCCGCTTCCTGAATGCGCCGTCGGTGGATGATATTATCTTCACCAAGAATTCGACCGAAGCGATCAATACCGTCGCCTATGGCTGGGGCATGCCCAAGCTCGGCGAAGGCGACGAGATCGTCGTCTCCATTATGGAGCATCACTCCAACATAGTGCCCTGGCATTTCATCCGCGAGCGGCAGGGCGCCAAGTTGGTCTGGGTGCCGGTGGATGACGATGGGGCCTTCCATATCGAGGATTTCGGAAAGAGCCTGACGGAACGTACCAAGCTCGTTGCGATCACCCACATGTCGAATGCGCTTGGCACCATCGTTCCGGTCAAAGAAGTCTGCCGCATCGCGCATGAGCGCGGCATTCCGGTGCTGATCGATGGCTCGCAAGGCGCCGTGCACCTGCCCGTCGACGTGCAGGACATTGATTGCGACTGGTATGTCATGACCGGCCACAAGCTCTACGGCCCTTCGGGGATCGGCGTGCTCTATGGCAAGAAGGACAGGTTGCGCGAGATGCGGCCCTTCCAGGGCGGCGGCGAGATGATTTTCGACGTCACCGAGGATAACGTCACTTACAATGATCCGCCGCATCGTTTCGAAGCCGGCACTCCGCCCATCGTTCAGGCGATCGGACTTGGCGCCGCGCTCGACTATATGGAAAGCGTCGGCCGCGAGGCGATCGCCCGGCACGAGGCCGATCTCGCGGCATATGCGGCGGAGCGGCTGCGGGAGATCAATTCGCTGCGCGTTTTCGGCACGGCACCCGGCAAAGGTGGTATTTTCTCCTTCGAGCTCGCGGGTATCCATTCCCACGATGTTTCGATGGTGATCGACCGACAGGGCGTTGCCGTGCGCGCGGGCACACATTGCGCCCAGCCGCTCTTGAAACGCTTCGGCGTGACCTCCACATGCCGTGCATCGTTCGGCATGTACAATACCCGTGCCGAGGTGGATGCCCTGGCCGATGCGCTGGAATATGCGCGAAAATTCTTTGCCTAAGGAGGCAAGCGATGTCACTCGATGAAAGCGAACAGAAGATCGACGTGCGCGAGGGCATCGTGCATTCCAGCATTCCCGAGGCCGAACTGGCGCGCCTCAGCGAGGATGTCATCAGCGCGCTGAAGACGGTCTATGACCCTGAAATTCCTGCCGACATCTTCGAACTCGGTCTCGTCTACAAGATCGACATCGAGGACGATCGCATGGTGAAGATCGTCATGACGCTGACCGCGCCGGGTTGCCCCGTCGCCGGCGAGATGCCGGGCTGGGTCGAAAATGCGGTCGGTGCTGTCGAAGGGGTTTCCGGCGTCGAAGTCAGCATGACCTTCGATCCGCCGTGGACGCCGGATCGCATGTCCGAAGAGGCGCAGGTGGCCGTCGGCTGGTATTGAAGCTTTAAGCCGCCCGCTTTACATTATGACTCGAAGCACCGGATCTTGACCCCGGTTGCATTTAAGTGGGCATCGGCTGGTCCGAAAACCGGATCCACTTTTCGGGCCGATGCCAGAGGAGAATAAGCCCATGGGCTTTGCAGTAATGAGCATGACGGATGACGCGGCAGCGCGCGTCAAGGCGATCGTCGAGAATTCAGGCCCCGAGGCCAAGGGCGTGCGCGTCGGTATCAAGAAGGGCGGCTGCGCCGGGATGGAATATACCATCGACCTGGTGACCGAACCGAATGCCAAGGACGACCTGATCGAGCGCAACGGCGCCAAGGTCTGGGTCGAGCCGTCGGCCGTGCTTTATCTCCTTGGCACCGAGATGGGTTTCGAAACCACCACCCTGCGTTCCGGCTTCACCTTCACCAATCCCAACCAGACGTCGGCCTGCGGCTGCGGCGAATCCGTCGAGTTGAAGCCCGCCGATCTCGCGGCCCTGGCTGCGCAGCGTCAGGCCGCTCCGGCTGTCTGAACAAACCTTTCGCCGCCTTGGTATCAGGCGGCGTCCGATTTGCGGTCGGCCACCGGCACCGGCGTCAGTTTCAAGCCAAGTGCTTTCACGACCTTTAGAATCGTCGCAAATTCCGGATTTCCATCGCCACTGAGCGCCCGATAGAGCGCTGAGCGGTTCATGCCGACATCCTTGGCAAGCTTGCTCATGTTGCGCGTTCGCGCCACGGCGCCGAGGGCCCTGGCGATGTGAGAGGGATCGTCGGTTTCGAAAGCGGCTGCAATATAGCCATCCATGGCGTCCATGCTGATGAGCTTTTCCTCATCCATCCCATATGCCTTTCCGTATAAGCCAGTCGCGGATGAGCGCAGCTTCGCTCTCATGCAAGCCATGTCCGCAGGCACACATGGGCAGTGACATCCGCGTGGCAGTTCTCAAATTGATTTTTTACGAGCACGGTGTCACCGGCTTCCCGGCACTGATCGTGTTCGCCTGCAATGATTCCCGTCCGACAATGTAATCCTGGCAGTTCTGGCATAATATCTGACTTCCAGCGCCGTCTTACGCCGCGCTATCAAAAACGCCGCGCGTCCGATCGGACACGCGGCGCTGTCATAGAGATTTTTCGCGATAGATTTATGTCGGACAGGAGTGAAGCGGCTGAACCGCTTCACTTTTTCGGAAAAGCGCTTACTCGGCAGCTTCGGCGTAGGCCTCGACCGGCGGGCAGGTGCAGATGAGATTCCGATCGCCGAAGACATTGTCCACACGGTTGACGGGCGACCAGTATTTGTCGACCCGGAAGGCACCCGGCGGGAAGCAGGCCTGTTCGCGGGAATAGGGCCGGTTCCAATCGCCGACGAGGTCTTCGACCGTGTGAGGCGCGTTTTTCAGCGGGTTGTCGGTCTTGTCCATCCGGCCTTCTTCGATGGCGCGGGCCTCCTCGCGGATCGCAAGCATCGCCTCGCAGAACCGGTCGAGTTCGGCCTTGGTCTCCGATTCGGTCGGTTCGATCATCAGCGTGCCGGCAACCGGCCAGCTCATGGTGGGCGCGTGGAAGCCGCAATCGATCAGGCGCTTGGCAACATCGTCGACGGTGACGCCGGCGCTGTCGACCAGCGGGCGTGTGTCGATGATGCATTCATGCGCCACGCGGCCAGTCTTCGACTTGTAGAGCACGTCGTAAGCGCCATTCAGCCGCGCTGCGATATAGTTGGCGTTGAGGATTGCGACCTTCGTCGCCTGCGTCAGCCCTTCGCCGCCCATCATCAGGCAGTAGCTCCAGGAGATCGGCAGGATCGAAGCAGAGCCGAAGGCTGCTGCGGAGACCGCACCGCTGCGGCCGTCCGTCTCCGGATGGCCGGGCAGGTGCGCCGCCAGATGCGCCTTGACGCCGATCGGCCCCATGCCGGGGCCGCCGCCGCCATGCGGAATGCAGAAGGTCTTGTGCAGGTTCAGGTGGCTGACGTCGGAGCCGATGTCGCCGGGACGAGAGAGGCCGACCATGGCGTTCATATTGGCGCCATCGAGATAGACTTGGCCGCCGTGCATATGCACGACATCACAAATCTCTTTCACCGTTTCTTCGAAGACGCCGTGCGTCGACGGATAGGTGATCATGCAGCAGGAGAGATTGGCCGCATATTGCTCCGCCTTGGCGCGGAAGTCCGCCATGTCGATATCGCCATCATCGCTGACCTTGACGACGACCACCTTCATGCCGGCCATCTGTGCGGAGGCCGGATTGGTGCCGTGCGCCGAGGTCGGGATCAGGCAGATGTCGCGATGACCCTGGCCATTGGCGATGTGATAGTTGCGGATGGTGAGCAGGCCGGCATATTCGCCCTGCGCGCCGGAATTCGGCTGCATGGAGAAGGCGTCATAGCCCGTCACAGCGCAAAGTTTTTCCGTCAGGTCATCGATCATTTCACGATAACCGAGCGCCTGATCGGCCGGGACGAAAGGATGAATATCCGAGAATTCAGGCCAGCTTATCGGCAACATCTCAGCCGTTGCATTAAGCTTCATCGTGCAGGAGCCGAGCGGGATCATCGAGCGATCGAGCGCCAGATCACGATCGGAGAGCCGGCGGATATAGCGGGTCATCTCGCTTTCGGCACGGTTCATGTGGAAGATCGGGTGCGTCAGATATTCGCTGGTGCGCAGCAGGTTCTTCGGCAATCGATAGCCGGATTCGAAGTCGGCGAGACGGAAATTGCCGCCGAAGGCACGCCAGACGGCTTCCAGCGTTGCCGGACGGCTTCGCTCGTCAAGGCTCATGCCGATCTTCGTTTCGCCCACCTTGCGCAGATTGACGCCTTCGGCGACAGCCGCGCGCAGGATCAGGCCCTGCATATGGCCGACCTCCACGGTGATCGTATCGAAGAAAGTCTCCGGTTCGATCTTGTAGCCGAGCCTTTCAAGGCCCTTTGCCATCAACACGGCCTTCTGATGCACCTGCTGGGCGATGGCCTTGATGCCCTGGGGGCCGTGGAAGACGGCATACATGGAAGCCATGACGGCGAGCAGCACCTGCGCGGTGCAGATGTTCGACGTCGCCTTTTCGCGGCGAATGTGCTGCTCACGAGTCTGGAGGGACAGGCGATAGGCCCGATTGCCGCGAGCGTCGACGGAAACGCCAACCAAGCGGCCGGGCATCGAACGCTTATAGGCATCCTTGACCGCCATGTAAGCCGCATGCGGACCACCATAGCCGACCGGCACGCCAAAGCGCTGCGATGAGCCGACGGCAATGTCCGCCCCCATTTCGCCGGGCGACTTCAGCAGCGTCAGCGCTAGCGGATCGGCGGCGACCACGGCAATGGCGCCGGTCTGATGCAGCCTTGCAATCAAGCCGGTGAAGTCGTTGATGTGACCATGCGTACCCGGATATTGGAAGATGGCGCCGAAGACATCGACCGGATCGAGATCGGTGAAGGGATTGCCGACGATGACTGTCCAGCCAAGCGGTTCGGCACGGGTCTTGATCAGCGCGATCGTCTGCGGATGGCAATTGGCGTCGACGAAGAAGGCCTTGGCTTTGGATTTCGCCACACGCTCAGCCATCGCCATGCCTTCGGCGGCAGCGGTTGCTTCATCGAGCAGCGAGGCGTTGGCAACATCGAGGCCCGTCAGATCGCAGATCATCGTCTGGTAGTTCAGCAGCGCCTCGAGGCGGCCCTGGCTGATTTCCGGCTGATAGGGCGTATAGGCCGTGTACCAGGCGGGATTTTCCAGGATATTGCGCTGGATGACCGGAGGCGTGATCGTGCCGTAATAGCCCTGGCCAATCAGCGAGACGAGAACCTTGTTCTTGTTAGCGGTTTCACGCAGTTTGTCGAGCGCCTCGCGTTCCGTCATCGGCGCAGCCCAGGTGAGCGGCGCCTTCTGGCGGATGGAGGGCGGCAGCGTCGCATCAATCAGCCCGTCGAGGCTGTCATAGCCGATCACCTTCAGCATATCAGCCATTTCAGACGGAGACGGACCGATATGGCGGCGATTGGCGAAATCGTAGGGCTGGTAGTCGGTGAATGTGAATTCCGTAGGCGTATTCATTACGCGATGAACTCCTTATATCCGGATTCATCAAGCAAACCATCGGCATCAGCAATATTCTTCAGCTTCAGCTTGAAGAACCAGCCAGCGCCCATCGGATCAGAATTGACGAGCGCCGGATCGGCGGTGATGGCTTCGTTGATCTCGGTGATTTCGCCGTCTAGCGGACAATAGACTTCGGACGCCGCCTTGACGGATTCGACCGTCGCCGCATCGTCTCCCTTGGAGAAGCTGGCGCCGACCTCGGGCAATTCCACGAAAACCAGATCGCCGAGCTGTTCGGCGGCATGCGCCGTGATCCCAACGGTCGCGACATCGCCTTCGATGTTGAGCCACTCATGTTCTTCGGTGAATTTCAGCATGGAAGATCCTCTCTGGAATATGACGTTTTCAGCGTTTGTAGGTGGGAGTGATGAAGGGCAGGGAAGAGACAGCGACGGGCAGGTACTTGCCACGAACCTCGGCAAAGACCTGTGTTCCCGGTGCGGCGAAACCAACTGGCACATAGCCCATGGCAACGGGGCCTTCGACGCTCGGCCCGAAGCCGCCGGAAGTGACTTCACCGATCTCGGTCTTACCCTCGGCGTCGGCATAAAGCCTGGCGTGGCCACGCACCGGCGCCTTGCCTTCCGGCTTCAGACCGACACGGCGGCGCGAGGCACCATTGTCGAATTCGGCAAGGATGCGGCCGGCACCGGGAAAGCCGCCGGCGCGGGCACCGCCGGTCTTGCGGGCTTTCTGGACGGCCCATTCGAGCGCGGCTTCCACCGGCGTCGTCGTCTGATCGATATCGTTGCCATAGAGGCAGAGCCCGGCTTCGAGACGCAGGGAATCGCGGGCGCCGAGGCCGATCGGCTGGACATCGGGATGTTCGAGTAGCCGCTGGGCAATATCCTCAGCCTTGTCGGCCGGTACGGAAATCTCAAAGCCGTCTTCGCCGCTGTAACCGGAGCGGGAGACGAGACAGGAAACGTCATGCAGGCGGCAATGGCGGACATCCATGAATTTCATATGGGCGAGATCCGCCCAGAGTTCGGCAAGCACTGAAACGGCACGCGGCCCCTGCAGCGCGATCAAGGCGCGATCAAGTAAAGTGACTTCGCAGCTATCGCCGATATGATCTTGAAGATGCTTTAGATCTGCATCCTTACAGGCGGCGTTGACGACAACGAAGAGGTAGTCGTCCATGTGGGTGATCATCAGATCGTCAAGGATGCCACCGTTGTCATCGGTGAAGAAACCGTAGCGTTGACGGCCTTCGGCGAGCCCGAGAATATCGACCGGCACTAGGCTTTCCAATGCAAGCGCCGCATCCTCATATCTTCCGGAACGGGCTCGGATCGTGACCTGACCCATGTGGGAGACGTCGAACACGCCGGCCGATGCGCGGGTCCAGAGATGTTCCTTGAGCACGCCCGCGGGATATTGCACGGGCATGTCATAGCCGGCGAAGGGAACCATACGGGCACCGAGCGACAGATGCAGGGCATGAAGGGGTGTCTTCTTGAGGGCAGCGGTCTCGTCCAAATGACGCCTCCGGGTTTTGCGCTTGGCTAAAAGCGCAGAGCTCAAAATTCAGGCGCGGCTGCGCCTTCGATGAGCCCCCTCTGTCTGTGTGCCTGAGATTGTTATCCCTTCGGCGAGCGCTTGCGCGCTACTCTCCAGAGTTCCGTCTGCCCCATGTTGGTCCTTTGGCCTGAGAGTTTCCGGGGCGGTTGCTCCTTCGGCACCGGCTTGCGCCGGATTCTCCCAACAGGGTTGGGTGCCATTATCTGGTAGTCGCCATAGATGGCAAGGGGCAAATGTCGCTCTGAAACAAATTTTTGTCGTGGCGACTTGATGAGCGGAGGCCGGTACGCGCGACCGATGGATGCAGGGGACTTTGCAATCGCGCTTCGAGAAGCTATCCCATGGTGCCAATATAGGAGCCGGGCAGGAGAGAATGATGAACCGCAAATTCGCCGCCGCATTGCTGATTTCGGCGACCACACTTTCATTCTCGGCTGTCGCCGTCATAGCGCAGCAGAGCGACGACATGAGCAAAATGCCCGGGATGCATATGGATGCCGGCAAAGCGCCGGCGGGTTCGGCTGCAACCAAGCTCGGCGATCTCGACATCAGCGGCGGCTATGTTCGCGCCATGCTGCCAGGGCAGCCGGTCGGCGGCGGCTATCTCACGATCCACAATGGCGGCAGCAGCGACGACAAGCTGACGTCCGTGACCTCATCGGCCGCCGGCAAGGTGGAGCTGCACGAGATGAAGATGCAGGGCGAGGTCATGCAGATGCGGGAGCTCAAAGAGGGCGTCGCCATCCCCGCTGGCGCGACCGTAACGCTTTCGCCCAACAGCCTGCACATGATGTTCAAGCAGGTGAAGACGCCGTTCAAGCAGGGCGGCACGGTGCCGGTGATGCTGATGTTCGATAAGGCGGGAATGGTCGATATCAACCTTCCTGTCGTGGCGCCGAACGCAAAATGAGGTTTACCGGGCACCATTGTCACAAAATTCCCGTCGGGCAGACAATTCAGGTTTCCACTTTTCGTCGAAATGCTCTAAAGCCACCTCAAAAGGCCGGATGACCCGGCCCTGGGGCAAGGCCGCCCCAGTCCTTTGATTTGGCATGATCTTGTCCGAAACCATTTCGCGCTTTTCGGGGTCATGTCGCGGTTCTTGAAAGAAGACGAATGGCCGGGATTGAGCATATAAAGGTCGAGCCCGACGAGGCCGGCATGCGCCTCGACCGCTGGTTCAAGGTGCATTTTCCAGGGCTGGGCTTTGGGCAATTACAGAAGCTGATGCGCTCCGGCCAGGTCCGTGTCGACGGCGGGCGCGTGAAGACAGATGCGCGTGTGCAGCCGGGACAGATGGTGCGCGTGCCGCCGCTGGATGTCGACGCCAAGGGGCCGAAAAGCGGACCGATCGCAGGCAAGGAGCTGAAGCATTCCGGCGACGCCGAGCTGCTGGCGCGCATGCTGCTGCATGAGGACGACAAGGTCTACGTGCTGAACAAGCCGGCCGGCCTCGCCGTGCAGGGCGGCTCCGGCGTCAGCCGCCATATCGACAAGATGCTGGAGGCATGGACCAGCCAGAAGGGTGAAAAGCCGCGCCTAGTGCATCGCCTCGACCGCGATACCTCCGGCGTTCTCGTCGTCGCCCGCACCCGCGGTGCCGCACAGAAGCTGACGGCCGCCTTCCGCGAGCGCGACACCAAGAAGACGTATTGGTCGCTGGTGAAGGGCGTGCCCCGCAAGCACGAGGACAAGATCTCGACCTGGCTGGTGAAGGAAGCCACCGCCGATGGCGACCGGATGCGCATCGCCAAACACGGCGAGGAGGGTGCCGATCACGCTGTCTCCTATTACCGTGTTGTCGAAACCGCCGCCCAGCGTCTCGCCTGGCTGGAAATGGAGCCTTATACCGGCCGCACGCACCAGCTCCGCGTCCATGCGCTGCATATCGGCCATCCGATCATCGGCGATCCCAAATATTTCGAGGACGACCCGAATTGGGACTTTCCCGGCGGCGTTCAGAAGCGGCTGCACCTGCATGCCCGCCATATCGATATCCCGCATCCGAGCGGCGGGCGCCTGCGCATCACCGCGCCGCTGCCGCCGCATATGGTGCAAACCTGGAACCTCCTCGGCTTTGACGAGGCATCGGCCGGGGAGCCGGACGACGAATGAAGCTGGTGCTTTTCGATTGCGACGGGACGCTGGTCGACAGCGCCCGGCTGATCCACGAGGTCATGGCGCGCACCTTCGTCGATTTCGGCTACAAGCGTCCCGATGTCGCCTCCACCAAGTCGATCATCGGTCTGACATTGGATATCGCTATTACGCGCATGCAGGGCAAACCGCATGTCGATGACGAGGCGATCGCGATGACGGCGCACTACAAATCGATCTTCCCCGACGTGCGCGACGAGGGCGATATGCAGACGCCGCTTTTCGACGGGATCAAACCGTTGATTGAGACGCTCGCCGCCCGCGATGAATTGCTGATCGGCGCGGTGACCGGCAAGTCCCGCCGCGGCTTGGAGCATATTCTTGAAGCGAACGGCTTTACGCCCTATTTCGCCGTTTCGCGCACCGCTGATGATTGCCCTTCCAAGCCGCATCCCGCGATGGTGACAGAATGCTGCGGCGAGACCGGCATGGATCCGCATGATACAATCGTTATCGGCGATGCCGTCTACGACATGCAGATGGCGAAAGCGGCCGGTGCGACCGCGATCGGTGTTGCCTGGGGCTATGCTTCGGTGGAAGAACTGCTGGCGGCAGGTGCCGACACGATTGCCCATCACCCGAACGACTTGTTGAGCCATATTCTCTGAGGTGACGCCATGCGCGACCTGTTGAACGATCTTTCCGAAGACCTGAGCCATCCCGATCCCATTCGCCGGGCTCAGATTCAGATGAAGAAGCCGCTGCCGAAGCGCTTCTATAAGGATGTAAGCGTCCGCGCGAGCGAAGGCGGCCACGTGATCGAGCTCGACGGCAAGGTGGTGAAGACGCCTGCGCGCCAATCGCTCGCCGTCCCGACCGAGGCGCTCGCAAAGCTGGTTGCTGCCGAATGGACGCGGCAGGTCGAGGTCATCGATCCTGCGACCATGCCGGTGACACGGCTGGTCAACACGGCGCTCGACGGTGTGGCGATCGATAGCCAGGCGGTATTCGAGGACATCCTGCGCTTTTCCTCCACCGATATGCTTTGCTATCGCGCCGATGGACCGGAGCGCCTGGTGGAGCGGCAATCGGAGCAGTGGAACCCGCTGATCGACTGGGCCGCAAACGAACTCGGTGCTCGTTTCATCCTGGCCGAAGGCGTCATGCATCAGGAGCAGCCGCGCGAGGCGATCGCCGCCTTTGCCGTGACGTTGCGCAAATACGACACGCCGCTGGAACTCGCCAGCCTACATACGATCACGACGCTGACGGGTTCGACGATCTTGGCGCTTGCTTTCGCCGAAGGCCGACTGCCGCTCGATGAAGTCTGGGCGCTCGCCCATCTCGATGAGGATTGGACGATCGAACATTGGGGCCGTGACGAAGAGGCCGAGCAGCGCCGCGCTCAGCGCTTCGAAGAGTTTCAGGCAGCCACGGATGTTTTTTCCGCGCTTCGCAGTTGAATATTGTTGATTTGCAGTCCGTTATATCGAAATCTGCATCTCAAGGGTTGGGAATTCGGGACGCGAATCATGTTGTTGTGGAGGTCGGGTGCGGTATCGGCACTCGTGGGATGTTTGGCGCTGGCTGCTTGCACGAGCTGGCCGGGCACGGCGCCGCCTGCACCTCCAGCCTATGACGTGCGCAGCGCCACCGTCGTTGCCGATCAAGCCGTGCCGCCTGTCTCGCCTGTACTGCTTTCGGCGATCAACGAACGCGTTAATGCCGCCATCGCCGTGACCACCCGCGATACAGTGCTGCCGAAGGTGGCACTCACCATCCGCCTGACGGATGTTCGCAAGGCCGGAAGCTTCAACCACGATCGCAATACTGCAAAGATCAATATCGACGTCGATTCGGTCGATACCGGTGCGGTGCTTGCCATCGCCTCGTTCGATACGGCGAATTTCACACCGGACCCGAACGCGGCCGACAATCTGATGGCTGAAGATATCGCCGCCCGCATCCGTTCCATCTTCGTGCTGAAGGCGCCGCCGCTGGTGAACTGAGCCTTCGGCTTCAAACTGCTGCTGCGCCATGCTAAGCCGGGTAAGCGGAAAAGAGGGCCATCATGAAAGAGATCCTGCAGGAACTGGAACGTCGCCGGGAGATCGCGAGGCTCGGAGGCGGGCAGGCGCGTATTGATGCGCAGCATGGGCGCGGCAAGCTAACCGCGCGCGAGCGCATCGAAATCTTCCTCGATGAAGGCTCCTTCGAGGAATTCGACATGTTCGTCGAACACCGCTCGATCGATTTCGGCATGGACAAGACCAAGATCGCCGGCGACGGCGTGGTCACTGGCTGGGGCACGGTCAACGGCCGCACGGTCTTTCTTTTTGCCAAGGATTTCACGGTCTTCGGCGGCTCGCTTTCAGACGCGCATGCAGAGAAGATCATGAAGGTTCAGGATATGGCGCTGAAAAACCGCGCCCCCATCATCGGCATCTATGATGCCGGCGGGGCGCGCATCCAGGAAGGCGTGGCGGCGCTTGGCGGCTATGCCGAGGTATTCCAGCGCAACGTGCTCTCGGTGCGACCGCGATCGGTGTTGCCTGGGGCTATGCTTCGGTGGAAGAACTGCTGGCGGCAGGTGCCGACACGATTGCCCATCACCCGAACGACTTGTTGAGCCATATTCTCTGAGGTGACGCCATGCGCGACCTGTTGAACGATCTTTCCGAAGACCTGAGCCATCCCGATCCCATTCGCCGGGCTCAGATTCAGATGAAGAAGCCGCTGCCGAAGCGCTTCTATAAGGATGTAAGCGTCCGCGCGAGCGAAGGCGGCCACGTGATCGAGCTCGACGGCAAGGTGGTGAAGACGCCTGCGCGCCAATCGCTCGCCGTCCCGACCGAGGCGCTCGCAAAGCTGGTTGCTGCCGAATGGACGCGGCAGGTCGAGGTCATCGATCCTGCGACCATGCCGGTGACACGGCTGGTCAACACGGCGCTCGACGGTGTGGCGATCGATAGCCAGGCGGTATTCGAGGACATCCTGCGCTTTTCCTCCACCGATATGCTTTGCTATCGCGCCGATGGACCGGAGCGCCTGGTGGAGCGGCAATCGGAGCAGTGGAACCCGCTGATCGACTGGGCCGCAAACGAACTCGGTGCTCGTTTCATCCTGGCCGAAGGCGTCATGCATCAGGAGCAGCCGCGCGAGGCGATCGCCGCCTTTGCCGTGACGTTGCGCAAATACGACACGCCGCTGGAACTCGCCAGCCTACATACGATCACGACGCTGACGGGTTCGACGATCTTGGCGCTTGCTTTCGCCGAAGGCCGACTGCCGCTCGATGAAGTCTGGGCGCTCGCCCATCTCGATGAGGATTGGACGATCGAACATTGGGGCCGTGACGAAGAGGCCGAGCAGCGCCGCGCTCAGCGCTTCGAAGAGTTTCAGGCAGCCACGGATGTTTTTTCCGCGCTTCGCAGTTGAATATTGTTGATTTGCAGTCCGTTATATCGAAATCTGCATCTCAAGGGTTGGGAATTCGGGACGCGAATCATGTTGTTGTGGAGGTCGGGTGCGGTATCGGCACTCGTGGGATGTTTGGCGCTGGCTGCTTGCACGAGCTGGCCGGGCACGGCGCCGCCTGCACCTCCAGCCTATGACGTGCGCAGCGCCACCGTCGTTGCCGATCAAGCCGTGCCGCCTGTCTCGCCTGTACTGCTTTCGGCGATCAACGAACGCGTTAATGCCGCCATCGCCGTGACCACCCGCGATACAGTGCTGCCGAAGGTGGCACTCACCATCCGCCTGACGGATGTTCGCAAGGCCGGAAGCTTCAACCACGATCGCAATACTGCAAAGATCAATATCGACGTCGATTCGGTCGATACCGGTGCGGTGCTTGCCATCGCCTCGTTCGATACGGCGAATTTCACACCGGACCCGAACGCGGCCGACAATCTGATGGCTGAAGATATCGCCGCCCGCATCCGTTCCATCTTCGTGCTGAAGGCGCCGCCGCTGGTGAACTGAGCCTTCGGCTTCAAACTGCTGCTGCGCCATGCTAAGCCGGGTAAGCGGAAAAGAGGGCCATCATGAAAGAGATCCTGCAGGAACTGGAACGTCGCCGGGAGATCGCGAGGCTCGGAGGCGGGCAGGCGCGTATTGATGCGCAGCATGGGCGCGGCAAGCTAACCGCGCGCGAGCGCATCGAAATCTTCCTCGATGAAGGCTCCTTCGAGGAATTCGACATGTTCGTCGAACACCGCTCGATCGATTTCGGCATGGACAAGACCAAGATCGCCGGCGACGGCGTGGTCACTGGCTGGGGCACGGTCAACGGCCGCACGGTCTTTCTTTTTGCCAAGGATTTCACGGTCTTCGGCGGCTCGCTTTCAGACGCGCATGCAGAGAAGATCATGAAGGTTCAGGATATGGCGCTGAAAAACCGCGCCCCCATCATCGGCATCTATGATGCCGGCGGGGCGCGCATCCAGGAAGGCGTGGCGGCGCTTGGCGGCTATGCCGAGGTATTCCAGCGCAACGTGCTCTCTTCCGGCGTCATTCCGCAGATCTCGATCATCATGGGCCCCTGTGCAGGCGGTGACGTTTATTCGCCGGCTATGACCGATTTCATCTTCATGGTGCGCGACACGTCCTACATGTTCGTCACCGGCCCGGACGTGGTGAAGACTGTCACCAACGAAACGGTGACGGCGGAGCAGCTTGGCGGTGCCTCGGTGCATACGACGAAATCCTCGATCGCCGATGCCGCCTACGACAACGACATCGATACGCTGCTGCAGGTGCGCCGGCTCATCGATTTCCTGCCTCAGTCGAATACCGCTGATCTCCCGGAGATCGAGTGTTATCAATCGGTCACCGATCCCGATGCTTCGCTCGACACGCTGATCCCGGCCAATGCCAACAAGCCCTACGACATCAAGGAACTGATCCTGAAGGTGGCGGACGAGGGCGATTTCTTTGAGATCCAGGCAAGCTTTGCCAAGAACATCGTCTGCGGCTTCGGCCGCATCGAAGGCGCGACAGTCGGATTCGTCGCCAATCAGCCGATGGTGCTGGCGGGCGTGCTCGACAGCGACGCCTCGCGCAAGGCGGCACGTTTCGTGCGCTTCTGCGATTGCTTCAACATCCCGATCGTCACCTTTGTCGACGTACCGGGCTTTCTGCCGGGAACCGCGCAGGAATATGGCGGGTTGATCAAGCATGGCGCCAAGCTGCTCTTTGCCTATGCGGAAGCGACCGTGCCGAAACTCACTGTCATCACTCGCAAGGCCTTCGGCGGCGCCTACGACGTCATGGCGTCGAAACATCTGCGCGGTGACCTGAACTATGCCTGGCCGACCGCGCAGATCGCCGTTATGGGTGCCAAGGGCGCGGTCGAGATCATTTTCCGCAAGGACATCGCCCATCCTGAGAAGATTGCGGCGCATACGAAGATGTATGAGGATCGCTTCCTGTCTCCTTTCGTCGCGGCCGAGCGCGGTTATATTGACGAAGTGATCATGCCGCACTCTACCCGGCGGCGGCTGGCACAGGGGCTCAGGATGCTGCGCAATAAGGATCTGACCAATCCCTGGAAAAAGCACGACAATATTCCGCTTTGAGCATGTGACAACAAGTCACGGATTCTACACGGAAAATTGATTGGGTGTCAGAAGCCGTGTCTTCACCTTCGCGTGCACACAAACTAATGGTGGCTTCAGAAACCAAAACTGGAGTACAAAATGGCACTTTCCGATCGACTGAATCAATATCAGCCTTACGCCCTGGCGGCGCTGCGCATCATGACCGGTCTACTGTTTATGGAGCACGGCACGCAGAAGCTTTTGGCTTTTCCGGCCGGCGGTCATTTCGATGGTCCGCTGCCGACCCTGATCTTGATCCAGGGCATTCTGGAAGCTGTCGGCGGCCTGGCGATTGTTCTCGGCCTGTTTACGCGGATTGTTGCTTTCATCCTTAGCGGCAACATGGCGGTCGCCTATTTCATGGCGCACATGCCGAGGAATTTTTTCCCGGTCAACAATGAAGGCGATGCGGCCATCCTGTACTGCTTTGTCTTCCTGCTGTTGGTTTTCGCAGGCCCAGGCCTCCTGGCCATCGACGGTCGCAGGAAATAATATGCAATCGCCGGGCTTGGATCGATATCCGAGCCCGGCGAATAATTTCGCCGTTCGCGTGTTGACTCCGATATCAGCGGAAAGCGACCATATCCCCTAGAGATACTGGCCGCCTTCTCAGTTAAAACGGAGATTTTCATGCCGGCTTTCGAGCGCCTGTCGCAGTATCAGCCCGCCGCCCTCGCGGTTCTCAGAATTGTGACCGCGCTGTTGTTCCTAGAGCATGGCACGCAAAAGCTCTTCAATTTTCCCGCCGCGCCCTTTGAAATCTCGACACTGTTTTTCGTCGCCGGGGTGATTGAGCTTGTCGGCAGCATTCTGATCCTGCTCGGGCTCTTCACCCGGCCTGTTGCCTTCATCCTCAGCGGTGAAATGGCCTTCGCCTATTTCCTAGTGCATGCGCAGATGGGCTTCTTTCCAGCCAACAACGAGGGCGACGGCCCGATCTTGTTCTGCTTCATCTTCCTGTTCCTGGTGTTTGCAGGCCCCGGCCTCTGGGCACTGGACAATCGCCAGCGTTAGAGCGGTTCAGCGTTTCACGGAATCGCTTTCCCGCTCTATCTCTTGGTTTTTACGCATTCCGGGCGGAAAACCGCCTCGCACTTTTCCTGGGGTGCTCTAGTGACGCAAATGAGGTTCAGGCGACGAGCTTGAGCCCGGCAATGCCCGCGACGATCAGGCCGATGCAGAACAGGCGAACGACGGTCGCGGGATCACCCAGCAGCCAGATGCCAAGCAGGACGGTACCGACCGTGCCGATGCCGGTCCAGACCGCGTAGGCCGTGCCCATCGGCAAGGTCTTCACCGCAAGGCCGAGCAAGACGACGCTGACCACCATCGAAATGACGGTGAGACCGGTCGGGATCGGCCGTGTGAAGCCTTCGGTATATTTCAGGCCAACGGCCCAACCGATTTCGAACAAGCCTGCGAGGAAAAGCAGGAACCAAGCCATGTTACGCTCCTTTTTAAGAGCGAGGCCGTCCCCGCGGTGCTTGCGGTCGGCAATCTATGCCAGCCGCCGCAGTCGTCTGCGCGGGGAAATATATGCCTCAGCTAAATTGGCTTTTCAAGCTGGGGACTGCATGGCTGCTATGCCACCCGTTTCATGCCAGCCGCTCGGCATGCCACTTCAGGTGATCGTCCATGAAGGTCGAGATGAAATAGTAGGAGTGATCGTAGCGCTCGTGCATGCGCAGCGTCAGGCCGATATCGGTGCCCTTGATCGCCTCTTCGAACAACCAGGGCCGCAGGCCGGTTTCGAGGAAACCATCGGCTTTGCCCTGGTCGATCAGAAACTCCGGGAAGCGGGCGCCATCCTCGATGAGTGCGCAGGCGTCGTATTGCCGCCAGGCCGCCTTGTCGGCGCCAAGATATTTCTCGAAAGCCGGCGCTGACCAATCGGCCGTCGAGGGCTGCACGATCGGCGCAAAGGCAGAGCAGCTCTTGAAGCGGTCCGGATTCTTCAGCGCAATCGTCATTGCGCCATGGCCGCCCATGGAATGGCCGAAAATGCCTTGCCGGCTCATATCCACGCGGAACTGCCGGCTGACGAGGGCGGGCAATTCCTCCGTGACGTAGGTGTACATCCGATAGTTCTCGGCCCAGGGCTCTTCGGTGGCGTCGAGATAGAAGCCGGCGCCTTTGCCCATCTGCCAGTTGGTCAATTCATCGGGGACGTCATTGCCGCGCGGGCTGGTGTCCGGGCAGACCACGATCAGGCCGAGTTCGGCTGCCATGCGACGATATTCGCCTTTTTCCATCACATTGGCATGGGTGCAGGTCAGGCCGGAGAGATACCAGAGGACCGGGCAGGGCTCCTTGATCGCCTGCGGCGGCACGAAGACCGCGAAGGTCATCTCGCATTGGCAGGCCTCGGACTCATGTGAAAAAACACCCTGCATGCCGCCGAAAGCGGTGTTCTGGGAAATGATGTTCAAGGCTGACCTCCAGACGAATTGTGAGCTTTGGCACGCCGGCAAAGGCGATCGAAGGTTTCAAGAAAGGCGGAGCGGTCGCGTGGCGAAAAAGCGGCGTTGTAGCCTTTGCTCTCGCCGGTCTCACGCAGGTGCGCGCCGAGATCGCGCATCGCGGTGACCATGCCGATATTGGTGTTGTCGAAAACACGGCCGGTCGGTCCGGTCACCAGCGCGCCGGAGACGACGCAGCGCCCGGCCAGGGGCACATCGGCCGTCACGACGATGTCGCCAGGCCCCGCATGTTCGGCGATCCAGTTGTCGGCGGCGTCGAAAGCATTGGAGACGATGACGTTCTTCACCATCGGATCGCGCGAGGGGCGGAGGCCGGAATTGGCGACCAGTGTCACCTCGATGCCGTGGCGCTCGGCCACTTTCAAAATTTCCGGCTTGACCGGACAGGCATCGGCATCGACATAGATCATAGGAACAGAACGTGCTTCATTGGAGAGCGCTGCGCGTCCGGCCGAACGCGCAGTCGCGGTTTAGCGAAGTCCGCCGTCATGGGCCAGACCTATTCCCTCAATGTGCCTGCCTTTTTCGCGACCCAGGTGGCGAGAACATCCATCAGCGTCGGGTTCAGGCAATCGTAGGGCTCAAGGCGCAGCTCCTTCAGCCGGCTGCGAACGGATGCCATGGCAGATGGCGGCGTTCCCGACTCGATGATCGACGACACGAAGGCGGCGAAGGTGGGTTCAGGCCAACCGCTTTCCTGAAACCGCTCCGGATGAATGAAATCCAGGCCCTTGAAGGCATGGTCGCGCTCCACCGGCCCATACATGTGAACGCCGCAAGCCTTGCAGGCGTGCCGCTGGATCAAGGCGTCGGGATCCACGACCGCGAGCTTGTCGCCGTTTTCCAGGACCTTGACATTCTCATGCGCGGTGACGGCTACGATCGAAAAGGCAGCACCATTCGGCTTCCAGCATTTCGTGCAGCCACAGGCGTGGTTATGAGCAATCGCGCCGGTGATGGCGACTTTGACGGGGCGATCGGTGCAGGCGCAGACGAGCGTCCCACCACTGAAATTCGCCTGTCCCGCCTTCACTCCGCCGTCGAGCGCCGGGTGTATCGATACTTGACTTGGCATGTTCAGCTTCCTCCTCCTTGTTTGCCCGCGGCCGCCAAACCAGGATCGGTTTGCGAAAAGGCCGCGTGCCATTCAAAGTCGTGCAGCAATCTCCCGTGCCGTCTCGATTTGCGCTCAGCGGAGTTCTTGGGCAAGTCCGATGAGAATCCCTTCAGGCCCACGGATGTAGCAGAGCCGATACGCGTCTTTATACTGGACGACTTCGCCTACGAGCTGCGCGCCGCGCGTGCGGAGCCTTTCAAGCGTCTCGTCGATGTCGTCCACGGTGAACATGACGCGGAGGTAGCCCAGAGCGTTGACCGGGGCGTTCCGGTGATCTGCGACGACCGGCGGCCTGAGGAAGCGGGAGAGCTCAAGCCGGCTGTGGCCATCCGGCGTGCGCATCATGGCAATCTCGACATGCTGAGCGCCCAGTCCGGTGACACGTCCGGCCCATTCTCCTTCGATCGTGGCCCGCCCTTCGAGTTCGAGGCCGAGTTCGCGAAAGAAATCAATCGCCTCTCCGAAGTCTTCGACGACGATTCCGACATTGTCCATCCGCTTGAGCGCCATGTTCCAATCTCCAGGGTATCGCCTAGTCTAACAACGGACGCTTGATGTGCCTCGGCTGCCATCCGGGGCCAATTTGCTGTCCACATCAGAATCCTGAATCATGGATCGCTGCAAACCGCCCCCGTTTTCAAACGGTCTCTTAATAGACCACGACGCCGCGGATGCTTTCGCCCTTGTGCATCATGTCGAAGCCCTTGTTGATGTCCTCGAGCGGCATGGTGTGGGTGATCATCGGGTCGATCTGGATCTTGCCCTGCATGTACCAGTCGACGATCT